>NZ_CP058364.1:2237500-3708790 GCF_013391805.1 Galbibacter sp. BG1 | reverse complement strand
ACCGTGATCTTATGGTTAAAAGTGGACAGTATTCAGATCCTACGGAAGAAAAAACGGAGTCGAGAATGCCAGAAATTGTAAAGAATATCGCACTTATTTACAATGAAAAGGGTGAAACTGAAAAAGCTGCTGAAGCTATTAAAGAAGCAAGAGCTGCTAATCCAGATGATGTAAACTTATTACTTACAGAAGCTAACATGTACATCAAAATGGGTGATAAAGCTAAATTCCAATCATTAATGGAAGAAGCTATTCAGAAAGACCCGAACAATGCAACATTGTACTACAACTTGGGTGTAATTCTTGCTGAACAAGGAAATAAGGAAAAAGCTCAAGAGTACTATGAAAAATCTTTGGAGCTTGATCCTGAAAACGAAAATGTTTACCTAAATATGGCTTCTTTAATTCTTTCTGATGAAAGGGAAATGGTTGAAGAAATGAACGGTTTAGGAAATACTTCTGCAGATAACAAGCGTTACGACGAGTTGAAAGCAGAACGTGAAGCATTATATTCGTCTGCCGCTCCTTACTTAGAAAAGCTTTTAACCATTAATCCTAAAAACATAGATGCTGTTAGAACTTTAATGAATATCTATGGTACTACTGGAGAGCAAGATAAGTACAAAGCAATGAAAGAAAAATTAGCAGAATTGGAACAATAGAATTCCACTAATAGATATTTAAAAGGCGCTGTTTTTACAGCGCCTTTTATATTTCCAAGAATTTGAAATAGTATTCTTTTTATAAACTTTTTAAATATTCCAGACTTTCAGGAATCTGTTGTTCAGACTTTGAGGATTCATCTTCAATAAATAGATATTCCAATCCTAGTTTTTTAGCTTCAGCAACAATTTCAGCGATATCTATTTGTCCAGTTCCTAAAACCACATTGGTTTCTACATCCGATTGTCCGTTTTGATTGCCTTCTACACCTTTTTCACAATCCTTTAAATGCATAAGCTTAAAACGGTTTGGATAACGTTTTAGCCATTCTACAGGATCTTCACCGGGATGGGCGAACCAATATACATCCATTTCAAATTCAAAATCGGTTGCATTTTTAATCATATAATCCATTAGTGTCTCTCCGTTATACGGGCGAAATTCATACCCGTGAGGATGATAAGCAAGCGTAATACCTTCTTCTTTTAATTTTTCACCAGCTTCATTAAAAACCTTAAGTGCTTTTTTGGTTTCTTTAATGGTGAAAATAGTGTCTTTATGAGGAATCCAAAAACAAACAACGTATTTTGCTCCATAGGTTTTGGTACGCTCAATAACTGTTTCTACAGAGTTTTCCAATTCTTCAAAAGGAGCACTCGCACTTACAATTTCAATATTATTTTTTTCTAGCAAGGCTAAATATTCGTCCATGGTATATCCTTGAGTGCCATCATTTCCATCTTCTACTTTGGTAATGCCCCATTCTTTAATTTTTTCAAAAGTTCCTGGAACATCTTCTTTAAACTCATTTCGAAGACTATAGAGCTGAAGACCAATTTGTTGTGCAGACATACTTATGCTAAATAAGATAATTACTATAAAACTTAAATTCGGAAGTTTTTTCATTGAAATAAAAATTGTGTTTTTAATATGTTGATTATCAATGATACTGAATTTTCAAAAATTAAAATTACAGTATATCAACAAAAACACCTCATAAAATATCATGAGGTGTAGTTTTTAGTTTATAGTGATGATTTTATAAATCAAACAAGCTCGGTAGCCAAAGCGTCAACTGCGGGAAATAGGTCACCAGGAAAAGTGCGAAGATCATGGCCAGGAACAAAGGTAGGAGTGGTTTCACCACTTTCTGGATGCTCGTTTTGGCCACCCCGACCCCAACAAAGAGCACGGAGCCCACGGGTGGTGTGCACAGCCCGATGCACAGGTTCAGCACCATAATGATACCGAACTGTACGGGATCCATCCCCAGTTTGGTCACGATGGGCAGGAATATGGGGGTAAAAATAAGTACCGCAGGGGTCATATCCATAAAGATCCCCACAAACAGCAGTAACATATTAATGATCAACAAAATCACGATCGGGTTATCGCTGATCCCCAAGAGTGCGCTGCTGATATCCTGTGGAATGTTCTCGAAGGACATTACCCACGACATACTCATGGAAGCCCCAATGAGCAACATCACTATCGCAGTGGTGGCCGAGGCGTCCAAAAGCACTTGGGGCAGGTTTTTCAAGGAAATTTCCCTGTAATAGAACCCGAGCACCAATGTATAGAGCACTGCAATGGCGGAAGCTTCCGTGGCCGTAAAGATACCCACCACGATCCCGCCTATCACCACCACCAACAGCAAAAGGCTTGGCAGTGCGGTTACAAATGTTTTAAATACTTCTTTCAGGGAACTCCTTTTCCCGGTCTTATAGCCCTTCTTTTTGGCCCATACGGCCGCAACGATCATAAGGAACAGCCCCGTTAAAATACCGGGGATGTACCCTGCAAGAAAAAGTGCAGCGATGGATACCCCACCACTGGCAAGGGAATATACGATAAGCACATTGCTCGGCGGGATAATGAGCCCAGTTGTGGCAGAGGTGATGTTCACGGCCACCCCAAATTCCTTGGAATAGCCCTCCTTTTCCATCTCCGGCCCAAGGATGCTTCCCATGGCCGAGGCCGAGGCCATGGCCGAACCTGCAATGGCGCCCATGAGCATGGCGGCAATGACATTTATAAGTGCCAGTCCGCCGGGGAGCGCGCCAACCAAGGTCTTGGCAAAGGCAATGAGCCGATGGGCGATCCCCCCTTTGTTCATGAGCTGTCCGGAGAGGATAAAAAACGGGATGGCCAAGAGCGCAAAACTATCGAGCCCCGTGGCCATCCGCTGTGCCACGGTGGTAAATGCCGGGATAGCGGGAATGCTCACCAACATGGTGAGCAACGAGGAAATGGTAATGCTCCAGGCCACGGGGGTACCTATGGCCAAAAGGCCTATAAAACTGATCACCAATACGATTACGGGTATATATTCCATACTTATTTCTTTAGGATATCTGAGGTTTTATAATAGATTATGAGGAGCCCGCTTATGGGCAGTACCATATAGACCACTGCCAATGGGACGTTCAGGGCAGGGGAGTGTTGCCCCAGGATATAACTGATGTACACCAGCCGTATGCCCCCGATAACAAAGGCCACTAGGGCAAACAGTATGATAAGGATGTTGACGAGGATCAATAACCTCTTTTGGGTCTTTGGGCTTGCTTTTTGTGGCAGTACATCGATGGCCACATGCATGTTCCTTCCCGAGACGTAGGCAGCGCCCAGAACGCCCACCCAGATCATGAGGTAGCGTGCGAGTTCATCGGTGACCGAGCTGGGGGTTCCCGTAACGTAGCGGGTGAATACCTGCCATAGTACATTTACAACCATCACGGCCATGATAACCACGAGCACCTTGCCTAAAGTGCGGTCTATTTTTTCCCTAACTGTCATCTTATTCTGTTTTTCTTATTTTTTGGATGAGATTGTAAAAATCCGGATCATCCTTATAGCCTTCATAAATACTTTGTACCTCTTCAGCAAAAGGTTCTTTTTCGGGATAGATCACTTCCACCCCTTCTTTTTTTACGGCATCCAAGGCCTCTTTTTCCGAAGCCGCCCAAAGTTCCCGTTGATAGGGCACAGAGGCATCGGCCGCTTCCTGTAGCCATTGCTGTTCCTGTTCGGTCAGGCTGTCCCAAAAATGGGTGCCCACCACCAGGACATCGGGGAGAACGGTATGCTCATCCAGGGAATAGTATTTACAGACTTCGTAATGTCTTGAAAGGTAAAAGCTCGGCGGATTGTTCTCCGCACCGTCGACCACTCCCTGCTGCAATGCCGTATAGAGTTCCCCCCAGGAGATAGGGGTGGGGGAGCCGCCCAGGTCGCGCACCATCTCCATGGCGGTAGCACTTTCCATGACCCTTATCTTCATGCCCTTTAGGTCGTCGGGGGTATTTACAGGACGTTCCTGGGTATAGAAGCTCCGGCTCCCTGCATCGTAATAGCAGAGCCCCTTGAGCCAATATTTTTCACCCTCGTCCAAGAGTTCCGTGCCGATGGGGCCATCGAGTACGTTAAAGGAATGTTGCTTGTCCCTAAAGAGGAAGGGCAGCCCAAGGACCTTCATCCTGGGGGCAAAGTTTTCCATTGTGCCCACGGAAACCTTGGTCATATCCAAACTGCCGACCTGCAACAGTTCCAGGCATTCCCTTTCCGAACCCAATTGTTGGTTCGGGTAGATTTTCACCTTCATTTTCCCCCCGGAGATCTCCTCCAGGTTTTCGCCCATCTTCAGCATCGCCTTGTGCACCGAATGGCTGACATCCAGTCCGTGGGCAAGCTTGATGGTCTTGTGTTCACTTATTTCATTGCAGGAGGCAAACAGCAAGAGAAAACAACTGAAAAAGGTAATATTAAAGCGGTTTTTCATTTTTTTACTTTTTTGATGATGGAAAGTGCCCTGCGCACTTTTTCCTCCAGTTGCGGGTAATCTTTATTTGCTATGATGTCTTTGGAAATAAGTTGCGAGCCCATGCCCACACAGGTAACCCCGGCGCCGAACCAGGCGCTTAGATTTTCTTCATCGGGGCTCACGCCACCAGTGGGCATGATACTGGTCCACGGACAGGGCCCTTTGATGGCCTTTACAAATGAAGGGCCATAGATGGCACCAGGGAACAGTTTTACGATTTCGCAGCCCATTTCCTCGGCCTTGGCTATTTCCGTTAAGGAACCGCATCCGGGCGACCACAATACCTTTCTTCTGTTGCAGGCCATGGCAATATCTTCACGGAAAACAGGGGTCACAATAAACTGTGCGCCCATTTGCATGTATAGGGAAGCTGCCGCGGCATCGGTCACAGAACCCACCCCCAGGATCATATCCGGGCATTTTTCAGCACAGAACTTACTTAGTTCCGCAAAGACTTCGTGGGCAAAGGCACCCCGGGCGGTAAACTCAAACAAGCGGGCGCCCCCTTGGTAGCAGGCCTTTACGACCTCGCAGATAACGTCTTTGTCCCGATGATAGAACAGGGGCACCATACCGGTCTCTTTCATTACCGTTGCCACTTCGATCCTTGAATATGTTTTCATGTTTTGGTTTTTTGTTAGCTAAAATTTATTCTATCTCTTTACCCTTCCGGAAGTATCCCCGCCCATTAAGCTTTCCACATCTTCCTTGGAGACCAGGTTGGCATCGCCGTAAATGGTGTGTTTCAAACAGGATGCCGCCACGGCAAAATCCAATGCCTTTTGGTCATTGTAATGGTTCAGCCCGTAGATCAACGCGCCCATAAAACTGTCCCCGGCCCCGATACGGTCCACAATATCCGTAATTTCATAGGATGTGGATTCAATTAATTTATTCCCATCGTAGAGTACGGCAGACCATAGGTTGTGCATGGCACTGATATTTTTCCTGTTGGTAATCACGATTTTCTGGGCCAAGGGAAAACGTGCTTTCAATTTGTTACAAAGGGAGGCCTGAAGCGCTTTTTCATTTTCGCCCTCTGGGACGATATTGAAATATTGCTGGGAGGCATAATCCCCGGCTAGAATGACATGGCATTTGGCGACCATGTTTTCCATGATCTCGCCGGGAGTCTTCCCATAGTTCCAGAGATTGGCGCGGTAGTTAAAATCGGTGGAGATGGTAAGCCCCATTTCCGTGGCCACCCCGATGGCCTCCATACAAGCATCGGCGGCGCCTTGCGACACCCCTGGCGTGATGCCCGACCAATGGAACCAAGAGGCATCTTTAAAGACCTCTTTCCAGTCGACCATACCTTTTTTTATTTGTGCAAAAGCGGAATGGGCGCGGTCGTAAACGATCTTGCTGCCCCTTACCGAGGCACCCTTTTCGAGAAAATAAAGCCCCAAGCGGTCGCCCCCCTTCACGATGTGGTGGGTGCCCACGTTGTACTTGCGCATTTGCATGAGTGCCGAAAGGGCGATATCGTTATCTGGTAGTCGGGTGACCATTTCGGCCTGCATGCCAAAATTGGCCAGGCCGGTGAGCACATTGAGCTCGCTACCGCCATAATCGGCGTTAAAGGCCCCCGCCTGTGAGAACTTGAGGTGGCCCTGTGTGGAAAACCTTAATAATACCTCTCCGAATGCAACTATTTTTTTCAATGGTTAAAGTTTTGGTTGATAGATGTTAAAAATTGAAATATTCCTTGGCGTTGTTATAGGAGATGTCCTGGATGATTTTCCCGATCCATTCCATGTCCTGTGGGAGTTCGCCCTTTTCGATCTCCTCCCCAAATATACTGCATACCAATCTTCTAAAATACTCATGCCGAGGATAGGAAAGAAAACTCCTTGAATCGGTGAGCATCCCTATAAAGCAACTTATAAGTCCCATATTGGAAAGGGCGTTCATCTGTTTGGTCATGCCGTCCTTTTGGTCCAAAAACCACCAGCCGGAGCCAAACTGGACCTTCCCCTTGACCGATCCATCGTTAAAGTTCCCGATCATGGTCGCCATAACCTCGTTATCCGAAGGGTTCAGGTTATAGATGATGGTCTTGGTGAGTTTGTCTTCGCTATCGAGGCTGTTCAAAAATTTTGAAAGGGTGGCCGCCTGTGGGTAATCGCCTATGGAATCCCATCCCGTATCGGGGCCGAGCTGTGCCAGCATCCGTTTATTATTGTTGCGCAGGGCCCCCAAATGAAATTGTTGCACCCAGCCCATGGAATGGTATTCCTTGGCCAAAAATTGCAGCACCGCACTTTCAAACTTTTCGATTTCTTCGCTCGTGAGTTGTTGTTTTTTGAGCCGTTTTTTTAGGATGCCATCCACTTCGGCATCCGTATAGGTTGCAAAGGGGATATTGCTCAATCCGTGGTCGGATACTTTACAGCCGTTCCCATGGAAATACTGTAACCGGTTTAAAAGGGCGTCTTTCAGTTCCTTTAAAGAATTGATGGGGCTTTCGGCTGCCTTTTCCAGTTTCCCGAGATATTCCAAAAAGCCATCGTTGCCTATCATAATAGCCTTATCCGGCCTAAAAGACGTGCTGATGTGTGTCTTGAAACCGCTTTTAGCTATTTTTTGATGGTGTTCCAAGCTATCGATGGGATCTTCCGTGGTACAGACTACCTCTACGTTCATCCTGGTAAGCAGGTTTCTGCAGCTGTAATCGGGGGACTGCAATTTTTCGCTGGTCTCCGTATAGATCCGTTCCGCATTGTTTTCATTCAACAGTTCAAACTCCCCAAAATACCTGGCCAACTCCAATTGTGTCCAATGGAAGAGCGGGTTGCGCAGGGTGTAGGGCACCGTTTTTGCCCAATGGCGGAATTTTTCCCTGTCGGGCGCGCTTCCTGTTACAAACTTTTCATCGATGCCCAAAGTACGCATGGCACGCCATTTATAATGGTCGCCATCGAGCCACGCTTTGGTGATGTTGCCAAAGGCCCTATCGTCTGCGATATCGCCGGGCGACAAATGGCAATGGTAATCGATGATCGGCATATCCTTGGCGTACCCGTGGTAGAGCTCCTCTGCGTATTTGTTGGTTAAAAGAAAGTTATCGGTTATAAATTTTTTTGTGCTCATGCTTATGTTTTCAAGTGGAAAAAGCGCCTTAATTTTTAACGGCTGTTTAAATACTTTTTCGAATCCCCAATTCAAGTCCCCTTAGTTCCGCAAGTCCCCGAAGGCGACCAATCCCAGAGTAACCCGGATTTGTTTTTTTCCGAAGATCATCCAACATTTTATGTCCGTGATCGGGGCGAAATGGCATTCTTATATCGCTACGGCCGTTACTTTTTCTTTTTAATTGTTCTTTTATTAAAGCCTTCATCACTCCATACATATCCACATCACCATCCAAATGGTCTGCTTCATGAAAATTTCCTTTTTCATCCCTACGCGTACTTCTTAAATGAATAAAATGAATGCGATCCCCTAAAGATTCTATCATTTCAACCAAATCATTACCGGCACGAACACCAAAAGAACCCGTACAGAAAGTGAGGCCGTTGTTTGGACTCTCCACGGCGTTGTACAAATCCAGGATATCCTGTTTGGTGCTCACTACTCTTGGTAGGCCCAAAATAGGGTAGGGAGGATCGTCTGGGTGAATACACATATTTACACCTGCCTTTTCTGCGGAAGGAATAATTTCCTTCAGAAAGAAAAATAAGTTTTCTTTAAGCTTCTTGGCGTCAATATTGTTGTAGGTAGCTAAAATTTCATTGAATTCTTCCAAAGAATAGCCTTCTTCAGCCCCTGGAAGTCCGGCAATGATATTATTTATAAGTTGCTTTTTATTTTCTGAAGACAGGTTTTTAGCATACTTTTCTGCGGAAGCGATTTCTTCTTCAGAATAACTTTCCTTGGCGTTTGGTCTTTTCAGTAAAAAGATTTCAAAAGCAGCAAAGGCAATTTTATCAAATCGCAATGCTGTAGATCCGTCTTCCATCTCAAAATCAAGATCCGTTCGTGTCCAATCTAGAACCGGCATAAAGTTATAGCAGATGGTATCGATACCACAAGCACCGAGGTTTTCGATAGTTTGCTTGTAATTATCTATATATTTTCTAAAATCCCCTTTTTGGGTTTTTATCTCTTCGTGAATGGGAACACTTTCAACAACCGACCACGATAGGCCTGCACCTTCAATAGTGTCTTTCCTTTTTAAGATTTCTTCTTTGCTCCAAACTTCACCGTTTGGGATGTGGTGCAAAGCGGAAACTATTCCCGTTGCACCCGCTTGTTTGATATCAGGCAAGGATACTGGGTCTTTAGGCCCGTACCAACGCCATGTTTGTTCTAATTTTAAATTCATGAGTGAAAATCAATATTTTGGTTATAGCTTAACTTCCCAACCTTTTTCATAATCCCTTCCCCAAAGCCTCATGGCTTGGTCATCGAGCATTTTACCATTATTTTCATCGATATTAAATCCTTTACCAATTCTATAAGCCACGTTGGCATAATGCACCATGGCCATACTGATATTAGCATCGTCTATTGGTGCGTTGAGTTTTTCTTTGCCTCTAATGGTTTCGAAGAAATTGATAACGTGTTGCGTGGTGATATCGCCACCACCGCCAAGCGCTGTACCTGCTTCACCGGAACCTCCAGCTTCTACTTCTTTGACTACTTTCCCATTACGGTCCATAAGTATATACTTCCCGCGATCTACAAATACGGAACCTTCTGTACCATAAATGATGGTTCCGCGGCCTGCTCCATAGGTGTTGTAGCCATTTCTACTTTTACCATCCCATTGTATGATTTTATCTCCATTGAATTTAAAAGTAGCTTCCATCGAATCGTACATTTCCCAGCCATCTTCTTTAAAATGTCTTTTGTATGCCTCTACATAGGCATGTTTCGGATAGTTTACCTGTAAAGCCCAACGTGCGATATCCAATTCGTGGGTACCGTTATTTCCAGCTTCTGCGGTACCGTAATTCCACCCGTACCAATGCCAGTTGTAGTCCCAAGTTTCTTCGGTATATTCTCGGTGGATTGCAGGACCTTGCCATAATTCCCAATCGAGTCCTTTTGGTACAGCCGTTTTCTTTTGCACCGGAACTTCGCCTCGGTTGTTGCTATAAAAAGCCACGGCTCTATAAGGTTTTCCTATTATTCCATTATGAATGTCGTTTATGATCTTAATGGTGTGTGGAGCCGAACGCTGTTGGTTCCCCATTTGAACTACCTTCGCATATTTTTTAGAAGCCTCTACCAACAATTCATTTTCATTCATATTGTGGCTACTAGGTTTTTCTACGTACACATGTTTACCACCTTTCATGGCCATAATAGAACCCGGGGTATGCCAGTGGTCTGGAGTGGCATTGAAAAGCACATCTACATTTTTATCGTCTATAACCTTACGGATGTCATTTTCCAATTTAGGCTTGTAATCTATATGCTTGGAAATATTTCTTAGGGCACGGTTACGCTGACTTTCCATAACATCACATAGATATAGAAGGTTGGCATTGCTTTCTTTTCTCCCTACCGGCTCGTAATAAGCACCAACCCTTCTTCCCAAACCTGCGAAGGCCACATTGAGACGCTCATTTGCGCCAATAATTCGTCTATAACTGCTGGCTGGCATGCCCATTACAGAACCTCCAACGGCAATAGCAGTACTAGTTAAAACAGTGTCTTTTATAAATTTTCTTCTTGTGTTCATAATTTCAATTGGTTAGTAGGTTTTTATTTTAATGTTTTTGAAGGAAACCCGATTTCCATGATCTTGAAGTAAGATGCTCCCTTTTTTGAGTTCTCCAAAATTTGGCCATTTTTCATACTTACTTTCAGACACCAGTTTTTTGAACTCATCACTACCACGCTCGTACTCCAATACTTTTACTCCATTTAACCAGTGTTCTACGTGATTGTTTTTAGAAACAATTCTCGCCGTATTCCATTCCCCAACAGGATGTATAGGTTTATCGGGATCGGCTTGAATAAGGTCGTATAAAGAAGCAACTGTTCTACTGCCTTCATGGTTACCTAGTTTGGCATCGGGGTGCTTGGCATCGTCTAAAATTTGATATTCCAAACCAATTGAAGAACCAGGACCTTTGTTAATTTCTGTATCCACATAATATTTAATACCACTATTGGCACCTTCAGTTACTTTAAAATCTACTTTCAATTCAAAATCTTTAAATAGTTTTTTTGTAACAATATCACCACCGGCGGCAGATTCCTTTCCACCATTTTCCATAACGGTTAATATTCCATCTTTAATAATCCAACCACTTTCTGGAAATTCTTCAAGTTTCGCTCCTCTCCAACCTTCGGTGTCTTTACCGTTCCATAAAAGCTCCCATCCATCTTTCTTTTCATCTATGGTCAGATTATTTTTGGTGATTGCTGGTTCTATAGGAGTTTTCTTACTATATTTCTGAAGGTCTTCCGTTAGGATGTTAACATTCTTCCACATTATTTCAGTACCTTCTTTAGCATCTTTATGAATGGAATGAACCTGTAACCCTATAAAACCCTTGGAGGTTTTTCCGTCTATTAAATGTGCTGCCGGCACACCATTGATCCATGTTTTTATGGTATCGCCAATAGCTTCTATTCTATAATGGTTCCAATCGTTTTGTTTAAAAGCTTTTTGAGCTTCGGGATTGTTTTCCAAAGGGAACAGCCATCCTCTTCTTTTTTCATCGTAAATGCCGGCACTCCACGCGCGGTCTGATGGATCTATTTCAATTTGATATCCATGAACAATGCCGTCACGATATTGCGGAATGCTATTGCTTCTAATTTGGATCCCAGAATTCATGGAAGGGTCTACCTTATAATCCAGTTCTAGAATAAAATCACCATACATCTTATCGGTTGTCATAAAGGAGTTTGGCGTGTTGGCAACGGTAGAACCGATAATTTTACCATCTTCTACGCGATAATTGGCTTCGCCACCTTTTTGAGTCCACCCTTGTAGGTTCTCTCCGTTAAAAAGTGGTTTCCAAGGAGTGGTGTCCTCTGCTTCCTTGTTTTGGCAACTGGTAGTAAATGAGAATGATAAAACAGCCAGTGCTGAAAAGAAATGATTTTTAATGGTTGCTTTCATAAAGTTTTAGTTAATTCAGACGTTTTAATATTTGTTGTTATTCTTAGTGTGTACGTACACACTTTTAATTATTGATTTGTTATTTTTCTATTTTGTATGTCATAAAATCTTATTGGAAAACTTCAAGAGCGACTAAATTATAAATAATTACTCAGACAATAAAAATTAAAACTGTTTAATTTATCAACAATAAAACAATTAAATTAATGCAATATTGTTTGTTAAACCTTGTAACAGTTGATTAAAAACAATTTAAGGCTAAATCTGCTCCATAAAAATTTAAACATTAATCATATTATTAAAATCAATGCTGTAGTACATGAGGTTTTCTTGAGTGATGATGTCCAAGGGTAAAAAACGCTCTTTTTCTATTGGTTGTTTTGCTACCAAGCGATTGTAAAAATCCTGTAGCGCCAAATAGCCTTGTGTTTGAGGGCGCTGTCCAATTAAATAGCTTATAACACCCATTTTTAAATATTTTATGTTGTTGCTTATTAAATCGTTTCCCACCAGCTTTACATTTTTAAAAATTTTCTTTTCATCAACAAATTGCTCTGCAACATAGTGTATTAAAGAACTTGGTACAAAAACACCTACAGTGTCTTTGTTTGGGTTGCAAGCTTCCATTAACCGTTCTTTCCAGTCGGGATTGCTTAGTTGTATATTGTTTTCAACAACGCTAATATCATTCATAAAATCACTGTTGTACAAATAATCTTTAAAGCCTTCTATCCGTCTCTGTAAAGTTTTATTGTGATTCTCATTTCTCTTTACAGATATGATTGCTATGGTTCCTTTTTTCGGAATTTCTGTACAAAGTAATTTAGCCGCCAGCTTGCCGCTTTGAAAAGCATCTTGCCCGATGAAGCTAAGGGCGCCACTGTCAGGCAAATTGGAGTCGATTAGGCTGAAGGGTATGCTAGCTTCGTTCAGTTTTTTGGTAAGTTTAACTGCTTCAAAATTGATGACAGGAGCCAGGATAACCCCATCGGGTTTTAATTGAAGGACTTCTTCTGCTTTTTTATTAAAAGAAGAAACCGAATTTTGATCGAAATATATAATAGTAAGATCGATGCCAAACTGACTCAAGTTTTTTTCTGCGCTTAGAATTCCATTGGCCGGCATTTCCCAATATTCGCCACTTTCGTAAGAGGGGATAAGAGCAACAATGTTGTAGGTACGGTTTAACACCAATCCTCGAGCATAGATATTTGGTTTGTAATTGGCTTTTTTTATTATTGCCAACACTTTTTCCTCCGTCTCCTTTGAGACTTTTCCCCTTTTGTGCAACACCCGATCTACAGTTCCTAAAGAAACATTGGCCAGTTTTGCAATTTCTTTAATCGTCAAAATATCTAAATTTTAAAAGTCTAAAATATGAAAATTATTTTAATAAGGTACGTTAACACTATTTGGTGTCGTTTGTATTTTAAAGAAGTTAAATTGACTCTTGGTTATCCATTTAAAGGGTTTTTCTGGCGTTATCTTTCTTAATTTCTTTACTGATGTAGCTTACTAAATCTTTTTACAGAAAATCACCTTTTTCTCATTATTACTATCGGTACAAAAGAAAAGGTATAGATTGCCCCCTTCTTTAATCTTTGTTTTTTTCCTTATTTGACTAACGGTTTCTGGAAAGTTACGGGTAGTTATGTTTGCTTTGCCTTCGGTCAATTCTTTTTTAAGCAGTTTTTTGTTGTAGGGCACTGTTTTCAAAATTTCAAATCGACGTCCCGGAAACTCCATTTTTTCCGCACTAGTATATAAATGCGTATGTGCATGCAGTTTATTTAATTTCAGTTTTTCACTAAGAACATTAAATCCCCCACTTTTTAAAATAGCAGAGTTAGGTTCATACAAATAGTTTTGAGGCAGGCTAAAATTACTTTTAGCTGTGGTTTCTTCAATGAGATCGAATCTAAATAGCTCTTGGGTTTCCCTTTTAATATTTATGGTATGAATGGCAGGGGAGTGGATCTTGTCTGAGTATAAAAGCCATAATAATTCCTTCACTTCATTATTCACAGCAACGACATGCACGGCGTTTACATTTTTTAAATCTTCCAGACCTTTTTTAATATCCAAAAGGGGGGAAGTTTTTACCATTACGCAATTGGTTTTCGAAAAAAGAAACGGTAAAATCTCCAAAATATCTGGAGTGCAATCTTGTAGAAAAAATACTTTATTTTTACGATCGTCTCTTCTAGCTGGATCTACAAAAATACAATCGAAATGTAGGTTGGATTTTTTTAAATAATCAAGTCCGTTTTCGGCAAAAGTAATGATGTTTTTTTTGTTCATTACGCTGAAATTATGGGACACAATTTCAGAGAGGTTTTTATTGATTTCACAATGATGAACCTCGTCGAACCTATTAGCGAAATAAAAACTATCTACCCCGAATCCACCGGTTAAATCCAAGATACGTTTTCCCTCAATAAGACTTGCTTTGTAGGCTGCCGTTTTTTCTGAAGAAGTTTGTTCGATGTTTAGCTTGTTTGGGTAGTAAATACCTTCCGTGGTAAACCAAGAAGGGAGTTTCTTTTCACTTCTTTTTTTTGCTTCTATCTGTTCTGCGATCTCTTTGGTGCCAACATCCTTAAAATCGCTTCCTTTTAATAAAAGTGACGAAATGTCAGTATTTAAATTATTATTTATAAATAATTGAATACCAGTATTTAAAATTTCTTTATTCAAAGTAAAACTATAGGTTTCTAGTAAGTTTTTTAACAATCTTATTTTCTGATAAAAATTCCTTTAAAACTACCTTTATTGCGGTATAGGTGGGTACCGCCAACACCATTCCAAAAACTCCAAACACCATTCCAGAAATAACAATAACCAAGAAAATTTCTAGCGGATGCGATTTTACGCTGTTGGAAAATATAAGCGGTTGACTAAAGAAGTTATCTATCAATTGTCCAAAAATAAATCCTATTAAAACATAGATGGCTTTAGGTAAAATTACCGTACTGAAGTCGGTTCCCATATTACTGGACATTGTTAGGGAAACCATGAGTACTGCACCAATTAATGGGCCTATGTATGGCACTAGGTTTAAGAGGGCACAGAGAAAGGCAATCACTATGGCATCGTCAATCCCAAAGATGATTAAAACTGCGGTGTAAATTATAAAGAGAATGGCTATTTGTAGTAGCAAACCAATAAAATATCTTGATAGTAAATTTTTTATACTCTCCAATGAATTTATTACGCTCTGTTCGTTTTGCGGAGGGACAAAAGTAAGTAGTCCATTTTGAAATAATCGGGCATCTTTTAAGAAGAAAAAGGAGATAAAAATAATTGTAAATAGCGCAACACTAACGGAGCCAATTCCCCCAACAATATACTTAAACATGTTTGGTATTGCCGATAGGTCTAAATTAGAAATAAACTCAGATTTTTCCAGGGATTCTTCAATGGACTGTTCCACTTTATAACGGCTTACCGAAAAATAATCGGATAATTCCCGATAGACATCCTGTAGACTTGTTTTAAGATTATCTATGTTTAGTAAGGATAGGTTTTTGCCTTGTTCAATGATTAAAGGAATGAAGAGGCTTAAAAGCCCTACAATAAAAACAATCATTATCAACATAGTGGTTACAACGGCAAGATTGTCGTTAAATTTACATTTCTTTCTTAAAAACCGCACAATAGGCCTCCCTATCAAAGAAATCACTACGGCAATTACAATGTAGGCGATAATTGCTTGTATTTCATAAAGAAAATAAAGGAGAAGCGCAATCCCTAGAATTGTAGCTAGGGCTCTTAAGATACCATTGGAGATTGTTTTTGCGTCCATTTTAATTAGGTTGGTTTGCGTAAATTTAAGTAAAAGTAGCATATCATGCCACTTATAAATATTTAGTTAGTTCGTAAAGGCAAATACCCGTTGCCTGGGCTATATTCATACTGCTGTTGTTTCCGAACATTTCGATATGGCAGATGCTGTCGGCGATTTCAATAAAATTTTGTGATACTCCGAAGTTTTCATTGCCAAGAATTAAAACTATTGGTTGTTCTCCTGTTATTTTTAAATGTTGAATTGGGATACTGTTGGTGGTTATTTCCAGTGCTAAAATTAAATGTCCATTTTTCTTTAAATCCAAAACCGTGGAAATGGAATCTTCAATAAACTCAAAGGGTATAATCTTGTGTGTAGCCCTAGCCGTTTTTTCCGTACGTCTGGAAAAAGTAGGTTCGGTACCGCTAAAAATAATCTTTTCTACTCCAAAGGCGTCGGCAAGCCGAAATATAGAACCAATATTGGCTGCACTTGTTATGTTGTCGCAAACCAAGGTAATTGGAAATTTCCTGATTTTGAAATTCGAGGTATGATGATCCAGCTGCATTTAGGATTTAATTTTTAAATGCATATTCAATAATATTGGCTCCCATTTCCAACGCTTTTTGGCGTACTTCTGGAGGGTCGTTGTGTACGGCTTGGTCTTCCCAACCGTCACCCAAGTCGCTTTCGAGAGTAAATAGTAAAACTAATTTATTTTCATGGAAAATACCTAAAGCTTGTGGCCGTTGGCCATCATGTTCATGAATTTTAGGCAAGCCTTTTGGGAATTTGTAAGTTTCATTAAAAACAGGATGGTTTAATGGCACTTCCTTAAGCTCTTTATCAGGAAAAATTTTAGGAAGTTCTTTTTTTAAATAAGGGGCCATTCCGTAATTATCATCAATATGAAGAAAACCTCCTGATAGTAAATAGTTCCTTAGGTTTTGGGCTTCTTCCGAAGAAAAGAATACATTGCCATGCCCTGTCATATGTAAAAAGGGATATTGAAAAATTTCAAGGCTTCCAGCTTCTACTGTTACAGGTTTTTGATTAATGGTAGTATGGATATTCTTATTGCAAAATGTTATTAGGTTAGGGAGCGCCGTGGGATTGGAATACCAGTCTCCACCGCCGCCATATTTTAAAAGGGCAATGTCTTGGGCATTGGAGGTGACCAAGCCCAAAATAAAAATGATTAAAAGAAATGGCATCTTCATAACATTGAGTTTCCCTGAAGGCTAAATTAACGAAATCTTCAAGGGTTTTAGGAGTACAATATTAAAGAATTTCAAAATTGTAGCCAGACTCCAAAAGCTTTTGATAGTTGTCGTGATTAAAACGGTAATAAAAAGCACCTCGCTTGGAGGAACTTTTATCTTTTTCGTTTAATTTTTCAAGAACTTCAAAAGAAAGTACCTTTTTTCTGAAATTTCCGGGGTCCAGACTTTTTTGGAAAATAGCTTCGTATAAGCTTTGCAATTGAGGGATAGTGAATTTTTCAGGAAGCAATTCAAAACCAATGGGTTGATGTTTGGCCCGCTGTCTCAATTTATTTAAGGCATCTATCACCATTTTGTCATGGTCTAACACCAAACTTGGCAAATCTTCGAGCTTATACCAATAGGCACCATGTTTCTCTGTTAGTTTTCTGTCGTAATCATCGATTCGAATGAGCGCAAATTGAGCAACCGAGATACACCGAGCTCCGTCATCCCTATCCGCTTTTCCGTAAGTGTAAGACTGCTCGAAAAATACATTGTCGAGACCTGTTATTTCCTTTAAAACCCTTTTAGCGGCATGCTCTACATCTTCATCCTCTTTTACAAAACTACCTATTAGCGACCAATCGCCTTTTTTAGGTGCTACACGTCTTTTGAATATCAATAATTTAAGCTCTCCATCGTCAAAACCAAAAACAATGCAGTCTGTAGCCACGAACATTTTTGATTCATCGGTATAAAATTTTATGGTGTCTGATGTCATTCAGTAAAAATATTAAAAATAATTCTGACAAATACATTAAAAGTACAAATCACTTTTATTATATTTGTTTTTAGAAAAACTGTAAGATTTGAAAAATACAACGCAATCCCATAATAGGCAAATAAACTTTTTGGGAACCGAAGAATTTAAAAGTGAAGTGGTTATTGAAGCTCCGGGAAGAATTAATTTAATAGGGGAGCATATAGATTATAATGGAGGGCATGTATTACCGGCTGCTATTGATAAGAAAATAAAACTGTCTTTCCGAAAAAATAATTCTAGCATTTGTACTATTTATTCAAAAAATTACGATACCAGTTTTAGTTTTCGTCTGGATGAGGTAAAGCCTAGCGACGAGGAATGGCAGAATTATATTTTAGGGGTTGTCCATTTTATTGAAGAACTGAAACCCAATAGCGTTAAAGGTTTCGAATGTATTATTGAAAGCATGCTGCCCATGGGGTCTGGATTGAGTTCCTCGGCAGCATTGGAGTGTGGAATGGCCACTGGGATTAAAGAACTGTTTGATATTAATCTTTCCAAAGAACAAATAATTACCCTTTCTCGGGATGCGGAACACAATTACGTAGGGACCAAATGCGGGATTATGGATCAATTTGCCGTGGTACGCGGTGCTAAAAACCATTTAATCCTTCTGAACTGTCAAAATTTAAATTATGAGTTGGTAAAATCAGATTTCGATCCATATCAATTGGTTTTATTAAATTCCAATGTATCCCATAATCTGGCAAGCAGCGAATACAACACGCGTAGGCAGGAGTGCGAAGATGCTTTAAAAGTAGTCAACCAAAAATATCCACAATATGAATATTTGGTAGATGTTCCTGAAGATATTATGGTAGGTTTTAAGGAAGAACTTCCCGAAAAAACCTATAACCGTGCTATATACGTGGTTCAAGAGAATAAACGTACACTTATGGCAGCTAACGCTTTAGAAGATGAACTTTTCGATCTTTTTGGAAGCTTGCTATATAAATCCCACGAGGGGCTGACCACTTTATACGAAGTGAGTTGCAATGAACTCGATTTTATGGTAGATTACTCTAAAAACTACGATTATGTTTTGGGATCCCGTATGATGGGAGGCGGATTTGGTGGTTGTACTATTAACTTGGTAGATCAAGACCATGTAGCCGAATACATCGCAGGGATATCGAAAGCGTATAAAGAAAAATTTAATACCGAATTAACCCCAATTGAAGTGAATATTAGCAATGGGGTTTCAAAAATAAACTAATGGCAAACACAATTAATAATAAACCGCATAGGAGATATAATATTTTAACGGGGGAGTGGGTGTTGGTTTCCCCGCATCGCACGAAACGACCGTGGCAGGGTAAAAAAGACAAGAAAACAGCATTGCAGAAAGAAACTTACGATCCTTCTTGTTATTTATGCCCTACGAATGAAAGAGCCAGTGGCGACACCAATCCCGATTATAAAGGCACATATTCTTTTGTGAACGATTTTGCAGCGCTACTCCCAAATATAGAAGAAGAAAAGTATGAAAATGGTTTGCTGAAAGCCGAAACCGAAACAGGGATATGTAAAGTGGTTTGTTTTTCCCCAAATCATGCACTAACCTTGCCTTTAATGGAAAATGAAGCCATTACCAATGTAGTTAAGTTGTGGAAAAAAGAATACGTAGAGTTAGGAGCTCAAGAAGCTATAAATCACGTTCAAATTTTTGAAAATAAGGGAGCGGTTATGGGGTGTAGCAATCCACATCCACATGGACAAATATGGTCGCAGTCTTCAATTCCAGAGGAAGTTTTAAAGAAACAAGAACAGCAGAAAAACTACTGGGAGCAGAAAAAAAGAAGTTTATTGCAAGATTATTTAGAACAAGAACTAGAACTAAATGAGAGGATTTTAGTCACTAACGAACATTTTGTAGCGTTAATGCCCTATTGGGCGGTATGGCCATACGAAGCTATGATTATTCCACGGAAACACTTTCAGGATATAGGTCAGTTAAACGAGGCTGAAGAGATCGCTTTTGCATCAATCATTAAAAAATTGACGATTATGTTTGATAATCTTTTTGAGACCTCATTTCCTTATTCTTCCGGAATACATCAACGTCCTACCGATGGGGAGGAGCACCCAGAATGGCATTTTCATATGTCTTTTTATCCACCTTTATTAAGATCTGCTGAAGTGAAGAAATTTATGGTAGGGTATGAAATGTTTGCGAATCCGCAGAGGGATATCACGGCAGAATCGGCGGCAGAAAATTTAAAAAAGTTGCCTACGGAGCATTATTCTAAATGGTAATTTTTAAGATATATATATATTAAGTACTCTTTTTTTAGAGGACTTTTTTGTTATAGCCTATAAAGGCCAAAGATATCTGGCTTTTGCCCGTCTACAAATAGTGGAAAAGCGAATGTTGAAACTAGTTATTGTAAGCTTTTTTTACCCGGTCGAGGTTTCGCTTATTATCACGATCTTTTATGGTTTCACGTTTGTCGTAAAGCTTTTTACCTTTTGCCAAGGCAATTTGCATCTTTGCGAGTCCGCGATCGTTAACAAATAACTTTAGGGGAACAATGGTGTTCCCGGATACTTTTACGTCTTTATGCCATTTTTTAAGCTCCCGTTTATTTAAAAGTAATTTTCGGGCACTTTTAGGTTGGTGATTAAAATGTGTTGCGTGTGTGTATTCTTCCACTGTCATGTTTATAACAAACAGTTCGCCATCTTCATTAAATTCACAAAAGCTTTCGGCAATAGAGGCCCTGCTTTGTCGTATGGATTTTATTTCTGTACCAGATAATACAATACCAGCTACCAGTGTATCTAAAACCTCATACTCAAATCGAGCTTTCTTATTCTTTATATTTACATTATTCTGCATATGGCATCAAAAATAGTAACAATTATGGAATGTGAAGCTTAATTATGGCTATTTTAAGAGGATTTTAAAAGGTTTAAATACGCAAAACAATATATTTGCTTCTTATTTTTTCAAACAAACCTTTTTTATGAAATTAAAACTTACCCTATCCTTACTTATTTTAGCTTTTTTGAGCGGTTGTACACCAAATATGGGTGATGATGTGAACACTATTATAAATAAGTCTATTGAAGTTTCTGGGATGAATAACTTGGATGGAAAGGAGATTTCATTTGTTTTTAGGGGGAAGGAATACCAATCCACACGGCAACAAGGGAGGTTTGAGCTTAAAAGAATAATCAAAGATTCCGTAGTTATTGAAGATATTTTAAACAACGATAGTTTTAAAAGATTGGTAGATGGGAAACCGGTCCAGATGGCAGACACTACTTCCAATAAGCTAAAGAACAGCGTGAATTCAGTGCACTATTTCGCATACTTGCCTTTCGGACTCGATGGTGCTTCGGTGAATAAAGAGCTTTTGGGTAAAACAGATATAAAGGGTAAGTCTTATTTTAAGATTAAGGTTTGGTTCGACCAAGAAGGTGGTGGAGAGGATTTTGAAGATGTTTTTTTATACTGGATTAATTTAGAGACGTACAAAGTGGATTATTTGGCCTATGAGTATCATGTAAATGAAGGCGGGATGCGATTTAGGGAAGCATATAACAGAAGAACTATTGAAGGGATCGATTTTGTGGATTACAAAAACTACAAGCCAGCCAATAAGGACGCAGATCTTCTAGAGTTGGATAAATTGTTCAATGAAGATAAGTTGGAATTACTTTCTAAAATAGATCTTGAAAATGTTCAAGTACAATAATAAAGAGGGGTGCTTTAAGTTCTAGCTTCCGAGTAAATTGATAAATGAAGCAGGAAGTTACTAATTGATTGTTAATAGATTTACCGAAATTACATCTTGATTTTCTAATGTTACGATATAAAGATTGCCATTATTGGTATCTTCAATGTCTTCGTAGTGATCTTCACCTATAAGTTTATTTACGAGTTTTGGTACGGTGTTGCTATGTCCGACAACCAATACATTATCGTATCCATTTTTAAAAATTTCAAGAGTGTTTAAATTCTCGGGTTCATATTTAATGATATCTAAATTATTTTTATAGGCCGTGGGAGTGGCTGTTTCTACAGTTCTTGTGTAGGCAGTAGAATAAACAGCGTCAAAGGTTACATTTTTTAATATTTCGCTCCACTTCTTGGCTCTTATCATTCCTTTTTCTGTTAATGCAGGGTCTCTATCTTCCGGGTTTTCACGATTCTTTTCGGCATGCCTTATAAAATAGAGTGTAGTTACTTCACTTTTTACTTCAGGCTTTGGTGTGTCGCAGTTTATCATCAATAGCGTTAAGGTAACTAAAAGGAAGATTTTTTTCATGGTTGTATTTTATAGTCTGAATTAATAAATCTCAAAATTAAAATAAAGCTGTTTTAAAACAATAAAAAAACGGTTTATTGGAATATTAGGGGTTAAAACGCAATTATCTGGTTGAAAATAGGGCGATTAGTATTCAATTTAAAAATTGGAAAAACAGCGTAAATAATAAAATTCGATAAAATCACTATGCATTTCATCGAAAATATAGGTTTTTAAACGATTATTATTTTTTGTTTCATATATTTGGTATAAGCAAAATGAAAAATAAGAGTTTGTTTTAGTTTGAGTTTTGCTGAGAATAAGATTAAGAGTTTAAAAAAAGTACCCAAGTTTTTAAAACGACTACTTATGAAAAAGACAACAGCAACCTTCGGAATTATTTTTTTACTATTTCTAGCAAATAGCTATGGTCAAAAAATCAATGCACCACAACTTCACTTTGAATATGCATGTGTAAATGGTGCTTTCAATACCTTTAATGCTACTTTCTCTTTTGATGAAAAACCTTTTCAGGCAGATAATAAGTTTTTTATAGAATTGTCTGATAAGGAAGGTTCTTTTTCTAAGCCTACCGTTTTAAAAACAGTGGAGGGCCAAAACTTTTCATTTAAATTTGATGCCTCTTTCTCTTTACCCCAAGAAGTTAATGGGGAAAACTATAAAATTCGCTTAAAAAGCACCTCTCCAGAGATAATTGGAGCTTCGACTGCTGCTTTCGATGCCTTTTTTGTGCCAAACGAAACGCTAGTGCTTAATAATTATAAAGACGTTAGTCTATGCAGTACTTCAGGTGCTACCATTTCACTGGATAAAGATGTTGCCGATGAATACGTTTGGTATAAAGACGGTTCTATCTTTAAGGTGAGCAAGCAAAACTCTTTGCAGGTTACTGAGCCTGGTGAATATTATGCAGAACCTTATTATGGTAACTGTACAGGAAATATTTATTCCAACCTAGTAATTGTTAATAAAGGGGAATCTTTTGATGTGTCCATTTTGGGTAATAAAAGTATTGAGGCGTGTACAGAAACTACTATTGTTTTACAAGCATCCATCGATAATGATAACTATATATATACTTGGTATAAAAATGAAGAAAAAATAAACGGACTCTCCTCTTATGAGCCAAAACTGGAAATTGATAACTCCAATGGAGATCAATTGGGAAGCTACCGTTTGGAAGTAACCAACGGAGGGGGGTGTACATCTTCTTCTGAAACGGTAAGTGTTTTACAAAATAAGTCAACTATTGTAGAAGTAACTTCCCCATTAAATGCTGTGATTATTGGAGATAATACAGCAACCCTTTCCATAAAAACGAACGATAAGGGTAATGAAATTAATTGGTTTAAAAATGGCGAATTGGTTACAGAGGGTTACAACCAATCGAATATGGTGGTAAATGCGCCGGGGGAATATTATGCCGAGGTAACTTCCAGCAATTCTTGTGGAGGCAACGTGAAATCTGAAACTTTTAAGGTATTCGAACCGGTATCGTTTACAGCAGATATTATTACCGACTCTTCTTACGAGGCTTGTAAAACAACCAACACCCAACTTAAAGTGGCTGGAATTGTAGGTACGTTGAAAAATGGAGACAAAATAACCATAGGCCAAGATTTCTTTCATAACTTTCAACTTAGATGGTTAAAAGATGGAGATTATTTAAAAAATTCAAATACTTCCTTAACACTGGATTATAAGTCGAATGGAGCTTATCAATTGGAAGTAACCTACAAGGATAGAACTTATGTAAGTGATAAAAAGCAGGTGGTATTGGGACTTCCCAGTTTAAACCTACAAATCGAAAAACCGGTTACTTGTGCAAATCTTAATGGTATTTTATCGGTTACCGCTATCGATGGAGCAGAATATAAATGGTACAACGGAACTACTTTAATAAATGAAGGAACATCCAATATGTTGACTACTGCCAGCTTGGGCGATTATACAGTAGAAGTAAGTTATGGTGGTTGTGCCATTACTTCTAAAACTGTAACCTTAGATCAAAATACAGAAGATTTAGTGGAAATTTATCCAGGAGAGCAAATTACCGTATCTCCAGAGCGGGTAGTAGAGGCTACGGCTACAGGAGGGGATTCCTACGAATGGAAAGATGCTGATGGAAATATTCTAAGCAAGACCGCTTTCTTTAGTATCAAAGAAGAGGGGATTTACACCTTAACAGCTCAGGTAGGGGAGTGCAGAATCGAAAAAACGGTAACGGTAGATTCTAACAATGTGGTTGAAATTCCAAATGTTATTAGTCCAAATAACGACTCTGTAAACGATAAATGGACGCTTCCACAAAAATTTATTAACGACCCTGAAGTAGAGGTGGTTATATGTGACTCATACGGGGCAACTGTCTTAAAAACAAATAAGTATGAAAATAACTGGCCTAATTCTTCAATGAATACTACCGTAGAAACTCCAGTTTTCTACTACTTTGTTAACAAAAAAGGTAAGAATATTAAAAAAGGTTCCATTACATTAGTCAACTAAAAGCTAAAATTAACCCCAAATTAGTTTAGTTCTATATGGCAAAGAAATACCTACTTACCTTTGGTTTGCTACTCATGTCGTATGTGCTATTTTCTCAGGTTGAAAACAGAAGTGCGACGGTAGATTGGAGACAACAGAACCTTACCAAATACAATCGGTTTTTGGTGAATCCCACCTTTAGTATTGTTAGAAACGATACAAAAGCAGTGAGTTTTTGGAGCAGGATTCAGTGGACAGGGATAGATAATTCCCCACAAACTTATTTATTGAGCTACTCTGGAAAAGTAGGTGAACGTTCGGGGGCTGGTTTAGGGCTCTATCAACAAAATTTAGGACTACTTACCGATTCTGGTTTGCTACTCAACTATGCTTACAGTGTGCCTTTTAGCGATGAGACTTCCCTAACGGTTGGTTTAAACTCCACCCTGTTTAGAAGGGGCTTAAACAAAAATGCCATCAACTCTACAGAGCCAGATCCAGCAGTTTTAGAAAACCAAGATGATTTTTTGTTGCTGGTAATGCCGGGGATAAACCTCTCCATAGATAAGTTTGATATCGGATTTTACGCCGAAAACCTATTTGATTATAATTTCAACGACTCCAATACGGTAACCGACTTTTCCAATAAAATATTTTCAGGACAATTGGCGTATAGTAAATCTTTCGATCGGGCGATCGGTTTTATGGAAGATGCTGTTTGGAGAACCATGGTCTACGGAAAGACTCTACCCAACGAAGATTTCCAGTTCGGGTTTAATTCTATTATAGACTTGCCTTACACAGGATGGTTTCAAGCGGGATATAATACCAATTATGGTATAGCGGCCGGTTTAGGGGTGAAAATAGGAGAGGGTATAAGTGTTGGTATTGTGTACGAAAATGGAACGAGTAATACCAATAACTCTTTTGGGGCAACTTACGAAGCGATAGCGACCATAGAGCTCGGGCCTCGTGAGATGCGTAAAAACCAAGCGGCTACCGGTGGAAAGGCGGTAACGACCAAAAATGTTAATGAAGAGGATTTTATTTCTTCGGAAGAGTTACGTAGAAAAAGGGAAGAAGATGCAGAGAGGATTTCCAGTTCAAACGCGTCAGAAGCTATTGCTTCAGAAAATACAAATAAAGAGATTGATGAAAAGACCACCTCTAAATATGCATTATATGGTGGTGAAGCTACCTCTGAAAAGGAGCAGGATGAAGTAGCAGATTCAGGAAAAGCAGTAGATACCGAATCAAAAAGTGAAAAATCCACTAAAACAGCAGCAAGCGAAAAAAGTGATACTAATAAATACGCTCTGTATGCAGGTACCGCTACTGAAAAGGCTTCCGAAGAAAACAAGGGAAAAACCGATGGTGGTAAAGAAGGCAATACTGGAACTATCAAAAACCTAGATACGGTTGATGAGTACCAAACTGCCAATACTTCCGAAGATAAAATTCAGCAAAGTACGGATGTAGAAGAATATGTTTCAGCCGATGTTAAAAACCAAAAATCAAAAGAGACTTCAGCGGCAGAAGAGATTGCAGAGTATCCTGTTGTAAACAATGCTACAACTGCTCCAAAAAGTACCGTAAGTGAAGCTGCAACCGGATCTGAAAGCGGTGTATCTAAAGCTACCGAAAAAGCAGATGCTGATGAATACAATCAGGCTGTGACTACCAAAGGGGAAGACAGTGCTAAGGAGTATACAGCGGTAAAAAGTGAAGCTGCAGTGGTTTACGAGGCAGATGCAGAGGAATATGCAAAAGCGGCCCAAGAACAATTCAATAAAACGGCCAACAAAACTGTAGAAGCCGAAACTAAGCAGGAAAACGCTACAGTTACCGAAGAAGAACAGATCGAAGCAGAATACCAGGAATTTTTAAAACGCAGTGACTCCATCGCTAATACTTTAGATTCAAAAAGTATAGATAGCACAGCGGTGACTGCTGAAATTTTTGGGAAGGATACCAGTTACAAAACCATTAACAGCGCTCCTGGAATTGAAAAAGGATTTTATCTTGTAGTGAATGTATTCTCACAGGCTAATTATTTTAATGATTTTGTGGACGATCTAAGAAACCGAGGTTTTGAACCTAAGTTTTTTATAAATCCTGAGAATGATTATTATTATGTGTATTTGTACAAGGCAGATCGCTATTTAACCATAAAAAGTCTACAGCGTAACAATGTAAACGACACTTATTTTGCCGATAAATGGGTACTATGGGTAAAATAAATTTTTCTAAACATAGAAATTAACGATGTTAGACTTAGCTCTTTTCAAAACTTGAAAAGAGCTTTTTTTATATCGAATCCTTTCAAAAGAGGGGTTACTACAGAATAAATATCTTGAGTTTAAATGGCTTTTCCGTTTAAAATAACCCGTTCAATATTGTTATTGCCAAAATCGTAGGGAAGATATCCGTACGAAGGAATTTCTTTGGTGATGATAAAATTAGCCTTCTTTCCTTTGGTAATACTTCCGTGGGTTTGAGAAATCCCCATGGCATAGGCTCCGTTTATGGTGGCTGCGTTAATAGCCTCTTCTGGGGTTATTTTCATTTTTATACAAGCGGTAGACACCACCAAGTTCATATTTCCGCTTGGTGAAGACCCAGGATTGTAGTCGGTTGCCAGGGCAAATGGGAGTCCGTTATCCATTAACTCCCGGGCTGGCGTGTATGGAATGCCCAAGAAAAACGAACACAATGGGAGTCCCACTGGCATGGTATCTGTATTCTTCAAACTTTTAAAATCTTCCTTGTCCATAACCTCTAAATGGTCAACGCTTAACGCTTCGTGTCTAACGGCAGCAGGAATTCCACCAATTGCGTTAAATTGGTTTACATGCACTTTTGGGATTAATCCAAATTTTTTGGAGGCAAAAAGAATGGCTTCCATTTCACCCACCGAAAAATATCCTTTCTCGCAAAACACATCTATATAATCTGCAAGGTTTAATCTAGCTACTTCAGGCAAAATTTCATTGATGATTTTTGCAATATACTCATCCTTATTTTTTTTGAATTCCAACGGTACGGCATGAGCCCCTAAAAAAGTACTTTTAATGGCTATGGGATACTTTTTCTTTAAGCGGCGAATTACTTTTAGCATTTTTAATTCTGCTTCAGTGGTGAGTCCGTAGCCGCTTTTAATTTCTACAGCTCCCGTACCCAAACGTATTATTTGCTCCAAGCGTTTGCTCGATTGTTCAAATAGGTCTGCTTCTGAAGTTTCTTGCAACGTTTTAGCGGAATTTAATATTCCTCCTCCTTTATTGGCGATTTCTTCATAGGAGAGTCCGTTAATTCTATCCACAAACTCTTGTTCCCTATTTCCAGCATAGACCAAGTGGGTATGGCTATCGCACCAACTCGGTAATATCATCTTGCCTGCTACATCCAAAGTTTTGTCAGCCTTTTCGATTGGCGCATTTTCCATTTTCCCATAGTCTATAATGGTGTCGTCTTCAATCAGTAAAAAAGCATTTTTTATGGTCGGCAAGGTTTCCATGTCACTTCCGCTAATTTTAGAAATTCCACTTTCCCGTACCTGCAATAATTCCTTTATCTTTATATAGAGTGTTTTCATTTAATGTACATTTTTATATTTTATGAAGTGAAATAAGCAAAAATTCCCTGCCCACCTCGACCGCTTTGCTATTTGCTATAAAAATTAGACATTTTAATAGGAAGCAAGAGATTGAATTTGGTGATACAAATTTCATAAAAACCGTTTTCGGGGTTAAAGGTATTAAAACATTTAGGAAAGCTATTTTTTATGGTGTATTTTTGATGTATTATAAGTATTACAGAGATAGTTTCCCTCCCTATCTGGAAAAATATAATTTTTTGTATGAATAAAGGTATTTACATTGCTACGTTGGAATCCAATAGTGGAAAGTCGTTAATAACATTAGGTTTAATGCGTACGCTTTTGGGAAAAACCGCAAAAGTAGGATATTTTAGACCGGTTATAGATGAAGATAAAAAAGGTGGAAAAGACAATCATATAAGTACCGTGCTTTCTTATTTTGATTTGGATTTACCTTATGAAGAAGCTTTTGCATTTACCCGAAACCAAGTAATTCAGAAGAGGAATACCGGTAAATCTGGGGAGATCATCGACACCATTATCCGGAAATACAAAAAATTGGAAGAGCAATTCGATTTTATTCTTATTGAAGGTTCCGATTTTACAGGGGAAGGCAGTGTATTTGAGTTCGATGTAAATGTACTTATCGCCAAAAATTTAGGGGTACCGGCTATTTTGGTGGCCAGTGGAAGCGATAAAACCAAAGAAGATCTTGCAGGAAGCCTTCAATTGGCGTATAATTCTTTCATCCATAAAGATGTAAACGTTTTGGCCATGATCGCCAATAAAATAGATCCAGAAAATTTAGATTTAATAAAAACGGAGCTAAAAAATTTCCTTCCCGATGAAGTCGACGTTTTTGCCATTCCGAAGGTAGAATCGTTGGCCAATCCAACCATCAAGGAAATTGTGGAGGAATTGGATGGTAAGGTTCTCTTCGGAAAAGAGTTTTTAGACAATCAAACTGGGAGTTTCGGAGTAGGCGCCATGCAACTTCGAAATTATATTACCAAACTAAAACATAATAGCTTGGTGATTACGCCAGGGGATCGTGCAGATATTATTTTAGGGGCTCTTCAAGCAAATATATCCAGTAATTATCCGCGTATATCAGGAATTATTTTAACAGGTGGCCTTATTCCTGAAGATCCTATTTTAAAATTAATTGAAGGACTCTCGCAGGTAGTGCCTATTGTTTCTGTGGAAGGAGGAACATTTGGGGTTACCAACCAAGTGGGGAGTATTAAATCTAATATTTATGCAGATAGCCTTCCGAAGATAGAAACGTCCATTAGTACATTCGAAAAATATGTATCATTCGATAGCTTAGCAGAACGTTTAATAAGCTTTAAACCTAAAGGAATTACCCCGAGAATGTTTCAATATGGTTTAATAACCACTGCAAGAAAGGCCAAAAAGAGAATTGTGCTTCCTGAAGGTCTCGATGAACGTATTTTGCAGGCAGCGGCGCGTTTAATTGCGATAGATATTGTAGATATTACCTTGCTTGGGAATCGAGAAAAAATTGAAGCCAAAGTAACCACTTTGGGAATAGAGTTGGATTTGACCAAGGTTCAAATTATCAACCCTACTACTTCAGAGAATTATCAAGATTATGCGGAAACCTTTTATGAGTTGCGCAAGCATAAAAATGTGAATATGGATATCGCCCGCGATTGGATGAGCGATGTTTCTTATTTTGGAACCATGATGATTTATAAAGGGCATGCCGATGGAATGGTTTCTGGAGCAGTTCACACCACACAACATACCATTCGACCTGCGTTACAGTTTATAAAAACCAAACCTGGGGTTTCTGTAGTTTCGTCTATATTTTTTATGTGTTTAGAAGATCGGGTTTCTATTTTTGGCGATTGCGCCATTAATCCGAATCCAACTTCCGAAGAATTGGCCGAGATCGCCATTTCCTCGGCAGATAGTAGCAAAGCCTTTGGTATAGAACCAAAAATTGCAATGCTTTCTTATTCTTCTGGAACGTCTGGTAAGGGAGCCGATGTGGACCGTGTGCGACAGGCAACCGAAATAGTAAAAGAACAACGGCCAGATTTAAAAGTAGAAGGGCCCATTCAATACGATGCTGCGGTAGATATTACCGTAGGGAGAAGTAAATTGCCAGATTCTGAAGTTGCTGGTCAAGCAAGCGTACTTATATTCCCAGATTTAAACACAGGAAACAATACCTACAAAGCAGTGCAGCGGGAAACTGGGGCGCTCGCCATTGGCCCAATGTTGCAAGGCCTAAACAAACCTGTAAACGATTTGAGTAGGGGATGTACCGTAGATGATATTTTTAATACCGTAATTATAACCGCCATTCAGGCTCAAGGAATTTAAAACAATACTTAAAGCGGAAAATTAATGACTAATATGGTCATTTAGTCTGCTTATTTTGATAGATAAAAATTTGAATACATGAAAAAAATATTAGTAATAAATTCAGGAAGTTCCTCTATAAAATTTCAATTGATAAAAATGCCCGGGGAAATTGTAGTTGCTTCCGGATTGGTGGAGCGCATAGGTCTCGATAATTCTAAGATACATTACAAATCTAAAAAGATGAATGTTTCTGAACAAGAAAAGATAGCCAATCATGAAGAAGGATTGAAACGAGTAGCATCTTTTTTATTGGATACAGAGAAAGGAGCAATTAACGATATAACTGAAATCGATGCAGTAGGGCACAGGGTTGTACACGGTGGTAAGGATTTTGCCGATACGGTTGTAATTAGCGCTGAAGTTAAAAAGGCGATAAAAGACCTATTTCCGCTGGCTCCATTACATAATCCCCATAATTACACAGGAATTCAAGTGGCAGAAGATGTGTTTCCAGAAGCGAAACAAATTGCGGTTTTCGACACCGCTTTTCATCAAACTTTGCCCGAAAAAGCATTTCGGTATGCTATTCCTAATAAATTGTATAACGAAGACAATATTCGAGTATATGGTTTTCATGGTACAAGCCATAAATACGTTGCAGAAAAGGCCAAAGACTTTATAAGCAAAAAGAAATCTAAGGTAATTACAGTCCATTTAGGAAACGGTTGTAGTATTACCGCTATTAAAAATGGTAAAAGTATAGATCATTCGCTTGGTTTTGCCCCTGTAAACGGACTTATCATGGGTACGCGCAGTGGAGATATCGATCAATCCATTATTTTTTACATGGTAAAAACATTGGGATACTCCATGGAGGAAGTAAGCGAACTCCTTCATAAAAAAAGTGGAATGCTTGGTCTAACTGGGTATAGTGATTTAAGGGAAATAGAGGAAAGAGCTGCTGAAGGCAACCGCGAATGTCAATTAGCTTTAGATATGAATGCTTACCGTATAAAAAAATACATCGGCGCTTATGCTGCGGCATTGAATGGAGTAGATGTAATTGTATTTACCGCCGGAATAGGTGAGAACAGTAGTGTTTTAAGAAGAATGGTTTGCGAAGATATGAGCTATTTGGGGATAGAATTAGAGGACTATAAGAACAATGTCCGCTCCTCAGAAAATAGAATTATCAGTAAAGAATCGTCTAAAGTATTGGTTTTGGTGATTCCTACAAACGAGGAACTTGAAATAGCAAAAGAAAGTTATAAGTTGATAGTTTAAAATATCGATTTAAGATGCTTCGTAAGCATCCAAAAACTTAGCTTTTTGTTCTGGTGAAGGTAGTGGGCAGGCCTCTTTTTTTCCAAACCATTGGTAACGGTTTTTAGCAATAAAACTGTAGATACTATCTCTTATGGATTTTGGGAGGATATAGTCGAAAACGCTAAAGATTTGCCAGCCATTGCCCAATTCCTTGGCAATTTCAATAGCAGCATCAGATTTTGTGTAATAAGCCACATTTGGGTCGATCAGGACAATGGAATCGGTAACAGCCGGGTCAATTCCTCTTTCTGCTAACAATTTTTTACCAATTTCACTCTGTAAAGAAGCAAATTTAAAGGTGTTTTTATCGTCTCTTTTTATAACAAACTGTACGCTGCTGTTGCAAAGGTTGCAAACACCATCAAATAAAATTATTTTTTTTCCAGCTTCCAGTTCCATAGTACAAAAAGGTTTTCTTCCACTACAAAGATAAGTGAGGAATAGCGAATTATTAAGGGACTTTGTAGTTTTTTAACGCTTATAAATTCGCTTTTCAGTATAAATACCAATAAATTTGAGAACCAAACATAAAGCTAATCATAATCCATTTCCAGATGAAAAGAATACTATTGCTCTTTCTATTTGTTTCCTACAGCTGCTTAACCGCTCAAGAAGAATACGATGTAAAAAACCATTATACCAAGCAAGAAGTTTCCATTGAAATGCGGGATGGTATAAAAATGCACACCACCATTTACAGTCCGAAAGACACCTCACGGGAATATCCTATCATTATACAACGCACGCCTTACAGTTGCCAGCCTTATGGTGAAGATCAATTTCGTTCTAAAATTGGTCCCAATGAAACCATGATGAAAGATGGTTACATTATTGTTTATCAAGATGTACGTGGACGTTGGAACAGCGAAGGTGTTTACGACAATATGAGGGCTTTTATACCCAATAAAGAAGGGAAGCAGGTAGATGAAGCGTCTGATACTTACGACACCATAGAGTGGCTTGTGGAAAATGTAGAAAACAACAATGGCAATGTTGGTGTGTGGGGAATTTCATATCCCGGATTCTATTCTACCTATTCTTTGTTAAGCGGCCATCCGGCTTTAAAAGCAGTCTCCCCGCAGGCATGTATAGGGGATTTCTTTTTTGATGATTTCCACCACAACGGAGCGTATTTGCTAAGCTATTGGAGGGCAACCGCTGTTTTTGGGTACGAAAAAACAAAGCCTACCAAGGAAACTTGGTATTCTTTTCCTGAATTGGAAACACAGGATCAATATCAATTCTTTTTAGATGCAGGACCACTTTCCAATTTGGATAAGTACTATAAAAAAGACAATGTTTTTTGGCAACAGCTCAAAGAACACCCTAATTATGATGAGTTTTGGCAGTCGCGAGGAATTATTCAGCATTTAGAAGATATAAAACCTGCGACCATGGTCGTGGGTGGATGGTTTGATGCGGAAGATCTTTACGGCCCTTTAAATACCTATAAAACCATAGAAAAGAATAGCGATAACTACAATACTATTGTTATGGGGCCATGGAGTCACGGCGATTGGGCGCGTGATAAAGAAAGACAGGCCATTGGAAATGTTTATTTTGGAGATAATATTTCAAGATTTTATCAAGATTCCATCGAGACTAAATTTTTCAATCATTTCCTGAAGGACAATGGCAAAGGTAAAATTGGTTTACCGGAAGCTTATATGTACGATACGGGCGCCAATAAATGGAACACCTACGCTACATGGCCACCAGAAAACACAGTAAAAAAAGTATATAGTTTAGGGCAAGATCAGTCCCTATCAGAAATAATGACATTGCAGCATTCTTTTGAATCGTTTGTGAGCGACCCCAAAAAACCTGTTCCCTACAGTGAAGACATCAAAATGGTATTTACACCGAGGAAATATATGACAGACGACCAACGTTTTGCCGCAAGAAGACCCGATGTTTTGGTTTTTGAAACCCCAGAGCTTCAAGAAGATATGACGGTCGTTGGGGATATTTTGGCTAAATTGAAGGTTTCAACCACTGGAACTGCAGCCGATTGGATTGTTAAAATAATAGATGTGTACCCACCAGATGCCAAAGATTTTGAAGAAACACAGGATTACCTTAAAATGAGTAATTACCATATGATGGTGCGAAGCGAGGTAATGCGTGGCCGTTTTAGAAACAGTTTTGAAAATCCGGAGCCATTTGTTCCTGAAGAAGAAACTTCAGTAAACATCAACTTACAAGATGTGTATCACACCTTTAAAAAAGGACATATAATGCAAGTGCAAATACAAAGTACGTGGTTCCCTTTAATCGATATCAATCCGCAGACATATGTAGATAATATTTTCAAAGCAAAAAAGCAGGATTTCAAAAAGCAAACCCATAAAGTTTATAATTCCTCGACCATAGAATTTAGTGTATTGGACTAACCTCGAATAGGATTAATTTGTAGAATTGTCTTTTAAATTATTTTTACACGGCAATTCTTTGAAAAATTTAAACCGTATTTTTGGATTAAAAAGAAAATTGCTAAAGAAAATGAGTTATAACAATTTAGAGGAGTACAATATAGAAGTTACCGATTCTGTTAAAAACAGCTATCAGGAAATCATTAAAAACCTTGGTGAAAATCCCGATAGGGAAGGGTTGTTAAAAACACCAGAGAGGGCTGCCAAGGCGATGCAGTTCCTTACACAGGGATATGGGCAAGACGCAGCAGAAATCTTAAAAAGCGCCATGTTTGCTGAAGATTATAACGAAATGGTTATTGTGAAGGATATCGAGTTGTATTCTTTATGCGAGCACCATCTATTACCATTCTTCGGAAAAGCCCACATTGCGTATATTCCTAACGGACATATAGTAGGGTTAAGTAAGTTGCCTAGAGTGGTGGATGTTTTTGCTAGACGTTTACAGGTTCAAGAACGACTTACCCATGATATTTTAGAATGTATTAATTCTACCTTAAAACCACAGGGGGTTGCTGTGGTTATTGAAGCATCCCATATGTGTATGATGATGCGCGGTGTACAAAAACAAAACTCGGTAACTACCACATCTGGATTTCGCGGACAATTTGAAAAAATAGAAACGAGAAACGAATTTTTAAAATTGATAAGTTCAGATTTGGGATAATAATTTATTAAATTAATAGTTCTATTTAAAAGAACGATAAATGATTGATTCAGAAAAAGGAAAGTATAAAAAACTTTTTTTAGGCCTCTTATTCGATGCTATTGGAATGTTTTCCTATGCAATTCCTGGTATCGGAGAATTTTCCGATATCATCTGGGCTCCCCTGGCAGGATGGCTTATGACCCGCATGTACAAAGGAAGGGTAGGCCAAGGAGCCGGGGCAATTACTTTTATTGAAGAATTGGTTCCAGGATTAGACATTATACCAACCTTTACGCTTACCTGGCTTTACACATATGTATTAAAAAAGAAGGATTCCAAGGTTATAACGCTGTAAACCATCAGCATTAAGAAATAGCAAACCCGTCACGTTTTTTAAACTGACGGGTTTTTCTTTTTAAAATAATTTTAGTAAATGGAAGCTTAAAAGGGAACGCTTAAGCCAATATTTATATTTCTACCAATATTGTAGATACCGTCTACTTTTAACCTAGAGAGATGTGAGATGTATTGTTTATCGAACAAATTGTTAGCGCTAACACTTAATTGAAACGGCTGATTATAAGCTGTGAAAGTAGCTCCAAGTCCCACGTTAAAAAGCGTATAGCCTCCTGTTCGCGTTTCGAAATTATCTACGTTGTCTTGGTCGAAAACGTTTGTCATGGTAATAAAGGCATATTTGTTACTTATATTCCCCTTTGTAAATTCCACACGAAAGGTATTGGTGAGTTTATTTGCAGGAATTAATGGAAGGTAATCTCCCGAATCCCTCAATTTACCGGTAACCGTTTCAAAACTTGTTTCATAATGCAACCAGTCGATAGGATGTGGATGCAAGTGAAAACCGAATTCACCTCCATACAAAAAACTATCGTCTTGCACGTATTGGTATACCGGGTCTCCATCTTCAATAGCTCCCGTAGGCTCTAAATAGATATAGTCGTTAATGGTATTATAAAAACCGTTGGCAAAGAATTCAACATGCTTGTTTTTATATTCAAGCGAAAGATCGGTTTGAAAGTTCTGCTCATTATCCAAGTTCGGATTTCCAATTTCAAATCGGTTGGCGCCACTATGCGTGCCATCTGAAGTAAGCTCGGCCAAATTCGGTGCTCTAAACCCCGTGGCCAAATTTATCCTAGCGATGATGTTCTTAAATACAGTGGCACGATAACCAGCGGAAACATTAAAACTTTCGTAGTTTTTATCGAGCTCAGGAAAATAAACTTCCGTATTAACCATCCCCATTTCTTTAGTGTCTATTCGTCTGGTGTCGTAGCGTAATCCAAACTGGAGGTCGCTGTTATCCATGTGGTAGTGCGTGGTTCCCATTACTCCGAAATCTACCGTGGTGGCATCTGGGATTAGTATCTCCTCACCAAAATTCTCATTGGTTTGATGCATGCCCTGTACGCCAAAAATAGTTTCAAATTGTCCTAGCTTCGGGAGATGATATTGGATGTTGTAGCTAAGAGTATGGAGTTTCATATTAAGGGCTGGCTCCTCTCCAGAGTGTTCTTCCCCTTCGTGCTCTTCATGTTCTTCATCATGGTGTTCTCCTTCTTCTTCATGTTCTTCGCCCTCCTCATGCTCGTGATGGTGGTGTTCGTCTTCAAACTCTTTTCGGTTATTGGCAACATACCCCAAGGTTACATCCAAACTCCCTTTGTCGAAAAACAAAGTGTTTTTGGAACTTATTATATGGTTATCAATTTCTTGATAAGGCAAAAGTGGATCACGATCCCTGTTTTGCTCTCCAATTTCCTCTGGAATCCCGAGGTTGGAACGATTGAAATTGTATCTAATTTCTGTTTTAAACTTGGTGTCTTGATATCCAAACCCCGATTTTAAATCGTATTCGTTAAAACGTGAATTGGTAGTATAAACGCCATTGCCCGCTTCGTAATCGGCATGGGAATCATACGCACCTCTTATTAAAAACTTTAATTTATCTCCAGAAGTTTTAAAGCCCGCATTGGTGCTTACCCCTTCGGTATTGGTAAAATAATTTGCGTTTACATCGCCGTGGGTTTCGTTGGCATAGGCAAACTTCTCAGGGTTTAAATAAAGCACCCCACCAAGTGCATCAGATCCATAGAGCAAAGAAGCTGGGCCTTTTATAACCTCTACGCTTTCTATACCCGCTTGGTTAACGCCCAAACCATGTTCTGCACCAAATTGTTGGTTCTCCAATCGAATACCTTGTGTGTACACTAAAACCCTATTCGAACTTAATCCACGTATAACAGGTTTCCCTATTCCCACCCCAGTAGTAACGCTTTCCACACCGCTAATACTGGTAATTCCTTCTGCCAAAGTGGGTAAGCCTTGCGTTTTTAAATCTTCCAAGCTTTGCCGTTCTACTTTCATTACATTCTCGCTCTGTAGTTTATGGAAAGGGGTAGAAACTATTACCTCTTCTATTTCAATAGCCGATGGGGTCAAGGTAATAGCGAGCTTAGTATCTCCGTCTAGATTTACAGTTTGCGAATAGGTTTTATAGCCAATGGCAGAGACCACCATTTTATAGTTTCCTTTAGGTAGATTCCCTAGAAGGTATATTCCGTTTTCGTCGGTACTCGTGCCTTTTTCCTGTTGTGGCAAACTTATATTAACAAAAGGGATCCCTTCTCCTGTTTCTGCATCTGTTACGGTTCCTTGGATGCTGTTTTGAGCTAAACCTTGAATTAGAAATCCTACTATAAAAAGTAAGGTAATTGTGTTTTTCATTTTTAAAAGTTTTACCAAAATAATGGTCTTACAAAATTAAGGTCTTTTTTAATAATGATTTATCTAAACGATAAAAAGCTGAGCAGAAATGAATCCTGCCCAGCTTTTAAAAGATTATGTGTTTTTAATTACTGAATAGTAATAGCGAAAGGTACTTCAACATCAACTTCACCTCCTGTATGGCTTCCGTTTGGATTGCTGGTATCTTTACTTTCTGGCTCATGGATAAGAGTTACTTGAACGGTTCCTTCTGAAGCCGCACCGCTTGCCCAATCGGTGAAAATACCGATTTTAACATCGTTACTATCTGTAATGTCATCTGAAGCTCTTGTAAGCGTAACATTTGCAGTAACAAATGCGTATTCTACAAAATGCTCATCTTTTTCTTCAATTACCTCTTCAGTTACATTTTCCGGATCGTCTGGATTGGAATTATTAAGAAAACTAACTTCTACATCGTAACTCATGTCCGCATCCAACATAATTTGTGGGTCTACATAACTATCTTCTCGGTAAAGAGGATCTGTATACGTGTAAGTTTTAGACATTCCATCGCTGTCAGTAAATTTTAGCGTAACGTCTGTTATCACTTCTTCAGGGTTTACTGGCTCTATCCCGTCATCGTCGTCATCGGAACAAGAGGTTAATAGAATGCTTCCAGCAAGAAAATAAGTTAATAATTTAATTGTTTTCATTTGAATAAAAATTTAGATTAATAATTGAATTTGATTTGAATATTGATATTTCTTCCAGAATTGTCGGCGAAATATCGTAACCGATTTAAATAGTCGCGGTAAGCGGTATTTAAAATATTATTTACAGAAAGTCCAACATCCATAGATGTATTCCTAAAAAGATTAAAACCAGTATTAAAGTCCATTCCAAGTAAAAAATAGGCGTCTGGTGGCGTGCTTACATCCACAAGGGTGCTCACGAGCTGCCCATCTTGAATAACTTGGTAAAAGAAATTGTTGTCGGGGTAATGGTTTTGCCTAAAAACATAGTCGCTCCGTAGGGTTAAAGAATATCCCTTTCCAGTAGTATTATTGAATGTTATAGCATTGTAAAGGTTGGCAGGCGGAATATCTATTAAAGCCTCGTTTCTATCCCTATCTTCACCTCTTACGTAAGCAAATCGACCATTATAGGTAAAGTTTTTGGAGAGCCTATAACTGGCATCTAAATCTACTCCCCATAGATTTGCGTTTACTTGGGTGTATTCATACACGGGAAATGCACCTCTAATAGTTGTTTCTATACCTGTTGGCTCAATGTAGATAAAATCATCAATAGGGTTGTAATACGGCGCAATATTAAAAGTAAAATCGCCACTATTCTTAGCAAAAATCAAAGAAAATTTTTGGGAGTATTCCGATCCGATCCTTAAACTCCCTAACTCTATTGCGGCCACAGATTGGTGCAGTCCATCTGAAAATAGTTCGGAAGGATTTGGAGCCCTGCTCGCTTTTGCGTAGTTGAATTTTACGTTGTAATTATTGTTGAACTTATAGTTTAAGCCGGCAGTATAAGAAAAATTGTTGTAGTCGAAAACAGGATTGGTGAGGTATTGCGTACCAAAATCCTCAATAATTATGTCTGAAAAATCGTCGTCGTAACCTTGTTGTTCCCATCTATTTTTTAAATAAAATTTTAGGGCATCTATTTGAGAGTAATCATATCTAAACCCTGCTTCCACCAGTAACTTATCACTTAATTGATAATTAGCAATGGCAAAGGCACCAAAACCGTATTTTGTATAATCTGGAATAAGTCTTCTAACCCCGGTACTTGGGTCTGCGACGTTTTCTTGATACATACCTTCTATACCAAAATTTAAATCTACATTTTCAAGGGCGTCTATCTTAAAATTAGAATTTACCCGCTGTGTGGTAAGCAATAAATCGACTGCAGGTTTGTATTTGTCGTCGCCAACCCTTATGTCGAATTCCCTTCTATAGTTATTTTGATAATTATATTGAAGCGTTAGTTTACCTAAGCCAGAAAATCTTTTGTAGAATTCGAGTTTAGCTAAATGATGTTCAACTTTTTGTTCCGGAGCATCCAGCGCATAGGTAAAATCCCTTATAAACAAAGGCTCATCGCTATTTATGGCATTAACTAGATCTGAAACATTCCCAATATGCGATGCTCTCAATATAGCTATATTGGTATTGAAGTAGCTGTAAAAAGCATTAAAGCCATATGTAAACTTTTTTAGTCCAAATTTTACTGAAAAATCTTTTTCAGAATAGCCTGTGTTGGATAAAACATACTCTGGAGCTTCAAAATCCCCAAATCTCTTTATGGTTCCTTGAACGCCCCAATAAAATCCATTTTTGAAAGTTTGTGTTAAAGTGCTACTGGTAGATGAGCCCATACCATTTGAAGACAATGAAATAATGCTTTTGCCAAAAATAGAATCCTTGACATAAATGGGTTCCGGGTTCACCAGTACCACACCTCCAATAGCATCCCCGCCGTATTGCAATGCCGACGCCCCCTTAATTACAGAAAGACTACCGGCCGTGTTTATATCCACATTAGGAGCATGTTCTATCCCCCATTCTTGGTCTTCCATTCTCACTCCATTATTTAAGGTGAGTACTCTACTGCTATGCAACCCTTGGATTACCGGCTTAACTATGGCGTCTCCACTATTTAAGGAGGATACACCGCTAACTTGTTTTAAAGCATCCGTTAAACTAAACGAACTATATTTTTCAATGGCTTCAGTTTGTAATTTCTGCTCGTTTCCAGTAGTAGTGTTCTGTACTTTATTACTGGTTACCGTAACTGCGCTTAACTGTTCCAAGTGATGTTCCATTTTAAAAACTTTAGTCGTATTTCCATTTATGGTAACATCTATGGCGGCATTCTCACATTCGGGATGCATAATTTCTATGGTTACAACCCCTGTGCACAGATTATCTATGGTAAATTCACCATTAATATCAGAGTAAGCAAATTTTTCACTATCGCTTACTTTGGCGATAGCGTTCAATAAGGGAGAACCGTCATGGAAGTCGATAATCTTTCCATGTAAAGTATACTCACAATCTTGTGAATATGCTAAATGGACTCCTAGCAGTAATAGCAGGAAAGCCACTAAATATTTCATTAAAAATAACTTGTAAATTATACAGTACCTCACAATTAAAAATTGTTAAGGCTTTTGTTGGATGAACTTAATTAAACTGTATAAAAAGAAGGGGGAGGCCTATTATAAATAATGGCTCCCAATGGTTTGGCAGAATGTGTATAGTGATATTCTTTTAAAATATTTGTATCCTCAAAAATGGGAACAAATAAAATCTCATATACATCTGCTGTTTGTATGGTAGGGGTAAGGTGATTGAATAGGGATACGTGGCACCAAGTACAATCTTGAATGGTATTATGATCATCTTCGTGCGTAAATCCATGCAAAGAACACGCCTGAATAAATAGAAAGGCGAGTAAGAAAAAATGAGCAATAATATTTTTTTTCTTTTTCAATAGCATAGAATGCAAAACTAGAAATAAAAAAAAGATTCGTTGTTAAAAATCCTTAAATTTTAATCCCAAACCTTTTAAGCATTTTCTTTTCAAAATTCCAGAAAAAATCAAACTGCCCAAATATCCAACCAAACAAAACAAGTAATACTTGGTAAATAGGGAAGATTAATAATATTCTAACAACCCAATATAAAACCGGGTGCAGCGAATCTGGATGCAAGCCAATATACTCGGTTATGGGCCCTGCTATTTTAGCAGCTGTAGAACCGGTAATGGCAAATACAATAAAAATTATAAGAAGCTGAAAGTTAGAAGTAACTCCCCAGCGTTGTTTTAATTTTTCCATGAGCAAAATTTCATTGCAAATATAGGGGATTTTGTCAAGCTTAGAAAATGGTTGGCAGTTTTCAGTGTTCAGTGTGCAGTCGCAATTGGCAGTATTCACAACAAAAAACTGCTTACTGCTACTGGCAACTGTACGCATTTAATCCATCATAATAAGAAGTAAGTTCATATGATTTCTCTCCCGAGACTTCGGGATCGAAATGACTTGCACTGTACTTTATATTTTGTACCCTGTACTTGGTACTTTTTACTTTGAATAGAATCATTCTTGCACCTGCCTTCCGCGGGCAAGATCCGTAGCGGTTTTTAAAAACTAGAAAATAATTAGTCACAAAAAAAACTTAAATATACGTCCCAATATGTGTCCAGACACGTTAAATGATGTTCCCGATACGTATGCCAACGTATTTCTACACGTTAGAAACCTATAATTATACCTACACTAACGTATCTGGATACGTTAAGAACGTGTACCGAGACGTTAAATGACCCGTGAGATACGTCTACCTACGTATAAAAAGCAGTAAAATGTACCATTGGATAGGCATGGTAACGTATTGCGACCATTAAATAACGTGAAAATACCATGGTGGAACGTATAAATATAGTCATGGAACGTCTACGGATGGTTTCTGGCATGAATAATTCAATACATTCCATAGATTTGTTGAAAGAACTTCAGCATAAATTTTATCTTTATGCTTCAAACACAGTTGTACTATGAAGCGCAGAAAGTTTATAGAAAGCAGTTTGTTTACTTCGGCAGCCTTGGCCAGTGGAGTATCCAACGTATATGGACATTTAATGCCAAAAGGATACGTTCCGTTACTGGCACAAGACCCAAATCCGTTTGAATTATTCAATTTAAATGAAGAAATGGAGGTTTTAAACGATCGACCGTGGAATATAGAATCGAAGGCACACCTGCTTAACGATGCCATTACGCCCAACAGTGCCATGTTTATTAGGAATAACGGGCTCCTTCCCGAATCTATAGACGCCACCACTTGGACGCTCACGGTGGAAGGGGAGTCTGCGGCTAAAACAAAAACATATACATTAACTGATTTAAAAAAGAATTTTAAACAATACAGTTATCAACTCACGCTGGAGTGCGGTGGAAATGGCCGTAAAGAGTTCTATCCGCCTGCTAAAGGAAACCAATGGGGCTTAGGCGCCGTGCATTGCGCTAAATGGACAGGGGTGCGTTTAAAAGATGTGCTGGAAGATGTAGGCATAAAAAAAAACGCTGTCTACATTGGCTACCATGCGGCAGATATTCATTTGAGTAGGAGTCCAGACAAGGAACCAATTTCCAGGGGATGCCCCATGCATAAGGCTATGGAAGATGAAACCCTATTAGCTTTTAAAATGAATGATGAAGAGATACCAATTGCCCATGGTTATCCCTTAAGATTGGTTGCTGGAGGATGGCCGGCATCTGTATCTGGAAAATGGTTGCAAACCATAAGCGTAAGAAACAAAGTTCACGATGGTGCAAAAATGACGGGCACTTCGTACCGCGTGCCTTGCAAACCGGTAGCTCCGGGGGAAGAAGTGGCAGACGAAGATATGTGTATTATAGAATCCATGCCAGTAAAATCTTTAATAACCTCCCCTAAAACAGGTGCCATGCTTAAACTTGGTAAACCTTTAAAAATTAATGGGCATGCTTGGGCGGGGGATTTGGAGGTTGTCAAAATGGAATATTCTATAGATTTTGGCAGTACTTGGCATCAATGCGAATTAAAAGCTCCAGCAAACCGATTGGCTTGGCAGCAGTTTACGGCCACCGTAAATTTTCCCGAAACCGGTTATTACGAAGTCTGGGCTCGGGCAACTGACAGCAATGGTAAAAGTCAACCTATGGTTTTACCCGGTTGGAACCCCAAAGGATATCTTAACAACGCCTGCCATAGAATTGCTATAAAAGTTAGTTAATATGGATAACGATAATTTGCTAGCACATATAAAACAGTTGACCAAAAGTCTGGTTATTTTCAGTACGGTAATTATTGTCATCGGGTCTTTTTTGTTGTTTTTAATTTTAAATCCGAATTCCTCTCTTTTTAAATCCACTCCCGAAGTAACCGAAATAGAGATAGACTCTGCTGCAAATACTTTAGAAACGATCTCTGTAACGGGGATTGAAAACGGTATACATGTGGCCACTGGTTTTGTGGAAGGCGAAGGTCTGGAAGCCGTTATAAACAATTGCACCAATTGCCATTCTGCAAAACTGGTAACCCAGAACAGGATGAGCAGGGAAGGTTGGTTAACCACCATTAGGTGGATGCAGGAAACACAAAACCTTTGGGATCTGGGCGATCAAGAAAACGATATTTTAGACTACTTGGCTACCAATTACGCCCCTAAAGCTCAAGGAAGAAGGGCAAATTTGGAAGTGGAGGATTGGTATAAATTAGAAGATTAAAATTTTGTTGAAAGGATATATTTTATCAAGGAAAGCTTTACAAACGCCTAGAAGCTCCCATTTTATGGGATATGACAGCTAGGTGACACCTAAATGTCGTAACAAAGACGAGCTATTCAAAGTAGATTTGCTTTCAACAAAAACATAGAAAAATGGAAAACCAATCAATTTCAGAAAATTTAAAATATCAAAGAAAATTAAAAGGCTACTCACAGGAAGAACTTTCAGAAATCACTACCGTAACCGTTCGTACCATTCAACGGATAGAAAAAGGGGAAGTTACTCCGCATCTCAAAACAGTTAAGTTATTGGCCACTGCGCTAGAAGTTGAGGTAGACGACTTACTTTCCATAGAGAACCCAAAAGAAGAAAACATTAAAACCAAGTGGTTGTTGCTTATTCATGGAACCCCAATTTTAGGGTTGATACTTCCGTTGTGCAATATCTTATTGCCGTTGTTTTTATGGATCCACAAACGTGAAGATAACCCCATTTACAACACTCATGGCAGGAGAGTAATTAATTTTCAAATTACCATGACCATTTTGTTTTTCCTGTCCTTTATTGGCTTGGTTACCATAGAAGGCATTGGTTTCTTCTTCTTTATTTTAGTGATTCCTTATGCCATTATCGTCACCTTGATAAATATTGTAAGTGCTGTAAACTCCCATAAATGTTTTTATCCCCTCGCAATACCTTTTATCCGCGAAAAAAAGAGTGTAAGTAATGTGGTGAAAGGTCTGGTGTCGATAATTTTTCTGGCGGGAAGTATTTCAGTACAGGCGCAGACTATAGAAAGACTCGATGGAAGCATTATTACCAACGACTCGTTGAACCATAAAATCACCCAATTGATGACCGATGCCGAGGTTCATGGAATGGCAATAACTGTTTTTAACGATGATAAAATAGCTTATAAAGAGACTTTTGGTTTTAAAAACAAACCAAATAATGAGCGTTTACAAGGAAATACCAATATCTATGGAGCTTCTTTGAGCAAAGCTGTATTTAGTGTTTTGGTAATGAAACTAGTCGAAGAGGAAGTAATCGACTTAGATACCCCATTGGAATCTTATTTACCTAGGAAAATTTATGAATACACGCCACAAACACGCTGGCATGATGATTTTTCTTCTTTAGAGGAAGATAGTCTGTACACCAAAATAACGGCCCGCATGTGTTTGGCGCATACTACCGGGCTACCAAATTGGCGGTGGAATGAACCCGACCATAAATTGAGGGTGCATTTTGAACCTGGAACTCGCTATAGCTATTCTGGGGAAGGATTTGTGTACTTACAGGTGGTTTTGGAAAAAATTACTGGTAAAGGCTTAGAGGAATTGGCACAAACCTATATTTTTAAACCACTGGGAATGAATAATTCCAGCTATCAATGGCAATCTAGATTTAATCGTGATTTCGCTTATGGACATGATTCGGAAGGGGAAATTTACAAAAAGGACACCGATAATGAACCCCGTGGCGGAAGCACGTTGGAAACTACTGGGAACGATTACAGTAAATTTCTTTTAGCTGCGTTAAACGAAAAAATTATATCTGAGGCTTCCTGGAACCAAATCTTTAGTCCGCAAATTAGAATCCGATCCTTAAAACAATTTGGTCCGCTCTCCAAGAAAACCACAGATAGGTACGATGCTATTAAGTTAAGCTACGGTTTGGGTTGGGGAGTGATACAGACCCCTTATGGAACGGGAGCTTTTAAAGAAGGCCATGGAAACGGATTCCAGCATTACTCCATTCTTTTCCCAAACGCTAAAAAGGGAATTTTAATGATGGTAAATTCCGATAATGGCGAAAGCATATTTGAGGCCTTGCTCGATGTAGCTTTAAAAGATAGCTTTACGCCAGCCTCTTGGGAACTTTGGGTTCCATATAATGAAACACCCTCTAAATAGAAATTTTTAATACATCGCCGGGAAGCATGGAACCGAGATAAATATCCCCAATTCTTACTCGAACCAATCGAAGTGTAGGAAAACCAACAGCAGATGTCATTTTGCGTACTTGATGAAACTTGCCTTCCGTTAGGGTGATACTAATCCAACTCGTAGGTCCGTGGCGCGCGTCACGGATCTTCTTTTCACGTTCAGGAAGCGTTGGCGTTTCTATTTTTTTTGCTATACAAGGTTGTGTTTTATAGGTGTCGCCATGGAGGCCTATATTAAGTCCGGTTTGCAAATCTTCTATAGCTTCTTCTGTAATAGTTCCATCAACTTGGGCAAAATATTCTTTTTCAATTCCGCTGCGGTTTATGGTGTCGCTTAATTTGCCATCGGTAGTCATGAGCAATAAACCTTCCGATTTTTCATCCAAGCGGCCAATGGGCATAATATCCTCCGGGAAATCGTATAGTTCTCTCAAAAACCTTTTTTTACGTTTCTGTTTTGGGTCATTACTGTGTGTCTGACTTATAATTCCGTAAGGCTTGTAGATTTTAAAATGTTGATGTGGCATATGGCGTAAATAGATATGTATACTACTAAAAATTAAGTAGACTTAAAGTAAATGCCCCTTGGTTAGGGGTGTTTTTCCTAGAGGTAAAATCCGCTTTTTTATACGGTATAACCATCTAATATTATGTTTTTCAGTTATTTATATTTGGTAAGGTTAAAGGTTTTATAACTTTTATCACAATTAACTTTTAAGCGTTTTGCTTTTAATTAAATACATCAACCATGGCTTCCATTCAGTTTAGTTTTTCCGCAGGGGACGATCGTCAACATGAAATAGATAGTGTGTCTATTTCGGCAAAAATGCCAAAATTTTCTTTTAAAATAGAAAGAAATCAAGTTTTTAGATATGTCAATGGTTACGAGCAGTTTAATACCAGTCAAGATTTAGATGATAATACCTATAAACTAAATTTACCTTTGGATGCGCTTGTTGGAGATGACGTAAATGATATTTATGGATTCTTTTTATTTCATTTTATAGAAATTCTGAATAGGGAAGGTGTAGATATAAACGATTATTCATTCAAGTTTACAGTTACCACAAGAGATGAATACAACCAAATTATAAATACAAAGGAGTTTGAAGGGATTTATTATTTAAAATCTCCCATATCATCCGACTATGACAGGAAGTACTACCAGCAAGAATATGCCAAGTTTATAGGCACTTATGGCGACATTCTTTCAGACGCTAAAGATCCTTTAAACGAAAAAGGATTGAAGAATTTAGCTGAACAATACAATAAAAGAGTATTTCTAATCAACAAAGAAGTTTACGAGCTTTTCAAATATATATTTGATGTGATTTATCCTGATAGAAGTATTTCTGATGAGTTAGTACTTAATTTTATTCAAATTTTAGTCGATTTAAACGGTGAACATCCAAAACTTTCTACTGCAGATTTTACCGTGAGTTATACACAGTTAATGGATTTTTTAAAGAGGACGGAATACACCGTGAACGAAGAATTCTTTGACTATTTAAAAGATAATTTTAATAAACTGTTTGATTTTCCCTTAGAAATCCCGCCTATTGAAGCGATAGGTATTGCCGGGAATTTGGAAATTGAAAGCGAAGACGAACTTTCTCAAGCCGATTTGGATGCTTACGATTTGTCAGTAGAGTATCAACAATCCAACGGTGACTCCAAAATTTTAAAATACAATTGGTCTAAAGAAGAGGAAACCATTGCCGATAATTCAATTGATTTTGACTTCACCAAGAATAAACCCATATTAGTTAATAATATTTCCGGAGATGTAACCGTAAGGGTAAAAGGTTTTGATGGAGCTGTTTTATGGGAAGAAAATTATGATAGGGATGATGAAACCTTACAGGATCTATCCATAAGTCTACGAAAATATCCAACCGATGGTCTTGAGGTAGACCCACAGACCGGAAAACCAAAGAGCACAAAAAGACTCCGCGGGAAAGTTTTGCAAAAGGGTAAAAAATATAATCTCAACGAACTCACTGTTATCGTACAAGCAAAAAAAGAAGGGGATGAAATTTATAGAATTGTAACTTCGGGAACTACCGATAAATCTGGTAATTTTTCAATGGATTACCCATATGGCGATTATGTTGAGGCCCAAGCAATGGTTTCCATTATGCCGAATAGTCCGGTAGACCTCGTAATTAATGCAGATGACAAGAACGAAACTGTTTCAGACGATTTTATTTACCTTCTGTTAGTAGAAGAAGAAGTTTCCATTCCAGAAGAGGGTGACCAACACGATGATTGTGAATGCCACTCCAAAACAAAAGCCAAGCGACTTCCCGACCAAGCAGATTTAATAGAATCTGATGAATATACTCAGGATATAGGTGGAGCTTGCCTTAACTTATCCACACCCAATAGAACCTTACGCGAATACCGTTACAATGCGATTGTTAGAATATCAGACCCAGATGTTTCTAATTATGTTCTAGAAAAGAAGAATGTAAGGGATGGAAAAGGTTTGAGAGTTGAATATAATTTGGTTGGAGGGAATAAAAAAATACAACGCAAGGAAGTAGACCTTAACAATCCCATTCGTTGGGAAGATGCTCCCGACGCAAAAGAAAACATATCGATGTATCAAGCGGTAACCGTTGCCACTGGTCATATTCTTCATTACAAATCGGTTTTTAAAGCAGATGGGTATTCTCTCGGGGATTTGGTATACTCCCTGCCTTTAGCACCCGGACAGAAAAAGCAAATTGTAGTTTTCGAATCCTCCCATTCTTTTGCAGGGGCAGAAGCTCAAGATATCTCCCAAGGAGAGGAACTTTCCTCTCAATTGATAAGTGACCGTTTTATTACCGACCAGTTGAGTGGCGGACTTGATGAAAACATGAGTGGTAGAAGCAAGGCGCATACTTCTGGAATGTCTGCTGGACTAGGCGCAAGTGGCTCTTACGGTGGCTTTGGTGCCTCCTTGGGAGTAGCAGGAGGTTTCTCCAATTCCAATTCATCAGCTTCGCAAAACAGTTCGAGAAATATCACCCAGTTTTTTGGGGAGAAATTACGCCAATCGCTAATGCAAAATGCAGAAAGTTATCGCGAATTAAACGCCTCTGTAGTAACCACTGTTACACAGGACCAAGATTATGGAGTTACTGCAGAAACTATTGCCAACCATAACCATTGCCATTCCCTTACCATGATGTATTTTGAGGTACTGCGTCATTATGCCATTTACCAAGAGCTGTCACACGTAGAAGAATGTGTGTTTGTACCTTTGTTGATGACAAATTTTTCCACGGAAAACATTCATAAATGGAAAGACATATTAGCAACTAATTTATTGCCTATTCCTTCCAATACATATTTAAGGCGGTCTTGGCTTTCGTTTTTACGAAGAAGACAAAGTCATCCACTTCTTAAAGCTTTTGATGCCAACAAACGGATTAAAACAGATTATACCAGGGTAGATTACCCTGCAGAAGGGACAACTTATGCAGATGGGAGAATTACCGATATTAAAGGTGATTTTACACTTAGAATTGAATTAAGAAGACCAAAAAGCAAATATGATAGGATAAAATCGCTACCCATAATTACAAAAACTATAACACATAAGGATGTAGATTATTTTGAAACCGCTAAAAAAGGAATCTTTGATTCGTTTTTAGGAGCCGTCACTGGCGGACTTTCTCTTCTTGCAACTGGAGTTCCAGGAACAAATGTAAAATATAAGACACGAGAGGAAGAAATCTTGGTGAAGGCTGCCATCTTTGATCAGTTTATGGTATTGGATGCAAACTATCAAACGGTACCCCCTTCTAGATGTATACGAATAAAATCTTTCCAGCCGAGACCCATAAGCCTTCCTATATTTGATATTACCGTAAGTGGTGGTTACAATGGAGAAGAGTTTTTCGAAGACGGCCATGTAGATAAAGAGCAGTGGACAGCCTACTCGGAAATTTTGGGATATACAAGTGTTTACGATTTTCTTGATTATTATTTTGCCGGAAGGTTGATTGCCGAATGGGATAGCATTTTCAATAACGACATTTTGCCCGAAGTATACGATAAAATAGTTAACAGTATATACATCGACGAGTTGGGAGCAGATCTTACCCGTACGACTAGATACACCGGAGGAAACCGCAGAATGACCATTAAAGTTAATGGACATTCCACCAAAACCAGACGACAGCTGCCGTTATATATAAAAATGAAGTGTAACAATAATGCTGTGAAAAAATTGGATGGTGGAAATACCCTGCTTATAGTAGAAAGAGTTCGTTTGAATTACACAACGGAACATTTTGAAGGGCGGTTGTTTAGAGGAAATCCCACCGATGATTTATTGGATTCTAATGGGGTAGAGCTATATATTCCGCTAACAGCAAGGGATGAAACGGATCCTAGAAAAGAAGACAGATATATTGTAAATGAACTTATAGAGCATTTAAATAGCCATCTAGAGCACTATAATAAAGTTTTATGGAAAAATTTAGATGCTGACCGACGCTATATGTTATTGGATGGTTTCAATATTCAAACCTATACTTCGACAGGACAGAAATCGGTGATGCGAAGCTTGGCCTCTGTGGTAAAGAACGAATTAATTACCATTACGGGGAATTCACTTGTTTTTCCAGTAGCAGATGGTTATCGGGTAGGTAGGGACAATATGTTGGAAGAAATTGGAGATAATGTTTTCTTAGAAACAAGCTTATTCGATTATTACAAACCCCTTACACCAGTTCCTCCATATAGATTAAGTGTACCAACCCGAGGCGTATTTATGGAAGCTATTCAAGGTTCTTGTGATGCTTGCGAAATGGTAAAGGAAAACTCTTCACAAGATTGGGATAAGTTTAGAACCGAAGAGCCAACCTCTATTGCGCCAATTGTAACGCCTACGCCCAGTATTACAGAATACAGGCCAGAATATAAAGATTTTGCAAGTCCTATGGTAAACATCCAAAATGCACCCGATGCGCCAGCACCAGGAGCTGGACTATCTCAGTTATCAGAATTGCTAGGAAAGCCAGGTGCATTTAACGACATTACAGGTTTGGCTAAAAATCAAGATAATGCAATAAGAACGTACTTATCCAATCAAGAAAATGCGAAAGCGTTTGCCGAAATGTCCAAGAGTTTAGCTACCCAACAGCACAACACGCAGAACTCACAAAACATTGCCGAAGGAATTTCTCAGGCTAGACAGGCGGGGAATATTACTGAAGAAGACGCCCAAAACCTTACACGTCAACACCTACAACAACAAATAGACGGGGGAGAGAGTGTTAGGGAAACGGCACAGTTTGAAAGAGAACGAAACAGACCATCGTTAGCCCAAACAGCTTCAGAAGCAATTAACCGTGGGCAAACGGTACAAGCACAGCGCACCGATGCCGATGGTACTCATGAGTCTATAAACGTAAGACCTTCAGAGGGGTCGCAGCCCATCAATGTAAATTATCAAGTTGAAGGCATGACACAGCCTACAATGGGCTGCTGGGCAACTGTGGCAACCATGCTTATGAACTGGAAACTGCGTAGCAGTAATACGATACCAGAAATACTGGCGATTGCTGGTAATAACTTAAACCCAGCAAATGAGAACTACTATGTTGATATGTTTAATAACGAAACAGGTTTGTTTGCCTCTGAGAAAAATCAATTTATACATGCTTTAGGATTGGAAGCTATGCCGCCTGCAAGCTATACTTTACGACAATATTACGATTGGTTGAGTACCTATGGTCCACTTTGGGTAACCATAGATGCCGATAGCTCTAGCGGTTTTTCCCCTCACGCTTTGTTACTTTTTGGGATGGAAGGCGATTTAAATAATCCCAATGACGTAACTTTTAAATTTGTGAACCCGCAAAATGGACAGGAGCAATTCGAATATTTCGATGCATTTATAGAAATGTTTGAACAAATGGTCACCGATAATTCCGGAAATCTGTTTTTACAAATAGTACGCTTTAGCGATCGATTGATACAACAATCTGAAGGGCAAGGAAACACTAGTTCTACTCCTTGGGATATTCCGGCTGATACAGTTGTTGATTACGCAACACAGGTGGCACATGATGAATTTAATACATGGTGGACCGGTGGATTATTAGATAATAATAACGATGGAATAGCAAAAGTTACTGAATATTGGTTGCCGTTTAGAACGGTTTCTGGAGCAGAATCTACTGCTAGACAAACTGTTCCTGATCAGGTTGCATGGAGTGCAGCTTTCATATCATATTTATTCATGAGGGCATATTTGCATGCTGTAGTAAGTCATTTTCCTGATAACGCTTCTTATAACGGTCATTCAATTGAAAATTACGATTCATTAAATAATACTAACAAGAGAATACTTCTTAGACGTGCAAAGACTTGTTTGGAAACCCTTGGAATATTTGAGCCTAGCGGAAACCATATAAGATATATCTCGCAAAGTATGCAATTATCTGGCAATACAATGGTTCTACATGATCCTTCTAACGAAGCTGTACAGCTTGGTGATTTAATTGTAAATGGCAGATCAGGATCCTCTTATACAATAGATGCTCAAGGAAGAATATCACCCTCAAGTGGTTCAAGCCATGTAGATATTGTAGTTGAAATTGTGGAAATAGATGGCGATAACTTTGCTCGATTAGTTGGAGGAAATACAACCAATGCATCGAATAAAGTGGCTTATAAATTGAGACCCCTTGATAGCGATGGGAAATTAATTCAAGAATCAGATCTAAATAATATATCCTTGGATATTATAAATCAGAATATTAGAGATAATATTAGCGTAATTGGAGATGGTAGCGCGGGTTATTATTCTATAAGTGGCCTTTCGGGATTGATAGATGGAGCTGGAACTTACGAAAGACTTATTATAAGTGAAACGGACGTAATTGCTAGATATACTTGATTTTTTAAAGACTAAAATCATTTTAGATGTACCTTTGTAGCTTTTAAACAAGCAAATAAGAGCAGATGTCATCTTTTGAAGATTTTAAAATTTCCAAGCAATTAGGGTACGCCATTGAAGATTTAGGCTTTGAAAAGCCAACACCCATCCAGGAAAAAGCTTTTCCGGTAGTAATGTCTGGTAAAGATGTAATTGGGATTGCCCAAACGGGAACTGGTAAGACGTTTGCTTATATGCTTCCTATTCTTCAACAATTAAAATTCTCTAAGCAGGTAAACCCAAGGGTCCTGGTAATGGTTCCCACACGAGAGTTGGTGGTGCAAGTGGTAGAGGAAATTCAAAAATTCAGCAAATACCTAAATGTTAGGGTAGAAGGTGTTTTTGGGGGTACTAATATAAATCGTCAAAAAGAGGCTTTGGCGCAAGGAACCGATATTGTAGTGGCCACGCCAGGGAGGCTTTACGATTTGGTAATCAGTCGGGCTGTCTCCCTAAAATCTGTTAAAAAGCTTGTTATAGATGAGGTAGACGTAATGCTCGATCTTGGTTTCCGGTTTCAATTGAACAATATTTTCGAGCTTCTACCAGAACGCCGGCAAAATATTATGTTTTCGGCAACGATGACCGAGGATATTGAAATGCTGATCCTCGATTTTTTTAGGGGCACTGAAAAGGTTTCGGTAGCAGTAAGTGGAACTCCACTGGAAAATATAGAGCAGGTTTGTTATGAAGTCCCTAACTTTTACACAAAAATCAACCTTTTGGAGCATATTTTAAAAGACAAGGAAAATTATAAAAAGGTACTGGTATTTGTATCCAACAAAAAAAGTGCAGATTTATTGTTTTCTCAACTTTCGGAGAATTTTGAAGATGAGGTATGTGTAATCCACTCCAATAAAACCCAAAATTACCGTTTGCGTTCCATTGAACAATTTGAAGAAGGTGTTCATCGTATTTTGGTCACTACAGATGTAATGTCCCGTGGGTTGGATCTTACAAAGATTTCCCATGTGTTTAATTTTGATACACCATCGTTTCCTGAAAACTATATGCACCGCATAGGAAGAACAGGAAGGGCTGAGGAAAAAGGGAGCTCCATACTTTTCTATACGGAAAAAGAAGCAGCAGCTAAGGAAGCTATTGAACAATTGATGAATATGGAAATCCCTCAGCAAGAATTCCCTGAGACTGTAGAAATAGCGACTAAACTCACAGCCGAAGAGCAACCTCGCATTTTAGAGCCAGACAATCCGCATAAGCGTATTGATGCCGATGCACCCGGTCCCAGCTTTCATGAAAAGAAAGAGAAAAATAAAAAAACAAATCAAGGAGGATCTTATCGCAGGGAAATTGCTAAAAAATATAAAAAGCCCAAAACGCGGGGTGATAAAAATTACAATAAAAGGAATAAAAGGAAAAAGAGGTAAAGTTTAAACTTCATTTCAATCCAACTGTGTTATAGATTCGGGAGATAGTAGTTCGATCAATCTAATTTTCAGGAGCTGCTTTGTTGGTTAGTAGCGCCCATGACAACGCAAACAATCTTTAAAACTTTTTAGCAAAAAAAATCTTAGGGAACTCTTTTGAAAAGAGATACATTTTTTCTGTCTTCACTTCCGAAAACGATTAGTTCAGTTGTTTAAATATCGATGAAATACATATTTTACCGTTTATAGGTAATTTTAGGTTGTTGGTTTGTCAAACACTGTTGTATATATAAAATGTTTATTTAACATACTGATAATCATTAAATTGATGGTATAAACCAAATTTTACATTTTATGAAACATTTAAAAAACATCAGTTTAATACTGTTTAGTTTGCTTTTTTTTCAATCGTGTTCCAAAGAAGATTTTTCTTCCAAAGAGAATATTGAAGAAACCAGTTTAAAGACAGCGTATGCTACTGCTAGTATTACAGAACCTATTGTATTAGGATATTTCCCTTCTTGGTCAGAAAGTTGGGCGGCTCCTGGTAAAGGTTCTAAATTAAGGGACGTCCCCGAACATATTACGCATATATTCTTGGCCTTTGCCAAACCCAATTTAAGGTACCAAAAGGGTTCTTACAGTCTTCAAGGAACAGGGATACAAACACCTTACGATGGACAAACCCTTAAAGAAACGGTTTCCATTTTAAAAGAAAAAGGTATTAAGGTAATTTTGTCTATCGGAGGGGAAACCTATTGGGGAACAAGCGCTGCTTACGACATAGATTATCAACAGATTAAAGATCTTGTAGACGATATGGGATTTGAAGGGATTGATTGGGATTACGAGCCAAATGGTGGTTTTCAAACCATTGGCGATCCGGAGAACATTCAACATTTTATTGATTTTTTCAATAATTCGAGAGCTATTATGCCCGAGGGCGAATATTTAATTGCATGCGCCCCTTCTGGAGTTGGCGCTTTGGGTGGATTAAATAACGATGATCCCGATTCTCCTTTTGCGTATGCCAATAGAAATAGTTTGTCTGGAGAGTCAGACGATAACCTCTACAATGCTACATCCCCAAATGAAGCCATCAGTCTATTCGGTTTTGGGGCTACAGGACATATGATTCCAGTAATGAAAGCAGTGGGTGATAAAATTGACTTGATTGCCATACAGAACTACAACATCGGTGCCGCAAGAAATAGAACCATTCTTTACGATTCTTATCGCTATTATGCCGACCAATACGGATTTGCCATTGCAGCTGGAACTCATTACCCCAATGAGCCATGGGGACCTTATTTTACCTATTCCTACGAAACGATGGCCGATATAAGTGCTCATATTTCAGCAAAAAACAATTTGGATGGTATAATGATTTGGCAATTGCTATTAGGGAATGGAACTTCATCTGCTTACGGCTATACCTATGTAGCCAGTCAAGTTTTAAATGGCGTATCGCCAGCAGCAGCCATCCAAAATGCAGAGAACTATCCTACATCTCCTTACGAAGGTGGGGGAGACGGCAACCCTGGTTCAGGTGGCGGTTGTGACAACGCTCCACAATGGGCTAGTGGCAATGTATACACCCAAGGACTAGAAGTAATCTATCAAGGAAGTCTTTACCGTGCAAAATGGTGGACACAAGGGGACAATCCGTCCTCTGGAGGTCCGTGGGAATTAATTTCCAATTGTGACGGGAATGGTGGATCAACTGGGGAAAACCCACAAGTAACCATAACCGCTCCTGGAAATAACGATTCCTTTACGGAAGGTGAAAACATTACCATTACTGCTGATGCGAGCGATAACGATGGCACGGTAACCAAAGTTTCATTTTATTCAGGGAACTCCCTGCTCGGCGAAGATACCTCTGCGCCCTACGAATATATTTATTTAAATAGTACGGAAAACAGCTATCAATTTAAGGCAGTTGCTACTGATAATGATGGAAACACGGCCACTTCAAACCTTGTTAACGTTTTTGTTACGGGGGATGGAGGCAATCCTGGAGGGGATTGTAACGGCTTAGCTGCATGGAAACCTTATCCACAAGTTTACAACACGGGAGATCGTGTTGAGTACAACGGAGTTATTTATGAAGCCCAAACCGGACCCATATGGGTAGAGCCAGGTAGTGGTGAACATTGGTGGAAAACAATAGGTACTTGCGAATAAACCAGCGTAAAAAAGGCTATCAAATTAAAACGATGGCCTTTTTTCGTTTTAGCAATCACTTAAATGAACACCCACGGCCAATCCGCCTTCGGAGGTTTCCTTGTATTTGGAATTCATGTCCTTTGCGGTTTCCCACATGGTGTTTACTACTTTATCCAAGGGGACTTTGGCATTTTTCGGGTCGGAATCAATTGCGAGTTCTGCAGCATTAATGGCTTTTATTGCACCCATGGAGTTACGCTCGATGCAAGGCACTTGTACCAAGCCACCGATGGGGTCGCAGGTGAGCCCTAGGTGATGTTCCATAGCAATTTCTGCCGCCATTAATACCTGTTCTGGAGTTCCTCCCATAAGCTCGGTTAGCGCACCGGCCGCCATGGCAGAAGAAACACCAATTTCGGCTTGGCAGCCGCCCATAGCGGCAGAAATAGTAGCTCCTTTTTTAAAGATACTTCCTATTTCCCCGGCAACGAGTAAAAATTGTTTTATTTCTTTAAAACTTGCCTGGTGGTTGTCGATAACCAAGTAGTACATAAGCACCGCCGGGATTACTCCAGCGCTTCCATTGGTAGGGGCTGTAACTACACGGCCTAAAGAGGCATTAACCTCGTTTACGGCAATGGCAAAACAGCCTACCCATTTTAATATTTGTCGAAATTTAACCTCTGTTTTTCTAATGGTTTCCAACCACTCTTGGGGAGTATCGTAAGGTAGGTCGCCAATTAATTTTTTATGCGTATCGAAGGCACGGCGCCGCACATTGAGTCCGCCAGGGAGATTCCCTTCTGTATGGCAACCAATAAACATGCATTCCAGCATAGTTTCCCATATGCGCTGTAATTCTTTATCAATTTCTTCATCTGTACGAAGCGAACGTTCATTTTCCAGCACAATTTCAGAAATGGACTTATTTTCTTGTTCGCAGTATGAAAGCAATTCCGATCCATTTCTGGTAGGGAACGGAAAGGTTTTTAAAGTTTTAAGATTTTCTTTGGCATGAATAAGTTCTTCTTTTACAACAAATCCGCCACCAATGGAATAGTAGGTTTCCTCTCTTTTTTCTCCGGAAGCCAAAGTAGCTTCAAATGTCATTCCGTTAGCATGAAAAGGGAGAAAATCCCTATGAAAAACGATACTTTCCTTAAAATTAAACGGAATTGGTTTTTCATTATTGAAGTTTAAAATAGCATCTTCCTTTATCTTTTTAACGATACCGTCCATTTCTTCAAGAGGGAAATATTCGGGATCTGCTCCCGATAGTCCGAGTACAATGGCAATATCCGTTGCATGTCCTTTTCCGGTTAAAGAAAGGGAACCATATACATGTACTTTTATTTGGGTAACTTTTTCAAAAAGATCGTCTTCTTTTAATTCAGAAATCCATCTTTCTGCAGCCCTCCATGGACCTAAGGTGTGAGAACTTGATGGCCCAACACCAATTTTTAACATATCGAAAACACTAATACACTCCATATTTCAAACGTTCTAGTGGCCGCAAATATACATTTTGTTGCGTAAGTAGTAATAAAGTAATGTAAAAGTTATGTTTCTTTTATTTTAAGTCCAAGAATGTATCAAAGAAAAAGGCCCGAGTGAATCAAGGGCCTTAGTTCTATGTTTATTTAATGACGGATAATTAAAGTTTTACCGTAGACATACCACCATCAATCTTAAAAATTTGTCCGGTTACCCATTTCGATTTTGGTGTAAGCAAATACACCGCTGCCTCGGCAATATCTTCTGGTTGCCCAAGTTCTTTAAGCGGACTCATTTCGGCATTCGCTTTTATTTTTTGATCGGAATTTAACAGCCTACTCGCCAAAGGGGTTTGTGTAAGAGCGGGAGCAATGGCATTTACCCGAATATTTGGTGCGAATTCTGCAGATAATGCCTTGGTAAGACCTTCCAAAGCTCCTTTAGACATCGCTACTTGTGAATGAAAATTAAAACCTTGCTGCACAGCCACGGTAGAGAAAAATACAATGGAGCTTTTTTCTACCGCCTTTAATTTTGGTAAAATTTCTTGAATAATTTTTGTGGCACCCAAAACTTGTAGTTTGTAATCTTCTAAAAAATCTTTTTCCTTAAATCTATTAAAAGGTTTTAAATTAATGCTTCCTGGGCAATAGGCAATCCCATTTACTTCGTCGGGAAGAAAACTTAAATCCAATTCTTCCGCCATAACGTCCAATTTCTTATAAGTTACATGGTCTGTGTCCTCCATTTCATTGGCGTTGTAGGTAGCGAAAACCTTATGCCCTTGGCTGGATAGAAGATTTACGATTTCTTTTCCAATTCCGGAGGAACCTCCGATAACTAAATAGTTTTCCATACAATTTTTTCTTTTTCATATAAAGATAAGAAATCAAGAAGAAATAGAACAATCATTCTACGATAGTTCTAAACGTAAGGTTTACGCGAGGAGTAAGTACCTTTTTTGTGGGCGGTAACCGGTGTAACCAGTTTTTTTGGGTTTCCCCTTTCATTACTAAAAGACTTCCATTTTCAAGGATAATATTTACCTTTTCTTTGGTGTTTTTATGTTTAAAAGAAAATTTTCTGGTAGCACCAAAACTCAGGGATGCAATAGCTCCATTTTGCTTTAAATCCTTTTCTGCATCGCTATGCCAGGCCATTCCTTCGCTACCGTCGTGATAAAGGTTAAGCAAACAGGAATTATAGGTTTCATTGGTGATTTTTTCAACCGATTTTTTTAGTTGAAGTAATCCTGGCGTCCATAACAGCGCAGATTTTGTAGTCTTGGAATAGGTATATTTAAAAGGTTTATCTCCATACCAGGCTACTTTCCGTTTGGTTACAATGCGTTTCCCAAAGATAATAGCTTCATCATTTTTCCATTCGATAGATTGTAATAGTTTTTGTAAATAGTCATCGGTAGTTTTCAAATTAAAAATATGACCGTAATAGTAAACTTCACCATCTCTGGGAAGGATATTTATTTCATTTGGTGGGAGTGTATTGAATAGATCCATAAAATTAACCTTGGGTAAGCAAGCAAAGACTATCTTCCAAAGCTTCTACGGAATGAGGAGCTCCAATAGGAATATCAATTTCATCATATTGATTTAGTAATTTCGTTTTGTTTCCTTCTTTATACTGAACCTTACCTTCCAAAACGGTTAATTTAGAAGAAATATTTGCGGTATGTTCTTTTAGTAGCATACTCTTTTTGAAGCCGATTGCTAAAACCTTAAAGTTTGCCCCTTGATGAATTACTTTTGCTACGGGGTTACTTGAATTACTTACGCTTTCTTTTATTTCTTTTAGTACCATAACACACTTTTATAAAACAAATTTACAAAATTGCTTTTCGATCTGTGCGGCTTTACTCTTTCTGAAATATCAAATGATTCAACAGTGAACTTACAATTATATTTAAGTTCTATTAACACTCTATGAAATGTAACAAAAACAGTGAATTATGATTTTAAAAGTATAATTTACTTTTTTTATCGTGTTAATTCACAAAAATTCTTGCATAAAAATTATATATTCGCATTTCAGTATTAAATTTTAACTTAAAAACCTATGACATCAACTTTTAGTTTCTGGGATTATGCGGTATTCATATGCTATGCAATTTTAATTTTAGGGGTAGGGCTATGGATGTCCAGATCTAAAGAAGGACACGAAAGAAATGAAGAAGATTATTTTCTGGCAAGTAAATCACTCCCATGGTGGGCTATTGGAGCCTCGCTAATTGCGGCAAATATTTCTGCAGAACAGTTTATTGGGATGTCTGGTTCGGGTTTTGCCTCTGGTTTGGCCATCGCTTCTTATGAGTGGATGGCAGCATTGACCTTACTTATAGTAGGTAAGTATTTTCTACCTATTTTTATTGAAAAAGGGCTGTACACCATTCCCGAGTTTGTTGAAAAAAGATATTCTACAAACCTTAAAACCATTTTAGCCGTTTTTTGGATAGCACTTTATGTTTTTGTAAACCTGGCTTCGGTATTGTATTTAGGTTCCTTGGCCTTGGAAACCATAATGGGAATCCCCATGATCTACGGAGTTTTAGGGTTGTCTCTTTTTGCTGCGGCCTACTCTTTATATGGCGGACTTTCCGCAGTGGCATGGACGGATGTAATTCAAGTAGTATTCTTAGTTTTAGGTGGATTGGTAACTACCTATTTGGCACTGGACACAGTATCTGGTGGGAATGGCGTTATTGCTGGTTTGGAAACTGTTTACGAAAGGGTTCCAGAGCGTTTTGCCATGATTTTAAATAAATCGAATCCAGAATATACAAACCTACCGGGTATCAGCGTTCTTGTTGGTGGAATGTGGGTTGCGAATTTGTATTACTGGGGTTTCAATCAATATATTATCCAGCGTACGTTGGCGGCTAAATCTTTAAAAGAGGCACAAAAAGGTATTTTATTGGCAGCCTGTTTAAAATTGGTTATTCCACTAATTGTAGTAATTCCTGGTATTGCGGCTTACGTAATTATAAACGATCCTGAAATTATGGCCAATTTGGGAAGTATGGCAAATAACAACTTACCTTCGTTAGATCAAGCCGATAAGGCCTACCCATGGTTATTGCAATTTTTACCTGTTGGACTTAAGGGCGTGGCTTTTGCAGCCCTAGCTGCGGCTATTGTTTCTTCGTTGGCTTCCATGTTAAATTCTACATCTACCATTTTTACCATGGATATTTATAAACAATACATCAATAAAACAGCCAAATCTTCCACTTTGGTAAATGTTGGTAGAATATCTGCTGGGGTAGCGCTTCTTATTGCTTGTGTAATGGCGCCATTATTAGGGGGTATCGATCAAGCTTTTCAATTTATACAAGAATACACCGGTGTTGTGAGTCCGGGTATCTTGGCTGTATTTATATTGGGTCTTTTCTGGAAAAAAACAACCAACAAGGCCGCCATCATTGGAGCCTTGGTATCCATTCCTATTGCAATGTATTTTAAAGTGGCCCCGAAGGGATGGTCAGACAGTCCGATATTTATAGACATTCCATTTATGAACCAGATGGGGTATACCTTCCTATTAACAGCTCTTGTTATGGTAGTTATAAGTCTTATGCAAAATAAAGGGGCGGAAGACCCACATGGAATTCAGCTTAGCAAAAAGCTATTTAAAACCGGACCTGTTTTTAATGTTGGTGCTTTTGCGGTTATGATTGTTCTAGTGGTACTTTACAGTCTTTTCTGGAACTAAAAATAAAACAACTTTCTAAAACTTATTTAGCCTCGGGATGACCGGGGCTTATTTTTTTATAGTATATTTAACTTGTTTGCAATAAATAGTCTATGTTAAAAAAAGTTTTTGGAAGTTCTGTTTTTGGAATAGAAGCCACCACTATTACTGTGGAAGTAAATATAGGTCAAGGTATTGGCTATCATCTGGTGGGATTGCCAGACAACGCTATTAAAGAAAGTAATTATAGAATTGCGGCGGCACTGCAACATAACAGTTTCAAGATTCCCGGAAAAAAAATAACGATTAATATGGCACCCGCAGATATGCGCAAAGAAGGTTCTGCCTACGACCTCACTTTGGCCATTGGTATTTTAACGGCTTCTGAACAAATAAAAGCAGACGGACTCGAAGATTATTTAATCCTGGGGGAATTGTCGCTCGATGGAACGTTGCAACCCATTCGTGGCGCATTGCCTATCGCCATCAACGCAAAAGAAGAAGGTTTTAAAGGATTTATTTTACCCGCTGAAAATGCAAAAGAAGCTGCTATTGTAAGCGGACTTGAAGTTTATGGAGTAAAAGATATTAGAGAAGTAATTGATTTTTTTGATAAAGATGTTCCGTTGCAACAAACCATTGTGAATATTGAAGAAGAATTTTATAAGGCTTTAGACTTTCCTGAATTCGATTTTGCCGATGTAAAAGGACAAGAAAGTATAAAAAGAAGTATGGAAATCGCCGCGGCAGGTGGACATAATATCATACTTATCGGTCCGCCGGGAGCTGGAAAAACCATGCTTGCAAAGCGGCTACCCTCCATCTTACCGCCAATGACTATGAACGAAGCCTTGGAAACAACCAAAATACATTCAGTCACGGGTAGAACCATCAATACAGGTATCATGAATCAGCGACCTTTTCGGAGTCCGCATCATACCATTTCAGATGTTGCCCTAGTAGGAGGTGGAGCTTATCCTCAGCCTGGGGAAATTTCGATGGCGCATAATGGAGTATTGTTTTTAGACGAATTGCCAGAATTTAAACGAAGTGTGTTGGAAGTTATGCGGCAACCTTTGGAGGATAGGGAGGTTACCATTTCCCGAGCAAAGTTTACGGTTACTTATCCGTCCAGTTTTATGTTGGTTGCGAGTATGAATCCGAGTCCAGGTGGATATTTTAATGATCCGGATGCTCCTGTGACCTCTTCTCCCGCGGAAATGCAGCGGTATTTAAGCAAAATTTCGGGTCCGCTTTTAGACCGAATCGACATCCATATAGAAGTTACTCCAGTTCCTTTCGAAAAGCTTTCCGATAATAGAAAAGGCGAAAGCAGTGTGGAGATTAGAAAACGGGTAACTGCAGCAAGGGAACTACAGACCGAAAGGTTTCAAAACTTACCCACGATTCATTACAATGCGCAAATGAATACCAAACAAATAAGGGAATTTTGCCAACTGGATGCGGCTTCCTTAGATTTGCTCAGAAATGCCATGGAGCGATTAAATCTTTCCGCTAGGGCATACGATAGGATTTTAAAAGTGGCCCGAACCATAGCCGATTTGGATCATGAAGAAAAAATATCTGGGAACCATATCGCAGAAGCCATACAATACCGAAGTTTAGACAGAGATGGTTGGTTGGGGTGATTCTGAAGTTAAAAGTTTGTTCAGTACACTTTTAAGTGTTAATATTTAGACAATCGATAAAGTTATCCTATCTTTATACTATTTGCTAATTGATATTATGGTAAAAGAAAATGGAAGATTTTTGCTTTTAACAAGGAAGAAAATTAAAGCATAGCCGAAGCTACGGTTTTATTTTAGGAAGAAGATAAAAGTAAAAAGACACATTTTATTTCAGTAATATTGATGAGTAAATGGTATTTTGTTAAAAATTGACTTGTTCAAGCAAAAATGAAGTCGAAAATCATAATAAATTGCGATTTAGGAGAAGGAACAAATAATGAGGAAGCTCTTATGCCTTACATCCAAGCGTGTAATATCGCTTGTGGTGGTCATACTGGTGACGAAGTATCGATGAGATCGGTTATGCAATTGGCAAAGAAACATGAGGTGAAGATAGGAGCACACCCTTCTTATCCAGATACAGAAAATTTTGGGCGATTGTCTTTAAATATTTCCGAAGAAGAATTAATAGAAACCATTCAAAGTCAACTACAAGTATTCGAAGAAATTGCCTTTAAGGAAAATATTGAATGGCAACACATTAAACCTCATGGAGCTCTTTATAACGATCTTGCCAAAGATGAAAAACTTACAAACACCTTTTTAAAAGCTATCGAAAAGTATAAGCAAAACATGAATTTATATGTTCCTTATGGAAGCATAATTGCTGAGGAGGCTAAAAAGCAAGGTTTTAAAATTTTATATGAGGCTTTTGCAGACAGGGCTTACAACGACGATCGGTCTTTAGTGAGTAGAAAGCTTCCCAATTCGGTTCTAACCAATAAAAATGAAATTTTAAACCAAGTTGCCAATATTGCAGAAGAAGGATTTGTATGGAGTGTTCAACGCAATAGAGTTCCCATAAAAGCTACTACTTTTTGTGTACATTCGGACACGGAAAACTCCGAAGATATCGTAAAATTCTTATATAGCAACTTACAAGCCGTTAACATTGAATAGATTTAAACTGGAATATAAAAAATTTGGTCCCAAGGCTTTGCTCATCGAATGGCCGCGCACGGTTGATGAAGAAATCCTTAATGATATTATTAAGTTTAAAAAACTCATTTTGGATAATATTCAGGGATATGAGTTGGTGCCGGCCTACAATTCTTTGACGGTAATTTCGCAAACAGCCATAGATCACGATAATTTGATAAAAAAAATAAAGGAAATCTATCGTGAAAACTATACTTCTGCCAAAATACAACGAAAATTGTGGCATATTCCCGTTTGTTATGATGAGGATTTTGGGATTGATTTGGAGGCATTCTCCGTGGCCAAAAAACTTAGTATCGACAGGATTATAGAATTGCATATCGAACAGCTTTACACTATTTATTGCATAGGTTTTTTACCAGGATTTATGTATTTGGGCGGACTAAATAAAACCTTGCACCATCCGCGCCGTAACCAACCACGCCTAAATATTCCACAGGGTTCGGTGGGAATAGGAGGGGAGCAAACAGGGGTCTATCCCCAAGAATCTCCCGGTGGATGGAACATTATAGGAAATTCTCCGGTTAAAGTTTTCAATGCAGAGCGCCAAGAGCCCTGTGGGGTTAGTGTAGGGGATAAAATTAAATTTTATCCTATAGAAAAAGATGAACACAAACTAATTACCATTCAGGTGGATGCCAATATTTTTCATTTAAAAACCTACGAACTCGATGATACAAATAAATAAACCAGGTTTTTACTCTACCATTCAAGATTTAGGTCGGTTTAACTATCGTGACAAAGGTGTTCCCGTAAGTGGAGTTATGGACAGTATCTCTGCAACGTTTGCCAACAAGCTCTTGGGTAATAAAAAGAATGCCGCAGTTTTGGAAATTACCATGACGGGACCAGAGCTGGAATTTCAAGAAGAAACCCTGATTGCCATTTCGGGGGCCGATATTTCTCCATCCCTTAATGGAAATGAGATTAACAATGATGAAGTTTATGCGATTAAACCTGGCGATATTTTAAATTTTGGCAAGCTTAAAAGTGGTATTCGGTGTTATTTTGCTGTAAAGGGCGGGTTTAAAACCGAAGAAATACTGGGAAGTAGATCGTGGTATGTGTCTTTAACCGAATTTTCCCATTTGGCAGTTGGCAAAACCTTGGAAATTACGAAAAGTACGAATCAAGATATCAAAAAGAACCTTCCTGGGATCGATCATAATTTTAATGAAAAGAAAATAGAAGTTTTTAAAGGTCCGGAATTCGATTGGTTTTCTGAAGAATTACAACACCATGTTTTGAGCGGGTTATTTAATATTGCTAAGGAAAATAACCGGATGGCATACCAGTTGAAACAACATCTATATCCCCATAAATTTTCGATTTTAACCTCTTCGACCCAGCCAGGAACAGTGCAGTTAACCCCATCTGGCAAGTTGATTATTCTAATGAAGGATGCGCAAACTACCGGGGGATATCCCAGAATTTTACAGTTATCGGAAAATGCATTGTCGTTATTGGCGCAGAAACGCACGGATGATGAAATTATTTTTTCCCTTCAAGATTAGTTTTATGGACTTTTCTTATTTTAATGAGTTCTTCCGTAAGAAGAATTAAAACATCCCGTTGGTTTAGGGCATTGGAAATTTCTTTTGCTTGCATTTTAAATTCCTCATGGATTCGAACTTTCGACCAAAATTGGATCACCAAGTCATTAAGTCCCCTGCTTTCATGTTCTGAAACCAAATTTAAAGGATATGCGCTAGCAACCAAATTTTTAATATTTCCCCGTGCCTTGGCTATGTTGTCTTTTATGGGTTTTAGGGCTTCATCGAGCGTTTGTGTTATATTTGGCAAGAGCAAGGAGACACTTTCCAGTTGAAACTTTTTTTGAGGAACCCTTCGATCCAAAGCTGTTCTGGAAGCCAATAATTTAGTTCTATAAAGGGCAATTTCGTTGTAAGCAGCAATGTTATTCCTTCTTAAAGTATCTTCAATTTCATTTAAAAACTTATATAGGTCGTCGGAAGCACTTAAATCTTCATTCTCTATTAACAGCTTAATTTTTTCTATAGTAACGCTTGTAGTGGTGTGTATTCTGGTTAAGATTTGTAAAAATGGCGGCGTGTTTTTCATGTAATTTTTAATTTCCTCCAATATGGAGTAAATAATACATATAGAAAAGGGGAAAAATCCTGAATTATCATCTAAGCGGTATTCCTGTATTTAAAATAGGTAAGCTTTAACTTTGTGTCGTATTGATTGCGTTTGTAAGACGGGCCATTGTAACCACGTGAAAAAGCATCCCAATCTTTATTCCTTAGGGGCACCATGAGGTTATTGACCTTGAGAAATTTACCGAACGCTCTTAGGTGTTCTCGTTCGTGGGTTTGCATGGCGTCTACGAACATCTGTATGCTTTCGTAGCCCAAAGATTTATAGTGGTAACCCATTATTTGAAACGATCCCCAAGAGGAGGCGGCGTGCGCGGCATCAAAAAAATCTGGGTTTGCATCTAAATTGGATGCCAATTTTAAACGAAGATATTCCCCTTCGCCTCCTACATAGTATTTTTTTGTCCATTTTTTATATAAAATATGCTTGGTATCTTCGGAGGCATATTTCTCGGGATCTACATTTCTTTTTTCCAGTTCCCTCCAAAAAACATGGCCTTCAAAGAGTATTTTTGCTCTTCCGGAAATTAAAAATCCTTTTCCTTGACTTTCTATTTCATTAATCGCTTTTACCAAAGCGAGCTCCAGATTATATTCTTGGGAAAAGTCATTTAAATCTTTTTCAGAGAGCAGCTTATCGGTATTTTCAAAGAGCCCTTTTTCCAGCGCCAATAGTTTACTCCATGTTTTAACACCCACAATACCATCGACCACCAAATCGTTCTTTAGCTGAAAATCCCTGACCGCTTGCGCAGTATCTTTTCCGAAGTAATTGGAAATAACCACGCTGTAACCCAGTTTTACCAAAATTTGTTCCAGAAGATAAACAGAGGGATCGTAAGATTTATATTTAAGGACTTTCATTGTATAAGTTTAATTGTGTGATAATTACGTTTAAAATACGGGTTTTTTCCCCTTTCTAAGAAGTTGAAAAACAATAAAATTCTGTTTTTCAAGGAATTAAACAATTTTTATTTTTTAAGTTACTGATTATTAGTGTTATTAACGAAGAAAAATGTTTTATATTAGAGCTGACTAACAACATATAATTTTATAACCAACTAAAACTTAAAACATGAAAACCAATTTTTTGAAAGGGATTCCTTTTATTCTTTTATCTGTTTTGATCCTCGGATGTGCACAATCTGAAAATCATTTGGCACACGAAACAGTAGATATTTCCAAGAAAAAATTGACTCCAGAATTAGCAGAAAAGCTTAGCAAAAGGTTTGTAAAAGATATCGAAGACTTGTTTGCAAAGGCAGATTCCCTTGAATACTATAAAAATTTACTGGAGCAAATTCAAAATCAAGCCAACCAAGCAGGAGCACAGCGTAGTGTAAAAATAGAACCGGTTACTTTTCAAAAGAAAAAACCAAAATTCAATTTATCCGTTTCCAGTTGGTATTCTACTGATGAATTACTTACGTACCTTAACGAATCGATTAAACACGTAAAAGAAAAAGGTGGCGAAGTAGATGGTTTTAGAATTTATATTGGTGTTTTCCCTAATGAAGAAGGGAAGAAGAGCAATACCCTTACTACTTTTATAAACCCAACTGGAAGAATGGGGGCAGATAAGCAAGAAGGGAGTGTAGTGCCAAACCTTATAAAACCATTGTTTTTTCAAGCAGGTGGCCACGATTTATTGGATGTTCCGCCATTAGAGTATGGAGGTTCAGGTGAACCACCATCTTCAAGTTATCCGCAGTAACCAACTAAGTTATTAAAATAAATGACTGATTTTGAATTCTATTTAAAGCGGTCAACATTGTTGCTAGAAATTATAGCATTCGCTCTAAGTATTTCTAATTATAAAAAAGAAAAGACTTCAAGTAATGTAATACTTGTTTTATACCTTCTGATAATTATAGCCATTGAACTTTTGCAATTAATACCTATAATTGGATGGAAGTATAATAATTCTAGTATTGGAATGTTCATAAATAATACTTTTTCTATTTTTTTTCTAAAAAGTAATATTTGGCTGGCTAGTATTTACTCTATTGTTTCTTTTTACATATATCTTTCTTACTACAGAATGTTATTTAAAATTGGAGCATTTCGCAAAATCATGAATTTTTTTATTGTTATATATTCAATTTTTGTATTTCTTTCCTTGATAAACTATCCAAATCTTTTAAAATCATGGTTAGGGCCCCATATGTATGCAGGGGTTCTACTTACGTTAGGAGCCATATTTTTATACCTGGGCACCATTTTAAAGAGCGATGAGATCCTTAGGTTCTATAAAACCTTACCTTTTTGGATAACCGTTGGCATCCTGTTCTTTAATTTGGTCACTATGCCCATTTTTATTTTTGCCGAACAATTAAACTTTACAGCTTCGGTGTATGTCTATATTTTGGTAATATCCAATTACGTAATGTACGGCTGTTTCATTACTGGTTTTATCGTGAATGCAAAAAATCAAAAAGCAATAAAGTAAGAAGTTTAATTTCGGCACTATGATGTAGTTAGTTGGAATATTGTAATTTTTTTAAACTGAATTCGAGCAAAAAGTCTTATTTAGGGAGGTTTTAATTGTTAAAATTATCTATTTTAGCTGTCAACCTAAATTACAAACTAATACTACCACAAAATGGCAAACAAACCAGCAAAATGTATTTCGCCGGAGAAAGCGAGTAAACTGCAAAGCAAATATGTAAATACTATAGAAAAAGCATTAAAAAAAGAGTTCGGAAAAGATTTTTCACACGAGTTTTGGTGGAGTGTATCAGAATTGGAGGAGTACATAGCCTACTTTAAGGAAGAAGCCAAGAAAAAAGGATACAAAGAACTTGGACTTCGTTTTTCTTTGGGGAAATATGAGGACGATGAAAAAGAAGGTAACATTTCTGCTTTTATTAGGCCTACAGGGATGCAAGAATCCAGAGTACTTACAAAAACCGCCAGTTCTCAAATAATGATTGAAGATGTGGATGCTTATAATGATGGTCATTCTACCTGGCCTCCAGTAGGAAATTAAATTTTATGTCCTCAGTATCAGTAGGGTTCATTATACATTTTCTTGTAGCAATTACAACACTAATAGCTATAATTACCTATAAGAAATACCAATTTACACCCAATAGGTATTTTCTATATTTACTTCTATTAACATTGCTTACGGAATGTATTGCCTATATACCTGTTTATTGCTACTTTAATAAAGATTCACCTTTTAAACTGTTTCTTTATAGATATTTACCAGATTATTTGGTTTCCAGAAACTATTGGATTTATAATTCATTTAGAATTTTAACATTTTATATTTATTTAATTTACTTTCTTAAAATTTTGAAATCTAAAGCTCATAAAAAAATTACATATGGTTCTCTTATAATTTATACCGTATCCATAATAATTCAATTTAGCTTAACCGAAAATAGCTTATTTTCTGGTGACCAAATGATTATTAGAATTTTCGGAACTTTTTTACTATTCATAGGGGGAACACTTTATTATCTGGAGGTTTTTAATTCAGAAAGAATATTAAAAATACATAAGGATCTTTCATTTTGGTTAATCACTGGATCAATCTTTTATTACCTCTTAACAATTCCTATAAAAATTTTCAGCAAATTAATCACAAATAATCAAGAAATATATATTTCAATTTTATTTATCTCAAATATTGTTTTATACGGTTGCTTTATAACTGGTTTTATCATAAATGCTCGATCATTTACCAGAAAATAAGTTTTTTACTTATTCTTGCCTCCTTAAGAAAATAAATTTAATTTCATATTTAGAAATTAAAGCCAAATCAGTATTCAAAAAAATCAAGTATCATAACAGATTATTTTTTTGTTGGATGCTCGGTAAAAAAATTGATATTATAGAAAGGAATCGAACGATAATATTTAATAGCCATCCAAATAAAGTTTTAATTACAAATAATTCTAACAACACCAATATCCACGATATAAATATTTAAAATCTCCACTGGAGTGAAGCCTTCCTATGAAAACTGACTTAGAATTTTTAGATTACTTGAGACTTTCATCAGTATTTTTAGAGTTCTTTGCTATGGCACTTGCCTTAGCCACTTATCCGCTATTAAAAAAATCCAGTGCAAAGTACATAGCAGTTATCTTGGTTCTAACGGTTTTAGTTGAAATTTTAGGGGGGACTATATCTTTTAGCTTTAAGTATTATGAGAATTCTATGTTTATACAATATTTGTTGATGTTTTTTCCAGAAGATCTTTTAAGAATGAATATTTGGATTTTCAACATCAATTATATCTTTGTTTTCGCTTTGTACTTTATGTATTACGATTCGTTGATTCAGCAAAAATATGATAGAATTATAATCCGGGTACTTGCAGTAATTTTTCCCTTTGTTGTGTTTTTAGACTTCTATTTTAATATTGAAACGCTGAATAGATCTTTAATGAGAGGAATTCTTATATACGGTTCTTTAAGTTTATTTTTAGCCTCAACCCTTTATTTCAAAAAAATTTTACTCGGTAATCAAACTCAAAAAATTACATCATCTTTAGATTTCTGGATTGTTTTAAGTATTAGTGTCTTTTATATTTCTGTAATTCCCTTATTTTTATTTGCCCACAAATTAAATTTTACTCATTCTACTTATGTTATATTACTTATTGCTTTAAATTATATCCATTATGGGCTTTTTATCACTGGTTTTATCATAAATTCGAGAAATCAGCATAGCTTAGAAAAGTAAAAGGGTAAAAGTAAGGTTCTATTCTAGCTGTATTTCTTTACTAAACATTTTATGAACATTTAATATAAAAAGGAGATGAAAAAATAAACTTAAGTATGCTGTAGTAGTTTTAGTTTTCTATTTTCGTTTATCGACACAGGGAGCACAAAATACCGTTAAGCATTAATGTCTTATTTCCGTTATTTAATTCATTTTTTGGTTGTAGTTACAACGCTAATTGCAATTTATATTTATTAATTTTAACCCTACTAGCAGAATGCATTACCTACATCCCGGAATATTTTTATTTTAATGAAAACTCTAATATAACCCAGACTTTAGTAAAAATCTTACCCGAATATTTTTTATCGAGGAATTACTGGATTTACAATATTTTTAGAATACTTACTTTTTATATATCTTTTGTACTTTCTTGAGCAATTTAAAATCAGCAAATTTAAAACTACTATTTATTATATGTTCCTTGTTTATTCAATGGGCATAGGAATCGAGTTCTTCCTAAATGAAAATAGTCTGTTTACTGGAAATTAAATGATTGTTAGGGTTCTTGGTACTTTTTGCTTATTGTTAAGTGCTATATTTTATTTAACGGAAGTTTTCAATTCAGACGTAATTTTAAAAATCCATAAGGAGCTCTCATTTTGGTTAATTGTAGGTTCAGCATTTTACTATCTATTAACTATTCCGATAATGTTGTTTGGCAAAAAATTTGATAATCATGAAAATGTTTATGTGTCTATTCTATTCTTATCTAATATAATTCTTTACGGAAGTTTTATCACTGGTTTTATTATAAATGCTAGATTTAATGAAAAATCAACTTCCTAAATTCTTAAAATTCTTTATAAAAGGGAAAAATACCCTTTTAAATGTTCCCAGTTCCGTCTAATTTGTAGTAAATATTAGTTAGCCTTTTAACCTGCCATGTTTTTTAAATGGCATTAAAAAATTTTACAGTAAATTTCGGATGATATATTCCTATTTCATGGAGAACGAAAAAGAAGTTATTAGTCTTATTATATACGTAAGTATCCTTATTGTTATACTAATAGTCTTTGTGGTAACCTTTTTTTTGGCATACCAAAGAAGAAAGACCGAACTTTTGATTGAAAAAGCAGATCAGCTTCAAAAATTCGAGCTCGAACTTTCAAAAGCACAAACAGAAATTCAGGAACAAACCTTTAAAAATATAAGTTGGGAATTGCACGATAACATTGGCCAGTTGCTCTCCGTGGCAAAAATGCAGCTTAACATGCTTCAGCACGATCTGCCCGAAGAAAAACAAAAAGGCTTTGAGGAAGCATCCAACGTGCTAGGGCAGGGCCTCAAAGAACTCCGTCAGCTCTCGCATATGTTGAATACCGATTTTGTTTCGAAAATCGGACTTCAGGAATCTATTGAAAATGAAATAAACCGATTTAAAAGGCTCAATTTTTTAAGCATTCAATACGATGTAGAAGGGGAATCCTATAACATCGATAAAAAGGATGAAATTATCATTTTCAGGATTTTTCAAGAGTGTTTTTCCAATGTAGTAAAATATTCAAAAGCTTCAGTATTGAACATTACGGTTAGATATTTACCTTCAGAACTCTATGTAAACGCTACCGACAATGGCGTGGGTTTTAATCAAGACTCTGAAAGTGAAGGGACTGGATTGATGAATATGCGAAAAAGAGCCGAACTTATTGGCGCAGATTTATCCATTAAAACAGCAAAAAATGAAGGAGTTTCTTTAACTTTGAGGTATCCAACCAAGCAGCTTGTAAAATGAAAAAGTATTCCATAGCCATTGTAGACGACCATTCCCTATTTGCCAAGTCCCTAATTTCTTTAGTAGACTCTTTTGATAACTATAAAGTAACCTTCAATGCCTCGAACGGTAAAAACTTTATTGAGGAGTTGGAGAAAAATGCGCTACCAGATATTGTTCTGATGGATATTAACATGCCACAGATGAATGGTATTGAAACCATGGAATGGCTAAAAGAGAATCATCCAGAACAAAAGGTTATAGCATTATCTATGGACGATAGTGAAGAAACTATTATAAAAATGTTGCGGTTGGGAGCTAAAGGGTATCTTTTAAAAGATATCCACCCGGAAATTTTTCAGAATGCCCTGGATGACGTTATTGAAAAAGGATTTTACTATTCTGATAGGATTACCAATAAGCTTTTAGATACTATTGATAAAAAAGACAACGATCCCCATGAAATCAAATTAAAAGATCGGGAAATAGAGTTTTTAAAATTGGCGTGCACCGAAATGACGTATAAGGAAATAGCTGCAGAAATGTTTTTATCGCCAAAAACCATTGATGGCTACCGCGAAAGCCTCTTTGATAAATTGGACGTTCGCAGTAGAATAGGGTTGGTTTTATATGGAATAAAAAACAAAATGATCGAAATGTAAACTTTTGTATATCATTTACTGCTAAGCTGTGAACATAAAAATTATAACCTTGAACCTATTGTAATTCGTAATTCAAGAAACGGAACAAAGGGTTTTTCAATCTTTTTGGTTGGTCGTTGGCTGGGGTTTATATACAAATACCCCGAAAAGGTTTAGAATTCAAGTTTATGGAAAATAAAATCAACACGTCGAACCTTCCAATTCTTTGGTAATTATTTAAATAAAAGTTTCCCTTAAAAATTCGGACTCAAGTCGTATTTATTATAGAAGGTATCGAGAACATCTATAACCTCGTCTGCGGTATCCACTAGTTTTATTAATTCCAAATCTCCCGGACTTACGTTATTATTGGCTTCCAACAAGGTATTACGTACCCAATCCATTAGTCCGCCCCAAAAACTACTATCTACCAAAATTATGGGGAATTTTGCGATTTTATTCGTCTGTATAAGTGTTATAGCTTCAAAAAGCTCGTCTAATGTACCAAATCCACCTGGCATGACTACAAACCCTTGAGAGTACTTTACAAACATTACCTTCCTTACAAAGAAATAATCGAAGTCCAGGTTTTTGTCGCTATCTATATATGGATTGTCGTGTTGTTCGAAAGGCAATTCTATATTTAAGCCCACAGAAGTACCACCCGCAAGATGAGCACCTTTGTTACCAGCCTCCATAATTCCTGGGCCTCCACCAGTTATAACCCCGTAACCAGCCTCCACTATTTTCGTTGCGATTTCTTCAGCCAACTTATAGTATTTGTGGTCTGGTTTTGTTCTTGCAGAGCCAAAAATAGAAACGCAAGGTCCAATTCTACTTAAACGCTCGTAACCGCTTACAAACTCACTCATTATTTTAAAAATAGCCCAAGAATCGTTGGTTTTAATTTCGTTCCAGCCTTTACTGTGTTGTTCTTTTCTCATTATTGTTATTTTTCTTCGGAAGTCAGTGCTTCTATAATTATTTTAACTCGTTCTTTAAATATTTTGCGGTATAGCTTTTTGTGTTTTTTATAATCTCCTCAGGAGTACCAGTGGCAATTAACTTTCCACCGCCTTTTCCGCCCTCGGGACCAATATCTATAATGTGGTCTACCATTTTAATAACATCCAGGTTATGTTCAATTATCAATACCGTATTTCCTTTGTCGGTAAGGGTGTTTAAAACTCCCATTAATACATTAATATCTTCAAAGTGAAGCCCTGTAGTAGGCTCATCTAAAATATAGAAAGTATTTCCAGTATCTTTTTTGGAAAGTTCCGTAGCGAGCTTAACCCGTTGTGCTTCGCCACCCGAGAGGGTGGTAGATTGCTGCCCAAGTGTAATATAGCCCAAGCCTACATCTTGTAAAGTGGCCAGTTTTCGGTGTATTTTGGGGATGTTTTCAAAAAAATCCACAGCCTCATTGATTGTCATATCCAACACATCGGATATTGATTTTCCTTTGTATCGAATCTCTAAGGTTTCCCTATTAAAACGCTTTCCATTACAAGTTTCACAAGCCACGGTAACGTCTGGTAAAAAGTTCATTTCTATAACCCGTACTCCAGCGCCTTGGCAAGTTTCACAACGACCACCTTTTACGTTAAAACTAAATCTTCCCGGTTTGTAACCACGAATCATCGCTTCGGGAGTTTGTGTAAATAGGCTTCTAATCTCACTAAATACACCTGTATACGTAGCGGGATTGGATCTTGGGGTTCGCCCAATGGGAGATTGGTTAATATCTATAACTTTATCGATATGCTCCAAACCTTTAATGCTCTTGTAGGGCATGGGGATTTTTACCGCATTGAAAAAGTGGGCATTTAAAATAGGGTAGAGGGTCTCGTTTATAAGTGTGGATTTTCCGCTGCCCGATACACCCGTTACCCCAATCATTTTTCCCAAAGGGAATTCTACATTCACCTTTTTTAGATTGTTACCCGTGCATCCTTTCAAGGTGATGGATTTTCCATTGCCTTTTCGTCGCTCCTTAGGAACAGGAATTTCTTTTTTGCCTGTTATATAATCTGCGGTAAGCGTGTGATAATTTTTTAAATCTGTTGGCTTGCCTTCAGAAATTATTTCACCACCCATTTTACCGGCCTTTGGCCCAATATCGATGACGTGGTCGGCACGTTCAATCATATCCTTGTCGTGTTCCACCACAATTACAGAGTTGCCAATATCCCTTAAAGACTCCAGCGACTTTATGAGTCGGTCGTTGTCCCTTTGATGCAGCCCTATACTAGGTTCATCCAGAATATAAAGCACACCCACAAGTTGAGAACCTATTTGTGTTGCCAACCGAATGCGTTGGGCCTCTCCACCAGAAAGTGATTTAGAACTTCTGTTCAAAGAAAGGTAATCTAACCCCACATCCAGCAAGAAACTAATACGGGCATTTATTTCCTTTAATATCTCTTCTCCAATTTGAAGTTGCTTTTCTGAAAGTGACTGGGGAAGTTCCTTAAAAAACTTAGCCAATTCTACCATATCTAAGGATGACAGTTCTGCGATGTTTTTTTCGTTTATTTTAAAATACAACGATTCCACCCGAAGACGGCTGCCATCGCAGGTCGGACAATTAACTTTGTCCATATAACCTTTGGCCCATCGGCGAATGGAGGTTGACTGACTTTCTTCAAATTGATTCTTGATAAAACTAATAATCCCTTCGAAGTCAATTTTATAATCCCTTGTAATCCCTAGGGTTTTCGATTCAATGGAGAATTTTTCATTTCCGCCATTTAGAATCATATCCATTGCTTCGGAAGAGATACTTTTTATCGGATCCGTTAATTTAAAGTCGAAACGCTGTGCAATAACTTCCAGCTGCTTAAAAATCCAAGATTGTTTGTATTCCCCTAAAGGTGATATTCCTCCAGATTTTATGCTTGAACTAGCATTAGGGATAATTTTTTCTAAGTTTACTTCATGAATTTTACCCAACCCACTACACGTTGGGCACATACCTTTCGGCGAGTTGAAGGAAAAAGTATTGGGTTCAGGATTGGGATACGAAATTCCTGTGGTTGGACACATTAAATTCCGACTAAAAAAGCGGGTATCCCCAGTTTCGTGATCTAAAATCATCAAAACATCATCACCGTGGTACATGGCAGTGTTAATAGTTTCACTTAATCTTTTGGAGGTGTTATCGCTATCGTCTACCTGCAATCGATCTATTACAATTTCAATATCATGATTTTTGTAACGATCTACTTTCATTCCTTTCGTGAGGTCAACCACTTCACCATCCACGCGTACTTTTACAAATCCTTGCTTTGCGATTTGCTCAAATAATTCCCTGTAATGTCCTTTTCTACTTCTTACTACAGGAGCTAATACATTGATGCGTTTTCCGTTAAAATCAGCTAAAATAAGCTCTTTAATCTGTTCGTCGCTGTAGCTAACCATTTTCTCCCCAGTATTGTAGCTATAGGCATCTCCAGCGCGGGCAAACAAAAGCCGTAAAAAGTCGTAAATTTCCGTAATCGTTCCCACCGTAGACCGTGGTGATTTGGAAGTTGTTTTCTGTTCAATGGCGATAACCGGAGAAAGTCCGTCTATTTTATCGACATCAGGACGTTCCAGTCCGCCCAAAAACTGTCTCGCATAGGCCGAGAAGGTTTCTATATAACGGCGTTGCCCTTCCGCATAAATGGTATCGAAAGCCAAGGATGATTTTCCACTTCCCGAGAGCCCGGTAATGACCACCAACTTTTCTCTCGGAATGGTAACATCTATATTTTTTAGGTTATGGACTCTAGCACCCTTTACCTCTATATTTTCTTCAAAATTCGTCATACAAAATACAAAACCGTAAAGTTACGATTTTAAGTGGTAAAAGTGAAGGAGCGTTTATGTTGAATTTTAAACGTATTAATGGAATACCGAATTCAGGCAATGGAATTTATAAGAGGTTGATTATCATTTGCCAACTCAATGAAAAATCACAACGAGATTTTATGTTTTTGCTCAATTTTTAGAAAAGGCAGAATTATTTTTTAAAACTGGAAATATTAAAAATTAATGGGATGCTCACAAAGCTAATTATACCCTTTTACATCTCCCATATCTAAGGTGAAAAATAGAAATTTATGTTTGGAGGGAAGGTAAGTAGTCGTTTCAGTCACCTTCCAATCGTCCCAAGAGGCTTCCATACCGCCAATAGGAATAATTTGTGCCCACATTTTATAGCTCTCTGGAAAACCGTTTGACTTTAATTTCCATAAATAGGAATCTCCGGGAGTATTGCCTCCTTGGGTGTAAGTTACTAATAAGGCCTCCTCACCATTATCTAGTTTGACTAATTTTCTTACGGTTCCTTTATCCATAATTTTAAAAGGTGCAACAAGCCAAAAAGAATCGTTGTTAAAATAGTTGACAGCTTTTTCTATAAGCTCTTCCCGAGGTTCTGTATGCATTTTAACACCATCAATAAAAACTTCACTTTTACTGTAGTTTTTAAGGTTTAACTTTACTAAATTCTCATCCCATTTAACATCGGCCCTATGCTTTTCTTTATCCCATTTATAAAAGTGTTTATTGTTAACAGACCATTCTATAAATCTCGTTTTTGTATAATTTGTATAGTTGATGGCTTTTAACATCTTTTGGGCCAAGGCTTCGGCTTCCTTTCCCTCTTTACCTACAGGAAGTGGTTCGTTATAGACAAAATATACCACAGCGCTAATTACAGCCAGTACAGCAGCGAGTACAAAAAGGAATTTAAGGATATTCTTAATAATTTTCATCGAGTGCTTTTTAAGGTGAATTTACAAAATGTTTTCACTAATGGTGGTTTAAGTGCGCATTAAAATCCGTTTGCTGCATCGTCCCCACGACTATCGGCCCCTGCTTCCAATTTACCATCGGGCAGCACAAGTATGGCATCTACGCTTCCAATAATGCGGGAATTAGACTCATTAATTTTATAACCAAGTTTTTTAAGGTCTAAAATAGTTTTCTTATTAAAGCTATTGGGTTCCATAAGAATTTCGTCTGGTAACCACTGATGGTGAAATCTAGCCGCATCCACAGCTTCTTGCATCCCCATACCGTATTCTTTTATATTTAATATTGTTTGTAATACAGAAGTGATAATGGTAGAGCCCCCAGGGGTTCCCAAGACCATTAATAGTTTTCCATTCTGTTCCACAATAGTAGGCGTCATACTGCTCAACATTCGTTTTTCTGGGGCAATGCTATTGGCTTCCGCTCCTATGAGTCCGAACATATTTGGGACTCCAGGTTTGGCGCTAAAATCGTCCATTTCATTATTAAAAAAGAAGCCTAGCTCTTCTGAATAAAGCTTAGAACCGTAGGCGCCGTTTAAGGTGGTAGTTACCGCTACCGCATTTCCAAAACTATCTACGATGGAAAAATGGGTAGTTTGATCGCTTTCCACAATTTCTATATTTCCATGGGAAACCGATGTCGAAGCGGTTGCTTTATCAAAAGAAAAAGATTCCATTCTTTTGGACACATATGCATCACTGATTAATTCTTTCTGCGGAATTTCATAAAAATCTGGATCTCCCAAGAAGTAGGCCCTGTCGGCATAAGCACGGCGTTCTGCTTCTGTAATTACTTGAATAGCTTTGGTTGTATTATGGCCCAATTTCTTAAGGTTATAAGGCGCAATCATTTTCATGATTTGTGCTAGGGTGATTCCGCCACTGCTAGGCGGAGCCATGGAAATAACCTTTAAATCTTTGTAATTAAATACTGTTGGGTTGCGCCAAACGGCATTGTATTGAGCGAGGTCTTTAAGTGTTATGAGTCCGCCATGTTTTTGAATAACCTCTACAATTTTTTCTGCAATTCCCCCAGTATAAAAACCGTCTTTTCCTTTGGTTTTAATAGTTTCCAATGTTTTTGCCAACTGTTGGTAATGTATATGGTCGCCTTCCTCGAATGGTTTTGCAAATAAAATAGTATCGCCACTAACTTCCACAATTTTCTTCCGATGGTAATTCAATCGGTTAGCCTGTTTTTTAGTTACCAAAACACCTTTCAATGCCAAGTCTATTGCCGGTTGAATAAGCTTTTCCATAGGTATGCTTCCAAATTTTTTATGGGCTTCAAACATACCAGCAACACTCCCGGGGACACCCACTGCCAAAGCCCCGGTAGTACTCAAATTAGGGATTACGTTTCCTAAGGAATCCAAATACATGGTTTTAGAGGCGGCCATGGGAGCTTTTTCCCGAAAATCCAATGTTCCCGTTTCTCCATTTTCCAATCGGTATACCATAAAACCACCGCCCCCAAGATTTCCAGCAAAGGGAAATGCTACGGCAAGGGCAAATTTGGTGGCGATCATGGCATCAAAAGCGTTGCCGCCCTGTTTTAAAATTACACTACCAATTTTTGAAGCTTCAGCACGGGCAGATACTACCATGGCTTCATTGGTAACCAGTCCTTTTTTAACCTTTTCAGTAGACTTACAGCTACCAATTAAAAGTAGGGAAAGGAGAAATAATCGTTTCAGCATAATTAAGTAAAGGAATTTAGTTTGTGTGTACAAAAGGCTTGAAGTTCTTCAAAAAAAGAAGTGAATTCCGCTTCAAAACTGTCATAGTTATCTTCAAGGTCCTTAATGGCATAATTCATTTTAGATCTGTTTTTGGTGCGTCGGTTCATACCGTCCAAAACCCTTGTAATGCCATCTAGTTTGGCGTAATTAAGTAGCCAGTTGTCGGCAATCATATAAGGCATCATTTTTTTGATATTTATCGGCAATACGTCATAATAGATTCCTAAAAGATCATAAAAATCATCTACAAAAAGGCCTAAGGGTTTATCACTGTACTGATTCCAGTTTTTAGCCAAAAAATGATCGTAAAATATATCCACGATAACCCCGCTATAGTGACTGTAATTTTTGTGGAGCCTTTTAGTGCTGAGCCTTACCGTAGGGTGCGCATCGGTAAAAGTATCTATGGCACGATGCAGTATAATACCTCTTTTAAAATCTTTGGGATATTCCAGATAACGCTTCCCACGGATGCTGTCGGCCATAAAATTGCCTACTTTAATTTTTGGATTGTCACCGGATAGAAAAATATGCGCGAGAAAATTCATTTCCTAAAATTACAATTATTAATGAAATAGTGGCAGACTGTAAAAAAATCTTGTACAAAACTTATTCATTGAGAAGTTTAAACGCATCAAACTTTTATCTTTGCCATAAATAGGAGTTTTCATGTCGTTTACAGGAATATTCATGTTGCACATGGCAATTCGGTTAGATTCACGTTAAAATTAATTCAATGACACTAATAAAATCAATATCTGGAATTCGAGGTACCATCGGTGGAAATACCGGTGATAATCTTACCCCGTTAGACGCCGTTAAATTTGCTGCAGCTTATGGTAGCTGGCTAAAAAAGCAGGTTAAAAGCAATAAACTTACTGTAGTTATTGGGCGGGATGCCCGTATTTCTGGAGAAATGATACAAAACCTGGTTTCGGCAACCCTGGTGGGTCTTGGCATCGATGTTATAGATCTAGGGCTTTCTACCACGCCTACTGTAGAAATTGCGGTTCCCTTGGAAAAGGCAGATGGAGGGATTATTCTTACTGCCAGTCACAACCCTAAGCAATGGAACGCATTAAAACTTCTTAATAATAAAGGGGAATTTTTAAGTGGAGAAGATGGAAAGCAAATTTTGGAAATTGCAGAAAGCGATGACTTTTCTTTTGCTGAAGTAGACGATCTTGGTACCGTTACGGTAAACGATTCGTATATGGATATTCATATTGATGAAGTTTTGGATTTACCCCTTGTTGATGCTGAAAAGGTAAAAGCTGCTAAATTTAAGGTGGTGGTAGACGGTGTAAATTCTTCCGGAGGTATTGTTATTCCAAAATTATTAAAAGAAATGGGGGTAGAGGTTGTAGAATTGTACTGCAAACCAACCGGACATTTTCCTCACAATCCAGAGCCTTTAAAAGAACACCTTACAGATATTTGCGAATTGGTGGTAAAGCAAAAAGCTGATTTTGGAATTGTAGTAGATCCCGATGTAGACCGATTGGCCTTTATAAGTAACGATGGGGAAATGTTTGGTGAAGAATATACGCTGGTTGCCTGTGCAGATTTTGTATTGGGCAAAACAAAAGGGAACACTGTTTCTAATATGTCTTCTTCCCGGGCGCTACGCGATATTACGGAAAAACACGGAGGCACTTATGAAGCTTCTGCTGTAGGCGAGGTAAATGTGGTGACTTTAATGAAGAAGAACAACGCCATTATCGGTGGAGAGGGCAATGGCGGAATTATCTATCCTGAAAGCCACTATGGTAGGGATTCCCTGGTTGGGGTAGCTTTATTTTTAACCCATTTGGCGGAAAAAGGAATTTCCGTAAAAGAATTGAGGGATAGTTATCCGTCTTATTTTATGAGCAAAAAGAAAATTGCTCTTACTCCTGAGTTGGATGTAGATTCTATTTTGGATACGATGGAAGAACGTTACAAAAAAGAAAACATCACCACCATTGATGGGGTTAAAATCGATTTTCCTGAAAATTGGGTGCATTTACGAAAATCTAATACCGAACCGATTATTAGAATTTATACAGAAGCAAAATCCCAAAAAGAGGCCGATGCACTCGCCGATAAATTTGTTTCAGAAATCACGGAAGTAGCAGGACTATAATATTCAAAAAACTAAATAAGGATCAAACCAACAGGTTTTTCAGATTAATTTTAATAACTAAAAACTTTTGAAAAACCTGTTGGAAGATTCAATTTAGAGTCCGCCCAATAACATTTTGATGTCTGCCCGTTGGTAAGGATTGTCTTTTTCGAGTGGAATTTCAACAAAACCAAATTTTCGATAGAGGTAAATAGCGTTTTCCAGCTTTCTATTGGAATATAACAATACTTGTTTGAATTTATTTTTTAGCGCAAGGTCAATAGCAAATTTTAAAAGTTCCTGGCCTATGCCTTTTCCTTGAAATTTGGGATCTACAGCCATTTTGGTAAGTTCGTAGACTCCATCTTCAATTTTTAAATAGGCAAAACAGCCCACCAAAGTATTTTCCACTTTGGCAAAATAAATGTATCCACCGGCGTCTATGATGTTTTTCTTACAATTTGTAAGTACTTCCTCATCATGCGGTTCTACCACAAAAAACTTTTCCAGCCAGGCTACGTTCAAATCTTTGAAGATCTTTGCATTCTGCGGTTGAAAAGGTACAATTTCTATGTTCATTTATTTCCGTATAAAATCTGATACTAAATAAGCTATAGCTTTTCCTACCATCATTTCCTCTCGTTCGTTGCCTACCTCTGGGGCGGCTTCTGCGATATGTAAATAAGATATGTTTTTAGACTTTTTAGCCTTGAACACAATTTCGCGTACTGTATTTAAGTGTAGACCAGAGCTGCTCATGGCGCTACTTGGCATTCCTTCAATGGCATCCATATCTATTTCTAGACCAAACTTTTTGGTCTTTACAAAATCGATGGCTTCTTTCAATTCAAAATCAAACCCTTTCTCTTTTCTTATAAAAAGCTCTTCAAAGGTATTAAAATGTATATTTTCTTTTTTCAGAAGGGTTTTAAACACCTTTTTAGAAGTGTAATTTTCATGCAAGCCAAAAATAAAATAGTTGTCCAGGAACCCTTCATGGTAGGCATAAGAAAATCCGTTACCACTATGCCTACCTTCACGTTTTCTAAAATCGGAATGGGCATCTACATTAAGACAGTTTATAGCGTTACCAGTTGCCAGCGAAGTACCTTTTATCATTCCGTAGGAATTATTGTGTCCCCCACCAATTACAATGGGTTTTTTACCGCTGGAAACAAGAATGCGAATAAGATTTGTTATTTCCTTATCTATTACAGAAGTTATTTTTCGGGCTTCATCTACTTTTTCTTCACCTTCTAGCGACGCTATTTTTTTTAACTCTTTTTGAAAATCGAGATGTCCCAACAACAGTATTTTAGATCCTTTTGTTTGTTTGTTGTTTTGTATGTTAAGTATAAAAGGAAGTGCGGTATCCCACGCATTTCTGGCTCCCACTTTACCTAAATTTCCAATAATCCCGATATCTTCTGGGATCCCGAGCAGTACGTATTTAGCGTCTGAAGCATTTAATTGAGCTTCAAGCGGTTCATCGGTATGTAATAGTTGAATATGTTCTCCTAGCTTTTGCTCTCCTTTTCTAGAAGAAATAAGCGGAGTGATTGTTTTTAGATCGTAAATAACCAAATTTGAGGTCATAAAATATATATTGTTACAATGAAAATAATAAGTTTGAAGATATGAAGCTCAAAAAAGTTTTAGATTTACTCTTAAATAAATGGTAAATAATCTAAATTCGTTTTTCAATCGTATATACATTCGTAAGGCAATTTAAAAAAAGATTGGTTAAATTGCTGAACCAAATTTTAAAAAAACAAACTTATGACAGAAACAAAATCTAATAATGGATTGAAGGTGATTGCAGGGTTATTGGCTGCAGCCTTAATCGGTACCCTTATCTACACTGCAAGTCTTTATAACAGTAAAAAGGACACTACCGAAAAATTAAACAAGGAGAAAAACTTGGTAATTGAAGATTTAAACAATTTAAAGTCAGATTACGACAGAGCAATTTCAGAAAGTGAGTCGGCCAATGCAGAATTGGTAGAAGCAAGAAATAAAATTGCAACCTACATAGATTCAGTGCAACAAATGAAGGCAGACATCAGTTCGCTTTCCCGTTATAGAAGACAAGTACAGCAACTTACCAAAGAGCGTGAATTTTTGTTAAAGCAAAACGATTCGCTACGTACTTCCAACACCTTGTTGGCTATGCAAAGAGATAGTACAAAAACAGCTTTGCAAGAGCAGTCTATGTTTACAGATTCTTTAATTATGCAAAACACCCAACTTTCTAAAGTTGTAGAAACTGGTGCAGCTTTGGGTCTTTCTAAGTTTTCTGCGGAAGCCGTTAAAGAGCGTAACAGTGGTAAAATAGTTTCAGTAAACAATAATAGAAGAGCAGATAAATTAAAAATATGCTATACCGTAGGTGCCAATAAAATTACAAAGCCAGGAGCAAAGCAATTTTATATTCAGGTAACCAATCCTGCTGGGGTAATTATGGGTGAGCGTGCTGTTGCTGCTAAAGAAGGGGACGACAATACAAAGTCTGTAAGTATAACCTACAGTAAAGCTTCTAGTTTTTATTACGAAAACACTGTTTTAGATGTATGTGATTTCTTAAACAAAGAAGGGGATGAGTTTGCTGAAGGTAAGTATAGCGTGGTAGTATACGACCAAAATTTAAAGGAACTAGGATCAACAGAGTTCGAATTGAAATAAAGAAACTCAACTAACCAATTGATCTAGGAAAGCATCGGGAATTGTCCCGATGCTTTTTTTTTATACAAGATGTTTTGATTTTTCTTCAATACCAATATTTCGTATTGATTAGGGGCATACTCTTACTGGAAGACTAGGTCCGTTGTATATATCCCATTGGCCGACAATAACAAGTAACCGTAAAATGTTAATGCAACCTATTTCAGACAGAATAAGACTAAACTTACGACCTTTTTTCAATATATGTCCAGGTGATCATTAATGGAGCTGTCTATTAAATAGAAGGGATAATTAGGACAATCATTTAGGATGTTCAATCGATAATTAATATTTAAAACAGGGGATATTCCATAGAAGTCATTTAATCCACTATTTTTGTTTGCACTAGAAGTTGGGAAATAATGGATAATTTTGAAAACAAAGAGTTTTTGCTAAAACTAGCGTATGCCAAAATGCCTTTTGGGAAATATAAAGACCGCTATTTGGTGGATATACCAGAACCGTATTACGTTTGGTTTAGGCAAAAAGGTTTTCCTAAAGGGGCGTTGGGTATGCAATTGGAGGCGATGTACGAAATAAAAGTCAACGGTCTGGAAGGTCTTATTTACGGCATTAAAAAGAGAAGCTGAACAAATTGCTTTCATCATATTTAAACATTCCTAAAATCGGTCTCGTAGACCACCGTTTTTTTAATTCTTATTTGTATTTTTGCCGCGATATTTTCAATAAGCTTTTTTTAGCGGAATTTAAGACAACTAAGAATAGATAAATGGCAGATACCAAATACATTTTTGTTACGGGTGGTGTAACCTCTTCATTGGGGAAGGGAATTATAGCGGCATCATTAGCAAAACTTTTACAGGCTAGAGGTTATAAAACTACAATTCAAAAACTCGACCCATACATCAATGTAGATCCTGGAACCTTAAATCCGTACGAGCATGGAGAATGCTATGTAACGGATGATGGAGCAGAAACCGATTTGGATTTAGGCCATTATGAGCGTTTCCTTAACGTAAACACTTCACAAGCGAATAATGTTACCACTGGAAGAATTTACCAAAGTGTTATTGAAAAAGAACGAAAAGGTGAGTTTTTGGGGAAAACTGTTCAAGTAGTTCCTCATATTACCAACGAAATTAAGGAGCGAATTCAACTTTTAGGTAAAAACGGCGAGTACGATATTGTTATTACCGAAATTGGCGGAACTGTAGGGGATATAGAATCTCTACCTTACATCGAGGCTGTACGCCAGTTAATGTGGGAGTTGGGAGATAATAATGGTTTGGTTATTCACCTTACCCTTGTGCCATATTTATCGGCCGCTGGAGAACTTAAAACTAAGCCAACACAGCACTCTGTAAAAACTTTAATGGAGAGTGGAATAAAAGCTGATATTCTCGTTTGTAGAACAGAACATGAGTTATCCGACGATCTTCGCGAAAAATTGGCGTTGTTTTGCAACGTAAAGCGAGAAGCCGTAATACAATCCATCGATGCATCTACCATCTACGATGTGCCAAACCTAATGTTAGGGGAAGGCTTGGATAGGGTAGTGCTTAAAAAGCTCGCTTTGGAAGAAAAATCGGAGCCAGATTTAGTGCGATGGGATCAATTCTTAGATCGTCATAAAAACCCGAAAGAAGAAGTGCATATCGGTCTTGTTGGGAAATATGTTGAGCTTCAGGATAGTTATAAATCTATTTTAGAGGCTTTTATTCACGCCGGGGCAGAAAATGAAGTAAAGGTAAATGTGGAGTACATCCACTCCGAGCATATAGACAGTAAAGTCCTTCAGCATAAAATAGCTAAATTGGATGGTGTGTTGGTAGCACCAGGATTTGGGGAACGCGGTATCGAAGGGAAAATAGAAGTAATTAAATATGCCCGGGAAAATGATATCCCATTTTTGGGAATATGCCTGGGAATGCAAATGGCGGTAATAGAATTTGCGAGAAATGTATTGGGTATAAAAGATGCAAATTCTACCGAGATGAATTCGCAAACCAAAAATCCGGTTATAGATTTAATGGAAGAGCAAAAAAACATCACCCATATGGGAGGAACCATGCGTTTAGGTGCTTGGGACTGTAAGATTGCTGAAGGAAGTTTGGTAGAAAAAATTTATGGTTCCAATGCCATTTCAGAGAGGCATCGCCATCGTTATGAATTCAATAATAAGTACAAAGACCAAATAGAAGCTGCTGGATTAAAAGCTACAGGATTAAATCCCGATACTGGATTGGTGGAAGTGGTAGAATTGCCCACACACCCTTGGTTTGTTGGAGTGCAGTACCATCCAGAATATAAAAGTACGGTAGCGAATCCACATCCTTTGTTTGTTGGTTTTGTAAAATCTGCTTTAGAACATAAATTAAATAAATAATGCCACTTTGGCATAAATAAAGGGTTTGGGCATATCTTTGCTCGCTAAATTCTTAATTTATTGCCCATTTTGAATAAAAAAATCATATTCGGTATAAAAGATCGGGTAATTTAACCCTCGGTAAGGGTTTTAAACGAAGCAATCTTATTAATAATAATTAAATGGAAGAAAAGAAATTTGACATAAACTCAATACTCGGTTTTGTGCTTATTGGTGCAATATTGATTTGGGTTATGTACAACAATCAACCTACGGAAGAGGAAATTCAAGCTGAAAAGGCCAAGCAGGAACAGGTTGAGAAAGCAAAGGATCAAGAAGAAAATGCAGCTGTTGTCGATAAAATTCCATCAGTAGATCTTAAAGATTCAACGGCTTTAGCACAATACAAAGGGACTTTGGGTGCTTTCGCCTATTCCGCTACTTTGCCATCTGCTAATGGCAATACCACCGTTTTTGAAAACGATTTGGTTCGTTTCGAGATTAGCAATAAAGGAGGACAGATTGTAGAAGCAGTTTTAAAGAATTTCAAAACCTTCGATTCCATTCCCGTTTATTTGGTGAAAGACGGAAATGCTAGTTTTAATTTATCATTTGGAACAACAGATAACCGTACGCTCAATACCCAAGATTTATTTTTTGAGCCTAATTTGAGTAAAAATGGAGAGAATCAAGTGCTTTCCATGAAGTTAAAAACTTCTTCAGATACGTATTTGGAATATCGGTACGAATTAAAGCCTAACGATTATTTAGTGGATTTTACCATAAGGTCTCAAGGGCTTAACGGCGTTATTAATAGTTCACAACCCGTTACATTAGATTGGAAACTAAAAGGAATTCGCCACAGTAGAAGTATAAACTACGAAAACCGATATACCCGTTTAACATACCAAAACGATGGAAGCACCAGTAAACTTTCTCAGGGTGGCGATGATGAAGAAACTGAAAATGATATTAAATGGATATCCTATAGACAGCATTTCTTTAGCTCTATATTGGTAAATCCTAATAATTTTTCTGAAGCAGCACTTACCTCAAAACAACTTTTTGAAGACGAAGGTCCAGAAGAGCAGTTCGTGAAAATGTATACCACATCTACCTCTTTAGAGGTTAAGGGAGGGGAGTTGAATGAAAATTTAAAGTGGTATTACGGTCCAACTGATGCTCGGGTGTTTAAAAATTATAAAGATTTAAACTTAGCCGATTCAATTCCATTTGGTTGGGGGATTTTTGGGTTTATAAACAAACATGTATTTACGCCTCTATACGATTTTCTAAGTTCTGTATTCCCTTACGGAATTGCTATTATAGTAATGACGATTATTGTAAGGATAGCCTTGTCGCCGGTAACATACAAATCGTATGTTTCCCAAGCGAAAATGAAAGTTATTAAGCCAGAGGTTACCGAGATATCCCAAAAATTCAAGGATAATCCAATGAAGCGTCAGCAGGAAACCATGAAGTTGTACCGTAAAGCAGGAGTAAGCCCAATGAGTGGTTGTGTACCAGGTTTGCTACAAATACCTGTTTTCTACGCTTTGTTTATGTTCTTCCCGACGGCTATTATGCTACGCCAAAAATCATTTTTGTGGGCAGATGACCTTTCTTCTTATGATATAGTTTATAAGTTTCCAGAAGGATTTAGTATTCCGTTTTATGGGGATCACGTAAGTTTGTTCCCTATTTTGGCTTCGGTGGCAATTTTCTTTTATATGAAAATGACGACCGGTCAGCAACAAGCGATGCAACAACCACAACAAGAAGGAATGCCCGATATGGGGAGTATTATGAAGGTGATGATCTATATATCACCTATTATGATGTTGTTCTTCTTTAACAACTATGCAAGTGGATTGAGTTTGTATTACTTTGTTTCCAACCTTATTACTATTGTAATTATGTTGGTTATTAAGAACTACATTATAAATGATGATAAAATCCATGCTAAGATTCAAGAGAATAAGAAGAAGCCTAAAAAAGAAAATCGTTTCCAGAAGAAAATGAGGGAAATGATGGAACAGGCAGAACAACAGCAGAAAAAACGATAATCATTACAGAAATTATATAAAAACAGCCTTTACAAGTTAAATTGGAAGGGCTGTTTTGTATTTTGGTACGGTACTAAAATTTAAATCTTAATTTTACCGCTTATCGCCAAAATAAAGCCTTCTTAACCGTGAATGGTTTCCTTTTTGCTTAGATCTTTCATTATTTTAGCTTCAAATTCCAGTAAAGCTTGCCATTTTTCATTTACCTTTTCTGTTTCCCCATACTTGCGGGCAAATTGCAAAAACATTGTGTAGTGGTTGGCTTCGCTTACCATTAAATTTCTGTAGAAAGTGGCCAGTTCCTTATCCTCTAAGTTTTCAGATAAAAGTCTAAACCGTTCACAGCTTCGCGCTTCAATTAAGGCGGCATAGAGTAGTTTGTGAACTAGAAAGTCGGTTCTACTGCCTCCTTTTGGAAAAAACGTCATTAATTTATTTACATACTCGTCTTTTCGATCCCTTCCCAAAGTCCAACCGCGCTCTAAGATTTTGTCATGGACCATTTTAAAATGACTAATTTCTTCCTTTACCAAAGCGGTCATCTCTTGTACCAGTTCCGAATACTCAGGGAAGAGTACTATAAAAGAAATAGCGGTGCTGGTTGCCTTTTGTTCGCAAAAAGCATGATCTGTAAGTATTTCTTCTATGTTTTTTTCTACAATATTCACCCATCTTGGGTCTGTTGGTAATTTTAGCCCTAACATAAACCTTTGCTTATTTGTTTTCTATCTGCAAATATAAGGCGTTTTAATAGGAAGTAGTTTATTTGATGAATATCCAGTGAATGTTTATCGTTAAAACCAAGCGTTGAAAGAATTTATGGTGTTTAAATAAATTATTTTCTTAAATTTTCTATCCTCAATTCTGTTTATTGTTCTGAATAATAAGATTTTAATAGTACTACTCAACATGTATATCAACGGGGCATTTCATTTATCATATTGTACAAATGTCCATAGGGCAGAAACTTGGACAGAGCTCTTTTCTGTTTTGAATGACCATATTCCTACCATAAAAGATAAAATTTCCAAAGAGAATCCTTTTGGCATCAGCCTGCGTTTGTCCCAAAAAGCGAGTCAGGAACTTTCCGAAGATAATAATCTGGACATATTTAAGGATTGGTTGCTTATTCATAACCTGTATGTATTCAGCATCAATGGCGTAGTGTTTGGTAAAATGCATGAAAATAATATAAAAGATTTAGTGTACGCACCCGATTGGAGTTCTAAAGACCGTTTAAGGTATACGCGCCGACTGATAAAGCAATTGTGTGCTATAATGCCCGAAAATGTTACTGGAAGCATAACAACATCTCCTATTGGATACCGATATTGGTACAGTAATGAGGAAGAGGTTAATAAGTGCTACATAAAATCTGCTAAAAACTTGATCAAACTGGTGGCAGAACTCTATAATTTGGAATGTGATACAGGAAAGTACATTCACTTGGATTTAAAACCTGAATCCAATAGTTTGTTATCGAACAGCACTCAAGTAATCGATTTCTTTAGGGCTTACCTTTTGCCTACTGGAGTTGAAGTTTTACCTCAATTGATCGACAGGATTTCTCAAGATGTCGAAGACATCGTTTTGCGATATATAAATATTTGCTACAATGTAAGTGACTTTTTTATGGCTTTTGAAGAGCCTTCTTTCACATTTAAACGTTTTAAGCACACCAAGATCAAGGTGGGTAAGATTCAGTTGAGTTCCATATTGCGCTTAATGATGCACGAAAACAATAAAGAACAAATTTTAAATTTGTTTTCAAAATTCAATCAGGATCGGTTTTTACATCATGTTTCAGAAAAAATAGGGGAGACTGTAATTACCTATCCAGATTTAATGGATGTAGTTCAAAGACATTCTGAAATCGAGGAGTTAAGGGCCCAATTTAAAATTCCTGTTTATATTGATAAGTTTTATGCTTTAGGCTCGAATCAAGATCAAATAGTAGATGTTATTAGGTATTTAAAAGTGAACAATGTATGCGATCAAATTGAGGTGGAGACCTACACTTGGGAACTATTACCGGAAGAGCTTAAAACCAATCTAATTTCTTCCCTTGCTGAAGAGCTTATATGGGTAAGGTACAAAATGGAAGAAAATTCAACCCCAGATTAAACATCGAGATCGAAATCACGCCTTAGTTTGTCTATAAGCGGATTCTTTTCCCGTAATTTTTCATATTTCTCGTAAGGTGTAAACGCATATTGCTTTTCAGCTTCTTCGTTTATACTAATATAAAGCTCAATATGATAATTGTTAAGATTCTTTTTAAGGTATTCCATTAACGGATACTGATCGCGCTCCACTTCTTTTTTTAGGGTGTCGTTGGCCAATTCAATCCAGATTTTATTTTTTCCCTTTAATTTTGGGGTGTCAGAACCGAGGGCAGACCCTAAAATTTTCTTTCCTTCTTCATCGATTTTTTTTACATACTTATGCCAATATTCCTGCATGGTAGCCTCTTCAAACGAGTCTTCAGGAAGATTGTCTTCATCAATAACTTGATTTTTTTTAGCAAGTTCGTGTGCTTTCTTCTTCTTTATGCTCGATAGGGATAGACCGGAAACACTCTTTTTATTCTGTAAATTGATTTTTACTTCGGGAACGATCGTTTTCTTTTCCTCGGAAACCGGTTCTTGTTTTTCGTTAACTTCAGTTGTATTTCCGGGAGATGTATCGGTTGTTTTTGTTACTTCGGAAGAAGCCTTGGATGTTTCCTTTGTCTGTGTTTCTTTAAAAAAAGAAGGTGGAATTATGTAGTTAAGGCCTTTTTTTTTTCTCCATTGTGGTTAATGGAGGCTAATTTCATCAGGCAGAGTTCCACCAATAAACGTTGATTTCTACTACTTCGATAATTCAAATCACAATTATTGGCTACTTCAATACCTTCCAATAAAAAGGCTCTACTGGCTTTTTTACTTTGTTCCAGGTACTTTTGTTTGGCTTCATCCCCTACTTCTAAAAGCGGAATGGTTGCTTCGTTTTGGCAAACTAGCAAGTCCCTAAAATGAGAGGCTAAACCAGCTATAAAATGATGCCCGTCGAATCCTAGGGATAAAATCTTATTGAAATCAATTAATAAGTTAGGGATGTCACCTTCCAAAATAAGATCGGTAGCTTCAAAATAGGTTTGGTAATCGAGTACATTTAAGTTCTCTGTTACTGCTTGGCGGGTTAAATTTTCCCCGGTAAAACTTACCACCCGATCGAAAATGGAAAGCGCATCGCGCATCGCGCCATCTGCTTTTTGGGCAATAATATGCAAGGCATCGTCTTCTGCATTAATGCCTTGTTGTTCTGCTATATACTTTAAATATTCCTTGGCGTCTTTAACGGTAATTCTCTTAAAATCGAAAATCTGGCAACGCGATAGAATAGTCGGGATTATTTTATGTTTCTCTGTAGTTGCTAGAATAAAAATAGCATGCTTTGGTGGTTCTTCCAGCGTTTTTAGAAAAGCGTTGAAAGCCGCTTGGGAAAGCATATGCACCTCATCGATGATATACACCTTATATTTTCCAACCTGGGGAGGGATACGTACTTGATCGATAAGACTCCGAATGTCGTCTACAGAGTTATTGGAAGCTGCATCCAATTCAAAAATATTAAATGCAAAATCTTCATCATCACTTTGTGTACCGTCTTGATTAATCTTCTTTGCCAAAATACGGGCGCAAGTTGTTTTACCAACTCCTCGAGGACCACAAAACAATAATGCCTGTGCTAAATGATTGTGTTCAATGGCATTCAGCAAAGTATTGGTTATGGCCTGTTGCCCAACCACGTCTTTAAATGTTTCAGGTCTGTATTTACGTGCAGATACTACAAAGTGTTCCATCGTAACAAAGATAAAAATTGAAATTTTATATTCTTTGTTTTAAATGTCATTTTGTACTTAATTATTAACAAAATAGATTTTAAATATCTTAATTTTGCCGGGCAGGTCACCTTATCGCTCCCAGTAGTTTTATTGGGGGAGGAAAGTCCGGACACCATAGCGTAGCATAGCGGCTAACAGCCGTCGGCCGAAAGGTTAGGACAAGTGCAAAAGAAAGGATGTACAGGTAATGCTGTAGTGAAATCAGGTAAACTCTATGCGGTGCAACGTCATGTAAACCAATGTTTGAGGGTTACGCGCCCGATGTTGGAGGGTAGGCGGCTAGAATGTTGCAGTAATGTAACATCCAGATAAATGATAAGGGCTTATATTAAGAACAGAATCCGGCTTATGACCTGCTTTTTTACTTAGACTACATACCCTAAAGAACGGTAATTAAATATTCGTTTTGATTTCTAGGTGTAGAGGCGAGATATTAATGTTACTTCTTTGTTAGAGTATTTTTTAAAATTAAAACTTCAGTTTATTTATTCAAACTCAAAAAAACTGAAGGCACTTCCCCCGTACTTACGTTGCTCTATAAACCCATTACATTTACTTAAATCTGTGTGTTTGGAGTGTTCAATAATTAGTGTTCCCTCTTCGTTTAGTAGATTGTTCTCGTCTACCAGGGTTACAATTCGCATAAATTGTTCGTCAGTAAAATCATATGGCGGATCTGCAAAAATTATATCTGCTGTTTGATTTGTTTTTTCCAAATAGGCAAAAACATCGCTTTTTACAGGTTTGATCGGGAAGTCTAGTTCATCTTTTATTTTGCTGATGTATTTTATGCATCCCGCATTACCGTCTACAGCAGTAATATCGTTAACCCCGCGGCTAGCAAACTCAAAACTGATATTCCCTGTTCCAGAAAAGAGATCTAGAACGGTTATTTCATCAAAATAAAACTGATTATTAAGAATATTAAAAAGTGCTTCCTTGGCAAAATCTGTCGTAGGCCTTACTGGGAGTTTAGCCGGGGCGATAAGTCTTTTTCCTTTATATTTTCCAGATATGATGCGCATTATAGACTATTTAGAAGAATAAACGTATTAGTGTTGGGTGCTATGCTTTTAATGCTTTGGGAAGCTTTATTTAGGGGCTGTAAATGTGCTATTTCCAGATGTCGTATATATTTGTATGCAAGCTCAAAACGTGGGTCTTCCTCTGTAATACTTCCAAATAAATAAGTAGGGGTTTCTTCTGGGTTTAAATCCAATTGTTCAATTGTAAAGAGCAGGTAATAAAGAAAATCTTCTTTTTCCTGGTATTGAAAAGTATTGTAAAGAATAAGTTTTTTTTGGTGCAAAACCACTATCTCGAAGTGCCCATTAGATACATACACATAAACGGTTTCTACATCACTTTTTTTTGCTGCTTTAAACAAGGCTTCCAGTAAAATGGTGGAGAAGTGTTTGTATTCAAAATCCCCAAACTTATCAAACAGGTAATTGTTTATATTGATGAATGGGACATAGACGTTATAGATGTCGTATGTAGATAATTCATCATAATTAATATAATCGTTTTCTAATATCTTAACGTTGTATTTTAGGTAATTGGAGAGGTCACTTTCGTTAAACAATGACTTGGGGACAAATGTTGAAAGTTCATTTTCGTGGATAACATTTACTTTCTGAAACGTAAGATCTTTAAGGCTATCTTTTTCGAACCAAGAGTTTAAATGATCCTCGAGCTCTTTGGGAGTCGCTTTTTTATCGAAAGTAATGGTATCCAGTTTTTCTATTTCATTTTGTGCAGAATCTAGGATACAAAAAGAAAGTCCACTCAAGCTAACTTGAATGGACAGTTCTTTAAAAGTTTTATTAAGTGTATTACTTGTTTTCTTTTGTGTCATAATACGGTGGCCAGTTTGCACTTGTACTTACTTTAGTAAGGCTACCTACTTTAATTTCAGGTCCGTTTACTTCTTCTACCGAAATAGCTGCTTTTTCTTGAGCTACAAGATCTTTAGGCTGATCGTAAAGTAGAACAGATTTATCAACGCTTACTTCAAACACAGGTGCTGTAAATCCGTTCGCATTGATTGTCTTTGCGTTCATCTCAAATTTCTCGTTGTTTTGAGCATACGGGATAGAAGCTAGGTTTTTATAAGAATCGGTTCCATTAAATAAAGAATCTTTAATAGAAACAAAACCTAAGGTATCGATAATCTTAACCTCTCTCTCCATATCAATTTTATACGTTTTATCGTACTCCATAAAAGAAGAGTCTCTCTGCTGCGTAAGTGTAAATTGAGCGGTATCAATAAATCTAATTAATGTTGGGAAGTCCTTGGCGAACTTTCCTGTTACCGTTCTGTAAGCTTCTTGAGCATCTCTAATATCTTTTAACTTATCAATAGCGGCCGAGTATCTTTCTTTTTTGATCTTATCAAATTTAATAGGTCCCATTACCGATTGATAAATTTGATATCCGAAAAAGATACTTAAAAGCCAAAGAGCAATTTGTATTACTGTCTTCATTTTTTAATTTTTGAATTAAAGAGGTTTTACGCAAATCTACAATTTTTTTTCATTCATGAAAGGTATCGCTCAAAAAAACATCAGTAATTTTGGTTCAGAATTAGATTTTATGGACGCGGTATCATTTTACAAATTACTAAAAGAAAAGTTCCCTCACGAGCCAACGTTAAAGCAAGATGTTGTGCTTCAGCAGCTTTCAGATTTTATTTTTTCAGAAGAAAAAAACGAACTCTTCTTGTTAAAAGGATTTGCAGGAACCGGAAAAACAACCATTATTGGCTCTTTGGTAACCAATTTATGGAAAACTTTAAAAAAATCGGTTTTATTGGCACCTACCGGAAGGGCGGCAAAAGTTATTACCAACTACTCGGGCACTACGGCACATACCATACATAAACACATTTACTTTCCCAGAAAAGAAAGGGGAGGGGGCGTTAAGTTTGTGCTTTCTCCCAACAAGAATAAAAACACCCTTTTTATTGTAGATGAAGCTTCGATGATCTCTGATGCTTCTTCCGATTCTAAAATATTCGATAACGGCTCATTGCTCGACGACCTTCTTATGTATGTGTATTCTGGACATAAATGCAAGTTGATCCTTATTGGAGATACGGCGCAGTTGCCACCGGTAAATACACCCTTGAGTCCGGCACTTAACGAAAACACCCTTTCTCTGCATTACAATAAAGAAGTTAGAAAAATAGAATTGGATGAAGTGGTAAGGCAACAACTAGATTCTGGAATATTATTGAATGCGACCAATATAAGGGAGCAAATTCAGAACGACTATGCAGATGAGTTCAAGTTTCAATTGGGTGGATTTAAAGATATTGTAAGGTTGGTGGATGGTTACGAAATTCAGGACGCTATAAACGATTCTTACAGCGAGAACGGAAAAGAGGAAACCGCAATTATTGTAAGGTCAAACAAAAGAGCCAACCTTTACAATCAACAGATTCGGGGTAGAATACTTTTTTTAGAGAATGAATTGGCTACTGGAGATTATTTAATGGTAGTAAAAAACAACTATTTTTGGTTGAAAGCCACTTCCGAGGCTGGTTTTATTGCCAATGGGGATATAATTGAAGTTTTGGAGATATTTGCCATAAAAGAATTATACGGTTTTAAATTTGCAGAAGTAAAGGTGCAAATGGTAGATTATCCCAATATGAAACCTTTTGAAACGGTTTTAATGCTCGATACTTTGGAGGTGAATTCCCCTTCACTTTCTTATGAAGATGGGAATAAGTTATATCAGGAAGTGATGAAGGATTATGAAGAGGAGACCTCTAAATACAAGAAGTTTCTAAAAGTAAAGAACAATAAGTATTTCAATGCTTTGCAGGTTAAGTTTTCGTATGCCGTTACCTGTCATAAATCCCAAGGGGGGCAGTGGAATACTGTTTTTGTGGAACAACCTTACTTACCCAAAGGGGTAGATCAAGATTATTTGCGTTGGTTGTATACCGCGGTCACTAGGGCAAAAAATAAATTATACCTTATTGGTTTTAAAGACGATTTTTTCGATCATTAATTTTAACCTAAAAATCCTTACTTTTATATAAAAGGTTTAGAGAATGACAGCAGAAACAATTATTAGTATTTTTTTGGGGATCGGTTTGGCGGCATCGGCTGGATTTCGAGTGTTTCTTCCTTTGTTTGTGTTAAGTTTGGCAGCACATTTTAATATAATTGATTTAAGTACCGATTGGCAGTGGATAGGTTCTATCGCGGCCATAATTACACTTGGCGTGGCCATGGTGTTAGAAATTTTTGCGTACTATATTCCTTTTGTAGATAACACTTTAGACGCTTTGGCAGTTCCGCTTGCCGCCATCGCTGGAACAGCGGTTATGGTTTCCACAATTGCCGATCTTTCTCCAGTAGTAACATGGTCTATGGCAATTATAGCAGGTGGAGGTACCGCAACTTTGGTAAAAGGAGCTTCAGCAGGAACCAGATTGACTTCTACAGCCACTACGGCTGGTTTAGGCAATCCGATTGTTTCTACCGTTGAAACAGGAAGTTCGATATTCATGTCGGTTGTCTCTATTTTTTTTCCAGTGATAGCTATTGTGCTAACAATCATAATATTAATGATGATATTTTGGTTTTATAGAAAACTCAAACCCCGCAAGACCTAAATTCTCAATTTTATCTCTTATTTTTGTTTATTAAAGAATTGTTGAGAACCTATGAAGATTATTTCAATGATACCGGCAAGATATGCCGCTTCTCGTTTTCCGGGAAAACTAATGCAAGATCTCGGTGGCGAGACTGTAATTCTCCGAACCTACAAAGCAGCTGTTAATACAGGTCTTTTCGACGATGTTTTTGTAGTTACCGATAGTGATATTATTTTTAAGGAAATTGAAAGTAATGGCGGTAAGGCGATAATGAGTATAAAGGAACACGACTGCGGAAGCGACCGTATTGCAGAAGCTGTCGAGAAGATGGATGTCGATATTGTTGTGAATGTGCAAGGTGATGAGCCTTTTACAGACCGAGAAAGCTTAGCGAAGGTAATAGAGGTGTTTAAAGAGGATGTCGATAACGAAATTGATCTTGCTTCATTAATGACAAAGATTGAAGATTGGGAGGAGATAAATAATCCAAATACCGTTAAAGTGATTACCGATAACCGGGATTTTGCGCTCTATTTTTCGCGTTCCCCAATTCCTTATCCAAGGGATAAAAGTGTTTCGGTGACCTACTTTAAGCATAAAGGGGTTTACGCTTTTAGAAAGCAGGCCATTGTTGATTTTCAAAAATTACCGATGCTTTCTTTAGAAGCCACTGAAAAAATTGAGGCCATTCGGTATTTAGAATATGGAAAGAAAATAAAGATGGTTGAAACCGATTCCGAAGGTATAGAAATAGATACCCCTGAAGATTTGGAACGTGCTAAAAAAGTGTGGAAATGAACAAGGAAGCAATAAAGGTAATTGGTTTTGATGCCGATGATACCCTGTGGGTTAACGAAACATATTTCCGCGAAGCAGAGCAAGAATTTGCTAAACTCCTTTCTAATTACGAAACTGAAAATAAGATAGACCAGGAGCTTTTTAAAATGGAGATGGTGAATTTGGAAATTTATGGATACGGCATTAAGGGTTTTATGCTCTCAATGATAGAAAGTGCCATCGATTTATCAAATGGCCGGGTGGATAATGCAACCATTTCGAAAATTCTTCATCTAGGTAAAGAGATGCTTTTAAAACCAGTGGAAGTTTTGGATGGAGTAGAAGAGGTTTTAAAATCTTTGGTGGATAAGTACCGCATTATTTTATTAACAAAAGGAGACTTGTTGGATCAGGAAAGAAAGCTGGAAAAATCTGGGTTATCAAAATATTTTCATCACATTGAAGTTTTAAGTGATAAGAAAGAAGAGAATTATAAGAATTTACTAGAACATTTAGAGATTAACGTAAAGGAGTTTTTAATGGTTGGTAATTCCTTAAAATCAGATGTTCTGCCCATTGTAAATATCGGTGCGCAAGCCGTTCATGTGCCATTTCATACCACTTGGGCTCACGAAATGGTAAAAGAGGAAGAGACTAATGGCAGTTATAAAACAGCCGAACACATAAAAGAGATTTTAAATTGGCTGTAATGCCGTTTTAAGAAATAGATTGAGAGTAAACAAAAGATATAAATTCAAAAAGCATACATGAAGTACAAGAATTTTCCAATGGTTCCAAGAGTGGTTTTTGGACGAGGAAGCTTTAGTCAACTTAAAGAAATATTAATGCCAAAGCGAAGAAATGCGGAGGCTCCTTTTATTTTTTTGGTAGACGACGTTTTTGAAGATGATAAGAAAATGCTATCGAGAATACCGTTGATGTTTAATGATCAAATTGTTTTTATTCCTACTGAAGAGGAACCGAAAACAGATCAAGTAGACGTTTTAGTGGATAGAATTAAAGATTCAAATAGTGAAACCCCTTCTGGTATTATTGGAATTGGTGGGGGAACGGTAATGGATTTAGCCAAAGCGGTTGCCATTATGCTTACGAGTCCAGGAAAGGCAGAAGATTATCAAGGATGGGATTTGGTGAAAAGGGAAGCGGTTTATCACGTTGGTATTCCTACTATTAGCGGTACAGGGGCAGAAGTATCCAGAACTACCGTTTTAACTGGACCCGAAAGAAAACTCGGTATTAATTCAGACTTTACCCCGTTCGACCAAGTGGTGTTGGATCCTGAACTTACAGCTGGAGTGCCAAAAGACCAATGGTTTTATACTGGAATGGATTGTTTTATACATTGTATAGAATCGCTTAATGGTACATATTTAAACGCCTTTAGTCAGAGTTACGGAGAGAAAGCTGAAGAACTTTGTAAAGAGGTTTTTTACAACGGAAACCTTTCCGAAGAAGAATCTCAAGATAAACTTATGATGGCTTCGTGGCACGGCGGCATGAGCATTGCTTACTCCCAAGTGGGGGTGGCGCACGCTATGAGTTATGGTCTTTCCTATGTATTGGGAACAAAGCATGGTATTGGAAATTGTATTGTTTTCGATCATTTAGAAGAGTTTTACCCAGAAGGGGTGGCTATCTTCAAAAAAATGAAGGAAAAGTATCAAATAGAATTGCCAACTGGTATATGTGCCAACCTTACCGATGAAGAATTCGACACTATGATCAATGTTTCCATGGGTATGGATCCGCTGTGGGAAAATGCGTGTGGCGAGAATTGGAAAGAAAAAATTACGCCTGAAAAACTAAGAAGCCTTTATGAAAAAATGTAATGGGTAAAATTTCTCGTTGGATTTTTCAAAGGGTTTTGGGATGGAAGCTTAAAGGGAGTTTTCCATCTTTGAACAAATACATTATAATTGTCGTGCCACATACCAGCTGGCACGATTTTTATATTGGGGTATTGGTGCGCAGCATGGTGAATATCCCAATGAACTTTGTAGGTAAAAAAGAACTGTTTGACACTCCGTTTGGTTGGTACTTTAAATGGATGGGAGGTGCCCCGATTGATAGGTCTAAAAGTAACAATACGGTAGACGCTGTTGTGAAATTGTTCGAGCAGCGGGACGAATTCCGATTGGCACTGGCCCCAGAGGGAACCCGTAAAAAGGTTAAAACATGGAAAACCGGATTCTATTTTATTGCCAAAGCGGCCAAAGTCCCAATTGTGATGGTCGCTTTTGATTATAGAAATAAAGATGTTCGTGTGGAACCTCCTTTTTATCCATCAGATAATATGGAAACTGATTTTAATTTCATGTATTCTTACTTCTCCGGAGTGGAAGGAAAAATACCTGAATATTCCTTTAAAAAAGATTAATCTTCAGATTCTTCCATGGTGTGATATACATTCTGTACATCGTCGTCCTCCTCAATTTTTTCCAGTAATTTTTCAACATCGGCAGCTTCTTCTGCAGATAGTTTTTTAGTTACTTGCGGAATTCGTTCAAAGCCAGAGGAAAGTATTTCTATATTTCTTTCTTCCAGTTCTTTTTGGATAGCTCCAAAACTTTCAAAAGGAGCATAAATTAATATACCATCTTCATCAGCAAAAACCTCCTCAGCCCCAAAGTCAATCATTTCCAGCTCTAGTTCCTCAGGATCAATTCCTTCTGAAGGAATTCTAAAATTACAGGTATGGTCGAACATAAATTCCACCGACCCGCTGGTGCCTAAACTTCCATTACATTTATTAAAATAACTCCGTATGTTGGCAACGGTTCTATTATTATTATCGGTAGCTGTTTCCACTAGAATAGCAACTCCATGAGGCGCATAGCCTTCAAATAATACTATTTTATAATCTTCGGTATTTTTATCGGAAGCGCGCTTTATAGCTCTTTCAATATTGTCTTTGGGCATGTTTACCGACTTCGCATTTTGTATAACTGCACGAAGCCTAGCATTGGTATCGGGATCGGGACCTCCTTCTTTTACTGCCATAACAATATCTTTGCCTATACGCGTAAAAGCTTTGGCCATAGCTGACCAACGTTTCATTTTTCTTGCTTTTCTGAATTCGAAAGCTCTTCCCATAAAATTTTTATATTATAATTTCTGAACAAAAATAATTAAAGAGATTAAAATTAGAAAGTTTAAAAGTTGCAAAAATTGAAGGATATTTTAATCATATAAATTCCTGTTTGAATGCATATGGAATACTTATCCTTTAATGATCTCTTCGATTTTGGTGGCTAGTTTAAAATCTTTTTCGGTGATCCCGTCGGCATCGTGTGTATTCAGTCGAATGGTGAGATTGTTGTACACATTGCTCCATTCTGGGTGGTGTTGTAGAGCTTCCGCTTCAAAAGCAATACGCGTCATCATGGCAAATGCATCTGCAAAATCCTTAAAATCTAGGGATGTAACCAAAAATCCTTCTTCATAATCCCAATACTCCAGTTTTTCAATGCGTTCGTTTATTTCTTTTTCGTTAAATGTCTTCATGATATTGTTTTTTATTAGTTATAAAGATAGGAAGTTATCAAGCAATAATAGAATGCTGTTTTCTAAAATAAAGTTAATTACAGCAAATGTTTGGGAGGAGGAAGGGAAATTTATGGAACGATATAACTGCCTTCCCATTGGCTTTCTTCTTTGGAGAAAAGAGCGCGCACGTGTTTATCTTTTTTTAATTCCAAATACTCTATTTTAGAGGGAATAATGTGCACAATGGCAAAATGGTTGGAGGTATCCAAATACTCAATCATTTCTGGATCTTTAACCTTGCTTCCCGGTTCTTGGGTGGTGCGATAGTCATTTTTGGAAGCTTCTTTCATTTTTTTCCAAGCCTTGCTAAGTACTTTTTCATCCTGCTCTAAAAATGCCTTCCCATCAATTTTTAATTGAAGCATATCGTTGTGATTAAAGAAAAGTAAGCAAACGTTATTGTTTTCTTTTAAATGGGTAACTTTTTTAGACCTTCTATCGGTAAAAAGGGAAATGGTAAGATCGTCTTTCACATTTCTTAGCACAACGGTTCTTAAACGCGGACTATTGTTAATGCCAATAGTGGCCATGGTAAAATACCTGAATGGGTGTTTTACATCTTTAGTGGCTTCTATTAAAGCCGACTTGGCGGTTTGGAAGAGTTCTTTGGTCACTGTTAAGCTTTTGTATAAAGATAGCAATTTCTAGGGAAAACAGAACAAAAGATTACCTTTGCAAAAAAGAGATATTGTATGCATAACATAGATATGGATTCCGTTGAAATGACCCTAGATGTCATGAAATACGCTTTAAATAGAATAACCATGATCTCCCCAGAGCTCGGGAAACCTAAAAAGGAGGAAGAGCTACGCGCTTTGGTTGGCGAAACCGTTACCGAGAAGGGGATAGGAGGGGAAAAAGCATTTCAGCTTTTTAAAGATGTATTGATTAAAGCGACTGTTCCCATAGATCATCCTCGACATTTGGCTTTTGTACCTGCATCTCCCACACGTGCCTCGATTATGTTCGATTTGGTAACCTCTGCCTCGAGTATTCACGGGGCTTATTGGATGGAGGGTGCCGGCGGTATCTATTGCGAAAATGAGGCCATGCGCTGGCTGGTTTCCCTAACTGGGCTTCCGGAAGGTGCATTTGGTGTTTTTACAAGCGGCGGAACTGCCGCAAATCTATCCGCTATGGTCACAGCTCGTGAAAACTGGAGGAAAGATGAAAATAATATAGGGGAAAAGGGGTTGATTATAACTTCCATCGGGGCTCATTCTTCCGTTAAATCCATGGCAAAGGTAATAGATGCCGATGTAATGCTCATTGAAACAGAGGATTCCATGACAAAAGCCGATTTACAAGCGAAGATTGCTGATTTAACAGAGCATCAAAGAAAAAGATTATTTGCAGTGGTGGCCACGGGAGGTACTACTAATGCTGGAATTATTGACGATTTGGACGGAATTGCTGAAATATGCGAGCAGGAGAGCCTTTGGTTTCATGTGGATGCGGCCTACGGCGGTGGAGCCTTGGCTGCCGATTCGGTAAGACACCTGTTTAATGGGATAGAACGTGCAGATAGTATTACCATAGATCCCCATAAATGGTTGTTCTCACCGTATGATTGCGGAGCCATAATCTATAAAAATCTGGAATTGGCCAAAGAAGCGCATGCACAAGAGGGCTCTTATTTAGATATATTTAAAGATGAAGGGGCGGAAGGTTTCAATCCGTCCGATTATCAAATACAACTTACAAGACGTGTAAGGGGATTGCCACTGTGGTTTTCTTTGGCGATGCACGGAACGGATAAGTACAAATGGGCTGTGGAAGAAGGAATTAATTTGGCGAATTTGGCGGGAAGGTTGATAACAGCTACCGATCACGTGGAATTAGTTCGCGAACCAAGCCTTTCGTGTGTGGTCTTTAGAAGAAAAGGATGGTCTCCTGATGATTATCGAAATTGGACATATAAAAACCATAGGGATGGGTTTGCTTTGGTGACCCCCACCAAATGGCGTTCGGGAGATACTTATGAAACTGTTTCCCGTATGTGCTTTATCAATCCAGATACCACAGAAGACGATATTATAGCCATTTTGGATTCCATGAAATAAAATTCTCAAAAACCTTTTATTCAAACGAAATTGCAAAGTAGTAAGTAGTGAATTCTGATAAGGATACACAGAGAGTGAGTTTATTTTTTTATTGTGCTATGCTTCTTGTCACTGGCTTTGCAATTTCTTTTTTCTCCAATCACTTTAGTATTTTAAATAATCTTCTAATCTAGGGGTGCGCTGAAGAAAACCGGAGCTGATTGGATTAGTTTTTGGCTGAGAGATAAATCATTGCGGTTTGATTTATAAAGACTTACATTTGTTAGATAAGTCATTAACCATTGAAACTACCCTCTATCTCGATTCCGAAAAATGTGTTGAATGTTGCAATTTTATGTTTTGTTGCAATTATCATCATTGCTTTTTTGAAGGCTGCACCAGAATGGGAGGATGCTGAACAGGCTTATTACTCGCAATGGTTTCGGTTGGGATACAACGATCAGCCGCCTCTCTATACGTGGATACAAATTTTGGTAAATAAAGTTTTGGGATTAAATAGGCTTTCTTTGGCAGCCTTACGTGCTTTTTGGTTTGCTGGAACGCTAATGATGCTTTATAAGCTTTCTTATAAAATCCACAAGAATATTAATTTGTCGGCATTAACCACCTTTCTGGTTTGTTTAATTCCTGTTTTTATAGATTTTAATTTCCGAAGGCTTACCCATACATCCATGATGTGTTTTATGTGTGTTTCCCTTTATTATTGGTTTTATAGACTAAGGGAAGATAGGAGTCTATTAAATTATATTGCTTTTGGATATATTATAGGTCTCGGCTTGCTTACCAAATACAATTTTGTCTTGCTCCTGCCTGTTTTTATGATTTTACCTTTTTTAGATGAAAAAACTAAAATAGTATATCAAGACATTAAAATACTTTTAAGTTTTCTCGCTTGTCTTTTAATTATAGCACCACACCTTTACTGGTTGATCGATAATGCTGCATTTTTATCGGAGATAACCCATAGCATGCGACTTAAAACAAAATCAAATAATTATGGAGGGGTTCCTGTTCTAACTCCTGCATTGGCATTTGGTAAAAGTTTTATAAATCTATTTTTACCGCTTTTATTGTTGTTTACTTTTCAATTTTTTCGAAAGAAATTAGCTCTAAAAAAGGTTATTCCCGAATGGTTTGAACAAGCATTTTGGTGCCAGTTTATCTTTGCATTGATATGTTTTGTTGTGATCAACTCTTCTAAAGTTTCTGGCCGCTGGTTACTCCCGTTATTTTTACCTTTTTTGGTTTTATTAACTGCTAAATTACAACCTGTAAATATTAGAATTTGGAATAAATGGAGTAGTAGGTTGTTTTATATTGTTATCCTTTTCCAGATAATAAGAACTCCTGCAGAAGGATTTTTGGGTATAAATTCATCAGTGCAGCATTCTTTCGAGCGGTTAAATGAAAAACTTAACAAGGATTTTTCAAATAAAAGTTGGGTTTTGCCAGATGTAACTTATGCGGGAAGTATTAAGCTTTACCAACAGGATCGAATAATTTATGCGGCAGATGATTTTACGCTTCCGAAGAATGAGCTAGACAGCCTCCAAACCGTTTATGTTTTAAAAGAAAAGAAACTTGGATTTGTCTTAAAAGACAGCATCATTGGATTTGGAGCTGAAAAAGAAGATTTGTTTTTATGCCTTAAGTTACCTTAAAATATTTTGATGTAAGTTGAAGGTGTTAAAGTATGGCTTTTTGTCTATTTCGGGTTCTTATGAATAAATATTGATGTACACCTGAATTCTCAATTCTTAAATTAATTATTACATTTGTTTATAACGATGGATTATAAACTTCAAATTTTTTTAAAAGTTGCCGAGCGTCTTAGTTTTTCAAAAGCCGCTCAAGAGCTTCACATTTCTCAACCAGCGGTGACGCGTCATATTAAATCCCTCGAGGATTACTACAATCAGAAATTATTTGAACGCAAGGGAAATAGTATAGAGCTTACCCGGGCAGGAAGTTTACTGTTTGAAAAAGGGAATGAAATTATCGGTATTTACAAGGGCTTGGAGTTTGATATGAATGCATTGATCGATAAAACAGAGGGTGTTCTGAAAATTGCGGCCAGTACCACCATCGCCCAATATATTTTACCGGAAGCATTGGCACTTTTTAAAAAAAGATATCCAGATATAAAGATGGTGCTCAATAATGCCAATACTGCTCAAGTAGAGAGAAATGTTCTTGATAAAACAGCCGACATAGGCTTTATAGAAGGCGTTTCCAGGAACAGGGAGCTTTCTTATAAAACGTTTTTAAAGGATGAGATTGTATTGGTGTTTTATAAAAACCATAAGCTCTTCAACGCTAAGCAAATCTCATTGGATAAGCTTAAGGGAACACCTTTGGTGCTGCGGGAAGAAGGCTCTGGAACGCTAGAAGTGATCACAAGCAAATTGAAAAATTCAGGTTTGGAACTTTCTAATTTTAAAATGGAAGTGCAGTTGGGGAGCTCAGAAAGTATAAAATCTTATTTAAAAGGCTCCGAAGCGTGTGCGTTTCTCAGTGTTTATTCCGTTTTAGATGAATTGACTTCTGGGGATTTGGGGATTGTGGATATCGAAGATTTCTCAATAGAACGAATTTTTCAAACCATACAATTGCAAGGGGATCACACTTCCATAGCTCAAGTTTTTATGAACTTCTTGGAATATCATTATAACATAAAGTTATAGTGTATTCGTTTTTAGCATTTGATTGACATTACTGAAGGCGGTAGCTTTGCATCAGAAAATTAGAGGATGATGCTTTCAGAAACAACTTCAAATAAATCGAATAAAATCACCAAATGGATATGGATGGGTGTAGCCATCTGTTGCACTGCTTTTTTGGTTTCACCGCCTGTAGCTCTAGGGGTAGGGATAGTATTGGCGCAGTTTATAGAAAATCCTTTTCCTGTTTTAAATCACAAAGCGATACAGTGGCTTCTTAAAATAGCTGTTGTAGGATTAGGTTTCGGGATGACCGTAAATAGTGCCATATCTGCCGGAAAAGAAGGTTTTTGGTTTACAGCAGGTTCAATTTTTACCACATTATTACTTGGTTTAATTCTCGGCAAAGTCTTAGGGATCGATAAAATAATAGCGCAACTTATTTCGTCTGGAACTGCTATTTGCGGTGGGAGCGCCATTGCAGCCATTGCACCTATAGTAAAAGCCAATACCAAGCAAATTTCCATTTCAATAGGGGTGGTATTCCTTTTAAACTCTTTAGCATTGTTTCTGTTTCCACCCATTGGTCATCTATTGCATATGACGCAACATCAGTTTGGGCTGTGGAGTGCCATTGCCATTCACGACACCAGTTCTGTGGTAGGCGCTGCAGATGCTTACGGAAATGAAGCTTTGGCAATGGCAACAACGGTTAAATTAGCTAGAGCGCTGTGGATACTCCCCGTTTCTTTGGTGTTTGCATTTCTTTCCCATGGTTCCATTAAAAAAATCAAAATACCTTATTTTATCGGTTTGTTCATTTTAGCTATTATATTGAATACTTACGTGCCTCAAGTTAGTTCCATTACCCCATGGATAGTTTCTGGATCCAAAATAGCTTTAAGTTTGGTTCTTTTTGTTATTGGGAGCACTTTGGACTTCTCTTCCTTAAAAAGTGTAGGGACTAGGCCTTTATTCTTGGCAGTTGGTATTTGGGTATTTATTTCGGTACTTTCTTTAATCGTTATATTACATACTGGGGCTTAAGTATTTAAGTTGTTTTTCTTCTAAAAACGAAAGAATGCTCAAAAAGTCTTTAAACATTTGAAAATCAAAAAATAAGTTGTAAATTTGCACTCCTTTTTAGCATACCCAAGAGGGAAAAGGGATTGAAAATCAATTTTTTATACAAACATCTTCTGTATTTAAATATTGCTAACCTCTTGATTTAGATCAGAATACAAATTTTTTATCAGCACATGGCTGAAACTAAAGAAACACAAAAAGCGCAAGCGGCAGAATCTAAAGCTGCTGAAGCAAAAACTGAAGTAAAAGAAACTGTTTCTCAAGAAGAGTTTCTTAAGAACTTTAACTGGCACAATTACCAAGAAGGTATTGACCAAGTTGAGGACGAAAAATTAAAAGAGTTCGAAAATCTTGTTGAAGAGAACTTCGTAGACACAGCTGATGAAGAGGTTGTAGAAGGAACTGTGGTTCACTTAACAGACAGAGAGGCGATTATCGATATCAACGCAAAGTCTGAAGGTGTAATTTCTTTAAACGAGTTTCGTTACAATCCAAACTTAAAAGTTGGAGACAAAGTAGAAGTTTTAATCGACGTTCGCGAAGATAAAACAGGTCAGTTGGTATTATCTCACCGTAAAGCTAGAACTATCAAGGCTTGGGATAGAGTTAATGCTGCTCACGATAAAGGAGAGATTGTTAATGGTTTTGTGAAGTGCAGAACTAAAGGTGGTATGATTGTAGACGTATTCGGTATCGAAGCGTTCTTACCAGGATCTCAAATTGATGTGAAGCCTATTCGCGATTACGATGCGTATGTTGGTAAAACAATGGAATTCAAAGTGGTTAAAATCAACCATGAGTTCAAAAACGTTGTTGTTTCTCACAAAGCGCTTATCGAAGCAGATATCGAAGAACAGAAAAAAGAAATCATCGGACAGCTTGAAAAAGGTCAAGTTCTTGAAGGAACCGTTAAGAATATTACTTCTTACGGGGTATTCATCGACCTTGGTGGCGTAGATGGTCTTATCCACATTACAGATCTTTCTTGGTCTCGTATCAACCACCCGAATGAGGTTGTTGAACTTGATCAGAAATTAAACGTTGTAATCTTAGACTTCGATGATAACAAGTCTAGAATTCAATTAGGTCTTAAGCAATTACAGAAGCACCCATGGGAAGCTCTTGGAGATGAAGTAAAAGTTGGTGATAAAGTTAAAGGTAAAGTAGTTGTTATTGCAGACTACGGTGCGTTTATCGAAGTTGCTGATGGTGTTGAAGGATTGATCCACGTTTCTGAAATGTCTTGGTCTACACACTTACGTTCGGCTCAAGATTTCGTAAATGTTGGAGACGAAGTAGAAGCAGTAGTTCTTACATTAGATCGTGAAGATCGTAAGATGTCTCTTGGTATCAAGCAATTAACGCCAGATCCATGGACAGATATTACTTCTAAGTACCCTGTAGGTTCTAAGCACACAGGAATTGTACGTAACTTTACAAACTTTGGTGTATTTGTTGAATTGGAAGAAGGAATTGACGGATTGATTTATATCTCTGATCTTTCTTGGACTAAGAAAATTAAGCACCCATCTGAATTTGTAAACGTTGGGGACAAGTTGGAAGTAGAAGTGTTAGAATTGGATGTTGAGGGACGTAAGTTAAGTCTTGGTCACAAACAAACTACAGAGAACCCTTGGGACAAGTACGAAACAGAATTTGCTGAAGGAACTGTTCACAATGCAGAAATATCTGAGATTGTAGACAAAGGAGCGACTATCGACTTCAACGAAGATATCGTTGCATTTGTACCTTCTCGTCACTTAGAAAAAGAAGATGGTAAGAAGTTGAAAAAAGGAGAAACTGCCGATTTCAAAATCATTGAGTTCAACAAAGAATTCAAGAGAGTAGTAGCTTCTCATACAGCTATCTTCAAAGAAGAAGAAGAGAAAAATGTTAAAGCCGCTGCAAAACGTAGCAACCAAGCTGAAAAAACAACACTTGGTGATGCTAACGCAGAGCTTCAAGCATTGAAAGATAAAATGGAAGGGAAGAACTAATTTCCATTTCATTTAAAAATTAAAACCACGCCTTGAGCGTGGTTTTTTTATGGTTTTATTTTGTTTAAATTTTCTTTCTAAAAAATAAGTTCAAATCATGTTTACTTTTATAAAAACAATCACTGTCCAATGGATTAATAATTATTGTATTCACAATTCTTAATTGTTTAAATAGCTACTTTTCAAACTTTCTTTTAATTAATTTATTGTTACTGGACTTTTGCTGGCTACAAAAATTACAAAGCCCTAATGCTTTTTATAAATGAATTTTTTTCATTTCTTAGTTTTATCTTTTATGCTGCTAAGTTTTTGGTTACAATGAATATAGTTAAAACAAAAGATCTAATTTTTTGATACAAAGGAATGACTTCCTCGAGGTATACAAAATGAGATTAGAAAAAGGATTCTTTCACGAACCTAATTGTGCAGATGAAAATTTATTGAATTTAACTGTATCTTAATTTTTCGAAGATAATATGGTTGTTGATTTTTATAAAAATAGTGGCATGTAACAAATGTTGTCATAAACAAAAAACAAACCCCGTAAAGCATTCACTTTACGGGGTTTTGTATAAAATAATACTTCTTTATTTACTCCTGTATGCCTATCATTTCCAAATCGAAAACCAAATTGGTATTTGGGGCAATAGGGCCGTAACCGGCTTCTCCATATGCTAGATATGAAGGAATAAACAAACGTACTTTATCCCCAACTTGCATCATCAATAGGCCTTCTTTAAAACCTGGGATAATGGTAGCATCTGGACTTATAGGCATCGGTGCTGGTTGGTACATTCCTCTGTCTCGTTTGCCTGGATTTACATTGCCAAATTTTTTAGCAATTTCCATCGAACTGGTATCGAAAATGTTTCCGTTTTCAAAATACCCTGTATATTCTACCAAAGCAGTTTGTCCCACTTTCGGTTTTTCACCATCACCTTCTTCCAAGATAATATATTGCAATCCAGAATCGGTAGTTTCGGCTTTTTCTTTTTGAGCTTCAAATTCCACAGCAACCTCTTTCTTCATGTTTTCAAGGGCTTTTTGTGCTTCAGCCTCTTCAGCAAAATAAGCATCGAAAATGGTAGCGGCATCAAAATTCTTGGCGTCTTTCCCGTTTCTTATTATTTGAATATGCTTTATTAGCACATCTTCTACCGGTTTGTCTCTAGACATAGGATCTTGAGAGGTCTTTACATTGGCAATGGAATCTACTACTTCTATTCCTTTTACCACTTCTCCAAATACGGTGTGTTTACCATTTAAAAACGGAGTTTCTTTATGTGTAATAAAAAACTGACTTCCATTGGTGCCAGGACCTGCATTGGCCATAGATAGAATACCTTTTTTATCGTGTTTAAGGGAATCTACAATTTCGTCCTTAAATTTATAACCAGGGTTACCGCTTCCGGTTCCTGTTGGATCTCCTCCTTGAATCATAAAATCTTTTATCACTCTATGGAAACTTACCCCATCGTAATAAGGTTTCCCTTTTAAAGAATCGGTTACGTAAGTATTGGTACCTTCAGCAAGGCTTACAAAATTGGCTACTGTTACAGGGGTTTGTTGGTAAAAAAGTTCTACTACAATATCTCCTTTAGTTGTTTGAATATCTGCAAACATACCATCTCCAAGATCTGAATATTTAGAGCTGGAGCAGGAGGTAAGCACAGCAGCAAGAATAAAAATGAAACTTAACTTTTTCATTGAATACATATTTAAATTGATTGTTTTAATTATTTGAAATGCTATCCGATGTCTTTTCTACAATATCGAGTAGCGTAATGGTGCTTATAATTGGCTGGTTAGTGCCTATTTTATGATCATCGCCATGATAGCCATAAGCCAGGGAGGAAGGGAATAGAAAGGTTGCCTGTTCCCCTTTTTTAATAAGTTTTACGGCCGTTCGCAACCCTGGGAAATAATCTTCTTTATCTACTTTAAAATCTACAATGCCAATTTCTGAGCTGGAATAAACGGTATCGTTCGACAATGTTCGGATATCGTAATTTATTTTAACCACATCTCCCTCTTTAGGCAAATAAACCTGTGTGGAATCGTGGGTGTTGAAATAGTACCAATAGCCATTGGAAGAAGCGTGGTAAGTGTTTATGGTATCGTTTTTAATAATGCTGTCTATTAGTCCTTCTTCATACTCCAGCAAACCTTTATTGCGTTCGATGGATTGTCTCATAAAAGATCCCGTTTTTACACTCACGGGCCGTCGAGCTTCTGGTTGCTTACAGGCTGTAAGCAACAAAACAATTGCAATTATTGGGGCGTAGGTTTTTATCATTGTAATTGGGATTTGTAATCTTTTAAAATTTCTTCAAATTTTTTAGTGGTTTCCTCCAAGGAGAGTTCACTTCTACCTCCAGCAGCATTGGTATGTCCACCGCCATTAAAATGTGCCCTGGAAAACTCGTTCACAGAAAAGTCTCCTTTAGAACGTAACGAAATTTTTATAAGGTCCTCTTGTACACTTTCAATAAAAATAACGGCAAATTTAATTCCATCCAAAGAAAGTCCGTAATTAACAAACCCTTCAGTATCGCCTTTTTTGTAGTTATATTGTTGCAGTTCTTCCCTGGAAAGGGTAATGTATACGGTGTGGTATTCTGGGAGCGCCACTAAATTTTTTAAAGCGCAGCCAAGTAAATGCAGTTTATCTATCGAATTTGTATCGAAAATAGCGTTGTGGATGTTTGCATTCTCTGCACCCTTATCAATTAAATTGGCAACAATCCTATGGGTGCTACTTGTGGTGGAAGGAAAGCGAAAAGATCCGGTGTCCGTCATAATACCTGTATACAAACAGGTGGCAATTTCAGAAGTGATTTTATCGGTATCCCCTAAAAAATCAATAAAGTTATAGATCATTTCACAAGTGCTGCTCATTGCGGTATTAGAATACATAAAGCGTGCGTAACCTTCTGGAGCTTGGTGGTGATCTATCATAACATAATCACCTTGAAAATCTTTTAGAGCGTTTTGTACTTCATCGATTCTGCTCAAGGAATTAAAATCCAACGTAAATACCAGTTCTGCTTTTTGGATGATGGAATTGCAGGCGTCAGCTTGATATTCATATTTTAAAATATCATCTTCCCCGGGCATCCATTTTAAGAATTCTGGATACTCGTTTGGGGCGATGATGTGCACTTCGTGTTGATAATGTTTAAGATAATGATACAGCCCTAAGGAAGAGCCAATAGCATCGCCATCAGGGTTCTTATGTGGTATGATTACTATCTTTTTTGGGGTCGATAGTATGTTTTTTAATTCTTTTATTTGCATTTCTTCCATGGTGGGCTAATATACAATTTAATAATAGAAAACTTAAAAAAGGAATAGTACATTTGTGTTCTAAACTTAAACCAATAATGCGTTTTTTACCTCCATTTTATGTCCTGTTATTTCTTTGTTTCGGGTGCAAGTCTGGCCAAACAGAAACCTATTCTTTAAACGACGACGAGTTTGTAATTGCATTTGGCTCTTGTAACAGGCAAGATCAAGAAAACCTGCTTTGGGACGATGTTTTATTAAACAATCCTGCGGTTTGGATATGGGGTGGCGACAATATTTATGCAGATACTGCCGACTTAAGGGAAATGCGAAAGGATTATGAAGAGCAACGTTACCAAGATGGATATAAAGAAGTGGCTAAAGCTATGGATGTTATGGGAACTTGGGACGATCATGATTATGGTTTAAACGATGGGGGAGCCGAATGGGCAATGAAAGAAAAATCACAAGAACTGTTTCTTAATTTTTTAAATGTACCAAAAAATGATGTCCGCAGAAAACAAGAAGGCGTCTATAACTCCAAAACTTATAAGACTGCTGAAGGAAACGTAAAAATCATTTTACTCGACACACGCTATTTTAGATCTCCGCTTACCAAAAATTTAGGGGAAGATGGAAAGCGTTATATGCCAAACCCTAAGGGCGTGGGAACAATTTTAGGGGATAAACAATGGAAATGGTTAGAAAAGGAATTAAAGAATTCTACGGCGACCTTTAATATTATTGTGAGCAGCATACAGGTACTTTCGAACAAGCATGGTTTTGAAACTTGGGGGAATTTTCCGCATGAAGTGGAAAAACTGTTTTCCTTGATAAAAAGTAGCCAAGCACAACGGGTGATTATCCTTTCGGGCGACCGCCACATTTCTGAATTTTCTGAGATAAACATTAGCGATTTAAGTTACCCGATTGTTGATTTTACCTCTAGCGGACTCACACATACCTACGAAGAGTATTCAGGGGAGGAAAACCCCTATCGAGTGGGGAGAGTGGTAACCCAAAAAAGTTTCGGATTGCTTAGACTGAACATGAAAAACCATCATGTGGATATGCAAATGATCGGCAACGGAAACAAAGTTCTTAACGAATTGGAGCAAGGGTATTAGAGTTTATTGGAACGCTTATGCCAGAAAAAAATCTTTACCTCCGTTGTTTTTGTCCATTACAAAACGTATTTTTTGACCATTTAACCCTATAATTTATTAGTATTGGATTTTGTTATGGACAGCTTACTTTATTTAGCGCCTGACCATACTTAAAATCTAAACTTGTACTTTGTTTAAACACTTCTTTGCCATTTTTAATTTCCATTTCGCCATAACCTGGAACAAAGCTACTATCTTCCTTTAAAAAAATAACTTCACGGATGGAAGTAGTCCCTTCAGCTTTAAAGGTATAATCAGCTTTTAGTATAGAACCATTTATCTCTCCTTCAAGGGTGCCATAACTTTTGTCTTTTTCATAAAAGTTATAGGCTAAACTACCATACACCTTGTCGGCATCAATTTCCAATTTCATTTCAATGGAATCTTTCTCCTGAACGAATAAATAACAAGCTACTGTTGGGATGTTTTCTATAATTTCTTGTTTGGGAGCTTGGTTGAGTTCGATAATTTCAGGGTCTTCTTTTTTAGGTTCTTGTTTGCAGGAAAAAAGAAAAACACAAAAGAAGACAAGAAATGGAATTGGTGTTCTTTTCATTTTTAGATGTACTTAGCATTATGGTGAAGATACAAAAAAAGCTGATAGCGTTTTATGGCAATCAGCTTCATTTATTTTAAACTGAATGGCCTTATTTCATGCCACCTACCATATCTTCAGGTTTTACCCATTCGTCGAATTCTTCTTCAGTAACATATCCTAAAGCTGTAGCCGCCTCTTTTAAAGTAGTTCCTTCTTCGTGGGCTTTATTGGCAATTTCTGCCGCCTTGTAATATCCAATCTTGGTATTTAAAGCCGTTACCAACATCAAGGAATTGTTTACCAATTCGTTGATGCGTTTTGTATTGGGTTCTATACCATTAGCGCAATGCTCTTCAAAACTAACACAGGCATCGCCGATTAATCTAGCCGATTGCAAAACATTGGCAGCCATCATAGGTTTAAAAACATTAAGTTCGTAATGTCCTTGAGTTCCACCTACAGTAACCGCAACATCGTTCCCCATAACCTGTGCACAAACCATGGTTAGTGCCTCGCATTGCGTAGGGTTAACTTTTCCTGGCATGATGGAACTTCCCGGCTCGTTGGCTGGAATAATAAGTTCTCCGATTCCACTACGTGGTCCGGAGGCCATTAACCTTATATCGTTGGCAATTTTATTTAAGGAAACAGCCAATTGTTTTAGTGCTCCATGGGTTTCTACAAAAGCATCGTGAGCCGCCAAGGCCTCAAATTTATTATCTGCAGTTTTAAAAGGATGTTCCGTGAACTTGGCAATAAATTCCGCCACTCGCTTAGCATAACCTTTTGGGGTGTTTAAACCAGTACCTACCGCGGTTCCTCCCAAAGCAAGTTCAGATAAATGTTCGAGTGTATTGTTAAGTGCTTTTAAACCGTGATCCAGCTGGGAAACATATCCAGAAAATTCCTGTCCAAGAGTAAGGGGAGTGGCATCCATAAGGTGTGTACGCCCTATTTTAACCACATTTTTAAACTCTTCGGATTTCTTTTTTAATGTATTTCTAAGCTGCGTAACTCCCGGGATGGTTGTTTCTACAACCATTTTGTAGGCGGCAATATGCATTCCCGTTGGGAAGGTATCGTTAGAGGATTGCGATTTGTTTACATCGTCGTTAGGTTGTAAGGTTTTATCGCCTTCACCTATTTTTTTTCCTGCCAATTGATGCGCTCTATTGGCGATTACTTCATTCACATTCATATTACTCTGTGTGCCAGAGCCAGTTTGCCAAATTACCAAAGGAAATTGGTCGTCGTGCTTACCTTCCAGTATTTCATCACACACCTGAGCAATATAATCTCTCTTGTCAATTGGTAAAACTCCGAGTTCGCAATTGGTGTAGGCAGCCGCCTTTTTTAAATAAGCAAAGCCGTAAACCACTTCCAAAGGCATGGAAGCGGGCGCCCCAATTTTGAAATTGTTTCTAGAACGTTCAGTTTGCGCTCCCCATAATTTATCTGAAGGAACTTGAACTTCCCCCATAGTATCTTTCTCTATTCTAAAATCCATAGGTTTTTTGTGTATTTTGATAGACAAATTTACATATTTTACCATTACTAGCGTAAGCTTAAAACGGTTTGTTTTCTTGAATTTTAATTAAATAATTATTGTACTGAAGAATATTTAGATATTACTAGAAAATCTTGTCTTCACGGCAGTGTTTTCGGTAAGCATACAGATTTATTAAAGAAATAAATTGAATTAAATTGCACGAAAAATAAGAATTGTGCTTATCTTTGAAGCGAATTCAGAAAAATTTCCGGAAACTATGTTTGAATTTGATCAATATCTTGGCTTTTTAGCAATTATGACTGTCCTTACTATAGGATTTTGGTTGATGATCTTTTTATTGACCTTCGTAATTCCTTACTGGGTTGGAGGTTCGATTATCGAAATGATAAAAGAAAAGAGAGCTGCTAAAAAAGCTCAGCGAGACGAATAAAAAAAGAAGCCAATTGGCTTCTTTTTTTGTCTATATATGTTTTGTTGGAATTTAAAATTATCCTTCAAATTCACCTCCACCGTTATCATCTCCACCACCGCCTTTTCCGCGTTCTCCTTTTTGGTTTTTGGGTTGATTAAACCTGTAGATAAATGAAATGGTAAATTGACGTTGTCTCCATTGAAATTCACTATCTGAAGTAAATGCTAAGTCGCCCATATCATTAAAAGATTCTGTAAAAGAGCGACGAATTCTGGAATTGAAAACATCACTTATATTTAAGGAAATAGTTGCATTTTCATTTAATATGTCTTTGCTGATAGCCGTATCAACCGATAGTATACCTTCGGTTTTGGTTTGGGAATTTTCCCGCGGTCCGCTATAAAAGCCATTGGTTTGCCAATCTATTTTGTACGGTAGATTTACTTTAGCGCTTAACCTAGAAAACCAGCTTGTATTGCTGGCACCGTAATCGATACCTTCGTATTCTCCATCTTTTTCAAACTTGAAAAAATTAAAGCTTCCATTTAATCGTAACCATTTTATACCACTGTACATTACGCCAACTTCACCACCATAACGTTGCTCTGTAGCAAGGTTAATCGGAATCGACCTAATTATTTCTATACCATCAGAAGTAAATACCCCTGTTTCTGTTTGCACTCTTTCGAAGGCATCAGTTTCCCTTTGGTAATATATAGACGATGTTAAAGTTAATTTTTCCCACCTTCTAAGATATCCAAGATCAAAAGCATCTGCGAAAGCCGGATTTAAATCGGGATTTCCTTGAAATATATTAGCCCTACTGGATCTAGAAGGGAATGGATTTACAAACCACCCACGAGGTCTATTAATTCTTCGGTTATAACCTAGGGTGATATTTTCATTTTCTTGAATTTCGTAGGTAAGGTTTACTGTTGGAAATAAGTTTAAAAAGTTCTTATCGAAATCGGGATCAAAATTAATTCCCAAAGTATCTGTAAGTTCTTCATCGGTTAAATCTGACTCAACATTACCTCTCAAACGCGTATTTTCGAGTCTCAAACCAGCAAGAAAGGAAAATTTACCAAATTTATTACCGTATTGCGAGTATACCGCGTTTACATCTTCTCGATATGTAAACTCGTTGGTTATACCAAAATCCGTTTCGAAAACACCTGTATTTACATTAAAAACGTCAAGTTGATAATCGTTTACATTTTTTTCGAAGGTACTTCTAAAACCAGCTTCAAATTGTGCTTCTCCCATTGGTAAAACATAATCTGCCTGCGCTAAAAATTCATTTTCTATTTCATCCTCAAAAACACGTTCTAAGTTGATGATTGAGTCTGTTGGGAAAAATTGATTTTCACCGATATTGGTGTTAACAATCTCTTTGTCGAAAGAATATTGTAAATCTGCCGTTAGTTGATGACCGTCATCGTTAAACTTATTGGTATAATTTAAAGACCCTTGATAGGTGTTATCGTCTTCTTTTTCGATTTCTTCTCTTATAGTTCGACTATCTATATCGGTACCAACGAAACGAGTGGTGTTATTTTTGGTTCTATCCTGTTCATCTGAAAAACGAGTAAAAAAGCTTCCTGTTATAGAAGAGGATTCCGTTAAGAAATATTCCATCCCCAAATTAATATTAAAGCCTTGATCCTCCCGGGTATATTCACGATCTTCTATTATTCTACTGAAACTGGAATTGGCATTGAAATAATTATTATCGAAAAAAGCATTTCCAGGTGGCTCTCTGTATGAGTGGCCTAAAGTGGTAAAAATATTGAATTTATCTGTTCTTAAATTAAGGTTAGCATTTACCTGTCCTGTCGTAGGATACCCTGTGTTGAGGTTTACAGAACCATTAAAACCAAGTGTTTTTTCTTTTTTCAAGATGATATTTAAAATCCCAGCTGTACCTTCGGCATCGTAACGTGCAGATGGGCTAGTAATTACTTCTACTTTCTCTATCGCGTCTGATGGCAATTGCCTTAATGCTTCCGTAGAACCAAAACCTGCCAATGCAGAAGGTTTTCCATTAATTAGAATACGTACATTTTCATTACCTCGCAAAGCAATGGCACCTTCCACATCTACCGTTACCGAGGGAACATTATTTAAAGCATCGGAAACAGTTCCTCCACTGGTAGTAAGGTCTTTACCGATATTGTAAACTTTTTTATCCAATCGAATTTCAACCGTGGTCTTTTCCCCTGTAACCTCCACAGCATCCAGTTCAGAAACATTTAAGGAAAGTTTTATGGTTCCTAAAACTTTATCTTCAGTTATGTTTTGATTGTTAAGTACGTACGATTTGTATGAAATATATTCAAGTCTAATGGTATATTTCCCTGCCGGTGCTTCTACATCGAAATTTCCGTCAGGATCTGTTACACCTCCAGTTACATCGCCTGGGTTATCAATACTCTCCAGTACTAGTGTGGCATATTCCAAGGGCTGACCAGTCTCTGCGTCGATGGCTTTTCCTGTTACCGATATTTGTTTTTGAGGATTTTTATTGGGCCGTTGTGCCAATAAAACGGAAGTACATAAAATTGCTGCCAAAAAGCAGAAAAGTCTAAATTTCATAAAAGTTGTATTAGTAGTAGTTCGTTACTATGTGTAACTTGGATGCCAAATTTAGACCATGGTTTAACCGCAATTGGTTAAACTTATCATAAAATTCCTTTAATATTCTCTGGAGGCCTGCCTATAACCGCCACATCATTTTTCATGACTATAGGTCTTTCTATTAATTTTGGGTTGGCCAACATAGCTTCGATCACTTCATCGTCTGTAAGCGATTTGTTTTTGTAATTTTCCTTCCAAACGGTTTCGTTTTTACGAACTAGGTTTATTGGTTTTATGTCTAAGCAATTAAGTATTTCCCTGAGCTCTTTTTCCGAAGGTACATCCTCCAAATATTTTACAACTTCATACTCTTTGCCAGACTCTTCCACAATTTGAAGTCCTTCCCTTGATTTTTTACAACGCGGGTTGTGATATATTTTGATCATAAGTACTCGTTTTAAGTTTTGCAAAAATCATAATATCCTTCTAAAGTAAATCTCTTTTTTTATTTGAAGAATTTATAATTCGATAACCTTTTTTTATGGGGGATAATTTATACGTCCTCCTCTTTTTGTCCCATCATCATGAGATAAGCTTTTAAAAACTCATCAATATTTCCATCCATAACGGCATCCACATTTCCCGTTTCTTGCGCTGTACGCACGTCTTTTACCAATTTGTACGGGTGCATTACATAATTCCTTATTTGCGATCCCCATTCAATTTTCATTTTAGAAGACTCAATTTCTTCGCGGGCCGCCTGCCGTTTTTTAAGTTCGATTTCGTAAAGTTGGGATTTAAGCATTTGCATGGCTTTTTCCCGGTTTTCCAATTGGGACCTGGTTTCTGAGTTGTGAATAATAATTCCGGTAGGGTGGTGGGTAAGAATGGCTTTGGTCTCTACTTTATTTACGTTTTGTCCCCCAGCACCACTAGAGCGTGCAAAATCCCAAGAAATATCTGCGGGATTAATATCTATTTCAATAGAATCGTCGGCCAACGGATAAACATAAACCGAAGCAAAAGACGTGTGCCTCTTAGCGTTGCTGTCGAAAGGTGAGATTCTTACCAAGCGGTGTACGCCGTTTTCGCCTTTTAACCAACCAAAGGCGAAATCCCCATCAAACTCAAGGGTTACCGTTTTTATTCCAGCAACATCCCCTTCTTGGTGGTTTAATTCTTTTATTTTATAACCGTGTTTTTCACCCCACATTAAATACATCCTCATAAGCATGGAAGCCCAATCGCAACTCTCTGTACCGCCAGCGCCGGCCGTAATTTGTAAAACGGCACTCATGCTATCCCCTTCTTCAGAAAGCATGTTTTTAAACTCCATACTTTCTATAAGTTCTTTTGCCTTTGTAAACTGGTTGATAATGTCTTCTTCTGTAGCTTCACCTTCTTTATAAAACTCGAAAAGAACGTCGAGGTCGCCAACTAAAGTGTTGGCTTTATTGTAATCTTCAACCCATTTCTTTTGGGTACGCAATTCTTTCATTATCGCTTCTGCCTCTTTTGGATTGTCCCAAAAGTCTGGCGCAAAGGTTTTCTCTTCTTCATTCTGAATTTCGATGCGTTTCTGCTCTATATTTAGATATTTCTTTAAATCTGCAGTACGTTCAGCGAGATTCTTTACCTGATCGGTAGTAATCATAAAAGTCTAATTTTCTTCAAAAGTACTATACTTTTAAAAATGATGTATTATTTTTTCTGAAAGAAAAGCAATTATTGCTGTGCAGAAACCTGTACCCGGTGCTCTGAAGTATTAGAACCGCTTCCCGTAGCGTATATAATGCCTTTAAGGGGAGAACAATCGTTATAGTCTTTTCCGTGGCATATTTTAATGTGGTCTTGACTTACAATTAAATTATTCGTGGGGTCGAAGCCAACCCATCCAATACCTGGAACATAGCATTCTGCCCAAGCGTGCAATTGCGAATCTCCCGAATATCCAATCCCTTGGTGCAGATAGCCAGAAACATAACGCGCTGGAATTGAATTTTCCCTGCAAATGGCACAGAATAGATGCGAAAAATCCTGACAAACACCTTCTTCCATTTTTAAAACTTTAGAAGCCGATGTCTTTACGGAAGTTACTCCAGGCTTAAATTCTATATGGTTGTAGACCCAAGTATTTAATTTTTGCAATTGGTTAAAGGTGGGCTCTACTGCATCCAAGCGAAATAATTTTTCTTCGCTAAGGTCTATTTTCGTTAATTCGGTTCGTTTTAAATAGGGCTCAAATTCCGTTTTAAAGTCCAATGAATTTATAATTTCAAGTTCTTTCGTTCTTCCCAAGCTTTCAAAATCAAAAGGATTGAAAGTTTTTTTATTCACTTCAAATTCAGCATTAAACTCAATCTCCCGCAAATTTTCGAGCACTGAAAGCCTAATAGTTTCAAAACCGAGGGCATTTACGGAATAGTCGATGCTTCCCTTTATGGAACTCGAAAAATCAAAAGACTTTATTTCTTGATATTCATTTTCCTCGGGTTTAATTAAAAACTGCCAAACGGCATTTTTAACCAAGGCCTCGTATCGATTGGTGGCGCTATATTTAACGGTGTAATCTAAAATCATAAAATGTCATATCAAAGTAATTAAAGGTACGAGGTTGAAGCGAATAAAAGAATAATTTTTTCCATTAATAATTAAAATATTCGTTTTCCATTTTGGTGCTAATGGAAACCAGTTGCGTCAAAATATTTTCAATGAATGGTTTTAATTTTCCTTCTATTTCTTCAATGACCTTAAACTCATATTCAGCCCTAATTTTACCCACTAGAAAAGTGGTGGAATTTTTATTGATGTATTTATTTTGATCCAATACCTGAATATGATCGTACACTTCGTTTAAGCTGTTCATCACCGATCGTGGGCAATGCGGATTTAAAATGAGAAATTCTAAAGTATTTATACTGTTGGGCGTTTTCTTATAAAAACGACGCATCATATCGTAAGACTCTGCGCATTTTAACAGGGTTATCCACTCATAACTATTGGTAATGTGGGCAGATTCATCTTTTGCTTTTAGGGCATCGTCGTACTTGGCATTTATAATTCTAATAATTTGTATGGCCCTTTCCAGATTTACCCCTAGCATTATAATGGCGTAGATTTCGTCGTGAAGCAGTGTTCCTTTTATTTTGGTCTTTAAAATTGCCGTCATTTCAGTGACATTCACTGTAAAATCATACAATCCTTTTTCCGCAAGGAAGTCGGGGGAATAATTCAGTACGAAGTGATAAAACTTGTTGATGGCTTCGTAAAGTTCCGTAGAAATAAGATCCCTAGCACTGTTGGCATTCTCCCGGGCAAACATTACCGAGGAGATAACGCTGTAATGTTTTTCCCGATTTAAGGAAATGTCGTACAGAACTTCTTTTTCATCCAAAGTTACATTTTCATCCGCAGCATCGTCCCCAGCCATATTTAACATGGAGTGCAGCACAAATTGCCGGGATTGTGAAATTTCGTTTGGTGCATCGAGCGAAGAAAAATAGTTGACATTTAAATATCTTGCTGTATGTTCGGTACGTTCTATATACCTACCCATCCAGAATAAGTTGTTGGCTACTCTTGCTAGCATAAAATTTTATTTTTTTAGAACCCAGGTGTCTTTAGAACCACCACCTTGAGAAGAATTAACAATTAAATTTCCTTTTTGTAATGCTACACGGGTCAAACCGCCTTTAAGCACAAACTCTTTGTCTTTACCAAGCAAGGTAAAGGTTCGCAAGTCTACGTGTCTCGGCTCGAAAGAATTGGTGTCGTCTATATAGGTAGCATGAACGGAAAGTGACATAATAGGTTGTGCAATGTATTTTCGGGGAGCGGCTTTAATCTGCTCCTTTACTTTTTCTATTTCCTCTTTGGTAAGTCTGTTTCCTATGGTAACCCCATAGCCACCAGCTTCATCTACTGGTTTTACCACGAGTTTATCGATGTTTTCCAAAACGTACTTCAATTCGTCGGGTCTACTGCAATGGTAGGTGTGTACATTATTTAAAATTGGCTCTTCATCGAGGTAATATTTTATTATTTGTGGCATGTAAGTGTAGATTGCCTTATCGTCTGCAACTCCTGTACCCGGCGCATTTACCAAGGCTACATTACCCATTTTATAAACCGAAAACAAACCAGGAACCCCAAGGGATGAATCTGGTTTAAACTCAAACGGGTCTAAAAACTGATCGTCTACGCGTCTATATATTACATCTACCTTTTCTGGGCCCGTGATGGTTTTCATATAAACAAAATTGTTTTCTACAAATAAATCCCTTCCCTCGACCAATTCAACTCCCATAGCCTTTGCTAGATACGAGTGTTCGTAATAAGCGGAGTTATAAATACCCGGTGTGAGTACGACACAGTTCGGACTGTCGACACCTTGTGGTTTTACACTTTCTATAATATCCAATAGGTTTTCTGCGTAATTGGTTACGGTATGTGCTTTGTAATGATTAAAAACCCCAAATAAAGCTCTTTTTAATGCGGTACGGTTACAAACCACATAACTTACCCCAGAGGGACACCTTATATTATCTTCCAACACATAATATTTTCCATCGGAATGTTTTATAAGGTCAGTTCCCGAAACGTGGTTGTAAATTCCTCCCGGAGGATCAATCCCCATCATTTGATGAAGGTAATTTTCAGAAGAACTTATCATTTCCAAAGGTACAATCCCTTGTTTTATAATTTTCTTATCGTGATAAATGTCGTGCAAAAAAAGGTTGAGAGCTTTGCTTCTTTGAATGGCTCCCCTTTCAATAATATCCCATTCGGAAGGATGTATGATTCTCGGAAACAAATCAAAAGGAAAGATCTTTTCTTTTACCTGGTTGTCTCCATATACCTGGAAGGTTATCCCTTGATTGAAAAAAGAAGATCTTGCTTTATTGTTTAAGTTGATAAAATCTTCAATGGAATGGCCGCCATAAATCTCGAATAGCTTTTGATAAATTTCTTTTACCTCTCCGTTTGCATTAAAAATTTCATCAAAAAAACTATCATTTCTTTTATAGCAGGAAAAAATAGGATGTTTGGTTTTTAAATTTGTCGCCATCTGTTTCTTTTTCAATAATATAAGGATTTTCGTCGGAACAGCGCCTATATTAATCTTAATATTCAATTAAGAATTTTATGAAAAGGACAATAATTAGGGGTGGTTTTTCAAAAAATAATTGATATTGAAGTTTTTTAATGATTTTTTTTGAAAATGATGTGTCTTAATTGATAGAAGGTCATGCATAAACGAGAATGGAAATAGTTTTCATTTTTATACTTTTACAAAAGCTTTTGAGCGACTTTAAAATTTAAATTAGCAAATCGAATATTTCGCAGCATGAAGATAAATTTAATCAGTGATACGGTAACCAAACCAACAGCTGCTATGTTGGAGGCAATGATGAACGCCAAAGTGGGCGACGATGTTTTTAAAGATGATGCCGCCGTAAATGAACTGGAGCAAAAGGTGGCCTATATGTTTGGAAAGGAAGCCGCGCTTTTTTTTCCTAGTGGTATAATGGCCAATCAAACTGCAATTAAAGTACATACCCAGCCGGGAGACCAATTAATAACCGATAAAGACGCCCATATTTTTAATTACGAAGGCGGGGGCGTTAGTTTTAACAGTGGTGTTTCTTGCAAATTAATTGATGGGAAAAACGGACAATTTACAGCCAACGATGTTATAAACGCTATCAATCCGCCAGACTTTTACCATAGTCCGCTAACTTCCTTGGTTTGCCTGGAAAATACGGCCAACAGGGGAGGAGGGGCTTGCTGGAATTTTGAAGAGATCTTGGAGATTAGAAAGGTTTGCGATGAAAATAATCTGGGATTGCATTTGGATGGAGCCCGGTTATGGAATGCCTTGGTTGCCAAAAATGAAACACCAAAACAGTACGGAGCTATATTCGATTCTATTTCTGTGTGTTTAAGCAAGGGCTTGGGTTGTCCAGTAGGCTCTGTTTTAACAGGAAGCAAAAAGTTTATGGAGAAAGCGCTTCGGGTGCGAAAAGTTTTGGGAGGTGGTATGAGGCAGGCCGGTTATCTTGCCGCTGCCGGGATTTATGCTTTAGATTATCATATAGACCGATTAAAGGAAGACCACAAGAGAGCCCAGGAATTGGCTCAAGTGCTATCTGAAGCCAGTTATATAAAATCCATTGATCCCGTGGAAACCAATATCCTTATTTTTTATCTAGATGATAAGGTGGCACTTGCCGATTTTATGCAGGCTTTAAGCAGTAAAGATATTGCCATTATTAATATGGGATCTGGAAAATTGCGTATGGTAACCCATTTGGATTACACCGAGGAAATGCATGAAAAAGTATTGGAAACTTTAAAACAAATAAAATTTTAAACTTTAAACGGTTGTATCTTCAATAGCGCCTTCCGGAGCATTGTTTTTTACTGAATTGATTCCGTTTTCCATACCAGCTTCCGAAGAATACATTTGGCTGCTGCCAATAATTTGGCCGTTACTGCTTTTTAAATTGAAATAAAACTTTCCATTGGAAGCTGTTTTGCGTTCGTACCTACTGGAGTTTAACGCATTGTTTTTTACAGATTCTATGCCGTTTAAACAATTACTCTTATTTTTATAAAGTTCACTCGTTAAAATCACCTGACCGTTTTGTGCCAAAAGATTAAAATAAAAGTCCGTCTTATTATCCGATAAAATAATTTTAAACATAAGAAATAGAAATATTAAAGGCTCGTGAATTTTATTTTAAAAATTACGACTTTTCCTGTAAAGAGGGAAACAATTTATATAAATAATAAGAATATGCTTTTGGCAATCCACAAAATTTGGATTGGTTTTTTATAGAGCAAAAGATAAAAAACAACCTTTAAAGCTTCTTTACCACATAATTTTCTTCTTATACAACAATTATTTATTTTTCAGGTTTAATAGAAGTAAGTTTACGGCGCTGTTAAGATGTTAATTATATAATAATGACGCTTGGAGGTTTAATTATTATAGAAGTTATCTGAAAGAAAAAGCCTAAATTTTATATTTAGGCTTTTTTAAAAATTAATAATGAGAGTATTTCTGAGATTGCTACACACATTAAAATATAAAACCATTGCTTTTTCAATATTATTGATGCTCTCAGTAATTTCAACCTTTGGACAGCAGACAAAATCTTCTGAAACAGAGGATCCACTTCAAGAATTCTTGGATTTAAATTCCCCTGAAGATAAATTTAATTTCTTTTTTTCTGAAAACGACCGTTATCGGGTAAGTTCGGCCTATTCATGGATCGATTCCCTCAATCAATCGATGGTTAAAGCAGAAAATTCCAAAGATTCCCTCAGTATTTACAAATACAAAAGCATGTTGGCCCAACTGTATTACGATGTTGGAAATTATGATAAAGGGGCATTAATTGGGGAGTTGTTATATGAGAATGAAAATAGATTGGACAGAAATGTCAAGGTAGCTGTTTTGAATACGTTGGATAAAGCCTACAAAGAGCTACATCTTTTTGATAAGCAACTGGAGGTTCGTAGAAAACTAAAAAACCTTGGAGAGAATATTGTTCTGTATGATGTATATGCCGAGCTTGGACTTTACAGGCAAGCAATGATGGAATATATTATTAGTAACAAAAATAAACTCGAAGCAACCGATAATGAGCTTTACAGGGCTCAATATTATAACGATTTGGGCACCTATTTACTAAAAGACGGTTCCATCTATACCGCTTTAAAGAATATTACCCTATCCCGAAAGAGCATCAATAAATATTTGGGCAACACCAAAAATATTACCGTAGCCAATTTCAACAAGGCGGTATTTTTAAAAGGCAAAATAGAAAGCAATCTTGGTAAATGTAAAATGGTTCAAAATGAATACGAAAAAGCTATTCCGTATTTAGAAGCAGGGGTTTCTGCGGCCAAATTAAACGACAAAGGAAGGTATTCTAAGGAAACTGTGGAGTTGTGGAGCAGTCTTGCAGAGTGTTATTTAGAATTAGACCGACTTACCCTGGCAAAAGCCTATTTAGATAGCATTACATTAGACCAACAAACAGTAAAAACAAATACGGTAAATTACAACCGTTTAAGGGCAAACTTTTTTCTAAAAGACAGCAATCCAGACTCGGCATCCCTTTTCTTTAAGCGATATGTAAAACTTAAAGATTCCCTCGATTACAGCAGCCGTAAAAAGCAATTACTTAGTTTATTGGTTCAGTTCGATCTCAATAACCAGAAAGAAACCATAGAAAAACAGCGCTTAAACCTAGAAAAAAACAAAACCGAAATTTTAGAACGGGAAAAGACCATTTATTTAAGTGTTTCCGCACTTATTCTCTGTATGGTGTGTGTAATAGGGTTAATAGTTGCTTATATAAAAAGTGTAAAGAACAAAAGACTTATAGAAAACCAGAAGCGCATTATTGAAAATTCTTTAACTGAAAAAGATTCCCTTTTAAAAGAGATTCACCACCGGGTAAAGAACAATTTACAGGTAGTTTCCAGTTTGTTGAGTATACAAACAAAAAATACCAAGAGCAAATCGGCAATAAACGCTTTGGAAGAAGGTAAAAGCAGGGTAAAGGCCATGGCTTTAATCCACCAAAAGCTATATCAAAACGAAGATCTATCGGTTATAAAAATGCAGGAGTATATAGAATCTTTGGCAGCGAGTATCCAATCGGTCTATAAGCAGGCTGGTTATAAAATTAAACTTCACATCAACGCTGAAACTGCAGATCTGGATGTAGATCGCGCCATTCCTATTGGTTTGATTTTAAATGAACTAATCTCCAATTCCTTTAAATATGCTTTTAAAGAGACCAAACAGGGGAATATCTATATTAATCTTCAAAAGGAAGAGGATCAATATATTTTTGAATACAAGGATGATGGGGCAGGCCTTCCCGAAGACTTCGATATAAAGCATTCTGCTTCCATGGGGATGAACCTTATCTCGCGTTTGGCAAATCAATTACGTTCCAAGCTAAATATAGACAAAGTGCCGGAAGGGGTTCGTTTTTGGTTTAATTTCGATTAATTTTCATTATTTTTAAGCGCGACTGTTACAACTAGGAAGACCATTTTTATAAATGCTGTTCCTTTTTTTATAACAGTTTGAAATGAAATCAAATTCATATCGGAAACTTGGCGACTTAGGTTCAAGTTTTGCGAAATGAACAAATTTCAATTTCTTTATTTATGGTTAACTATTAAATTTTAAGCAAATGAAAATTACGTTTTACGGGCACGCTTGTTTGGGTATTCAAGTAGACGACGTCCATATTTTAGTAGATCCTTTTATAACGGGAAATGATAAAGCTTCCCACATCGATGTGGAAGCTATAAAAGCAGATTATATTTTAGTAACACATGCGCACCAAGACCATACCTTGGATGTTGAAAAAATAGCCAAACGTACTGGAGCTGTGGTGGTTTCTAATGCAGAAATAGCTGGGCATTACAGTAAATTGGATATAGAAACCCACCCCATGAATCACGGTGGTAGCTGGGATTTTGAATTTGGATTGGTAAAATATGTAAATGCTACTCATTCGTCTTCTTTTGCCGACGGTACTTATGGTGGCCAACCTGGAGGTTTTGTTATCGAGGGAGAACATAAAAATATCTATATCGCCGGCGACACAGGGCTTACTATGGATATGAAACTGATTCCCATGTTTACGAAACTCGATCTGGCGATTCTCCCAATTGGGGATAATTTTACGATGGGGATTGAAGAGGCTATCCATGCTTCAGATTTTGTAAAATGCGATAAAGTACTTGGCTGCCATTTCGATACTTTTGGTTATATAGAAATAGATCATGAAGAGGCTAAAAAACAATTCTACGACGCTAATAAAGACCTGATGTTGTTGGAAATTGGCGAAAGTATAGAATTGTAAATGGAAGCATCTTATAAAAAATACATTTTGGAGTTTAAAAGGCCTAGTGGAACCTCCCGCGGAGTGCTTACCACAAAAGAAACCTGGTTTTTAATGCTTCAGGATGAGAATGATTTTGGTATTGGGGAATGTGGTATACTACGCTCTTTAAGTGTAGACGATCGTGATGACTATGAAGAAAAGCTTAGCTGGGTATGTAGAAATATTCATTTGAGCAAAGAAATACTCTGGGATGCGCTGGTGGAGTTTCCTTCCATACAATTTGGTGTGGAACAGGCTTTTCTATCCCTTAAAAGTAAAGATCCTTTTCTTTTATTTCCTTCAGCATTTACAAATAACGAGGCTTCCATTCCTATAAACGGACTCATTTGGATGGGGGAGGAAACCTTTATGAAAGAACAACTGAAAGAAAAGCTTCAGCAGGGTTTCAATTGTATAAAAATGAAAATTGGGGCTATCGATTTTCATAAGGAATTGGAATTGCTCAAATCCATTAGAAAAAGCTTTTCAGCAGAAGAAATCGAAATACGTGTTGATGCCAATGGTGCTTTTTCACCAACGGAAGCCCTAGAAAAACTTCAGCAGCTTTCCTTATTGGAATTACACTCCATAGAACAACCCATAAAACAGGGGAATTGGGGCGAGATGGCAAAACTCTGTGCCGAAACCCCATTGCCAATTGCTTTGGATGAAGAATTAATTGGTATTTTTTCTGTAACAAAAAAGCGGGAATTGCTACAAACTATCAATCCGCAATACATTATACTTAAACCAAGTTTAGTTGGAGGTTTTAAAGGTTCCCAAGAATGGATAGATCTTTGTAAAGAACTTAATATTGGTTGGTGGATAACGAGTGCGCTGGAGAGCAACATTGGTCTAAATGCCATTTCACAATGGACATTTACGCTGCAAAACGAGATGCCGCAAGGGCTTGGTACAGGAAGTTTGTATACCAACAATTTGGAGAGTCCGCTGGAGGTTTCAAAGGGCAGTATCGAGTATAAAACCAATCGCAACTGGAATTTAAAGAAGTTGAATTTATAAAAGCTTGAGGGCTAGCGAATAAAAATAATGAAATATATAGAACAAGTTTTTACTTTTAAATACGATTTTTGGCGGTATTTAGTGGGATCGTTTATAATAATAATCGCGAGCCAAATCATGCAAGTCCCATTTGTACTGGCGATAATTTATAAAGAAGGATTTGGGGCTTTGGCCTCTGGGGATAGCAGTAAACTTCTGGGTGTCTTAGAGCCTAACTTAAATTTGTTTTTACTGTTGTTACCGTTTGCGGTTTGTCTCCCTTTGCTGTTCTTTATTGTAAAAAAGCTCCATGGGCAATCAGTAAAAGCACTTACTACGGCTAGAAAAAACATCGATTGGAAGCGTATCTTTTTTTCTTTTTTTTTATGGGCAGGGATTACTACGGTCTTGGTATTGATAGATGTGAAGTTATCTCCGGAAAGTTATGTTTGGAACTTTAAACTCGTACCCTTTCTAATTCTATTTTTTATCGGGATTATCATGGTTCCTATCCAAACCAGTTTGGAGGAATATATTTTTAGAGGGTATCTTATGCAAGGTTTTGGAGCCCTGTTTTTAAATAAGTGGGCACCATTACTGTTAACTTCCTTAATTTTTGGGGGTTTGCATGCTTTTAATCCTGAAGTGTACAAGCTAGGGTATGGGATTATGGTGTATTACATTGGTACCGGACTTTTTCTTGGGATTTTAACTTTAATGGATGATGGGTTAGAGCTCAGTCTTGGTTTTCATGCGGCCAATAACCTTATTACTGCTTTGCTGGTAACGGCGGATTGGACTGCATTTCAAACCCACTCTATCTATAAGGACGTTTCTACGCCAGCACTGGGTTGGGATGTTTTTATGCCCGTATTTGTTGTGTTCCCAATATTGCTGCTCATATTTTCTAAAGTTTATAATTGGAATAACTGGATGGAAAGATTAACGGGAACTATTGAAAAACCAATAATTGTTGATAAAATATCGGAAACAAACGCTCCATAAACTTTTTTATCATTCCATTCCGATTTAATTTTAACCCCGATAAACACAATAGCGAGAAAATAGCAGGAAATGGAAAATATACCTTCTTTTGATAAAGTTCACTTAAAATTTAAACTTAACAACACCTACTACGATCAAGAAGATCTAAAGGAGGTGGCCTATAGTTTTATAAAAGAAGGGGAGCCTTACGAGCAGTCCATTGGGAATTTTTTAATGGATTGGTTGAATAACAAGGATCACCTTTACGTAAAAACTTCTGGTTCCACGGGGGCTCCAAAAAACATTCGTTTGCAAAAGCAGTATATGGTAAATTCTGCCATTGCTTCAGGTGATTTTTTTGATATTTCTGTAGGGGATTCTGCCTTTCATTGTTTGCCTGCTGAATTTATTGCCGGTAAGATGATGCTTGTTCGGGCTATGATCCTCGGTTTGGAAATAGACCTGGTTGCTCCAACCCTAAACCCTATGTGTGAAATTAATAAGTCGTACGATTTTGCTGCTATGATTCCGCTTCAGGTGTATAATTCCCTTGATAAATTAAATCAAATAAAACAACTTATAGTAGGTGGTGCAGCAGTGAAAAAAGAGTTGATTGAGAGTGTGCAACAAAAGGAAACCTTGGTTTACGAAACCTATGGTATGACCGAAACCGTTACCCATATCGCCGCTAAAAGAATTAATAATTTTAGAACCGCGCAAGAGGTAGAGAATGCACATTTTAAAGTGCTTCCCAATGTTAAAATTTCTTTGGATAAAAGGCATTGTTTGGTTATTGATGCTCCTTTTATTGCTGAAGAAACTATCGTGACCAACGACATTGTAGATATTATTAATGAAAGTGAATTCGATTGGAAGGGCCGCTACGATAATGTGATCAATTCCGGAGGCTTGAAATTGATTCCAGAACAAATTGAAAAGAAATTAAGCAGTGCAATTGCGAATCGCTTTTTTGTGTATGGGATGGATGACAAAAGTCTTGGGGAAAAGCTGGTGTTAATTGTAGAAGGTAAAAAAGATAATGATTTAGCAGATAGGATTTCTAAGATAAAGGAATTGCATAAAAATGAACTTCCCAAAGAAATTTATTTCACCAAAGCTTTTCTAGAAACTGAAAATGGAAAGGTAATTCGCGAGGCAAGTGCGTATAAAGCTATTGAAGGATAGCTGGTTTACTAATTAGCACCACTTTTTTAACCATTAACATCTCTTCTACTAATATTAAGCTTTATGCATCAGTGAATAGCTCACTTCGTTTTCGGTGCTTGTTCCGTTTAAATAGGTTTGAATATTAGATAGGGTAACGTTGGTAATTTGTTTTAAAGCTTCATTTGTAAAAAAACCTTGATGCGATGTAATTAAAACGTTAGGGAACGATATAAGCCTCATAATGGTGTCGTCTTTTATAATGCTTTCAGAAAGGTCGTTAAAGAAGAGCTTTTCTTCTTGCTCGTAAACATCTATTCCTAAATAACCAACCCGTCCATCTTTTAAAGCTTCTAAAATATCCAACGTATTTATTAAAGCACCACGACTGGTATTAATAACCATCGCTCCTTTTTTTAGTTTTTGGATACTTTCTTCATTCATTAAGTGGAATGTGTCATCTGTAAGCGGACAATGTAGGGAAACAATATCACTTTGTTCCAGTAATTCGTTTTTGGAAACATACACAACTCCTTTTTCTTTCAAATCCTCATTCTCATAGGCATCATGCGCTAATATTTTACATCCCATCCCTAGCATAATACTGCAAAATGCACTTCCTATTTTACCAGTTCCAATAACACCAACGGTTTTTTTATACAAATCGAAACCTCGTAGACGTTCTAAAGAGAAATTCCCTTCACGTACCCGGTTATATGCTTTATGCGTTTTTCTATTAAGGGTTAATATAAGTGCCAAAGCATGTTCGGCAACAGCATGCGGTGAGTATGCGGGAACACGATAAATTTTTAGGCCTAGGTCCTCGGCAACTTTTAAATCGACATTATTAAAACCAGCACACCGCAACAAAATTAGTTTAATACCATTGGAATGAATGGTCTCCAGAGTTTTTTTATCGAGTTTATCGTTTACAAAGGTGCAAATACCATCGAATCCCTGCGTTAAGTTTGCAGTTTGCTCCTTTAAGGCAACCTCGAAATAAGTAAGGTTTACATTGCCATCTTTATTATAATTTTCGAAAAACTCTTTATCGTATTTTTTTGTACTGAAGACCGCTATTTTCATACTAAATTTTTTTAATTCTTCTTTTGGGGCAAATCATTTAGGATTGTCCCACGATAATTAATGGGAATTAGGTTTGCAAAACCCCCATATTAAATTTCTTTTCTATAGGAGCGTGGTTGGCAGCATCGATTCCCATACTTATCCATTTTCGAGTATCCAGTGGATCGATAATGGCATCCGTCCACAATCTGGCTGCCGCATAGTATGGAGAAACTTGCTCGTCATACTTCGATTTAATTTTATTAAAGAGTTCTTCTTCTTTCTCTTTGGTAATTTCTTCCCCTTTTTTCTTGAGGGAAGCCGTTTCTATTTGCAGGAGTACTTTAGCAGCCTGCGAGCCGCCCATAACAGCCAATTCTGCACTTGGCCAAGCAAAAATTAACCGCGGATCGTAAGCTTTTCCACACATGGCGTAATTCCCGGCTCCGTAAGAATTCCCAATTACAACTGTAAATTTAGGCACCACGGAATTACTCACAGCGTTTACCATTTTGGCGCCATCTTTTATAATGCCCCCGTGTTCTGATTTGCTTCCCACCATAAATCCGGTTACATCTTGTAGGAATACCAACGGAATTTTTTTCTGATTGCAATTCGCAATAAACCGAGTGGCTTTATCTGCGGAATCGGAATAAATAACACCGCCAAATTGTAATTCGCCTTTTTTGGTTTTTACTACTTTTCTTTGGTTGGCAACAATCCCCACGGCCCAGCCATCAATGCGGGCGTATCCAGTGATGATGGTTTTACCAAATCCGTCTTTATAAGCTTCAAAAGAATTGGCATCTACCAACCGATCGATAATCTCCTGCATGTCGTATTGTTCTGTGCGGTTTTTAGGGATAATTCCGTAGATATCTTTGGCATCTTTAATTGGCTTTACCGCTTTCTTTCGGTTGAACCCTGCTTTATCAAAATCACCTATTTTATCTACTATATTCCTTATGGTTTCTAGCGCGTCTTTGTCATCTTTCGCCTTGTAATCGGTTACGCCACTAATTTCAGAATGGGTAGTGGCGCCACCAAGGGTTTCGTTATCGATACTTTCGCCAATAGCCGCCTTTACCAAATAGCTCCCGGCCAAGAAAATACTTCCAGTTTTATCCACAATCAAAGCTTCATCGCTCATTATAGGTAAATAAGCACCTCCAGCTACGCAACTTCCCATTACTGCTGCAATTTGGGTTATACCCATACTGCTCATAATAGCATTGTTTCTAAAAATGCGCCCAAAATGTTCCTTATCAGGAAAAATTTCATCTTGCATGGGCAGGTAAACTCCGGCGCTGTCTACCAGATAAATAATTGGCAATCTATTTTCAATAGCTATTTCTTGCGCTCTTAAGTTCTTTTTTCCAGTAATGGGAAACCAAGCACCTGCTTTTACAGTGGCATCGTTGGCCACCACAATACATTGCTTCTCATTTACATATCCAATTTTCACGACCACTCCTCCAGAAGGGCAACCGCCGTGTTCCTCGTACATACCATCACCCGCAAAGGCACCAATTTCAATACTATTTTTGTCTTTGTCCAACAAATAATCAATACGCTCCCTGGCCGTCATTTTCCCTTGGTTGTGAAGCTTTTCAATACGTTTTTCACCACCGCCAAGATAGACCTTGGCCAATTTTTGTTTTAAGTCAGATACGGAAAGTCTGTTATGATCTTCGTTTTTATTGAATTTAATATCCATCTAGTTTCCTTATTTCAAATGTTTCAGTGTTTAAAATAGCCCGATATCTTTAAAAAATAAGAAAATAGGGCATAAACTCTTGCTTTTCTTGCTAAAATACGAAATCAGTATTTATTTAATTGCCTAATAATTCCTTAAATTGTACGATATTTGCCGTCGCAAATTATAAACCCTAGAATTAATAAATTTTGCAGTATAATGGGAATGAATAAAAATACAGTATTAGCTTGGGCTACTTGGATAATGATAATAGTTGGACTTGGATTAATAGCTTTAGGGGCCTTTAAATACAGTGAAGTGGCCGGATATGGTTTTGCTTCTGTAGGAGTAGGTTTTTTCGCTATTGCGTGGGTGTTCAATGCGCTTAAGGGAAGAGTTTAAATTGGTATTGTAATTAATAAAAAATAAAAAAACATAATATATGTCTGATGATAAAAAGGTGATATTCTCCATGTCGGGAGTGTCAAAAACCTATCAAAGTTCTAATAAACAAGTGCTTAAAGATATCTATTTGAGCTTCTTTTACGGGGCTAAAATTGGTATTCTAGGGCTCAACGGTTCCGGTAAATCCACATTGTTGCGAATTATTGCTGGTGAAGAAAAGAATTACCAAGGAGATGTGGTTTTTTCTTCTGGATATTCCGTGGGATACCTACAACAGGAACCAAAGTTGGATGAATCTAAAACTGTTATTGAAATTGTTAAGGAAGGTGTTGCCGAAACTGTTGCCGTTTTAGACGAGTACAACAAAATAAATGATATGTTTGGGCTACCAGAAGTGTATGAAGATGCAGATAAAATGCAGAAACTCATGGACAAGCAGGCGGAGCTTCAAGATAAAATTGACGCTACCAATGCTTGGGAACTCGATACCAAACTGGAAATTGCCATGGATGCCTTGCGTACCCCAGAACCCGACACGCCCATAAATGTGTTATCAGGTGGGGAGCGCAGGCGTGTAGCCTTGTGCAGGTTGCTTTTACAACAGCCGGATATTCTTTTGTTGGATGAGCCTACCAACCACTTGGATGCGGAATCTGTTTTATGGTTGGAACAGCATTTACAACAGTACAGCGGAACGGTAATTGCTGTTACTCACGATCGTTATTTCTTGGATAATGTAGCAGGGTGGATTTTAGAGTTGGATAGAGGGGAAGGAATCCCATGGAAAGGAAATTATTCCTCATGGCTGGAGCAAAAATCGAAACGATTGGCGCAAGAGCAGAAGCAGGCTTCCAAACGTCAAAAAACTTTGGAACGAGAGTTGGAATGGGTTCGAATGGCGCCCAAGGGGAGACAGGCCAAACAAAAGGCACGTTTGAATAATTACGACAAGTTACTGAATGAAGACCAGGGTAAACTGGATGAAAAATTGGAAATCTATATTCCAAACGGACCACGTTTAGGAACCAATGTTATAGAAGCAAAGGGAGTAGCGAAAGCTTTTGGCGACAAATTGCTTTACGAAGATTTAAACTTTAAACTTCCCCAGGCTGGAATTGTTGGTATTATCGGTCCGAATGGAGCTGGTAAAACAACCATTTTTAAAATGATTATGGGAGAACAGCAGCCAGATAAAGGTTCTTTTGAAGTAGGGGAAACGGCTAAAATCGCCTATGTCGATCAATCGCATTCCAATATAGATCCATCGAAATCCATTTACGAGAATTTCTCAGACGGACAGGAATTGGTAATGATGGGAGGGAAGCAAGTAAATTCCCGGGCCTATTTAAGCCGTTTTAACTTTGCAGGTAGTGAGCAGAACAAAAAGGTTGAAGCACTATCGGGGGGAGAACGTAACCGCTTGCATTTGGCAATGACACTTAAAGAAGAAGGGAATGTACTTTTATTGGATGAGCCTACCAACGATTTGGATGTAAATACGCTAAGGGCATTGGAAGAAGGTTTGGAAAACTTTGCTGGATGTGCTGTGGTTATTTCCCACGACCGTTGGTTCCTAGACCGTATTTGTACACACATCTTGGCTTTTGAAGGAAATTCTGAAGTGTATTTCTTCGAAGGTAGTTTCTCGGATTATGAGGAGAACAAACGCAAGCGTTTAGGTGCCGATGTAACCCCGAAACGTATTAAGTATAAAAAACTTATAAGAAATTAATATTCTGAAAAACTGAGTATATAAAAAACCGAAAAGTGCTGACTTTTCGGTTTTTTTTGTTCCTTAAATATCTGAGTCATTTTTATACTTTTACAACCATTTTACCTTTATTTTTACCGTCGAACAGGTCGATAAAGGCTTGTGGGATGTTTTTAAATCCTTCCACAATAGTTTCTTCATGCTTCAGCTTACCTGCTGCCAACCACTGCGAAAGCTGTTTAATACCCTCTGGGAATCTATCTTGATAATTACCAACTATAAACCCTTGCATTAAAGCACTGTTTTTAATTAAAAATGGTTGTACGCTTATACTTTTTGGCACCGATGTTTCATTATAAACCGCAATTGCTCCGCAATTTATAATACGTGCAAACTTATTGATATGAAATAAAACAGCATCCGAAATATCGCCTCCAACATTGTCAAAATAAATATCGATACCGTTTGGGCATGCCTTTTTAAGTGCTTCCTTCATGTTGTCGGTAGTTTTGTAGTTAATCCCTTCATCAAAACCAAAATCAGAAGTAAGCATCTCTACTTTCTCGTCGGTACCGGCAATACCAACAACCTTAAGGCCACGAATCTTTGCAATTTGTCCGACAACACTCCCAACGGCACCAGCGGCACCAGAAACCACGATGGTTTCTCCTTCTTTCGGTTTTCCTATATCTGTGAGTCCGAAAAAAGCGGTTAAGCCCGTCATTCCTAAAATTCCGAGATAGGCGGAGAGCGGTGCTTGTTCACCATCAACTTTTCTAATTTCCTTTAATTTATCCTCCGAGATTACTTGTTTTTCTTTCCAAGGCAACATTCCAGTTACATTATCACCTTTAGAAAAAGCGTCATTCTTACTCTCCAAAACTTCGGCTACAATGGTGGATGTAATTGGTTTTCCTAGTTCAAAAGGAGGGATGTACGATTTTTCGTCACGCATTCTTCCCCTTAGATAAGGATCAACGGAAACGTATTTGGTGGCTACTATTATAGCTCCGCTGGGCAGGTCTTTAGTCTCTTCATCCACAAATTTAAAATCGCTTTCAGATGGTTTTCCTTTTGGTCTGTTGTTCAATAAAATGGTCTTATTCATAACTATTTGTATTTAAAATTTTCAACTTTAATTTAAAACATCTTTAAAAAGGTTGAAAATTTAAAAACCTATTTCTTTGTTAAATCCCTCACTGTGTGTTTTCCGGAGTTCTACATATCGCAAAGCAGGTTTCCCTGCATTTTAAGTAGCTAAAATGGTTTGGCAGATGAGCGCTGGAAAAAAGTTAAAGAATGTTTTTTTCCTTACACTCCGTGAATTTTTATGGTAACAAAGTAAGACTTGCTCCCGTGATTGTTTAAAAAGGGGTAGCTACTCCCACCAAACAATAAAGAACTTTTTAATAATGCCATTGGGAAATTTCACCCAACAAAGTGGAGCCCCTTTGTTTTCTACAATAGGGGTAACCTTTTCTTTAAATTCAGTATATCCCATCCAATTTGCTTGCGGAGTAACCTCAATAAGATTGTTCATTTTGGTGGGTTTATAAAGTTTACAGTTCTTAAATGCTGATAGCTGAGGTAAACGAATGTAAAAGCCTTGAAGACAATTTTTATTCAGTTTGGAAAAATTAACATCTTCTTTTTCGTAAGGAACAAAAAGTTGAGCCTTAAACAATACCCTTTGCTGTATTTCATCAGGATCAATTTCAAGTTTTTTAAGGGTAGGGAGCATGTTTTCGTTAAAGAGGATGGGGAATTGCTTGTTTTTTAGTTTTGTTATTTTTTTATAAAAGCTATCCGTTCTATTGGTGCCAATCCACCGTTCGATTTCGCTATTGCCCACGGTTTCATCATAGAGGTAAAACTTGTACATTACTTCCAAGTGAACTGGCTGTCCGTTCTGTTTTAAAATACAATCAATTTCACCAATGGTTTGCTTTTTCTGTTGAATTTGAAAATTTTCCAGCAGTATTTCAATATTTTTATTTTGTTGAAGTTCTTCGCTCACAAACTCTTCAATACGCCTCCCTAAACGCACATTGGTAGCTACGGTTTTTTGCAAGGGAGGGGTAGGCTTTTCGTGTAATTCAATTTGTTCAATCCCTTCAATTTCCCCAGATTCCCATAGCAATGGCGTGTTTAAGTAACCCAGGTATTGTAATTGTATGTCTTTATCCATCTATACTTTCCTTCAATGTGAACTTTCTGTGCTCAATCTATGTGAATTATCTGTGCTCAATTCTTTTTTTTAGCAAGCAAGTTTTAAAACTCATTTGTACGTAAGGTAGCCAAAAATAAATATTGTGCAGTTGAAAAATATTCTATTATCTTCGTAAGACCTTCCAATAAATAGTTGAAAATGTTAATCGTTTTCTTAAAAAACGATTGTTTCATTTTCGACAATTAATCATTCAAATTTGTTAACCGTGTTCGGTATTATTTAAGATATTGAACCACTAATTTGCGCCCTATGTCGTTTGAAAGAACCCGTGAAAAATTACAAATTTTAGCAGATGCTGCCAAATACGATGTTTCCTGTTCTTCTAGCGGAAGCAAACGAGCCAATACCAATAAGGGTTTGGGAAATGCCACAGGGATGGGTATATGCCACTCTTACACGGAAGATGGAAGGTGTGTTTCTTTGCTGAAAATACTATTGACCAATTATTGCATTTTTGATTGTGCCTATTGTGTAACCAGAAAAAGCAACGACATTAAGCGAGCCGCTTTTCAAGTGCAGGAGGTGGTAGACCTTACCATAAATTTTTACCGCAGAAATTACATTGAAGGGTTATTTTTAAGTTCTGGGATTTTTAAAAGTGCCGACTATACCATGGAACGTTTGGTAGCCGTTGCCAAGAAATTGCGTTTGGAAGAAAACTTCAATGGTTATATTCACTTAAAATCAATTCCGGGGGCTTCAGATGAATTGATGCACGAAGCCGGACTCTATGCGGATAGATTGAGCGTAAATATTGAGATCCCTACAGAAAGCGGATTAAAAAAATTGGCTCCCGAAAAGAAGCGTGAGGATTTTGTAAAACCTATGTTGAAAGTTAAAAACGAAATCATTCAATATACGAACGAAAAGAAACTCATAAAAAGTACCCCAAAATATGCTCCGGCAGGGCAGAGTACACAAATGATAGTGGGTGCCAGTGGCGAAAACGATTATCAAATTATGCATACCTCCAACTATTTTTATAAAAATTACAACCTAAAACGGGTATTTTATTCGGGGTATGTACCTATCAGTTACGATAGTCGATTGCCCCAAATTGGGAGTGAAGTACCCATTTTAAGGGAAAACAGGTTGTATCAAACCGATTGGCTGTTGCGTTTCTATGGCTTTGAAGTGAACGAAATTCTAAATGAAAATCATCAAAATTTAGATTTGGATATCGATCCTAAATTGAGTTGGGCCTTGCGAAATAGACATGAGTTCCCGGTAGATATCAATACTGCCGATAAACGTATGTTGGCGAGGGTTCCCGGATTGGGGATGAGATCTGTGCATAAAATATTAAATGCAAGACGTTTTAGGCGTCTCAATTGGGATCATTTAAAAAAGATAGGTGTTGCCCTAAACCGAGCCAAGTATTTTATAGTGTGCGATAGTGCAGAGTTCGAACGTGCTGATATTTCTTCAGAAACAATTAAAGGCCTCATACTACAAAATTCTAAAACCAAATATCAAAAGACGTTAAGCAATCAGCTTAGCTTATTTTAATGAACTCGGCAAATTTAATATACGATGGAACTTTCGACGGATTTCTAAGTGCCGTTTTTTGTGTTTACGAGCGTAAATTGCAGGAGGTAACCATACAAAACACAGGGCAAGCTCAAAATGTATTGTTCGCAAACCCCGAGATTGTCTATACCAACGAATTGCAAGCAAAAAGGGTTTGGAAAGGCCTTATTAAGCAGTTGAGTTTTCGCGAAGCATCGCAAATTTTTTATGCTTTTTTAAGCGAGCTCCCAGATATAGAAAACGTTTTGCTAGATTTTATCCAGTATGTATTCAACAATAAAAAAGGCGCTGGAAAAGACTACGCCCATCCATCGGTTTTAAAAATAGCTCAAGTTGCTCGACAAGTAGGAAGGGAAAAACACCGTATGGAAGCGTTTGTAAGATTTAAGCTCACTAAAGACAATATCTACTTTGCCAATGTAGATCCTGATTTTAATGTACTTCCCTTAATCTTAAATCACTTTAAAAAAAGATATGCCGATCAAAAGTGGGTGATTTACGATACCAAAAGGAATTATGGAATTTATTATGATTTGAATTCCGTAGAAACGGTAAAGCTGGAATTTCCAGAATCGTTTAATTTTTCCCAAACGGATACATCTTATTTTTCTGAAGCTGAATTTGATTTTCAGCAATTGTGGAAATCCTATTTTAAAAGCACCAATATCGAAGAGCGGAAAAATATGAAGCTACACATTCAACACGTGCCCAAACGTTATTGGAAATACCTTAGCGAGAAGCAACCCGATTGAATTAGAATTTAATTGTCTTAATTTTAAGAGGTTTGCTGTAATATTTGGATAAGCTTAAGGTTTATTAACATTCCCCCTAGAAAATTTTGTATTTCTTCTAAGTACCTTCTATGTATTATAAAACCACAAAAAATCTAGAAGATGAAAAAGGAAAATTCGGGTTTCAATACGATTAACCCGGCCACCGGAAAAACCATTGAGCATTATGAATATATGACAGACGAAGCGGCTAAGAAAGCTGTGGAAAACTGTCATAATGCATTTTTGGAATGGAAGTTAAAATCTGTTGAAGAAAGAGCAAAAGTCATAAAAAATATAGGTAAGGTATTATTAAAGCATAAGGAAGAGTTTAAAAAATTGATGACCCAAGAGATGGGGAAACTTTTAAAGCAAGGGGAGCAAGAAATCGATTTGTGTGCTGGAATTTGCGAATATACAGCAGAGAATGCTTCAAAAATGTTAGCCGATGAAGAGCGGGAGCTTCCAGAAGGTGGAAAAGGGATTGTTTCCTACGACCCCATTGGTGTGGTGTACGGGATTCAACCTTGGAATTTTCCTGCCTACCAAGCTATTCGTTATTCTATAGCCAGTTTAATGGCCGGAAATGGGGTGCTTCTAAAACATGCTGCAAATGTTACTGGTTCTGCTTTGCTCCTTCAAAAGATTTATGAAGAAGCAGGGTTGCCAAAGCATTTATTTTCAGTATTAATCATTGATCATGATCAGTCCGATAAAATTATTGAAAATGAATTGGTTCGAGGTGTAACGCTTACCGGTAGTGAAGATGCAGGGAAACACGTTGCTAAAATAGCTGGAGGCGTTCTTAAAAAAACGGTTTTAGAGTTAGGGAGTAACGATGGATACCTGGTCTTATCGGATGCAGATGTACAGCTGGCAGCAAAAACATGTGCCAAAGGAAGGATTTACAACAATGGGGAAACCTGCGTGGCTGCAAAGCGATTTATAGTTGTAGAATCGGTTTACGATGAATTTAGAGAAGCTTTTTTTGAAAATATGAAAGGGATTAAGTTGGGAGATCCTACAAAGGAAGATTCAGATTTAGGGCCGATGGCTCGTGAAGATTTACGGGAAAAGTTGATTGATCAAGTAAAAGAAAGTATGGACAATGGAGCAAAAATAGCCGTTGGGGGAGAAGTTCCAGAAGGCGAAGGCTTTTATTATCCGTCTACTGTTTTGGAGCATGTAAAACCAGGTCAACCAGCCTACGACGACGAGCTTTTTGGACCGGTAGCTTCCTTAATTAAAGCAAAAGACGATGAAGATGCTATGCGAATTGCAAACGATAGCCGCTTTGGTCTAGGGGGTGGTATTTTCTCCAAAGACGAAGGAAAAGCAATGGAATTGGCCAAAAAACATTTCGATACCGGGATGGTATTTATAAATTCCTTCGGTCTGGCTCAACCAAATATGCCCTTCGGAGGGGTTAAAAACTCTGGTTATGGGCGTGAACACGGAGGTTTTGGTATTAAAGAGTTTGTAAATGCAAAAGCTGTTATGGCATTGAATAAGTAATAGTGAGAAATAACACAATTGAAAAGTCCAGTAAATACCTACTGGGTTTTTTATGCTGAAAAATATGGTATCATAAGTTTTTTGTCACGTTTTTATAACCTACGGATTTTGAAATTACAAACGATTTAAATTTTTGGGTATCAAAAAAACCTCGTTTTGATAGTATATCTTATTTACCTCCCGACTGCGCTCGAGGTGATAGTAGGTTATCATGGATTATAGTTAATTGGAAAATTTTTAAGATTTTTGTAAAAATCAGAATTCATGAAAATTCATAATATTTCCTTTTTGCTTTTACTTTCTTTTTTCATCGGGACGAGCCAAAATCCCGTAGAAAATGAGGTTAAGAATAAGATCAACGACTTTTTTGAAGCTTTTCATCAACAAGATACGACAGCCTTAAAATCTTACGTTTCGGATGCAATTGTAATGCAAACCGTTGTAAGTAGTGAAAATGGAGAGTCAGAATTGAGAACCCAAGAATTTGGAAAATTTTTAAAATCTATTGCTTCCATACCTTCAGAAAACAACTTCAAGGAAGAATTGTTGGATTGTAATGTAAAAATCGATGGAGCAATGGCACACGCTTGGACACCATATAAATTTTGGTACAACGGGAAACTTTCTCACTGTGGGGTTAATTCCTTTCAATTAATAAAAGAAGTCGATACTTGGAAAATTATCTATGTAGTGGACACTAGAAGAAAGACAGGCTGTGAATAAAAAAAATCCCGAAGGAAATCAATTCTTCGGGACTTTATTGCGTTTTACGAAAGGTTTTTATCTCAAAGAAGCTCCCAACTGTCGCTCGAAACTGCTTTGTAACTTTTTCATTACCTTATCGATTTGCTTATCGGTTAAGGTTTTGTTTTCGTCTTGAAGCGTAAAGCTAACCGCATAGGATTTTTTACCTTCGGGAAGCTTATCGCCTTCGTAAACATCGAATAAATTAATGTCTTTTAACAGCTTCTTTTCACTGTTTTGAGCGATGTAGTATAGTTCTTCAAATTTAACTTCTTTATCCAGTAATAACGCCAAATCCCTTTTTACTTCAGGATATTTTGCTATTTCGGTAAATGAAATTTGTTGCTCTTTCACCAATTCTATAATGGCATCCCATTCAAAATCGGCATACAAAACTTCCTGTTTAATATCGAAATGCTTCAGGATACGTTTGTTTACAATACCAAAGGAAACCAATTTCCTTTTTTTCAGCTTGTAATTCAATCCTTCAGAAAAAACATCTGAGGATACAGGTTCAGACTTTGGAGTAGGCAACCCTAAACGTTCTAAAACGGTATTTATAACACCTTTCAGAAAAAAGAAATCGCTTTTCTCATTTTTTATTCTCCAGCTTTCTTCCTGTAGATCGCCAGTAATGAGAATGCTTAAATGTTTATTTTCAATTCTACCGCTTTCGTAGTTATGATAGGTTTTACCAAACTCAAAGAATTTTAAATTCCCACTTCTTCTGTTAATGTTATAGCTAAGGGCCTCTAAGCCGCTAAACAGCATAGATTGACGCATTACAGACAAATCGTTGCTTAACGGATTTAACATGGTTACATTATACTCCGATTTGTTATCTGTACTTAGCTCCATATATTTTGGAGTGGTAAGCGAATTGGCAAGGATCTCGTAAAAACCTAAAGCTGCAAGTTGGTTGCCTACTATATTTTGAAGTTTATAATCTTCAAACTTAGAGGTGCTTGCTATGGAAGCATTTAGTTTTGTGGTAAATTCAATATTGTTGTATCCATAAACACGAAGGATTTCTTCAATAACATCTACTTCACGCTGTACATCCACACGGTAGGAAGGAATGGTAAGGCCTATTCCTGTTTCCGTAACATTGTTTATTTTTATTTCAAGCGAACTTAAAATAGATTTTATAGTATCCGTAGAGATATTTTGACCGATGAGGCTATTTACCTTTTCGAAGGTTAGAAAAACTTGAAAGTCCTCAAATTTTTTCGGATAAAAATCTTCGGCATCACTGGAAATGGTGCCTCCTGCAATTTCTTTAATTAATAAGGCAGCTCTTAAAAGGGCATATTTAGTATTGTCTATATCGATTCCACGCTCAAACCTAAAAGAAGCATCGGTGTTCAATGCGTGTCTTTTGGCAGTTTTTCTTACGGAAACTGGATTAAAATAAGCACTTTCCAAGAAAATACTGGTGGTACTCTCTGTAACCCCCGAATTTTCACCACCAAAAACACCAGCGATACATAAAGGCTTTTCAGCATCACATATCATCAAATCATCTTCGTGCAATTCTCGTTCTATTGCATCAAGAGTGGTAAATTTTGTGCCTTTTTCCAGCGTTTGAACAATTATTTTATTGCCTTTAATTTTATTGGCATCAAAGGCGTGCAAGGGCTGCCCTAATTCGTGCAACACATAATTGGTAATATCCACCACATTATTTTTTGGGGTAATGCCAATGGCCTTTAATCGATTTTTAATCCAATCAGGAGATTCTTCTACCTTTATACCTGAAATGGTGACCCCACAATAACGCGGACAAAGCTCTTTGTTTTTAACCTCTACATCCATACGAAGGGTACGGTTGTCTACATGAAAACTACTTACCGATGGGGTAATGAGTTCTAGGTTCATATCTTTTTGAAGCAATCCAGCTTTTAAATCCCTAGCAACCCCGTGATGACTCATAGCATCTGCGCGGTTAGGGGTAAGGCCGATTTCAAAAACGGTGTCATTTTCAATTTTAAAAAGTTCTGCACAAGGAGTTCCGGGGGCAAGGGATTCATCTAAAACCATAATACCATCGTGACTTTCCCCTAAACCAAGTTCATCTTCAGCACAGATCATCCCGAAAGAAGCCTCTCCACGAATTTTCCCTTTTTTAATTTCCCACGGCATTCCTTTGTCATCGTAGAGCGTGGTGCCAATGGTAGCTACTGGAACTTTTTGCCCTGCAGCAACATTGGGGGCACCACAAACTATTTGTAATGGTTCTCCAGTTCCAATATCAACTTTGGTTAGTTTTAAACGGTCTGCGTCTGGGTGTTGTTCGCACTCCAATACATGCCCTACAACAATACCTTTTAAACCGCCTTTAACCGATTCGAAAGTTTCTTCACCTTCTACTTCTAAACCTAAATCGGTTAAAAGTTCTGCTGTTTTCTCAGATTCCCAATCAAGTTGTATAAATTGCTTTAACCAGTTGTATGAAATTTTCACGTGCTACTTATATTTATTTAGAGGTGCAAAGATAATAATCCGCTTTATAATTGGAACTTCTCTTTGGGTTTTCTTTTAGTGGAAAATATGTCATTGTGAGCGAAACGAAGTGGAGCGTGGCAATCTCCCGAATTGTGTGGTATTCCGAATCGGAATAGGTTTTCTTTTCAGGAGATAACCACGTCGCCTAAAAAGGCTCCTCGTTAAGACGTCACTTCGAAGTTTTTTAAAAATAGTGTGGTGGTCTCCCAAAAAATATAGAACAATTTTAAGGAGATGGCCACACTCGTACCTCCTTCGTTATGACGTTACTCATAAGATGTTTAATACTTCCAGATCCAACCGTCATTGCGAGCGGAACGGAGAGGAGCGTGGCAATCTCCCAAGATATAAAACTAATATATAAAAATGACCATCTACCTGATTTAGCAGACTGACGACTACAGCTTCGTCATTACTGACTATAAGAAACTACAGAACATCAAAAATCCAACCATCGGACAGATCTTCCCATTTCGGATTTTCTTTTTCTATCAAATTATTTTTTCGTTTTCTATTTCCTTTTTTTAGCTGTTTTTCCCTAGCTATAGCTTCATTCATATCTAAAAACTCTTCAAAATACACCAATTTCTCACAATTATACCTAGTGGTAAATCCTTTAAACTTTTTTGTTTTATGCTGATAAACTCTCTTCTTTAAATAACTTGTTACACCGATGTATAAAACATTGTTATAGGTGTTTGACATAAAATAGACGTAGCTTTTTTCGATCATGGCGATAACATTACTTCTATCTAAATTTAAGAAATTTTTGAAATTATTTGTCACCACGAGCGACTTAAAGGAGCGTGGTGGTCTCCTGAAAAATGTAGGACAAATTTAAGGATATGGCCACTCTCATACCTCCTTCGCCATGATGTTACCCATGAGGTGTTTAATACTTCCAGATCCAACCTTCATTGCGAGCGGAACGGAGAGGGGCGTAGCAATCTTCTGAATCGTGCTGTAATCCGAATTGTAATAGGTTTTCTTTTCAGGAGATAACCACGTCGCCTAAAAAGGCTCCTCGTTAAGACGTCACTGCGAAGTTTTCTAAAATTACTGTGGTGGTCTACTGAAGTTAAGAATAATTTTAAGGAGATGGCCACACTCGTACCTCCTTCGCCATGATGTTACCCATGAGGTGTTTAATACTTCCAGATCCAACCGTCATTGCGAGCGGAACGAAGTGGAGCGTGGCAATCTCCCGAATTGTGTGGTATTCCGAATCGGAATAGGTTTTCTTTTCAGGAGATAACCACGTCGCCTAAAAAGGCTCCTCGTTAAGACGTCACTTCGAAGTTTTTTAAAAATAGTGTGGTGGTCTCCCAAAAAATATAGAACAATTTTAAGGAGATGGCCACACTCGTACCTCCTTCGTTATGAGGACCTAAAATTGTGCCTTGCAATAACAATCAACTAATATAATTCCAGATATTTTTGTGTTTGGCAAGTTGCTGGTAGGTAAAACGGATAATTTTGTTTTTTTCCAACATCAATTTAGGGTCTTCTTTCAATACGCGAATAGCGTAATAGCGCGCTGATTTTAAAATATCGTTGTCTTTTACAATATCTGCGATCTTAAGATTGAGTACACCGCTTTGTTGGGTTCCCATAAGATCTCCGGGCCCCCGTAGCCTTAGATCGACTTCGGCAATTTCAAAACCGTCGTTGGTGCGAACCATAGTTTCGAGTCGGGTTTTAGAATCGTTGGAGAGTTTATGGCCTGTCATTAAAATACAAAAACTCTGTTCGGCACCACGACCAACACGACCGCGCAACTGGTGCAATTGCGAGAGTCCGAAACGCTCGGCACTCTCAATAATCATAACCGAGGCATTAGGCACATTAACGCCCACCTCAATCACCGTAGTGGCAACCATAATCTGTGTTTCCCCCTTTACAAAACGCTCCATTTCATAATCTTTGTCCGCAGGTTTCATCTGTCCATGTACAATGGAAATTTGATAATTAGGTTGCGGGAATTCGCGTACAATACTCTCATAACCGTCCATCAAATCCTTATAATCCAGTTTTTCAGATTCCTGGATAAGCGGATAAACCACATAGATTTGCCGGCCTTTTGCTATTTCATCCTTTATAAAACGAAAAACCTTTAGCCGGTTGCTATCATATCGATGTACGGTTTTTATAGGTTTTCGTCCGGGCGGTAATTCATCTATTACAGAAATATCCAAATCTCCATACAGGCTCATAGCCAAAGTCCTTGGAATAGGGGTCGCCGTCATCACCAAAATATGTGGCGGAATCTCATTTTTACGCCACAATTTGGCACGCTGTGCTACCCCGAAACGATGTTGTTCATCGATAATGGCCAATCCTAAATTTTTAAACTGAACCTTATCTTCCAGAATAGCGTGGGTGCCAATTAGAATATGAAGGGTTCCATTTTCCAGTTGTTCATGGATTTCCCTTCTTTCTGAAGTTTTTGAAGATCCTGTTAATAGCTTCACTTCAATATTCAAGGGCGCCACCAATTCCAAAATTCCGTTGTAGTGCTGCTGCGCTAAAATCTCTGTTGGAGCAACCAAACAGGCCTGAAAACCGTTGTCGATCGCCATCAGAATTGTCATTAATGCCACGATGGTTTTTCCGGAGCCAACGTCTCCTTGTAACAATCGGTTCATTTGGGCATTACTTCCCAAATCGTTCCTTATTTCCTTAATAACCCTTTTTTGGGCGTTGGTAAGTTCAAAAGGCAAATGTTCCGCATAAAAAGTATTGAATAGGGTACCTACTTGATCGAAGTTAAACCCTTTGATTTTGTTCTTACGTGTAAGGTTTTTGGAAATAAGTTGTAACTGAATATAAAAAAGCTCTTCAAATTTAAGCCTGTACTGGGCTTTAGCAAGTAGTTCCTGGTTCTGCGGAAAATGAATATTAAAAAGAGCCTTGCTTTTGGAAATAAGTTTAAGCTCATCCAGCAGTTCGGCGGATAGGGTGTCGAAAAATCGAGCCTTGGTTTCCATAAAAAGCTGCTGCATGATTTTATTGATTACCTTATTGGTAATCCCTTTATTGGTTAGCTTTTCGGTAGATGGGTAAATGGGTTGCATGGCGGTTCTAATGCTTTTTTCATGCACTTCCAGTAATTCCATATCGGGGTGTGGCATGGAAAAACCGTTGTACCAATTTGTTTTCCCAAAAACCACATAAGGCTTGTTAAGTTTTAGGTTTTCCCGTATCCATTTATGGCCCCTAAACCATACCAATTCCATTTGTCCTGTTTCATCTACAAAAGTAGCCACCAATCTCTTTCCACGCTTTTGCTCAACGGTTTTTAAATGGGTTATTTTTCCAATAATCTGAACTTCGGCACTGTTGCGTTGCAGTTCGTTAATTTTATAATAGCGGGTTTTATCGATATACCGATTGGGAAAAAGGTTTACCAAATCTTGATACGTGTGAATGCCGAGTTCCTTCCGAAGTAAATCGGCACGGTTGGGGCCAACTCCCTTGAGGTAATCTATAGGTGTTTGTAGGATACTCGCATTCATGGTTACGAAGATAACAGATAGTTTGAAAGTTACAAAGTGGCTCCAACCGTCATGGCGAGGAAGATTTTTTGTAAATCATGGCGAGGGAGGAACGACCGCTTGCCTGCCGAAATGGGCATGTGGCCACCTCCTTAAACCAGTTCTACATTTTCAAGAGACCACCACGCTCCTTACAGTCGCTCGTGGTGACGTCATGGCGAGGCGATAGCCGTGGCCATCTCCCGATAGTAGTACTACATTTTTTGGAGATCTTAACCTGTCCGCTAGGCAGGATGCCAGCTGTTTAAATTAGTTCTATGTTTTTGGGGATTGCCACGCTCCTCTGCGGTCCGCTCGTGGTGACGTCATGGCGAGGCGATAGCCGTGGCCATCTCCCGATGTAGTTCTACATTTTCAGGAGACCCTTGCCCGTCCGTCAGGCGGGATCACGCTTCATTGCGTTCCGCTCGTGTTGACTTTTTACCACTTTGATTCCCTGAAACGCTACCTTTAACAACATCCTTTAAAATTCCATCGTTCATTTTTAAAGAAAATAGTACTTTGGTAGTCAAATTAAACACCCCATGAAATTAGTTACGAGTCTTATTTTTTTAGGCATCTCTGCTTTTCTGTCCGCCCAACAAACGGCCTATATAGATTTTAAAAAAGGTGAAGTAGACGTCAATGTTGACCTGCAAGCAAAGGAAATTAGCGGTAGTGTAACCTACACTTTTGAAGTTTTAAAAGAAACCGATTCAGTACTCATAGACGCCCAAAAAATGAATATTCAAACGGTTTTTCTCAATGAAAAGGAAATAGATTTTCAGTATGACGATGCTGCCCTAAAAATATATAAAAAGTTTAAGTCGAATAAATCAAACAGCTTAAAAATAGTCTATTCCGTAAAGCCTACAAAGGCGTTTTATTTCACTCAATTGCCCGACGGGGATTTACAGGCATGGACCCAAGGTCAAGGAAAATACACTTCCCATTGGCTTCCTAGCTTCGATGATATGAACGAAAAAGTAGAATTTGACATAACTGTTACTGCACCCTCTTTGTACAAAGTTATGGCCAATGGAAAACTTGCCGATAAAACCTACCAAGAAAATTTTACCACTTGGAAATTTGACATGCAAGCACCTATGAGCAGTTATTTGGTAGCCATGGCTATTGGAAAATATTCCAAAAAAGATGAGAAATCGAAGAGCGGCATCCCTTTAGAGCTTTACTACTATCCAACCGATGTGCATTTGGCAGAACCTACTTACCGCCATACCAAGCGTATTTTTGATTTTTTGGAAGAAGAAATAGGAGTTCCTTATCCGTGGCAGAATTACAAACAGGTGCCGGTGAAAGATTTTTTATATGCTGGGATGGAAAATACATCGTTGACAATTTTTTCTGATTCGTTTTTGGTGGATTCCATTGGGTTTGTAGACAAAAACTACATCAATGTAAATGCCCATGAGTTGGCGCACCAATGGTTTGGCGATTTGGTAACGGAAGAGAACAGCACACACCACTGGCTGCAGGAGGGGTTTGCCACTTATTTTGCGCTGTTGGCAGAGCGGGATATTTTTGGTGATTCTTATTTTTACGAACAACTCTATAAAACTGCCAAACAATTGGAAAAGGTTACGGAAGAAGGCGGGGAGAGTTTATTAAATCCTAATGCTAGCAGTCTTACTTTTTATCAGCGTGGCGCTTGGGCTTTATTTGCGTTGCACGAATTAATTGGGGATCGCGCTTTTGATAAGTCAGTAAAAAAATACTTAAAAGATTATGCCTATAAAAATGCCAATACACACGATTTTATAAACATCGCGTCTGCGAAGAGCCAAACCAAACTGGAAGATTTCGTTCAAACGTGGTTTGTAAATGAAGCGTTTCCCATTGCCGAGGCCGAAAAACTACTGCAGGAAAACAATCTTTCCAAAAGTTTACTGGAACTGGAAAAAATGGACAAAGAAAGCCTATTGGCCTATGCCAATAACAACCCAACAATATTCGATACGCAGGCTAATACACCTTTGGCAAGTTTTATTCTTGATCGGTTATCCACTTCATCAGAAGAAGAAATGGCTATTTTTTTAAAAGCCCTAAATTCTAAAGTTCTCAATACTAGGCAGGCCGCTGCTATTTATGCAGCATCCGTTCCGCAGTCGATAAAGCCTTCTTTTGAGGCATTATTAAAAGATAAAAGTTATATCACCATTGAAAACGCCTTAATGAAATTGTGGACTAGTTTTCCTTCAGAAAGAAACAACTATTTAGAAGCCACAAAAGGAATAGAAGGTTTTCAGGACAAAAATGTGGAAACCCTATGGCTAACCCTGGCCTTGATCACCGAAGGATATGCCCCCAATAAAAAAATGGACTACTACAATACTTTGGTGGTATACACCGATGCAAAACAACATTTTGAAGTTCGGCAACAAGCTTTTCAATATCTTTATCAAATACAAGCTTTAAATGAAGTTGCTTTAAAAAATTTACTACAGGCATGCAAGCATCCGGTCTGGCAGTTCTCTAAGTTTTCTCGGCAACTGTTGGATGAATTATTAAAATCTGATGATTACAAAATGATGCTAAAAGGAATTTTAAACGGATTGAGTGTAGACGAGCAAGCATTTTTAAACGAAAAGTTGACCGAGTAATTTTTACATTTATTATGAGAGCATTGGTAATTTCTGGAGGAGGTAGCAAGGGCGCATTTGCCGGCGGCGTAGCCCAATATTTAATGGAAGAGCTCCAAAAGGATTATGATTTGTTTTTAGGAACTTCCACGGGTAGTCTCTTGGTAAATCACCTGGCTCTGCATAAAGTGGAGAAGATAAAGGAAGTGTACACCTCTGTAAATAATGAAAGCATCTTCAATATTTGTCCGTTTAAAATCAAAGAAAAATATGGCGTTCAGCAAATATCGATCAACCATATAAACGTTATACGAAATTTTTTAAGGGGTAGTAAAACATTTGGCGAAAGTCAAAACCTAAAAGAGCTCATACGCCAAACCTTAACAGAGGAAGAGTTTAAAGAATTAAAGCACAGTAGAAAAGACGTTGTAATAACGGTTTCCAATTTATCGCTTAATCAAGTGGAATATAAATCCATTAAAGATTTTGAGTATGATGAATTTTGCGAATGGATATGGATTTCCAGCAATTACACCCCATTTATGAGTTTGGCCTTAAAAAACGGTTGTGAATATGCCGATGGTGGATTGGGCTCTATGGTGCCCATTGAAGAAGCCATAAAAAGAGGGGCTACAGAAATTGATGCTATTATTCTTCAAACGGAAGTAACGCAGCTCAATCGGCTCCCTTCTAGAAATCCGTTTTCGTTGCTTACAAGTATGTTTGCCTTTATGTTGGACAGAATTGAGCACCAAAACATTAGAATTGGAAAATTTGTGGCTTCCAATAACAATGCAATTATAAATTTTTACTATACGCCAACCATTTTAACGACGAATTCGTTAATTTTCAACAAAGAAAAAATGACACGCTGGTGGCAAAGCGGATTCGATTTTGCAAAATTTAAAAGTAAAGAAACCAGTCAAGTTTAAAATAAATACAATAAATTAGGAATTTACGTGGTTATAACTTACCATACATTCATTCTAAATACATTTTATGCGAGCATTAGTAATTAGTGGGGGAGGAAGTAAAGGAGCATTCGCCGGCGGTGTTGCCCAATACTTAATGGAAACAGAAAACAGGGATTACGATATGTACTTGGGGACTTCTACTGGAAGTCTTTTAATACCACATTTGGCCAATAATGAGATTGAAAAAATCTACGAAGTTTATACCACGGTCACACAGCGAAAAATTTTTAGTAACAATCCGTTTGTAACCAAAAAGAAAGGGGATGAGGAATATGTTGCCATTAATTACCTGAATGTAATTTGGCAGCTTTTAAAGCGTAAACGCACCTTTGGGGAAAGTAAAAATTTGCGAAAACACATCCGCAAACACTTTTCTGAAAGTGATTATAATTTATTGAAAGAAAAGGGCAAAAATGTCGTGGTAACGGTTTCCAACCTTTCCATGAACAGGGTAGAATATAAATCGATACGGGACTATGGCTATGAAGATTTCTGTGATTGGATCTGGATGTCTTGTAATTATGTGCCCTTTATGTCCTTAGCCAAAAAAAATGGTTTCGAATATGCCGATGGAGGCCTTGGTTGTGTAATCCCTATTCGGGAAGCTATTAAAATGGGGGCAACCGAGGTAGATGCCATTATTCTGGAAACCGAGAATATGGAACACAATAAAGTTTTGGGGAAGAATCCTTTTTCGTTAATGGTCAATCTATACAGTTTTGTTTTAGATCAACTCGAATCCCATGATGTGGTAGAGGGTAAGTTGGCGGCTATCAATAAAAACGTGAAGCTCAACACTTATTTTACCCCAACCCGGCTCACCGAAAATTCATTGTATTTCAATAAGGACTTAATGGCAGAGTGGTGGGAACAGGGAAAAGAATACGCTGCAGAACGGGTAAAACTTCAAAAGGACTCAAAACGGGTGAATTTAGCTGGCTAGATCTAGATAAAATTAAAAGGTTAAGCTACCCAAAATGAGTAGCCTAACCTTATAGAGTAAAATTTTCTAAACATTAGACAAGCGCAATACCCTATGTTTACTGTGGCTTGGAATGAATTTTTAAAATTAGTTTCAACTTCAATATATCTAAGGCAAGGCCTAAGCAATCATCTTGCGTTGAAGGCTCCTTTTTACATTTAATGACTAAGCGTCACTCCACCTTTACATAATCCAATGTACCTAGCATCCCGTTGGAGATGGTTCTTTTTTCGGCATCCATATAAACTAGTTTAAATTTTAAGGGTCCGGATCCTGTATCGATTTGAAGTTCTTGCCCATTTTTGACTATTTTCCAAGTCCCAGAATATTCTTTATTTCCGATGGTGCTTTTAAAATCATGATTTGCTTCAAATATTTGATATACTTCTCCACTTCCAAACTCTTTTTTAATTGCTTTCTCTTTACCGCTGGGCTTGGTGAATTTTACCAGTTTCCATTTGCCTACAATTTCTTTATCAGCTTGGGCGTTGACTGTAAGGAAGAAAAAGCAACACGCAATAATTAGTAACGTTTTCATATGTTTTATTTGGAATGTTATACTTCGTATCTACTTATGTTATTTAATTATCAGTTATTGCCTTTTCAGGCTGGAATTCTGGATGTCCAGATTGCCAATAGAAAAATGATAAAATACCTGAAAGAGATTCAATTGCTTGTGATTTTGTGTCGCCCATACCGTGCCCTCCTTCAAAGTCTGTTAAAAATAAAATAGGTTTATCAGAAGCATTGTCAGCTTGCATTTTAGCAGCAAATTTTGCTGGTTGCCAAGCAATCACACGGGGATCGTTGATACCTGCTGTAATTAAGGTAGCTGGATATTTAGTGCCTTTTTCAAGGTGATGATAAGAATCCATTTCTAAAAGTCCTTTAAATTCATCTGGATCTTTAACAGTACCAAACTCAGGAATATTAACTGGTCCATTGGGCGAATCCTCTCCCCGGATGGTATTCATGCATCCAACTTCGGGGCAGGCAGCTACAAAAAGGTCTGGACGTTCGGTAATGGCTCTACCTACAAAAATACCACCTGCACTGGCAGACCAAATGGAAAGTTTTTCTTTGGAAGTGTACTTTTCTTTAATTAAATACTCTGCCGTTGCAATAGCATCCTTCCATGTGTTGGGTTTAGTAAGTTTTTGTCCTGCCATATGCCATTCATCACCCAATTCTCCACCACCTCTTACGTGTGGAACTACCATAATTCCTCCGTGTAGGGTATAAGCAAGGATTACCGGACTAAAAAATGGATTCATCGATATTCCATAAGCTCCGTAGCCATAAATAACTGCAGGATTTTTTCCACTCATTTTAATTTTTTTATTGTAAATAATAGAAACGGGAACTTTCACTCCATCGTGAGAGGGTATCATTACTTCTTTTACTGTTAAATCTTCCAGTTCAGGATATTTTACTTCGCTCGATAATGGTTCTGCTATAAAAGAATTACTATCAGGGGAATAGCGGTATCTTTTCTCTGGAGAAGTCCATCCGCTTATATTTACAAAAACATCCTTTTCCTTGCTATCCCAAGCATATAAAGAGGCGTTTCCAGCAGTAAAAGGAAGCTTTAATTCTTTTGTTTCCGTGCTTCCGGAAGGCTTAAAGTAAACTTTTGCTTCAACCCCGTTGGAGTTGACAACATAGTAAAGTCCGCTTTTGTTAACAGCAAAATTTACAAGAACTCCTGTCTTCGGCTGCGGAACTATTTCTTTGGCCATGGAAATAGCCGGGTTTTCCAAGGAAGATTTTAAAATTTTAAAATTAGAAGCATTTTTAAAGGTTTGATAGTAAATAGCATTCTCTGTCAAAAAGAAATCCGATACTTGGTCCTCTTTCATGGCAAGGGGTTTCCATGGTGTACCTTTGGACTCTAAAGAACGTTTGGCATAAATTTTATAGCTTTTGTCTACCGTAACCACAACGGCTATATACAACTTCGAATCGGGCTCGTAAAATACAATAGGTATTTCTTTTGGCTCTATATTTAGTTCTGGATTGTTTTCCGCTGAAAAAACGTCTGCGTCAATACTGGGATCGGTTCCTAATTTATGAAGTCTCACTTTGGTGTTTGTTTCCCTATTCGGAGCGGTTACATCTGAAGAATTCATGGGAGTATACAAAAAATGCTGACCATCTTCCAACCATGATGGGCCAATGCCCCAAACAGGTTCAATAGTTTGAGAAACTTTCTCTCCCTTAAGGTTTAATACAAACATCTCTCCAGTTTCAGAACCGTTGGGCGCTAACTCTACAGAAACCAAAGTTCCATCAATATTGGGTGATAGGGATGAAATTGTGTAGGTTAAACCAGAATCCTTTTTATAAGATAAAGGATCGAACAAAAACTTTTCTTCCCCTTTATAGCCGTTGCGGTAAAAGAGTTTCCCGGTTTCATCTTCCGGTAGTTGCTTTAAATAAAAATAATGATTGTTATTCGTAATATTTACATTATAGATGTTGGCATCCTTTCTATTTATCAAAGCCAACATTTCATCATTTAACTTTTGCTTACCTGGGATTTTATTTAATACTGCTTCAGCGTAATTGGCATTATCTTTCATCCAAGAGATAACATTGGGGTCGTCTAAATTTTCTAGATAGCGATAGGGATCATCAATTTTTTGACCGAAATACTCGTCTGTTACAACCTTTTCAGGAGTTTTTTCTGGTTTAACTGGATCTTGGGCTACGAGAATTGTGCTAACAAATAGGAAGCACCATAAACTGTACTTTTTCATAATTTAATTGTTTGATTGGTTACAAAACAAAAGAGCAAGTCTATGAAACTGTAGGAAATGGTTATTTAAAAGTAGTTAAAAATCACATAGGGTTGGTTTGAAAACGGGTTGAATTATATCAATTAACCGATTATAAGGGTTATTCCTTAAGAATGAGGGGCTTTTGCCCTTAAGTGTAGACTGATTTGGGAATCAGTTTCCTTCTGAACTTCGCTGGCATATCATTAAAAAGACGACTTACCGAAAACTCCTTGTATTTCAGCAAAAACCTTATGGCACAGCGGCGGGAACAGGGAAAAGAGTATGCTGCAGGACGTGTTAAAAAACGAAAAGAAGTAGAATCGGTTCACTTGGCATGTTAAAACTATTACTTGTTTTTTTGAACTGAAGTATCGCTGGATGCATTAAAAATAATTTTTTCTAAATCCCACAATATTGAATTTAACCTAGAATTCTTAAACTAATATAAAGGTCGTTTTAAACCCTCCCAATAAAATCCTAATTTAACGTGAAAAATAATAAAAACGCCTTATTTTTGCGCTCTGAAATTCAATTGGTAATTCACAATATATACTGATGTTAGATTCCCTAAAAAAAGTTTTGTTCTCTACACGTTTAATGGCTATTCTTTTTGTTGTTTTTGCAACAGCCATGGCATTTGGTACCTTAATAGAAACCTGGTATAGCACAGAAACATCCAAGATTTGGATTTACAATACTTGGTGGTTTGAAGTTATTATGCTGTTGTTTATGATTAACTTTTTGGGGAACATTAAGCGATACCGCCTTTTTACAAAAGAGCAGTGGCCAGTGCTCCTGTTACACCTGTCTTTTATCTTAATTATTTTCGGGGCTTTTGTAACCCGCTATATTGGTTACGAAGGGGCAATGCCTATACGTGAGGGAGCAACCACCGATTATATTTTAACGCAAAAGAAATATGTTTCTGCTTTTGTAGACGGAGAAATAGACGGAGAGCCTAAACGTAAATCGCTTCAAGACGAAATAATGGTTACCCAAGAAGCTATTAATTCTTCTTTACCTTGGAAATCTGATTTTAACGGACAGCCTTTCAGTATTTCTTATGCTGGCTTTATCGATGGTGCAGAGGAAGGATTGGTAGAAAATCCAAACGGAGAAACCTATTTAAAGATAGTGGAAGCCGGAGGCGGGAATAGACACGATCATTACCTTAAGGAAGGCGAGGTTTCCAGTATCCATAACATTCTTTTTGCTTATAATAAACCTACCGAAGGTGCTATAAATATTACCATTAACGATACTATCAGCACTTTACAATCTCCTTTTGAAGGAACTTTTATGCGTATGGCAGACCAACTACAAGGTGAGGTCGTAAAAGACAGCGTTCAACCACTTATGTACCGTTCGCTTTACAACGCAGCAGGGATGCAGTTTGTATTCCCAGACCAAACAGTTAAAGGTGAATTTGGCATTGTAAAATCAGAAACTAAGGTGAAAGATCAACCAGATGGTCTAATTTTGGATATCGCTACCAATGGCGAAAGTAAACAAGTTAAATTATTAGGTGGAGTAGGACATTTAACGGACCCGAAAACTGTTGAAGTAGGTGGTTTAAAATTTCATTTGGCCTATGGTTCCATTCGCAAGGAATTACCGTTTAGTATCACGCTGAACGATTTTATTGCCAAAAAATATCCTGGTACACAAAAAGGATATGCTTCTTTTGAAAGTAAAGTAACCGTAAATGATGATCCTTCGTTTGATTACCATATCTATATGAATCATGTGTTGGATCACAAAGGCTATCGTTTTTTTCAGTCTGGTTTCGATCCTGATGAAAAAGGGACCATTTTATCTGTAAACCACGATTTTTGGGGTACTTGGATTACTTATATTGGTTATTTCTTTTTATATGCCGGACTTATGGGAATTATGTTCTTCGGAAAAACCCGTTTTAAGAGCCTAGGAGGTATGCTTGATAAAGTGAAAGCTAAAAAGGCCAAACTTACCACTGTAATTGTTTTGTTTGCACTTTTCAATGGGTTTGCGCAAAATATACCAATGCATAGTGAAAGGAAAGATCACGATCATCAGCAGGTAGAAGAGGAACAATTGGAAACGGAAGAGCATATGCATGTTACGGCTCCTTCCAAAGAACAGGTAGACTCGCTTTTAAAAACTACAGTTGTGGATAAAGACCATGCCGCCAAATTCGGGGCGTTGGTTATTCAAGATAGCGAAGGTCGTATGAAGCCAGTAAACACATTTGCTTCAGAATTGATGCGAAAGCTACATTCTTCTAATACTTTTGAAGGGATGGATGCCAATCAAGCGCTGTTATCCATGCTTCAGAATCCGGGTTTGTGGTACAATGTGGATTTTATCTATATCACTTCAAAAAATGATAGTATACGAACGGTTATCGATGTTCCAAAGGATCAAAAATATGTGAAGGCAGTAGACTTTTTTGATGGGGTAAATTATAAGCTGGCACCTTATTTGGAAGAGGCTTATGCTACCAATGTACCCAATAGTTTTCAAAAAGGATTTAAGGAATTTGATCTTAAACTCGGACTCATAAATCAGGCTCTCGGCGGGGATATTTTACGTATCTATCCGTTACCGAACAGTGAAAACAATAAATGGATTTCCGCGGCCGATTATGAAAAAGGGGATTATAAGGTGAAAGATTCGTTGTATGCGAACTTCATTAATAAATCCCTTCCCTTTTATTTAATGACGCTGCGTCAAGCAAAGGCTACTGGAGATTACACCCAAGCCGATAAGATTTTGGAAGCGTTTAAGCAAAACCAAAAGAATTATGGGACCGAAGTAATGCCATCGGATAGTAAAATAAAAGCAGAAATCTTATACAATGAAGTCAATATATTCCAAGAGCTTTTAATTTGGTACCTATTGGTTGGTATTGTAATGTTTACGGCCATTATTGTTCAAATTTTTAAGGATAACAAAATTGTTCGTGGAATTATATTGGTGAGTAAAGTTTCCATTTTCGTCATGTTTGCCTTGCAAACAGCAGGACTGGGCTTTAGATGGTATATAAGTGGTCACGCTCCGTGGAGCGACGCTTACGAGAGTGTTCTTTACGTTGCTTGGAGTACCATGGGTCTAGCATTGTTATTTGCACGTAAAAGTGACCTTACCGTGGCGGCTACCGCTTTTGTAACTGCCTTTATTCTCTTTGGTGCCCATATGAATTGGCTCGATCCTGCGGTGGCCAACCTGCAACCTGTACTGGATAGTTATTGGTTAATGATTCACGTGGCTGTAATTGTAGGAAGTTACGGTCCGTTTACTTTGGGGATGATTCTTGGGGTGGTAACGCTGTTCTTAATCATTTTTACAACTAAGAAGAACAAAGCCAAAATGGAATTAAGCATTCAAGAATTGACTATAATTAACGAGCTCGCTTTAACAGTAGGCCTTGTGATGTTAACTATTGGAAACTTTTTAGGTGGACAATGGGCGAACGAAAGCTGGGGACGCTATTGGGGATGGGACCCTAAAGAAACGTGGGCCCTTATTAGTATCATGGTGTATGCCTTTGTGATACATATGAGATTGGTTCCTGGACTCAGGGGACGTTGGGGATTCAGTTTTGCAAGTATTGTTGCCTTTGCCAGTATAATGATGACTTATTTTGGAGTGAATTTCTATTTGGCGGGACTTCATTCTTATGCAAGCGGAGATAAAGTAATTACGCCGACATTTGTTTATTATTCCGTAGCTTTTGTTATTGTATTGGGTGCGGTAAGTTATTGGAGGTATCAACAAATGTATAAAAAGAGCTAAAAGTTAAAAAATATAGAGTAGAAGTGGTTCTTTTAAAGAATATAATTAAATGAATATCAAGGTGCTAGATTTATTGTCGTATCTTTAATAAAAGAATTATTAATCTAATTGTATACGTCATGAAAAATTTAGCAGTGGTTTTAGCTTTTATTGCTTCGGTAGTATTTTACAACTCTGTAGAGGCACAAGTAGATTTTCCGAAAGCAGATTTCTTAAAAACCATGAACGACTTCGATAAAGACGAACTGGATCTTTCCGAAGAACAGTCTAGCGAACTAAAAGACTTAAATAGCGATATGGTTAGCAGCGTTTCCAATATTCTTAATAGTGATAAGGATAAAGAAAAGAAAATTGCAGATTTAACCAATTTAAAAAGTAATACTTCGAAGAAGGGCAAAGATATTTTGGGAGAGGATAAATTCAAAAAATATAAAAAGTCCATGAAAAAGAAATTAAAGCCTTTCACTAGAAAAACCAAGCTTTTAAAGTTCGCTTTATAAATCCATCGTAACTTTTTACAAAAATATTTTAAAAATAACCAAAGCTTTAACTTGTTTAGTTAAGGCTTTTGGTGATTTATTGGTATTTTAACTTCCTCTAATCGTAAATTATGAATACTAAGAATTTAAAATTAAACACCATCTGTACCCATATTGGCGAAGTTGCAGATAATGTCTACAAAGGAGCGGTCTCCCCAATTTATACGTCCACTTCTTACGCCTACGAAAATATTGATGAGAAGAGATATCCAAGATATTTTAATACCCCCAATCAGCAAGCTTTAGCCAAGAAACTAGCGGCGCTGGAACACGCGGAGGCGGCTTTAATCTTTGGGAGCGGAATGGCTGCGGTAAGTACCAGCTTACTTGCTTTTTTAGGGGCGGGCGACCACGTGGTACTGCAAAAAGTCCTTTATGGGGGCACATACAACTTTGTTGTAGAGGAGCTGGAACGTTTTGGGATCGAATATTCTTTTACAGAAGGATTGTCTAAAAACGATTTTGAAAAGGCCATAAAGTCAAATACAAAAGTGATATTTGTTGAAACCCCCTCAAATCCGCTTTTAAGCATTACCGATTTAAAAATGGTAGCTTCCCTGGCAAAAAAACATCAATTGGTTTCTATGATCGATAATACTTTTGCCTCTCCGGTAAATCAAAATCCAATAGATTTTGGGATCGATGTGGTTATACACAGCGCTACAAAATATTTGGGTGGACACAGTGATATTTTGGCAGGAGCCGTGTGTGCTTCCGAAGAAAATATTGAAAAAATCTTTTCCCTTGGCAAGAATTTAGGAGGGAATCTAAGTGATTATACAGTTTGGTTGTTGGAAAGGAGCATTAAAACGTTGGGAATACGCGTTAAGGCGCAAAACAGAAATGCTAAAAAACTAGCTAAATATTTCAGTAAAAATGAAGCCATCGCTAAGGTGTATTATCCCGGACTTAAAACACATCCCGACTATGAGTTGGCACGGGAGCAGATGAATGGTTTTGGAGGCATGGTTTCTTTTGAATTAAAAGGAGATATAGACCCGCTGCAGTTTACCAATGCTCTAGAGCTTATTAAACCTTCCATGAGTTTAGCGGGCGTGGAAAGTACCATTGTTTCCCCAACTAAAACCTCCCATGCTTTATTGACGGCCGAGGAAAGAGCTCATCAAGGAATAAATGATTGCCTCCTAAGGTTATCAGTGGGGATAGAGGATAAAAGGGATTTGATAGCCGACTTTGAACAGGCGATTTCTAAAGTTAAAGCCAATAGTATATTGATTTAAATTAGGATTGCCGTACTTTTGAGCTATCGTTTAAAATTCAAAACAGAGAATGAAATTAGATATATTGGCCTTTGGTTCGCACCCAGATGATGTTGAGTTGGGTTGTGGCGCAACTTTGGCAAAAGAGATTAAGCTCGGGAAAACAATTGGGATTGTAGACCTTACGAGAGGGGAGTTGGGAACACGAGGTTCTGCGGAATTACGGGATAAAGAAGCAGCTGAGGCTGCCAAAATTTTAGGGGCAGAAGTACGGGAAAATTTACGTTTTGCAGATGGTTTTCTTGTAAATGATAAAGAGCATCAGCTTGAGGTAATAAAAATGATCCGTAAATATAAGCCGGAAATCGTTCTCTGTAATGCCGTAGAAGACCGCCATATAGATCATGGAAAAGGAAGTAAATTGGTAAGTGATGCCTGTTTTTTAAGTGGTTTGATAAAAATTGAAACGGCTATCGATGGAAAATCACAAGAAGCTTGGCGTCCAAAATATGTTTATCACTACATACAGTGGAAAAATATAGAACCTGATTTTGTGGTGAACGTAAGCGGATTTTTAGATATAAAAATGAAGGCTATAAAAGCTTATGGCTCTCAATTTTTTGATCCAAAAAGTAAAGAACCAGAAACACCAATTACCAGTAAAAATTTTTTTGATAGTTTAGATTACCGAGCTAGGGATTTGGGTCGGTTAATAGGGGTAGACCACGCCGAGGGATTCACAGCAGAGAGGTTGCTGGGAGTTAATGAGTTAGATAATTTAGTGTAAAAAACTTAAAATTTTCTTTGCAAAAGATATAAAATCGATTACATTTGCATCCGCAATTAAATGGTGGTTGTAGCTCAGCTGGTTAGAGCGCTAGATTGTGGTTCTAGAGGTCGCCGGTTCGAAACCGGTCTTCCACCCAACACTTTAAACCCTGCTAAACTAGAAGTTTGGCGGGGTTTCGTGTTTTTAGGATATTTTTATTTCTACATTAAATTTGCGTTCAATTGGTAAAAAGTGGTAAATTTCCCGTAAAAAGTTTACGAAAAGTTTACGATGAAAGCGAACGTGAAATTATATACCAATGATGGTAAAAGCCCCAATGGATATCCTGTAAAGGTAATCATTACGCATCAAAAAAAGATTAAACGTAAAACATTGGCTCATGTTCCCGAAGATCTTTGGGATGAAGTGAGACAGGTGCCAAAACCTTCGCATCCTGATTTTGAAAGCCTATATACACGAATATTGGAGATTAGGGCCAAAGCGGTAAGCTATAAATTTTATGAGTTGGAAGATGTAAAGCTGGCTATGGATTTCTTGCTGGATATACCAAACAAGAAAAAAATAATTGATTTTTATACTTTTCAGGAGCAGTATTGCGAATATATGAGAAGTGTGGACCGGGAAGGGAATGCTATTTCTTTTGAAGATGCTGTTAAGCAGTTTAAGAAAGTAGCGCCCAAATTGGAGTTTGTGGATTTAAATCCTGCCCTGGTAAATGCATTTAAAGTCAATCAACGAAAAAAAGGAAATAAAGCAGTTACCATACGTAAATATTTGGCGGCCATGCGAGCGATTTACAACGCTGGGGTGGAGCAGTTGGGACTGGATAACCAAATGCCGTTTAAAGGTGCCTTTAGGGATTTAAAAGTGCGTGTAAGAAGGCAGCGAAACAGATATTTGGAAAGATCTGAAATAAATAAGCTAAAAAACGCCAATTTGGATCAAGTGAGCTACCAGCGTGCCGTGGATTTGGCGTTGCTTATGTTTTACCTTGGTGGATTGGATTTTAAAGACCTCTATTATCTTAAGAAATCTCAAATACATAATGATAGGATTTTTTTTGAAAGAATTAAATTAGGAGATCGGGGTTATGAGTTTGATGTAAAGTGCTTCCCGGAAACCTGGCTTTTAATGGAAAAATACCCAAATGATGATATGGAGAGCGATTATGTTTTTCCGTGGAGAAAGACCAGGGCCAGTTATGACACTTTTATTAATAACCTTCGTAGGGACATGGCTAAAGTAAAAGAGTTATTGGATATAAAGCTTTCACCAAAAAATGAAACCTTTACGCCTAAAGTAATGCGCCATACGTTTGCCACAATGGGTAAATTCGCGCATATTGAAGAAGATCTATTGCGCGAGCTTATGGGACATGAAAGAAATGATATTGATACAGCCTATAAAGATAAATATCCTGAAAAAGAAAGGGATGCCGCCCAAAAATTGATTTTAGAACTATGATTTAATTATAAGTTATATCTTTAAATCCATTATCTGTTAACATTTTAATAGTTTCTCTGAATATTATACCGTTAATATTGTTTTTTCCTTTTGAATAATTCCATTCTACTGGTGAATTATTAGTTAAAGATCCGCCGATACTTGTTTGTACATTTAATTTCCAGTTAGGTTTGATTATAAACTTAGTGTCTTGTAAAACTATTCTGTAATTATAGGTATAAGACCATCCAGGTCTTTCGGATGTACTTCTGTATTCTGTTGTAATTACATTGTATTTTTCATTATCTATAAAATTGTTAGTGTTGATAAGCATTTGTATAATCTCATTTTTATTAATTGAGTCGTTTAACGTAGTAATAATTTCCGTTGTTTTTCGGTCTTGACAATAAAGTGAAATAGAAATTAGATAAAAAAGTAATGTAAAAATTTTTCTCATTGTTTTGGTTTTTATTTTCTATAAATTTAACTAATTTTTTTTATCGAGCCCAAAACTAGGTAAATGCTTTTAATGCTGCTTATTGGTATTTCTTGAATATCGTAATCTTTTTGGTTATTGGGTGTAAGTTTTACATATCCTTCTTTGTCTGATTTTCTAACATATTGAATAGTCCCTTGCTTTTCAAGGTTTAGGGCGTACAATTCTCCATATAAAATACTAGAGACAGCAATTTCTTTAAATCCTATGGTTTCACCACTATTGATAACTGGTTCCATACTAGAACCTGTGTAGTCTATCCAAAAATCTATACCGTCAAAATCTTCGTGCACGATATAACTTAGGGCTTCATAATTATCAATGGATGGGTGAAATCTAAAGTCCATTCTGTAATATGGTATTTGTTTTCCTTTTTTCGAATAGTGCACAACGGGTTCGTGAACCGAAAAAAAATCATTAAAAACGGACAAATAAGCCGGATCATCCTTAAGTTTTTCTATTAAATTTTCTTCTTCATTTTCTGATAAAATTTTATCTAGTAAATAACTTTTGTTTTTTGCAATTTTTTTCTTTATAAAGCTTGTGAATTCGGCAATTTCATGTGCTGCCTCGCTATTTTTTGTAGTGACATTATATATTTTAAAGGCTTCAGCTACAAGAATTAGCTCATAGTCATTTAAGTTTTTTCTACTTAATGATTTTCTAAAGGCATCTCCTGTTTTTCCTAATAATTCCCCTAAATCGTTGTTATTGACTTTGATTTTTTTCTTTATGCTTTCAATTTTTTTATACACGTCCATAGTGTTAATTATTTGTTAAATAATACAATTGTCCTATTTATGATTTTATTATTCGGACTTTTTGTCCTTATATTTGCTGTAATGTTGTAGCAAAGAAACGCAAAATAACATTAACAAAGAATAGCATAACCCCAAATTAAGATTAAAATCCTATGGAATTAACTGATACTGAATACAAAGTGGCTGGGCTTGTAGCAGCCGGCTTTAGTGAAAAGGAGATAGCAAGCAAATTGTTTGTTAGTCCGAAAACCGTTCATAACCATACCTATAATATTCGTAAAAAATGGAATGCCAGGAATGGGGTCGATGTGGCCCGAAAGTTCATTTTAAACCTGGACAATCCCAAACAGTTTTTTGCGGCGGCGCTTTTCCTTAGCATTCAATTCTTTATTGTTTTTGAATCGGTAAATGTGGAAGTGCGAAGGGCTTCGGTTAGAACGGTTAAAGTGGTAAGGGCGAAAAACGCCAAAAGGAATCGTAACGAATACTATTGTTAATAATGGAAAATCAGCAAACGACACAAACGGTAAGGGATCAGTTCCTTCAAATTTGGCAGGAATGCAAGTTTAGCGTTAAACAACGGGTTAAAGATGTGCACGGAGCACATAAGATCCAGTATGTTTTGGAGACTCCTACCTATTCAAATACGGAGGTCATTCAGGAGATGATCGATACTGTTAGGGCACAAGCAGAGATAGTAAAATTGGAAGCTGTTGCCATGAGCGATAACATCAATAAAGTATTGGATCATGAGTAGTTCCAATGTACATATATTCCATGGTTGGATCATAGGTGTGCTGCCTATAGGTTTTTTTGCCTTAGCATGCTTTTTAATACTTCAGCAGGTTTACTGGATGGCCATATTACTTTTGGTGGTATGTGTAGTTTTTTGGTTGATCCTTGCCGGGGATAAAATTAAGAGAGATGGACGGGTTAATTAACGTATCGGACTTTGTGGACTACATGAAAAATGAAGGCCTTGTTTTGGTTAAAAAACAGGAAGCTGAAAACATTGCCATGTTTAAAGAGGCTAAAATGGCCGAATTGCGTTCCCACTTACGCCGTAAGAAAACCCTAAAATTCAGCGAGATTGCCAAAGGTGGTTTTTTTGGTGTCTACACCCGTAAAGGGGTGGAGTATGTTGTTAAGAATATGCTTAGCGAAAACGAATACTTTAAAAGCGGTGCCGGTAAGCAGGATCCTATTTTGGTACTAACAAGTGCGGTAGTAAGAATATCGAAACTAAAAGGGATTATTTATGAATAAACAGTTCTGCAAGGTAAGATCTACCTACAAAAAAACCATGGTACAGCCCCAATGTGCCAATGACAAAAACCTGCTTTGCAACCCACAACCAAGTGGTTTTGGTGGGGTGGTAGAAGAATGTATTAACTGTAATAAATTTTTATAACCATGCAAACATTAAACATCATTTTAGGGAATTTAAGCATTTTTTTAGTTGTGTTATCAATTGCTAAAGCCATTCAGTATGCGCAGCATATTAAAAAAATTAATCGGTAGGGCCATGTACTTCACAAACGGATACACCACTACCCAAATAAAGTCCGATTACCTAAAGGCTGTTGTAAGCCCTACGCCATTGGATACCAATTATTGGTGGTTGGCATTAGAGGTGTGCAGGGTTTTTAATTGTGAAACGATAGTGCTAATAGGTTTTAGGGACACTACCGAAAAAATAGTGGCCTGTTACCTGGAGCAAAAATTAGATTCTTCTGTAAACCCAAGGTTTGTTGCTAAAAAATACAACATAAACCCTAATTATATGCTTAAAAGAATTGGGGAACTTCAAACAGAAATGGCTTCCGATTTTGTATTGAAAAGGAACGTGAAGCAATTGGAGATGGAAATTATAAATAGATCTAAAATTTAGGTTAGGTTGGTTTTTAAATGCAGCGCCCTGGTTGATTGCTTTCTAAAGGGCGTTGCTTAAACAAAAAGATTATGAAAACAAAACAATTAAATCGCACACAAAAAGAGCTTATAAAAAAGCTGTATTTGCAACGTACTGATGAAGCTCTGGGCTCTATTACTTCTCTAACGGTTAAAGAAGTGGAGAAATTTAGAAAAGAAAACAATTTAACACGCAACGCATACAGTGAAAAAAAGTTGAATGCCAGTGTAGAAAAAACAAACCCTAAAAATATAGAAGTATATGGCGCGCAGGAATTGGACAACGGAACAGGAAAAGCTTCTAACGGAACTGTACCCAAAAACGCACACCAGGGAAATCGCAAAAAGGCTAAATAAATCCTACGAATCGGTAAAATCCCGGGCAACGGTTCTTAAGTTAAAAAAAGCGGTTGGTTTTCATGGAAAATACGATTGGACCATGGAAAAGGATAATTGGCTAAGGCAAAATTATCCGTGCAATGATATCGTGTACCTTCAAACGCATTTAAAGGCTTCGGTTTCTTCCATTTATGGCCGTGCTAAGTTATTGGGTATTGGGAAGGATGAAAAGTATAAAGAAGCTCATAAAAAGAGGTTTGTAGCCAATTTAATTAAAGGCTCTAAAAAGACGCAATTTAAAAAAGGTTTTACGCCTTTTAACAAAGGTAAAAAGCAGCGCGAATACATGAGCGCTGATGCTATTAAAAGAACCCAAAAAGGTTGGTTTAAAAAAGGACATTCCCCACATAACGAAAGAACGGATGGCTATATAACAGAACGTAGGGATACAAATTCTGGAATTGTCTATAAATACATTCGCTTAAGTAAAGGGGAATGGCAACTGTTGTCCAGGTATAATTGGGAAAAAAATACCGGTGAAGAATTAACCAACGATGAAGTTATAAGGTTTAAGGATGGAAATTCTATGAACTGCGACTTTGAAAACCTTGAAAAGGTAACTACCGCAGAGAACCTTATGATAAATTCTTTTACGGATTCTTCGGTGGTAAAACGTTTTTTACGTGTAAGGGATAAGGATGTTCAAGATGAAATATTGAAAAACCATCCAGAACTTATTGAGCTTGCTAGGAATAATGTTAAACTAAAAATGAAATTAAATGAACGATGTAATTAAAAATCAGCTGGATGAAATATGCCAGGAAGGGAAAATTATTAAATGGCAGGGCCGTTTGTACGAACCTCAAAAATATAAGGTTCTAAACGGACATATAGTTATTGTGGCAACGCCCAAATCTATAAAACTGGATTATTCTAACGTGCATGATTTTTTGGATAGCGTACAAACAAAGGAATCGCTTTCTTCTTTAACCACCAAAGCCGATAACAGTCCGTTTTTGCAAAAGTTTGGTAGGGTAGACTACGATAAGCTTAACGATGGTTTGATGGATGCTTTTGAAAGGGTGCAGAACGACGAAAATTTTATACCTAAAGCTAAGCAAATGTGTGATATCGTGAACAGCGTTACCAACCTTCAAAAAACAAAAATAAGCCTTCTTAAATTGGCTGAAAACAACATTTAAAACCTAAACGAAATGGAAAGAGATTTTAAGGGAATTTGGATACCCAAGCAAATTTGGTTGGATAAGGATTTAACGATCATGGAAAAGCTTTTTTTGGTTGAAATTGATAGTTTGGATAATGAAAAAGGTTGCTTTGCCGGGAATGCATATTTCTCTGAATTTTTTGGAATTTCTAAAGGTAGATGTACGCAAATTTTAAAAGAATTGGAGCGTAAAAAATACATCGAAATTGATATTGAAAAAGAGGGAAAACAGATCACAAAAAGGGTAGTTAGAATATTAAACACCCTATTTAGAAAACTAAATACCCCTATTAAGAAAACTAAATACCCCTATTTAGAAAATGATGATGATAATAATACAAGTATTAATAATACAAAAAGAATAGAGAGAAGCGCTCTAGATTTTTTCAAAAAAAATTATCCATCTCAAAATGAAAAGTTCTTAATGGACTTTCAAAATAAAATAAATGATTTCGAAAAATTCACGGCTTCTTTCAACGCTGTTTTCGATAAAGAAAAATTGGAGTACAATGATCGGGTAATTCGGGGTAGGTTAAATCTCTATGCTTTGAATTGGATCGAACGCCAGGGAATGAAAGTTTACAAAAACACGCCAGAAAGTAATTTACCTAAACCAAACTATACCAAAAACGCAATATGAAACCTGAAACTAAATACCAAACCCCTAAAGCCATCGATTTGGAAGAGGCTGTATTGGGCGCTTTAATGATCGATGTAAAGGCAGCGGATGAAGTAATGCAAATATTAAAAACCTCAGATTGCTTTTATAAGCCTCAACATCAAAAAATCTACGTAGCAATTCAAGATCTTTACACCAAAGGGCAATCAATCGATTTGTTGACGGTTTCCAAAAGACTAAGGGAATTTGGGACGCTGGATGAAGTTGGCGGTGATTATTTCTTGATACAGTTAACCAAAAAGGTTTCAAGCAGTGCCCATGCAGAGTATCATTCCAGAATAGTGCTTCAACAATACCTCAAAAGATCGATAGTGATGTTTAATTCGCAGATCTCGGCTTTGGCCTATGATGAAAGTACAGATGTTGTGGAATTGATTGACAGGTGGCAAAAAGAGTTCGATAAAGTTGCGGAGATTACTTCTGGGGGTCGAAAAACAGTTTCTTTTAGCGATGCTTTAGAGCATTTAAAAGAAGAAGTTCAGCACTTGTCCAGCCACAGCGATGATTCCCCGTTGGTTGGTGTAGATACTGGTTTTTTACGTACCAATCGATATACAGGTGGTTATAGAAAACAAGATTTAGTAATTATTGCTGCACGTCCTGGGATGGGGAAAACTTCTAAAGTTTTAAAGACGGCGGTAGAAAATGTAAAAAACGGCGTACCTGTTGGTGTTGTTTCATTGGAAATGAGTGTGCACCAGCTTACGGCACGTGCGGTAGCGATCGATACCAACTTCCATTTAAAGCAGTTGCTTAAAACAGGTTTTGAAAAGCAGGAATACTTTACCACATACAGCGCGCATCAAAACAGGATGAAGGGATATCCATTGTTTATTGACGACAGCGGGAATAATGATATCACAGATATTGTAATGCAGGCAAAGCTTTGGAAGCGTACCTATGGAATTGAACTTTTGATAATAGATTACCTGCAATTGATGGGAGATCGAACCGTAAAAGGAAACCGTGAAGCTGAAATAAGTTCTATATCGAGAAGGTTGAAAAGATTGGCAAAGGAGTTGGATATACCAGTAATAGCACTGTCGCAATTAAGTAGAAGTGTAGAGACAAGGGGAGGAAGCAAGAGACCAGTGCTTAGTGATCTTCGGGACAGTGGTGCAATCGAGCAGGATGCAGATATTGTAGAATTTATCTACCGTCCAGATTATTACGGCATCGAGATACAGGAAGAGGATTACGATAGTGCTGCGCAAAAACACTGTGTTCAGTTAGGAGCTAATGCAGAAATAATATTTGCTAAATACCGTGGCGGTAGCGTAGGTACAGCGTTGCTTAAATGGGTGGGCGACAAAACAAAATTTATAGATGTCGAGGACCATAACGACACCGCAGAATATATTGATAATAAAGTTCCTGTAGGTTCGCTAGATGAAGCTTTTGGGGATGATGATAATCCTTTTGTGTAATGCCAAACAGACCAAAGAAAATAAAAAGAAATTGGAAGCCAGATCGCAAGGCATTTGATAGAGCTATATCTGACTATGATTTCTATAACTCTAGTTCGTGGAGGAAAGTGAGTAAACGTTACAAGGATAATAATCCTTTATGCGTAAAATGTTTAGAAGAAGATAATATAACACCAGCTGAAGTTACGGATCACATTGTTAGGATTAAGGACGGTGGATCTAAGTTTTCTGAAGATAATTTGCAGTCTCTTTGTCATTTTCACCACAATCAAAAGTCTGGTAAAGAGGCGCATGGATATAAAGAGGGTAGGGGTATTAATCACGAAAAGCAATAACATGTAAACATCACCACTCAATCAAAATTTTACTAAGTGAAACTTTTGGAGGGGGGGTCTAAATATAAGATTATGAAAGTAGTAGGTTTAGATCAAGGTTCAGATTATTTAAAGAAGCTTCCATCGCCGCCAACTTATTTTGGTAGCAAGGCAAAAGCCCATTATAAAAGATTTGGTTCCATCTTAATTTCTGGAAACCAGTTAAAAAGAATTCATCTACCGGCCTTGGAAGTTTTGGCCGAAAATTACGAACAATGGGAATGGGCTATTCGTGAGATTAGAACCAAGAATAAAAATACCCATGGTTCTGGATACATACAGAAATTTAGTAGTGGTGCCAAAAATATTTCTGTAGAAGTAACCTTAAAACGGGATGCAGAAAAAGCAATTATGCAATGCTTTAAACAATTTGGCTTAGATCCACGAAGCGAAAAAGAGCTAAAAGGTTCTATGGATCCATCGCAAGGAGATCTATTTGAAGGATTTAACCAACGTAAAAACGCTTTTTAATGAACCTAGATCCCAAAATAAAAAACAGTGTGCCGTTTCAATACGCTTTTAATGTAGCTTCCGGTAAAATAGTAACCGGGGTTTACGTTAAGCAGGCGGTAGATCGTTTTTTTAATTGGGTAGAAAATGCAGAGAAAAAAGGGTATGTACTAGATCACGGTAACGGGATGCATGTATTAGATTTCTTTGAGATTTTCCTACAGCATACCAAAGGGCCAAAGGCAGGGCAGCCATTTAAATTAACCCCTTACCAACAATTTACATTATACAACATATTTGCCTGGAAAAAAAAGAACGAAAAAGGCGAATGGGTACGGGTTATAAAAACTGTTTACGAAAAAGTAGCCCGTAAAAACGGAAAAACGGCGGTGTTGGCAGGGCTTGGTTTGTATTGCGAATCTTTTGATAACGAAGAGGCACCAGAAATTTATGTAGGTGCCACAAAAGAAGCACAGGCTAAGGTATTATGGGAGCAGGCTTACCAATATGTTTTTAAATGCATAGGATTGCGAAAAATAGGTTTTAAAAATACTCAAAGGGAAATTAGGTTTAGTAAAAACCTTGGTGTTTTTAGGTTCTTGGGTGGAGATAGCAAAACATTGGATGGTTTAAATCCTTCCGTGGCGATTATAGATGAATACCATGCGCATAAAGATGATGGTGTTCGCGAGGTTTTGGAATCTGCTATGGGGGCGCGAAAACAACCACTTATTTACTTAATTACCACAGCTGGTTTCAATGTAGCCTCCGTATGTAAGCAATATGAAGATGTTTGTAAGGAAATATTGGCTGGAATTAAGGAAGATGATTCCACTTTTATAATGATCCACGACCTGGACGAGAAAGACGACTGGGAAAATCCTGATAATTGGGTAAAAAGCAACCCTAATTTAGGGGAAAGTATCGCTATAAATTACTTAAAAACCGAATATCAAAAGGCAAAAAACCAGCCAAGCAAAGCGCCAAATTTTAAAACAAAGCATTTAAACCTGTGGGTAGATGCGCCTTCTGTTTGGATTCCTGCCGAAATATGGAACCAAAATAAAGTAGAAAGCATCCCAATGAGTAAGTTTACCGAGTTTGGAAGCTTCCGTGCCATCGATCTATCTACCACTACCGATATTACCGCAGATATTATACTTAGCGAACCCGATGAAGATGGGTTTAGGTACATAAAGCCATTTTTCTATTGCCCTGCAGATACCATAGAAAAAAGAAGTAAAGAAGATAGGGTTCCTTATCGGTATTGGAGAGACCAAGGGTATATCATCACAACTCCTGGCAATACTATAGATTATAATTATTTAGAAGATAATGTAATAGCTACGCACCATCCATACAATGTAAACCGTGTGGAAATGGACCAGTGGAATGCATCTCAAGTAGCTAATAATCTTGAAGAAAAAGGGATTGAAGTTTCCTTTTTCAGTCAACAAATAGCTACCATATCATTTCCTACCAAACAGTTCGAAAAGTTGGTGTACGAAGGTAAGATTAAGCACGATGGAAACCCTGTATTAACATGGATGCTTAGTGGTTGTGTAATATACAGGGATGCCAACGAGAATATTAAGGTACATAAAGGGCAAAGCCATGCTGGGAACAAAAGGGTAGATGGTATTATAGCCTGCATTATGGCTTTAGGAGGTAGCTTAACCGGAGAAAGCGAGAATAACGAAAGTCAATATAACGATCCAAACGCAGAAGTATTTATTTAACGAACAGCAAACTAAAATGAATGTACTCACGCACAAAGAACTAACCCAGGATGATATAGATCTTTATTTCTATTACCGCCAAAAAGGAATTAGAACTGGGTTTTTCCAACGCTACTTTAAAAAATTAAACAACACCAAAACCAATTTTGAAGCTTTTATAGAAACCAATGAGGAATACTTTACCCTGTTTGGTGAGTATCGGTATAGTTGCGTACAGAGTTTTAGAAATAACCTAAAAAAATACTTAGAGAAATGAGATTAGTATACCTTTTTATAACCGTAGTCCTCACTTTTGGAATTGCGTTTTTAACTTCCTTGGCTTTAGATGCACATTGGGTAATATCTAATATGGTTAGAGAGCTATTGGTGGTAATTATAATAATCCTGGAGCTTTGTGTGGGGTTTTTGGTGGCAAAAGAATTATTAAAGTAAAACATGCAATTCAATAAAGAAGCCCTCCGAAAAGCAATGCTAGATCACGACATAGACCGTTGGGAAATAGTATTCGAAAAAGTAATCAAATCGTATCTAAGGTTTGATCGGATTGATAGGGAAGAAAGTAAAAAATAATTGATTGAATAACAGACTAAAAATTAATAAAATGACAATAAAAAAATTAGAAAAAGCAAATTCCATTGCTAATAAGTTGAAAAGCTGTAAAGAGAATTTACAAAAAGCAGAATATATCCAAAGCGAAAATGTAAAAATTAGAAAATCTTATTTAAGGTATATCGGTTGTGAAGATGCTATAGAAATACCAGAAAATTTATTTAGAACTATAGGGAAGCTTATTGAATCAGAATACATAAAAGAGTTGAATGAACTCGAAAAGCAGTTGGAAGATTTGTAGCATTGTGTACAACGATGCTGTATAACCGCAGTAGCGTAGAAATCCGCAGGATTTCGGAGATAGAAACTAATTAATTAAATAAGCAATAGTGTTGAAAACAAGCACTACAACCGCTATTGCTGTTATACTTTGTTGTAGTGCGTTTTTTTCTTATGGGATACATTATTGTTTGGCGAAATAGCCATCGAGAACCACATATTGACGTTGATAGTCATAATTTTAAAGAAGAGTACAGTAGTTACGAAACTGCTAAAGAAGCAGCAGAAGAAATATTAAGGACTGAAAACGAAAACGAAAACGAGAAAAGCCCTTGGTATTTTGATTACCAAATTTACGAGGAAGCAAATTCTTAAATGCACTACAACGGTATGTATATACAATATGCATATACATAAACTTTTAAACCCCTTTAAAATAGATAGATTAAAGCAATATTTAAAACTAAAATTTGCAACATGGAAGCAAAAGAAAAAGCAGTAGAGTTATTAAAAAGATTCAAAGGAAATGAGATTATTGCAGTACAAAACTCTAAAAATAAAATGGTTTACCCTTATGTTTCTAAGTATATAGGGGATATAGTCATAAATGACCGATCTACTTACAGGGCTTTACTATTTATTGAGTATATACAAGAAGAAATTAAAGATTTACTACCTAGAAAGCATCAACAAGCTCCTTTGCATTATTGGGATAAAGTTAAACAAGAAATAAATAAACTATGATGCAAGCAAATAAACTTAAGGAAGCATCAGATAAAGAGATAATAATTACCAAAGCAAAATAACAGTTAAACGATTGCTTGAAAAACGGACATGTAAGGCTAAATGTATTTAGATTACTAAGTGGTTTGTTGGATGAAAATTAATAGACTGCAAAAAGATTTTTTTATTAAATAAAACTGTTGTACTTTTGTACCCAAGTTAGGGTAATAAAAAGAGGTTGCGTAAACAACCCCTTTTTGTGATAAATGCTTAGCGATTCTGTTTCAACAGAATAATTAATAAAGCTAAGAAAATAATGCTATCTGCAGACATTTCTTCAGTTTTTTTAAGTTAAATTGTGTAGACAAGCTCTACACTGCTAATATACCACAGTTATTACAACTGTATAAAGATCTAAAAGCCTTTCTAACCACTCCAACGGTGAAGGCTTTTTTTATTCTCGTACAAAGATAAGTCAAATATCAACACCCTTTTTTTAGAGTTTTTAAATGTTATCAACGTCCAAATACAAAGATAACTCATTACGACCGTACAAAAAATTTAGTTATTTTCTGTGTGATTATCTTAAAACATTTTATTCAGAAAGAAACCTTAGGTTTCCTTTTTAACCGTTTTGCCCGCTTATTTTCGATGTAAAATTGAAAGTAAGTGGGTAATTTGGTTTTAAGAGCATTGCAATCTCCGTTAATAGCGCAAAAGCGCAATGCGCAGCCTACCTCTTATTTAAATGAGATGTTCTCGTTTATAAATGGCGGTTTAACTACTTCTGGGGAAGTGGTAAACTACAAATCCGCCTTAAGTCTTTCCGCAGTCTACAATGCAGTAGATCAAATATCCAACGATATAGCAAAGCTCCCTAAAGGTATTTATCGCAAAGAAGGCGATAACCGTTTTAGGGACCTGTTGCATCCTTGCGATTATCTAATAAGCAAACGCCCCAATAGGTTTATGACGCAGTTTAGCTTTCATAAAGCTTTAATGGTGCACGCTCTATTATTGGGTAATGGGGTAGCAGTCATAAAAAGGGATGAATATACCGGGGTAGAAACTGCATTGGAGTTGGTAAAGCCGGCAGATCTTTTAGATATTAAAAAGGTAAACGGGGATTTAACCTATTACATTAAGGGGATGAAACCTTTAAACTCAGAAGATGTAATGCACATTCCTGGGTTTTCGTTTAATGGCATTTATGGTATTGGCGTTTTTAAATATGCTGCCAACAATATGGGCGCTGCTCTCGCTGCAGAACGTTTTGCCGACGACAATTTTAAGTCTAAAGGCTTGCTTGCGGGTATTATAAAATCTAAAAACGGCATAAAAAAAGAAGCGAAAGAAGCGTTAAGCAACGCTATGGAGGCACGTCTTTCTAAAGGGGGCACCCATAATATTGGTTTTCTGGATGAAGATATGGATTTTATGTCTATTACTGCCAACGCCCAGGAAGCTTCTTTAATAGATTGGAAAAAGATATCCATAGAAGATGTTGCCCGCTGGTTTAATATTGCACCGCATAAAATTAAACAGCTTGAAAACGCTACTTATAGCAATATAGAGCAGCAAAGTTTGGAGCATGGCAGCGATACTATTATGCCGTGGGCAAAACGTATTGAAGAAGAATACGATTATAAGCTTTTCACTGAAGAAGAGCGTGCAACGCACTACACAAAAATAAATACCAATGCACTTATTCGCACCGATATAAAAACAAAGGGCGAATACTATTCGCGTGCTGTAAACTTTGGTTGGAAAACGCGAAATGAAGTACGCCACTTGGAGGAAGATAATTCTATAGACGGGTTAGATTCTCCGCTTACTCCGGCGAATACCAAAACCTTGGAAGAAATAAATAAAGAGTTTGCAGAAAATGGAAGCTAAAAGATTATACATACCGGCATACGTTCGTAACTATAGTAATGGTTTTACAGAAGACCAAAACGAGTTTGATTTTATTATAACTACGGATAAAAGGGATTCCTATGGAACTATTTTTACCGCAGATGGTTGGGATTTTACCCGTTACAACGAAAATCCTGTGGTGTTCTATCAGCATAGATCCAACGATGATGATCCAGATAATTTAATAGGGATTACGGTAAAAGGACCATGGCGAGAAACCTTAAGCGATGGTACTATTGCACATATAGCAAGGGTTCGTTTTGAAACTCCCGAAGTGAACGAAAAAGCCGAAAAAATAAGAAAAAAGATTATTGCTGGAACCCTTAGAATGGCTTCCATAGGTGCAAATGTGCAAGAATACAGATGGGGAGATACCAGTAAAGAAGAAAATGGAGACGATATCTATTTCACTAAAAAAGAGCTTTTCGAGTGGAGTGTAGTTAACCTGGGAAGTAATCCAGGTGCCATGGCCAAACGTAACGATGAAGTTTTAACCGCTATAAGAAGCGAGAAAGACCCCGAAGATACCAGCGAACAACCTACGCATGAAAAAAATGGGCTTTCCTTAGAGAGAGCTCGCTTAGAAATTTATAAATCTAAAAAGTTTTAACAATGAAAAAAAGTGATGCTTTAAAAAAACAGCGAGCTTCTAAACTTAAGGAATGGGAAGATCTCGTTAACGGTGCAGAAACCGAGAACAGAAGTTTAAACGTAGATGAAGAGACAAAGATTACGGAGATCCGTAATGAATTAGCTTCTTTAGATACGCGTATCGAAAATGCGATCGATTTAGAGAGCAGACAGGCAGACGCTGCGCGTTTTGCCGGTGGGCAATCTCAAATGGATGGCGAAGAAGCCGAAAAAAGTAAGGTAAAAGAACGTTTTTCCCTCACAAAAATGCTTCGTAACTCTTTAGAGGGTACACCTTTAGAGGGTGCAGAAAAAGAGGCTCAGGAAATTGCAGAGCAGGAAAATAGAAATGCAGGCGTAAGTTTTGCGCAAGCTCCTGGAAAGACCAGGATTATGGTGCCACTTTCTTTTATCCGTGCAAGCCAACAAACTGTTTCGCAAGATGGTGGTGAGTATGGTGGGGAATTGGTGGTAAATCAAGCTCCTAGAGTTGTGGACGGGTTAGAGCCTAAGCTTTTTGTAGAAGAATTGGGTGCTACCATGTTAACAGGTCTTTCTGGTGGGGATATTCCTTTACCTGTTGCTAACAGTTATGCTTTCGAGTGGTTGGCAGAGGGAGCTAATATCACGCCTCAGAAAAAGAAATTTGTAGGGGCTACATTAAGTCCTAAAAGAGCTGGTGCTGCCGTGTCTATGTCTAACAGATTGTTAATGCAGTCTTCTTTAGATGTAGAGGGATTGGTAAGAAGAAAGCTTTCGCAAGGATGGGCCAATGCAATTAATGGTGCAGCTATTAACGGTGCTGGTGGAAATGCTCCAACAGGTATTTTAAATACTTCTGGGGTTAACCAAGCCGCAGATACTGCAGCTGCAGCAGCTACGTTTGCAAAAATTGTAGAGTTGCAAGGGTTGATCGAGGAAGATAATGCCACAGAAATTAATTTGGCATACTTGCTTTCTCCAAAGTTAAAAGCAGCCCTAAAAACAAAATCTAAGGATTCTGGGTCTGGTCGCTTTATTATCGAAGGTAACGAATTGGATGGTTACAGATTTGTTTCCACTTCTTTGGTTCCAACCGGTGATGATGGAGGTACGCCTGTATATCCTTTAATTTACGGTGATTTCTCTCAATTGTATATCGGTCAATGGGGTGCGGTTAGCTTCCTAGCGAACCCTTATTCTGAGGACCTTGCCGATAGTGTAAGAATTACAGTAAACACGCACGCAGATGTGCAAATAGCGAATCCACAGGCTTTTGCCGTAAACGGATTCTTAACCAACGCTTAATTCCCTTTTAGTTTGGTTCATAGCAGGAAAAGCTCCCTTCTGTAAGGGAAGGGAGCTTTTTTAAATTCAATCATTTAATATTCAATAAAATGGCAAAGCAGAGCAAAAAAGTTTCCGTAAAAATTACAAAATCCCTATGGGGAAAGTTTAACCTTCCTTATGTACCTGGAAAAGTGTACGATATCGAAGATAAATTGGCAACCGAGCTTATTGAAGGAGGTTTCGCAATCTCTAAGGCCGATGCTGAAAAAAGCGAGGAATTAAAAGAAGAGAAATAAGATGAACCCAAGTTATAACATCCAAATAAAAGAAACCCAACCAGGGTTTATTTCTTTGACAGATGCCAAAAAGCATCTTAAAATAGATTTCACCTATGAGGATGATATAATACAGGACCTTATTCCTTCATCTATACAAGATGCAGAAAACTATATGGGTTTAAACATCTTGCAAAAAGATGTAGAGGCTACTATGCAAAGGTTCCCTACTACTTTAAAAATAGATTTTGCACCACTCTTAGGAGCTGCTTTTACGGTAACTTATTTCGATACAGATAACCAGGAACAAACACTGCCGGCAACGGCTTATAGTATAAAAAATTCGTTTGGGGAAAATCCTTGTTTTGTATTGAACAGCAATGTAGAGTTACCAGGTTTAAAAGACCGATTGGATGCCGTTAAGTTTTCCTATTCCTGTGGGATGGATTTAGAAAACATTGCAAAGCCTATACGTAGGGCGGTGTTTTTAAAGATATCAGAACTGTACGAATACCGTACAGATAGAGCAGAAATTGTAAGCACCAGGGGTAATGCCTTGTTGCGACCTTATAAAGTTTGGTAGTATGGCAGAGCAAATGTATATCGGTAAAATGGATCGTAGGATTGCTATTGTAAAACGCATAAAGAGCAAAAGCACATCGGGTGCCGATTCTTATACCGAAACTACATTGGCAACGGTCTGGGCAGAGAAAAAGGAATTGAAAAGTGAGGAAGCGGTAGATGATAAGGTGGTAACCATAAATGCACATCAATTTGTAATTAGGTTTCATCCAGAAATCGCATCCGAAAAAGTACAGCATTTGTATTTGGTAGATGAAAACGATGAGTATGATATCTACGGAGTGGAAATGGTAGGCAGAAAGCAATTTATAAAGATAAACTGCGAACGCCGTGAGTAGATCGATCTTTGAGATAAAGGGTTTTAAAGAGCTGGAGCAAAAAATTAAAAAGCTTCCGGATAAGGCTAAGAAGCGTGAAATGGTGAAGATTTTAAGGAAATCGGCGCAAACCACGGTAAAAGCAGCAAGGCAGGAAGCACCACAAAGTAGCCGACCTCATTATTTACGAGGTGGTAAAAAGATACAACCAGGTAACCTTAAAAAATCTATTGGGGTTCAGGTAGCAAGGAAGGCTAAAAATCCAATGATTGTAGTAAGGCCAAAGAGCAGTGGTAAATATGATGGTTTTTACGGCCGTGCCTTCGTAATATTTGGGCATAACGTGTATCGTGCTGGATTTAAAAGATCCAGAAAAGGCAATAGGTCTAGGAATAGTTTAGGCGCAAAGGCAGTTATTAAAGCAAACCCGTTTATGAACCGGGCATATCAAAGAACAGAAGGGAAAGTTTCTCAGGAATCTTTAAAAAGTACAGAAAAATACATACAAAAATTAATAGATAGGTTATGAAACAAACATCGGATTTGGTGTATCAATATATAAAAGCGTTCGACGATGCAAATGGAACGCCTTTTAATGGAATGATATCCCCGATTTTGGGCCCCGTGGAAGATACATATCCATTTTGTGTGTATAAAGTAGAGCGAAGGCCTACCTTTTCTAAAAATGGATGTTTCGAGTACGATGTACAGATAAGGTTGGTGGCGGATGATTACGATAAAGTATGTGAGCTGGCCGATGCTTTAGCAATAGATTTTGAAGCTTATTACGAGTTCTTTTACCAGGGCACGGAAAGCGATATAAATACAGATAAGCCGACAGAATATGTGTTAACGCTTACCTATCAACTTTTAAAAAATTCATAAACATTAAAAACTAGAAATAATGGCAGCAGGTCAATTTTACAGAGGCGAAAACTTACGGTTAAGTTTTCAGGGAGATAAACTATTCCATGCAACTACGTGTAGTTTGGAATATAGCACAGAAACCGAGGAACTGGCATCTAAGGATATCCAGGGAACTGAGGTTAATATGGGGAAAAACTCAGGAACACTATCCTGTGATTCTTTATTGGCAGATAAGCCAACTACACCAACCGGTTATGCGGATGCTTTTGATCTTATGCAGTACCAAAAAGACAAAACCCTATTGGATTTTGAGTTTACCTCAGGTGTTACAGGGGATAAAATTATATCCGGGCAGTGTTATGTAACTGGAACCACGCTAAATGCAGAGAACCAACAGGTGGGAACGGGATCTTTTTCGTTTCTGGTTAATGGTGATATTACTATTGACGTGGTATCGTAATCAAATTAAATAGGGGATATGAAACCAGTGAACGAAATTGAATTTTTAGGCGAGAAATACACTTATGCATTTAACTATTCGTGTTTTTTAATGTATGCAAAAAAGCACAACATTGATAAAGTGGACGATGTATCAAAGGATATTGCTAATGCTATTGGTGGTAGTGGTAATAACTTAACATTTGATGCTTTAGAAAAAATAGGAGATCTGGTGTATTTCTCGATTAAGGCTGCCAATAGACAAATTGATCTGCAGTTTGATAATGAGGATGTCTTAAATGAGTTTTTTGAAAAGCCTGAGAAGCTGGAACGGTTTACAAGCAATTTTGTGGATAGTCAAGTAGGTGAGCAGCAGGCTAAAGCAAAAAACGCTACCGGGGGAAAGCAGAAAGCGGGGAAGTAGAAGATGCTTCCCTAAATTTTGATGAACTAGAAATGTTTGCCTGTGGGGAAATAGGTTTGGAGTTGAATTATCTCTATAGCCTAACGTCTAGGGAGTTTTATAATATAGCTAAAGGATATAGCGATAAGAAATTCCTGCTTTACAAAGATGCCTGGGAGCAATCTAGAATGACTGCTTTTTATAGTGTGGTTGCAATGGCGAAAAACATAAAAAAACCACAACAGATCTTGGAGTTCCCTTGGGATAAAAAAGAAGAATTGATGTCTATGGATAATCGATCTGCGAAAGAAATTTTAGAAAAGCAAAAATCCTACTGGGATAAAATAGACCAAAAAAGAGCAAATAGCCATGGCGAATCCAATAGTTAACATAAAATTTCTAGCTGATTTACAACAGTTTTCAACCGGAATGCAAAATGCATCCCGTAAAATGGAGAAACTGGGTAGTAAATTAAAGTCCGTAGGTACTACTTTATCCGTAGGGGTTACGGCTCCACTAACTGCCTTTGCGGTAGCAAGTGTTAAAAACTTCGATACCCAGGCGAAAGCAATTGCCCAGGTAGAGACGGGTTTGAAGTCTACTGGCAATGCGGCTGGGTTTACCAGTGATCAACTGCAAAAAATGGCTTCTGCGCTGCAAAACAATTCCCTTTTCGGTGATGAGCAAATCCTAAAGGATGTTACGGCCCAGCTTTTAACGTTTACGAATATCAGCGGCACGGCTTTTTCCCGTACCCAACAAGCGGCATTGGATCTAGCAACCCGTTTAGATGGGGATGTAAAAAGTGCAACCATACAATTAGGTAAAGCATTGAACGATCCAGTAGCGAACCTTTCTGCATTGAGCCGTTCCGGGATCCAGTTCTCCAATGAGCAAAAAACACTTATCAATAGTTTAGTGGCAACAAACAGGGCTGCCGAGGCCCAGGATATCATCCTTACCGAGCTTGAAAAGCAGTACGGAGGCAGTGCCGAGGCGGCCGCTAAGGCGGGAACCGGGCCATTGAAGCAACTAAGCAACATTCTAGGGGATATTACCGAAGAATTTGGCGCAATAATCGTGGAAGGTATTTTGCCTTTGGTAGATTATGTTAAGGATCTGGCATTGCGTTTTCAGGCGCTTTCGCCCCAAACAAAGAAGTTTATTGTAATCCTTGGTGGTGTTGCCGCTGCTATAGGGCCATTGTTGGCTTTGGCAGGTACTATTTTACCTGCTATTGGAACTGGTTTTGCGCTTCTAACGGGGCCGATAGGTTTAATTGTTGCAGGGCTTACGGCTGTAGGGGTGATTATTTATAAAAACTGGGCGCCGATAAAGCAAACTTTGATTGAAATTGCCAACTATTTTATAGATCTGTACAATGAATCCACAGCTTTTAGAATAGGTGTAGAATACATTATTACTTCCTTTAAGAATGTACTGGAAGTCGGAAAATATGTATTTGGAATACTACAGGAAGTAATTACCGCTGTTTGGAAAAATATAGTGGATGGATTTAAAAATCTAGGTAAGATTATAAAGGCAGTGCTTACGGGCGATGTTAAATCGATACCTGGATTAATCAGCGGCGCTTTTAAAACGGGCCTCGATAACGGCTTTAAAGCAATTCAGGGCATTCAGGATCGGTTCAAGCCGTTTAAGGAAGCTGTGACCGGCAATGTTGAGGAAGGTATTAACAATGCACTACGGGGCAAAAAATACGAACTGCTAGCCGATAACGTGGAAACTGATGGCGTTCAGAGCAAAGTTGCTGAATCCGTTAAAAAAGGAATCCAGGACGGGGTTAAACAAGGTCTTGGAGGTGTTGGCCGTGGTAAGGTTTCAACTATAGGGCCTGAATTCAATTTTGACGATACAGGTGATGTTGTTCAGGATATAATTGACAGAAATAAATTTAAGAACCTCGATAAAATTGTTTCCCCGGTAACGGAAATCGTTGCTAAAATACCAGAAGAAAATGAAATACTAAGGGCTGGCCTTAAGGAGACTGAAACGATTCTATTGGATTTTTCAGGTCAACTACAAGGATTAGCAATGGGTGTTGCCGATACGTTCGGGGAGTTCCTTGGTAATATTGTAAGTGGTCAGCAAGGTTTTGCAGATCTATTTGGTAATATCATGGGGTTGGTTTCCGACTTCCTTAAAAACCTCGGTAGGTCATTAATTGAAGCTGGTACGGCTGCAATTGCTTTTACAAAACTTATTTCAAACCCTTTTGCGGCTATTGGTGCTGGTGTAGCTTTAGTGGCGCTATCTAAAATTGTTGAAAATACATTTAAACGTGGTTTGGAATCTGGCGCCCGTCCATTTGCCAATGGCGGTATTGTTTATGGGCCAACCAATGCACTTATTGGTGAATATGCCGGTGCGAGAAGCAATCCAGAGGTAGTAGCGCCATTGGATAAGCTTAAAGGAATGCTTAATGAAGGTGGTGGCGGGCAAATGGCATTTATTCCGGATGTAGTATTGAGGGGCGAAGACCTGGTAATGAGTTTTGAACGTACCAACAAAAAGAAATCGCGTATATCGTAATGAATTACTATATCGACATAATAGATACCACGGATGGCAGCCATGTTTTAGTACAGGAATATGCCAGTCGTGATAATGTAGAACTTTCCTGGAATGGATCCGATGAAAAGGATGCGCTCATTGTGGTAGGTTCTGCGTTGAATTTTAATATGTTGGTCAAGGGTTTTTCCGATGCGCATTTTATCCATCTTTTTACTTCCGATGAAACCAAATACCGGGTAGAGATAAGAACCGAAAATGAAGATAAACTCATTTGGATAGGGCATTTGTTGACCGATACCTATAGTGAACCGTACACCAATAGCAACTTGTTTGTTTCCTTTTCCGCTACCGATGGTTTGGGTAGGTTAAAAGGTAAATTACTATCTGAAGATTTTTATAGTGAAGAAAAAAGCGTTATTGGGATCATTGCAGAATGTTTGCGATTAACGGGGTTGGAACTGGATATTCTTTTTTCGGCAGCAATTGAAAACGTTAGTAAGAAGCTCTATCATAATATTTACTTATCAACTGAAAATTACCTTAAAAAAAACAAACGTGCCGATGCCTATTCCATATTGCAAAAGTTATTAGAAGATATGGTATGTTGTGTTTACCAGGCAGATGGACGTTGGTATGTGGAAGGTTTAAATAAAAGGCATCTTCGGGAGCTTACCTATTTTAAATACAATTTTGACGGCACGTACGATAGTGAAGTAGAGTTTACCAGATTATTAAAAGAGGTAAAAAAACCTTTATTGGCTCCGCAGGTTACTATGGTTCCCGCTTTCGGGGAAATAGCGGTTAGTTATACAAAAAAGCCTCAAAGCTTACCGGAAACTATTGCTGTTGAAAAAAACGATGGTTGGGCGGTTACAACCGGGGTTTATGGTGAAATATATGCAAGCGACTGGCGTGGATTTGGTGATTACTATGCCAAAGCCCTATCGACCAATGAATATAAAATAAAACTGGATGCCAAATATGCAACCACGGTCAATGATATCACTTTTGATAAATATATTTATCTGGCCAAAAAAATATACGTTAAAAAAGGACAAAAATTGTCCTTTGAATTTTCCGTTTCTAATTTGATCAGTCCGTTGATTTCTTCTACAACCAACGCATATTTTGCAAATGGAATGGCAGTGGAAATCAATTTAGGCTCTACTTTGAACCTTAACAGATTTATAGCATCATTTGGGAATAGCGAAGAAATAGATCCGAACAACGAAGAACAGGATGGTTATGTTTCGGAACGTAGTTATGAAAGGTTTGATATCGCTTTTGATATATTGATCCCTAATGATGGCCTTTTGGATATCAATATAGCACGTCCTTTTTCCGATGGTATTTCTGGAACCAACCAACCAAGGGTAAACGAATGGTTTATCGAAAAGATTAAGCTGGAGCCTATTGAATTTGTAGAAGATGTCGTGGTAGAATCTTTGATTAATCAAGATTATACGGTTAAAAAGGAAATTGATCTACAGTATGGGGATGATTCAACCGGTTTTAGCCAGGCGTTTCGTTTAGATCCTATTGATGGACGTTTACCTGGTTTCTTAAATATAGATGTGCCTGTGGTACACGGTTTTCAGTTCAATAATGAAAACTTTGCCCAGGTAAGTCTGGAAGGTGCAAATTTGATTAAGGATAATATTGAAACCGTCTTATACGGAGGAAGTTATATAAATGATATTGAGGTAATCTATAATTGGGAAGGTGGTGAGCAAATGGTGGTGAAAACCCCAAACCTTATTACTTCTGGTAATTTTACCGTGGAGCTTTATCGTTTTGTTGAAGTGCAAGGTTCACGGGCTTATTGGGAGCAATGGACGGATAGTATCTACCAAATTGAAAGCGATAGTTATGCCGAGACCGTAGCAAAAATATTTAGACGGATGTTTTCCACACCGCATGAAAAAATAGATATGGTGGTGAATGATGCGATCAAATTTAACGATATGATTGCTTTTGATTATATCCAGTCTCGGAAATATGTAATTACAAACTGTAAATTTAACCTGGACAATGGAAAAAGCACTGTTACCATGGTGCGTAACTTCTATCAGGGAGATGATATCGATGTTGGGGATAACATTCCGCCGATTGTGGATTGCGGACCCGATATATATATTTCGGAAAATGATACTTCGGTAAATTTTGATGCTACGGCCTACGATCCCGATGGTTTTATTGCTTCCTATCAATGGACTAAGATATCAGGACCTTCAGGTGATGTAATAAGTAGTCCGGCACAGGAAGATACTTCGGTAATTAATTTGCCTCTTTCCGGTGATCTATGGGAATACCAATTAACGGTAACGGATAATCAAGGTGCCCAGGCTTCTGATAGGATTAAGGTGTTTAGGGCGCGTACTTATGAAGTTTCTGCACCTATAAGGTGTATTACAAATAATACAATGGGCAGTGGTTCGGGGTCCTATGTGGTACGAATTAAGTCTGCCGATCTAAACTTGAACATACCTCCCAATGTAGTGGCCCGTGTTACTGTTGGGTTTAAGGGTGTTGCTATGGGTAACCGTGAAATTTTAAGCGACACTGACGGGCCACTAACCGTTTGTTCAAATTATGGTAGTGGTGTAGTGCAGAAAAATGGAATAGTGATATGGCCAAACGACAATTTTAGTGCAGGTATGGAAGCGCAGACCATCACTTTCAATATGATAAATACCGATCAGGTAATATTGACCGTAAATGCTTTACATCCTGGAAGTAGAAATAATATTATAACCGTTGAAAATGTGGAGTTGATAGATAATCCTGGCACGGTTTCCGGTTTGCCTATCAGTTATGCAGCTTTTTCAACCTATAGTCCTTTATAAATGGCAGAGAGTACACAACATAGAATTTTTGTAGGAAATAGCAGTAAGGGAATTGATGTTACAGATCCTATCGTGAAAACACCGCCGTTTACAGCTGACCGTACTGATATTTTTGCGGATAGCACATTAAGAACAGCAGATGAAAACTTTTTAATATAATGGCGCAACAGATAATAAATATAGGAAGTAGTCCGAATAACGGTACTGGTGATCCGGCTAGAACTTGGGCTCAAAAATCTAACGCTAATTTTACAGAGCTTTATAATACTAAATCTCAGTTTACAGGATATTGGAGTGCATCCAATAATACACCTTCTTTGGGTAATGGGACTGGTAAGGTAGGGCAGTATTACCGGGTTTCCGCTGGTGGCTCTGTGGATTTTGGTGCAGGGGCTATTTCTTTTAATGTTGGTGATATAGTTCATTACGATGGTAGTCAATGGTTTAAAATTAGCGGAACCAGTAATACAGGTGTATCTGGGGATTCTAACAATGCTTTATCTGTTGGAAGTGACAACCTTCCTTTTTTTAATACGAATTATTTTTACTCCAGGACACAAGTAGATAACGCTTTTGTTCCTCAAACCCGAAGTTTAAGCGTAGGGGATGGTCTCCAACCCATCGGCGACCTCTCTCAAAACCGCACCATAGAACTCGACTTTAACTATCTCGATGGGCGTTACAGTGGTGGATTCAAACAATTGCAGTCCGTTCGGGTTACTACCGTTGGTAATATAACGTTAAGCGGATTACAAACCGTGGATGGCGTGAGTTTGGCGGCTGGAAACCGCGTGTTGGTGCGTATGCAAACGAATGCCTCACAAAATGGGGTGTATGTGGCCGCTAGTGGTTCTTGGAGCAGGTCAACCGACTTCGACCAAGCGGTTAGTGGGGAGATTGAGCAAGGTGCCAGTGTTTTTGTGGAAGAAGGAAATTTAAACGGTAACACCGGTTGGACATTGGAAACCCCAGCGCCCATTACCGTAGGTACTACCGCATTAAGTTTTATCCAATATGCGGGTGCTGCCAGTTACCAGGGTGGTAATAATATTACCGTTAACGGGAACCAGATAAACCACGATGCTGGTAGCTGGACGGCAAAAAACAACCTTAGCGGCGCCACCGTTATCTCCAACATAGCCGTAGATGCCTATGGCCACCCAACCAACTGGACAACCCGAAATTTAACCGCTGCCAATATTGGGGCGGAGCCTTCTTTTTCCAAAAACACCGCTTTCAACAAAAACTACGGCACAACAGCTGGAACGGTGCTACAGGGTAATTGGAGACCAAGTTGGGGGGATATAACGGGAACCAACCCTAGTTACACCAAAGGGGAAAGTGATGGAAGGTATTTAAGTAGAAATTTCGATGACATTAAGCAAGGTAAATTAACCATAAACGGAGATTTTGACGTAACAGGGCTAGTTAGGAAATTAGAAGGCTTAAACCAACCGGGTGTTATACGTGTACAGAATACAAATACTGGAATTTCGGCGACATCGGAATTTAGTTTGATTACGAACGGTAACAACTTTTCAATAGTAAATTACCCAGATGCCAACACTGCAAAACAGGACGTTACGGAATTTATATCTACCGCGGGTGGTTCAAGTTTTGAGTTCAATATTGGCGGCAACAAAACATTAAGGATGACAGGGACAGAGGCGGTTATAAATGGCTTTGCTTCAGCGGATAGTTTTACAACAACCAACCAAGGTGACGGGGCGGTTTTGATAAATTTTAACACGGAAAGGCCCTGGAGTTTTCAGCAAGTCGGAACTGGTGCGGCTACTCAATTATCATTAATTGAAAGTACGGGAAGTAAACTGTTTAGCATTGGGAACAACAGTGATCCGAATATGATTCAATTTTTTAGCGGTACTGGCAATATCATTTCAAAAGGCGTTATAACCGCAACTAATTTTATTGGCAACGGCTCAGGAATAACCAACGTTAACGCTGACCGCGTAGATGGAAAACATGTATGGACAGGAACACAGGCTGCATACGATGCTTTGGGAAGTAAAGATGGTAACACAATTTATTATACTACGTAATGGCAATCTATATAGGAAATACAGAAATTAAAAAGCCTTATATAGGTGGTACAGAAGTTAAAAAGGTTTATGTAGGTAATAACCAAGTATGGCCACCAGAAGATGCGCCATATAGTTTATCGGGCATATTTAAAAATAACTTGATAAGCGATTACCAAAACAACCTTTTAAGAAATAACAACATTACCATTACCGCCCATAACAGTGCTAGCAAGTACATAGAAATAGACGCTACGGCCTATATAGAAAGCTTGGAGTTAACGGCTCCTTTCAGTTGGATGATTTGCCAAGGCACAGAAGCAAGCATTTTAACGGATGTAGTAAGCGTTCAAAAAATATAACGATGGCTTTAAATAAATATAGAATAACATACGGTACCACCTATTTGGGCACTAAAAATTTTAATGTAGGGCAAAAGATAGAGTTGTTAAACCCCTTTATTAACCTTTCTTTGGTTCCGGGCAATAGACCTTTGTTAGATCCTTATCCTACCACCGTGGGTGGGCAAAGTTTTAATTATATAGGTCCAAATGGTGTATTTAAAAAAGCAGATGGCACTTATGTTCTTTTGGTAAATGTGGTGTTTGGCGCTCATGCCAGTAGGGATATTTATTATTGTACATCTCCTGATCTTGAAAACTGGACATTTCCAGACATAAAATTATTGGACACTTCTACCATATCAGGCGCTCAAAACCCTGGTAATGTTTTTAGTGTTGGCAATCCTTATAAACTATCCAATGGGAATTGGCTTTTCTTATGTGGCATACAAAGAACAAACGGAAACTATTCTGGCGGTTATTTTGTTTTGAACGATAGCCTCTCCATAGTAACGGCACCCACCTATTTAAATTTTGACGGTTGGAATAGCACCAGCAAAAACTATTTTCCGCTGGCACTTACCTATTACAACGGAAGGTTTAGAATGTTCATTCACGATAGAGCTGATAATGTAGACCTGAATAAAAGCTCTATTGAGTATACCTGGGCGGTAACGGAAAGCGATAGCAATCTTATTAATTGCCTTAACGGAACCACTACCTATAGCAACAAAGCAACGGTTTTCGATGCCAATGTAGATAGCAACTTTCTACGCGGTAAAGTAGATGACATTGCGTATGTGGACGATGGCAACGAACTCAACATTATTTTCGGGAGCGAGGAAGAACCTAACAGCGGATGGGTAACAAGCAATAACCGTGAATATGGATTGGCATCCAGCCCTGGTACAGGAAGCAGTTGGGGGTTCGATACCCGAAGTCCGCTTATTATTACCCCAATGCAGTTTTTTAGGAAATACCCAGAATTGGACTTTTGGTGGGATCATATTGGGGGTTTTATTTCACCCATCCGCAAAGGAAACCATTTATACATCTTTTTTGCCGCTGGTGACGATAACCCCGATTACTGGCTGGCAGGGATGAAAATACCGATTAGTTAATTAATTAAATTTTAAATAGATGCAAAGAGAAATTCAAATTTTAGAAATGGCGTTAAATCGTGGAAACGGAAGCCTTACAATCAATGAAAGCCGAGATGTAGCAAACGCTTTTGATGGGGTGGTAAAAGGAATTAACCAAATGCAAGCGGAAATAGACAGGCTTTCCAATGAAAATAAGCAGCTAAAGGAAAACTCTTCCGAAGAAAACAAACAGAACGTGCGTAAGCAAACTAAAAAATAAATGTGAAACTGCGGATAGCAATATGGAAATCTAAATTGAAGATGCTTTTAAAATTCCTATACCACAACCTACTTATTATACATCAAGGCTCCATTATAGGGAAAGTAAAAGCCACTTTGTATATATCCTTAATCGGTTCACCATTGGCGTTTATTGTGGATAAAATAACCCACTGGTACAGCCTGAATTTTGGGTATGTGTCCTTCGTTATTATTGCTATCCTTTTTGACCATTTTTTGGGTACATGGGTACATGCTTGGATAAAGCGGGATTTCTCCATGAAAAAGAACATTCAGGGGCTTTTTATTAAATCTGCCATGATACTTTTTGTAGGTGTGTTGGTGGAAGGGTTTAAGCATATTTTGGGAAAGGATAACATCCTTACTGATTATTTCTCAATGATTAGCCGATTGATGGTGTTTGTCTATCCCGCAGGTTCCGCACTAATGAACTGTGCTATTATAACCAACGGAGCATTTCCGCCAACCTCATGGATTAAAAAGATAACACGTTTTAATAAAGACATGCGCCTAGAGCATTTTAAAGAAAAAAATACGGATGAAAATGAAACCAACACTAACTGAAAACGATTTTATTTGGGCTGCCGATAAATTAGGTTGTGAACTAGCAGTTATAAAAGCAGTCGCACATGTGGAAAGTAGAAAAACTGGTTTTCTATCCGATGGTTCCCCAAAGATACTTTTTGAGGGCCATATATTCCATCGGCTTACTGATGGTAAGTATTCAAAAAGAGAAATATACAAAGACATTTCTTATCCCTACTGGACTAGAAAGTATTACGGTGACGGATTTGACGAATATAAAAGGTTTAAACGTGCATTTGAATTAGATCCTGTGGCAGCAATTAAATCTGCAAGCTGGGGAAAATTCCAGATTATGGGATTCAACTACAACCGTGCTGGTTTTTCTACGCCTGAATATTTTATGTATGCGATGGATACTTCGGAAAGAAAACATTTGGAGGCTTTTGTGGATTTTATTAAATCTACTGGTTTGTCCGACGAACTGCAAAGAAAAGATTGGCAAGGTTTTGCCCGTGGCTACAATGGTCCAGGGTACGCAAAAAACCGTTATGATGAAAAATTGAAAAAAGCTTATAAAATCTATTCTCAATGAAACTATTTCTAACCATTTTGTTGGCGTTAACAATATGCTCCTGCGGAAGCAAAAAGAAAGTCGTTGAGCGTAAAAAAGAAAAATCCATTGAAGTAATTGAAAAGGATGTGCAATCTTCGGTAAAAAATGACATTACCAGCAATGCTATTATACGAAAAGAAGGGAAGCGTACAATAGTGGAGCCAATCGATGAAACCAAACCATCCAGCTACAACGGGGTGGATTTTCAGAACGCAAAGATTACCCAACAAGATGTCAAGGAAAACTTGACAACTGAAACCTCCGATAAATCACAAACCGATTTTATAGATAACTCCAGTGCATCCACAGAAACCGAAACCGATGATTTAAATAAAAATATTGATATTGACCGCTCCTGGAATGTTTTTGATTGGCTTTGGCTTTTCTTGGCCGTGGCCATTGTTTTATTTGCTGTGAGGTTGTATGTGAAAAAGATAAATCCTATTTCATGGGTAAAAAGCATAATACAAGATTTCGTTTAGTCGACTGGATTAATTTGATGAATTTTACTATGTAAGTGCGGAAGCCCTACATACAATGAAGTTATAAGAAGTTTCTTTAACCACTCTAAAAAGGGTGGTTTTTTTGTTTCAAATGTTAAAGAAACGTGCATTTCATCGAATATTTAAAGTATTCATTTGCACACCTTTGAAAAAAGTGTATCTTTGAAGTGTTCAAATAAGTTATTAATCATTTAAAACAAAACACAATGAAGAATTCAAACGAAACAATCAAAGTAACTCCAAATTATTCAAAAAGAACGTTTACTATCAGAAAATACATTGATGGGAAATTATTCGCGAAGTATAGAACGATTGAAATGAGCCAAGAGGAATTTGATAGCGAAGAGATGAATACTGATGATGATTGGAAGCAGTTTTTAAAATCAGACGACTACTATCAAGTATAATTAAAAAAGCCCCGATTAAGGGGCTTTAATTGTTCAAATAAGTTGCGAAAGCAATTCACAACGAAAACACAAAGATATAAATTATGGACGAAAGAACCGAAATAGCTACCGACAAAATAGCTGAATACCTAAAGTCAATAATGAAAGAAAAAGGCATTACAGCACAAGATATAATAGACAAAGGTATAGGAAAACAACAAGTCTATGCGGTTCTGCGTATGGGCAACCCAAAGCGGCCAAACTACCAAATCAGCTCGTTTATTAAAGTTCTATTTGTTATAGGTGTTCACCTCGAATTTCATGATCTTGGTAAAAAATCCAACCAAGATTTAATGGGATACTATAAAAATTGAGTTGTTAAGTAATGCTTAATAGCTAGAAAAGTAAAACCGTAGGTTTACGAAAAGTTTACGATAGAATTTAAAAAGCCTATTGAGTTCTTTATTTACTTGGTTTTTAATATGATTGTGGTTCTAGAGGTCGCCGGTTCGAAACCGGTCTTCCACCCAAAAGCAAAAGGCTTCTCGTAAGAGAGGTCTTTTTTTGTATCTTCTATTTTATGTATTACGTATACATTTTATATTCAGAAAAGCTCGACGGGTATTACAAGGGCTATACTCAAAACATTGAAAAAAGATTGCTTCGTCATAATTCTGGAGTTGAAAATTACACCTCAAAAGGTGTTCTGTGGGTTCTTAAATTGACCATTGAGAAATCCAGTAAAACGGAAGCCATCATTTTAGAACGTAAACTGAAGAATCTTAACAGAGTAAGATTGGAGGGTTTTATCGAGAAATATAGTTCGAATCAAGACGATTGATCTTTAGATCCATGTCTTGATGCCGACCAATCGCGTCGGCAACCGGTCTTCCACCCAAAAGCAAAAGGCTTCTCGCAAGAGAGGCCTTTTTTTGTATCTTCTATTTTATGTATTACGTCTACATTTTATATTCAGAAAAGCTCGACAAGTATTACAAGGGCTATACTCAAAACATTGAAAAAAGATTGCTTCGTCATAATTCTGGAGTTGAAAATTACACCTCAAAAGGTGTTCCGTGGGTTCTTAAATTGGCTATTAAAAAATCCAGTAAAACGGAAGCCATCATTTTAGAACGTAAACTGAAAAACCTTAACAGAGTAAGATTGGAGGGTTTTATCGAGAAATATAGTTCGAATCAAGACGATTGATCTTTAGATCTATGTCTTGATGCCGACCAATCGCGTCGGCAACCGGTCTTCCACCCAAAAAGCAAAAGGCTTCTCGTAAGAGAGGCCTTTTTTTGTATCTTCTATTTTCTGTATTAAGTCTATATTTTGTATTCAGAAAAGCTCGAAAGGTATTACAAGGGCTATACTCAAAACATTGAAAAAAGATTGCTTCGTCATAATTCTGGAGTTGAAAATTACACCTCAAAAGGTGTTCCGTGGGTTCTTAAATTGGCTATTAAAAAATCCAGTAAAACGGAAGCCATCATTTTAGAACGTAAACTGAAAAACCTTAACAGAGTAAGATTGGAGGGTTTTATCGAGAAATATAGTTCGAATCAAGACGATTGATCTTTAGATCCATTTCTTGATGCCGATCAATCGCGTCGGCAACCGGTCTTTCACCCAAAAGCAAAAGGCTTCTCGCAAGAGAGGCCTTTTTTTGTATTTTTCAAATAATAAGTACATTTAAAAACTCTTAGCAGTTCCATTTTCAATTAAATGTTCCAACAAATACTGTAAGGGATCTTTCCAGTTATCATCATTTCCATTGGATGCGCCGAGATTATGCGGCGATTTTGCACTAAATTCTATTCCGTGATCATTGTTGTTCTTACGTTCAACATCGTATAACTGGATAAAAATTTCAGTTTCTTTGGTGTGTCCGTTAGTGGGTGCTTTTGTTTCTTCTGTAGTACCGTAAAAGCTATCTACGGAAGATTGTTTTTTAGCAGCTGCTGTAGAAGCATTTTCATTTAATTCCGCAAATAAAATATATTGTGTTCCAACGGCTTTTTGTAAATCTTCAAAGCTCGTTTCCTTTATTTGATAGTGCTTAATACCTGAAGCAATCAAAGCGTCTATAGTACGGGGCAACGGTAACACTTTTATACCGAGCTGCGATTGTTTATTGCTGATATATTCTGTAGCATACGAAGTCGATTTAGTAGAAAGGTCTTTCGAGTATTCTCCACCTTTTTCATAATAAAAAGGGATTATAGCAACGGTATTTTCTAGGTAATCTTTTTTAATGGGTTGTTTTGGTTTTACCGAATTGGCTGGCTTTGCAGTTTCTCCAACCGCCTCTTCTGGAGATAGTCCTATTTGTTCCCGTGGATATCCAGACTTGGAAGTAGAACTTTCCTGAGCGCTGAAACTTTGTGTTCTGCCACTGGCAAAAACCACCTTCTCCAGTTCACCAGTACCCATTTCATACAATGCGGTTTCACCAGGATAACTGTAGGTTATCTTGGCATCGGATACTTTGGTTACTTTTACTTGTAAAAGCTCTCCACCTTTGGTAACGAGCACATCATTTTTTTGGCCGAATGCCAGTAAGCCAAAAACCATAAAAATGGTAAGAATTAAATTTTTCATGACAGCAATTTTTTAGAGTTAAGAATATAATGTAATCTCAATTTTTTTTGGTAGGAAATATCTAAGAACATGTTTTTGGTTAGTCTAACATGTTTACTTAAAAATAAGAAAAAAATATATTATTAACTAGCTGTAAGTGTTTGATTTATAAATTTTTAACATTTACATTAGAATTGCTTCAATTTGAAAATGTAAAAGATGAATTGAATAACCGTGAGTTTAAATTATTAGGATGAAAATGGAGTAGGGAAAGTTAATTGGAAGATAGAAATGAATCAAGACATTCCACATTTTGATTACCAAAATAAAGGGTTTAACTAAAAGTAGAGAGAAACTATTTGTAATTTTTGTTGGGTAATTTAATAAAAGTATTGTGGGTGGCTTTTAAGCTTTCTGGGCTATACCCCATTTTAAACATAATAAATAGAATAAAGTTGACGAGATTTACTTTAAGGAAAGAATTTTCTTCATATTTCCTTGCCGAAACGGTTAGCGGATTGTTCACAATTTTAAAATCGATACGCTGTTTTTTAATTTTTTCAAAAAACTTAAAATCCTCCATAATCGTTTGCTGTTCATCAAACCTATCCAAATCGTAAAAAGTGTCCTTGCTTATAAACAAACATTGATCTCCGGCACCCGTAAAAAGTCCGTTTTTAGAAGTAAAAAACTCATTGATACGAAGTAGCGGACTGCTTTTGTCGAATTTATAAGAGAAAAGTCCGACATAATAGCCTTGCCTCATCGTTTCAAAAATATCTATAATAAAATTAGCGGGGGGAACTATATCTGCGTGCAAGAAAGCAAAAATGTTTCCCCTGGCAATAGTTGCACCCATGTTCATCTGTACAGCTCTTCCTTTTTGCTTACATCTAATAATTTGGATGGGAGCTTGAACTTTCAATTTTTCAGATCCATCGCTGGTATCAGCAGAAAGTACTACAATAACTTCGACAGGTTTTTCCGGCAGCTTCTTAATTTGATTGGAAAGGGTGGATAACCCCTTAATAAGATTTTCTCTTTCGTTGTGTGCGGGTATAATTATACTTAGCATACGTTTTAAAAACTTGAATGGGTGTATAATATAATACGAAAAAACAAGGTTAAGGGTTCAAAAAGGATAAATTTTAATGCCAAGGCAATCATTGTCAATTCGATTTGTAAACATATATAAAACTTGCGCTATATTTTTTTCGTATATTCTACAACATATTTAAATACTGCTCTTAAATGAAATTTATTGCCATTTTTTTATTCATAGCCGTTTCTTGCTATGCTCCTTCCGAAGAAAAAAAGAATAACGGAGCTTTTTCAGCATCTGAATTCAATGAATTGTCTGAAAACTTTTTACTAGCTGTTAAAGAAGGAAAAAATACAGAAGAATACCAAGAAAAATTGGCCAATACAACCTTGGAAGAATTAAGTGCCGATTTACAATCGAACGATGAGAAAATCGCATTTTGGCTGAATATTTACAACGCCTACATACAAGTTATTTTACAGGAAAACCCAAAACTGTACGAAGATCGAAACAGTTTCTTTAAAAAAGAACAGATCGAGATAGCAGGGAAGCAATTATCCTTTGGGGATATTGAACATGGAATGATTAGAAAGTCGCAATGGGATTTAGGAATGGGGTATATTCGTACGTGGTTTCCCAATAAATTTGAGCGTACATTAAGAACCGATAAAAGGGATTACAGAATTCATTTCGCGCTAAATTGCGGAGCAAAAGATTGTCCCCCCGTTGCCATTTACAATCCGAAGGAATTGGACAAACAATTAGAGACCATAACCAAGCGTTACCTTGAAAATACTTCAGAGTACAACGATAAAACTAAGGAAGTTGCGGTAACTTCTTTGTTCAATTGGTTTAGGGGAGATTTTGGAGGCAAAAGTGGTACCAAAGAAATACTTGAGAAACACGGAATTATCCCACAGACCAAAGGAATCGATTTAAACTATAAAGACTACGATTGGACCCTGAAGTTAGAAAATTACATTTCTTTATAATCTCTGTATTTCCCCACTTAATCTTCTTTTTTTATTAGAATGGAAAGACTTTTTCAGTATAAAAAAGCAATAGTTATTGTCTTTCTGCTTGTGGCGATACTGGCAACTTTTTCCATTTCGAAACTAAAGTTTTCGTTGGATGTAGATTCGTTTTTTCCAGAAGGCGATAAAGAATTGTCTGTTTACAAGGATTTTGTAAAAGAATTTGGTACCGACGACCGTTTTTTATTGATAGCCATCGAAAACAGACCAAACATTTTTGAAAAGGAATTTTTAGAAAAGTTTCAAGCGTTTTCAAAAGCAGCAAAGACCCTACCTTTTATAAATAAAAGCGAATCGCTAACCACCATGGGCTATCCGCTTAAAACTTCTTTGGGCTTTATTTCACTGCCCATTATTCACGTGGAAGATACTGCGGAATATAAAAATGATTGGAAGCGCATACAGGAAGAAAATTTATTCGTAGATGCTTTTATAGACAAGGATGCGGGTTCCCTAGTCGTAGTTTTGGAGACAGAAGCAAATTTAGACTATCAACAATCAGTTGCCTTACTCGGCGATTTGGAAGAAATGCTGCTAAAGCACGATTTAAAAACATTCCATATCTTAGGAAGGCCCGTTATTTATAGCGCCTTGGTAGACTTACAGAGATCGGAATTGATCTTTACAACCATCGCTTCTTCTATAATTGTATCCCTATTGCTTTTTTTTATTTATAGAAGGCTATCCATGGTTATCATAGCTTTTGGAACCATAACAATAGCTTTGTTGTTATTTCTGTGGATGATTGTTTTACTGGGAATAGAGTTAAATGCCCTTTCCGCATTTTACCCTATTCTTATTTTAATTGTTGGGGTGTCCGATTTTATTCATTTATCTGATAAATATGTTTTAGGATTGAAAAACGGACTTCCCAAGTACTTAGCAATGAAAAATGGTCTAAAAAATACGGGAATGGCTTTGTTATTAACGTCGTTGACCACAGCGCTAGGTTTTCTTTCATTATATACTTCAACACTTGTAGGTATTAGGGAATTTGGTCTCTTGGCAGCTTTAAGTGTTATAATTACTTTGGTAACTGTTCTTTTACTGGGTGGTTCTTCATTATTGATTTTACCTAAAAAATACCTCTTCAAAAGAAAAATAAAATCAATTCAGTTACAAACATTCTTAAAGTTTATAGAAAAGATAGGCAAGAAGAAAGGTAGGGCAGTAATTGTTGGTTGTATTGTGGTAATGGCTATCTGTCTTCTTGGAATTCTTCAAATTAATACCAATTATAAATTTGAAAGAAGTTTGCCGAAAGGAAGTAAAATTAGTGCCGATTTTAGTTTTTTTCAGAAAAATTATGCGGGATTGAGACCATTTGAAATAGAAGTGGAGGCCAAGGGAAACAATAAAATAACCGATTATAAAATTCTAACTGAAATAGAGAAACTGCAGCAACGCCTATCCAAGGAGAAGTCAATTAAAAACGTTCAATCGGTAACGGTACTTTATAAATTTTTAAATAGGGCGCACCACTTAAATAAATACGAATACTATAAACTTCCTCATTCCTCTGAAGATTTTAGGGAAATTTCCAACGATTTAAAATATGTGGGAAGAAAACAATTTAATAGATATGTGAATAAAGATAGTTCTAAGGCCCGTATTTCTGCACGGGTATTTGATATAGGAACCGATAGTTTACTTATGGTGTATAACGATTTAAACGAATACATAAATAAAAACCTGGATAAGAGTTTAGCAGATTTTAAACTTACTGGCAAGGGATATTTAATGGATGCCAATGCCAATTCGGTGAGAAACAACATTTTTATAGGGTTGCTGGTGGCAATTTCTATGGTGAGCCTTCTTATGGCAATAATTTTTAGAAACCTAAAACTGTTGTTAATCACTGTCATTGTAAATGTACTGCCGTTGCTTATATGTGGAGCTGTCTTAGGATTTTTAGAAATACCTTTGGAAGCCTCCATATCCATTGTTTTTGCTTTGGTTTTTGGAATATCGGTAGACGACACCATTCATTTTTTGGGGAGTTATAAAATAGGTTTAAAGAATGGCTTAGATAAAGAGAAAGCGCTTGAACATACGTTTAAAGAAACGGGCCGTGCCTTAACAATTACAACCATTATTCTGTTTTCTGGTTTTGCAATAATGATATTTTCCAAAAGTGAACCCAATATGATTATTGGTCTTTTGGCGGCCTTAACGTTGCTGAGCGCTTTATTGTTCGATTTGCTTTTACTTCCTGTTTTAATTCGGAAATTTCTTTGAAAATAAAAAGGCATGGAATGCTTCCACCGAAGCGACATTTGTTATTCTACCCGCTTATAATTTTCAGAAAAAATAGCATTTCCTTCCCCGTCCACGGTAATTTGACTGAAATGGTTTTTATTTTTTTCCAATTTAAAGGAAAACACCCGCATGGTATCTACAATACGCATCATAGATGCAGAACCATATTCCAAGCGTTCTACTAGTTTGTCGGGAGTTGTCTGATACGAACCGTAACCAAACCATTCTACGGAGTCTTTGGGCACAAAACGTGTCCACATTACTTTTCCCTTTTGGTACATTTTAATTTGTCTGTAACCGTCGTTATTTTTTAAGGTATCTACAACCTTATTATCGTCGTAAGAATAGCGGTCTACCAGTTCCCATACACCTTCTAAGGAATTATTATGGTAATTTTTGGGACTCCCCGATAAAAGTATGAGTGCTGCAATAAAAACGAAAGGATAGAAAATTGTTCTCATAATGCATTGTTTTAACAGGTTATTAAAATAAGTAGTATTAATTTACGAATAATCAGGTAATTAAGGAAATAAATTATAAAATATTTATTTTGTTGAATTATTGATATTCACGCGTTAACAAACAGATGTTTCATAGTTATTGTTGATGGTTTGATAATAACTTTTCATGGTTTAACTGTAAGATTTTTGCTAAAAAACCTACTTTTGTGATGTAATAAAATTTAGAAAGGATCTATCATGTCTGAAAAAATTGAAAGAATAAAATGTTTAATTATAGGCTCTGGTCCTGCGGGATACACAGCTGCGATATATGCTGCTAGGGCAGATATGAAACCTATAATCTATACTGGTTTGGAGCCAGGAGGACAATTAACGACTACCACAGAAGTGGATAACTTTCCTGGATATCCAGAAGGAATTGATGGTCCCTCCATGATGATTCAACTGCAGCAACAGGCCGAACGTTTTGGAACTGAAGTTCGTATGGGGATGATTACCTCTATAGAATTTAGTAAAGAAGTGGGAGGCATTCATAAAGCGGTGGTAGACAATACTACCAATATAGAAGCAGAAACGGTTATTATTTCAACAGGAGCGACCGCTAAATATTTAGGGCTTCCAAGTGAACAACGCCTAAGGGGAGGTGGAGTATCTGCCTGTGCCGTTTGCGATGGTTTCTTTTTTAAAGGACAGGATGTTGCCATTGTAGGTGGTGGAGATACCGCTGCGGAAGAAAGTACTTATTTGGCCAATATTTGTAACAAGGTTACTTTACTAGTAAGAAAAGGGGAGATGCGTGCCTCTAAAGCGATGCAACACCGTGTTAACAATACGGCAAACCTAGAAGTTAAGTATTATACGGAAGTTGAAGAAGTTTTGGGAGATCAAGTGGTTGAAGGTTTGAGAATGGTTAACAACCAAACTGGAGAAAAGGAAGAAATAAAAATTACCGGACTCTTTATCGCTATTGGGCACAAACCAAATACCGATATTTTTAAAGGACAGTTGGATATGGACCAAACCGGATATATTATAACCAAGGGGAAATCTACCAAGACCAATATTCCTGGAGTTTTTGCCAGTGGCGATGTTCAAGATAAAGAATACCGCCAAGCAATAACGGCTGCTGGAACCGGCTGTATGGCTGCTTTAGACGCAGAACGTTATTTGGCTGCTGTAGAAAGCAAAGAAGAAGTAGAAGCATAGCCTCTACATTCATTATAAAAAAGAACCCCAAAAATCCTATGGATCTTTGGGGTTTTATTTTGAAAATGGGTTGTTTTTTATCCTTTGGAAACGTCTCCAGAGCCCGAAACCTTACTATCTTCTTTAGTAGGGTTTCCATAATAATCAATATCCCCGGAACCAGAAACCCTAGCTTTTAGTTCTCCATCGCAATGCACCTCAATATCTCCAGATCCAGAAATGCTCGCCTCTACATTGACGGCCTTGAGTCCCTTGGCATCGATATCCCCAGAGCCTGATAAACTGCATTCAAAATCGGTAGTTTTACCGCTTAGCTCAATGTCTCCCGACCCCGCTAGACGACTTTTTACAGTTTTGGATTCTACAGAAACATTTAAATCTCCTGAACCCGCTAAATCCGCTTTAAAGTTTTCGGTTTTAATAGTGCTCTTCGTTACTACGTCACCAGAACCGGCCAAAGAAACCGCATTAAGACTCTCAAAGGGTACCACAATTAAAATTTCCTTGTTGAAACTGGGCTTTAACTCAAAACCTTGTTCTGTTTTAATTATCAATTCCCCATTTTTAACTTCAGTAACGATATGTGGAAGTAGGTTTTCTTCCGCAGTAACGGTAAGTTTTCCTTCGGTTCCGCTAACCAAATCTACATCAAAAGATCCCGAAACACTTACTTCATCGTAGTTACCAACGTTTCTTTCAATGGTTTGTTCGTTCCCATTTCCTTTAACTTTTTTTCCGCCCCACCATTGTGCGTTTGCGGTAGAAAAACTTGCGATAGCAAGACCAATTAAAATTAATTTTTTCATTTTTCTGATATTTTTTGAGTTGATTTAAAATAATATTAGGTATTTATTTTTGATTATCTGCTAAAAAGGTACTTTTCTAGAAACCCATTGGTTAAAATTCCCGTAGATTAATTAGCGCTTATCAAAACTCACGCCGCCGTAGTCTGAGGTAATACTCAGTTTGTTTTTCCCTTTACTACCGTGGTAGCCTTCGTAATAATTCTCGGTTGATTTTTCCCTTTTAATGCTGTAATTAAAATCGGTGTCTCCACTTATCCCGGCATATTCCAAATTAATTTGGAAATCGAAATGGTAATTGCTGTTGAACCCAATCTTTATCCCGGTATAATCGCTTTTAATTTGAAGGTTTCCTGCATCGGCAGCCATTTCTTCAATTTTTATGGAACCGTAATCAGAACTTAAATCCACATTTCCATGTACAGTTCCAAATCTGGTAGAGAGGTAATCCCCTGTTCCACGGATGTTATTGGCTCTATTAACTTTCATGCTTCCGTAATCGCAGGAATATTCCACATTCTTTGCCTGGTTAATTTCAGAATTGGTGTAATCGGCGCTTATAATGATATCTCCAGCCTTATCAATTTCATAAGAAGAATAGTCGGCACTTATTTTTCCACTTTTCATGTAATCGATGGTGGATTTAGAGGTGTAATCAAATTTTAAAACATTGTTGTCTGCGTTTAAACTTCCAATTTCTATTTTCCCGTAATCGCAGCTTATATTGGCTACTCCGTTAATTTCATTGAGGTATATTCCGCCATAATCGTTATCGAGATCCAACGTGTTTCCAACAGGAACTTTAACGGTATAGTTAATCTCCATACTTACGTTGTTGTTTCCCCAGCTCCAACCGCTTTTTTCAAAAATTGTCCTGGCATACACCATGCTTGATGAGGCTTGGAATTCTACATTAATTTCGTCCAGCTTTTTCTGTGCCTTTTCTTCACTGTTGCTGTTGGTTTTAATATGAACTTCTATAACAGTTCTATTCTCATTCCAAGAAGTAATGTAGAGGTTTCCGTAGTTATTGTTAAGCTTTAGAAGCGATGTCGGACTCACACTAAATTCTTTTTTAATTTTTTTCTCCTTTGTGTACTTGCCATTCCACCCTGGGCCGGCAGCCATACTTAGTAAGGGAACACAAAAAAATAAGAATGCTATTTTAAATAATTTGGTTTTCATTGTTTGAGGTATTTAATTTTTTAAATTCTTCCATTTGATCCAATACGTCCTGCAATAGATTTATACGTGTTTGGAAATTAATAATCATGGCATGCAGGATTTGTTTGCTGTTTCCATCGTTGGCGAGATCCTTTTCTAACTTCTCGTAATCGAGTTTTAGTTTTTTCATTTGTAACATGGCGTCTGCAACAATCTGTTTGGTTTCTGGAGTAGATTCTGCTTGAATCTTTTCCATTTCCTCGTTGATTAAAGACGCAAAGTAAAACTGCGTTTTTTGTACTTCGGTAGGTTCTTCTGCGGTGGTATTGGAAACCGTAGAAGAAGTACCGAAAAATTTAATGCCCACAATAAGCAAAATTGCTAGGGAGGCGGCTACGGAAAGTATTTTCCATGTATTGCCAAACTTCTTTTCTGGTAAAGATTTGGTTTCTTTTTGGGCGTTGAGCTTTTCCAGAAACCGATGCTCGTGGTTGGGGCTTGGTTCTTCTACGTCCCATTGATCCCGTAACCCTTTAAAAAGATCATCTATGTTATCATTCTTCTTCATAAGCGATAGCTTCTAATTTTTTTCTTAAACTGTCTTTTGCCCTTGAAATTGTAGTTCTACAATTTGCATAGCTTACTTGCATAATTTCTCCTATTTCCTCATAATCGTACCCTTCAATTAAATAGAGGGTCAAAGCAATTCTGTAATTGTCCTTCAACATATTCATGGTCTGCAACACTTTTTGAGCCTTAATGTTGGTCAACTCACAATCAGGTTCAACTTCATCCTTGTCTTCAACCCTGTAAATAACATCATCGAGTGCAACATTATTCAGTTTTTGCTGCTTTCTGTAATGATGAATACTTTTGTTAATTACAATACGTTTCAACCAAGCGCCAAAAGTTACTTCTGCCTTAAAAGTGTCGAGTTTCGTAAACGCGTTTAAAAACGACTCCTGCATCACATCCTCGGCTTCGAAAGAATCTTTTACAATACGGAAAGCTGTATTGTACATGGCTTTATAGTAGCGGTTGTATATCGCTAGTTGGGCCGATTTTTTTCCTTCTTTACACAACACCAATAGTTGATCTGTATTTAATTCTAGTTGGCTCAAAAAGTAATTCGTTTATTATAAAGATACAGCTAGTTTTAGAATGTTACAGTTGTAGGTGAAAAAAGCGAAATTTTGAATAAAATTTTATTTCTGAAAATCAGTTTGCCATTCTATGGTGAATATATGTTTCTGATTATTAATTGTTTATTTTGAATAACTATCAATGGCTGAAATGTTATTATAACATTAAAATCTTCATTATATTTACCTTATGAAATTTATAGCAACCATCTTGGTCTTCTATTTTATGGCTTTAAACATACTGCCATGCAACGATACTGTAGATGCTACTGAAGATTCCCTAACGGTTTCTATAGTCGATTCTAATAGTGACCATGGCGACGATTGCGATTTGTGTTCACCCTTTTGCCAATGCCATTGCTGCCACGTGCATACCATAAATTTTAAACTTATAGCTTTCGAGCCTTTACAACCTCTAATTCCCTACAATAACTTTGCACATTTCGACAGTGTAGGTAAAGAGATCCCACTTTCCATATTGCAACCTCCGCGCGTTTAATTCAGTTTTTACAGGATAACTACGTCTTTTTTTTAATGTTTCTAAAAAAATAGAAGCATTGTCATTTACAATGTTATCCTATGCATTTCACAAACAAATTTTTATAACTGAATTAATACATAATCCATGATTAATAAAATCATTGATTTTTCAATCAATAACAAATTTATCGTTGGCTTGCTCACGTTGGCTCTTATAGTGGCCGGTGTATATAGCATGACGCAAGTTCCCATTGATGCCGTTCCAGATATAACAAACAATCAAGTTCAGGTTATTACCCAATCCCCAAATTTAGGAACCGAAGAAATTGAGCAGTTTGTTACCTATCCCGTAGAAATTGCGATGAGCAACCTTCCAAATGTAAAGGAAATTCGTTCTGTTTCCCGTTTTGGACTTTCGGTGGTGACAATAGTTTTCGATGATGAAGTGGGAACCTATTTACCAAGACAGCTGGTTGCTGAAAAATTACCTGAAATCGAGTCACAAATCCCTGAGGGTTTTGGAGAGCCTTTTATGGGACCTATTTCAACGGGTCTGGGTGAAATTTATCAATACACACTAGAGGTTGATGAGGACTACAAGGATAAATATTCAGCTACCGAACTACGAACCATGCAAGATTGGATTGTTCGTAGGCAAATGGCTATGGTTCCCGGCGTTGTGGAAGTAAACGCTTTTGGCGGGCAGAAAAAGCAATACGAAGTAGCTGTCGATCCCAATGAGCTTAGGGCCATAAATATTACTATTTCCGATATTTTCTCTGCACTCCAAAAAAACAATCAAAATACAGGGGGAGCTTATATCGAGCGTAACCATCAGGCCAATTTTATTCGGGGTGAAGGTTTGGCAAGATCGATAGCGGATATTGAAAGCATGGTAATTAAAACCGTGGATGGAATTCCAATCAAAATAAAGGATGTGGCCAACGTAAAGCTTGGAAGCGCAGTTCGCTACGGCGCACTAACTAAAGACGGCAAGGGCGAAACTGTAGGGGGGATGATTTTAATGCTGAAAGGAGCGAATTCCAATGAAGTAATTGAGCAGGTAAGGGATCGCATGCAGCAAATCCAGAAATCCTTACCTCCAGGGGTTACAATTAAACCATTCTTAGATCGTAGTGAGTTGATTGCGGAAACTACAGGTACGGTAACCGGAAACCTTTTGGAAGGAGGTCTCATTGTAATATTTGTACTGGTTTTGCTTTTAGGAAATTGGAGGGGTGGTCTAATTGTAGCATCAACCATTCCACTTTCCTTATTGTTCGCATTTATTTTGATGAACGCTTTTGATGTTTGGGCAAACTTAATGAGCTTGGGGGCTATAGATTTTGGAATAATTGTAGACGGAGCCGTAATTATTGTGGAAAGTACAGTTTTTTTGATGTATTCCTATGTACAAAAAAACAATAAAGTAACTGCCACAAAACGCGACGAAATAGCTTCTAAGGCGTCCAAGAAAATGATGAATGCTGCATTCTTCGGACAGCTAATCATACTCATTGTTTTCTTGCCGATTCTAGCTTTGGAAGGCGTGGAGGGCAAGATGTTTCGGCCAATGGCTTTGACATTTATTTTTGCAATGATAGGAGCTATGATTCTCTGCTTGACCTATGTCCCAATGGTTTCTGCTTTGTTTTTGCGCGTTCCTAACAGAAATAAAAAATCTTATGGGGATCGTTTTGTTAATTGGTTGGAACGTACCTACGAGCCTTTGTTGGCTAAATCCCTTTTAAAAGGAAAAACGATAATAGGTTTAGCATTGGCACTGTTTACAATGGCAATCTTTGTATTTTTTAGAATGGGAGGGGAGTTCATTCCGCAACTCGACGAGGGTGACATTGCTTTTCATGCTATTTTAAAACCTGGCAGTTCTTTATCCGAAACGATTGAAACCACCACTAAAATAGAACGTATTATAAAGGCAGAATTTCCAGAGGCAACATCAGTGATTAGTCGTATTGGAGTAGCAGATGTACCTACAGATCCTATGCCAATGGATATTGCCGATGTGTTCATTATTTTAAAACCGATAGACGAATGGACGTCTGCCAAGAGTAAAACAGCACTTATTTCAAAAATAAAAGAAGCGATAAGCGTAGTTCCTGGGGTTAATTATGAATTTACCCAACCTATTGAAATGCGTTTTAACGAATTGCTTACAGGCGTACGCGAAGATGTAGCTATAAAATTGTTTGGTGAAGATTTGGAGGTTTTGGCAAGCAAAGCCGAAGAAATGGGAGCAATAATTGCCACCATACCTGGAATTGGGGATATGAAAGTGGAAGCCACCGAAGGACTTCCGCAGATAACAATAAACTACCACAGAAACAAATTGGCACAATATGGCTTGGAAATCAATCAACTTAACAATACCGTAGAGGCTGCATTTGCAGGAAGAAAAGCAGGAGTTATTTTTGAAGGGGAGAAGCGGTTCGATTTGGTGGTTAGGTTAAAACAAAACAGACGGGAGCGTATTGAAGACCTACAAAATCTCTTTGTAAATTTACCCAATGGCTCGCAAATCCCTTTACGTGAAATTGCTGAGGTAAGTTATGAGTTGGGGCCCATGCAGATAAGTAGGGATAATACCAACCGCAGAACGTATGTGGGGATTAATATTCGGGATCGCGATGTAAAATCGGTCGTTCAGGATATTCAGCAAAAGTTGGACAAAGAATTCGAACTACCACCAGGATATTTTATTCGCTATGGCGGTGCTTTTGAAAATTTGGAGCGCGCTAGCAATAGACTGCAAACGGTGGTTCCCATTGCGCTACTCCTTATTTTTATCTTAATTTATTTTGCCCTTAAATCTTTTACACAGACGATTATGATTTATCTAGCAATTCCAATGGCAACCATAGGCGGTGTTTTTGCCCTTTGGCTTAGGGATATGCCGTTTAGCATATCTGCAGGGGTTGGTTTTATAGTGCTTTTTGGTGTTGCGGTGTTAAATGGATTGGTTATGATAAGTGGATTGAATGAGCTGAAAGAAGAAGGGGTTACCAATCTAAAAGCACGTATTATTCAGGGGACAAAACGAAGGATCCGCCCCATAATGCTTACCGCATTTACAGATATTTTAGGCTTTCTACCTATGGCCATATCGGTATCGGCAGGGGCAGAAGTACAAAGACCGCTTGCAACCGTAGTTATTGGCGGGTTGATAACTTCTACACTGTTGACGCTTTTTATTCTCCCTATTTTTTATCAATGGATAGAAAAGCGATCAGAAAATAAATCAAAGCGAATCCCAAAACTTGCAACTATGGTTATGGTAATTGGCTTCTCGTGTATATTTACGAACGTTCATGGTCAAACTAAGCCAATTTCTAAACAGGATAATTTAAAGTTATCGGTGGAAGCTTCAGAGCGGCGAGAAGATTCTTTGACAGTAATTTCATTGAAACATGCCGTTGAGCTTTCCAAGAAAAATTATCCTTTGCTAAGGGCAAAACGGTTGGAAATTCAAAAGCAAGAATCGCTTCGCGGCATGGCTTACGATTTTGGCAAAACACAGATATTTACTGGTGGGGAGGAAATTATGGGCGATCAAGGTATTTATACAGTAATAGGTTTGGGGCAACAGAATATTAATTTATTCGGGATAGGTTCAAAGCAGCAATTGCAAAAGCAACGGATGGCGTTGGCGGAAACCGCTCTTAATTTATCAGAACTTCAAGTGGAGCAGGAAGTCAAAAAGGCTTGGGCCATCGTATATTGGCAAAAGCAAAAAATGGTATTGTACCAAGAACTCGATTCCATCTACGAACAATTTAAAAGAGCGATACAGCTTAATTACGAGGTAGAAGCAATTTCTAGGTTGGAATATTCTTCAGCAATAAATCAGGCTTTGCAGATAAATAATCAACTGCAGCAAGTGGAAAGCGACTATACCATTGCTTTGCAAAAGCTGAACCTTTGGTTGTTACCATCCCTGGAAACTGAAGAGAACCGCTCTTACTTAACGGTTCCAGAACGTCTAGATCTAAATGAAATTGATGTAGTTAATGTAAAGCTTAATGTGAATAAGCATCCAGAAATGGAGTTTTCACAGGGAAAGTTGGCTGAAGCGGAAGCCGAATACAAAGCCAATAAATCAGATCTACTCCCGAAATTCAACGTACAGGGCGGATTGCAAAAGTTAAATGGGAATGACGGATTTTACACTTACCAGGCAGGAATATCCGTCCCTCTGCTGTCTGGAACGGAGCGGAGCCAATCTAAGGCAGCTAAAATACAGAGTGAAATAGCAGAAGCAAACTCATATTATGTCGAACAAAAGTTGACAATGGAATATCAGCAAGCTTTAGAAACCTATAAAAAATGGAAAGTTTCTTGGGATTTTTATAAGAATAAAGCGTTGCCGCTAGCCAAAGAACAGCGAATGGGTGCTTTGGTGGCTTACAAGGAAGGTGCTGTGGATTATGCGGCCTTCACACAAATTATACGGGATGCTATTCAAACGGAATTAGACGCATTGGAGGCGCTTGATAATTACCTTAAATCAGTTTTTAAACTACAATATTATAATTAGTTACATGAAAAATTTAAATAGATACTTGGTGTTTGCTCTATGCATATTCTTATTTGGCTTAACTGCTTGTGAGAATTCTGAAAGTAAAGTGACAGAAAAAAACGAAGACAAATCGGATTCAGAAAAAAAACACCCTGACCAAGGCATTGAAATAGTAATGCTAACCGCTAAACAATTTGAAGCCCTGCAGATGAATGTGGATAGTTTGAGTAAAAGGAATATGAGTGGTTATGTGGAAGCCAACGGTCACCTGGAAGTTCCCCCTCAAAACGAGGCTAGAATTACCACGGTAGTCGGTGCAAATGTAGTTTCCATAGAGGTTATTGAAGGAGATAAAGTAGAGAAAGGACAAACAGTAGCATATTTATCGCATCCCAATATTATTCAAAAACAAACCGATTATCTCAATGCCTATAGCGACAGTCAGTTTCTGAAAAAAGAATTTGAGCGGCAAAAAAAGCTTTATGATGCTGGCGTTGGCAGTGGTGCCAATTTTCAAAAAGCAGAGGCTGAATATCAAAGTTCCCAAAGCAGGTTAAATGGTCTAGATGCGCAGTTAAAACAATTAAATGTAAACACAACTCAGATTAAAAAGGGCAGTATTAGTCAACGTGTTGCATTACAAAGTCCTATTGAAGGATATGTGCAAAAAGTAAAAGTTAAGACGGGGCAGTACGTAGAGCCTCATATAGAATTAATGGAAATTGTAGATACTCACCATATCCATGCCGATTTGATGGTTTTTGAAAAGGATGTGCATAAAGTTAAAAAGGGGCAAAAAGTGGCGTTTAGTGTTCAATCGAACCGTGGAGATGAACTTATAGCAGAAATTTATTCGGTAGGTAAAACTTTTGAAGAAAATCCTAAAGCCATTCATGTACATGCAGAGATTAAAAACAAAGAAGGTCACGATGCTGAAAACGAAAGCAGTCTTATACCTGGAATGTACATTCAAGGACGCATCCAAACGGATAGTTCTTCGACAGTTGCAGTTCCAGAAAGTGCCATAGCTTCAGATGGCAATAAATCTTTTGTTTTTTCAGTAAAACGGGAAGATGAAAATTGGTTTTTCACACCTCAAGAGGTGGTATTGAAAGCCAAGGATGGAGGTTGGTGGGCTATTGATTTTCTAAAGGAACAATCACCCAAAATGGTATTTGCTATGAACAACGCCTATTATTTAATGGCAGAGCTTAAAAAGGGGGAGGCAGCGCATAGCCATTAAGTGCGGAGTCACTAAGGCTAAGATGTACTTATTTTATTGGATTTAATTATCCAAATTTACTTGTAGGATATTGGCCTTGTTTTTACCCGCTTCGTTGGAAATAAATAAAGTGCCGTCCGGACTGAAGGTAATACCCTCGGGTTGCTCAAACTGATTTCTGTCGAGCTCTCTAATTTTCTGTAGATTTCCGCTGGCATCTAGAATGAGCAACTTAGGGTTTTTTCCATCTAAGATGTAATAATCGCCGGTTTTAGGGTGGATGGCAATGTCACTTGGACTAAATCTTTTCAATAGTTTTTGGCTCTTGGTGGTTTTTAAATCTTTATTCTCAAATGGAATTTTAATTTCTGGAGTTTTATCTGCTTTCTTACTGTCCAGTGGAATTTGGTAAATAGCCATAAACTCAGCCGAACTTTTCACGTTTTTCGGCATGGTGAGGAGGTAGTTATTTTTGTGGTCGAAAACTAGGGATTCCATATTGTCTTTTGCGGAAAAGCCAATATTCGTGTCATTTATTTTTTTATTGCTTCTGAAGTCTTTTATTTCAAACAATTGTCCGTCGCTCCTCAGGACATATGCATCGTTTTTGTTTATAGTAATCCCTTCATAATCTCCAGATTTGGCAAATTCAATTTCTTCGGAAATCCTGTTTTCATTAAGGTCGTAAATAAATAGAATGCCCGCTTCGTCCTGTACGCAGATAACTTTTCCCGGTTCCAACCAATCCATTCCGCTTATTTCATTTAATTCATGAGGCAGTTCCCATTTCTTTTCAATTTCTACTGGGTTCGCTACAGAATTAATGCCATCGGCTAGATCATCTTGAAAGGAAAACCCCCAGATAGCCAAAGCAATAACAATTAGGGAGCCTAAAACAATTATTAAAGTGTCTTTTGTGTGGTTCATTATGTGCAAAAATAGTTAAGTGCAAAGTTATTATTGAAAGAACAATAATAGTAATATGAAATTATAGATTCCAATATACAATCCGATATTTATTCGTTCGTGTCCTTAATTAATTCTTTTGTGATAGTTTCTAAGGAAAGGTTCAATTAATTTTATTTTTTTTAATTTTTATTATTAGTAAATGGTAGGTGTAATAGGATGGTTAGCGGGAATTTTTGTTACTATAGCTGTTATACCACAAATTTTGAAAGCGATAAAAACAGGTAATGTAAATGATATTTCACCCTTTTTTTTCATACAACTGGTCATAGGTGTGCTTCTCTGGGTAATATATGGTATTATGAAGTCCGATTGGCCAATTATTATTACAAATGGAGTGTCCTTAACCTTAAATAGCTATATGCTCATCATATATTTTACCAATAAAAAATAATTTACCATGAATGCACTTCCATCCTTTCCCGGCAAAGACCAAAAAGCAATTAGTGCTGAAGCTATTCACGCTCTTAACTTTAAGAATAGTGTGGCCATTATTAATAGAAAAGAGGAATTGAAAATGAATAACTCACTTCATTCCTATAATTCCATTAGTTTTAAAGAAATGTCCCATTTGTATCTCCGTCTTGAAGATCTCGCTAGAAATTATGAGGAAACATTGAAAAATGAGGAGTCGGTGATTGCTATTTTTCCAAAAGAGCTTGTAAAAAATGATGTTGAAATGGAAGATTTTATATGGGAAGTACTTTATAAATTGAGTGAGATGGATAAGTATGAATTGAACGATCAGGCAGTGGCGTTGGTAAACAAAGATCAGTACAAGTTTGGCTTGTGCGGGGAATTGTTTTTTGTAACCGGGATGTATCCACTCTGTCTAGACCAGAACAGGCAGGTGCCTCACGTTTCCATTGTATTTAATTTACGGGATCAATTCATCAATTAATAAAATTAAAAATTTGAAAAAAACCAATTTATAATATGGTTCAAACTATCCCTAAACTTAGCGGTGATTCCTTTTTGCTGAAGAAAGGAGAATTATTGAAAGTAATCGATCCCGAGGGCAAGCAGGTATCCGATATGATGGTTATAAATTCTGCAGACGCCAAGGAAAAACTGTCCTCTGGTAAAACATTGGATTACGAAAAATCCTTGCTGATTACAAAAGGGAATTTTTTATGGAGCAATCGTAGTAATAAAATGCTTGAAATTATTGAGGATACCAATGGAAGAAATGATTTTCTATTGGCTCCTTGCGACCGTAAGACATTTAAACATTTCTATGGAATGGAAGAGTACCATCCCAGCTGTATGGAAAATCTTAGTAAATCTCTGGAACCCTATGGAGTTTCCAAGGATGAAATTCCAACGGCATTCAATATTTTTATGAATGTGGTTTTTGATGAATCTGGTTCATTAAAAGTAATAACTCCAACCACTAAACCTGGGGATCACGTAATTTTTAGGGCTGAAATGGATCTTATTATAGCCCTTACGGCATGTTCGGCAAAAGACAGTAACGGTGGGACTTTTAAGCCCATTCAATATGAACTAATCTCTGAAGTAAACGCATGAAATTTTTAGTTAATAATAAAAAAGCCATATATGGTGGTATAATTACTTTTGCTCTAACTGGAGTCGGAGTTTTTCTACTTGGAAATGTTTCCGGATATGAGGCAAAACACCTTATTAAATCGTCGCTCCAAGGGGTAATTATGCTGTGCAACACTATAGTGCTAGCTTCTGCTACTATTTTGGCACTCATATTAACATTGCTGGGGATAAGTTCGGGTGTGGAGTCTAAATTAAAGGATCAACATTATAAACAGGTGATACAAATAGCAAAGTTCGATACTGTTTTATTCATTTCTGCCTTAATATTATTTGAATTCTTTAACCTCCCAATAACGGAAACCGATAATGTACCTCCAAACTGGTACCGCTATATTTATTGGACATCCCTTTTTTTCTCTTCATTGTTAAGTGGTTATATGGTATCGGTGGTATTGATGCTTTATACCACGGTAACGGATATTATTTCCATAGTCGGACTTGGTAGGGATCATCATCTAGTTAACGATGAAATGGAAGAGGAGGAGGATTAGCTAAACATTTAGGGTTCAGAATTGTCTTGAGTAGATGTTAACAAATTTTATGAATGTAAATTTCAATAGCGTTAAGATTGACACGAATTAAGGTCTTAACACCTTTACAATGTTAGTAATTTTATATAAAATGAAAAATTACTACGATGGAATCTAATTTGAGGTACAATCTACTTAAAGCTTCTGAGGATATCAGAGAGGTTTTGGATTATTATGAATTAAATATCCTCTCAGATGTAGAAGTGTTTAAAAGTTTAAATGCCATTTACGACAGCTTGATTTTGGCCATTAAGCTAATGGATCAAAACAATGAATTTTTAACTAAGCATTTTGCGTTTAGCATGGATCAGTTGGACAGATTTAATATGAAATTCTCAAAGAGTCAGGATTTAACTATTCGCCGTCTAACAGAAATTAACAAGAAGCTCACCCAAGATATATCCAAGGAAATGGATAAAGTATTAAGCAGCTAACTAAATCGCTATGAAAAAGAGAAATGGGTTATAGTTTGTTTATAGGGGTGGAAAAGGTTTTGAAGTATTCTTCAAAACCTTTTTTAATACTGTAATTTTGATATTTAAAACTTTTACCCACCAATAATAGAGCCTCCATTTACATGTATGGTTTGCCCTGTTACATAACTACTATCTTCAGAGGCTAGGAATACATAGGCAGGCCCCAATTCAGCAGGTTGGCCTGCTCTCCCAATTGGCGTATCTTGCCCAAATTCTTTATAATCCTTTAATGTGGCTGGAATAAGTGCAGTCCATATGGGGCCTGGTGCTACGGCATTCACACGGATTCCCTTATCTGCCAAAGATCCTGCCAAAGCTCTGGTAAAGGATAAGATAGCCCCTTTTGAACTGGAATAGTCTATGAGGGTGGGATTTCCTCGGTAAGCCGTAATGGAAGTGGTGTTAATAATACAGTCTCCTTCCTTTAAATGGGGCATAGCGGCTTTGGTTATGTAAAATAAAGGGTACACGTTTGTTTCGTAGGTTTCATATAAGTTTTCATATTTTATATCTTCTAAACCTTCTTCTTGGAACTGAACCGCAGCATTGTTCACCACAACATTTAATTGTCCAAATGTATCCACTGTTTTTTCTACCGCTTCTTTACAAAACTCTTTATCCTTTAGATCCCCTTTGAGCAATAAACATTTTACGCCTTCCGCCTCAATTTCTTTTTGAGTGTCCTTTGCGTCCTTCGACTCATCAAAATATATAATTGCTACATTGGCTCCTTCTTTTGCAAAGTGAATTGCGCAACTTTTACCGATTCCGCTATCCCCTCCAGTGATCAAGGCAGACTTATTTTTTAACTTTCCACTACCTCTATAATTATCCCTCACTATTATAGGTTTAATTGACATTTCGGATTCTTTTCCGGGTTGTTCCTTGAGAGGTTCTTGATTAAATTCTTTAGGATATTTCATAATTCTATTTTTTTTAGTTTTACTATTTAAAGTTAGAGTGTTATGATGAGTGAATCAACTGCTAGTTAGCTATTTGTAAATAATTTAACAGGCATTGTTAAAAGATTAACAGCACCAATCTTATAACAGCCATAATTACCTTAATTGCGCTCATGGAGAGACTTTTAATCACCTAATTTTATTTCAGAATTAAAAAAACATTTGATATGAAAACATTAGAAGACTTATTTGAACATCAATTAAAAGATTTATATAGTGCGGAATCACAACTTATTGAAGCCCTACCAAAAATGGTAAAAAATGCCAAAGATAAAAAGTTAAAAGAAGCTTTTGAAAGTCATTTGGAAGAAACCAAAAATCATAGGGACCGGTTGAAAGAAATTTGTGATGATCTTGATATTGACCCGAAAGGGGAAACTTGCAAGGCCATGAAAGGATTAATTAAGGAAGCCGAGGATTTTATAAAAGAAGATCCAGATCAAGACGTTCTAAACGCTGGATTGATTGCTGAGGCCCAAAGGGTAGAGCATTACGAGATTTCTGGTTATGGAACCGCTGTTCGCTATGCGAAAGAACTTGGACATAAGGATATTGCCAAAAAACTGCAAAAAACATTGGATGAAGAGTATGAGGCCGATGAAAAATTGGATAAAATAGCGGAACAACGTTTAAATAAAAAAGCGATCGACTAATATTTATTTAGGGGATTGTATATTGCTGAGAAATCGGGGTTTTAGTAATTAGAACCCCGATTTTAATCTGAGAGTATTTCAATTAAACGACTTGTTTTTTAAAGGTTACTTAAAAAATTCATTGTCTCATCACATACATCCCAAATAAGTATAGCACTTAAAAAATACTATGCTAGAAAGCAACATTATTGAAATTGGCAATAAAACCAAGGCTGCCGAGGAAGCGATACGGGAATTTATTTTAGATGAACATCCCTGCGTTATGGCGCAAAGTGTTGTCGCAGATGACAATATTACAATATTCGATTATGGTAAGATGCATCACGAGTATACTTATGAAAAACTCTTTAATGATTTAGAAAAGTATATAGAAAACGTGGATGAAAAGACAATGAAGTTTCAAACTTTTATTGCTGCTTTTACACAAGAAGTTTTTTCCAATGAAATTACATTTGAAAATGCACTGTGGCGGCTCTTATTCAAACTACATCAGTTGGATACCAAGGCTTGGGATGAAAATACCAGTTCTGATCCTGGTTCTCCTAAGTTCAGCTATAGTTTGCATGGGGTTTCCTTCTATGTGGTAGGGATGCATCCAGAATCTTCCCGCTATGCTAGAAGTGCTCCTTTTCCCATGATTGTTTTTAATCTACACAGTCAATTTGAGTTATTGCGTAGTGCAAATAGGTATGACCGCGTTAGGGACCTTATAAGGCGAAGGGATAAAGAATATCAAGGTAGCATTAACCCAATGCTCGACGATTTTGGAAACAGTAGCGAGGCTAGACAGTACAGTGGGCGAAAAGTGGAGAAAGATTGGAAATGTCCTTACCACTTCGATTAAGATAAAATTCAGTTTTAGGTTTACTCAAAAAACGGAAATATGGATTTCGTTTTTAAATTAATTATTAATTAAAAATTTTGAATTATGGCAGATTATACAGAAAAAATTGAAAAGAGAATTAAGGCGTTAATTGAAAAGAATGTTGACGCCCACAAAGGCTACAGCAATGCAAGTGATAATGCAGACCATAGTGGATTAGAAGTATATTTTAGGGATAAGGCTGCAAAACGTTTGCAATTTATCACACAGTTGCGGGATGAGGCTACCAAGTTCGGACTAGAAATAGATTCTGATGGAAGTTTTACTGGAGACGCTCATCGGGCATGGATGGATATTAAAAGTTTCTTCTCCGGAGACGATGCAGAAGCTATGTTGGAAGAGTCCATTCGCGGAGATAAGGCAGCAGTAGAAGAATACGACGAGGTATTGGAGGAAGATTTACCAGTTTCTACCCGTATGTTAGTGCTGGAACAACGAACCCAAATAATGAACGATTTAAATGAAGTAAAAACCTTAGAAGACATTAAGGATTAAAGGTCTATAGTTTGTGATTACAAGGCGGGCGATACTATGATGGTATCGTCCGCCTTTTTTATGAGTATATGCTTTTTGCTGATTTCCCCAGATTTTGAATATCTGTTGGGGATATGTTTTATCAATTCTTAAATGAAATTGATCAATGTAATACCGTAGACTAAGTGTGCAAAAAAGAGTTGACAGCAATAAGGGATTATAAAACTTTTATCGTTCTTTTGAGAAAATAGAAAAATAAGAATCCAACTAAAAATACCTAGGCACCCAAAAAAAGCGCCCACGATTAAATACCTCCAATCTTGAGAGGCATCAATAAGAGGGGATTTTATCCAAATTACAGCAAAGAGATAACCAATTAGGAAATGAGTAAGCCAACCTAAGATAAAGGATAGGGATGTAGTGCCAAATACTGGCTTGTAAATTAATTGCGCCAACCAATAGGGCTCAGAATAATTTTTCCGAGACCACCATGAAATTATATAGGAGAAAATGGTCATGGCAACGGTGGCTACAATACTGGCAAAAAGAATACTCATAAGCTATCAATTTTAATTACCTTATCTTCCCCTTAATGTCTCTATCATTTTTTGTGCAACATTTCCAGCCGAAGCAGGGTTCTGTCCCGTTATGAGTAAACCATCTTTAACTATATGCGGTGTAAAAGGAAGAAAGCTGGTAGAAAAATCGGCATCATTTTCTTTAAGCCGGTTTTCCAAATAGAAAGGAATATCTTTATTTCGAAGAACCAATTTTTCTTCTAAATTAGAAAAAGAGGTGACTTTTTTATTCTTTAAAAATGAAGGTTCTAGCTGGCATGTCGAAAGCAGAGCCGCCGGCCCATGACAAACTGCACCAATGGGTTTCCCTTGCTCATAGAATTCCAAAATCAATGAACCACATTTTTTATAGTTAGCGAGATCCCACATGGGGCCATGTCCACCTGGGATGAATAGAGCATCGTAATCGTAGGCATGTACTTCTTCCAGAAAACGGGTTTTGGAAAAAGATTCTTGAGCTTTTTCATCACTTTTGAAACGTCGGTTGGTTCCTGAAATATATTCGGTGAGTTTGCTTAGGGGATCTATCGGTGGGCGTCCTCCCAAGGGTGATGACAAAGACACCTCAAACCCTTCATTTATAAACTGGTAATAAGGGTCGGTAAATTCCCCTAACCATACACCCGTTTTCTTTTGATGGTTTAGCATTCGGTTATGCGAAGTGAGGACAAACAATATCTTTTTCATTATGTTGAAGTTATTGAATTTTTTTTTTAAAAGTATATCTAAATTAAGAACTCCATTAAAAATAATTATTGCTATCCCTTTAAATTTGAACGCTAATGCCTTTCTAAAGAAGGTTCTTCCATACCATTTCGCAGGTTTCGAAACAAACGGTTTCATACAAGTTAAAAACCTGGGTAAAAGGGTTCAGATATTCCCAGGTCTTCTTTTATCTTACCGAATAAAATTTTGGAATGGATTTAAGCTTATTTGATTTAAAATGGGATTCAATTGTAAATATTTCTATAACAGCTACGGGCATTTATATTGCTGTTATAGCATATACACGAATATTTGGAAAGCGAAGTTTTTCAAAAATGTCCAGTTTCGATTTTGCCATGACAGTAGCAGTTGGTAGTATTATAGCAACTACAATTTTATCCTCTACGGTGAGTATGATGGAAGGAATTATTGGTCTTGGGATGACGTATGTACTTCAATTATCAGCAGCAGTCTTAAGGCGCTATAAAATTTTTAAAAATGCCATAGACAATACACCTTTGTTATTAATGTATAAGGATAAAATTCTTCATAACAATCTTAAAAAAGCACGTGTTTCAGAAGAAGATTTAAGGGCAAAATTAAGAGAAGCTAATGTATTGCGATTAGAGGATGTGAAGGCTGTGATTTTTGAAACTACAGGTAGTATTAGTGTGCTACATACCACCGATGATGATGTTCATTTAAACCCATGGCTTCTGGATGATGTAAACCGAACTTAAATAATATCCGTTATCTAACTTACTTTTCTACCTTTTAAGTAAAACTAATTGTAGATATTTCTATTTAGGTGCATTTTTGCTTTTGAATTTTAAAACCCGCAGGTTTTAACCTTACTTCTCCACACCTTCATACCAAATAAGGGTTGTATTGTTACCAAAAAAATAGTAAACGATTAAATATTGCTCTTTCAATAGTAAAATTGTTAGTTATTATATTATTTATGTTAATATATAAACAAATGTTAAAATATTTTTGTGAATAGCTTCCCGGCGGAGTTTGTCGCTATTTAGGTGCTGATGCTTCTATGGTGGGAAAGCGCACACCTTGTTTCATACTTAAACGAAGATATAACCATTCATGAAGATAATTCATTTGTCAGATTATTCCGATCTTAGCCATTGCAAGGATCTTATAACCAAGAATCATAATACCACCTTCGATAATTCAAATATTCAAGAATATGAAATAGCCAAAAACAAAGGGCAAGGTGGCATAAAAATGGTTGTTTATGGGAATGGAGTGCGATACATTTGTTATAAAGCTACTTTTTTTGAGGACATTTCATTGAAGTTTACAAATACTGATTCAGTGCTCAGGTTTTATTATTTTTTAAATGGTGAATTAAATTTAAAAACCGATGATCCTTCAGAAGAGATAAAACTTGAAAAGTATATGAAGCTCTGCGCTAATTGCAATTCTGATAGTACTGTGAATTTAATATTGAATAAAAATCAGGAAGCGTATGTTGCCATGGTAGAAATAAGTAGGGAGCGTTTTCCTGAAGAGTTTGCGAAAGACCTTCCACCGTTTAAACACATTTTTGACTCATTTATAAGTAAGAAATTTGTTGAAGATAGTAAGATCGCATCAGGACATTTTAACCTTAGCATTCACAAAATACTTAAGGAAACTACTAATTGGCCAGGGGATAAAGCTCTGGAATTTATGTACATTAAAGGGAAATTATACGAATTACTAAGCTATGAATTTGATTTTTTTAATGATTATTTAGAACAAAGAATTGCATTACAGGAAATTTCCGCCCGGGATATTCAGCTTGTAGATCGGGCTGTCGAGTTTATTAAATCTAATCTACATCATAAGTTGACAACTTCACAAATTGCCGAATATTTAAATACCAATGTAAATCGTGTACAGAAATCTTTTAAAGGTGTTTTACAGACCACAATTAACGATTTCAAAAAAGATGTGCGTTTAAATGAGGTACAACGATTATTGATAGAAACAGATTTGAGTATATCTGAAATTAGTGATGTAGTAGGCATCTCCAGTAAGAGCTACCTTTCTAAAACTTTTAAAGAAAAATATCAAACGTGCCCAAAGTTGTACCGCCAAAAGCATAAAAATTTACATTAAACAAAATTTTTCAAAATCAAGGTCTTCGTGGAATATATTTGTTAAAATATGCTAAATTACAGTTAAAATACTATTATTTTAAGTAAATAGAAGTATTTGTGTTAATAGTAGCCAGGATTTTGTTATCCAATTGTATTGAAGGTTTGTAATTTTAGGGGACTAACATCCATTAATAATTATTAACAGCAATCAATCATGAATAAATGTAAAATTCAACCCTTTGGTGTGAAAGACACGCTAAAGCAGTTTCTAGACTATTTTGGAGGGGGCAAAATGGTCGAGGAGGCAGATTGTCATTTTAATTTTCAATCTGAGCTCGATAATGGGAAGTTATCCGCATCCATATTTAGCAATGGTTTATCTGGAATTTCCTTAGACCTTAATTTGGTAGAAGACCAAAAGATTACTTTTAACACTTCACTTGTAAACCCGCTTACCATAATTTATTGTTTGGAGGGAGGCTTGATTTGTGGAAATGGCGCTCAAGATTACCGAGTGAATCAGCACCAATCGGTTATCATAAATTCCGCAATTGGTGAAGATTACTATTTACTCTTGCCAAAAGAAAAACCATTGCGACTCTTTATATTTGAAATAGACAGACAGAAATATGGCTACGAGGATGAACATTATCCAGTAGTATGCGATGAAATTAAGGACCTATTTCAGAATATTAAAGAGAGCCAATCCAACTTAATGTTTTTACCAGATAACGTAAAGATTTCAGAACAAATTAAGCTTTTAAATGCTTCGAAGGTTCAAGGATATTCGAAATATTTATATATAAAAGGACAGCTACAGTTATTATTGGCTCATTTTATATACGATTATTACGTGAGTTTAAAGTCGCCAGATCAAGAGTATTCACTACGGAAATATGAATTGATAAGGATTCAAAAGGTGGCTGAAAAAATTAAAAAACATCCCGCAGAGGATTATACCATTAGAAAAATAGCGTTGGAAACGGGCCTGGCTCCTTCTAAACTACAGGAGGGCTTTAAGTACTTGTTTGATACCACTGTAAATGATTACGTTAAAAAAGTACGTATTGAAAGGGCAGAAGAGCTCTTAAGGGAGCAGGAAGGCAATATCTCAGAAATTGTTTATTCCATAGGCCTAAACAGTAGAAGTTATTTTGCGAAAATTTTTAGGGAGCGCTACAATTGTTGTCCAAAGGAATATCAAGATAGGCACCGAAAAAGACGTTATCAACTTGCATCTGCTTGCTAAATTAAAACTGGGGTTTTACCCCGGTTTTTTTTTGCTTTTTATGACTTCCATGTTCTGTTTTCGAAACTCACTGGGGGTCATATGATATTCTTCCCGTATTATTTTAGAAAAATAGCTTTTACTACTTATACCAATATTGTCCTGTATCTCGGCCAACGTTTTATCCTTATCTGCCAACATTATAGTAGCTACCTGCAGTCTGGTTTTGTGAACAAATTCGTTCACCGTGACATTATACATATCCTTAAAACCTAACTGAAGTTTAGCAACCGGAATACCTATGCGATTTGCGATATTTTCAATACTCGGTAAGTTTTCAAGTTCGGTATAAATTATTTTTTTGGCCGTTTCAATTTGATCTATTTCCTGCCGTCTTAAAATAGTTCTATTGCTTTCATCTAAAATATCGTCTCTGTAGAGCATTATCTGCTCAACTAAAATTGAATAGGTTTTAGATTTTAAGAACAGTTTTCGAATTAATTTCTGATCGGTATGCTCTTCAATTCCCTTAAAAATATCCGCTAATTTTAAACTGTAAAAGCCTTCATGGTAAAAGAGTGTCTTCCCTGTTTGATCACGGAAGAGTTCGATTAACTTTTTATCACTTTTTTCAAGTTCGCAATTTATTTCTCCTTGGAATTGATTTCGGATGATTTCAACACTTGTCATCGTTGTTTGCTCATTCTTATAAAATTTTATAATATGTCCGGCATTATCCTTATTGGCTACAATAACGTGCTGATATTTTTCAATTTCATGATTGATGTTTTCATGGGCAAACCTATGGATTAAACTTCCATCCACGCAATAAATGAATTTTAGCGGATGAACATCATCTTTTACAAATCTTATCTCCAGATCTTCATAAAAACTACAATTGTAAATAATGAGTCCCAAGCCATCGTTAAAGCTAATACCCCTTATAGAGCCTTTGCCTATATTCTCGGGCAATTCAATTAAATATTCATCGCAGTTTTCAACAAAATCACACCGAAGCCCGGTCGCTATATTTTGAATCACTTCATTTATGGGTAGTGAATGTACATCAATCGATTTCATGAAAGTTAATAGAGTTATCAATTTCCAGTGAAATTAAATAAAAAAAAGCAGCTTTACCTTGTAAAGCTGCTTTTTCCCAATTGATCTTTAATGGTTTTCTACCAGTTATCAATTTCATCCTTCACTTGCGATCTGGAGATACCTCTTCGTCGACTTAGTCTATCTAGCATACCTTCGAAATCCCCATCATTATAATTAACATCTTCATCAGTGACACTCTGATATTCCCCTCGATATTCACCTTTGATGCTTTTCCATTTTTTCTCTAAGTTTTTAGAGCGGTCTTGATTTTCGTTTTTACGATCGTGAGAAGGATTTTCTCTTTCATTTCTTTTTTCCATCACTTTACAATTTTAAGTTATTAATAACTCTAATTTAAGAGGTAAATACGGTTAAATTGAACTGCATTAAATAAAAAAGTAGCGTAATGAAAATAAGGTTTAATGCATTATAAATAATTGATAATGAGTTTCTTTTGTGTTAATTTTTTATTCAAAAACGAACAATATACATTGAAAATATAAGTAGGTTGTTTGTTCAACTTAAAAAAAATCAAAATGAGAAGAATAACAAATTTTTTTAGTACAACCAGAAAAATAAACCGTATTTCATGGGGAGCTGTAATAAGTGGTGCACTTACTACTATTGCGATTATGTTTCTGTTCAATTTATTGGGTATAGGCATAGGTTTTGCCAGTATAGATCCCCTTCAGGAAAGTGAACCGTTGGAGGGATTGGGAATTGGAACCGCGATTTGGTGGATTGTTTCCAATTTATTAGCCTTATTTGCTGGTGGTTGGGTTGCTGGTAGAATGGCTGGATATCCATCTCCCATCGATGGCGCTTTGCACGGATTTATAGCCTGGACGGTTTATGCGTTGGTGTCGGTTATATTTGTTGGATCAGCAGTTGGTAGTGCCATCAGTGGCGTAGCTAGTGCCACCTCCCAAATATTTGGCGGCGGCGATACAAAAGAGGTGGTGGTCAATTTAAAAAAGCTTCAGAACCAAAACAAAAAGGAAACCACAACTACTTACAACGAAGTAAAGGAAGAAGTACTGCAATTAATGCAAGCAGGGGAGCGATATAACCTTTTACCAGAAAATACTTCCGAGGAAGCACGGTCAACAATTCAAAACTCAAAATCGGAGGTACGAGAATCGTTACGCCAGCTCAATCTGGAAGAAAAGGTTTCGGAATTCTTTAATGATTTAAATTTTGATCTGGATAAAAATGGAAATCTGGATATTTCTGTAGAAGGGGACAAAGATTATTTTGAAAAAGAGGAAATAAAGGATTATTTAACTGAAAATACAGATTTAACGGAGGCTGAAATCAACGGAGTCATCACTAAATGGGAACGCAAACTAGATAAGGCAGCAGAGAGGGCAGAAGAATTGTACAAAAAAGCCAAACAGAAAGCTGAAAAAGCAGCGGATGAAGCGGCAAAAGCTATTGCAAAGGTAAGTTTGGTTTCATTTTTTATGTTTCTATTGGGAGCCACAGCCGCCTTGTTGGCGGGATCATTGGGTTCGCCAACGTATACGGTTCTAGAGGAGGAGCGTATTCATGAGGAAGATAATTTTAGACGTGACGAGGATTATAGAAGGGATATTTAGAGAAATGGATTTGCCATTTTTTTAATTAACTCTATTTATAATCTTTTAGGGATTCAATAATTATTTAATTATAAAAAAACCGAGACGGATTCTAACCCGGCTCGGTTTTTTTATGCAATATTTCCCAAAAGTGCGAAAGCTTAAGCTGGAATCATTTTGGTTTTGGCTTCCCGTTCCCAATTTCTATGCTGGGCTAGAACCTCGGAAAATTTATTTGGAGATTGATCCATTAAAACAGCTTCGTCCTCTTTAAAGGTCTTAAGGAAAGTTGTTTCCAAAAACTGTTCGGCCTCTTTTTGCAAAGCAATGGCCTTGCAATGTTTTAAAGTTTCATTAATAAATTTAATAACCTTTCCATTTTCTTTCAGTGTTTCAACTGATTTATCCCCACCGGGCAGGTATAGGGCATCATACAAAACACTTTCGGTGGTATGGAGTGCAGCATTTACCTCATGTTCTTTGTCTTTATCGCAAATTACTTTACCACCGTTAGGGGCAATTAAAACAAGATGTGCATTTTTGCCCTCCAAATGCTTTTTCATTTCTGACACCCCTTTACCATCAAAACCGTCTGCTACCAGAGCTGCAATTTTCAATGTGCTGATATCTTCCGATGGAAGATGGGTTTGGCTTAGCGCATTGGACTCTTCTAAATAGTTTTGTTTCCTGGAGGGTTGTTGCTTCTCTACATTGGCATCGGCACCAATTGCTTGGTTGATGGGCTGATCAATTTTTTCAGGTATTTCCAAACCTAATTTTTCAGCCACCTCATTTGCCAAATTTTCTTCAATTTGATTGAGCAACCACAGCATGCGTTGTTTTATATGCTTGTAGGTACATTTCCCTAATTCAAAAGCATAGGCCTCGATTATATGTTCTTTTTCCCAACTTTTTAAACTTCTATAAAAGAGGGCCGGTTGCGAAAAGTGATCGTTGAAACTTTCACTTCTGGCTCGCACTTTTGAAGCTTCTATTCGCTCTTCGTAACTCGAAAAGCCTCCTTCTGCAATTCTTGCCAAATACGGACATCCACCACCAATGGAATTGGGAAAATAGGCAGTTTTACCTTTGTTGATGGTCATTCTCATGTGCGCGTCGCGCTGATTGTTGTGGACTTCATTCAAAGGACGATTGATGGGAATTTCGTGAAAATTTGGGCTTCCAAGTCGCGATAGCTGGGTGTCTGTATAGGAAAACAATCTTCCCTGCAGCAATGGGTCATTGGTGAAATCGATACCAGGTACTATATGCCCGGGATGAAATGCTACTTGTTCGGTTTCCGCAAAGAAATTATCGGGGTTTCTGTTCAACGTCATTTTTCCGATTCTTTTTACGGGCACCATTTCTTCAGGAATCAATTTTGTAGGATCCAGTAGGTCAAAATCAAATGAATGTTCATCTTCCTGTGGGATTACCTGTACCCCTAGCTCCCATTCGGGATAGTTTCCTTCTTCAATAGCATCCCATAGATCCCTACGGTGAAAGTCGCTATCTGCACCATGTATTTTTACCGCCTCGTCCCATGTGATCGATTTGATTCCAAGAAGGGGCTTCCAATGAAATTTTACGAAATGTGATTTGCCATCTGCATTAATAAATCTAAAGGTATGGATTCCAAAACCTTCCATCATTCTAAAACTTCTCGGAATTGCCCTATCGCTCATCAACCAGATTTGATTATGAAGGGTTTCCGGTGTATGGGATACAAAATCATAGAAAGTGTCATGTGCGGATGCAGCCTGCGGAATTTCCCTGTCAGGTTCCGGCTTTACAGCATGAATTAAATCTGGAAATTTCATAGCATCTTGAATAAAGAAGATAGGCATATTGTTACCTACTAGGTCGAATATACCTTCCTCGGTATAAAATTTAACAGCGAATCCACGTACATCCCTGGCAAGATCTGCTGAACCTTTGGATCCTGCCACTGTAGAAAACCTAACAAATACCGGGGTTTTTCTGGAAGTATCGGTAAATATCCCTGCTTTGGTAATATCTTCTTGACTTTCATAGAGTTCAAAATATCCATGAGCGCCGCTTCCTCTGGCATGAACAATGCGCTCTGGTATTCGCTCGTGGTCAAAATGGGTTATTTTTTCGCGTAAAATAAAATCTTCCAACAGTGAGGGGCCTCTCTCACCAGCTTTTAAGGAATTATTGGTATCGTTAACTTTAACCCCTTGATTGGTGGTCATAAATTCACCTTCACTGCTAACCTTTTTCAGGGAAGCTGATTTTTTAGTCTCTTGTTTTTCTGGTTTATTCTTATGGTCTTCCATCTTACTAAGTTTTGCTATGAAGTTAGTTTTATAGTTCCTCAAGAATGGATTCATATAATCAAATTCTGAATGGAATTGGTTAAATAGAGAAGAATCTGCGGTGATGAGATAGAAAACTTTAGATGCAAGTCGGATTTTTGTATGAATTAAAATGTAGAAGACTGAGATGCTTAGCTTTAAATCTGAAAACATTCAAGATATTATCATTTCCGTTCAAAGGTTTAAAAGGTCATCCTTATTTTGAAATCAATAATTTTTAAAATTTTAAATGATGAGAATTACACCGAAATTGTTAGGGATAATTTTATTTTATGTTCTGGCTCTATCTTGTCGAGATTCCAAAACTGAAAAACCAACTGGGGCTACAAACAGTGCCAGGGAAGATATTCAGGAGGTAAAGCAGGAAGGGATGGAACGAGCCATGGAATGGAAAGGGAAACCGGTAGACACTTCTTCAGTCGATAGCGCTTCTGCAAAAATAAATTCTGAAAAAGGTTCCGTAGATTAAAGAAATAACAGTCAGTAAGCTGTAGGACTCTAGATTTTTTAAAACTTAACAAAGAGCATCGAACCAAATAGAAATAAAAAGACCGCTAAAAAAGCGGTCTTCCGTTTGATTATACATAAGTTGGTTATTTATTATCAAACGGTGTGTATTTAAATTTTTGTCCCCCGATGGATAAATCTGCCATCAATCCTTTTTTGGGTTTAGTGAAAATGATCATTCCATCGTTGTAATTGGCATTTTTAGCAGCCCCTTCCTTAACGGCTATGGCAGAAGCTTCAGCTGAAAATTTGATTTCTTCTTGCTTAAACTCATTAAGGGCTTCTTCGGTTTCGAAAAAAATGATTTCCACAATCTCTTGTCCTCCAGCTTGTAAACCAATATCTACTTTTTTAAGACTTGCCATACCAACCGGGGCTCCATTTTCATACAAAACACCATTCCCCGAAGCGCCTCCAACTATAAAAGCTCCTTCTCCCACATTGGGGAAAATGACATAACCCGAAGCACTTTCGAAAAATTTTTCCAGTCCTTTATCTGACTTTTGTAATAATTGTTTTGCATTCTCGGCATCAGACATTATTTTTTGATCTTTTTCCGTCTGGGAAAACGCAAACAAGGTAATGGCAGTGAAAACGATGGTAGTGAATAATTTTAGCTTTTTCATGTTTAAGTTTTTTAAAATTCTTTAATATATTATGCTGTTTATAGGAAGGTTTACAAATTTATTTAACTCTAATTCAATTTGCCTTCAGACCTTAAAATTATAATTTCGATGACTATATTTTTGCCGTAATCAATCAATTTTTGAATGGCTTAACAAATGATTATGAAATTTAAGGGAAGTATCAATTTTATGCATTTTAACGAACATTACTAAAAGAGTCTAGTAAGATATCCTTAAAAATTTCATTTCTGCCTCAGTATCTAGTGAATTAACGATTCTAATTATCCTTACTATGGGATAAAGTGTGGCGTTCCCCTTCCGTAGTATTCCAACTCTTTTTTAATAATTGCATGTATGACAAGGTTAGAACAACGGATAAGGCAAAACCCATTAAAATTATAGTTAACAATAACATACCCATATTGCTGGACCACTCAAACTTCCATTCCGTCATAAAAGAATTTAAAAAATCAGAATTAAGTTCGGTTACATATAAAGCGAAAAATATAGTAAAAATAACCGTTCCCATGAACCCGATAATCATCCCCGCGGCGAAGCCATGCCTATAAAGAAAGTTGCCCGTAAAATTTGCTTTAAAATCCCGCATTCCATAGTACATTGCTGTGGCTATAATGGCAATGTTCAGGGCACCCAATATGGGATATTGATGAAGTCCAAATAGGGATAAAATCAGAAAGTAAATAATTAAGGCGATACCGGTGAGACTTCCATATTTTATTGCTGAACTGTAATTTTTCATAATGTATTTTTTTTTATACTTGAATTAAATTTTTCTTCGTTTACCTAGAAATGCCACTCTCTTTATGGATTTATTAGTCTAAAAGGGATTTCTTCGGAGGCTAAGACGAATATAAACAACAGGTTTTGTAAAGTTGGACACAAACAATGATATCCTTGACGGAAATGATTCCTTTAATTCTAAAAAATTGTACTCATGACCTATTCTTGGGAATAGTCCAAAATCCAAAATAAGTCGTACAACCCGTAATTTAGATACTCTTTATCTTTCCGTAGAGAAAATGTTGAAAAGCGGTTTGTAAAATCTAATTTATCATTGGTTTCATTGGAGGTATGGAATAGGGGAAAGTTAAACTTTTAATAAAAAGGGAGTGGAGCCGGTTGAATGTTTCAAAAGAGCTTTATTTTCACCTTTTAAAATAGTTTTTTTAATTACATATATTTAACTAATTTTGCCCGATGAATTATCTGCAACCTAATTACTTGGTGTGCAGTCCAAAAATAGTTTGATTGGAGCTGAAAAATAAAAACCTGCTTAGCGGCGTAATGCATATGAAATATACATACATATTAATTCTTTCTGTTTTTTTATTCATTGGATGTAGTGAGTATCAAAAAGTATTAAAGGATAGTGATGTAAAGAATAAATATGAAATGGCTGAAAAGCTTTATAATGAAGGAGACTATAAACGCGCTAATAGGCTTTTAGAGCAAATTGTACCTCAGTATGTAGGAAAACCGCAGGGTGAACGTCTTATTTATTTTTATGCCAACTCTTATTACGAGATGGAAGATTATTACTTGGCAGCCTATCAGTTCGAGCGTTTCTCAAAATCATATCCACGGAGTGATAAGGCAGAGGAGGCAGCTTTCTTAGGTGCTAAAAGTCAATATTTAACTTCCCCGAGATATAGTTTAGATCAAACAGAAACGGAAAAAGCTATTAGTAGATTGCAAATTTTCATCAATACCCATTCAGAGTCGGAGTATATGGAGCAAGCAAACGAAATGGTAGCGGAGTTAAGGGCAAAATTGGAAAAGAAGGCCTTTGAAATAGCAAAGCAATACAATAGAATATCAGATTACAATGCGTCCATAAAATCTTTTGAAATGTTCTTTAAAGAATATCCAGGATCGGTTTATAAAGAGGATGCATTATATTATGATTTCTTGGCGAAATACAACTTGGCGGTTAATAGTATCTACTCTAAAAAAGAAGAACGTATTAACAATGCGCAGGCGGCCTATAAAAAATTGATAACGGAATTTCCAGAAGGTGAATACCAAGGAAAGGCGACGAAACTCAATGAAGAGCTAAGCAAAGAGTTAGCAGATTTTAAACAATTATTAGAACAATACAGCAAATAAAAAAGTTATGAGCGAATTAAGAAATTCTGAAGCACCTGTTTCTACGGTAACTTATGATAGAAATGAAATTGACGCGCCAACAAATAATATTTACGAGGCTATTTCAATTATTTCTAAACGTGCTAACCAGATTAATGGAGACATTAAAAAAGAGTTGATCGAGAAATTGGAAGAGTTTGCTACTTATACTGATAGCTTGGAAGAGATTTTCGAAAACAAAGAGCAAATAGAAGTTTCTAAATTTTACGAAAAACTACCAAAACCGCATGCCATTGCAGTAGAAGAGTGGTTAAACGATAAGATTTATTATAGAAACACCGAAAAATAGTAGGGCATGTCCATACTTAGCGGCAAAAAAGTTTTACTTGGTATTACTGGTGGTATTGCCGCTTATAAGTCGGCTTACCTTGTCCGACAATTCATAAAAGCTGGAGCGAGCGTTAAAGTGGTAATGACAGAAAGTGCAAAAGACTTTGTTACCCCTTTAACGCTTTCTACATTGTCTAAAAATCCGGTTTTCTCATCTTTTACCAACTATGAGGAAGGCAACGAAGTTTGGAACAATCATGTAGACTTAGGCCTTTGGGCAGATTTAATGATAGTAGCGCCGGCTACGGCCAATACACTTTCTAAAATGTCCAGTGGCGCTTCCGATAATTTTCTCCTTGCAACTTATCTATCTGCTAAATGTCCAGTTTATTTTGCTCCTGCGATGGATTTGGATATGTACAAGCATCCATCTACTACTCAAACTTTCGAGCAATTAAAATCTTTTGGAAACATTATTATTCCAGCTAGTCACGGTGAATTGGCCAGTGGTTTAGTAGGAGAGGGTAGAATGGCAGAACCTGAAGAGATAGTATCATTTATAAAAAAAGACATGCTTTCTAAACTTCCCTTAAAGGGAAAGCGTGTATTAATTACCGCGGGCCCCACCTACGAAGCCATAGATCCTGTGCGCTTTATAGGGAACCATTCTAGCGGTAGAATGGGATATGCTTTAGCAGAAGAGGCTGCTAATTTAGGTGCAGAAGTATTTCTAATTTCTGGGCCAACACACTTAGACTTAAAACACAGTCACGTTAAATTGGTAAGGGTAACTTCAGCAGAAGAAATGTACAACGCCACCCATCAAGTATTCAATCAAGTTGATATTGCCATTCTTTCTGCAGCGGTTGCAGATTATCGACCTTCCGAAGTCGCAAACAAAAAAATTAAAAAGAAAACCGCAAGTCTACAAATCGATTTAGAGCCGACAAAAGATATTCTTGCATCGCTCGGTGAAATAAAAACCAAGCAGTTTTTAGTGGGGTTTGCATTAGAAACCAACGATGAACTGAATAATGCCAAAAAGAAACTCAAGGCGAAGAATTTAGATGCAATTGTATTAAATTCTTTAAATGATATGGGGGCAGGTTTTGGAAAAACCACAAATAAAGTTACTTTTATAGATAAGAAACTTACTAATATTCCGTTTCCACTAAAATCGAAAACGGAGGTTGCTGTTGATATTTTTAATGAAATCCTGAATCGTTTACATGGTTAAGAAGCTTTTGTTTGTTGTTTTACTCTCTGTCGCCAACTTTTCGTTGATGGCACAAGAGCTTAATTGTACCGTCATTGTAAACTCCGATCAGGTAAACCAAACCAACAAGCAAATTTTTAAAACCTTAGAAAAGTCGTTAAACGATTACGTAAATCAAACCAAGTGGACGAATCGTAATTATACCAGTGCAGAACGCATTGAGTGTAGTATGATGATTACCATTAAGAATTACGAAAACAGTACTTTTAACGGCACTATACAGGTACAGTCCAACCGTCCTGTATATAATTCAACTTATCAATCTCCGGTTTTTAATTATCAAGACAAGCGCTTTACATTTAACTATATAGAGTTTGCGCCTATTTATTTCAATCCAAATGTTTTCGATTCTAATTTAACATCCGTAATTACCTATTATGTCTATATAATTTTAGGGATCGATGCCGATACTTTTTCAAAAGAAGGTGGAACACCTTACTTCAAACAAGCTCAGAACATTGTTAATTTGGCGCAAGGAAGTGGGTACAGCGGATGGCAACAGGCCGATGGAGATAGAACACGTTGGGAATTGGTAGATAACCTTTTGTCGAATACTTTTAAGGAATACCGTTTAGCGCTTTATAACTATCACCGTTTAGGTTTGGATAATTTGGTAGACAACGCAACTATGGCTAAAGAGTCTATTGCTGGATCTATGAAGTTGTTTGATCGATTGAACAATGTGCGTCCCAATTCTTTTGTACTTCAAGCTTTTTTTGATGCAAAATCTGAAGAGATAGCAAATGTTTTTTCAGGCGGGCCTAAAGTGGATATTGTAAAGCTTAAAGAAACCTTAAATGAAATAGCTCCTTTATATGCTGATACTTGGTCTCGTATAAAATATTAGTTATGTGAACGCTTTGTAAGAGGTCATAGTTTTAAATTTATTGTGGAGATCAATTTCCTACCACAGGTTTTATTGCAAATAATTGTAGTTTTTAACTCAGAAGGTAACTTGTATTTTAATGTCCAGCTACTTTAAAGAAAAGGAACTAAGCGCAATAGATGGTAAAATTAGTTCCATTTTAAAACAGTCCGGTTTTTTTAAAAGAAATTTCTGGAAAGTCCTGGGATTGGGACTACTTCTTTCTATTCTAGGACCATTTTATAAACCTGAGGATGATTGGGGCTTCTTAATGCCAACAGTATTGGAAATAACCGATATAGATTATTTTTCACTTGCACTATCTTTCTTAATTTTTTATTGTACCGCTTGTTTGATCGCCCATTTCGTATGGAAATTTCAGGAAAACTGCCAATTGAAGGCTTTAAGGTCCCGTAAGGCAAATCTAGAGAAGGAGCTGAATGCCAAAAGTTGAATTTATAGCGTAATTAAAAAGTAATGCAGGAAAATTTTTTATTTCATAGAAAACTCAATCAAATGAAAATAAAAAACCACGCCTTTTGGACGTGGTTTTATACTTCTAGTGACCTCGGCAGGATTCAAACCTGCAACCTTCTGAGCCGTAATCAGATGCGCTATTCAGTTGCGCCACGAGGCCGTAAACACATTTGCTATCGCCAATGCGGGTGCAAATATAATATTTTTTATTTAAATATGTCAAGCTAAATAAAAAATTTATAAAAGCTTATTTTTGAATAATGAAAAGCAGTATACAACAACAACTAAATCATTTATTTAGTGATTATATCATCAATCAACTTCAAGAAGTAGGGATAGTTAAAAACTACATTAAAGATGATATAATTTTGGATTTAGACCAAGAATTAAAATTTGTACCACTTGTTTTAGAGGGTACAATTAAGGTGCTTCGCGAAGATAACACCGGAAATGAGTTGTTACTTTATTTCTTGGAACCCGGAGATACATGTGCCATGTCTTTAAGTTGCTGCCAAAAGAAATCCAAAAGTAAAATTAGGGCTATTGCCGAGAATGATGTACGCCTATTAATGGTACCTGTGGAAAAAATGGCGGAGTGGTTTGAGTCCGACGGAAGTTGGAGAAATTTCATCTTGGATAGCTATCAAATTCGATTTCACGAAATGTTGGAAACTATCGATACATTGGCATTTTTAAAAATGGACGAACGCTTGGAAAAACTTTTAACTGATATGGTTAAAGTAAGCGGTAGCACTATTTTGAATATCACACACCAAGAAATCGCCGAAAATTTAAATACTTCTCGAGTTGTAATTTCCAGATTGCTTAAAAAATTGGAAAATGAAGGAATTATTAAATTATCGAGAAATAAAATCGAAGTACTGATGTTTTAAGGTAGACTGTAAAGTGTGCCCTATAAACAGATTTTATCATAATTTTTATTAAAGTAACATTCATTACATAGTCTTTCCAACAACCATTCTATCTTTGTTTAAAATAATTTTTCAAAATGGATGTGATTTTAGACCCTTGGCCTTGGTATGTTTCTGGCCCCTTGATAGCTTTGGTTATGTTCTTGTTGGTTTACTTTGGTAAAACTTTTGGGATGTCTTCCAACTTAAGAACTTTCTGCACCCTGGCAGGGGCAGGAAGAAGAAGTACTTTTTTTAACTTCAATTGGCGTGATCAAAAATGGAATTTATTGGTGGTTTTAGGAGCAATCATAGGTGGTTTTATTGCTCATTTTTTTCTTTCTAATGACACCCCAATTCAATTAAATCCTTCCACTATGGTGAAACTTGAAACCTTTGGATTCAGTAATATTGGTGAAACCCTTTTACCTAAGGAAATTTATAGTTGGGAAGCGGTACTTTCATTAAAAGGACTCTTAATCTTGATGGGAGGCGGATTTTTGGTTGGGTTTGGTACAAGATATGCCGGTGGTTGTACTTCTGGACATGCCATTACAGGCCTAAGTAACCTTCAGGTGCCTTCACTTATTGCTGTGACAGGCTTTTTTATTGGAGGCTTGGTGATGACTCATTTTATACTACCATTATTGTTTTAAAATTTTAAAGAACTTTAAATAGATGAAATATTTAAAATTTATTCTTACTGGAATTTTATTCGGAATCGTATTGGTAAAATCGGAGGCTGTTTCATGGTATCGTATTTACGAAATGTTTCACTTCGATTCTTTTCACATGTATGGAATTATTGGAAGTGCCGTCTTTACCGGAATTCTACTTTTGCAGTTTGTAAAAGCTAAAAACCTTAACAGCATAGAAGGAAAACCTATTAATATACCTAATAAAGCAAGAAGTGTTACAAGGTATTTGGTGGGTGGAAGTATTTTTGGTCTTGGATGGGCGCTTGCAGGTGCATGTCCAGGACCTATGTATATTTTACTGGGAACAGGTGTTTTTTCCATGTTAATTGTAATTGCTGCGGCTATGCTTGGAACTTTTGTATATGGAGTTATAAGCGATAAAATACCCCATTGATTTATGGAAAGTATTCTTGGTTTTTCTGGTGCTTTAATAATTGGACTTGTCATAGGTCTTTTGGGAGGTGGAGGCTCTATTTTAACAGTTCCTCTGCTGGTTTACATGTTGGCATACAATCCCATTACGGCAACGGCTTATTCGCTATTTGTTGTTGGAACTTCTTCTTTATTCGGGGCTCTGCAAAAATATAAAAGTGGAAATGTAGATTTTAAAACGGGACTGGCATTTTCATTCCCTTCTTTTATAGCGGTATACCTCTCTCGACGTTTTTTGGTTCCGGGTATTCCCAACGAAATTTTTACGATTAATAACTTCGTATTTACTAAAAATATGTTCATCATGGTATTTTTCGCGCTTATAATGTTTTTAGCTGCGATATCTATGATTAAGAAACGAAAAAGGAACTTGAAAGAGCTGGATTATAAACAACCATATCCAAAAACATTTGTTCAAGGCCTGGCCATTGGGGTAATAACAGGGCTTATTGGAGCCGGTGGAGGATTTTTATATGTTCCTGCTTTGGTGCTTTGGGCAAACCTTCCCATGAAAAAGGCTGTGGGAACATCTTTGGTAATCGTAAGTTTTAATTCCTTAATCGGATTTACCGGAGATATGCAGACCCTTCAAATTGATTGGGAATTCCTGTCCGTTTTTACTTTTTTAACCATTATCGGGGTTTTAATCGGTGGACTGTTGTCAAATTACATTCCCAACAAAGTACTAAAAAAAGGATTTGGCTATTTAATTCTTGTAATGAGTTTTTACATCCTTTTGAAAGAACTGTACCATTAAAGCCAATACGACATTTATTACATTGCAAAACAAAGTTGTTTAGTATCTTTGAAGAAGATATAAGATCAATAGCGATGATGTTATTAAGTGCTGGTGCTTTAAGATTTTTAAGATCTCTAAAATTATTAAAATGAAAATAGAACAAATATATACAGGATGTTTGGCCCAAGGCGCATATTACATTGAGTCTAACGGCGAGGCAGCAATAATAGACCCATTGAGGGAGACTGCTCCATATTTGAAGCGAGCAGAAAAAGGAAATACAAAAATTAAATATGTTTTTGAAACCCATTTTCATGCTGATTTTGTTTCAGGGCATATAGATTTAGCAGAAAAAACAGGGGCAACGATAATATTTGGTCCAAATGCCAAAACAAATTACAATATCTATCAAGCCAAAGATGGAGAATCCTTTAAAATTGGTAAGGTTACTATAACAGCATTACATACTCCAGGGCACACACTGGAATCTACTACCTATCTTTTAAAGGATGAAAATGGAAACGATCATGCTATTTTTACAGGAGATACGTTATTTCTTGGAGATGTAGGGCGCCCAGATCTAGCGATTAAACAGGATATTACAAAAGAAGATTTAGCCGGACTTTTGTTTGATTCGCTTCGGAATAAAATTATACCTTTGGCAGACGATGTTATTGTATATCCGGCGCACGGTGCTGGTTCTGCTTGCGGAAAAAATTTAAGTAAGGAGACGGTAGATACCCTTGGAAATCAAAAGAAAACAAATTATGCCTTACGTGCGGATATGACCAAAGAGGAATTTGTAAAAGAAGTTCTCGACGGTATTATGCCGCCGCCACAGTATTTTTCTAAAAATGCAATGTTGAATAAAGAGGGGTACGAAACCTTTGAAGAAGTTTTGGAAAAAGGAGATGTCCCGCTGGCTCCCCAGAAATTTGAAACTTTAGCGAATAGGGAAGGAGCTTTGGTGTTGGATGTAAGGACGCAGGATGAATTTTTAAAAGAACACATACCGAACTCCATTTTTATTGGTCTTAACGGATCTTTTGCACCCTGGGTAGGGGCGCTAATTAAAGATTTAAAACAACCGATTCTTTTAATAGTGCCCGAAGGGAAATCTGAAGAAGCTGTTACAAGATTATCGAGGGTTGGTTATGATAACACATTGGGATATCTGGATGGAGGTCTGGTGGCTTGGAAAAATGCCGGAAAAGAAACGGAGAGTATTTCTTCGATTACTGCCGAAACTTTTGAAAAGCAATATCAAGAAGATTTACATATTCTAGATGTTCGTAAACCGGGTGAATATGAATCAGAACACTTAGAAAAGGGGAAATCGTTTCCATTGGATTTTATTAATGATCATATGGCGGAGTTGGACAAGGATAAAAAGTATTACATACACTGTGCCGGCGGCTACCGCTCTGCAATTGCCGCATCTATTCTTAAAGCTCGAGGGTTTGAAGATTTAGTGGATATAAAAGGGGGCTATGGAGCATTGAAGAAAACAAAGCTTCCAAAAACAAACTTTTCTTGTCCGAATTCTTAAAGATAGCGTACAAAAGCAATCTGTCTTAAAACAACAAATCCCTAAAATTTTAGGGATTTGTTGTTTTTAATATATTTTTGAAAAAAACTTTTATTTTGAAGAAAAACATAGGAAATAAAGACAGGCTTATACGAGTAGTTATTGCTTTTCTCATCGCCGTATTATTTTACTTTCAGATACTACAAGGCTTGGTAGGAGTTATATTTTTGGTATTTGCCATTGTAATTTTAGTTTCCTGTTTGTTCCGTTTTAGCCTTATCTATAAAATATTGGGCATTAATACAAATCATTAGAACTAAAGGTTATACTATCTCTGCACTTAAACCTGCCTGCAATAACTTAGAGCAACGTGGTTTTAAATCGTCGTAATCTCCAGTTTTTACAGTACATTTACCTTTATAATGTACAATTATAGAACATTGTTCGGCCTGTTCGGGGGTATGATCGCAGGTATCTACTAACATATCTATAACATAGTCGAAGGTATTTACTTCATCATTATAAAGTACAATTTCATTCTGCTTTAATACCTCTTCTTCTAGTAATAATTCTTCTGAAATTTTTTCTTTTGTACTCATATTCAGTATTTTGTGCTAATTTAAAAATTTTACAGCAACCCAATGGTTCTTTTCCAAATTTTCAATAAATTTTAACGAAAACTCTTCGCATTTTTCACGAATCTGAGGAATGTCTTCTTTGTAAAATCCACTTAGAAGAAGGGTTCCCCCTTCATTTAAACATTTAATATAAGTTGGAATATCGTTTAAAAGAATGTTTCTATTTATGTTGGCGATAATAACATCGTAATTTTTATTTTTCAGTAAAGAAGCGTCTCCTTCTAAAACGGTAATGTTACTACAATTGTTCCTTTCTGTATTTTCAATGGAATTTACAAAACACCAATTGTCGATATCAATAGCATCAATGGCCTTGGCTCCCTCTTTTTCTGCTAGAATGGCCAGCACACCTGTACCACACCCCATATCTAAAACCTTTTTATCTTTAAGATCTTCTTTCAGCAAAAACTGAATCATCATATGGGTAGTTTCGTGGTGTCCCGTTCCAAAACTCATTTTAGGTTCTATAATAATATCGTATTTGGTATTGGGAACTTCGTGAAATGGAGCCCTTACGGTACACATGCCGTCCACTTCAATAGGATGAAAATTCTTTTCCCATTCTGCATTCCAATTCTGTTGCTCGATTTCCTTGTATTCAAAAGAAATATCGAAGTTTTCATTGGTTAATATCTGGATGTCGTTTAGAACGTTTTTGTGCCACTCTTCTTTCTGAATGTACGCTATAAGTCCTTCTTCATTTTCCACAAAACTTTCGAAACCAGCATAACCCAACTCGGCAATTAGAATATCGTTACCGGGGTCTATGGGACTTACATTAAAAGTATACTCCAGATATATTTGATCCATTTTTATATTTTTTAATTAAAACAAAAAAAGCCGAAAATTGTATGTGCGATACAAAACTTCGACTTTTTTAAATAGGTTCGATATTTTAGATTGCTTTTACAATACCAATAAAATCTTCCGCTTTTAAAGAAGCTCCTCCAATAAGTCCACCATCTACATCGGGTTTAGAAAAAATTTCTTCTGCGTTGGCCGGTTTTACACTACCTCCGTAAAGTATAGAAATACTGTCCGCAAGGTCTTGATTATAGTTTTCTGCGATGGTTTTTCTTATAAACTCATGCATTTCTTGTGCTTGCTCTGGGCTTGCAGTTTCTCCGGTACCAATAGCCCATACCGGCTCGTAAGCCAAGATAATATTTTTCCAAGCATCTGCCTTTAAATGAAAAAGGGCATTTTTTAGCTGACTTTCAACCAACTTAAAATGGTTACCGGATTTACGGTCGTCCAGCTCTTCTCCAAAGCAAAATATTACTTCCATTTCATTTTCAATAGCGGTATCTACTTTTTTGGCAAGTAAAGCATCGTCTTCCCCAAAATAAGCCCTGCGCTCGGAGTGTCCTAAAATTACAGAATTAACGCCCACACTTTTAATCATGCTAGCAGAAATTTCCCCAGTATAGGCCCCATTTGCCTCTTGATGCATATTTTGAGCTACTACTTCTATAGGACTATCTTTTAAAGCTTGAAAAGCAGCATAAAGGCTTGTAAAAGTGGGTGCTATTTTAACTTCGGCATCTGTAGCCGGTAAGCTCTTTTTTAAATCGCTAATTAGTGCTTGCGTCTCGGCAAGGTCTTTATTCATTTTCCAATTTCCGGCAACAATTTTCTTTCTCATTCTGTTGTTTTAATTATTTGGTTGTATGTTGATATAACTTCCTTACAAAAATATCAAAATCCTTTATCCTAAAGGAAGAACTTAACATCTTCTTACAATTAAGGATTAAAAAGTTATTTATTAAACTTCAATTCTTCTACATCATTAAAATGAAGTTTCTGTGTAATAGTGCCATTTTGCAGTTCCAACAATGCAGGGTTAGAACGAACAATGGTTTTAACCGTAGTAAGATCGCAAAAATAAAAATCGATATCTAAATTATATTTTTGTTTATATGGTGCCAATTGCTCGCTACTGGAAGCAGAAAGTCCGATTACGGAAATATCATTTTCTTTAGCTTCTTTAAGTATAGATTCCATTTTTTCCAGTCCTTCCTCATTGGCTTCTTCAATATTTCTTGAAACGATCACCAAAACCCGATCACGATTCATAATTTCTTCAGTATAATCGGTTCCATCGAGTTCCATGGTAAAATCATGAATAGGAGGTTCATATCCTTTCTGCAGTAATTCAGTTTCCACCCCGATAAATTCACCGTCCACTTTAGGATAATCTCCTGTGGTGGTAATTACTTTTTCATTTCCATCTATGTTGAATTTCCATTGATATTCGTAAACGGCCTGTGGTGCATCTTCCGGGATTTCCATACCTGCAGGGATGTTGGCACCAATTTTATAAGGCCGAAAGTCTACTACAGGTAAATGATTGTAAACATAATAAACATACCCAATGCAAAGAATAAGAGCTACAAAAGTACCGATGCCGGCAAAACTAAATTTAGAAATATATTTTCTTTTGAAAAACAGGATCAAAATAAGTAGGAGAAGGATCACGTCTTTAAAAAAAGATTCCCACGGAGTTAGTTTTATGGCATCCCCAAAGCATCCACAATCGGTTACCTTGTTAAAATAAGCCGAATAGAACGTCAAAAAAGTAAAAAAGATAATCATTAATAAGAGGCTCCAAACAGTGAATTTACGTTTGTAGCCGAGTAAAAGCATGACTCCTAGAACAGTCTCAAAGATCACTACGAAAATAGCTATACCAAGTGCATGCGGGGATAGAAATTCTAAATTTAAAACACTCGGACTAAAATATTCTTCAAGTTTAAATGAAAATCCTACCGGATCATTAAGTTTTATGAGTCCGCTTATAACAAATAGAAATCCGACAATAATTCTCGCAAAAGAGACTATTATTTTGGCCATATATTCTTTAAGTTTTACTGTTCTTGCTGAAAAAATTAAGTTATATGCAAGTTATCGCTTTTAGAACAAATTTAAGATGAAAAAAGAATGGAATTGGAAATTAATTGCGGCATTCTTTTGATTTTTATATGAATTATTGGAAGCATAGAGCAAACTATGCTAAACTGCTTTGTAAACATAAATAGAGATGTGCCTTATCTTGGGAATGTGGAGTATTGAAACTATCAGTAAATAGTTGGTATTAAAACTGAAAAGCAACAGGTATTCGGGATGGTTCTAGAGCAAAATATTATAAACAAAAATTTGGTTTAGTTAATGAAGGAATTTCATTGAACTAAAAATTCTTCATTCAGCGCTACTAATTACTTCATTTAAAAATGCGCCAAAATTTTTTATCATACTTTTCAGTTAAACAAATTTCAGCAAACAGTATTGTAATGCCTAATTCAATGGATAACGAATAAACTAGATTTAACCGGAACCAATCTTTCTCAAGGATATAGGCAGCTGATAAACGAAATCAATCAACCACAATAAATAAAAATAGAATATTTAGAAATCCTTACTTTAATTTAGGATATTCGTTAGGATTGGCTTCGTGCATAATGGCATATACCTTTTCAAAAATATCTTCAGCATTTGGTTTGGAAAAATAATCTCCATCACTGGCGTAGGCTGGCCTATGCGCTTTTGCAGTTAATGTTTGTGGAGCACTGTCTAGATAGATATAACCGTTTTGATTTTCTACGATTTCCTGCAAAAGATACGCTGAGCAGCCTCCTGGAACATCTTCGTCTATAACCAACAAGCGATTTGTTTTTTTCAGGCTCTTCACTGTATCGTGATTAATATCAAAAGGCAACAAGGTTTGTGCATCGATAATTTCCACATCGATATTAACTTCCAAGAGTTCTTTTGCTACCTGCTCTACAATTCGAAGAGTAGAACCATAAGAAACCAAGGTAATATCGGTACCCTCTTTTACAGTTTCCACAACCCCTATAGGAGTTTTTATCTCACCCAAGTTTGCGGGTAGTTTTTCTTTTAATCGGTAACCGTTTAAACTTTCTATAACAAGGGCAGGCTCATCACTTTCCATTAGTGTATTGTAGAAACCAGCTGCTTTGGTCATGTTTCTTGGTGTTAGAATATACATTCCCCTGAGGAGATGTATAAGACCTCCCATTTGGGAGCCCGCATGCCAAATCCCTTCCAAACGGTGACCACGTGTTCTTACAATCAGCGGTGCTTTTTGCTTTCCAACCGTTCTATATAGCAGGGAAGCCAAATCATCGCTTAATACATAAAGGGCGTATAAAATGTAGTCTAAGTACTGTATTTCTGCAATAGGGCGTAATCCTCGCAATGCCATTCCAATTCCTTGACCGATGATGGATGCTTCACGAATACCTACATCGGCTACACGTAACTCTCCATATTTTTTTTGAAGTCCTTCCAATCCTTGATTAACATCCCCAATATTACCGCTATCCTCACCAAAAATGAGGGAATTAGGATATTTTGCAAAAAGTTTATCAAAATTATCACGCAGAACAATTCTCCCGTCCACCATTTCGGTGTCTTCTTTAAATTCTGGTAGAACTTCGGCAATATTGGTAGCGTTGCTTTTAGTTTCGCTGTAAAGATGAGAACTGTATTCCGGTTCGGTACGGGTATAAAAAGAATCAATCCATGCAATAAGGTCTTCTTTCGCTTGGCTATTTTCTTTGGTTACATAGCGCAATGCTTTTCTAGCAGTGGAAATAACATTTCTCTTAACAGGCTCATCAACAGAAATTAAATCATTTTTAAGACGGTTGATAAAGCTTTTATTGGCGCTGGAATTTGCTAATTCGTTCAGCAGTGCAACTACCTTTTTCTTCTCTGTTTTTATAGGTGCCAGAAATTCGCTCCATGCCTCTTTTTTACCGTCGCGTACTTCTTTCTTAATTTTCTTTTCAAGTTGATTAAGCTCTTCATCCGTTGCAAAATCATTTTGAATGATCCACTCCCTGAATTTTAAATTACAATCGAATTCTTTTTCCCATTTAAGTCGGTCTTCAGTTTTGTAACGTTCATGAGAACCAGAAGTAGAGTGTCCCTGCGGTTGTGTAAGCTCTACAACGTGCAATAAAACGGGAACATGCTCGTCGCGAGCTATTTTCCCCGCTTTTGTAAAAGCTTCAATAAGAGCTGGATAATCCCAACCGTTTACGACAATTATTTCGAATCCGTTTTCGGTTTCGGTACGCTGAAATCCTTTAAGAATTTCAGATATGTTTTCTTTGGTAGTTTGGTGTTTGGCATGAACAGAAATACCATACTCGTCATCCCAAATGCTAATTACCATGGGAACTTGCATAACACCAGCTGCATTCAAGGTCTCAAAGAAAATTCCTTCGCTGGTGCTGGCATTTCCAATAGTACCCCAAGCAACTTCATTTCCTTTAACCGAAAATCCTTCTTTTTTGGTTTCGTCAACCTCCCTATAAATTTTGGAAGCTTGTGCCAAACCTAGTAAACGAGCCATTTGACCTCCAGTAGGGGAGATGTCAGAACTGCTGTTCTTTTGTTTGGTAAGATCTACCCAAGAACCATCTGGGTTATTGCTTTGTGTTAAGAAATGTCCTCCCATTTGCCTCCCGGCGCTCATAGGCTCCTTTTCAATATCGGTATGGGCGTAAAGTCCGGCAAAGAAGTTTTTAATGCTCAATTCCCCGATAGCCATCATAAAAGTTTGGTCACGGTAATAACCACTTCTAAAATCGCCATTTTGGAATGCTTTGGCCATGGCCAGTTGAGGAACTTCTTTACCATCCCCAAAAATTCCAAATTTTGCTTTTCCAGTTAAAACTTCCCTCCGTCCTAATAAACTACATTCTCTACTGGTTACAGCAATTTTATAATCATTAAGTATTTGATTCTTGAAATCTTCAAAGGAAATATCTTGTTTTGTTTCTGGTTTTGTTTGCATAGAATTTTTTATGAGACGCTAGCAAAAATAGCTAAAAAGAATGGTTTTTGCAATTAAAAAAAAGCCTTACAAAATGATAATATTTCAATATAAAATGTTAAAATTGAATTTACTTTAAAGAAACTTCGGTTTTTAATGCTTTGATTGCTTTTTTATTAATGTTTTTAAGGAAAGAAATAAAAGAAAGTAGATTTCAAAAAAGATGGAAATTTCGATTTTTCAACGTTATTTTTGGGGCAAACAATGAGCTTAGGAAGAAATATTATTTTAAAACCATTTTCTGGTGAAGAGGCCGGTTAAGGTTCTCGGACTAAGGGTGATGATAAACCTTATCTTTTCGTCGTACTGCGGTTGTGCAATTTCCCAACCGTTGTTAGAGTAAATAGGGAAGTACAATTCGAAATAATCGGTTACTAAGTTTAGCCTAATTCCAGAGTCGTAGACAAAGCGGGCATCTTCATTTTTATTCCGAATCATACCTACATCGCCATACAGTTCTATCCATCGCCAAATGTTAAAACTGGCATTGGAGGTAATCATCCAGTCGTTGGCAAAGGGATTGTTCAATTTCGATTTAAAGCCACCTTCAGCAATGATAAGTTGTTGACTAAAAATACCAGAATCTTCAGATCTACCTAGGTAATCGTAATCAAAAAGATAATCCGTGGGTCTATCTAGCGCATAACTAAAATAATCAGAATTGGTTTGGTTGTAGATAAATTTTCCTGCAAAAAAGCGCAAGTTAAACTGTCTATTGCTTTGGAATAGCTTTCTATATTCCCAATTAAAAGATACCTTGGCAAAATCGCTAGCTATTTGTACATCGGTAAACCAAGATTTGTAATTTATAATTCCGTTGTTACCATAAGCATAGCGAATATCGAGTACGCTGTAATCTGGATCGGTATCGATGGTGGGTGAAAAGTCCCGAATAACATTTACAAAACGAATGTTTAGAAGCTCTCTTTCGTTAGATCTTAAATCGTCGTTTCTAAACCGAAAGGTTAGGGAAGGGGTTATGGTACTGTATCTTAGTCCATCTGCGTAATGATAAGAAGAACCAGCAATAAAAGCATCGATTAGATACATATTATCGTGGTTTACGTATTTTCTGAAACGTAAAGATCCAGAACCTACCAATGCATTTTCTCCAAAAGCATAGGAGGGTTGAAGATCGTAAACAAAAGGTTTAGCTAAAAACGTTTTGTTGTATAACCTCAATCCTGGAGTTATACCATCGTAAATATTAAAACGAAATACCGGTACGTAAAATATTTGATTGTAATAGGGGTCTTCTGTATCCTTAAAAAATTGAAACCTCAATTTTCGATTGGTCGATAAAAAGCCGTTTACCGATTTCCAATTGTCCCTTTCATTGAATTCCGGAATCACCCTATCATAGTTTAAAACCAGCCGTTTTACATCTTTTCGAGGGACTGTTACGGTCTCAGTTTTGGTGATATCGGTATACCAATTCTTAAATAAAATAGAGTCGTTCCTGTCAATACCGTATATGGTAATGGGAACGTTGGTATTTCTTTTGTTTTTGATAGTGACCTCTATGGAATCTTCAGTTTTATTGAATTTTTTTATTTTGAAGTCAATTTTTTTGTTGGTATCCACATAGGTATTAAAAAACCAATCAATATTTTTGGGGGCATCTTCTTTTAATAAGCTCTCAAAATCTTCCCGATGCGTGGTCTGGGAAATGTTTTCAGCATAAAAATCCTTAATCTTTTTATCAATATAATCTTGGCCAAGGTAGCTATCTAAATATGCCAATCCAACGCCAGATTTATATTTATTGGCTATACGTTCGTTAAACTTGATCAGGGAATCCCTAGGAGTGGTTAAGGGCTGATCTGAATAAGTGCGGGCCATTAACATATACAAATAAGGATACTGGTCGTTAAAATTCATTTGTGCGAGATGGAAAGAACGTACCCCCCAGATATTCGATAGTTTACCCAACAATTTCATGTCCTTGTAGAAGTTGTCCACATACTTCATTAAAAGATAGGTTTCTATACCATCCTTTACCCAATTTTCTTTTCGGTTATCTAAATAAATCGTATTGTTTAAATAGGTGTGTAGGGCCGTTTTAAGCACCTTTAATTCATATTGAAACTCTTCTGGGAAAGGTCGTAAAAAAGAAGGTAATTGGTTGAGTCCGTAAAGAGGATTGTGCTTATAATCCTGTTCTGTAATTAAAAGCTTTTTATGGGGGTAATCCCCTAAAGCACTATCGATAAACTGAACAACCCTTTCTACGGAAAGCGATTTAGTGACACCGTTTAAGGATTTGCTCTCAATATTGGTGATGAGTTCCAGTTTGTCGTTTTTATAAACGGTAAAGTCGTTTACTTTTTTTAGGGAGAGTCTTAAATCCCCCCGGTTTTCACCAAAAATCACTGTTGTTTTCTGGTCTTTATCAACCGTGCTTTCTACCACATCAAAATCGGTGACAAAATAATATTCTTTTGGATAAGTAAAACTTACCTCCATCGATGTGTTTAGGGAGTTTAGATCGTTTAGGTTTTTATTGCTGTATAATTCCCATCCGTTATGGTAAATAGCGGGGGTTATGTACCAATATTTTAAACTGAAATCGTTTTCTTCCGTAAAGCCATAATCGGTAAATTGAGCATTAGGCAGTTTAACTTTATACGATAATTTTAAAGTATAATTTTCCCCGGGAAAGACGGAGGTTTTGGGATTGACTTTAATGATGTCTCCACCCTGAATACGCTCCCATTCTACAGTATTGAAATTTTTGTCGTTAAGGGAATAAATAGTGGTTTCTCCACGATCTTCTTCTTTAGCCAAATGCAGGCTTTTATTAAATTCTTCTGCAAAACGGGTAGCTAGAGCCGTACTTTTGTTGGAGTAAGCATGATTCCAATCGTATAAATAAAAAACATCAAGAGTGTCTTTTGAGGTATTATGATAAACTATTTCTTGTTGAATCTGGATCATATGTTCTTCAGCCAACAAGGTAGCATCTATTTTCTGGCTGCTTTGGGATTGCAACACTTGAACACCAAAAAAAGCGAGCAGTATAAAATATATAGACTTTGGTTTCAACATTAACGGGTCTAGGGTTAAATTCTATTTTTTTTTATGGATTGGTTAAAGTTGAACCTTTTATTTATGCATAGGTTAATCACGTTGCTTGCAATATTATGAAAAAAAATAACAATACAAACACGATAAATAAATTAGCGTTGTTAAATTCGTATGCATTTAAAACTTTACAAACGATGAATATTTCTGAATTAAAGCCCAACGAATATAATAACTACTACCATACATATATCAAAACCCTCGGGAATGTCGAGATGGTACCTGAAATGGTAGAACGAAGCAATGCATTTGTAGCAATTTTGGAACAATTGAACGATGCAAATTTCGACTTTTCCTATGCGGAAGGAAAATGGACCATAAAAGAATTGCTATTGCATATTATAGATACAGAAAGGGTGTTTCAATACCGGGCGTTTACTTTTGCTAGAAATAACGGCTGTGTTTTGAAAGGGTTCGATCAAGACGTTTACGTATCCAATTCAGCGGCAGCAATTCGTTCAAAAGCAAGTTTAATTGAAGAGTTTAAATCGGTACGGGGGAGTTCTATTTCTTTGTTTTCTTCTTTTCAAACCAATGTTTTTGAAAATTCAGGAGTTATAGAGGGCAATAAAATGACAGTTAAAGCGGCCGGATTTTTAATTTGTGGACATCAAAAACACCATGAAACCATTCTGAAGGATAAATACCTGCCTTTATTAAAGGATTAACATAATAATAAGGAGGTTTTATAAGTTCGCTAACAAAGATTCCATTGTTTAATGACTATCTTAAGTAAGAACTATTAAAAATAGAATATTATGAAAAAGATAGCAATTTTAGCAACAAACGGATTTGAAGAATCAGAATTAACTTCTCCCAAAGAAGCCATTGAGAATGAAGGATGGCAAGCAGATATAGTAAGTTTAAAACCGGGATCTATTAAATCTTGGAAAGATGGAAACTGGGGAGAATCTTTTAATGTTACCCTAACAGTAGAGGAGGGGTTGGCAAAAAATTATAATGCCTTGGTACTGCCAGGTGGTGTAATGAATCCCGATAATCTTAGAACCAACGAAAAAGCGCTACAGTTCATTCGTGATTTCTTTAAACAAGGTAAACCGGTAGCGGCTATTTGCCACGGACCTTGGAGTTTGATTAATGCCAATGTAGTTGAAGGTAGAACTATGACTTCATATCCTTCGATTAGAAAAGATTTGGAAAATGCAGGTGTTAATTGGGTTGATAAGGAAGTTGTGGTAGATGAAGCTTTGGTAACCAGTAGAAATCCTAACGATTTACCAGCTTTTAATAGTAAGTTGATCGAAGAGATTAAAGAAGGAAAGCATGAACATCAACATGCCTAAGAGTTAAAAAATAGTAGATAATTTATAAAAATAGCTGTTCGAGATGTACATCTTGAACAGCTATTTTTTATGAAATTAGTTCGATAAATAGTGGCTTTACTTCAAACTATTCAGTCCTAAAGGAAATGGAAAATGTTTTGAAAAATATTTCCATCCCAAATTGCTTCGTATTTGCAATTCTAGGGTAGATAGTTCTCAATTAGTTTGCCTAATCGTCATCTTCTTGGTCTTCGTCTTCTGGAATCTCAAGATTTTCAGAGTTTATATCTTCATTATTATCGAAATCGTCGTCTTCTTCGTCAAAGTTTTCCATGGTATTGGCCAAACGCGTGCTCACTTTTACCAAGTAAATAGTGTCTTCGGTTCTCACTTCTACAGCTTCAACCGTTTCACTATTGGCATTTTTAAACTTTATGATGTCGTCATCGCCATAGCCATCAGGATATTTCTCTACGAGCATCGTAAGAATTTCGTTCGTTAATTTTTTGTAATCTACTATTACACGTCTCATATAGTTGATAATTATTGTCAGTTTTAACTTTGCTTATCAGACTTTCATCTGAGGGATTCAGTTTGATAGATTAAATATATATGAATATTTTTTTTCTGCAATTACATATCCAATAAATATGCAAAAATTAATGGAGCCACAATGGTGGCATCAGATTCAATGATGAATTTGGGAGTTTCGATATCCAATTTACCCCATGTAATTTTTTCATTTGGAACCGCTCCAGAATACGAACCGTAACTCGTAGTGGAATCAGAAATCTGACAGAAATAGCTCCAAAAAGGAGTGTCTTCCATTTCCATATCTTGGTATAACATGGGTACCACACAAATCGGGAAATCTCCAGCAATTCCTCCTCCTATTTGGAAGAAACCAACTCCGTTTTCCGAATTTTTAGTATACCAATTTGCTAAATACCCCATGTACTCAATCCCGCTTTTTACCGTAGAGGCCTTTAATTCCCCCTTCATTACATAGGAAGCAAAAATGTTCCCCATAGTACTGTCTTCCCATCCTGGAACTACAATTGGTAAATTCTTTTCGGCAGCAGCGTACATCCAAGAATCTTTAAGGTCGATTTCGTAATACTCTTCCAAAACTCCCGAAAGCAACATTTTATACATAAATTCATGCGGAAAATAACGTTCGCCTTTAGCTTCTGCATCTTTCCACAGTTTAAAAATATGCTTTTGTAACCTTCTAAATGCCTCCTCTTCTGGGATACAAGTGTCGGTTACCCTATTAAGCCCTTTTTCCAATAAGTCCCATTCTTCTTTTGGGGTAAGATCTCTGTAATTTGGAACACGTTTGTAATGCGAGTGTGCTACCAAATTCATAATATCTTCTTCCAAATTCGCTCCGGTACAGGAGATAATTTGTACTTTATCTTGACGGATCATTTCCGCGAAAATTTTGCCTAATTCACCCGTACTCATGGCTCCAGCTAGGGTAACCATCATTTTGGCACCGTTTTCCAACTGTGCTTCGTAGCCTTTGGCGGCATCTACCAAAGCGGCAGCGTTAAAATGTAAATAGTATTTTTCTATAAAGTTGGAGATAGCTCCTTTACTCTTCGTCATCGTCGTCTTGATTTTTTGAGTTTGCGTATTTAAATTTATAAGCTAACATTTTATAATACAACTTTGCGGCCAGAAAATCAGAAGATTTTTCCTTTTCATTCGGGCAAAGCTCTACAATATCAAAGCCAACTACATTTTTCTTTTTAAAGACCTTTTTTAAATATTCCAAGGTTTCATACCATAATAAACCACCCGGTTCTGGAGTACCAGTGGAAGGTAGGATAGAAGGATCGAAAGCATCCAAATCGATGGTTATAAAAACATTTTCGGTCATTTGATGGATAGAATCGTCTACCCAATCGTCGCTTTGGTTAATGTCTTCCGCAAAATAGGTTTGATCTTCTATCATATTATCCAATTCAGAAATATCCATACTGCGTATTCCAACTTGAATAAGTTTTGTTTTCTGGCTTGCTTCATAAACTGCGCAAGCATGATTGCATTTGCTTCCTTCGTATTCTTCCCTTAGATCGGCATGGGCATCAATTTGCAATACGGTAAGGTCTTCAAAGCTTTCAGCAAAAGCACGAATGGACCCTATGGAAATAGAATGTTCGCCGCCAAAAAGCGTAACAAACTTATCTTGTTTAATATAGTTTTTGGTGATTTTATGAACCGTATCGACCATTTTTTCCGGAGAACTGTTCTCCGTTACCGGTGGTGCCAAATAAACTCCCTTTTTGTAGGGTTCGCTTCTGGTTTCAATATCAAAAAGCTCCATGTTTTCAGAGGCATCCAAAAAGGCCTGTGGTCCTTTATCGGCTCCTTTTTGCCAAGTGCTGGTTCCGTCGTATGGAACGGGAATAAGTACTACTTGTGCGTCGTCTAGACGGGCATATTTTTCCGGGATTCCGGCATAATTTTTCTTACTCATTGTAACCTAAAATTTTTAAAAAGTCGTTTGCAGTTTGTTGTTCAGAAAAAAGTTTTGTGGTTATATTTCCTTCATCGTCCTTATCTATTAAAACGTGTTTTGGAGAAGGAATTAAACAGTGCTGCAAGCCACCAAAACCACCTATGGTTTCTTGGTATGCACCAGTGTTAAAAAAGCCAATGTAAAGCGGTTTAGACCTGCTATATTTGGGTAAATAAATAGCGTTCATGTTCTGCTCGGAGTTGTAATAATCATCACTATCGCAAGTGAGCCCTCCCAACAGGACCCTTTCGTACTCATCGTTCCAACGGTTAATCGCCAACATTATAAAACGTTTGCTTATCGCCCAACTATCGGGCAGGGTAGTGATAAAAGATGAATTGATCATATTCCACTTTTCACGGTCATTTTGTTGTTTTTGATATAAAACCTCGTAAATGGCACCACCACTTTCCCCAACTGTAAAACTTCCGAACTCTGTAAAAATATGAGGTACGGGAACGTCTGCTTCCTCACAGGCAGTTTTAATCTGAAAAATGATTTCGTTGATCATATATTCATAGTCATATTCAAATGCCAATGAATTTTTTATAGGAAAACCACCGCCAATATTTAAAGAATCTACAGTTGGACAAATTTTGCGCAACTGAATGTAAACTTTTAAACACTTTAAAAGCTCGTTCCAATAATAAGCCGTATCCCTAATACCGGTATTAATGAAAAAATGAAGCATTTTAAGGTTCACTTTTTCATTGTCTTTAATTTCTTTGTTATAAAACGGAACTATATTTCTATAACCAATGCCCAATCTACTGGTATAAAATTCAAACTTGGGTTCTTCTTCCGAAGCAATGCGAATACCCACGTTGAAAGGCTCGTTAATAGCTTCGTCTAAAAGGTTTAATTCTTCGTAATTATCGATAATTGGAATACATTTTTTGTGCGAACCATTAATGAGTTCTGCAATGTTCTCAATGTATTTATCCCTTTTAAATCCGTTACAAATTACATAATTGTCTTTGGTGACTTTTCCCTTGTCGATTAAACTTTTAACAATATCGATATCGAAAGCAGAAGAGGTTTCAATATGGATATCGTTATTTAGAGCTTCATTTAAAATATGGCTAAAATGCGAACTTTTGGTACAATAGCAGTAATGGTAATCACCGGCGTAATCGTGTTTCTCGATGGCATTTTTAAACCAATATTGGGCTTTTTTTATATTATCTGAAATCTTAGGCAAATAGGTGAACTTTAGTGGAGCTCCATATTTTTCTACCAATTCCATAAGGTCGATGTTATGGAATTTTAATTGATCTTCATCTAAAGTGAATTCCTCTTGAGGGAAATAGTAGGTTTGATCTATAAGATCGAAGTACTTCGTCTTCATAGTTACTTTTTTGTAATTATATAAAAATGATATTTATTTTAATTTAAATTTATGTTATAAATAGCATTTTCTATTCAAATACGTAAATAGGCAGGGAGGTAAGCTACCGATTGTGTAGCAGATTTTTTAATAATTTCTTCGGAAGCTAAATTTAAGAACCGAGATCTCGTTCTTCGAGATACACGCAAATACGACTTCCTGATATTTGCATACGCGGAGTTTAAAAAACACCTCATTAAATTCTTTAAAATACAGTAACAAAAGTCACCATTTTTTTTAAATACACAAGGAAAAAAATTATTTTTTGTAGTATTCTAAAGACTTGAAAAGTAGTTCCTTGCTTACCGTAACGTCGAGTTTTGGTCGTGCAATGTCTTCCAGCAGCACAAAATTTACGTTTCCGTGGGCATTTTTCTTATCAAATTTCATCAAACCGATGATCGTTTCCATGTCTTCCCTACTTATGTCTACTGCATCAAAATAATTAAGGAAAGTGGCTTTTATATCTTCCAGTTTTTCTTTTGGAAAGTCAAGGAGTTCGCTAGAGAGATAAGTTTCCATAATCATACCTATAGCGATGGCCTCGCCGTGCAATAATTTTGTTTTTTCTGGCGATTGCAAAAAATAAGACTCTATAGCGTGACCGAGGGTATGCCCGTAGTTTAATATTTTTCGTAAACCATTTTCACGGGGGTCTTCCGTCACCACTTCATTTTTAATTAAAACCGATCGATGTATGAGTTTGTCTAAATCTTCAGGTGTAAGTTTATCTAGACTTTGAAGCTGTTTCCAATATTTTTCATCGTAAATGAGTCCGTGTTTAAGCATTTCAGCCAATCCACTTCTTAATTCATTAGGTGGAAGTGTTTGTAAATATTCAGTATCTATTAAAACCATAAGCGGATTGATGATAACACCCACTTGGTTTTTTAATGCTCCCAGATCTACGCCAGTTTTACCTCCTACAGAGGCGTCTACCATAGCGAGTAGGGAAGTGGGAATGTTTAGAAAGTCGATTCCCCGCATGTAGGTAGCCCCTACAAATCCTCCCAAATCGGTAACGACCCCACCACCTAAATTTATAAGCACGGATTTTCGGTCGCCACCAAGCTCAGAAATAACACTCCAAACTTGACTGCATGTTTCAATTTGTTTGTGCTCCTCTCCGGGTTCAATTTCAATGATTTCAATATCGTACGCCTTTTCAAGTTTTCCCAAAAATACAGGTAAACAATGGGCATGCGTATTTGCATCTACCAAAATAAAAACCTTGGAATAATTCTTTTGTTCAAGATGGGAGTTTAATTCTTGGTACGATTTTTCGTTAAAATGGACTTGGCAACCGTGGCTGGAAATGGAGTTGAGCATGCTGTTAATTTCTAATTTTTACTTTAAGACAAAATAAAGGGATTTTCATTAAAAAATGTATACTTTCGAACAGTATATTTGCAAAAATTATTGGAGTTTATTGAATGAAAAATTTTTTTGATAATACAGAGATCGCTTTTAAATTAAAAAGCGACGCTGAACTTGATAGAGCATACTTTTTATTTAAGATGATAGCCCACCAACCATTGGTAAAGATGGGAACCGCTATTACCAACTTTGCCATTAAAGCGCATTTACCGGTAGAAGGAATAATTAGGGCAACGGTTTTCGATCATTTTTGTGGCGGTGTGAGCGAACTGGATTGTATGAAAACAGTAGACGCACTTTACACTGCTGGAGTATGTTCTGTACTCGATTATTCTGTGGAAGGAAAAGAAACAGAAGAACAATTTGACGCTGTGGTGGCGCGGACTTTGAAACTCATAGATTTTGTGAATGAAAAAGAAGCCATTCCATTTGCTGTTTTTAAACCAACAGCTATGGGGCGCTTCGATTTGTATGTAAAGGTTGGAGAAGGAAAAAAACTCAATCCAGACGAAACAAAAGAATGGGATCGGGTAAAAAACAGGTTTAATACCGTTTGTGAAAAGGCCTATGAGCTGGGAGTTTCTTTACTTATTGACGCCGAAGAAAGTTGGATGCAAAAGGCAGCCGATGAAATTGTAGAAGAGATGATGGTGCGTTACAACACGGAAAAGGCTGTTGTATTTAACACCCTGCAAATGTATCGCTGGGACCGTATGGAGTACCTAAAAGAACTGCATGCAAGAGCTAAAGAAAAAGGTTTTATCATTGGGATGAAATTGGTTCGTGGAGCCTATATGGAAAAGGAAAACGACCGTGCGGAAGAAATGGGGTATCCAACTCCTATTTGTGCTTCCAAAAAAGAAACAGATGATAACTTTAATACTGGGGTTCGTTATATGATGGAACACCTTGATGTTATGGAATTATTTTTAGGAACCCATAATGAAGATAGTACGCTATTGGTATTGTCGCTTATGGAAGAAAAAGGGATTTCTAAGGACGATCATCGTATTTGGTTCGGACAATTGTACGGAATGAGCGATCATATTAGTTACAATTTAGCACATAAGGATTACCACGTGGCCAAATATTTACCTTTTGGACCTGTTCGGGATGTAATGCCATATTTAATACGCAGGGCAGAGGAAAACACCTCTGTAGCCGGACAAACAACGAGGGAACTAACACTATTATCTGCGGAAAGAAAACGTAGAAAAATGTAATTTTTCGATAGATCTTTGGTTTTTAACCAAAATTAAAATAAACCGACGCTTTTCCGATCAATAAATCAATTGGGAAAGCGTCATTTTTTATGTTTTGAAACAAGTTTTAATGCCAAAAGGCATCTATCTATTCATCATGGAGTTCTTACCCTGCAGTTGGGCAGCAGCATCGACAGTGAAAGTTCCTTGAGTAACTACTTCCTCACCTGGTTGGAGTCCGTTTAAAACGGTATAAAATTCCCCAGAATGATTTCCTAAGACAATCTCTCTCATTTGAAAAGTTGGCGGACTTTGTCCTGTTTTTACATAGACTACAGAGCGTTTGCCTGTCCATAATACTGCCGATTTGGGAATGGTAAGGGATACTTCCGCTGTTTTCCGCCTATTATTTAAAGTTACTGAGCCTTCTACAAACATACCAGGTTTTAATTCGTTTCCTTTGTTTTGCAAAACCGCCCTTACGTTAACCGTTCTGGTTTGTGCATCTAAAATAGGATCGATATAACTGATGGTTGTTTGTATGGAATCGTTGGGGTACGCATTGGAACGAATGGTTATATTTTGACCTTCATTTAATACTGAAACCTGTTTTTCATAGGCATCAAAAACCGCCCATACCGAATTTAAATTAGCTGTTTGAAAAATAGCCATTCCATCCATAATATGTCCACCTTCAGACATATTTAAACTGGTAACCACCCCAGAAATATGGGAGTAGATGGTAAGTCTGGTTTTCACTGTTCCTGTATTTACAATTTCGTTTATCTCCTTTTCTGGAATCATCCAATTCTTGAATTTGTTTTTCACGGCCTCAAACAATCTTGGTTGAGATTCTTTTATTTTAGAAGCTGTAATAAGCTCTTGCTGGGCACTTACCAATTCCGGAGAATAAACCACGGCAAGAGATTGTCCTTTATGCACTTTTTCGCCAAGGGTTTTTACATATAATTTTTCTATTCTACCATTAAAATGAGCCGATTGGGTATAAGTTTGATCTTCGTTTGGTTCTATTTTTCCTGAAAGTGATATTACTTCATTTTCAATGCTGGAATTTCCTATAACACTGGTTTGAATGTTGGCAAGGGCCATCGCATTTTCAGTCATTTTAAATTGATTGACATCTAGAGAGTCCTTTGTATTGCTGGCGGGGATAAGATCCATGCCGCAAATGGGACAATCGCCGGGTTCTGTTTTCATAATTTGTGGATGCATGGAGCATGTCCACATTCCTTCCGATGTTTCATGGCTGTGCCCTGTTGGCTGCTCATTTGGGTTTGTACCAAAAAGGAGGTACCCAACAAAGAGACCAACTACTGCTGCTATGATAAGATAAATTACATTCTTTCTCATTTTATATAGTTTTATATACTGGAATTAGCAATTACTAAGATTAATTAATGTATTTACGAATTCCTTATTCAATTTTGGCATTTCTTAAGCGCAAGGCATTTGCTATTACCGATACCGAGCTAAAACTCATAGCTAAAGCCGCAATCATCGGCGACAACAATAAACCAAATAGTGGAAATAATACACCCGCGGCTATAGGAATACCAATAGTATTATAGACCAATGCAAAAAATAGGTTTTGCTGAATGTTTTTCATCACTTTTTCACTGAGAATCCGCGCTTTTACAATTCCGTGTAAATCTCCTTTAACCAATGTAATGGCTGCACTTTCTATGGCTACATCGGTACCGGTTCCCATAGCTATACCCACATCGCTCTTAGCTAGGGCAGGGGCATCGTTAATTCCATCTCCTGCAACCGCTACTACCTTATTTTCATTTTGCAGTTTCTCCACATGTTTTAGCTTGTCCTCCGGAAGCATTTCCGCAGCATAATCGGTTAAATTAAGTTCGGTAGCAACTGCTTTGGCAGTGTTTTTGTTATCTCCAGTAAGCATGATAACTTCAATACCATTTTCTTGAAGTTCCCGAATCGCCTCTTTGCTCGTTTCTTTTATTTTGTCGCTAATTACAATAAATCCAATTACAATATTTTCTACAGCGAGATAAGAAACTGTTTTACCTTGGTCCTGAAATCCTTTTGCTTGATTTTTTACTTTTTCTGAGATTGTTGCCTTAACGGAAGCCATTAACTTTTCGTTTCCAAGTTTTATTTCTTTATCATCTACAGTCGCTTCAACACCTTTTCCGTTTATCGCATTAAAATTTGATGTTTCAGTTGGGGTTATATCCTTTTCTTTTCCATAATTAACTGTTGCTGATGCCAATGGGTGTTCGCTATTGCTATTGACAGAAACTATATATTTTAAGGCTTCTTTTTCAGAAATTTTATCATCTGTAATCACCAATCTTTCCACCGTTGGTTTCCCTTCGGTTATGGTTCCAGTTTTGTCGATAATAAGCGTATTTACCTTAGCCATGGTTTCCAAAGCTTCTGCATTTTTTATTAAAATCCCCGATTGGGCTCCTTTACCAACACCTACCATAACAGACATAGGCGTGGCAAGACCGAGGGCACATGGGCAGGCTATAATAAGCACTGCAATGGCATTTATAAGCGCGTAAACATAAGAGGGAGCAGGCCCCCAAATAGCCCAAACCGCAAATGTAATACCCGATATAATTACAATAATAGGAACGAAATAAGCGGAAATTTTATCGGCTAATTTTTGGATCGGGGCTTTGCTACGGCTGGCATTATTCACCATTTGAATGATCTGGGAAAGCAAGGTTTGGTCGCCTACTTTTTCAGCTCTCATTAAAAAAGACTGGTTCCCGTTTATGGTGCCACTTCTCACCGTATCTCCCTGGGTTTTAGAAACTGGGATAGGTTCTCCCGTAATCATAGATTCATCAATAGAAGTTCCGCCTTCGGTTATCGTACCGTCAACTGGAATTTTATCACCTGGTTTTACCTTCAGGATATCTTCCACTTGGATATCATCGATAGAAATTTCTTCTTCGTTTCCGTTTTTTATGCGAATCGCTTTATTGGGAGCGAGTTTTAGAAGTTCTTTGACCGCAGAATTGGTTTTACTATGCGCTCGGGCTTCCAATAATTGCCCGAATAGCACTAAAGTCAATATTACCGTGGCAGACTCAAAATATATATGAACAGTACCACTTTCAGTTTTAAATTGTGCTGGAAAAAAATCTGGGAAAATAATAGCGAACACGCTAAAAAGCCATGCAATTCCCGCTCCAATCCCAATTAAGGTAAACATATTGAGGTTCCAAGTTTTAAGGGATTTGTAAGCACGTTCAAAAAACATCCAAGTCGCCCAGAACACTACAGGTATGGAAAGGGCAAACTGTATATAGTTCCAATGCCTTAGCGCCATAATTTTGTAGAGAGGATTGTTGGGAATCATATCAGACATGGCAATAATAAAAATAGGTAAGGTAAAGGCTAGTGCGATCCAAAATTTACGTTTTAACTTTTTGTAGTTTTTCTCTTCCGATGATAGATTAAGAGCTTTTGGTACCAGTTCCATTCCGCAAATGGGGCAATCCCCGGGTTGTTCTTTTTCAATTTCGGGGTGCATAGGGCAAGTAAAAACAGTATCATTTGCTGAATTGATCTGTTGCTCTTCTACCAAATCCATTCCGCAAACTGGGCAATCCCCTGGTTGATCGTAAGTTTTTTCTCCTTCGCAATTCATAGGGCAATAAAACACACCTGTTCCTTTTTTACTGGGATCGCTTTTTTCGCTGTTAGCCGTATCACAGCAAGATTTTTTTTCCTTGTTTTTATGAATGCCATAGCGTCCCCCATCTTTTTTTAGAGCTTCTTGAAATTTTTCGATAGAAAGATGATTTTCCATTTCGATTTCTGCGGTGCCTGCTTCTAAATTAACACTAACCACTTTCACTCCGTCTACCTTAGAAAGAGTTTGTTCTACGTGGTTTTTGCACCCATTACAGGTCATTCCTTGTATGTAATATGTGTGTTTCATACTTAGTTCATAAAATATTTAACCATCAATCCACCGGTAAGCCATGCATAGCAAATAAAGGCCGCAAATTTCAAAATAGTTTCAAGTAATTGGCTTTTGGGAGCCATTTCACTCATGGAATGTTTCACATCTTTTTTCTTATAAAATCCCAAATAGATAAGATATCCCGAAATACCCAAAAAGGCTATATTCAGAAAGAATGTATAATCAACTTTAAAGTACTTGGTATCCTGTATTTTAACTTGAGAGGGATCTGGCAAAGTATGCAATAAGTCGAAAGCATAATGCAGCGCCAGTGAAGTTCCAATCAATGCCGTAAAAAGTAAGAACAGTATAAACAAAGACATCTTCCAACCATAATATTTTGCATTGATTCTCAATACTGGGAAAACAACTAAATCACTGAATATAAATGCCATTACACCCGCAAAACTTACACCTTTTCCAAATAGTAATGCTGCCAACGGAATATTTCCCATAGAACCAATAAATGTTAAAAATGCGGCTATGGGTCCAACGATTACGTGTTCAAGTATTTCCAGAAAAGTAAAATCTGTATTTCCATTGCCACTGTTTATAAAGAGTGTTTGGAAAAATGAATCTGGCACAAATGCCGCAACAATTCCCGCGATGGTAAAGCCAACGGTTACGTCTTTCCATACCATTTGCCATTCCATTTTATATTTTTTGGAAACCCTAGCCCAGCTTTCTTCTTTTTGAATCTGTTTTTTCCAATCTTGAGAAGCATCCTTTTCATCGTTGCCATCATTACTTTCAAGATTTTTCTTAGCTTTTTCAATAAGTTTTATTGGATTTATAATTCTAATGAGAATCCAGCAGATGAGAATCAATAAAAGTCCTCCAACATATTCCCCAACTACAAATTGCCATCCTAGAAATATGGAAATAATAATTCCCAGCTCGATTACCAAATTAGTAGAAGCCAATAAAAAGGCAATGGAGGAGACAAAACTAGCTCCTTTCTTAAAAAGGGATTTAGTGGATGCCAGTGCCGCAAAACTACATGAACTGCTTATAAAACCGAAAAATGTACCCAAAAGCACACTTTTGGATTCGTCTTTACCCATTGTTTCCTGCATTCGTTTTTCGGTGATGAAAATCTGAATCATACTACTGATGATGTAACCTAAGATAAATGCCCAAAGCGCCATCCAGAAAAATCCGATGGTAGTATAGGCAGCTTCTCCCCACTGTTTTAGAAAAGTATTCATTTATATAATATTTTTTCAGTTTTCATCTCTTTCATGTTTTAAAATGAAAAGCAGGCCACTATGTGTGTTATTTTATCACCTCTTTTATCGAACCGCATTTTGCCATATCCTCCAAATACGGATTTTCAATTTTCTTGGAAGTGGAAAACCAAGAAGCCCCTGTATTGTTAAAGGCCATTGGGCAATATTGTTTGTAGATCTCACCTTCAGAAATATTAGATTCAAAAATAGGTTGTATCGCCTCGGTAAGTTTAGAAAAAGCCATACGTTGCGTCTCAATATTTTCGCTAGTTGCTATTTCCTTGCTTAATTCTGAAACCTCTAAATAATTATTACTAATCGTTTCAGAAAGTGCTTTTCCTGCTTTTTTAGCTTCGGAAGCATTCCCTTGCGTCAACGCTGTTTTGAGTTCATTATAATGATCAAATGTCTTTTCCGTTAAATCGTTTTTAAATAAAATGGATCCATTGGAATCCTTTGAATCACTATTGGAATTTTTACAGGAAACTCCCATTGTAAATATTAAAGTAACTGCTAAAACTCCTGAGATAATCTTATTTGTTTTCATGGTATTGAATTTTAAATGTTTGTTATATAATTAAGAATTGCACTTGCTGTATAATATTTTTTAATGGCCGCGATCTTTTTTAATTGTATTTGCAACTGAAGATCTAGAATGTCTAAAAGGTCATCAAAATTCATCCTTTCCGTTTCGTAATTCCTAATCAATATTTCTTCAGCGTTTTTAGTCTGTTCCAAGTTTTTTAACTGGGTTTCAAAATCAATTCTCGCATTCGTTCTATTGGAGACCGCTTGGTCTAAATAAGAGTTTAATTCATTTAATTTAGCAATTTTTTTTGCTTCTATTTCTTCTTGTTGTAATTGATTTTGAACTGTTTTGGATTGAATCGTTTTATTAAAAATGGGAATGGAGAGGGTAACCATCGGCATAAAAATATCTTTTCCATTGTCTACTACATCCATATCGGTACGTTCCGATACATTTATATAGTCGACTCCAATGCCTAAATTCGGGCTCCCAACTTTTTGATTTAGCATTTCTGCACGTGCAATGGAATTGTAAAGCGCATCGTATTTTAAGAGTTCGGGATGTAGTGTTAAACTGTCTCTCTTAATTTCATCTGATATTTCAGGGATTTCCAAATTTTCAGTTACTACGATAGTCTTGTTATTTTTATTCAATAGGGAATTAAATACCGATTGTTCTGCCATATATTCTTGCTGAAACACCTTTTGCTCTTTTTCCAGCTCATTTTCCCTTATTTGAAGCTGAAAAACCTTTACTGCAGAAGTTTTTCCCACTTCAACGCCAGTTAATGCCAACTGTTGATAGTTTTGTATGAGATCAATTTGTTCCTGAAGCACTTTTTGATTGGCCTGCAAGGCAAATAATTTGTAATACGACTGTGCGATGGAAAGTGCCAATTTTCGTTTCGCTATCGCAATTTCGGTATAAGAACTTTCTGCTAAAGAACTCGCATAATTTTCCCTTGCAGTAATGGTTCCAAACCAAGGTAACATTTGCTTAACAGAGAGTTTAAAACGCTGTGGTCCCGTTCGGGTTTCAGGTTCACTTACAAAATAGCCAGCTCCAAACTCTGTATTGCCTAAGGTGCTAGCTTCGTTTAGTTTTTCTTCGGCAATTTCATACTGCAATCGATACGACTGAATTTCGGGATTGTTCTCCAGCGCTTCTTCAATATAGTTATTTAAATCTTGGGCATTTGTTGTAAAGGCCATACCAAAGAATGCAAGGGTGAAGATTTTATGTAATGTGTTTTTCATTTTAATAGTATTAGAACCATGTTATCATAAACAAAATTATTTTTCGCTTGATTTTATGGAATTTAACTCCCTCTCTTTTCTCCAACCGTATAGCACTGGAACTATAAACAGCGTAATAAGCGCAATGAGCATCCCGCCAAAACTTGGGATGGCCATGGGGATCATAATATCACTTCCCCTTCCGGTAGAAGTCAATACAGGGAGTAATGCCAAAAGGGTGGTGGCGGTGGTCATTAAACAAGGGCGTATGCGTTTTTCCCCTGCAGCAACAACAGCCTTTCGTATTTCTTGTATGTTTTCTGGTTGACGCCTGCTAAAGGTTTGCTTTAAATAGGTTGCCATTACGACCCCGTCATCGGTTGCGATACCAAAAAGCGCTATAAAACCTACCCATACGGCAACACTCAAATTAATGGTATGCATTTGAAATAAATCCCGAAGGTTTTCCCCAAAGAAATTAAAGTTTAAAAACCAAGGTTGACCGTATAACCAAATAAGAATAAAACCACCAGCAAAAGCCACTGCTATACCACAGAATACCATAAGCGAGGTGGAAACCGATCTAAATTGAAAATAAAGAATTAGAAAAATGATTATAAGCACCAACGGCACTACCAAAGAAAGCGTTTTTTCAGCACGCAGCTGATTTTCATAAGTTCCCGTAAATTCGTAACTAATCCCATTGGGAATGTTAAGCTCGCCAGAAGCAATAGAATTTTCTATTGTTTTTTGGGCATTTTCTATCACGTCCACTTCTGCGTAACCATCTTGTTTATCAAATAATACATATCCCACCAAAAAAGTGTCTTCGCTTTTAATAACTTGTGGCCCTTTTTCATAACGTATTTCGGCAAGTTCTTTTAGCGGTACTGAATTTCCATTTTCTACTGGGACATATATTTTTTCTAAATCTGCTGGGTGGCTTCTCAATTCCCTAGGGTAGCGCACCCGAATGTTGTACCTTTCCCGGCCTTCCACGGTTTTGCTGAGCACTTTGCCACCAATGGCCACCTCAAGGATTTCCTGTACCTTATCTATTGAAATTCCATATCGGGCTATTTTTTCCCTATCAATATCTATTAACAAATAAGGTTTCCCTATAATTCGATCTGCAAATACGGCTTCTTTTTTAACTCCTTTGGTCGATTTAAGGATTCCTTCCAGTTTAATACCGAAGTCTTCAATGATTTTTAAATCTGCGCCTTTTACTTTAATTCCCATGGGAGCACGCATACCTGTTTGAAGCATAACCAAACGTGTTTCAATAGGTTGGAGTTTAGGTGCAGAAGTAACCCCCGGTAGTTTGGTTGCCGCTACAATTTCGTCCCAAATATCGTCTGGGGATTGAATATGACTTCGCCAATTTCTAAAATAAGCACCGTTCTTATCTTCAATTAGGTTTTTGTTTGTAATGTATATTTTAGCTTCAGAATTGGTTCCATCGGGTATTAACCGGCCGTCTTTTTGTTCGAAAAGGCCTTGGTCATTAACTTTGTATCGTTGCTGGTTCCCATTTGCATTCAGCATATATTCCGGCTTGTACTGTATAATGTTTTCATACATAGAAAGAGGAGCAGGATCTATTGCAGAATTCGTTCTTCCGGCTTTCCCTACTACGGTTTCAATTTCTGGAATATTGGCCACCGCCATATCCAACTGCTGCAAAACCCTTTTATTTTCTTCAATTCCGGCATGGGGCAGGGAAGTGGGCATTAGTAAAAAGGTTCCCTCGTTAAGGGAAGGCATAAATTCTTTTCCGGTATTCAGCATAATTATGGCTCCAAGAACAACCAAAACGCTGGGAATGGAGAGAAAGACTAATTTGTGTTCCATCGCCCAAGTGAGTATACGGGTGTAATAGGTGCTGAAAATCTTAAAAACTCCAAGCAAACCGAAACAAATTATTGCTACAAATAGTAAGTTAAGTATCCAATTTCTATCAAACCCTAGTGGACGCCAATAGGAGGCCAACAAGGCCACAATAGTGAGTGTTGTGATTAAAATCTGGTACCAACCCGCTTTTTCACTATCAATTTTATTTTTTATCCGAAGCAGTGAAATAGTTCCGTAAGCGATTAAAGAAAGTCCTATTAAATAACCGCTAATTACAGTAAAAGCACCAAAAATGATAAGAATTGCATTAGTTATGAGTTTCCAATTTCCTTTCCATGTTCTTTTTCTGAACAAAAAAGCCGCAAAAGGAGGGATTAAGAATAGAGCTACCAATATAGAGGCGGTAAGCGCCATGGTTTTGGTAAAAGCAAGCGGTCTAAAAAGTTTTCCTTCTGCGCCTATCATCGTGAAAACAGGGATAAAACTGATAATGGTTGTAAGAACAGCTGTTACAATGGCACCAGAAACTTCGGCAGTGGCCTTATAGACAATGTTATTGATAGTTTCGTTTTCTTTTGATGCTTCCAGATGGCGGATAATATTTTCAGACAAAATAACTCCTACATCTACCATGGTTCCTATGGCGATAGCAATACCAGATAAGGCTACAATATTGGCATCTACGTTAAAAAGTTTCATGGAAATAAAAACCATGAGTACTGCAATGGGGAGTAAGCCACTTATTAAAATAGATGCCCGAAGATTAAAAACCATGACCACAATAACTAAAATGGTAACCAAAATCTCCAGCGTTAGCGCCTCATCGAGGGTGTGCAGGGTTTCTTGAATAAGATTACTACGATCGTAAAATGGAACAATGGTAAGTTTAGAGACACGTCCATCTTTTAACTTTTTGGAAGGTAATCCTACACTTAATTCATTAATTTTTTGTTTTACGTTGGAAATTACTTCCATAGGGTTCGCACCGTATCGCGAGACTACCACACCTCCCACTACCTCTGCACCTTCTTTATCAAGAATTCCCCGGCGTGCTTCTGGCCCTAAGAAAACCTTAGCTACATCTTTTACTCTAATTGAGGTGTATTCTTTGGATGTTACCACAGCATTTTCGAGATCGCTAACAGATTTTACGTAACCTATACCTCGAACAAGGTATTCCACCTTATTGATTTCTAAGGTTTGTGCTCCAATTTCTTTGTTGCTTTTCCTTACGGCATTTACCACCTCGGAAAGGTTGATATTATATTGCCTTAGCAACTCGGGATCTACATCTATTTGATATTCCTGAACAAAGCCTCCAATAGACGCTACTTCTGAAACACCACTTGCTCCGGCCAGCCCGTATTTTACATAGTAATCCTGAATGCTTCTAAGCTCGTTGAGATCCCATCCGCCAGTAACATTACCATTTTCATCCCTGCCTTCGAGGGTGTACCAAAATACTTGACCAAGTCCCGTTGCATCTGGTCCTAAAGCCGGACTCACCCCAGGGGGAAGCAATCCATTTGGTAGGGAGTTTAGTTTTTCTAAAATTCTGCTTCGGCTCCAATAAAATTCAACATTTTCCTCAAAAATGATATAAATATTGGAGAGACCAAACATAGACGAACTCCGAATGGTTTTTACACCTGGAATTCCCATTATTGCTGAGGTAAGAGGATACGTTATTTGATCTTCCACATCTTGCGGGGATCTACCTTCCCAAGCAGTGGAGACAATTTGTTGGTTTTCTCCAATATCTGGGATGGCATCTACCGCTACTGGATTATTTGGTAGGAAACCCGTATCCCAATTAAAGGGTGCATTTATAATTCCCCAACCTGTAAAAAGTATGAGAAATAATAAGGCAACGAGTTTGTTTTCAATTAAAAATTTAATGCTTTTGTTCAGCATTTCTTAGAGTTTTAAATAGATTACGAATATGGATTCACCTTTGGAATAGCTCCAGAAAGCGTATTGCTAAAACATAAAATATCTAAAATATCAAATAAGGAAAGTTTGATTCTCGAGCTGGATTTCCGAGACCAAAATAGGGGGGATGTAATCTTTAAATGGGACTATGTTTTGCTGAAGTCCTTCAAATAAATTTAAAGAAGTCAAAACATAGGAAACTAATATTGTTTGTTGATGGAAAGTGAGTTTTTCAAAAGAAGATTTAAGTTCCTTTTGCCCTTCTACCACAATGTGTTCGTCGGTGCAGCAGTTACTTTTGGCAACTTTTTCTTCATCACTGGAAGAATCTTGCATTTCCATACCACAGTTTTCCGCGGGTTTTAAGAGCGCTACATCAACTAAATCATTTCCGCAATAGTGCATGTCTACCGTAAAAGAGGTAGTAGATAAAAGCACTACAAGTGCCATTAAACAGGATACTATTTTGCTGAAAAATATTTTCATTGCTTTTACAAAATTACAAAAAAATGCTTTTGAATTTAAAATTTCTTTGCTTTCCTTCTTTTCAAATGGGTATTGGCAGGATAATTGGTTTTCAATGCTTATTTTTTGGATTGAAAATCATGATAAATAGAAACATAGGCATCTAAAGAATTCGCCCATACTTGTTTTTGTTCGTATTTCGCTTGAATAAATGCTCTTGCTTGCGCTCCCATTTCTTTAATTTTATCCGGGTTTTGTATAAAAAATTGAAGTCCGTTGATTACCTCCTGGGTTTTTCGAGGGGCTATTAGGAGTCCGTTGTGACCACTTTTTACAATTTCGTTACATCCCGATATATTTGAGGCTATTGCTGGCGTTCTCATGGCAGCGGCTTCCATTAATACGATTCCAAAACCTTCCCGATAAGAAGGGAAAACAAAAACATCCATGAGCTTTAAAAAGGGTTTTACATCTTTTTGGTAACCTACGTGCACGATACCTGGGTGTGTTTTTATTTTTTCCTTTGTATCAAAAGTTACGGGATCTTGAATTTCTTCAAATAAGCCGACAATGAGAAGTCTTATGGTTGGATTTTCTTCATGTACTTTACAGAAAGCGTTTATCAATTCATTGGTGCCCTTGTCTCCAACCAATCTCCCAACGTACCCAAAAATAATGGAGACATTTTCAGTATCGAAGCCTTCAATTTTTGGGAGTGATATGTTGTCTGGATTAAATAATTGGGTGTCTATGCCGTTAATGCTTCCATTTCCAATAATCGAAATTTCTTTATTTGTAAGAGTATCTTTAATGGCGGTTTGCTTTACTCCGTAACTCACGGAAAAAATATGAGTGGCACAAGAACAAGCGATCGATTCCATAACTTTTAAAAATTTCCTCTTCATCCCATTTGTCCCTTCATAACGAAGACCGTGTAAAAAATAAATTCTAATGGGGGTGTTGTTAAAATATGAAGCGAGCATACTCAATAAACCTCCCTTTGGAGTGTTTCCATGTACGATGACGGGATTTATTTTTGTAATGAGCAGGTATAGTTTAAAAAGACTTTTAATATCAGAAAACAGAGATATTTCCCTTTTAATTACAATGGGATGTACTTTTACCTTTTCATTTTCTTTAAAACTCTCTAATCGCTCTCCAGGACTGGATGCAACCTCTATGTCGAACTTACTTTTAAGCACTTGTAATTGTCCCTTAAAAAAATTGAGGGATTGCGGAACAGTGGTGATTAATAGAAATTTTGGTTTCATGTAACAGCTCTTTTAAGTTTGTAACATTGGGAATAAAACCAACCATTGTTGGAGAAAACTTTAAAAAGTTGTCTTTTTCTATTTTTAGATCTGAACTTGGAGGGATATAGGTTCATGCATTTCAGTTCGCCAACCACTTGGTTGAAAAGGCTTAAATCTTTACTTTTTAAAAATAGGATTTTAAGAAGCGTAATCGTCTGCTCGTTTACTTTCTCCCGTGCTTTGCCATAGGCAACGGATTTTTTAGTAATTACCTCTTTACTAAACCGATCTATTCTTTTTATGGCATCCAGAATGTCTAAAATAAGTTTTTTGTTTTTTTCTGAATTGCTACTTCTAGTTATCGAACCTGTCGTTTGAACAAAGTTGGAAATAATCATATTGGTAGCAATGATCCTTTTGGCTAAAAAAACGGCTTTAAAGTTAAATTCCACATCTTCTACATATACTTTTTCACGGAAAATCAACTTGTTCTCCAATAGAAAATCACGTTTATAAAGTCTAACACAAGCAGATTGATGAAAACCATCTTTAAAATAATTTGGTCCATCTGAAACCTTACTTCTCAAGAGATGTTCAACAGTGTATACAGTTTCACCTTTTTCATTTACGCCTCTTGCACCAAAATCCAAAATATCCAACTGATTCTCTAAGCCAATTTTTAATAGATTATTCAGCACATTCGGATTTAAATAATCGTCGGAATCCAAAAACAAAATGTAATCGCCAAAAGCATTTTTTATCCCAGTATTCCTGGCCCCTCCCAAACCTTTGTTTTTTTGTGAAATTACCCGAAGAGCAGGGCTGTTTTCAGCTATTTTATGTACGATCTTCATACTATTGTCTGGAGATTCATCATCGATAATTAAAATTTCATAGATATCTTCGGAAAGACCTTGATCTAAAGCAGACTTAATACATCTTTCAATATATTTTTCAACATTATAAACAGGTATGACGATAGTTAGCTTCATTTTAAATATTTGTTCTTACAACAGTTAAAACATAGGTGAAGGAGAAGTACAACAGCAATACAATGCCAAAAACTTGATGCTGGTAATGGAAAAACTTTTTCTTCAGAAAAGGGTAAAAAATTACCAAGGCCAATAAAAACCATGATAAATAAGCGAAACGATTGCTGAAATTAGCTTTAATGACCAATATCCAGAATGCATTGGCAATTAAAAATGTTCCATAAATACGGTGGTAAAGGGTATCTGTAAATTTCTGTTTAAAAATAAAATACCAGCCAGCAAAAGTTCCAGTGGCACTGTAGATTAAAAAGTCCCACCTAAATCCCGTACTGGAAAAAGCTTCTTTGTCTGCTTCGCTCAATAGGTACTGGTTTAGACGATCATCTGCAAAGCCTAGGCTTGTAAACAATGTTATAAAAAGAGAACCGAATACTAGGGAAAGTGGGATAGCAACCATCCAACCTATTAAATAAAGTTTCGGATTTTTTAAAAAATACGTAGCGATATAGGCAGCCGTAGGTAAATACATAGACTGATGAAAGCTACATGCAATTACTATAAATATGGCTGAGACCACTGGCTTTTTATAGAAGGCGATCCCCAAAATAAAAATGGAAGTGGCCATACCGTTTCGTATGCCATTAACACCGTAGGTATAAAAAGAAAAGGAGGCTACCAAAGCAATAAAGCAATAGATCCAGAAATGTTTAAAGAGCTTTCTACAAGCCAAAACAAGCGGAATTACATAAAGACAGGCACAAATAAAGAAAAAGCCATTAACGTTGGTTATGAAGGCAGAGAATTTTAAGAGTAAAGTAAAAGCATAATCGCTTCCCATATCAATAGGGCTTCCCACGGTTTCCCTGTAAAACATATAGGCATATGTGGTCATGTCGATAAACTTACCGCTTATAGGTCTTAATCCTAAATAAAGGAGAACAAATAAAGCGTAGGGCCACCCAATAATTGCAAGGTATTGATGCATACGTTTATCGTTATAATCCATTACCTGCGTGTGTAAAACCGTGAGAAAGATTACAAACAATTGAATGTTGTACCATACAACGCCATAAGATTCTATAGGGAAGAGATCCAACATAAGTTTAAACGATGGTTTTAAAATTCTTGTAGGAATCCAAAAGAGACACTTTTGTATTTTCTGAAGCCTTTAAAAGCCCGTTAATTTGTGAAGGAATTTCTTCCAAGCGATATTCTTTTACCAGTTTAATTCTGGGATTGTGCTTAATCCACTCGAAAGATTGGACTATTTTATGATTGTTGTTTAAAAACACTAAGGCAGGGGTATTGGTTATATGGCAGAATATCATGCCATGCAAACGATCTGTAATAACCAATTCTGCTTGTTTAAATTCGTCCCAAATTTTAAACAATGAGGTCAGTTTGGATTTCATGCTGAGTTTTTGTCCGCCCACATGGGTGTCATAAAATTCCACCCTAGAAAATGTATCTTTTATAAATGTTACCAAAGCTTCATTTTGTGCTTCCGAAAGTTTCCTTTCTTTGTCATTCCGGAGGCATATAAGTACCCCGTTTCTTTCATATCTTGGTAGAGACCTGTCTAAAGTAGTTACCATGTCTGGCAACAGGATGACATTATTGTTGAAGTGTTTTTTGAAAAAATCATAAGATTTTTGTTCTCTGGCTATTAAAGAGAGATCCTTGTGGTTTGAATATACTTTTATAGCCGTGGATAATTTTATTTTTCCTTCTTTGGAAGTTGAAAAATCTATGGTTTGTGGGAACGAAATGATTTTGTTTTTTGGGAAATTCTCAATAACCAATTGTCTGAAGTATTCAATTTGATGATATAAATCGCCCATGTTGCCACCTCCAACCGTGGTTATAATATCTTTGGAACTGATAATTTTTTTTACCTGTACAATTCCCTGCAGTGTTTTGCTAATTGGTATTTCAATAACTTGACAATCGGGATAAGTTTGTTTTAGAAATTTATGTTGTGCATAGGTAATGGCCACATCTCCCAAATTGCCATAATCTGCTGCTAGAAATATAAAAATCCGCCGTTTTTTGCTATTCAATTTAAAGAACTGCTGCTTGGACGTGAATTTCAATTGTGTTAAGCGAAGTTGTATTTTGGTTTCAAACGGAATACTTCTTTTTAGTTTTTTTACTAAGCTGCCTTTTTCCATGATTTCAAATAGATTGTGAGTGCTACAAGCCTATATTTTATTAATTTCTTATAGATAATATCACTCTTGGTTTTTGGTGTATAGAAGTCAATGTATTTTTTGGTTTCCTTGTGTTGATAGATATAATTTATATAATCCCTTTTTTCCTTAGCACTTAAGTTATTGTTATAGGATAATAGATTGCTTATGGCGTATTTTATCCCTAAAACAATGCTTTGGGCCAGAATTCTATTTCTTTTTCTGCCTTCAAAACCCCAATGATCTAGTAAAGATTTTAGACTGTAGTGTTTTTTTAAAATCAATTGGTAAGCATCTTTATGAAACGTTTTTATTAATGTTTCCCTTTGGCGGTTTATATAGTGATACAGAGCATTTGGTATGAACTGGATTTGTACCGCTTTTTTATAGACTTGTGTGTTAAAGAGAATATCTTCAATTAAAGATGTACCCTTCTCAAAAAATAAATCATGATCTTTAAGTAAACTTGCGCGATAAAGCTTGTTCCACGCATAGCCTATCAAATTCAATAAAGTATCATCAATTTTTACGTCTTTCGCGTTTTCTTGTGTGATGGTTATGGAATTTGAATACATTTTTTCGTTATGAATTAACTTATCATCATTATCTACGGTATCTAAGTGATAGCCGAAAACAACCACGTCATTTTGGGGGTTGGCTACACTTTTTATGCACTTCTCTAAAAGATCTGGTTCAATCCAATCGTCGCTGTCCAGGAAATAGATAAATTCTCCTTTGGATTTTTCTAACCCATAATTTCTAGCATCGGATAAGCCTCCATTTTTTTTGTGAAAAATTTCAATCCGTGGATCTTTTTGTTGAAATGTAATTGCTTTGGCAATACTTTCATCTGGAGACCCATCGTCTATAATTAAAAGCTCAAAATTTTTATAAGTCTGATTTATTACGCTTTCAATAGCCTTTTCAATATAATCTTCTACATTGTAAACAGGCATTATTATACTTACGAAAGAGTTCATCTTGGTTTCTTTAGGAGTCATTTTAAGCGTAGGATGTTTCTAATTGATGGAGTTGCTCTTCTATAAGGGCTTCCACAAGCAATCCATTATTGTTATGCACTATTTTACTGGACTTCGCTAGGGTTTTTTCTTTATAGCTTTTTAAAAGCTCTTCGTTTTTCAGGATCGCTTCGAAACCGTTTAGTAATCCTTTTTTGGAGTTTTCTACAATCATCCCCACCTCTCCATTATCCAAAAGTTCATCCATACCCGCACAGGCTGTGGTTAGCACAGGAGTTCCCAGAATTATGGATTCGGTTACCGCTGTGCTGTACCCTTCTTCAAAAGAGGAACAAACAAATAGATCTGCATTTCTAACATATTTTAAAGGATTGGACTGAAACCCTAATAGACTCACATGATTTTCCATTTTATGATGTTTTATAAGCATTTCCAGTTCTTGTTGGAGCTCTCCTTTACCAATAATATATAAATGAATGTTTTTATAGGTTTTTGTGAGTTCTGACATTACTTCAATGAGTCTTTGGTAACCTTTTTGTCGGTTTAGCCTTCCGACGGAACATAAGTTTATGGTATGTTCATCAAAAACAATATCAGTAACCGGCTCTTTACTTTTTTTGATGATTTCCCTAGTATCCACAACATTATGTATTACGCGCCCCTTTTCCTTAGGGAATTCCACTTCTTCAAAAAGGGAAGCCAAGGATCGCTTTGAAACGGCAACGACTTCATCTAACCTTAGATAACATTTTTCCATTTCGTTTTTAGAACGAAACACCTTTTCAATTCCAAAATTTTTTAAATCGATATGAAGCCATGAAATAAGCTTGGTATTTTTAAATGGGCAACCGCTGACCATTCTAGTTGGAACTCCTTCTAAATAGGCGATTACAACATTATATTCTTTTTTTATGAACAGTTGATAAAGTTGTTTTGGAGTAAACAATTTTTGCACTACGGACCAACCGCGAAATACTTTTTTAAAAATAAATTCCTGTTTTATATCCGGATTCAAATTTTTTCTATTCACCCCTTCCTCAAAATAGGTGAGAAGTGTGATGTCGTATTTAGAGGTATCCATGGTATTTAAAAGATTAACAAGCACTTTTTCAGCGCCGCCACCTCTCAAATCTGGATGAACAAACAATATGGTTGGTTTGGTTGGCTTCATCGGTCTAAACGGATTTGATTAATAAACTCAGAAGTTTGGTTTGTTTCCATACGAAAAACTGTGAGAAAAGTTTCTTTTTAGGCGGACAATTGGTTGAAAAGGAATAATGCTTCGCACAAAACTCAAACATGGGAGTGGCTCTTATTTTTGCTAAAAAAGCAGATAATTTGGTGTTCTCGTTATTGTTTTTTTCGTTATGAATAAGTTCAAAAAGTGCGTGTTCTATATAATTACGGGAAATATCTTTTTTATAGGCGTCATCATTCAGCTTAAAGTCGTTATACACATTTAAACGGGCATTAAACTGCGATGAATATTTTTCCAGTAAGTTCGATTTGTAGTTGGTCTGGGTTAAGGAATTTGGATTATAAACATAGCAATAGAGGGGCGCTTCAATACTGTAAACACCACGGCATGTTAAAAGACATCTCAGATTGAAGTCTGAATCTTCCCCCAAAAGAACCTTTTCATTAAAAAGTAAATTGTTTTCTTTTAAAAAAGAGGTTTTATAAAAATAAGACCAGCTGAACCATAGCAACCTATTGCCGAGGGTGTCTTCTTTTAAAATTTCTAAAATTTCAAAGTGATCTATAATTCTACCTTTTGGTAAAGAGGAGTAAAAAGGAGAGATATGACCGTTTTTATGATATTGATAGCCAAAGTTTAGGAGCTCTAAATTATTGTTAGTGGCTGTGGCATGGCAAATGGTCAGCGCATTGTTGACGATAAAATCGTCACTATCTAAAAAGAAAATAAAAGAGCCATTGGCTTTTTTAATTCCATAATTACGGGCAGAAGACAAGCCTCCATTGGTTTTAAAAAAATAGGTAAAGCGTTTGTCTTTTATTAGATATTCTTCACATATTTCTTTAGAAGTATCGGTAGAGCCATCATCAATCAATAAAACTTCATAATTTGTGTAGGTTTGCTCCAATATGGAATCGAAACAACGCCGCAAAAATGCTTCGCTGTTGTAAATGGGAACAATGATTGAAATTTTATCGGTTTTCATTTTTAATAATCTTTTTTACTTCTTTAAAATACTCTTTGGTCTTATTGGAAAAATTAATTTGATTTGTGGCTTCAAAATAATTGAGATGGCCACGTAATTCTTCAATATCCACTTGTTCCATAAGCCTTATATAATCGCATTTTATATAGCTGTTTATGGCATTTTTTACTTTGCTGTTTTTACTGTTAATGGCGATGCAGGGAGTTTTGGTAATGTAGGCAAAGATGACACCGTGCAGTCTATCGGTTATTACAATAGAGTGTTGTTTTATGGTATTTATGAAATCTAGAAATGCTCTATTACGATATTTGGAATTTGCCATGTTTTTATGATGGGAAGTATCAGAAACCGTAATGTTATCATCGTGATTAAAGGCTACATTTTTAATAATTTCCTTTTCATCATCATTTAAGGCGCTCTCCACATCGTCTCTTAGCATAAGTAAAATGCCCATTCTAGCATACTTTGGTTCACTTAGGTCTAATGTTAAAACAATGTCGGGACTTAAAGCCAAATCCAGGTTTTGGAATTGAGATTTCATTTTTGCTAGAGAAGATTGATCCCGAATTAAAACTAACAAGTTGTCGTGCGCTTGGTATATTTTTTTAGCGGTGTGGATGGTAGAATTACTTTCCTGCTCTCTAAAACTATAGGATTGTGGAAAGGCAATTACCCTATTTTTAGGAAATGTTTTTACAATTTGTTGACGGATGCGTTCTAAGCCATAATAGGTATCTCCCATATTACCGCCGCCAATGGTAGTAATGATATCTTCTGGGTTAATGACCTTTTTAATGGCCAATAAATCGGTAAATGATTTCTTAAGCGGAATTTCAATTACTTCATGTTTTGGAAAACAAGTTCTTAGCATTGCAACCTGTGCATAAGTAATTGCAGCATCACCAATATTTTTATAATCAGCAGCCATAAAAACGAATACTTTCTTGGTATTTTTTAAATGCTTATAATTTTGGTTGGTGATAGCCTCCCGGTAAAGAATGGTTTTTTCTTTATAGGAAAGTGGAATCAATTTTTTTAATGTTGAGATCATGCCAGTATTTTTTTAGGAATTAAAGAGCGAACAAGTTTTCTTTCTTCAGTATTCATACATTTAAACATAAAACCGATGTAGACTATGGCAAATAGGCTTATTTTAACCAGCAGTCCCAACCAACTATGATTTCTAATTAATAGGAGTAAAGGATAGCTAATAGCGACGGTCAGTAAAAAATAAATAAGTTGTGATGAAAAGTTCTTGAAATAGTAATTCATATCAATTTTTAGCTCTTTGGAAAGATACCACCACATAACAAACCTTTCAAAAAAGATAAAGACCACTATTGCTATAATAAGTCCCATAGCTCCATATTGCAAGGACAAAAACCATCCTAAGGCTACGCCAAATAAAGTGGTCAGTAATAAAACAATACCCCTAAATTTATGTTTGTTTTTGGCTTGTAATAGATCGTTCCCAAAAGATTGACTTAAGGTGAAAGTGAGTCCGATCATAATTAACAGCGTATACCAATATGCTTGGGCAAATTGAGCACCTACCCACAAGTTTATAAATTGTTGTCCGACCAGAATAAAACCGCCCAGAATAAAAAATAGGATATAGGTGGAGAGCCTCGAGATTCTTATAAAGGTTTTTGTTAAGACTTCCGGAGCATCACTTCTTACTGTCATTTGCATTGCTTTGGGAAGGAAAAGGGAGGAAATTGCCGAAGAAAAGGCTCCGTAGTAACTACCCAATGTAATACCAACTGCGTAGATGGCTACAATTGTTGTGTCGTAATTTAACCCTAGGATTAATTGCCCAAATTGCCATCTTAATTTATTGACCAGAGCAAAAACAAATACCCAAATGGAATAATTAAAAATGGATTTGGCAAGGCTGCCTTCAAATTTATAGAGCTTTACCTTAATTTTTAGTTTACCAAAAGCAATGTACGCCATAGCTATTATGAAGAGCAAATTCATAATAGTATCTATTATAACCAAACTAATGGAATCTCCACCGTAAAAAAGGATAAATACGACCAAAATAGATCTGGCAATGTATTTATAAATGTTAACGGCTTTTGGTAGGGTAAAGTTTTCGTAACCCATACACATGGCTCTAAATGCACCCCCAGGAATGGTAATGGCTACATTGAAGATTAATATGAGCACCATTATTTTAGCCTTGTGGAGTTCAGAAGGGGTAAGGGTTTCAAAAATAGAATCGATATTTTGATATCCTAGAAACCCGAAGATTACAACGAGAATAGAAATAAAAATATAGATAATAAAAGATATGGCAAGAAAGTTCTCCTCACCTTTTTTATCATTTTCCGCTCTGTACTTTGCTACAAAGCGAATAATGGAATTATTAATACCGAAATCGAGCACAGTTAAATAGCCTACAAACGCTCCAATCATGGTATAAAGGCCATATTCTGAGGCTCCTAAGGAACGTATTATAAAGGGAGTAAGTACTAAGCCAACAACATTGGTTAGAAATATGGTAACATACGATAAAATAGCCCCACCTTTAATTTGTTTGGATAACATAGTCGTGTAAACTCAATTAACATTTAAATTTCTTTGCTATTAATCCATTTAATGATAATTGGTCACCTTTGTGGGCAACACCAGTAATTGGCAGGTGCAAGGCGTAAAGGCCTTATTTTTTTAGGGGGAAGAAATAGTTGGCATAAAACTTTTGAAGGTTTTTAGTCCTTATATTTCAGGGTTAAATATCTATAAAAAGAAATAAAGAGTCGGGATATTAATTTAAAATGCTAAAATTTAAGATGAAAAGCACATTTTAAAAAAATAGAAGTTCTAAACGGAAGTTGAAAGGACCTAAAAATAGAAATCCTGATTAATTATTTAACTAATCAGGATTTATAAGTTTGAAGTAAGCTTTTAAGAATTTTCACCTATTCTGTAATAGTTGAAGCCTATTTCATTTAACTTTTCTTTGTTGAGAATTCTCCTACCGTCGAAAACAAAGGCTGGTTTGAGCATGTGTTCAAATATTAGTTCCCAATTATATTCTTTAAATTCATCCCATTCTGTAAGCACTGCAATGGCATGAGCCTCTTTGGTTGCTTCAATAGGATCGTTTACCACTGTTACCAGTTTTCTGTTCTCTTCTTCAGACCTTGTATTTAAATAATCGAGATCGGCATAGATCCGCTCTGCGGTTACCTTTGGGTCGTACACTACAATTTCAGCTTGCTCTTCCAATAAGGAGTCAGCAACATAGATAGCAGCAGATTCCCTAGTGTCGTTCGTGTCCTTTTTAAACGCCCATCCGAAGAAAACAATTTTTTTACCAGAAACTGTATTGTAAAGAGTACTTACAATATTATTGGCAAACCTTGTTTTTTGGTAATTGTTCATTAAGATTACTTGTTCCCAATAATCGGCAACTTCGTGCAATCCATAGGTTTTTGCAATGTACACCAAGTTGAGGATATCTTTTTGGAAGCAAGACCCTCCAAAACCAACAGAAGCATTTAAAAATTTAGGACCAATTCTACTATCGAGTCCTATTGCTTTCGAAACCTCCTGAACGTTAGCATCTGTCTTTTCGCAAAGTGCAGATATGGAATTAATGGAAGAGATACGCTGAGCTAAAAAGGCATTGGCTACCAATTTCGATAATTCTGAGGACCAGATATTGGTTTTTAAAATATTACTTTTTGGTAACCAGTTTTCGTAAATAGCGCTTAAGGCTTCTTTGGCTTCTTCGCCCTCTGTAGTTTCGTCTCCACCTATTAAAACCCGGTCTGCATATAACAAATCGTTTATCGCAGTACCTTCAGCAAGAAATTCGGGATTAGAAAGAATTTCAAAGTTTACCTCATTGCCGGTATTGTCTAAAATATTCTTAATTGCTTGGGCCGTTCTAACGGGAAGCGTGGATTTTTCAACCACTATCTTATCATCTTTTGCAACCTTTGCTATATTTCGGGCACATAACTCTATAAATTTTAAGTCTGCCGCTTGCCCTTTCCCTTTTCCGTAGGTTTTTGTGGGGGTATTTACGGAGATGAAAATCATTTGTGCTTCATCGATAGCCTTATCCACATCCGTAGAAAAAAATAGGTTTTTATCGCGGGTTTCGGCCACAATTTCCTTTAATCCGGGTTCGTATACGGGAAGTTTATCAAGGTTCTCATGGTTCCAGGCTTTAATGCGCTCTTCATTTATATCGACTACCGTAACTTGAATATCTGGACATTTATAGGCTATAACCGACATTGTAGGGCCACCGACATATCCGGCTCCAATACAACAGATTTTATTTATTTTTTTCACTATTTGGGTTTTCAAATAAGATTAATAAAAAGTGCCAAATTTCGAAATGGAAACTCAGCAGACATTGCAAATATAAAAGCTTATTGGAAACTTATGGAATTTAGCATATGATATTCTTTTCTTGGCGTGAACCTTTGTTTGACTTGTATAAAATTGATTTAAACGGACTTATAATCAGGAGAAAAGGCCTAAATAACCGATAAAATATCAATTATTTAACTTCAATTTAGCAATACAGTAGTTAACCGATTTTAAACTGTAATTCACCGAATTAGACGATAGGCAATGGAATACTTTGCTACTTTTAACCTGTTCCTTTTCATATTAAGTTGATTAATAGCAAGGTGTTGATTTAATATTAAAGAGAGAACAATTCATTTAAAACTTCTTTCGGGGTTTTTTCAAATTCACTTTCTTTTTATTGTTCAACACGCTTGGAGTAGAGCGTAGAATTCTCTTTCACCGAGCTAGAAAACCAGCCCGTCTTACACACTATAGCTTAACTCTTATGGTAAACATAAGGGCACTATGATATCAACAGAAACTAAAATATGGCTTTCTTCCCCCCACATGGGCGGACAAGAACAAAAGTATGTTAAAGAAGCTTTTGATACCAATTGGATTGCACCACTTGGTCCAAATGTAGATGCTTTTGAAACGGCCATAGTAGATTACCTAAATGAGGATGTTGAGGTTGCTGCAGTGGCCTCTGGTACTTCCGCTATACATCTAGCACTTATTTTGTTAGGGGTGGGGCAGGGAGACCATGTACTTTGCCAGAGTTTTACATTTAGCGCTTCTGCAAACCCTATTTTATATCAAGGTGCCGTACCTATTTTTATAGATAGCGAAGAGGAAACCTGGAATATGTCTCCTGAACTTTTGGAGAAAGCAATTTTAGCAAGTATTGATAAAAATAAAAAGCCCAAAGCAATTATAGCCGTTCATTTATATGGTATGCCTTACGATGCTTCAGAAATCAATCAAATAAGTAAAAAATACGATATACCTGTTATAGAAGATAGTGCAGAAGCATTGGGGAGCTCATATTTGGGGATTAAATGTGGAACCTTAGGAGATATCTCCATACTATCTTTTAACGGAAATAAAATAATAACCACATCCGGCGGAGGTGCATTAATTACCAAAAACAAAAACTTAAAGAAAAAGGCTGTTCACCTGGCTACACAAGCTAGGGATGATGCACCCCATTACGAACATTCTAAAATTGGATATAATTACCGAATGAGCAATGTGGTAGCTGGAGTAGGCCGTGGGCAAATGGAAGTGCTTCCAGAAAGGGTACGGCAGCGAAGAAGAAACTACGATTTTTATAAAAAAAACCTTAGCGAAATTGATGAAATATCATTTCTAGAAGAGCCTGCAGGGAGTTTTTCAAACAGGTGGCTTACTACTATTTTGTTAGACTCCTACCACAGTAGGGAGCAACTTCGTCAAGAGCTTTTAATGGAAAACATTGAGTCACGACCATTATGGAAGCCAATGCATTTACAACCTATTTTTAAAAGTGCAGAGGCCTATACCAATGGGGTGTCTCAATCACTTTTTGAAAAAGGACTTTGTTTGCCCAGTGGTTCAAATTTGGCCGAGGAAGACCTTTTTAGAATAACCAACCTAATTAAAAATACCTTTTTAAAATGATTTACAAATATCTAATTTCCAAAGCTCCCCGATATGCCTCTAAGTGGCTGGTACTAGCTGTAGATATTCTACTGGTATTGCTTACATTTTTTATGGTTTATTTTATTCGATTTCACCTTACGTTTAATTTCAATATTAAAAATTTATTGTTGGAATTACCCGTTTTAGGCGTATTGGCACTTTTGAGTTTTTTAATAACAGGTTCTTACAAAGGGATTATTAGATATACAGGGGTAAAAGATTTAATGAACATATTTATCGCAGTTACCCTATTGGCATTTTTCACCTCTGCACTTGTTGTGGCAAACAAAGAGCTGGCAATAGTTCCCGGTTTAACCATACCGAAATCCATCATTATAATGCACGCTTTTCTAAATTTTGTGATTTTAGCAAAGTCCCGATTGGTTTTTAAGTTGGCCTATCAATATTTAAAATGCAAAATGAAATCTACCAAACGCATTTTAATTTATGGGGCGGGAGAAGCAGGGATAATGACCCATAATGCATTGATAAATAATGTAGATCAAAAAAATAAAATCATTGCCTTTATTGATGATGATAACAACAAAATTGGGAATAGCATTAATGGAACAAAAATTATGGATAGTTCTTTGGTTGATGAAGATTTTATAAAAAAATACCAAATCAACGAAATAATTGTAGCCATGCATAATACGGCTTCGGCGCAACTGAGATCCCGAGTGGATAAATTAATTGACTTTGTACCGACTATAAAAGCAGTACCGCCAATAGATAAATGGATCAATGGTGAGCTTAATGTAAACCAGATTAAACCAATTCAGCTCGAGGATTTATTGGATAGAACCCCAATTAATATTGAAAACAAAGAGCTTCAAAAAGAGTTTAACAACAAGGTGTTATTTGTTACAGGAGCCGCAGGCTCTATTGGAAGTGAGATTTCTAGACAGTTGTCTCATTTTCACTATAAAAAATTAGTACTGATAGATATTGCAGAATCTGCATTATACGATTTGCAACAGGAATTAAAACAAGAAAATATAAAGAATTTCTATCCTATTGTTGCCGATGTTCGCGACCAACACGCGCTGGACAGGATTTTTGAAACTTTTAAACCAAACATCATTTTTCATGCCGCAGCATACAAACATGTTCCGCTTATGGAAAGCAATCCGTATGAGGCGGTTAAGATTAATGTTGGAGGAACGCGTTTAGTGAGCAAAATGGCTCTAAAATACAATGCGGATAAATTTGTATTTGTTTCTACTGACAAGGCTGTAAATCCTACCAATGTAATGGGAGCCACCAAAAGGTCTGCAGAGATATTTATAGGGAGTTTACAAGAGGAATCTAGGCATACTAAGTTTATTACTACCCGTTTTGGGAATGTATTGGGATCTAATGGGTCTGTTATTCCCTTGTTTAAAAAACAACTTGAAAAGGGTGGCCCTTTAACCGTTACCCACGAAGAAGTTACCCGTTATTTTATGACAATTCCTGAAGCTTCCCAATTGGTGTTGGAAGCCGGCACTATGGGTAAGGGGGGAGAGATTTTTATATTCGATATGGGGGAAAGTGTGAAAATTTTAAACCTTGCCAAGAACATGATTCGCTTATCTGGATTGAGATATCCAGAAGACATTGATATAAAAATAACCGGTTTACGTCCCGGGGAAAAATTGTATGAAGAACTTTTGGCAAATGGTGAAAACACCTTGCCAACGTATCATGAAAAAATAATGATAAGTAAAACCAAGGAAATAGATTACAAGCGCTTAAAAGCAAAAATTGATTCCCTATGCGTATTGAATCTTTATCATGACAAAAATATCATTGTAAAAAAACTAAAGGAAATAGTTCCTGAATTCATTTCTCAAAATTCGGATTACGAGTGTTTGGACACGAAAGTAATTCGCAGTAAAATTCCCAATTACGGTATTTTGCAATCCCTTAACTATGTACACCCTAATGCTATTTAATGTTCTTATAATGATTAAATCCTTGCAAACCAAAAATTTACTTTGTTACCTATTATTAATCGCTACCGCTATATCCTGTGGTTCTCGAAAAGACATTGTATATCTACAGAACGCACAACAATTTGAAACAGAAGTAGAAACAAATACATTTGAACCTAAGTTTAAGGTAGACGATATTTTAAGTATTTACATCTCTAGTTTCGATATGGCGGCCACGGCACCTTTTAACCTTTCCAAAGGAACTGGTGAGAATGTAGAGGAACTGGAATATATAATTGATAAGGAAGGAAATATTGATTTTCCTGTTTTAGGAAAAATCAAATTATTAGGTCTTTCCACGAGTGAAGCCAAAGAGCTTTTTAGAAGCAAACTTACAGAGGAAGGGTATTTAAAAGATCCCATTGTCAATATCCGAATTAAAAACTTTAGGGTTACTGTGCTGGGACAAGTAAGGCAGCCGGGAACATATAGTATCGCAGGAGAACGTATTACCATTTTGGAGGCTATTGGCCTGGCAGGCGACCTTGAAATTAAAGGGAGAAGGGAGAATGTGTTGGTTATCCGCGATTTTAATGGAGTTAAAACCTATACACGAATTAATCTCACAACCAAAGAATTTATCCATTCCCCTGTCTATTATTTAACTCAAAACGATGTAGTGTACGTAGAACCAAACAATTCAGTCATAAAAACATCTACTCTAGATAATAGATTAACCATTGGTCTATCTGTATTTTCAATAATGCTAACCTCTATAATAGCAATAACTAGATAATGAAGAAAGAGTATGCACATAGCGAAGATATTTCAGCGGAACCTTCTAAAATGAACATCAAGGAGTTTATAAAACCCTATGTTAAAAATTGGTATTGGTTTGTTCTAAGCCTTGGGTTATTGGTTGTAATTGCTTTTCTGTACCTAAGGTATTCCAAACCGATTTATGCCGCAGAAACCACTATTCTAATAGTTGAAGAATCTAAACTATCTCCAGAAGTAGCTGTTTTGGAAGGATTATCGAATTCTTCAATGAACAATACAAAGGTAGATGGGGAGATTCAAATTTTAAAGTCGCGAGCTTTAATGGAAGAGGTGGTAGAAGATTTAAAACTTAACCGACAGCTTTTTGTAAAAGGTAGAATAAACGATGAAGAGGTTTATAGCAATAAGCCATTTAAGGTAAATTATCTGGAATCAGATTCAATTCTTAATAAATCATACAACCGTTTTAAAATAAAAATCACTTCCCCTACAGGCTTCGATTATGTAGAAGGAGATAACCCTCCTAAAAGTTTTCTCTTCGGTGAGAACGTTCCAACCTCTTTAGGAAACGTAATTCTAATTCCCAATCAAGATTATTTCAGTAATTATATGGACAGGTCCATCGAAGTAGTGGTCACGCCTGTTAAAAACGTTCGCGAACACTATAAACGTAAAATTTCTGTAGCACCCATTGCCAAAGGATCTAATATTCTATCCATTTACTTAACAGATCCTGTTCAAGAAAAGGCTAAGGATATCGTGAACAAACTCGCTGAAGTTTACAATCAAAATTCCATTGACGAAAAAAATCAAGTGGCCAAAGCTACCTCCACGTTTATCGACGATAGGATTAAGTTAATTTCTACGGATCTTTCTGAAGTGGATATTACCAAAGAACGTTTTAAGGTAGGAAATAAATTGACGGATATAACTTCGGAAGCCGGGATATTTTTAGAAACGGGGGCGCAAAACGAGCAAAATTTAATTCAGTTAGAAACCGAGTTGAATACAGTAAACCATATGTCTCAGTATGTAAAAAATCAAGAAGGCTATAAGTTACTGCCCTCCAATATCGGCTTGTCTGATGCCAATATAACGTCCATAAGCACAAAATACAACGAATTGGTTTTAGAACGCCAGCGGTTATTAAAAACTTCTGGGGAGAACAATCCAATAGTGGTTCAGTTAGATCAGCAATTAAATGGTTTAAAATCCTCTATGGAACAAAGTCTTACCAATTTAAAAAGTACCATTAATATTCGTGTAAGTAATTTAAGAAATCAAGAAAGTTTAATCAACTCCCGTATTTCCTCGGTACCTGGACAAGAAAGACAAAATAGGGATATCCAAAGGCAGCAAAATATAAAAGAGACCATTTATTTGTACTTATTGCAAAAAAGGGAAGAAGCCGCTATTTCCATGGCCGCCACTTCTCCAAATGCTAAGGTTATTGAACCAGCGTATAGTAGTTACAATCCGATATCTTCAGGGAAAAAAATATATTTTGCTAGTTTGTTTTTAGGCCTGTTGTTGCCATTTGGATTCATTTATGTAAAAGAATTGCTCGACACCAAAATTCATAAAAAATCTGACTTAACGGAGGCTATGCCGAACATTTCTGTATTGGCGCAGTTGCCAAAAATTGAAAACAAAAAGGGATTGACCATTGAAGAAAACGACCGTTCAGTACTGGCGGAGTCTTTTCGTATTTTAAGAACCAATATCGATTACCTTTTCAAGAAAAAAGATCAACCGCAAAGTGAGGTCATTTATGTTACTTCCAGTATTTCTGGGGAAGGCAAAACCTTTATATCCTACAATTTAGCATCGGTTTATGCCTATTCCAATAAAAGAGTATTACTTATTGGGGCGGATATTAGAAAACCAAGTTTAACCAGTTTTATCGCAAATACTTCAAAAGTTGGACTTTCGGAATATTTACATGGAGATGCCACTCTAGAGGAAATTATAAAGCCCGTGCTGTCGTTTAATGATTTGGATATTATTCAATCAGGAAAAATTCCGCCGAATCCAGCAGAATTGTTAATGGATAAAAAACTTGGCGAGTTGTTTGAAACTGTAAAGCAGCGGTACGATGTTATAATTGTGGATACGGCACCTGCAATGCCAGTTACTGATACGATATTGATTAGTGAATTTGCCGACCGCACTTTATACGTTACCAGAGCGGATTACACAGAAAAAGCCCTATTAAAATTTGTGAGCGAAGTCTATCGGGAGCAAAAACTAAAAAATATGTCTTTAGTTATAAATGATGTAAAAAATGCCAATCTTGGATATGGTGCCAAATTGGGTTATGGCTATGGCGCACAACTTGAAAAACGTAAACGATGGTTTTAGTATTATTAAAGATGCTATATCTTTTTTTAATGAATTTAATCGGATTAAATTTTTAAAAGTAAGTTGTGTTTAATTATTCAAATTATGAGACTACTAACTTTTTTTATTGTAATTATTATAACAGGTTGTTCAGAACAAAAAAAAGCTGTCAAAGAATATTCATTCCCACCCGAATGGGAACCCCATGAGGCTGTTTGGATTGATATTAACGATTACTGGTCGCCTTACTCCGTAAAAGGTCAGATTACGACAAGACTAGAAATAGTCAAAGCACTTCATGAAAAAGTGACAGTTAAAGTCTTAACAACTTCAGACTCTCTTTCAAATTCTTTATTGGAAGAAATGGTGCAAATGAGTATTGACACGTCAAAAATCAAGATGGTTATCCATCCTTTACCTAACAACTTTATACGTGATACTGGCCCCATTTTCCTAACCAATGGTGATAGCCTTGTAATGGCTAACTGGAACTGGAAATGTATTAATTTATGGTGTGACGAAACTAATAATTTAAGAGGTACCATTGACGATAGTTTGGCCAGCAGATTTGGCTATTCGGTTAAATCATCCCCGATTAACTATGAAGGTGGAGCCATAGTTGTTAATAATCATTCTGCTTTATCAATATTGGATTATGCTTTAGAGCAGAACGAGGGGAAAATTCCCATTGAAGACATTGAAACTTCCATTAAGGATTTATACGGAAAGGATCAAGTCATTTGGTTAAAAGGAATTCCATTAATTGAAAGAAATGGTCTTAAAATTGAAAATTACTTTGGAGCGGGTGCGGATGGGCATATTGATGCACTTGTAAGATTTGCCAATGACAGTACATTATTAGTGACAACTATCTCAGAGGAAGACAAACTAAAGTCTCCCCTTCAAGAGCATGACTATGAAATATTTCAGAACTATCTAAAACAATTACAAAAGGCCAAACGGGTTAATGGAATGCCCTTCACTATCGTAGAAATTCCTTCCCCCGATATTAGTTTACATGTCGGCACCCTTCCTGCGTCAGTCATTTGGCAATTACTGGAACAATTTAGTTTGACAGAACAATTTTCAAAAGAAGACATGATAAATTATGTCCCCGTTATGGGTTATGCTAACTATTTGGTATCTAATGAAGTAGTATTGGTTAGCCAATACTGGGAAAAAGGACTTCCTGAATCCGAAAAAAGAAAGGACGAAAATATGATTGCAATTCTTAAAAAATATTTTCCCAATCGTGAAATTATTGGGATATCTGCCAAAGCTTTAAATTGGGATGGAGGTGGAATTCACTGTTCAACACAACAGGAACCTAGAATAAACTAAACACAGCATTGTATAAGTCGCATTAAAACGACCGCTTATACTCACCGGTATCATAATAGTTATCCAAATGTATTGTTGGTATTTTCTACAATTTCCTGCACTTTGCTTTCATAGCTTTTTTTCAAAATTATTTCAGAAAGGTTGCATAGGTGTTGTTGGTGATGCATGTCTGTACCTAAAAAATCAATAAAACCCTCCTCAACCAAGTCCAACGCCATTTTATGAATGCTTTTACCGTAATAAATACTCAAGGACAATGCATTGACCTGAAGTTTACATCCTAAACTTATTAAAACCTTAAGCACATGTGGTTGGTTATGAAAATACCTGTAACGTTCGGGATGTGCCAAAACCGGAATATAACCGTTGGTTACCAGTCTTTCCACAACGCGTTCTACATTCATGGGAACCTGTAAAAATGGAAGTTCGAATAAAATATACCGATCATGTAAAAAAAGCAGATTTTTGTTATCAATAAGTTCATCAAATCCTGTATCCAGCATATATTCAGCTGCCACGTTGAATTTATTAAGTTTAACTTCCTTTTCAGATAAATGATTTTTCAGCAAATCATAACTAGTACCTATCGTTTGAGGAGTATTAGGGTAGAGGTCTGCCATAACGTGCGGCGTTGCAATAAAACCATTAATTCCGAGGGTCTGTGCTTTCTTGATCAAAAAAAAAGAGGCTTCCAGATTTTTAGCACCGTCGTCTATGGAAGGTATTATATGACAATGAATATCTACAAAATTATCGAATAAATCTACCAGTCTTTTTTTCTTAGTAAAAATAGATAGCATAGGCATAAGTTTGGAAAAACAAAATACAGAAATTCTTTTAAATACTGGTTATAAATCGATTATGCAAAGTTAAATTGGTCTAAAATGCAAAAATGATGTTGTTTAAACTTGTATCTTAAAGAAGATTTTAAATTCTTTTATTATGTATTTTTCACTGACAATGTTGCAATCTCCTGCTGAAATTCCGAAACCAGGAAATAATGAGCCATTGGATTTACAATCTTGGTCGGAAGTTATTATTTACATCTTAATACCCATATTACTTATTATTTTCTATTTTGTTTGGCGGAATAGAAAAAACAGAAACCGTAGGCGTTGAGGTTGTATAGTATTGGAAACTTACAGCCGTTACGATGGGCTAAAATGTTAAAATTCTTGATGTTAACATCTGCTCTAGGTGTATTGCACGTATTTATTTTGGAGATGTATATTACTTTCTAAAAAACACCTTTAAAAACGTAATTAATGAAAAATGTAGCTGCCAAACTGGGCTCTTTGAGTCTAGTATTTCTTTTTGTATTATTTTCTTGTGATGATGATAGAGAAGCTTTAGATCAACTTTTAAGTGATGACGAAGCCCCCACAAGGGTAACCGGTTTAAATGCCAGTAATATTAAGCCCGAGAGTTTGTTATTATCATGGGATGAGGCTACAGATAACATTAAAGTAACCAAATATGAAGTTTTTCAAGATGGTGTTTCCATCGGTCTTTCTGGAACATCTACAAGCCTTGAAGTAGCAAACTTAACGGCGGATACAGAATATGAGTTTTCCGTAACGGCTATAGATGGCGAGGGAAATACTTCCTCCATGAGTGAAATATTAACCGTTTCCACCGCCAAAGAAGAAGATACCGAAAAACCTTCCCAACCCACCAATTTAGTGAGTTCAAATATTACTGATACATCCGTAGACCTTTCCTGGACCGCTTCAACGGATAACGAAGAGGTTGTTAATTATGAAGTTTTTCAAAATAACGTAAGTATTGGTAAAACTGAAGGGGAACTTTCTATAGCTATTGAAGGACTTGAAGCTGGTATCACTTATCAATTTTATGTAATAGCTGAAGATTTGGCTGGAAATACTTCAGAACAAAGTAATACCATAGAGGTAACAACTGATTCTGGTGAAGACACCGAAGCACCAAGTGCTCCAGGAAATCTTCAGGCTTCCGAAATAACTTCTAGTAGTTTTACATTAAGTTGGTCTGCTTCCACAGACAATGAAGAAGTTGCCAATTATGAGATCTTTCAAAACAATATAAGTATAGGGACGACTTCTAATTTAACTTTCGATATTACAGGTTTAGATGCCACTACGACCTATGAATATACAGTTCAGGCCGTGGATGCTTCAGATAATATTTCAGAGATGAGTGAAGTTTTAGAAGTTACCACCACAGAAGATCAGGCTACTCAATCTGTATTGGAAATTATTATAGAAAGAGACGATCTTTCGACCTTACAGTCTACATTGGAAAGCACAGGTTTTGATAGCGGTTTGGAAGAAGACGGTCCGTTTACAGTTTTTGCACCGAATAATACAGCATTTACCGCTTACGGTGATTTACCGACTGGCGTGGCATTATTTAGACTTATTGCCAATCATGTTACGAATGGCGATTTAAGTGCCGCAGAGCTTTTAGCGACCGGAACGGTTGAATCTGGAACTGGAAATACACTTACTATTACAGAGGACACCAATGGCGATCTAATTATAAATGGAAATGCAAGGGTAGTTATAAAAGATGTTCAAGCGACCAATGGAGTAGTACATATTATAGATGCCATAATTCCGAATGAATAAATAATTGGCATGAGAAAGCTCGTTATTGGAGAAGCTAATTTTTATTTATTTCTAGAATTTCAGCTTTAAACCTGCAATTCTTTACCACAAGTTCTGTAGGTTCCTTATTTATTTCACCGTTGATAAAGTAGGTACTACATTTTTCTTCGGAAAGATCTTGGGTTCGGTCAACATTGCTTTTAGAAAAATTGACTTCCCCATAAGTTAGAATGGAATCTATTTGCTCCTTGGAAATTGTTTTATTGTCCAAAAGCTGTTGAATGTAAGGGGAAAACTCAATTTTTTCCTGTGTACGAATTGATTTTAGCGTTCTACAGTTGGGTAGATAGCAGAATTCTGCTCTTTTTTCCCTAAAAAAGTAAGCGAGAAAAATTAAACCAATAGAAACACCAACTAAATAAAAACCAACACGTTTTAGTAAAGACATATAAAATTAAAATATCAATAGATTTATATCGCGGTAAGAAAGGTCGAACCACTCTGCAATTGCTTTGTTTGTTAAGATGCCGTGGTAGAAATAGAGTCCGTTTCGCAGGCCTTTATCAAAGCGCAAAGACTGTTCCAGTCCGCCGTCCTCTCCAATTTTTAAAAGATAGGGCGTAAAAATATTGCTTAAGGAAACAGAGGCTGTTCGTGCGTAGCGAGCAGGGATATTTGGAACAGAGTAATGAATAACACCGTGTTTGGTAAAAGTTGGCTTATCGTGGGTAGTCACTTCACTCGTTTCAATACATCCGCCCATGTCGATGCTCACATCGATAATTACTGCGCCTTTTTTCATATTCTCCACCATAGTTTCCGTAACCACAACTGGAGCCCTGTTTATTCCACGAACCGCACCGATGAGAACATCGCAGCGTTTAAGTGCTTTTAATAAGTTTTTTGGTTGCAGGGTAGAGGTGTAGAGCATTCTACCGAGATTATTCTGTATACCCCTAAGTCTGGTAATAGAATTATCGAAAATTTTTACGCTTGCTCCCAAACCTATAGCAGCTCTTGCGGCAAATTCGCCAACGGTTCCAGCACCTATAATAACAACATCCACAGGTGGCACCCCGGTGATGTTACCGAACATGAGACCATTTCCGCTATTTGCGTTGGTCATAAGTTCAGCGGCGATGAGTACAGAGGCGGTTCCAGCAATTTCACTCAAAGCACGAACGGCTGGGTAATTTCCATCATCGTCTTTAATAAACTCGAAGGCTAACGCGGTAATACGTTTGCTGGCAAGGGTTTCGAAGTACTTTTTGCTGCACGTCTTTATCTGAAGGGCAGAAATAAGTATAGTTTGCGGATTTATAAGTTCCAATTCTTTAAAAGAAGGCGGCTCTACTTTTAAAATAATCGGACAAGAAAACACTTTTTTGGTATCAGAAGTAATTTCAGCACCAGCTTCGCTATACTCATTATCCGTATAATTGGCATCAATACCCGCTTTCGATTCAATTATTACCCTATGGCCATGCGCTGTAAGGGCATTCACGGCGTCTGGGGTTAAACAAACCCTATTTTCTTGATACGAAACTTCTTTAGGGATCCCTATAAATAATTCCCCTTTTTGTTTTAGCAATTCAAGCGTTTCCTCTTGGGGAATAAGCTCTTGTTTTGTAAAAGGTGTGTTAGGGTAATTCATTTTAGTTCCTTAAAAGTTCAAAGATAGCTAAACTATTTAAGTCTAAAAGAATTTGTTTTTCTTTTGCTGTACCTTTTCTTTTTCTTCATACTCCTTTAATTCGGCATCAATTTTATCTAAGTCTATGCCGTGAATATACTTATCTATTAATTTAATCCTTATGAAGTAGACTATAGGTATAACCACCATCATAATAGGTATTATGTAATAGATTTCAAATTCATCTAGATATTGAACATCATCATTTATAACACTTAATAACTGGAAAAAATACATGCTTATTGGTATCAAAATGACATGATACCACCAATGCTTACAGGTAAAAAACCAGAGAGTCAAAAGCATTAAAGGAACAAATTTTCCCAGAAAAAACCAAGCATATAAATATAGAGATCCATATTTTTGAGCTTCGAACTTAAATAACATAGTGTCCCAAACTTTACTTTCTGGAAAACTTTCATATAAGTAATACAGATATGGGGAGATAGCTATCAAAAGAGCAACTATCGAACCTATACTTAAAATTCTATGTTTTAAAAATCTGCTTCGGGTTGGATAAGAATCTAGGTTTTTCATTATTCTAAGATAAGATAGAATTAAATCTAAGAGATATAAGTTTAAATTCAAACCTCTAAAATTAAATAAATTCTATCAATCTGCAACTATTTAATTGATTTGTAAGTTCAAAATTAAATAATCATTTAGAATTAATGAAGTTTACCACCATCTTCCCTGTGTTTTTGTATTTGTTCTACGGTTACTCCTTGTTGATTTAAATCATATAAAGAATCTTCATCTGCTACACTACTTGGAGAACAGGAAACTAAAGAAACAGCTAATAAAGCGATTGCGAATACGGAGAAAATAATTTTTTTGAATGACATAATAGTATGATTTTTTGGTTTTTTGTTGTAACAAACGTACCAAAAAATAAGGTGCGGAGATAAAAAACCTTTGTTGTATATTCGTAAGTTTTTAATATACAGAAAGTTCTCTATCGTTATATTGTTTATAAATATAACGTTTTATTGAACGCTTATTGTTCTTTCATCGTTTAAATGTTTTTTTATATCGACAACGGTAGCGTTTTTCGGTAGTATTTCTTGCACTTTTTCAGGCCATTCCACAAAGCACCACTGATTACTGTATAGATAATCGTCTACACCTATTTGGTAAACTTCTTCAATATCGTTTATTCGATAGAAGTCAAAATGGTATGCTATTCCGTCTTTAATTTTATATTCATTCACCAAAGAGAAAGTCGGACTAGAAACCCGATCTTTACTCCCTAACTGAGAAATTAATTCTTTTATAAGGGTAGTTTTACCAACGCCCATTTCTCCATTGAATAGAATAATTTTATAAGGGCTATATTGAAGTAGCTCCTTAGCTATCTTGGTAATTTCATTAATTTTATACTTTAAGACCATATGCTGATTTTTTGTAAAATTAAGTTCAAAAAAATTAATAGCTTATTTAATAAAACAAATTTTATTTAAAATTAAAACGTTTGAAATTGGATATGGATTAGATAAACTTTATAAATTTATACTTTAATCAAAAACTTTTTATATTGCTTTTGTCCCATTATCGTATCAATTTTCGAGAAAGCATCATAATTGCTACTATTTTATTTGCCTCTTTTTTTAGCTTCTTTCATGTGTATGTACCTGAATCTCCAACTTGGAACACAGGTTTATTCGTAATGAAATTTACAGAGCATAGTTCTGCTCAGGGATCAGCTTATCATCTTTCAATTTTTCTCTCTCATATACTATTATATGCTCTTTGGTACATTACTTGTACCTATTGGTGGAAATATGGTATACTTGTTTTATTCGCAGGATCGATTTATAAACTATTGATATTTATTTTTTTTAGTATTGAATTACCGATTCATTTGGGAACTTATCCTAATTTATTCATTGCCATTGGTAGTAGCTTCATTTTATTCATAGTTTCAAGAAAAATTAATTATCCATTCAGGTATCAAATTTCAAATAATCATATCGATGCGGATAGTATATTACGCTATAGGACTAAGAATATTAGTCAATATAAAAATTTTCTTAATCACTTTATGGGTGTAATAACAACGAAAGAAATAAATAACGCTCAAGAACTTATAGCAAACGCAATTTTGATATCAGATGATGAAAAAACAAATACTGAAAACAAAATTGAAGGAAAGAATTACTCCTTGAAATCTAAAATTTTAGGAATTTTAATAATTATTGTCATATTCATGCTCCCTATAATAGATAGGATCTATTATATAGCACCAAATTCTAATGTTTGGAATTTAGGCTGGATAACACTTACTACGAGTAAATACAACAATTTTGCTATATTCTTTTGGCTTTTAACCTATATGTATTTAACGATGTCAATTGGTCTCACCATTTGGTTTTTTACAAGTAAGTATTGGTGGAAATATTTTTTACTAGTACCAATAGTACTTAGCTTATACGAAATAATTTCTGTGCTGAATGTAGATCAAAGATATATTCATGAGAATGAAATTTGGCAAGCACTACCTGTACTTTCTATGATAACACTTTTTTTAGTTTGGATATCTTTTAAAATCGACAACCATACACAGATAGAGAGTATTAAGGAACAAATAAAAATAGAGACTTTTAAGGTGATCGAAAGTTTAGCGGACCTCGAAAAGGAAAAGAAAATTAATCATCATTCTATAAAAATAGAGATTAATGCTATTATTTCAAACAAGAAATCTTACGAACCAAAAGAATATCTAGAAAAATTGGAAACACTCTACGCTAAACTTTCCGCATTAAAATAGTAATCCTAAATCAATGCGGAGATTATTATTTTTCTAATTTTGTTACCTCAAATCTAAATACAAATATCATTGAATTCATTTATTAAAAGGTTTTTTCTAAATGATTGGTTTATAATTTTATCCATTCTATTAAATACTTTTATAACATATCTATACATTTTAAGTCCTTATGAAAAAGAATGGGAGATTCCGTATTTGGGCTTTAAAATTATAAGCAATACTACCGTATATATGGCATTATATACTTCTATATTGCTTTTTGCAAGTATGATGTTTTATGCAATTTGGTTCTTTACTTGCAAGTATTGGTGGAAATATGGAATCATAATATTGCTGGTTAATGAATCTTATAAGTTTTTTAACTATGTATTCCAAAGTTTTCAGTTTACCATAGATAATACTGATTATCTAAAGTATATAGGAATCGCCTTTTTTGTCGTAATAGTATTCTGTGTCACTAAAACAATTTCTTATCCATTATTTTATAGGCAAAAACACGATAACATTGGTGCAGAAAGTATAATTAATTATAAGTTTAGAAGTCTAGGGCGCTATCAATTGTTTTTAGATCAATTTTATGATAAAGATATTTTGAGTAATCAGGCAAATGTTAAAGAAGTTCTAGCTGAAGCTTTTGCAATAACGGAGAAAAAAGGTAAATCTTTTGGTTTGCCATCCATGTCAGATTATTTTAATGAAAAAAGGATATGGGGCTATTTAATCTTACTTATAATGGTTTTTATACCCTTTATAGATAGAACTTATTATTTAGCCCCTGACGAAACAGTTTGGGATTTGGAAATCTTGAAACTAGAAACTGCCCTTTTTCCAAGCATCAGCTTATTTCTGTTTTTTGTTTTATATCTATATGGTACTGTATTTTTAAGCCTAAATATATGGTTTTTTACAAATCAATATTGGTGGAAATATTTTTTGCTAGTACCAATAATTATAAAGCTTTATGAAATCATCTCCGTTTTAAATCCAAATATCCGCTATTTTCACGAAAATGAAATTATACAAGCCTTACCCATACTTTTGTTACTTACTGGGTTCTTAATATGGATATCCCTGAAAATTGACAATTACCATAAAGTAGAAAGGATAAAGGAAAAAATAAAGGTGGAAACCTTTAAGATTGTTGCGTTGTTGGCTGAAAGGGAAAATGAGAGCAAAACTGTTGAGCTAAAGGAAGAAATTGAAGCAACCATAAGCAATAGAGACAACTACCAACCAGAAGAATATCTTTCGCGTTTGGAAATACTATATGAACAACTAACTAAACTTCAGAATAAGAATTAACCTTCTAGTTTTATTTTATGTTTAGCTTTTAAGAAATTTAAACGGTCTCAATTACTTAAAGTGAAAATCTTTTAACGAAGCTAGAGATTAATTATTTATTTGATAATAAAGACAACTACGATCCCGATATATATTTGTCTAAGCTTGAGTTTTATTATAAAAAGCTAAATTCAATTCAAAAATAAATTTCTATTATTGCGATAGCCTAACCCCAAAAATTTTACAATTTGTTTGCCAATAAGAAAAGATTTCTGCGTATTGATCTACTTATTATTGTTTTAATATTGGTAGCTTCCTTTATAACTTTTACACATGTTTATGTTCCAAGTGGGAAAACTTTGGATTTGGGACTATTTACTATTAATGTTATAAATGTATCAGCGTTATTGGCATACTACAATATTTCCTTACTGTTCTCTCATATTGTTTTTTACTCATTATGGTACATTACCTGTAATAAATGGTGGAAAAATATAATATTGCTTCCTTTCGTAAGTTCAGTTTACAAGCTGATTGTCTATGTGTTTTTTAGTATTGAAATTCCATTTAAATTGGCTATTTACCAAAAAATTATCGTAGCTGTTTTAGTTGGATTTATACTTGTTTTTATTTCCAGTAGAGCTAAATATGCTCTGAAATATAAATTGAGATTAAATGATATAAATGCGGATAATATTTTAAAATATAAGTTTAAGAGCGTAAAGCAGTTCCGAAATTTCTTAAATAATTTAGAGAATGCGGTTTACAGAAAAGGATTGCAACAAGCTCGGGATATTACTGCTGAGGCCGTAGTTCTTACAGATAGCAAGGAAATAGAAAAAGAAAATGATTCTTCTTCCAACTACCGATTAAGAGATTTCTTTATTGTCTTTATTATAACAACACTCCCTTTTATAGATCGTATTTATTATTTAGCGCCAGAATCATCATCTTGGGACTTGGGGTGGTTTGTTTTTTCCAATAGTAAATTTAATGATTTGGTAAACTTCTTTTATTTCTTCACCTATTTATATTTAACAATGTTTATTAGTTTGAATATATGGTTTTTAACTTCGACATATTGGTGGAAATATTTCTTATTAGTGCCAATAATTATGACGTCCTATGAATTAATATCCGTTTTGAGTCCTGATGTTCGCTATATTCACGAAAATGAAATTATACAAGCTTTACCCATACTTTTATTACTTACTGGATTCTTAATCTGGATATCCCTAAAAATAAACAACTACTCGAAAGTAGAAAGAATCAAGGAAAAAATAAAGGTGGAAACCTTTAAGATTGTTGCGTTGTTGGCTGAAAGTGAAAATGAGAGCAAAACTGTTCAGCTAAAGGAAGAAATTGAAGCAACCATAAGTAATAGAGACAACTACCAACCAGAAGAATATCTTTCCCGTTTGGAAAATTTGTATAATCAACTTTCTAAAATTCAAAATGAAAATTAGATTTTTAATTTAATTCAATGAAAAGAATAAAATCTGTTTTACCATCTGACATTATTATAGTAAGCTTATTACTGTTTGCATCTTTTATCACATATATTCATGTTTATCTTCCTGATTCTCAGCTTTGGGAAACAACTTTGTTTACCTTGAGGTCAAAAGATACAACTACGGTTCAATATGCTGTTTATTCTTCATGCTTACTTTTTTCTCACTTAATCCCCTACACACTTTGGTACATCACTTCCAATCAATGGTGGAGATACGGGGTATTAATTCTTATTTCGAATGAATTGTATAAATTGTTCATTGTTATCTATAATTATATAGAACTGCCATTTTCCGCACCTGAATATTTAATTTATGTATTGAGTGTGATTTTTTTAATTCTAATAATCATGGCTTCAAGGAAGCTTAAATATTCCTTTAGGTATCGTTTAAATGAAGATTATATGAATTCAGAAATAGTTTTAAATTATAAATTTCAAAATATATATCATTATCAAAATATATTAATTTCACTTGAAGAGTTGATTAGGGATGCTAGGGAATATCCTAAAAAACAAAAAATTATTGAATTACTTCAGTCCATAGATGAATCTGAATTTAAAAAAAATAATACTTGGTCACAAAATAACTCATTAGCAGTTTTTTTAGGTATTATTTTGATTTCTGCTTTTGTTGCCACCCCATTCATAGATCGTATATATTATATAGCACCTGAAACGGCTACTTGGCAACTAGGTTGGTTCACTATTGGTTCGTATAATCTACCTAATGTAAAATTTTTTTTCTGGTTTTTTACGTACTTTTATCTAACTTTTTTTATTAATTTAAATCTCTGGTTTCTTACTTCCAGATACTGGTGGAAATACTTCATACTAATTCCAATAGTGCTTACAGCTTATCAGTTAATTTCACTCTTAAGCCCTGACGTTAGATATATTCACGAAAATGAAATATGGCAGGCACTTCCTATTCTAATAATTCTTACAGGGTTTCTAATTTGGATATCCCTAAAAATTGATAATTACCATAAAGTAGAAAGAATAAAGGATAAAATAAAAGTGGAAACCTTTAAGATTGTTGCGCTTTTGGCCGAAAAAGAAAATGGCAATAGGGTAGCGGCCACAAAGCAAGAAATTGAACTCTTAATTAAAAATAAAGATTCTTACGAGCCGCAAGAGTATTTAAACAAATTAGAGCTGTTGTATGCAGAGCTTCAAAAACAAAAACATCCGGAATGACCCGGATGTTTTTAATCAAAAATGAAATGAATTTCGAAATTTTATTGCTCAGCTTCTTTTTTAGCTGCACTGATTTCTTGTTTAATTTTAGACATCAAATTATTTAATTCATCTTCTTGATGCGCTTTAATCTTTTGTTCGATTATAGCTTCTACTTCTTTATAGGTAAGTTTTCTTTCTGGTACTCCTTGTTCTGCCGTACTCGTGGTATCGGTGCCAAACATAGTACCATGACCAGTAACTACCCAGTTAATGTTTACAAATGGATACTTCTCTACAATACGTTCCAGAATATCACTTCCCACAGAGGCGTGATTCTTTTTCATACGTAAAGTGTAACCGTTAGATGCGCCTATAGACATATCAAATTGCCTAGCGCTCATTCCAAGTGATTGGATAATAGAATAAATTCTATCAATTGCTTTTGCCATTAGTGTTAATTTTGAGGGTTTATCAAAAATAGAAAAAAAACTCAATCTAAACACCTCATTTTAACATTTTTGCAAAAAATTAACATTTATGTGTCGTTAGACTTATAATATTAACCGTACATCGGATATAAGGTTTTCTATAAGGAATAGCATAAATATGTTACCTATTTCGGATTGAGCACAGCAAAGGGTATTATTACTTCTTCCAAGGAGACTCCGCCGTGTTGATACGTGTTTTTATAATAGCTTACGTAATGATTATAATTATTGGGGTAAGCAAAGAACATGTCGTTTTTGGCAAAAATAAAGGAACTACTCATGTTTATAGTGGGCAGATGAATTTCTTTCGGATTCTTAACTCCAAATACTTCTTTATCACTATAAGACAAACTTCGGCCCGTTTTATACCTAAGGTTTAAACTTGTATCCCGGTCACCTATTACCTTAGACGGATTCTTTACATTAATGGTACCATGATCGGTAGTAATAATTAATTTAAAGCCCAATTGTTGCGCTTGCTGAATGATATCTAAAAGCGGTGAGTTCTTAAACCAACTTTGGGTTAAAGAACGGTAAGCCTTATCATTAGAAGCTAGTTCTTTTACAACTTCCATTTCTGTTTTAGAATGGGAAAGCATGTCCACAAAATTGTAAACTACCACAGTAAGGTCATTTTCTTTTTGCGATCTAAAGTTTTGTGCTAGTTGTTTACCAAGTTTTAAGTTGGATACTTTATGGTACTCCCAAGTAATGTCCAATCCCAGTCTGCGAATTTGATCTTTAAGAAAATCTGCTTCATGTAAATTCTTCCCACCTTCATCGGTATCGTTCTTCCATAGTTTTGGATGTAAGCGTTCCATTTCAGAAGGCATTAAACCGGAGAAAATAGCATTTCTTGCGTATTGCGTAGCCGTAGGCAAAATGCTGAAATAGGCCTCTTCCTTTTCTTTTTTGTAGTAATTGGTAACGGTGCCTTCAAAGGCTTTCCATTGGTCATACCTTAAATTATCGATAACTACTAAAAGGGTGGGTTTCTTTTTGTCTATTTCTTTTACTACTAAATCTTTAAATAGCGTGTGAGACATGGTAGGCGCCTCCTCACCATTAAACCAAGAGGGATAGTTTTTCTCTATGAATTTTCCAAACTGGGAGTTCGCTTCAGTTTTTTGGGATTCTAATATTTCGGTCATCCCGGTATCTTCAATGTTCTCAAGCTCAAGTTCCCAGAAGATTAATTTCTTGTATAAATCTACCCATTCTTCATAAGTATTTACCATAGTAAGATCCATGGCAATTTTCCTAAATTCCTGTTGGTAATTGGAGGTGGTTTTTTCTGAAACCAACCTGGAGTGGTCTAAGTTTTTTTTAAGACTTAATAGAATTTGGTTGGGATTAACCGGTTTTATGAGGTAATCGGCAATTTTAGCGCCAATAGCTTCTTCCATAATATCTTCTTCCTCACTTTTTGTTATCATAACTACAGGAAGTGTGGGTTTCATGGCCTTAATTTCGTTAAGTGTTTCCAGTCCAGATAATCCCGGCATATTTTCATCCAAAAAAACGATATCGAACACGTTTTGTTTTACCTCTTCAACAGCTTCCGTTCCACTTTGACACGTTTTTACAGCATAATTTTTTTGTTCCAAGAATAGAATATGCGGTTTTAAAAGCTCAATTTCGTCATCTACCCAAAGTATCTTTATCTCATTCATTCTATTGATGTATATTTGTATGTAATTTTACAATTTTATTAGTTTGAACACAGCAAACAAGCTTAAAATATTCAACGATCCAATTTACGGATTTATTACCATTCCCAATGAACTGATCTTTGATTTAATTGAACACAAATACTTTCAACGTTTGCGCAGAATTTCCCAAATGGGACTTTCTTATTTGGTTTATCCGGGCGCACACCATACACGTTTTCATCATGCCATAGGATGTATGCATTTAATGCAAAAAGCTGTTCAAGTGCTTCGTTTTAAAGGTGTTGAAATTTCTGAAGATGAAGAAAAAGCATTATTGGCAGCTATTCTCCTACACGATATTGGTCATGGTCCCTTTTCCCATGCGATGGAACATAGTATCGTAAATGGAATTTCCCATGAGCACATTTCCTTGAAATTTATGGAAGCTTTAAATGCTGAGTTTAACGGAAGTTTAACGTTGGCTATTCAGATTTTTAAGGGCGATTACCACCGAAAATTTATGTATCAGCTTATTTCTGGTCAGCTAGACATGGATCGTGTTGATTATCTTAAAAGAGATAGTTTCTATACGGGTGTTTCAGAAGGGAACATCAATTCCGAAAGAATTATATCCATGTTGAATGTGGTAGACGATAGTTTGGTGGTAGAAGAGAAAGGCATTTATTCCGTAGAAAAATTTTTAGTTGCCAGACGATTAATGTATTGGCAGGTATTTCTCCATAAAACAAGTTTGGCTGCAGAGCAGCTGTTAATAAGAATTCTTCAACGCGCCAAGCAATTGCATCATGGTGGTAAGAAACTGCATGCGAGTACTGCCCTGCAGTTTTTTTTAGATAATGAAATAGGAAAGAATGATTTTACCGATGAAATATTGGAAATATTCTCCCGTTTAGATGATGTGGATATCTTATCTGCAATGAAAGAATGGCAATACAATGAAGATTTTGTGTTATCTAACTTGTGCAAAATTTTATTGAACAGGGATCTTTTAAAAATAAAAATCAAGAAGAAACCAATAAAAGAAAAGAAAATAACCGAACATATAAACGAATTTACTAATAAATATAAAGTAACCGAGGAAGATGCCAGATACTTTGTCTTTAGTGGTTTAATAGAGAATCAAGCTTATTATTTAGACAAACAAAATATTCATATTCTTATGAAATCTCGTAAGATTGTAGATGTTGCAAAAGCCTCCGATCAATTCAACCTAAAAGCACTATCTAAACCGGTTACAAAATATTACATGTGCTATCCTAAAAAATAAATAGTACTTTTTTTATACTTTTGCGTGGAAATGAAATTTACAGCAACACAAATAGCGGGAATATTAGAAGGTGAAATTGTGGGCGATCCAGAAGTGGAAGTGTCCAAACTTTCTAAGATCGAAGAAGGAACAGAAGGGTCTCTAACTTTTTTAGCAAACCCAAAGTACACCTCATATATATATTCAACAAGAGCATCTATAACTATTGTCAATAAATCGTTTAAGGTAGAGCAGGAAATTTCTACCACGCTTATAAAGGTAGAGGATGCTTATAAATCGTTTTCGAAATTATTGGAATATTACAATCAGGTAAAACTGAATAAAACAGGAATCGAACAACCTGTTTTTCTATCGGAAACGGCCACTTACGGTAAGGAACTTTATATGGGGGCTTTCACATATGTTGGGGATAATGTTAAAATAGGGGAGAATGTAAAAATTTATCCCAATGTATATATAGGAGACAATGTTAGCATAGGGGACAATGTAATTATTTTTGCCGGTGCTAAAATATATTCTGAGTCCATTGTGGGTAAGAATTGCGTAATTCATAGTGGTTGCGTGATTGGTGCAGACGGATTCGGGTTTTCGCCGAATGAAAATGGAGAGTTCCAAAAAGTACCGCAAACAGGAAATGTAATTTTAGAAGATTATGTAGATATTGGTGCTGGTACCACAATAGACAGGGCCACTTTAGGCTCTACGATTATTCGTAGGGGCGTTAAGCTCGATAACCAAATACAAATAGCGCACAACGTAGAGATTGGTGAAAATACGGTAATAGCTGCCCAAACCGGTATTGCAGGTTCTACCAAAATAGGTAAAAACTGTATGATCGGTGGTCAAGTAGGTATTGTAGGGCATATTGTTATAGGAGATCGAGTTAGGATTCAAGCGCAATCTGGTATTGGAAGAAATATAAAAGACGAAGAAGTGTTACAGGGTTCACCTGCCTTAAATTATGGTGACTACAACAAGTCGTATGTGCACTTTAAAAATTTACCAAAAGTAGTAGACAGAATTAATCAACTAGAAAAAAAGTAAAAGATATAACAATGAGTGATCAGGTTATAAAACAAACCACCATAGCCAAAGAGATTTCTCTCAAAGGGGTAGGGTTGCATACAGGAATGGAGGTAACCATGAAATTTAAACCAGCTCCCGAGAATCATGGATATGCATTTAAGCGTGTAGATTTAGAAGGGCAGCCTGTAATTGAAGCCGATGCAAATTATGTGGTAAATACCCAAAGAGGTACCAATTTGGAAAAAATGGGGGTTAAGATTCAAACCTCAGAGCATGTTTTGGCTGCTTTGGTCGGTTTGGAAATTGACAATGTGTTGATTGAATTGGATGCTCCAGAACCTCCAATAATGGATGGTTCTTCTAAATATTTTATTGAAGCATTAAAAAAAGCAGGGGTAGTAACTCAAGATGCCGAGAGGGAAGAGTTTATAATCACCGATGTGATTTCTTATACAGATGAAGATTCTGGTAGTGAAATTACCATTATCCCTTCCGACGAGTATCAAGTGACTACTATGGTAGACTTTGGCACTAAAGTGTTGGGTACCCAAAATGCCACGTTAAAGCATTTATCGGAATTTGAAACGGAAATAGCAGATTCTAGAACCTTCAGTTTTTTACACGAAATAGAAACCTTGTTGGAACACGGACTTATTAAAGGAGGTGATCTTAACAATGCCATTGTGTATGTAGACAAGGAACTCTCTGAAGAAACCATGGAAAAACTTCGTGTAGCCTTTAATAAGGAGAATATTTCTGTTAAACCAAACGGGATCCTGGATAATTTAACGCTGCACCATCCCAATGAGGCTGCTAGGCATAAGTTATTGGATGTAATTGGGGATTTGGCTTTAATAGGCACGCGTGTGCGCGGAAAAGTTATTGCCAATAAGCCAGGACATTACGTAAATACACAGTTTGCCAAAAAGCTTTCTAAAATAATTAAACTGGAAAAACGCAATAAAGTTCCAAAAGTGGATTTAAATCAACCACCGTTGATGGATATCAATAAAATTATGCAGATGTTGCCGCACAGGCCACCTTTCTTATTGGTAGACCGTATTTTGGAATTATCCGATACCCATGTGGTGGGTATGAAAAACGTAACCATGAACGAGCCTTATTTTGTGGGGCATTTTCCAGGCGCACCTATTATGCCGGGAGTGCTTCAAGTAGAAGCGATGGCGCAAACAGGAGGGATTTTAGTATTGAGTACAGTTCCAGACCCCGAAAACTACCTTACCTATTTCATGAAAATAGATAATGTGAAATTTAAACAACAAGTGCAACCGGGGGATACCCTTATTTTTAAAATGGAATTGATATCCCCAATTAGAAGAGGTATTTGCCATATGCAGGCATACGCCTATGCTAATGGTAAACTTGCAACAGAAGCAGAGCTAATGGCTCAAATAGTAAAAGTTAAAGAATCAGAAGAATGAATCAGCCGCTAGCATATGTACATCCGGGCGCTAAAATTGCCAAAAATGTGGTAATCGAGCCTTTTGCTACCATTAACAACAATGTGGTTATTGGAGAAGGAACCTGGATAGGAAGTAATGTAACAATCATGGAAGGAGCACGTATTGGTAAAAATTGTAATATTTTTCCGGGTGCCGTCATCTCTGCAATTCCGCAGGATTTAAAATATAATGATGAGGAAACCACTGCCGAAATAGGGGACAACACCACTATTCGCGAGTGTGTAACCATTAATAGGGGAACTACCGATAGAATGAAAACCGTTATCGGTAAAAATTGTTGGATTATGGCTTACAGTCATATTGCGCACGATTGTTTTGTGGGCGATCATTGTATTTTTTCCAACAATAGTACGTTGGCAGGCCACATCACCGTAGGGGACTATGTGGTGTTGGCGGGAATGACTGCCGTGCATCAATTCTGTTCCATTGGAAACCATGCCTTTGTAACTGGGGGTTCTTTGGTTAGAAAAGATGTTCCTCCTTATGCAAAAGCAGCTAGGGAGCCTTTGTCTTATGTGGGGATTAACTCCGTAGGTTTAAGAAGAAGAGGGTTTTCAACAGAAAAAATAAGGGAAATACAAGATATCTACCGAATTTTATATCAAAAGAATTATAACAATTCACAAGCTGTGGAAATTATTGAAGCTGAAATGGAGGCGACTCCCGAGCGTGATGAAATTCTTCAATTTATAAAAGATTCCCAACGCGGAATTATGAAAGGTTATTTTAGTTCAAGTTCAAATCATTAAAAAATAATATGGCATCTACATCAGATATTAGAAAAGGTTTATGTATTCGTTACAATCACGATATTTATAAAATTATTGAATTCTTGCACGTAAAGCCAGGAAAAGGACCTGCTTTTGTAAGAACCAAGCTTAAAAGTGTTACTACTGGAAAAGTATTGGACAATACATTTTCTGCAGGGCATAAAATTGAAGATGTTCGTGTGGAAACGCGTTCTTATCAGTTTTTATATGCTGAAGGGGATACCTTCCATTTTATGAATACCGATGATTACAACCAAATAATGCTTCAGAAAGAGGCCTTAGACACACCAGATCTTTTAAAAGAAGGTGAAGTGGTTACCATTTTATTCAACACGGAAGACAGCATGCCACTTTCTGTAGATATGCCAGCGCATGTAACTCTAGAGGTTACCCATACCGAGCCTGGTGTTAAAGGGAATACGGCTACTAATGCTACAAAGCCGGCTACCGTTGAAACTGGAGCGACAATTAATGTTCCTTTGTTTATTAATGAGGGGGATAGAATAAAAATCGATACCGAAAAGAGTTCCTACATGGAGCGTGCAAAGGAATGAAAGTTTATTGGAATAAAATTATGTTTCCTTTAGGTTTGGTATTAGTTCAGAAAGATAAAACGCATTGAATTAACAACAAAGAATGAAGTTTCCACAAGAGTATACCTTAAAGCAAATTGCCACAATTCTAAATTGTGAATACGTGGGAAATGACGATTTTCCGATATCGGGAATGAACGAAATTCACGTAGTCAATCCAGGGGATATTGTATTCGTAGACCATCCTAAGTATTACGATAAAGCTCTAAACTCACTGGCAACGGTTGTTTTAATAAATAAAGAGGTAGAGTGCCCGGAGGGGAAGGCGTTGTTAATTTCCGATGACCCTTTTAGGGATTTCAATAAACTGACCCATTTTTTTAAACCATTTGAAAAAGCGACTGCGGCAATAGCCCCTTCCGCAAAAATTGGTGAGGGTACCGTAGTTCAACCCGGTGCTTTTATTGGAAATAATGTTGTTGTCGGGAAAAACTGTTACATACATTCTAATGTAAGCATTTACGACAACTGTGTCGTAGGCGATAATGTTACCATTCATGCAGGAACTGTACTAGGCGCCGATGCGTTCTACTACAAAAAGCGGCCCGAGGGATTCGATAAGTTATTATCTGGCGGACGCGTGGTTATTGAGGATAATGTGGATTTAGGTGCGCTTTGTACCATCGATAAAGGGGTAACAGGAGATACCTTAATTAAAAAAGGAACCAAAATAGACAACCAAGTCCATGTGGGTCACGACACTTTTATTGGTGAAAAATGCTTGATTGCTTCCCAAGTGGGAATTGCGGGTTGTGTTATTATTGAAGATGAAGTGACCATTTGGGGTCAGGTTGGTTTGGCCAGTGCCATTACTATTGGTACAAAGGCAGTTTTGTTGGCGCAGTCTGGCATTAGTAAATCCTTGGAGCCGAATAAAACTTATTTTGGATATCCTGCCGAGGAAGCTAGAAAGAAATACAAGGAATTGGCCTCGATACGCCAAATACCATCAATTATTGAAAAATTAGGATAAAATGGCAAATTCAATTAAAAAGATTGCAAAAGATTTTTATGAAATGGAACCCATAAAAAACAGAGAAGTTTTAGAGGGGTACCTTCATGAAGATTGCGAACTTTATTGGAACAGTAGTAAAGGATTTACCAAATTAAACAAAGCCGATTTAATAAAGCTTGCGGAAAATATGGCTGAAGCATACCATTCCGTAAGAACAGAAATAAGTCACTTGCTTAAAGACGGAAATGCTGTAACAGTGCGGTACACTTACCATGTAAAAACTATAGAAAATATAGACGAAGAGCAGCCGCTAGCACATTTTATCACTATTTGGGAGTTTAAGGACAACAAATTGTACAAGGGTTTTGAGATTAGTCAGCTTGCTGATGACAACCCAGTAAACCTAAGTTCTTTCCTTCCTGAGAAAAAATAAAAGTAACAGAAACAAAATAAAAAATTATTTTTTGAGTAGATTTCATTAATCGTGTTCAAAAAACTATTTTTGCATAGCTTTAAATAAAATTCAACCCTAATGAGTGTATTAGTAAATAAAGATTCGAAAATAATAGTTCAAGGATTTACAGGTAGTGAAGGAACCTTTCACGCAGAACAAATGATTGAATACGGTACCAATGTAGTTGGTGGCGTTACTCCGGGAAAAGGAGGTCAAAAACATTTGGATAAGCCTGTATTTAACACCGTAAAAGAAGCGGTAGAAGAAGTAGGTGCAGATGTATCTATTATTTTTGTACCACCAGCGTTCGCTGCAGATGCCATTATGGAAGCTGCGGATGCAGGAATTAAAGTTATTATAACAATTACTGAAGGTATTCCGGTAGCAGATATGATTAAAGCTTCGGATTATATTAAGGATAAAGAGTGTAGATTAATAGGGCCTAATTGTCCTGGAGTAATTACACCTGGTGAAGCGAAAGTGGGTATTATGCCTGGTTTTGTATTCAAAAAAGGAAAAGTAGGGATTGTATCGAAATCTGGAACCCTTACTTACGAAGCTGCAGATCAAGTAGTAAAACAAGGTCTTGGTATCACTACAGCAATTGGTATTGGAGGAGATCCAATCATTGGAACTACTACTAAAGAAGCGGTGGAATTATTAATGAACGATCCTGAAACGGAATGTATCGTTATGATTGGTGAAATTGGGGGTCAATTAGAGGCCGATGCTGCTAATTGGGTAAAAGAAAATGGTAACAAAAAGCCTGTTGTTGGTTTTATTGCAGGGGAAACTGCACCTAAAGGTAGAACTATGGGGCATGCCGGTGCTATTGTAGGTGGAGCAGACGATACTGCAGAAGCTAAAAAGCGTATCATGGCTGCATGTGGAATTCACGTAGTGGACTCTCCTGCGGAAATTGGTAAAAAAGTAGCAGAAGTTATCGGCTAAAAAGAGAAATATAAAATATTATCTATATATTTATCCATCCTTGAATTTTTCGGGGATGGATTTTTTTATGTAATCAATTCTCTATTTCATTATGATTCGACAAGCTTATAAACTGATCTTGTTTTTATCACTTTCACTTTTAATTAGTTGTGATAAAGACAAAGAAAACAAGACTGCAACAGAAACCCATACCGATGCGAATGGGTTTACGTATGAAACGGTGGCAAACGATCCCACAGGATTAAGACTATATACGTTGGAAAACGGATTGAAGGTATATCTTAGCCGGAATACAGACGAACCCAAAATTCAGACCTTTATTCCGGTTAGGGCTGGTTCCGTTTACGATCCTTCCGATAATACCGGATTGGCTCATTACTTGGAGCATATGGTTTTTAAAGGAACTGACGAAATTGGCACAACCAATTGGGAGGAAGAGAAGGTTCTCCTTCAGCAGATATCAGATTTGTATGAGGCTCATAAAATGGAAAAAGATTCCCTTAAAAAAAATGACATCTATCGTGAGATAGATAGTGTTTCCCAATTAGCTTCCAAAATATCCATAGCCAACGAATACGACAAAATGGTGAGTTCATTAGGGGCCGAAGGTACCAATGCTTGGACTTCCAACGAAGAGACCGTGTATACCAATAAAATTCCATCCAATGAGTTTGACAAATGGTTGAAATTGGAAAGCGAACGATTTAGTCAGCTTGTTTTGCGCTTGTTCCATACAGAATTGGAAGCAGTTTACGAAGAATTCAACAGGGCCCAAGATAACGATTACCGTAAAGAGTATTATGAAATGCAAAGAACGCTCTTTCCAAATCATCCTTATGGTCAACAGCCAACGATTGGAGTTTCTGAGCATTTAAAGAATCCTTCCATGGTTGCCATTAACGACTATTTCAATAAATATTACATACCGAATAATATGGCCGTTATTTTGGTAGGGGATTTAGAATTCGACGAAACCATAAAAAAGGTAAGCGAAGCATTTGGAAATTATAAACCGAAAGAGGTTAGTTATCCCGAAAGACCAACCGAAGAGCCTATTACAGCACCCATTCAAAAAGAAGTTTTTGGACCCGAAGCAGCACGGGTGAGCATTGGGTTTCGTACACCGGGTATCGGTACGAAAGATGAAAAGTATATTACTTTAATCGATATGATATTAAGTAATAGTCAAGCAGGATTGATAGATTTAAACCTTAACCAAAAACAAAAAGTACAGCGTGCGGGTTCTTACCCTAGTTTTAATAACGATTATGGCGCCCACACGCTTTACGGTTACCCCAAAAGCAATCAGTCCCTTGAGGAAGTCAAGGATTTATTGTTGGCTCAGATTGAAGAAGTTAAAAAGGGTAATTTTGACGATTGGATGATAGAAGCAGTGGTAAACGATCTCAAACTTTCAGAAATAAGACAATACGAAAATCCATCAGCAGTTGCTTATGCTTATGTCGATGCCTTTGTTCATTTTCAGGATTGGGAAGACGAAGTGAGTAAACTGGAAGAACTTAGAAAAATAACCAAAGAAGATTTAGTAACCTTTGCCAATGAGTTTTACAAAGATAACTATGTGGTAATTTACAAGAAACAAGGGGAAAGTAAGGGACTAGTTAAAGTGGAAAACCCTAAAATTACTCCAATTGATTTAAATAGGGACGAAGAGTCTAAATTTTTACAAGCGTTCACCAAAATTGAATCGCCGGCCATAAAACCGCAAACCATCAATTACCAAGAGGCTATCAAGGAAACGGGTACAGAAAACGGATTAGAGGTTTCTTATGTGGAGAACAATACAAACGATTTAGCGGAAATGAATATCATTTTCGATATGGGGAAAGACAATGATAAAAAATTGCCTATCGCCATGAATTACATAGAATATGTAGGTACCGATACCTACTCCCCAGAAGAGTTGAAGAAACAATTTTACCGTTTGGGGATTAATTATGGCGTTAGGGCTGGAGACGATAAGTCTTATGTTACGGTAAGCGGGCTTAGTGAAAATATGGATAAAGGTTTGGATTTACTAGAGCATTTATGGTCTCATGCCGTAGCCGATCAAGAATCGTATGACAAGTATGTGCAAAGCATAGGTAAAAGACGTGAGGATGGTAAAGCCAATAAAAGCAATATTTTATGGAATGGATTGATGAACTACGGTAAATATGCAGAAAACTCCAGTCTACGGGATATTTATACTATAGAGGAGCTGAAGGAACTCAATCCACAAGATTTGGTAGACGAATTTAAAAACTTGAAAAATTTTAAGCAACGTATATTCTACTACGGAAATAATGTAGAAGGTGCGGTTGCCGCTATCAATGAAAAGCATCAAGTACCAGAAAAACTGGAAGAATACCCAGACAGTAAGTTGTTTTTGGAGAAAGAAACTGGGGGCAATGTTTATTTTGTAGACTACGATATGGTGCAGGGTGAAATGTTGTTTTTAGCTAAAGGAGAGGTTTTTGATCCTGAAGAAATGGCCGCAGCTTCTTTGTTCAATACCTATTTTGGAGGAGGGTTGTCGTCTATAGTTTTTCAGGAGATTAGGGAGTCTAAATCCTTAGCGTATTCTGCTTTTGCCTCTTATAGTAATGCTACAGAAGAAGGTAAACCAAATTATACCTATGCTTATATCGGGACTCAGGCAAACAAGATGCCAGAAGCAGTGGAAGCGATGATGGAGTTAATGACTAATATGCCGGAGGCAGAAAAACAGTTTAAGGCAGCCAAAGAATCTACTTTAAAACAACTGGCAGCAGAAAGAATTACGAAACAGGATATTTTCTGGGAATACGAACGCTTAAAGAAACGAGGGATTACAGAAGACAATCGTCAAGCTATGTATAATGAGATTGAAAAAATGACTTTCGAGGATTTGAAAACCTTTTTTAATGAGAATATAAAAGGCGAAACCTATGATGTAATGGTTATTGGAAACAAAAAAGATGTCGATATGAAAGCCCTTAAAAAATTAGGGGACATAAAAGAAATGGATGTAGATGATCTATTTAATTATGAAAAACCAAAACCAATAAAAACGTAGTCTTAAACAATATTTAAACAAACCCTGCAATTTTGCAGGGTTTGTTGTTTCATAAAAATGGGATTTGCTATATTTGATAAACAATAACAAACAAATAAAATCTAAATATAAAGATGAAACTTTTAGAAGGTAAAACTGCCATCATTACTGGTGCAAGCCGAGGGATAGGAAAAGGAATTGCAGAAGTTTTTGCAAAACAAGGTGCAAATGTGGCTTTTACATACAGCTCGTCTGAAGGACCTGCTAAAGAATTGGAAAAAGAACTTGTAGATCTTGGCGTAAAAGCAAAAGCCTATAAAAGCAACGCAGCCAGTTTTACAGAATCCCAGGAATTGGTGGATGAAGTTTTAAAAGATTTTGGAGCTATAGATATTTTGGTAAATAATGCAGGAATTACCAAAGACAATTTGTTGATGCGTATTTCTGAAGAAGATTTCGATAAGGTTATAGAGGTCAATTTAAAATCAGTTTTTAATATGACCAAAGCTGTTCAAAGAACCATGTTGAAACAACGTAAAGGATCTATTATCAACATGAGCTCGGTAGTTGGGGTGAAAGGAAATGCGGGTCAGACGAACTACGCTGCTTCTAAAGCTGGGATAATTGGTTTCTCCAAATCGGTTGCTTTGGAATTGGGTTCTAGAAACATCCGAAGTAATGTGGTAGCTCCAGGCTTTATTGAAACTGAAATGACAGGGGCTTTAGATGAAAAAGTGGTTCAAGGATGGAGAGATGCCATTCCGCTTAAAAGGGGAGGGCAGCCAGAAGATATTGCCAATGCTTGCGTGTTCTTGGGGTCTGATATGTCGAACTACATCACCGGCCAAGTTTTACAGGTAGACGGAGGGATGCTTACCTAGATAATAAAATTTTAATATTGAATGAAAGTTTATAGAGTTGCTTATCTGCTAAAAAGTTAAGAGCTTTATAAACTTTCATCGTTTATGCACTAAACCGAATTCACTTAATGACGGAAACAAAAACATTTCTTTATTTGATTGCAGCTGTAATAGTAGCCTTCCTGCTTACATACTTTCTATACCGTAAAAAAATGACTGGAAAGGCTTATTTTTTAATGGCCGGCTTGCGGTTTCTTACCATTCTTACCATTTTAATACTGCTCATCGCTCCAGAAATAAAGAGTAAAACATACTATCCCGAAAAACCTACTCTTTCTGTACTTATGGACAACTCGGCCTCTATAAAAGAGCTTGGCTATGATTCCATCGCCTCGGAAGTTTATAATAGAATAAGAAATGATAAAGATTTAAATGAGAAGTTTTTAGTAAGCACTTATGCATTCGATGAAGACCTTCGTGCTTCAGATAGTATTTCTTTTAAAGGGAAACAAACCAACATTGCAGCTTCTTTAAGTGCTTTAGAAAAAGTAACAAAAAATAGCAGTGGGGCTATTTTATTGCTCTCGGATGGAAACCAAACTTTTGGAACCGATTACCAGTACTTTACCGACCGATTAAAACAAGCCGTGTACCCTGTAGTAATGGGGGATTCTACAACCTACAACGATCTTAAAATTTCCTCCCTGAACATAAACAAATATGCTTATCTAAAAAATAAATATCCCATCGAGGTTTTCTTGAGTTACGAAGGAACAACCTCTGTTTCCTCCAATTTTAAAATTATGGACGGAAACCAAACTGTTTTTTCACAGAAAGTTTCTTTTGACGCCAATAATCGCTCGGAGGTAATTCAAACAGAATTGCTGGCCGATAGGGTGGGGGTTCGAAGATTAGAAGCGGTAGTAGAACCTCTTTCCGAAGAAAAGAATACAGATAACAACAAGAAACTCACTGCTATTGAGGTAATCGATCAAAAAAACAATATTGCAATTGTGTCTGATGTGCTTCACCCAGATATTGGAGCATTAAAAAAGATAATTGAAAGTAATCAGTTTAGAAAAGCAACAATTATAAATGTGAGTGACTTCAAGGTCGTCAAAGACGAATTTCAGCTTTATATTCTTTATCAGCCCAACGTGGCTTTTAAAAACATTCTTGAACAAATAAAAGATAGAAAACTGAATTATTGGTTAATTTCTGGAGAAGATACTAATTGGCGTTTTTTAAACGCTATGGAGTTGGGATTTAACCATGACATAAGTCCGGGTGAAGAAGATGTTTTGGCTGATTTCAATACTGGTTTCAGTCCGTTTCAAGTAAAAGACATAAATTTTGAAGAATTCCCGCCATTGCTATCGAATATGGGCGGAGTGGATTTTCTGTCTGCACATCAGGTTTTACTTTTTAAAAAAATAGGGTCGGTGGTAACACCACAACCCTTGCTGGCTACTTTTGGTAACAACAATCAAAAAGCCGCCGTATTATTGGGAGAAGGGATTTGGAAATGGCGGGCAGCTAGCTATTTGGAAAATAATAGTACAGAGGAATTCGATGGTTTTTTTGGCAAACTATTGCAATTCCTAGCCTCCAACAAAAAAAGGGAACGTTTAACCGTTAGCAATGAATCGTTTTACTACGGCAATGGCAATGTTAAAATTACGGCTTCTTATTACGATAAAAATTATGAATTCGACCCGAATGCCTCTTTAGAGATTAGTGTTGAAGATAAAGTCGAAGGTTCTTCTGTTACTTTCCCTATGCTTTTCAAAGGAAATTCTTATGAAGTAGATTTAAGTTCGCTACCGGCGGCCAATTACAATTTCACGGTAAGGGAGACTTCAGAAAAGATTACAAAAACCGGAAGCTTCACCATTCTAGATTATAATGTGGAACAACAGTTCGTCAACCCAGATACCGATAGGCTTTTAAAACTTGCAGAAAATACCGGAGGGGAAATGTTTTATAGCAACGATTTCGAGAACGTTAAAAAACTGCTTATCAACGATTCCCGTTACCAAACAATCCAAAAAAGTAAAGAAAATATCGTACCTTTAATAGACTGGAAATGGTTGCTAATTTTTCTTTCAATAACACTGGCGGCCGAATGGTTTTTAAGAAAATACTACGGACTCATTTAATTCATATAATATGGGATTGTTAAAAAATCAGGTAGCATTGGTTACAGGGGCAAGCTCTGGCATTGGAAAATCGGTAGCTTTTTATTTGGCAAAAGAAGGAGCGCAGGTAGCTGTAAATTATTATTCTGATAAAGAAGGTGCTGAGGATGTTGTACAGAAAATCAAGGATATTGGTAGAAGCGCTTTCGCGATTCAAGCAGATGTTGGCAGTGAAGAAGATGTTTTAAGAATGTTCAAGGCTGTTTATGATGAATATGATAATTTGGATATTCTAGTAAGCAATGCAGGCATACAAAAAGATGCCCCTTTTGAGGAAATGACCTTAGACCAATGGAATGCGGTAATACGCACCAATCTAACAGGGGCTTTTCTCTGTGCCAAACAGGCCGTAAAATATTTTTTGAAGCGGGGCGTGGTGGAAGGAATAAGTAAATCTGCTGGCAAAATAATCTTTATGAGTTCTGTCCATCAAGAAATCCCATGGGCGGGGCATATAAATTACTCGGCTTCTAAAGGCGGACTCACGGAGTTGATGCGCTCTTTGTCCCAAGAAACGGCAAACAAGCTTATACGGGTAAACAGTATTGCTCCCGGAGCCATTAAAACCCCGATAAATGAAGATGTTTGGAAAGATGATGAAAAACATAAGCATTTATTAAAATTAATTCCTTATAATAGGCTAGGAGAGCCAGAAGATATTGCAGAAGCAGCTGTTTGGTTGGCTTCGGATAAATCGGAATACGTTAATGGAACCACTTTATTTGTGGATGGAGGAATGACCCTGTATCCAGGATTCATTGATAATGGATAAAACTAAAATAGAAACTTTAAAAATCACAAATATTTAAAATGGATAAATTACCTAAAATTGGAATACCTATTATTATCATAGCCATAGCCTTAATTGTTTTTGTGGCAAAATCTACCATAACTATCGATTCGGGGGAAGCTGGCGTATTATTTAAAACATTTGGGAACGGAGTGGTAACAGATGAGCCACCATTATCGGAAGGGTTTCATTTAGTAGCCCCTTGGAACAAGGTTTTTGTTTATGAAGTGAGGCAGCAAGAAATTTCTGAAAAAATGCAAGTATTGTCTTCAAACGGATTGGAAATTAAGCTGGACGCATCCGTTTGGTTTCAACCACAGTACGAGAATCTAGGTTCTTTACATCAAGAAAAGGGAATCGATTATGTGCCTCGGGTATTGCAACCTGCCATAAGATCTGCTGCGAGAAGTGTGGTTGGTCGATACACTCCAGAACAGTTGTATTCGAGTAAGCGGGATGCCATCCAAAAAGAAGTTTTTGATGAAACCAAGGAAATTTTAAAGGAACAATATGTACAATTAAACGAAGTTCTAGTGCGCGATATTACCTTGCCGCCTACAATTAAAGACGCTATCGAGCGAAAACTCCGTCAAGAACAAGAGTCTTTGGAGTATGAGTTTAGAATAGAAAAAGCAGAAAAAGAAGCCAAGAAACAAATTATTGAAGCTCAAGGTAAAGCAGATGCCAACCAGATTTTAAGTGCTTCCTTAACAGATAAAATCCTGCAGGATAAAGGAATTGAGGCTACTACAAAACTTTCCGAGTCCCCTAATACTAAAGTTATTGTTATTGGTGGTGGCGATAAAGGTTTGCCTATCATTTTAGGAAACCAATAGATGAAATTGTCAAGTTGAACCTGTTGAAGAAATATGCTTTAACCCTTAAGGTGCTTGTTTTTGCTATATTGCAGATAATAGTCCAGGTTCAGCTTGATACTTTTTAGCTTATTTAAACACCTTCTTTTTTGTTTAAATTTTCTTTTAATTGTTGTGCTTTTCCACGCCAATCATCCCTCTTTATTCTACCCGGAAAAAACTCAATAAGCTCCGTGATCACTTCAATATCTTTATCTGTTATCCGGCTTAGTTGATCGTATTTATAGATACCGATGCTGTTCAGTTTTTTTTCAATAAAAGCACCAATACCTTCAATCTTCTTTAAATCATCTTTAGCTTCTTCGGAAGCAATCCCAATACTATTAAAATCCAATTTAGGGGTGGTATTGCTCTTTTTAATGGTGGCTACCTTGAGATCTGTTTCTAGGGCCATTCCACTTCTTCCTCTTGTTTGTACTGCTTTTATGGTATTGTCTTCAGTAAAAGAAATAGATTCATTTTTAATGTGGTTGGAAAGTCGGCTCTTTTCTATTTGGCACTTTTCAATTTCACTTTGATATTTGTTATTTTTTAAAGCTCTTCCTATGAGCAGTCCAACTATAAAGGCAACGATGGCGATGGCAGGAATAAAATAAGGGGAATCGATTTGCTCAATCATGGTTAGGGGTTATTACGTAGTGTTAGTCAATTAATTTAGGTATTAATCTTTGCACTAATTTAAAAAATAGGCATCAAGTTTTCAATAAAATGACAATTAAAATTAAAAATAAGGAAGTTTTAAGTGAAAAAGTAATAAAAAAAACAGAAGAGGAAATAGCGTTTCATAAAAAAATCCCCAAACAATTTGACATCGCATGGGGATTAAAATAATGTAATAAAATAGTAATATTTTTAGTTACTATTTTTAAATTCTTCCCTTATTTCCAAATAGAAATCATTGAAGCCAGGATGCAAGTGCACTAATGTGTAGTCTTGCCCATTTCCTTTTGTGGTTACTTTAATTCTAGACCCGTTCACTTCGTATTCTTCTTGGAAAAGTTTTGCCACAGAGGATGCTCTTAAGGCGTTAATGCCCCAATCGCCACCACCAGTTTCTACAGAAATCTTCAAGGTGTTGTATTTTTTGGCCGTAGCAGCTATTCTACTTAAAAAGTCTTTTGCAGATTCCTCTACAACAGAATTCCCTTCTTTGCCTCCAAACAAATAAGGATTGTCCATTTTAACGATGATCGATCCTTTTTCAACTCCAATTTGGGCATTTTCTCCTAAAGTTCTTTTAAAATCAGATAAAACCAAAAATGCAATAGAATCTTGAGAACTAAAATTATCCCTTATTCCTTTAATTTGATTTTCCTTTTTACGAAGGGCTTCCAACGTTCTACTAATGCTATTGGATTGTTGGGTAGAAGTAGATAAAAACTTATTCATATTATTCAACAAGCCTTTGTTGGTTTCCTCCAATTGGTCTACTTGAGCGTTTAAACTGGCAACTTTGTTTTGGGCTACGGTAAGTTCACCTTCCGTTTTTTTACAATCTTTAAGCCTATCGTTAAGCGTAGAAACTTGTTCTTTTAATTCTTTCTTACTTTGTGCAGTAAGGGGGCTAGCTATGCATATTGCTAATAAAATAAGAGTAGCAGTAAGAGTTCTCATTATCGTTAAAATTAATTGTTATTGTTCTTTAAAACGGAGCACAAGATATTATTTTTTTAATAATTAGACATAGTAAGAATAAAAAGCTTTAGAATTTTATGGACTCTATTTTAAAAGCGTTTGAAATTTAACTTTTGTTACTTAAAACGATAGAATTTCTACTTTTAAATGAAAAAACTGAAATTTAATTTGCATTTAATTTTTTAAATCAGTTAAATTTGTGGAAGATTAAAACAACAATGACAATTTATACATCACATCATCATCATTTTCATTTTTTCGCTCAGGCGAGGTGAGATTGTTATGTGTGATTTTTACATAATAGAAACCCGTTTGAGTATTCAAGCGGGTTTTTTTATTGAATTTTTTTAAAATCAAACCAAAATTCTAAGAAGTTTATTTAAGGACTATGGAAGAAAGAAAAATAAAAATTGCAATTCAGAAGTCAGGACGGCTTAACGAAGATTCCCTAAAAATCTTAAAAGATTGCGGTATCTCCATTGATAATGGAAGGGAGCAATTAAAGGCCTCTGCAAGGAACTTCCCCTTGGAAGTAATGTATTTAAGAAATGGCGATATACCTCAATATTTAAGGGATGGAGTAGTAGATCTGGCAATAGTAGGGGAAAACCTGCTTGTTGAAAAAGGAAAGGATTTACAGATATTGGAAAAATTAGGATTTTCCAAGTGCCGTGTATCCTTGGCAGTACCAAAGGTAAGTAATTTTAACTCCATAAAAGATTTAGAAGGCAAGCGTATCGCCACTTCTTATCCCAATACAGTAAACGAATTTTTGCAAAGGGAAAAAATTAATGCAGAATTACATATTATTAGCGGTTCTGTTGAAATAGCTCCCAATATTGGGCTCGCAGATGCTGTAGTGGACATTGTCTCCAGCGGGAGCACCTTATTTAAGAATAACCTAAAAGAAACGATTACTATTTTAAGAAGTGAAGCCGTTTTAGTGGCTTCGCCAACTATAGATGAAGATATAAGACCTATTGTAGAAAAACTCAAGTTTAGAATACAATCGGTATTAAAGGCGCGGGATTCGAAATATGTGTTGCTGAATGCCCCTAACGATAAAATCGATAGAATTATAGAGCTGTTACCTGGAATGAGAAGTCCTACTGTTTTGCCTTTGGCAGAAGAAGGGTGGAGTTCTATTCATACGGTTATCAATAAAGATCGTTTCTGGGAAATTATTGACGAATTGAAATCCATCGGTGCGGAAGGGATATTGGTTTGTCCTATCGAAAAAATGGTTATTTAAGGAGCATTATGAAAAAGATATATAATCCAAAGCAAGAGGAATGGGCTGAAATTTTAAGACGGCCTACCAAAACTATCGAAGATATTGAAGCTACTGTAAGTGAGGTTTTTAATGAAGTGAAACAAAAAGGGGATGATGCTGTACAAAAGTATACCAGTTTATTTGATGGTGTTTCCTTGGAAAGTAACCTTGTATCTTCAGAAGAAATAAAATTGGCTAAGGAAAGTGTTTCCGAGGAATTAAAAGCGGCAATAGCTTTAGCGAAATCGAATATTACCACCTTTCATAAAGCACAAAAAACAGATCGTATACGTGTGGAAACTACCAGCGGGGTATCTTGCTGGCAAGAAAAACGTCCCATAGAAAAAATCGGACTTTATATTCCTGGTGGTACGGCACCGCTATTTTCTACGATATTAATGCTAGCTGTTCCTGCTGAAATTGCGGGCTGTAAAGAGGTAGTACTTTGTACACCACCCGATAAAGAAGGCAAGGTGAACCCTGCCATATTGTACACCGCTGCTTTGTGTGGAGTGGATAAGATCTATAAAGTAGGAGGGATTCAAGCCATAGCAGCCATGACATTTGGAACAGAATCTATTTCTAAAGTTTATAAAATATTCGGACCGGGAAATCAGTTCGTAACAGTGGCCAAACAGTTGGCAACCCGCCATAACGTTGCGATCGATATGCCAGCGGGGCCTTCCGAATTGCTGGTTGTAGCCGATGAAACGGCAAAGGCGGCGTATGTGGCCTCCGATTTGCTTTCGCAAGCAGAGCATGGCGTGGATAGTCAGGTAGTATTGGTTTCCACAGCAAAAGACTTTTTGGAGGAAGTTACCGAGGAAATCGAGTCACAAATACAGCTATTACCACGTATGGAAATTGCTCAAAAGGCTATTGAGAACTCCCGCTTTGTTTATTTTGAAAACCGACAAGAGGCTTTGGCCTTGATAAACGAATACGGTCCGGAACATTTTATTGTTGTAACCGCCGATGAAGATTTTTATGTTAATGGAATCACCAATGCCGGTTCTGTTTTTATTGGGGATTATACTCCAGAGAGTGCCGGCGATTATGCTTCTGGAACTAACCATACACTGCCTACCAATGGTTATGCAAAGCAGTACAGTGGAGTAAATTTGGATAGTTTTATGAAGAGCATGACTTTTCAGAAAATCAGCAAGGAAGGTATTCAAAAGATTGGCCCTTCCATAGAGCTTATGGCCGAAGCTGAAGGCTTGGCAGCTCACAAAAATGCAGTTTCACTTCGGTTAAAAGATTTGAAGTAATAATGGTTACAGAATTCAACATAGATACATTGGTTCGTGAGAACGTAAAGAAACTCAAACCTTATTCCTCCGCTAGGGATGAATTTAAGGATTTCAAAAAGGATATGGTGTTTTTAGACGCCAATGAGAATCCGTTTAACAATGGAGTCAATCGATATCCTGATCCGCAACAACGTTCCTTGAAAGACCTTTTGGGTAATTTAAAAGGAGTGGAAGCTTCCCAGATTCTATTGGGAAACGGCAGTGACGAAGTATTGGATCTTCTTTTTAGGGCATTTTGCGAACCAAAAAAGGATAATATAATAACCCTGCCACCTTCCTACGGAATGTATAAAGTTTTGGCAGAAACCAACGATATAGAAAATCGGGAAGTCCTGTTGACAGCAGAATTTGAACCCGATGTTGAGCAAATATTGGAGACCGTGGATGAAAACTCGAAACTGCTTTTTATTTGTTCACCCAACAATCCGACTGGGAATGCATTTAATCCGAAAAAAATAGAGGCTCTTTTAAAAGGTTTCAATGGTATTGTGGTAGTCGATGAGGCTTATATCGATTTTTCGAATAAAGATAGTTGGATTGGAAAACTTCAGGAATTCCCGAATTTGGTAGTTACCCAAACACTTTCTAAGGCATATGGAATGGCAGGGATTAGATTAGGGATTTGTTACGCTTCCGAAGAAATAATTTCCATCTTGAATAAAATTAAACCTCCTTACAACGTCAATGAATTGACGCAACAAAAAGCAGTAGAAAGAGTGGGAGATATAAAGTCTGTTAAAAATGAAATAACCTCAATTTTAATGGAGAGAGAAAGGCTAATTAAAGTTTTACTTGAAGTAAATTTTATAAACAAAATATATCCAACGGACGCCAATTTCGTGCTCGTTAAAGTTGATGATGCCAATGCACGTTATGATCAATTGTTGGATAAAGGGATTGTAGTGCGTAACCGTTCCACACAACCGTTATGTGAAAATACGCTTCGCTTCACCATTGGAACTCCTGTTGAAAACAAAAATTTAATACAATCTTTAAAAGAAATATAATGGCCAAAAAAGTACTTTTTATAGACCGTGATGGAACTTTAATTAAAGAACCGGCAGATGAACAAATAGATGCTTACGATAAACTTGATTTTTATCCGCAGGCGTTTACGTATATGCGTAAAATTGCCGAGGAATTGGATTATGAATTAGTAATGGTGACCAATCAAGATGGCTTAGGGACCGAAGTTTATCCAGAGGACACCTTTTGGCCGGTACATAATTTTATAATGCGAGCTTTCGAGAACGAAGGAGTTGTTTTTAAAGATGTTTTTATCGATCGAACCTTTGCAAGGGATAATGCCCCAACACGAAAACCGAACACGGGACTTTTAACAAAGTTTTTTTCGGAAGAATACGACTTGGAAAAGTCTTTTGTAATTGGCGATCGGCTTACAGATGTGGAGTTGGCTAAAAACCTAGGGGCTAAAGGCATTTTTATTAATGATGAAAGTTATTTAGGTGCAGAAGAGATTTCGGTTAAAAGAGATGAGTTAGATTCGTTTATCGCTTTGGAAACAGATAGCTGGAAGGCCATATATGAATTTTTAAAATTGGATAATCGAATTGCTGAAATTAGTAGAAAAACCAACGAAACCGATATTTTTATCCGTTTGAACCTGGATGGAACCGGAAAAAGTGATATTGACACTGGCTTGCCTTTTTTCGACCATATGTTAGATCAAATCTCACGTCACGGACAAATGGATTTAACCGTGAAAGTTAATGGCGATTTAGAGGTGGACGAGCATCATACGATTGAAGATACAGCCATTGCCCTAGGAGAAGTTTTCAGTAAAGCATTGGGAAATAAATTGGGGATTGAGCGCTACGGATTTTGCTTACCAATGGATGATTGTTTGGCTCAAGTGGCCATCGATTTTGGAGGAAGAAATTGGTTGGTTTGGGAAGCAGGTTTCAAGAGGGAGATGATAGGGCAGATGCCAACGGAAATGTTTTATCACTTTTTTAAATCTTTTACCGACGGTGCAAAAGCCAATTTAAATGTAAAAGCAGAAGGTGTAAATGAACATCATAAAATAGAGGCTATTTTTAAAGCTTTTGCAAAATCCATTAAAGTAGCCGTTAAAAGGGATTCAGGAAAAATGATCTTACCATCAACTAAAGGAATGCTTTAAGTGATATATTTAAAATACTGAATTTTAAGAATTTAAGATTTAATATAGGAAATAATCTCATAGCTAAATTTTAATAATTTATCCTTCGAAAAATACAACTAGAACAGAATAACGTGAACATAACAATTATAGATTACGGAGCTGGAAATATCCAAAGTATTAAGTTTGCTTTTCAAAGAATTGGAATTGATCCATTGCTATCTGATGATGCCGAAACCATCCTAAAAGCGGATAAGGTAATTTTTCCAGGAGTTGGAGAAGCCAGCAGTGCCATGCGAAAATTAAAAGCTACCGGTTTAGATCTTTTAATTCCGAAACTAAAACAACCAGTATTGGGGATTTGCTTGGGGATGCAATTAATGTGCAACGGGTCGGAAGAAGGAAATACAAACGGACTCCAAATTTTCGATGTCGATGTAAAACGTTTTAGCAATCAAGTAAAAGTTCCACAGATTGGCTGGAATACGATTTCGAACTTAAAAACTGAGCTTTTTGATGGAATTTCAGAAAATGAATTTATGTATTTAGTTCATAGTTATTACGCCCCAGTTTGCGCAGACTCTATAGCCATTTCCAATTATGAATTGGACTACTCGTCGGCACTGCAAAAGGATAATTTCTATGGGACTCAATTTCATCCCGAAAAAAGCAGTTTAGCCGGTCAACGCGTTTTGGAGAATTTTTTAAAGTTAAAAGTACGAACTTCTAAATTTTAACGGAATAAAATGAGAATCATCCCAGCGATAGATATAATAGAAGGTAAATGTGTGCGTCTTTCCAAAGGCGACTACAGCACCAAAAAAATATATAATGAACATCCGCTAGAAGTAGCCAAGAAATTTGAAGCACACGGAATCGAATATTTGCATTTAGTGGACTTAGATGGTGCGAAGAGCAAACATATAGTAAACTATAAGGTATTGGAGGCGATAGCTTCTAAAACAGCCCTTAAAATCGATTTTGGAGGAGGTTTAAAGAGCGATGAAGATTTAAAAATTGCTTTCGAAAGTGGTGCACATCAAATAACGGGGGGGAGTATAGCGGTAAAAAATCCTACAGTTTTCGAAAGTTGGATTGCTACCTATGGCAGCGAAAAGATAATTTTGGGTGCAGACGCCGATAAAGAAAAGGTAGCTGTATCAGGATGGCAGGAAGAATCAGACCAAGAATTGTTACCATTTATTACGAAATACCTTCAAAAAGGGATCGAATACGTAATTTGTACCGATATTAGTAAAGATGGAATGCTTCAAGGGCCTTCTTTCGAGCTGTATAAAAGAATTATATCCAATTCAGAAACCATAAAATTGATTGCTTCTGGGGGGATTTCAACATTTGAAGAGCTTCCAAGATTAGCAGAAATTGGTTGTGAAGGTACAATTATAGGAAAAGCAATTTATGAAGGACGCATTAGTTTGCAACAGTTGGAAAACTTTATCCTGAACAACTAATTTTTTAATTTCAGGAAAATAACTGGAAATAAAAATACATCTATGGAAGTAAAAGATAGTAACGGGAATATTTTAAATGATGGGGATTCCGTTCATTTAACCAAAGATTTAAAAGTAAAGGGAATGTCTAAAACATTGAAAAGGGGTAATGTTATTAAGAACATTCGTTTGACCAATTCTCCAGATGAAGTAGAATGTAGGGTCGGAAAAAGTACAATTGTTTTGAAAACAGAATTTTTAAAGAAAAGCTAGATGCTCACTAAAAGAATTATTCCTTGTTTGGATATTAAAAATGGACGCACCGTAAAGGGAGTGAATTTTGTAGATTTAAGGGATGCTGGCGATCCTGTTGAATTGGCAAAATTATATGCTGAAAATGGCGCCGACGAATTGGTGTTTCTTGATATTTCGGCCACGGAAGAACGAAGAAAAACGCTCGTAGATTTGGTATTGAGGGTTGCTGAAAAAGTCAACATTCCTTTTACCGTTGGTGGTGGGATATCTTCTGTTGAAGACGTCGATGTTTTATTGAAATCAGGTGCCGATAAGGTTTCCATTAATTCATCAGCAGTTAAAAACCCGCAACTCATTAACGATTTATCAGCTAAATTTGGAAGTCAATGTGTGGTAGTCGCTATAGACGCCAAGCAAATTAACGGGCAGTGGAAAGTGCATTTGGTAGGCGGAAAAGTTCCCACGGATCTCGATTTATTCAAATGGGCCAAAGAAGTGGAGCAGCGCGGGGCTGGGGAAATCCTATTTACCTCCATGGATAACGATGGAACCAAAGACGGTTTTGCAAACAATGCGCTCTCAAAACTCTCTTCAGAGTTAAACATCCCAATAATAGCCTCCGGGGGTGCAGGAAAAGTAGAGCATTTCACAGAAACCTTCTTGGCAGGTAAAGCAGATGCAGCGCTGGCTGCAAGTGTATTTCATTTCAAGGAAATTGAAATAAACGATTTGAAAAGTGTATTAAAAGAAAATGGAATTCCGGTAAGGTTATAATATCGGCACTACCATCAAGAAAAAAGAGAGCTTGTTGGAATCGCTAAAAGTAGAATTAATTGAAAAATGGATATAGACTTTAAAAAAAATAATGACGGACTCGCACCTGCAATAATTCAAGATGCTAAAACGAAAAGTGTTTTAATGTTGGGGTATATGAACGAAGAGGCCTATAGAAAAACGTTGGATACTAAAAATGTTACCTTTTACAGTAGAACAAAGCAACGCCTGTGGACGAAAGGCGAGGAAAGTGGAAATTTCCTTGAATTGGTTGATATAAAAGTAGATTGCGATAACGATACACTGTTGGTGTATGTAAATCCGTTGGGACCTACCTGCCATAAAGGCACCGATACCTGCTGGGCAGAAAAAAACGAATCTAAATTCGGTTTTCTCAGTCAATTGGAATCGATAATTAAAAGTAGAAAAGAAAACAAGGAAGACGAAAAGAGTTATGTGGCCTCGCTCTTTAGAAGCGGAATCAATAAAATAGCACAAAAAGTAGGGGAGGAAGCAGTAGAAACCGTAATTGAAGCTAAAGACGATAATGAGGAGCTCTTTTTAAATGAAAGTGCAGATTTGCTTTTTCATTATTTAATTTTATTACAGGCTAAAGGATATACCTTAAAAGATATTGTGAAGGTTCTTGAAGAAAGACATTAAGTTTAGTATTTTTATTACCCTACTTTAAATTATTTCATGAAAAAAAGTAAACTAAATCTCAAAAAAGTAATCCCTAAACCGTTCAAGTCACTTAAAAAGATCGGGAAAGCTCCCGGTACAGTCACTTACATGGGGCTTCGTCAAGATGGGGTAAATAAAGTTTCGGTAACCGATTATGCCGACGATTTTTACGAGAGTGAGGTGCTTGATAAAATTGAAGAGGCTTTTAAATTCAGGGATACCGATACTGTTTCTTGGATAAATGTACAGGGATTGAGCAAGGAGGAAGAGATAGAAAAGCTTGGGAAATACTACAATATCAATCCCCTTGTACTGGAAGATTTAGTAAATACCAATCAGCGTCCAAAGATCGATGAGTACGACGATTACGTGTTTTGTGTTTTAAAGATGTTGTACTTAGACGATTCCTATAAGCTGGTTACAGAGCACGTGGCTTTAATCCTTACCGAACATGCCGTGCTTTTATTTCAAGAAGTGGAGGAGGACGTTTTTTCTGGTGTTAGGGAACGTTTGGCCAATAAATTTGGTAGAATACGCACCAGGGGTGCAGATTATCTCTTTTTTGCACTTATTGATGCCATTGTGGATCAATATTTTGTGATTTTAGAAGACTTAGCGAATCAAATAGAGTTATTGGAAGAAAGGGTATACAACAATCCTGAACCAGAAATTGCAAATAAAATTCAATCCCTTCGAAAAGAGGTAATGGCCATCCGAAAGAGCATTTTTCCGGTTAGGGAAATTACCAATCGTTTGGTAAAAACAGAGCATCGCTTGTTTCATCCGGAAACCAAATTGTTTTTAAGTGATGTTCACGACCATAGCATACAAATTCATGAAACATTAGAAATGCTCCGTGAGATGAGTATGAGCTTAATGGAAATGTATATGAGTAATATGAGTAATAAAATGAACGAAGTCATGAAGGTATTAACCATTATGGCAAGTATCTTTATCCCACTCACATTTATTGCCGGTATCTACGGAATGAATTTTCAGCACATGCCAGAACTGCATAGCGAATATGGTTACTACATTGTTTTGGCGATCATGTTTATTATTCTTGTGGGGATGCTTATATTTTTTAAGCGCAAGAAATGGTTGTGATTGATTAGTTGGCAGCTTCCAATTACATTTGCTTCATTTAGGAAGATGTAGTAAGCTAAATAAATCATGTAACATTATAAAAACTGTATATCAATACATTACATAGCCTATAAATTATCCTTTGATGATAAAATTAGACATCATTACCAGGGCAGCCAATACCAGTCCCATTCCTATCAACTTTTCCAGGGTTGCATTTTTCATTTTAAGGTTTAGTTGCTGTCCGCCGATAGCGCCTAAGGTAAACCCAAGCATAATGGGCCAAGCTTTACTAAGATCGATATGCCCAAGCATATAATGAGTGATTGATCCTGTAGTGCTAGTGATCATAATCATAAAAAGCGCGGTGGCGGTAGCTATTTTAACAGGCATTTTAAATACTTTCAGCATAATGGGAGTTTTTAAAAAACCACCACCTATACCAAATAGTCCGGCTAAAGTTCCGGCCAGCATTCCAAAAAACAAGACCATCCATACACTGAAACGATACGCTACGTGGTTCTTTTCATTTTTGATTATATATCTTGGCTTGTATTTATTTAATTTATAGAAAAATCCGCTATCACGTTTTTTCTTTTTTTTCTTTTTCAGAAAGAAAGATATACCTAAAAAAAGTACTAAAACGGCAAACAATACTTCCAAACGTTCAGCAGAGATATAGGAGAGCAGTAAACTACCTACCACAACTCCCAAAATGGTTGGAATTTCAAGAAGGATTCCCATTTTAAAATCTACAAAACCTTCCCTTCTGTTTAAAAAAGTGGAAATAACGGAAGAGGGAATCAAGGAGAGCATAACCGACCCTACGGCAACGGTTAATGGAAAATTAAAAACAGTAATTAGAATGGGAACCATAAAAATTCCACCCCCAAAACCAACCACAGAACCAAACATACTTATCGTCATACTGATAAGAATAAGAATGATGGTGATGATAATTACTGTGTCCATTATTTGAGAAATTCAATTATCTTCTAAGGAACAAATATTTGAATGAGGCTCACTGATTAGAAAACTTGCGTCGAATTTTGTTATGGCTAAACAATTTCTAATTAGTAAACTCCCAAATTTCATAGTCTTTGGCGTTTTTCAGTCCAATCTCCTTAGTCTGTAAAAATCTATTAAAACTTTCCAGGTCAAATTTTAACCGTTCTAAAATAAGCATTTTGATTGAATAACCATTTCACTAGGCTACGCTTATTCTATTGTCCCTTCCGAGGCAAATTTGGAGACAAGATGTAATACTGTTTTCCAATAATTCTGGAAAATCATTCAATATTTCCTTTTTTTGATAACGTCTCGTTTACACCTCATCAAAAAGATCGGAGGATAAATATCGATCTCCACGATCGCATATAATTGCTACAATAACCCCACTATCAATTGTTTCTGCTAATTTTAAAGCGGCTGTTACTGCGCCACCACTGCTCATACCTGAAAAAATGCCTTCTTTCCTGGCCAATTCTTTTGCCATTTTTCTGGCATCCGTTTCGCTCACTTCAATTACTTGGTCCACCTTTTTCGGATTGAAGATTTTCGGCAAATATTCTTTTGGCCATTTTCGTATTCCTGGTATTCTGGACTCGTCTGTGGGTTGAACTCCAACAATTTGTATTTGGTGGTTCTTTTCCTTTAAAAAGGTAGAGGTACCCATAATGGTTCCGGTAGTGCCCATAGAAGATACAAAGTGTGTTACTTTGCCATCGGTGTCACGCCAAATTTCGGGTCCGGTTGTTTTGTAGTGTGCTTTCCAGTTGTCATCGTTCCCAAACTGATTTAGCATGACATAGCCTTCGTTTTTTACTTTGGCTTCAGCATAATCCCTAGAACCTTCAATACCAACATCTGCAGAAGTTAATGTTAATTTGGCTCCATAAGCACGCATCGTTTGAATACGTTCTTTCGTTGAATTCTCTGGCATTACCAACTCAAGATCCAAATGAAATAGACTGGCAATCATCGCCAAGGCAATTCCTGTATTTCCACTGGTGGCTTCAATGAGTTTTGTTTTTTCTGAAATATCCCCACGTTCCAACGCACTTTTTATCATGTTATAAGCAGGTCGGTCTTTTACACTCCCCCCTGGATTATTACCTTCCAATTTGAACAGGAGCTTTACATTGGGTTTGTTCAATAAAACTTTAGATTCAACCAAAGGAGTATTTCCAATTTGGTCTAGTATAGATGTACTATTCATTTGTTACCGTCTTTATTTTTATTTCTGGGGTAAAAGAAACTACAGAATTTGCTGGAATGGATCTCGTAATCCACACATTACCGCCAATAACACTATTTTCGCCAACAACGGTATCTCCACCTAAAATTGTGGCATTTGCATAAATAGTTACATTATTTTCTATGGTGGGATGGCGTTTGGTATTCTTAAGCGTTTTAGCTACATAAAGAGCTCCCAAAGTAACCCCTTGATATATCCTTACATGGTCTTTTATAATGGCGGTTTCGCCAATTACAATACCTGTCGCATGGTCTATAAAAAAGGATTTTCCAATAACGGCGCCGGGGTTTATATCCACTCCAGTAAGTCTGTGTGCATATTCGGTCATTAATCTCGGAACTAATGGGAAACCAACTTCATATAGTTCATGCGCCAGTCTGTAAATAGCAATGGCATAAAAACCGGGGTAGCACAAGTAGACTTCTTCTATGGATAATGCCGCAGGATCATCTTCTACAAAAGCCTGCGCATCTAAGTTTAGCAGCTCTAAAATATGCGGCAGCTTTGCAGTGTAATTGTCCCAAACCTTCGCACACGGCTTTTCTACGTTCCAACATGCCAGCTCAACCAACTCTTCAAAAGTGGTTTCTAATTGTTTCATGTTTTCTTCCACCGGAGTTTCAGCATCAAAAAGAGTATAGAAAAGTAAATTCGTGAACTTTTCCGTAGTTTCTTTTAATCTGAACTTTAAATTGGGTTGTTGTTTGTGTTTTATAATACTATCAACAATTGGATTTCCCATATGACGATCTTTTAAATCAAAATTAAGAATAAATAGTTCTAAAGCATATTCTATTTCTATAACTTTATAAAACTATAACAAAACTTCTAAGTCGCATGGCTATTACTCACATTTCACCATCTGTCTATAGTTTTTTGAAAGAATTGAAAAAAAACAATGATAGGGACTGGTTTGCAGCGCATAAAAAGGAATTTAAAAAGGAAGAAAAACTTGTAAAAGAATTTTACAATGCCTTACTGGAAAAGCTTCGGACCCATGACGAAATAGAAGATGTAAAAATGTTTAGGATCTATAGGGATGTTCGCTTTTCTGCAAATAAACAACCGTATAAAGAACATTTTTCTGGAGCGTTTAGAAGATTGAAACCTAGGTTAAGAGGAGGCTATTACTTGCACATAGAACCTGAAAATACATTTTTGGCATGCGGATTTTGGGCTCCGGAAAAAAAAGATTTAAAACGCATTCGCCAGGAATTTGAAATGGATGCCAGCGAAATTAGGGAACTATTGAACGACTCAAATTTTAAAAACGAATTTGGCACTTTGGAAGGTGAGGAGTTGAAAACAGCTCCGCGAGGATTCGATAAAGAGCATCCTGCTATTGATTTGATTCGGAAAAAGCAATTCATTGTAATGAAAAAGTTTTCAGATAAGGAAGCTACCTCACCTGACTTTTTAGAAAAGGTAAATGACTCTTTTAAAATCGTTCGCCCATTTTTTGATTATATGAGTGATGTATTGACAACCGATTTAAATGGGGTTCCTTTGGTAGGATAGCATATTGAAAATTTAGAGGCCGAGCATTTTATTTAAATCCCAATATAACAGGTAACGTTTCAGTCTTAAAACATATCAGACTTGTTCATATCACTGAACCAAAAAAAATATCTTCGATGCCCGTTAATACCAAAATTTAATAACTTGATTGGCTTTATAATTAAGACCTATTTTTTGAGTTCAACAGATTTTAGATATACTTTAATGGCAACTGACTTTTTTATCTAAAGTGTAGTTTCATGCCTTCGTGAGTTGCTTTAAAGCCTAAATCTTCATAGAATTTTATGGCTTTCGGTCGCATTTTGTCCGAAGTTAATTGTAACAAATGAGCATTCCGTACTTTTGCTCGCTTAATCGCCCACTCAAACATTATTTTTCCAATTCCAAGACCTCTTTTGTCTTTTCTAATTCTAACCGCTTCTATTTGCGCTCGAATTCCCCCACAATAAGTCAAGTACTGAATAAATGACAATTGTAGAGTACCAATAATTTCAGAATTCTCGTTTTCTAAAACAATTAGCTCCTGATTTTGGTCAGAATTTATATTATCGAAAGCAACATCATATTCACTTGGTAATGGTATTTTATAATTTTCTCTTGTCTTTCCAAGTTCATCATCCGCAATCATTTCCACAATTTTTGTGAGTTCATTTTTGGTCGCTTTTCTAAATTTCATTTACTTCTTTCGTTTTTTAAGCTGATTTCAAACCAAAAGTATCTCAGTCTAAACTTTAAAATGGATTAGACGTAAATTTCATTCTCCAAAAGCTGTATTTGGTCTTTGAGCCTTTCAACAACAATATTCATCATTCGCTTGTTTAAAGCAGATGAATTTTCAATGTACGTAAGATATTCTTCAACGGTAAATTGACCGATGATCATTCCCTTTAAAGAATTTCTAAACTTAATGTCTTTTTGAATGGCATTCTCGATGTAATGAAACCGCTTTTCTAGCGAAAACGTAAAGAAAACACCTTTGTGCTTGTGAGCGTAATTTTTAAAAGCTTCAATTAATAAATCGTTTTGCAGTTTAATCACCGGGCGAAGGGTCACGTTTTGAAAACGTTCCTCTTTGCTCATTGAATCATAAACTATTGCTGATGGAATTTCGGGACGTACACTAAGTAAATCCGATGTTCTGGTGTCCATAATAGTGAAGTTTTCTTAAAGGTATAAATTTATTAAGCGCTTAAAATTCACTTTTCTTATACTTTTCAACGATGTTATAAACAATAATTTAGAATTTATATCCCTTTCTGCCTTTTTAATATAAACTAAGAGATGTAACTTAGCAAATCAACAACATTAACTTTAAAATAGCTTTAGATGATTACATCCGTAAATCCCTATACCGGTGAGGAAATATATAGTTTTCAGCCTTTAAATTCTTCAGAAATAAAAAATAAAATAGACCATGGCGATACCGTTTTTAAGCAGTGGAAGCAAACCTCTTTTAAGGAGAGAGCTTCTTTGATGAAGAATGCTGGGAACGTTTTAAGAACCAAAAAAGAACATTATGGTAAAGTAATTTCTGAAGAGATGGGAAAACCCTTAAAGCAGGCTATTTCTGAAATTGAAAAATGTGCTTGGGTATGCGATTTTTACGCTGAAAATGCTGAAGGTTTTTTAGCGAATGAAGAAATAACTTCCGATGCGCAAGAGAGTTACGTTTCCTACGAGCCATTAGGGGTGCTATTGGCAGTGATGCCCTGGAATTTCCCTTTTTGGCAAGTATTTCGCTTTGCGGCACCTGCTTTAATGGCCGGTAATGCAGCAGTCTTAAAACATGCCTCCAATGTAATGGAAAGCGCGAATAATATTCAAGAAGTTTTTGAAGAAGCTGGTTTTCCAAAAGGATTATTTCAAAATTTGGTGATTGGCAGCGATAAGGTGGAAGAGATCATTAGGAACGAAAAGATAAAGGCCGTTACTTTAACAGGGAGCAAACCAGCAGGGAGTTCTGTCGCGAGCATTGCTGCCGACGAGATTAAAAAAGCGGTATTGGAATTGGGTGGAAACAATGCTTTTATAGTGATGAAGGATGCCAATTTGGAAAATGCTGTTGCGGTGGGGGTCAATGCAAGATACCAAAACACCGGCCAGAGCTGTATTGCTGCCAAAAGGTTATTATTACATGAAGATATCGCCGATGAATTCCTGAAAAATTACTTGGATAAGGTAAAAAGCCTTAAAAGTGGCGACCCCATGGAGGAGGAGACCTATATTGGTGTTATGGCGAAGGAAAGTTTAGCAAAGGAATTGGAAGCCCAAGTGAAAAAATCAGTAGAAATGGGAGCAAAGCTCTTACTAGGTGGAAAGCGCAAGGATGCTTATTTCGAACCTACGATTTTAAGCGACGTTACCGAGGATATGCCCGTTTTTGAAGAAGAAACTTTCGGACCTGTAATTGCGGTTAAAACTTTTAAAACCATAGAGGAAGCGATAGAACTATCAAATAATTCTAAATTCGGATTAGGAGTTTCCCTATTTACCAAAGACACAGAAATGGCCAAGAAAATAGCGCCTCAGTTTAACGAGGGTGCTGTTTTTATCAATGAGTTGGTAAAATCAGATCCCCGACTTCCTTTTGGAGGGGTTAAAATAAGTGGCTTTGGAAGGGAATTAAGTAGTTTTGGAATTAAGGAGTTCGTAAATATAAAAACTGTGTACGTAAAATAATATAGCATGAAGTTTGGTAAAGTAGAACATCCAGAAAATATAGATTTTACGATTCCTGAAGATCATCCGCAAACATCGGTGGTCTTGAATGAATACAAAGATAAAAACCTTCCTTTTGAAGTTCATGTAGGTTGTGCCAAATGGAATAAACAAGATCTAAAGGGGTTTTATCCACGAGGCATAAAAGATGAGTTGGTTTATTATGCTTCCCAGTTCAATGCCATTGAAATGAATTCTACTTTCTATCGGAACTTTCCTGCCGATCAATTTGAAAAATGGTACGAAAAAGTCCCTGCCGAATTCAAGTTTTTCCCGAAAGTGAACCAAATGGTAAGCCATATGAAGCGGTTAATAGATCCCGATAAATACTTGCCCGAATATCTAGATGGGGTTGTTCATTTTAAAGAAAAATTAGGAACCATATTCCTGCAGATGCACAATAACTTTGCTCCCAAGAATTTTGATAGGGTTGTGAACTTTATTGAAATCTGGCCAAAGGAACTCCCATTGGCAGTAGAGTTTAGACATACAGATTGGTTTAATGATGAAAAAGTGGCGGAGGAGCTGTATCATTTAATGGAGGAAAACAATGTTGCCAACGTTCTGGTGGACACTGCTGGAAGAAGGGATCTCATGCATATGCGCCTTACCAATAACGAAGCATTTGTGAGGTATGTGGGAGCAAACCACCCAACAGACTATGCCAGATTGGATGATTGGGCCACTCGCTTAAAGGAATGGAAAGAACAGGGGTTGACCAATATTAATTTCTTTGTTCATCAGAATCTCGAAAAGGAATCGCCGTTGTTATCATCATATTTTATTCAGAAAATAAATAAGGAATTGGGAACGGAATTGAATATTCCGAAAACCAACGATAATATTGATCCTAAGTTATTTTAAGTACTATTTGTTTCAGTGCATCAATTTATGGAAGTTAATAGAATAAAATTCCCATAAAAAATCATAAAGACAAAATAATTAAAACTATTTTTTATTCATAATTCTTAAACAACACTAAGAGCGGTTTTTACAACATTAATTTTTCTTGTATGTGTTGAAATTGTCATTTTTGAAAAAAAAATTGAAGCCCTCAAAAAAGAATGATAAAGAATATGTTTACGCCTACGCATGCACAAAAGTTATTTATAATCTCCCTTTTTTTAGTAAGTTTTATAAGTTTTTCGCAAACCACTTATACTGTTACCACCACTGCAGATAGCGGTCTTGGATCTTTAAGGGGAGTGATAGCCAATGCAAATACTTCAAATTTAAAAGACACTATTTTATTTGCTCCCGCTTTGGCAAATAGCGTTATAAATTTGCCCGGCGGGGAGCTGGTAATTACCAAGCACATAGTAATAGATGCTAAAGATGCCCCTGGACTCATTATCGATGGGGGTTGGAATAGCGTGGAGGATAGTGCCGTAGGAAGCCGTATTTTCTTATGTGATCTTAATTTAGGAACTAACAGTACTCAACGAGAGGTTACCATTAAAAACTTGGTTATGCGAAATGGAAATGCAGGAACTAAAGATGGTGGTGCTGGATTAAATGATCCCGGTAGTAATGGGGGCGCCATTTATGTGGAGCAGACAAATTTATTTCTTGAAAATGTAGAGATTTATAATTCTACAGCCAACGATGGTGGTGCTTTAAAATCGGTAAATTGTATAGTCAACATTAAAAATAGCTCGTTTTACGAAAACAAAGCAAGAGATGATGGTGGCGGATTGGATTTTAGCGATAGTTCCCAGGTTTCCATAGCTAATTCAACGATCGCTTATAATGAGACGGGTATAGGAACTTCAGGAAGTGGTACGAACTCAGCCGGAGCCATACGTACCAGTGGAGCCACCATAACTTTACAGTTTTGTACGGTGGCTTTTAACGAAAGTGATGACGATGCTGCCATTTCAGGTAATGGAAGTACTACCATATCCAATTCCATAATCCTAGATAATAAATTGGATACCGGAGTAACCCTCAATTGCTCGGGTAACATTACTGATGGAGGAGGTAATTGGACAAACACAACTGGATCATGTTTGGCTAGTATGACTTTAAGCAATAATACGGCTATAAAATTGGCTACTACCTTAAGCTTGAATCGGGGAACTACTTCATCATTATCTTTACCTTGCGATTCTGCTGTTTTAAATGCACTGGGTGGCCAAAATTGTGGGGTAGCCGTAGGTGGTAAAGATCAAAGGGGATTGCTACGGGGAATGTACGACGGTTGCGAGCCTGGGGCTTATGAAATAGAGTGTTTCGATTCGGATAATGATGGGATTAGCAATAGTTTTGATTTGGATGATGATAACGATGGCTTGGAAGATATTTATGAAGCTTCGGGGAACGTTCCAGACGGTGATAATGATGGGGACGGGATACCAAACTGGAAGGACGTAGTGAATGATGGAGGTATCGGTGATGGTAGTTTAACCAGTTATTTAGATAATAATGGAAATGGAATTCCAGATGTTTATGATACAGATGGGAATGCGAGTCCAAACCACTTGGTTTTGGAAAGCGATGGTGACCTTTGCTTCGATGTGAAAGAAGCTGGCTTTTTAGACGGTGAAGGTGATGGAGTTCTAGGTTCTGCGCCGATATCCGTTGATAATGATGGAAAAGTTATAGGTTTTGGGGGGTATGCGTCGGCTTTGGATGAAGATAGTAATGGTATTTTAGACTTTTTGGAATTTGGGCCTGCCCCGGAGATTAGTCTGCAGCCGGAAGACGCTCAAGTTTTTGCTGGGCAGAATACCTCGCTTGCCATAGACGTTACAGGTGCCGATAGCTTGCAGTGGCAAGTAAGTACTGATGGAGGTGAGAATTTTATTGATTTGTCAAATGATGCGTTTTACAGCGGCGTAACCACCGATAATCTTACCATTGATAAAACAGAAATAAATATGAATGGGTATCTCTATAGAGTGGCAACTACCGATCCAGATTTTGCTTGCGGAACACCATTTTTTTCAGATAGTGCGCAATTGCTTGTAAACGTTCGAACAGTAATAACCAATCGAAACATTACAATAAGGGTAAATAAAAATAAATAGTAAAGTCTTCGTTTAACTATGATGCACCTTTATTATTGAAAATGGATTCCAATGCCCTTTTCAAATCTGTTCCAGAAGGGTTTTCAAATATTTCTAAATCGAAGTGTGGTACGGCAGCTACGATATGCTCAAAAATATCAGCCATGATACGCTCGTAATTCTCCCATCGCTTGTCGCTGGAAAAAACGTAAATTTCTATTGGTATTCCCTGTGCAGTAGGGGCGAGATGCCGTGTCATCATAAGCATATCTTTGTTCGTAGCTGAATGATTTTGAAGATAGAGGTCGCAATATTTCCTAAAAATCCCCAAGTTTGTTTGATTTCTACCATTTACGATATTCTGATCCTTGTTGTAACCCTGTTCTTGGTTAAATTTTTTAATGTCTTTTTGACGGTGGTCAATGTATTGCTGTATTGTTTGTATGCTTTTGTACTTTTCTAAATCTTCATCTGTTAAGAATTTTACACTAGAAGCTTTAATATAAATAGCACGTTTAATACGTCTCCCTCCACTTTCCTGCATACCCCGCCAGTTCTTAAAAGAATCTGATATTAAGGCGTAGGTGGGAATGGTGGTTATGGTATAATCGAAATTTCGAACCTTTACCGTCGCCAAGTTAATTTCGATAACATCTCCATCGGCGCCATATTTTTCCATGGTGATCCAATCTCCAATGCGCACCATATCGTTGGCAGAAGTTTGTATACTTGCTACAAAGCCTAAAATGGTATCTTTAAAAATTAATAGAAGAATGGCAGAAGCGGCTCCCAAAGTAGTTAGGAACTTTACAATTGAAAGTCCGGTTAATTCAGAAAAAGCAAATATCAACCCGAAAAACCAAATAAAAATAATAACCACCTGAGCGTAACTATCCAATGGCTTATCGTAAAACCGATCGGTAGTGCGCAGGTAATTTTTAATGCTCCGTACAATACTTCTCAGAATAAACACCACGAGAAGAATAATGTAGATATCGGTTATTTTCAGAAAGAAAAACTGTAGTTCGTGAAAATCGGTAAATACATAGGGAATTAATTGTTTTACCAGAACCACAGGAAAAATTCTAGCTACGTATTTTGGAAAATTGCTCTTTACCAAATAATCATCAAAAGTAGTCTGACTTTTATTGGTGAAAGCGTAGAAAAACTTGACTACGACAGTCCGTAATAATAAATCTATGAGATAGACCACCACGATCAACGCAATTAAATTTACCAAAAGGTTGAGTTTTTGCGCAGTACCCTCGGTATAGTTATTTCGCAATAACCAATCGTGAACTATACAACTTAGATTTGATAATAACTCGCTTTTTTCTTCCATAAATTTTAATGCAGTTCTATATTAGTTTCTTTTCCGTTAAAAGAACTTATTGCAAAGTTACTAGAAAATTGAAGGAAACCCTTAATTGTCTTTTGTTTTGAATTTTTTCCGTTTCTTCTTGTCTGGGTTGGAAAATAAACGTTTAAAAAATCCATCTTTTTTTTCTACATCACAGTCTAAACTTTCCAACACTTCCTCAGATGGCTTATCAAATTTAGCACGGGTGATGGTGTTAAAATCTTTATTCTTGCTCATTTGTAGGTACCACTTCCCAAAAATAGGTAAGGCTGCATTTGCTCCTTGACCCATGGCCGTAGTTTTAAAACCTATTTGATGATTATCGAGTCCTACCCAAGTTACACTTACCAATTTAGGGGTAATGCCCACGAACCAAGCATCTTTATTGTTTTGTGTAGTTCCCGTTTTTCCGGCAATATCATTGGTTAATCCATAGGTAGACCGTAATCTAGCGGCGGTACCAGAATTTATGGTGGATTTCATCATTTCCAGCATTATTTCCCTCGTTGTGTCTGAAAAAGCTTCCTCACTTTCGGACTTCTTTTTTTTAGGTTCCCATAAAGAATTTCCGTAATGATCTTCTATTTTGTTGATAAAGAATGGTTCTGCTGGTTTGCTCTTATTTACATAGCTGGTATAGGCTTTTGCCATTTCCATAAGGCTTACTTCCGCCGTACCTAACGCTAGGGAAGGCACTTCTGGAAGGGTAGAGGAGATGCCCATTTTTTGAGCTTGTAGAATGGTATTTTGTATACCTGCCTTTTCCAAAACTTTTACTGCAATGGTGTTTATGGAATTGCTCAAGGCAAATTCCATGGAATAGTTCATATAATCTTGGTCATTATCCTCTTCTTCTGTAGCATTTTTGGGTGTCCAACCCTTTAAGTTTTCATATTCAACAGGAGCGATGGAAAAGTAGGAGCAAGGGTCTACGCCATTCTCAAGTGCGGTAGTATATACAAATGGTTTAAAGGTTGAACCTACTTGGCGTTTGCTCTGAATTACATGATCGTATTTAAAATATTCGTAATTAATACCTCCAACCCAAGTTTTTAAAGCACCGTTTTTCGGATTGATCGCTACAAATCCACAATTCAAAAACTTTAAATAGTGTTGAATGCTGTCGATAGTGCTCATGGTATCTTTTTGTTTCCCTTCCCAAGAAAATACGCTCATCGGTTTTTTTTGCTGAAGGGAATCCCAGATTTGCTCTTTGGAATAATCTTTATTAGCCAGTTTTTTATAGGCCAAGGTTTTAGAGAGCTCTGTTTCAATAAGAGGCTTGTTCGTTAACCATGGGGCAGATTCCCCATAACTGGCTTCAAACTGCTGCTGAAGGCTGCTAATATGCTCTGTGACGGCCTGTTCGGCTAGTTGTTGCATCTCGTAGTTAATGGTCGTGTATATTTTTAAACCATCAGTATAGATGTTAATGGAAGTATCTTTCTTTTCGTTGTATTCCCGGAGCCAATCTTTTAGGTACAACCGTACATGTTCCCTAAAATAAGGCGCCAAGCCATCGTTATAACTGTATTCTTGAAGGTCTAGCTTTAAAGAATCTTTTACAAGGCTATCGTAGGCTTCTTCGTCCAGATAATTATAATTCTTCATCTGACTTAAAACTACATTTCGGCGCTCTAAGCTCCGCTGGGGGAATAGTTTCGGATTGTAATAATATGTGGCTTTTAAAGAGCCGATTAATGTTGCTGCTTCACTTGTGGATAATTGGTGGGTAGATTTATTGAAAAAATGCTTGGATGCACTCTCTATGCCATATGTATTATCGCTAAAAGGTACGGTATTGAGGTAATTTAAAAGAATTTCTTCTTTAGAGTATACCTTTTCCAGTCTTTTTGCAATAATGGATTCCCGCAATTTATGAACTAAAATCCCTAAAGATCCTAGGTTTTTTCTTGGATATAGATTTTTTGCCAGCTGTTGGCTTATGGTACTTCCCCCTCCAGAAGATTCATCTTGTAAAAGAATAGATTTAAATAAAACTCTCAGCAAACTTCTATTGTCTACGCCGTTATGTTCGTAGAAACGGGCGTCTTCTGTGGCAACAAGCGCATGTATTAAATTTTCAGGAATACTATCAAAAACAATTGGTTGGCGGTCGTTTATGTAAAGTTTACCCAATAGTCGGCCATCATCCGCCAGGATTTCGGTAGCTTGGTCGAGATCTAAATTTTTTAATTCATCTTCTGATGGAATTGGTCCCCAAGCACCTAAATAAACACTTAAAACAAAAACAATAAAAAGCCCCAAAAGGCTTCCAAAAGCAATTAAAATATGCTTTTTATATTTTTTCAAGAAGGTTTTTATCATAGCCTACAAACAAACAAAATATTTAATTCAACTAAGGTTAAATAACTATTAAAGTTAACGTATAAAAAGGGACGCAAAGTTTATTGGCACAAAAAAATCCCGCTTGAATAAAGCGGGATTGTAATTACTATAAAAGTAAAACTATCCTAAATACATTTTTAGTATTTTACTTCTGGAATTATGTCTTAATCGTCTTATTCCTTTTTCACGAATTTGTCTTACTCGCTCGCGAGTCAAGTCGAAAACATCCCCAATTTCTTCTAGGGTCATTGGTTGTTGGTCCCCGATCCCATAATTTAACCTTATAACGTCTGCTTCCCTGTTGGTAAGGGTTTCTAATGCCCGGTTAATTTCAATATTAAGGGAATCGTGCAATAAGTCTTTATCTGGATTTGGAGACTCCCCAGACCTTACTACATCGTACAGATTGGAGGTTTCCCCTTCTTTTAACGGCGCATCCATAGATAGGTGTCTTCCGGAGTTTCTCATGGACTGTTTCACGTCCTTAACCGTCATATCCAATTCTTTGGCAATTTCTTCCGCAGAAGGTGCGCGCTCATGCTCTTGTTCTAAAAATGAATACGCTTTGTTAATTTTATTTATAGAACCAATTTTGTTGAGCGGTAACCTTACAATACGGGATTGCTCTGCCAAAGCTTGAAGAATAGATTGACGAATCCACCAAACAGCATAAGAAATAAACTTAAACCCTCGGGTTTCATCAAACCTTTTGGCTGCTTTTACCAGACCTAGGTTTCCTTCGTTAATAAGGTCAGGTAATTTTAATCCCTGATTTTGGTATTGCTTGGCAACTGAAACTACAAAGCGCAAATTAGCTTTCGTTAATTTTTCCAAGGCAACCTGGTCTCCCTCTCGAATTCGTTGTGCCAATTCTACTTCTTCATCGGCAGTGATCATATCGATCTTACTTATGTCTTGTAAATACTTATCTAAAGACTTCGATTCTCGGTTGGTTACCTGCTTTATAATTTTTAGTTGTCTCATATATTTTTTTCTATAAACTTTTATTAACCTCGCATTAATAACCATTTTTTTTCAGAAAAGCAAATAAACTATTGATTTAATTACTTTTGGAGCATTAAATTGGGAAATAATTAAGAAATAAGTTGATTTCGTTAATTTATTTAAGAAATTTTTAATAAAAGAAGCCTGAGAAAATTTTTACATTTCTCAGGCTTTTTCTTCTATTTTAAAGATGTGGAAATTACTTAATCTCCAATACCTCAATATCAAATACTAGATCTTTTCCAGCTAATGGATGGTTGGCATCTACAACGATAGACTCGTCTTTTACATCGGCAACCACTAGTTGGATTTCTCTTCCTTCTGGAGTGCGGGAAACAAGTCCCATTCCTTGCTTAGGTTCTATATTTTCTGGAAGCTCACTTTTTGGGATTTCTTGAAGTAATTCTTCCCTTACGTCTCCATAGGCTTCAGAAGATGGAATATTAATAGTCTTTTTTTCGTTAACCGACATATTTAAAATTCCATTTTCAAACCCAGGGATTAATTGACCTTGACCAAGTGTAAATTCCAATGGCTCTCTTTCCAGAGAACTATCAAAAACTTGACCGTCTTCTAATTTTCCTGTGTAATGAACTTTAACTGTGTCGTTTTCCTTTACTTGACTCATACAAAAATTTTAATTGTGTTTGCCTCTGTGCAAACTTACGTTTTTACTTAAAGTGCGAAACTACAGCAAATTTATGGAAAGACCATAGCATTAATGTTAAGTATTGTTTAAAGTACTTGCAGCTAGGTTTTTATAAATGTAAAATCGCTCTAAATAATGGGGTTATTTGTTAATCTTGTGTTTATCTCCAATTTAAATTTCACATTAAACATAAAACTAGCTAAATTTGCACGTTTAACCATTTACCTAATAAAGAAGCATGTTTACGATTGAAGAAGAAGAAAAAAAGGAGCTCTACGATTATCAAAAAGGGGCAATAGACGAGATATTTGATCGTATTCAAAATCAGCCTCCAAATTATCATTTGTTATATCAACTCCCAACTGGAGGGGGGAAAACGGTAATTTTTTCTGAAATTGTAAGGAGATACATTCAGCAATACAACAAAAAAGTGGTGGTGCTTACCCATAGAATCGAGTTGAGTAAACAAACCTCTAAAATGTTGCGTGGTTTTAATGTTAAAAACAAGGTTATAAACAGCAAAGTAAAAGAATTACCCGATCAAGAGGAGTATATGTGCTTTGTGGCCATGGTGGAAACGCTTAAAAACCGTCTCAATGATAACAAACTTAAAATTGATGATGTTGGCCTTGTAATTATAGATGAAGCACATTACAATTCTTTTAGAAAATTACTGTCCTATTTTAAAAATAGTTTTATTCTGGGTGTTACAGCTACTCCCTTAAGTTCGAACATTAAACTTCCCATGAAAGACAATTACAATGAACTTATCATTGGGGAAGCTATAAAAACATTGATCAATAAGGGCTTTTTGGCGAAAGCGGAAACATATTCCTACGATGTAGGTCTTGGGGCATTAAAAGTGGGAATCAACGGGGATTATACGGTTAAATCTTCTGAAGCTCTGTATTCCAACTTGGAGATGCAGGAAAAGCTTTTGTATGCTTACGAAGAAAAATCCAAAGGAAAGAAGACCCTTATTTTTAACAACGGTATAAATACATCTTGGTATGTGTACGAAATGTTTCGGGAGGCAGGTTACCCGGTAAGGCATCTCGACAATACACACAGTAACAAGGAACGAAAGGAGATATTGAAATGGTTTAAAAATACCCCAGATGCTATTTTAAGTTCTGTGAGTATTTTAACCACAGGATTTGATGAACCTTCCGTGGAAACCATTATCTTAAACAGGGCGACAAGATCGCTTACCCTTTATTTCCAGATGATTGGTCGTGGATCTAGGGTACTAGAGAAAAAAAATAGGTTTACCGTAATCGATTTGGGGAATAATGTGGCACGTTTCGGACTGTGGAGCGAGCCTGTAGATTGGCAACATATTTTCAAGTATCCAGACTTTTATTTAGAAAACATTAAAGATGACGAGGAGATTGAAAGTAATTTCGTTTACGAAATGCCAGCCCAATTACGTAAAAAGTTTGATAAAACCGAAGATGTTTCCTTTGATATTGAAAACTTATATGATGATGTGATAAAAAAAGGATTGCGATCTAAAATTATCTTAGAAAAGTCTTTAGAACAACACACCGAAATGTGCGTGGAAAATAGTGAAGATGCCTATGAGGCACGAATGCTTGCCATGGAATTGAAAGACGATATCGATAGCCGTATAAAACGCTATTCGTATTGCATAAGCAAAAGCACAAAAAACTATAGGGATTGGCTTGCAGAAGACTATTTTAGGAAACTTCGAATGAATATTGTAAAAGAATACCAGTCATAAAAAAAGAGCCGTTTTACGGCTCTTTTTTGTTTTTGTAAGGTCTAATTATTCTTATTTACATCCTCCTGTAAATCCAGTAGCGTCGAATTGTGTTTTTACAGAGCCTTGTTTTTCTCCTTGTACGGCTTGTATTATTAAATCGTTGATACCACTTCGTTTCGGACTACAATATTCAAATAGGTAATAACTCTTTGCTTGTCCAGCTACGTTTTCAGAAATTTCTTCAAAAGTATCTTCCAGCTCCTCTTTATTGTTGGCGAAGGCACTTCCGGTTTTACCAATTTTTTCCAATACTACATTGTCAATTTCGTTTCCTAATCCAATAGTAAAGAAAGAAATATTCTCATCGGCATTTTCTACCGTATTCAATGCGGTACTTTCTGGAACCCTTGCGGCTTGGTCGGTACCATCTGTAAAAATAACCACAGAAGATGCCGCCAAAATATCATTGGCCTCATTTTCCTTTAATATATCGTCTGCAATTTTTGTGGACTGTACCACGGCACCGTATAAGTTGGTAGAAGCATCGCTACTAATGGAATCCGTAACACCTTCAATTGCCATTTTTAGTTCTTCTTTATTCGTGGTAAGCGGATTCAGTTCGTGTAACTCTTCTTCTCCATCAAACCAATAAATGGCCATTTTGTACTGTTCGCTGGGTGTTGTTGGCATAACCTGATCGATAAAACTTGTGGATGCCGTTTTTAACTCCTCCAGACTTGAACTCAATACACTGTTACTTAAATCCAATACCAATAAAGTGTTCGTATTGAATATTTGTTCGTTTGGTGAAATTCTACTGAATGCTTCGGAAGGTGAAATACTTCTTGGGCAGTTATCGTTGGATCCCTGCTCAAAAATATTAAAATTACTAGCCTGAAGGTTAGGAACCGCATTTCCTTTGGTATCGTTTACCTTAAAAAAAACGGAAACTTTTCCCGGGAGGGTCGTGAATTCATCTTGAATGGTAATTTTTAAGGTCGCTTTTTCAAAACCAAGACAGTCGGGAATACCTCCATCACCATTAAAATCATCATCAGATGAACCACAAGCCATAAAAAGACTTGCTATACACACTAAACTAAATATCGTTTTGATAAATTTCATATAAAATTTGCTTTTAAATCTTGTTGTAATTAAAACGTATCAAAAAGATTAAAATTATGTTACACTACCAAATGTTTAACTTTTTATATAGAAAAGTATGTTTGAAAAGTGACTAAGATAGATAATTATATTTCATACAATTCAATAGGAAGATCGTCGGGATCAGAAAAAAAGGTAAAGCGTTTTCCCGTGTGTTCATCAATTCTAATGCCTTCTATTTTAATTTTATTTTTAGAAAGTTGCTCAATGTAAACATCTAGATTTTCAGCAGCAAAGGCCAAATGTCTTAATCCAGTTGCTTCCGGTCGGCTGGTACGTTTAGGCGGATTGGGAAAGGAGAATAACTCTATAACGTATACGCCATTTAGTGCCAAGTCCAATTTGTAAGAGTTACGTTCTTCTCGATACACTTCACGAATTATGTCCAAGCCTAATATTTCAGTATAAAAATGTTTAGATGTTTTATAGTCCGAAGAAATAATGGCGATATGGTGTATTCCTTGTAGCACTACGATTTAATTTTTGTTAAAGGTTTCTTTTTAATCATCCCGCCTTTGGTGTCTTTAACAGAATTCATAATGATAAATGCATTTTTATCAATTTTATCAATCTCAGTTTTTAGGGCAGACATTTCCAATCGTGTTATTACGGTGTATACAATATCGATGTTTTTGAGCGGGGAGTTATCCGGAGAATAACCTCGTTGCCCTTTTATAATAGTGCAACCACGCCCCATTTTATGGATAATGGCTTTACGGATGTCGTTGTATTTATCAGAAATGATAGTTACCCCAATAAACTCCTCGATACCATCTATTACGAAATCCACGGTTTTAGAGGCCGAAAAATAAGTTAAGATGGCATACAACGCTATTTCTGTGGAAAATATATAAGCGGCAGTTATAAAAATTACAATATTGAAAAGGAGGATCACATTCCCAACGGTAAGACTCGATTTTCTACTAATGTAGATAGCGAGAACTTCCGTGCCGTCTATAATGGCGCCTCCACGAATTGCCATGCCAATGCCAAGACCTAGGAAAAACCCACCAAAAGCAGCTATTAATATTTTATCGTTGGTTACCATGGGGAAGGGGATAAAATGTACCGCCAGTGCCAATAGAAATATCCCAATAATACTACTTATGGCAAATCTTTTACTTATGGCAAAATAGGCTAGGATTACAAAAGGCAGGTTTAAAACAAAGATTAGGATGGAAAGCGGGATGTTGGTAAGCTCTCTTGTAATGAGGGAAATTCCAGTTACGCCGCCATCTATAAAAGAACTCGGGAGCAGAAAACCCTTAAGACCGAAGGATGCCGCTAAAACACCCATTAAAATATAAAAGATATCATGAATTTCATGTGAAATTTCCACTTCAAGATCGGTAACTTGTTTTTTAAAACTTCGCTGATCCGATTCGCCATTCTTACCGCCTTCGCGGTATTTCCTTCGAACACGATCTACAATAATTTTCTTAAAAAAAGAATTCATGGGCACCCTATTATTTCAGCTAAAGATAGCTAATTTAAAAGATGAAAGTGCAATAAAAAGTTAAACTCTCGAAGCGTTATTTACAATTGTAGGCACAGTGTTTTCCGCTAAAATTAAAGTGAAAATGATATAACAAAACTATTTTGTGACCGCAGCTTTAATAGATTGAAGCTTATACCTATATTTGCACGCGAAAAAATTTGAAATACAATTTTTTAAATTTGGGAACGGAGTGATTATGTAGGTTCTCAATTTATATATTAAAAAGAAATAAATACTAAAATCTAAACGTGTGAAAGCTGGAATTGTAGGGTTACCTAATGTTGGAAAATCAACTTTGTTTAATTGTTTATCGAATGCAAAAGCACAAAGTGCCAATTTTCCCTTTTGTACTATCGAACCTAATTTAGGGGTGGTAAACGTGCCAGATAGCCGTTTGCAAAAACTGGAATCCTTAGTTAATCCCGAGCGTGTAATGCCTGCAACAGTAGAGATTGTGGATATTGCCGGATTGGTAAAAGGAGCCAGCAAAGGAGAAGGATTGGGAAATCAGTTTTTAGGGAATATACGTGAATGTAATGCTATTATTCACGTGTTGCGTTGCTTTGAAAATGACAATATTGTTCACGTAGACGGAAATGTAAATCCTATTCGCGACAAAGAAACCATCGATATTGAACTTCAGCTAAAAGACCTGGAAACGGTTGATAAAAGGTTGGAAAAAGTGAAAAGAGCGGCTAAAACAGGCGATAAAGATGCCCAAATGGAAGAAGCGTTGTTGCTGCGTTTTAAAACCGCTTTGGAAAGTGGGATTTCGGCCCGTGCAGTAGACGTTACCGAAGACGAAGCAGAATTCATTGCAAACTTTCAACTGTTAACCGCAAAGCCTATTCTTTACGTGTGTAATGTAGATGAAGGTGCGGCTAAAGACGGAAATGAATATGTGGCAAAGGTAAAAGAGGCCGTTAAGGATGAAAATGCGGAAGTAATTGTATTGGCGGTTGCTATTGAAGCAGACATCGCAGAATTGGAGGATTACGAAGAACGTAAAATGTTTTTGGAAGATATTGGTTTGGAAGAGCCGGGTGCTTCAAAATTAATTCGCGCTGCTTATAAATTACTCGATTTACAAACCTATTTCACTGCTGGTGTTAAGGAAGTTCGTGCTTGGACCATTCCAGTTGGTTCAACGGCGCCACAAGCGGCAGGGGTTATCCACACCGATTTCGAAAAGGGTTTTATTAGAGCTGAAGTAATTGGTTACAATGATTATGTAAACTATGGAAGCGAAAATAAGGTAAAGGAAGCCGGGAAAATGCGAGTAGAAGGGAAGGAGTACATCGTAAAAGATGGAGATGTGATGCATTTTAGGTTTAATGTTTAGAGCTTATAATTTACTTGTAGCATAATTGTTCTCGGAAAAACCCTTATTCGTTGTTCATTAAATAACGTTTCATTGTAAGAATTAGAAATCTCTGAAACGTTGTTTCCAAGGTTATAGAAGTCAATTCCAAATTCCCACAAAGAATCTTCTTTATGATAAAAAACTGAAGCATTGATTGTGTTGTAATTAGAATTATTTCCGAAGGTTAGATTTTTATAAAAAGTCTGAAAGTATGAAGCTTTAAATTTCCAATTGTTTAGATCATATTCAATGGCAGATTCCAACTCTGTGATGTTTGTTTCGTTAAAAAAGAAAGGATTATCATTAATAATAAACATGTTTTTAAATGAAAAATCGATATTGGGTGCATTTTCTAAATTTGTATTAAAATTTAAAGAATTATTTATACTTTGAGATATTGTTTTTGTTTCAGCCTGATTTAAAACAGAAAGTGTTTCATTTCTGTAATAAGCGTTTTCGAAAGATGCTTTCCAATACCGTCGGTTATATTTTAATCTTAAAACGGCATCATATCCATTTGTATTTCCATTAAACTGAAATGGTGTGTTAATACCATTGATTCCATTAAATTCAACCACATTAGTAATTGGATGTTTATGTTTACGCAAACCTAGATTTGCGTAGTAACTCCAACCGTAAGTTTTTGTTAAAGATAATTTTAGTAAAAATCGCTCGGTGAGCATTTGGTCTAAATAGGGATCCCCTCTAAAGATTCTATTAAAATCTAAAATTTTTAATGAATTTAAGCGTAAATCGGGAATAGGATTAATCCGGGTCTGGCGATACGTAAATTCAACTTTTTTATTTTCTTTAAACTCCCATTCAACATTTAAATCGGGTAATATATGATGCTCAATTTGACTATTTCTTAAATTGATTTGATTATCATTCCAAAAAACATATTGGTAATTTAGCCCTCCTTCAATTATCAATTTTCCAAAGAAATAGCGTTTATAACTAATGCTATTATTTAAAACATTGACTTGATTCACAAAATAGTTGTTGAAATTGGGAAATGAGAAGCTCGTATTGTTGATTTCTTGAAAATTAAAGTATGAAAGGTTATTCCGGTTGATATTACCATTAAAAGAAAAAGTTAAAAGTTCAATTCTTGAAGGTCTATAGAAATGTTCTAAGTTGAAATTTAGGTTTACTACTTCGTTTCTTTCGCTACCATTTACAGAAAAAAATGAAGTGTCGATAACCGGAATAGCTGGGTTGAAAATATTACGAGCGCTTAACCATTGTTGATCTAAATCAACATTTTCATAACTTAAATTCAAAGTACCCTTTGAAATATTTTTGTCTGAAAACCATTTTTCAAATTCCATTTTACCTGCAATTGTCAAATTTTCACTATCACTATCAAAATTGTACTGATCATTAAGATTTTCTGAATTGGTAATGTTTTGATCGGAAGCTTTTAGGGCGGTTTTTTCAAAATTGGTTTCAAGCTTTAAAACCGTATTTTCATCGGGGGAATATTTGTATTTAACTTTACTGAGGAGAATATCATGTTTCTTTAAAGATTCTTGAGATCTAAGCTCTTCAATTCCGCTTGCTTGATAAACGTTTCTATTGGTAATATTAGAATTAGACCTATCTTTTAAAAAAAGAGAAAACACCCTTAATTCATTTTTTTCATTTGGATTAAATTGAAAATTAACGCCACCAAATAAGTGGTTGTTACTATAATAACGATTGTTTTGTAAAAACTTAGTTATTGGTGAGTTTAAGACCCGAAGAATTCTGTCTGGGCTTGTTTCCCCTTCAAAGGAAAAGTAATCAGCTAGCGTAAAAGATTTTTCATAGATATTGTTCGCATCGGCAATAACATTGTAAACCAATTTAGGTTGATATTTAAAAAGGCTAGGATGTATTTTGTAAGCTTTCTCTATACCAGCTGCGGTTTCAATACTTCCAAATAAAAACTTTTTTTTGTCCTCTTTTAGACTAACATTCATTACCAATTCATTAGAGTTTTCTACCGCTTTCATAAACGGTGTTTCATTATAGTCTTCAATCATTTCAATTTCATTAACTACATCGGCAGGAATATTATCCACAGCCATTTTGGTCCTTCCGTTAAAAAAAGTTTTATCTTCGACAAGGACTTGAGAAACTTTTTGATTTTTAAAAAACACCTCTCCATCCCTCGTTACTTCTACTCCAGGCAATTTCTTTAGAACTGCTCCAAGTTTTCTTTCTTTACCATTAGTGAATGCGTCCACCTTATAGACCGTGGTGTCCTTTTTAACCTCAATAGGTGGAGTATAGTTAATTACAACTTCCTCTAACTCATTAGTGGCCGCTTTCAGTTTAATGTTGTATGTTACATCCTGAAGTTTGACAATTAAAACCTTGGAATAGGTTTCATAACCCATATGGGTAACAGTAACGGTATAGGTTGTTTGGGATTTTAAGGATAGTTTAAAACTTCCATCGTCATCAGTCACTCCAAGTTTAGGAGGTACGTCTTTATATTTTGTAATGGCTAAAACGTTGGCATTAACCACAGGATCCCCTTCTTCATTAGTGATCTGTCCGCCAAACTTCACATTTTGACTGTAACTTTTAAGACACGCACAAAATAAGAATGCAACTAATATTCTTAAGATCATATTTCTGTTTAGAAATTTTAAATTTTAGTCTGGGGTCACTTTTCTATTTTGGCGCATAATCTTAACCATTTGTTTAGAGTCAATTATGTGGTTTTGCAATGGCTTGGGGTATCTTATTTTTTTGTCAGGATTCAAGATGATATGAGTGGCTGTAATTATTGCGGCTTTGTACTTTAATTCAAGGATTAAGCCTGGTAGACCACCATATCCACTAGGACCATAAGGAAAAGGAATTTCAGGTGTGTACCAAGCAATAGTTGTAAAATAGCTGTCTGTACGTGTGTTATACTCCTTTTTTGTAGCCTTGTAACAGACATAATCTTCAATTTTCTTTGTTTCATTACTTAAATGCCAGTCATTCATTTGGTTTTCAAATGTTACTAAGTAAGTTGTACCTGCAATATCTCTATTGAAAGAAGCTATTTTGGTTTTAGGATTTTGATACCAATTTTCGTAGGATCTCGCAGCCACTGTGGCCATTTTTGCAGTTAATTCATCTACTGGAACATTTGGTAATTTTTTATAATAAGATTCAGTACCCGTATAAGAAAGTTGGAAAGACATTAAAGACATTTCACGTTCGAGCTTTTTTGCAAAGTCATTGTAATTTTCATTACGAACATAATCTACCTTGTACTCAACTATACCAGATTGAGAAAATAAGGAGGAAACAAAAAAAAGTAAAAAATTTAGTAAAACTATTTTCTTGGACATAATTATAAATTTTCTATTTTGAAAAACAGCCCTATTTAAAGGGCTGTTTTAAGCTTTAATTATTACTGAGTACAGTTTTGGTAATTCATATCATAAACTACCTCCAGTTCTTCTGCGCTGGCTCCTCCAGAAGCTTGATCATAAGTGTCAGCCATTTGGCATGCAAAAGCATGACAATCTGTAAAAATTTCCATTTTTGCAGAACTACCTGCATAGAGACCTACTGATCCCGCCAAAAATAAGCCTAATGAAAGAATTGTTTTCTTAATAATAAAATTTAAATTAAACAATGATTAATAATTATTTTATAGGATGAAAGGGGATATATTCTTTTTCTTTTATTAGTATATCGATGATATCTTGCTCAACATTTTCTTGTGGGTATTCAACAATTCTATTAATCTCCCTTCCTTTCTTGTAAAATATAGCCGTAGGCACAAATTTGATGTTAAAGGACTCCACAAGTAGCTTTGGTTCGTCTTTTTTTCTATTAATGCCAAAAAGTTCAATACTTTCATTTTCTACTCCTAAGTACTCTAATGATTTTAAGAATTTTGGGAAGAAAGATTTACTATCACCACACCAAGTGCCAATAAAGACTTTTACTGAATACTCTTCAATGTTTCCATTAAACTTGTCAAGTATATTCTTATTGGGTTTAAAATTATTATATCTGCTTTCCAGCCATTTGAAATCCTCAATTTTTTTTATGGAATCCAACGGGATACTTCCTATCGAATAATTACTGCTCTGGCTATAAACTTTAGGAATAAAGAGTATAATAAAAAAAAGGATTTTTAACCTCATGATTGTTACGAATTATAAAAAATCACCTTCAAAAAAACGTTGAAATACATTTTTACGATGATAAACTGCTTAAAACTAAGGAAATAAATTCAATAATCAAGGGGGGGGGATTGTAGAAAATTTTAAATTAGGGGAATTTTCCCCTAATTTTAAATATAGATTTTAATCAATAAATTAAACACTCATCGCTGAATACAATGAAGATAAAATAAAATTGATATCTGTTTCATAATCAAACCACAATACATTCTCATCTTTCCGGAGCCAGGTAAATTGCCGTTTGGCGAAACGACGGGTATTTTTTTTAATTTCCGACACGGCAAAATCAAGTGTCCAATTGCCATCAAAATATTCAAAAAGCTCTTTGTATCCCACCGTTTGTAAGGCGTTTAGGTTTCGGTGGTCATAAAGCTGTTTGGCTTCTTCCAAAAGCCCCTGTTTCATCATAATATCTACGCGACGATTAATACGATCGTAAACAACAGCGCGGTCGGCGGTTAGTCCAACTGTAATGGTTTTAAACGGTCTATTTTCCTTTTGTCGGTTTAAAAATGAAGAATATGGTTTCCCAGTGCCTAAACAAATTTCCAACGCTCGAATAAGTCGGTGCGGATTATCGATATCCATATTTTGGTAATGCTCGGGATCCAATTCCTTTAAAGAGCTTTGCAAGCCTAAAATACCATCTTCTGAAAGTTGCTTGTTGAGTGTTTGCCTTATCCCTGGGTCTATCTCGGGAAAATCGTCAAGACCCTCAATAACAGCTTTATTATAAAGTCCGCTTCCGCCGGCCATTACAACCATTTCATGTTTTTTAAAAAGCCGATCGAGTAGGGAGATGGCATCTCTTTCAAAATCTCCTACGGAATAGTTTTCGAAAATACTCTTATGCTGAATAAAATGATGTTTTGCCTGATTCATCTCCTCGTCATTTGGAACGGCAGTGCCTATTTTCATTTCCTTAAAAAACTGTCGGGAATCTGAAGAAATGATCTCCGTAGAAAAGGCATTTGCCAAATCAATAGCCAATGCCGTTTTACCTATGGCGGTAGGCCCGACAACAGTTATTAAGTGTTTATTGTTCATTTAAATAATTTCCGCAGTTATAACAATAGGTTGCATGGTCTTTATGGTTATCTGCATTGCAATTCTGGCAAACTTGAGTATTTGTGTGAATTTCTTGAATGGTATTGCTGTTTTTTTCGGAGGTTGTTTTGGTGCCTTGTTTGGCAAACTCCACAGTAACAATGCCTGTGGGAACGGCAATAATCCCATAACCAAGAATCATAATTATGGCCGCAATTATTTGTCCGATATCCGTAACCGGTGCAATATCTCCATAACCAACGGTGGTGAGGGTAACTATGGTCCAATAAATACTTCTGGGAATACTCGTAAAACCGGCATCGGCGCCTTCAATAAGATACATAACAGTTCCCATGATAACCGATAAAATAAGAACTACATAAATAAACACGGCAATTTTTGCCCTGCTTGATTTTATAGCCTCTTTAAGTTGTGATGCCTCGCCAATAAAGCGAACCAGTTTTAAAATTCTGAATACCCGTAGCAATCTTAACGCCCTAACCGCTAAGAGGACTTGAGATCCCGCTAAGAAAAAAGATAAATAGAGCGGAATAGTAGATAGGAAGTCTACAATCCCATAAAAGCTAAAAATATAGTGTTGTGGTTTTTTAATGGAAATAATTCTGGCCAAATATTCTATGGTGAAAAATATGGTTATTACCCATTCGGCTGTTAGCAGATAGGAATGGTATTTGGCGTCAAAGGACTTTATGCTTTCCAGCATAACCAGTATGATGCTTAAAATGATAATTATGAAAAGTAAAATATCGAACCATTTTCCCATGGGAGTATCTGCTTCATAAATAATTTCATGAAGTTTGTGTTTCCAATTGGCTGATTTCTGATCTTTATTTTTCAAATGATACAGGTATTACTTTCACCGACTTCTTTTTTCTTAAATACAATTGTATAAGGTGGCTGGCATTTGGGGTGTTTTCCATAGGGGTAATTATGGATTCCAGTATGGTTTGATTGTTGATCTGGTGATTGAGTTCGTAAAACCCAATACCTTTAAAAACACCATCTTTGATGTAAACCGCACTTCTTTCATTTACCTCACGGCCTCTGTCGGAAATTATAAATGTATTATCCTGCAGTCCATATTTGTAAAGAGCTTTTTTTACTCTCTTATTGTAAGTCTTTACATCTTCTTTTTCAATACAAGCTCCATGACATTTATCTATGGTGTAATTGTAACAGTTTTTCTTCGCCCCCGAAAGTCCGTTTAACTTATTGCAAAGAGAGAACTCTTCCCCAACGCTGTGCAAAAAATTATATCCCTGCTGATAGTTTGCAAAGGTGGTAACATAACTTTTTCTATTATCGGCTTTGCCTATTTTTAAGGTTATATATCCTTCTTTATTTTCCTTGGCAAACAAAGTGTGGGTAAATAGTTTTTTATGCTTAACATTGTATTTTGGGTTGTTCTTTTTTACTTCTGCATTTTCTTTTAAAAGCGCAATCAGTTCATTACCGGTTTCTTCGTAAGTTACGGCTTTCACCTCTTTTTGTAGTTTTTTATTCTTTTTGGAAGAGGAAGCAAATATTTTATTGACCCTTTTTTGAATATTTTGACTCTTAGCAATATATACTATTTCCCCATCTGTATCGTGAATATAAAACACTCCTACCGATGTGGGTAATTGTGCCACGATGTCCATTAGCCTCGGGTTAAGTTGGCCGATATTCTCCGAGCGTATATTGCTTTGAACGATTTGCTTGGAAGTGTCTTTGGCCAACAGCATTTTAAAAAGTTTTACCGTGGCTTGGGCATCTCCGCTTGCCCGATGTCTATCGCTTACAGGAATTCCCAAAGAACGAACCAGTTTCCCAAGACTGTAGGAAGGTTGATCTGGAATTAGCTCTTTGGCCAATTCTACGGTACAAAGTGATTTCCGTTGAAAATCGTAACCCAACCTTCTAAATTCTGTTTGTAAGATTCTATAATCAAATTGGGCGTTATGGGCCACTAGAGTAGTGCCATCGGTAATTTCGACAATCCTTTTAGCCACTTCATGAAATTTAGGGGCCGTTTGCAGCATGGCATTGTTAATACCGGTTAATTTTACAACAAATGGTTGAATTTCCTTTTCTGGATTTACCAAACTTATAAACCGGTCGACTGTTTTGTGCCCATCGAATTTATAAATAGCAATCTCGGTAATCCCTTCTTCATTGTATTTACCTCCAGTAGTTTCTATATCGAGTATTGCGTACATTTATTGTTTGGGTTAGTCTTTGCTAAGTAACGATTTTTGTTTTAAATTTTAATAGCTAATTACGGGCACCAAAAATACTGCTTCCTATGCGTACCATCGTGCTTCCACATTCCATGGCAAGTTTATAATCCCCACTCATACCCATGGAGAGAATGTTTACGTCCAACCTCTCCGTTTTTGGATAGTCGCTTTTTATTGTATCGTAAAGATTTTTCAAGTACTCGAATTCACCTTTAACCCGTTCCTCATCATCTGTAAATGTTGCCATTCCCATGAGACCAACTACTTTTACGTGCTCCATTTGTTGAAAAGCTTCCGAAGTTAATACTTCCCGCAATTCATCTTCATCCATACCAAATTTGGTCTCTTCTTTGGCGATGTGCATCTGTAGCAGGCAGGGAATCACACGGTCGTTTTTCTTTGCCTGTTTCTCAATTTCCTTGAGGAGCTTTAAGGTGTCTACACCATGAATTAAACTTACAAAAGGAGCCATGTATTTTACCTTATTTCGTTGCACGTGGCCAATCATATGCCATTCTATGTCCTTTGGAAGCGCTTCCCACTTGCTGGTCATTTCCTGTACCTTGTTTTCCCCAAAAATTCGTTGACCGGCATTGTAAGCCTCAAAAATATCTTCATTTGGTTTTGTTTTGGAAACCGCGACCAACGTTACTTTCTCTGAGAGCTCTTGTTGTATTTTATTTAAATTTTCTTTTATCGACATTTCTATTGTTCTTTAAAACCATCATTTGTTTAAAACTCATATATGGTAAGCCCACTTTTTAGTTTAGGTTCTATATATGTGGTTTTTGGGGGCATTTTTAAACCATCGTCGGCAATTTGCTTCATTTGCGAAACTTTTACAGGAAACAGGCTAAAACCTATTTTAAACTTCCCGTTGTCGATGGCATCTTTCATTTTTATGGTATTGTACTTTCCGGAGCCATACTCAATCCTGGTATCGTTCCTTAAATCTTTAATCCCTAAAATAGGTTTTAAAATGGTGACAAACAAAATTTGAGTATCCAGTTCGCTTAAAGAATCGCTGAAGGTATAATTTTTCCTGAGGTATAATGAGTAAAATTCTCCATCGAGATACATTCCAAAATGATGGATTTTAGAAGGTTTGTAAAGGTCTGCTCCACGATTTTCTATTCTGAAGTATTCATCCAATTGAATTAAAAATTCCTCTTTGGTGAGTCCGTTAAGGTCTTTTACCATTCTATTGAACTCGTAAATCTTTAAATTTGACTCCGGAATTAAATAACTCATAAAGTAATTATAAGTCTCTTCCCCTGTATGTTCTGGATTCTCCTTTTGAAGCTCTTTCGCCAACAGATTGGATGATGCAGAGCGGTGATGTCCATCTGCAATATAAACGCTGTCTAACTGGCTAAAAACCCCTTGTATTTTTTCAATGAGGTTAGCATCGTCAACTTTCCATAGATAATGAATGGCTTTGTCTGTCGTAGCGAATTCATATTCTGGTGTTTGCTGTGTAACGGCATTCACAATGGTATCTATCTCTTGGTTATCGGGATAGGTGAGTAGTACGGGTTCTGCATTAAAGCCGACAGTTTTTAAATAATCCTTGAAAAGCTTTTCCCTGGATTTTATGGTAGCTTCATGCTTTTTTATAATATTATTTCGATAATCGGCAACACTGGCACCAGCAAAAATGCCACAGAAACTACCTTTTCGGGTTTTAATTTTATAAATATAAAAGGAGGCTTTATCATCTTTTTTAAAAACACCTTCTTCCAGAAATTCCAAATACCGATTTCTCACTAGAGAAAAACGTCTTTCCCCAGAAATATCGTGATGAAACTTATAACCAGGGTTTACTATGTGCAAAAAGGAAAAGGGATTGTAAGAAAGGGTTGTATTTAATTCGTCTACAGGATAATCTTCATAAGACCTAGAAACTACCAAACCAACATTGGCTTTGGTGGGCCTCACTGCTGCAAACGGAATTATTTTTATCATTTCTTATATGTATTCAATAATCAAAATTTGTTCAATTCCAACTATTTGGGGTAAATATTATGCCTCTTCAGCCTTATAACCATGGAGTTAACCCGAATGGGGAAACTACCTTATTTTTTAAATTGTTTTGCTACAACCTCAGCTTTCCTATTTTCAGAATAATCGTAAAAGCCTTCTCCAGATTTTACCCCTAATTTGCCAGCGGTTACCATATTGACCAATAGCGGACAGGGAGCGTATTTCGGATTTCTAAATCCGTCGTACATAACATTCAGAATCGACAAACAAACATCAAGTCCGATAAAATCTGCCAATTGCAGCGGTCCCATAGGGTGTGCCATTCCTAATTTCATTACGGTATCTATTTCATAAACCCCTGCAACACCATTGTAAAGCGATTCAATGGCTTCGTTAATCATGGGCATTAATATGCGGTTTGCTATAAAGCCAGGATAATCGTTAACTTCCACAGGAACTTTACCAATGGCCTCAGACAGCGAAAATATGGTTTCTAAGACCTGCTGGCTGGTGTTGTATCCTTTAATAACCTCTACCAGTTTCATAATTGGTACGGGATTCATAAAATGCATCCCGATTACCCGTTCTGGATTTTCTACAGCTGTAGCTATTTTGGTAATTGAAATAGAAGAGGTATTGGTGGCCAAAATAGTTTCGGAGCCGCAAAGTGAGTTTAAATCCTTAAAAATTTTCAACTTTAAACCTTCGTTTTCAGTAGCTGCTTCTACCACCAATTCTACATTCTTCACGCCGTTTTGCATGACTGTATGGGTAGTAATATTTTCCAAAGTCGCATTTTTGTCAGCTTCAGAAATTTTTTCCTTTGCTACCATTCTATCCAAGTTTTTTTCAATGGTGAGCAATCCTTTTTTCAAAGATTCTTCAGAAATATCAATCAGGTTTACTTTATAACCATTTTGCGCAAAAGTATGCGCAATTCCATTTCCCATAGTTCCTGCACCAATTACGGCTATATTTTTTATATCTGTCATTGTTCTATCTTTTAAATTATATCATCCAAATTTTTAATTCCAACCCCTCTGTACACTAGTTCTTCCGCTAAATATGCATAACAGTCATTTAAATTGAGAGGGTTAGTATAACTAAGAAGATTTATAGTTCGTGGCTCTTCATCTAGTAAATTATCCGGATAATATTTAAAGCATGGAATGAAGCCTTTACATTTAAAGTTTTTATCGTGTACAGCATCAGCAATAATTCCAATCCCAAGTTTAAAAGCAAAATCATCAAAAATAATAAAAAGACTATTCGTTTTGGAAGCACTATTTTGAATTTTTTTTATAAATGACGAGACATTTGAATTTTGATTAGATAAATATAATAGTTTATGTTCAAATGCTTTCTGGTGACTATGTAGCATGAATAATGATTTAATAACGTTTATTTTTCCACCAAGGAAACAATTTCCATGGCAACTTTTAAGGCGGCAGTTCCATGCTCCAGGCTTACCGCAGTTTCGGTATTATTATTTATGGCATCGGCGAAAGATTCCAACTCATCTAAAATAGCGTTGTTTTGGTTCACCTTAGGATTTTCAAAATAGATTTGTTTTTTATCCCCTTCGGCATTTTGTAAAACCAAGGCATATTCATCCGGCTTTTTAGGGGCGTCTTTCATTTTTACAACTTCTACCTGCTTTTCGAGGAAATCGACTGAAATATAGGCGTCGCGTTGAAAAAATCTTGATTTACGCATATTTTTAAGGGAAATCCTACTGGCTGTTAGATTTGCCACACAACCATTTTCAAATTCAATTCGTGCATTTGCGATATCCGGTGATTTACTGATAACAGAAACACCACTGGCATTTATGTTTTTTACGGGCGACTTTACAACGCTTAAAATAATATCAATATCGTGTATCATTAAATCCAATACCACGGGAACATCGGTACCCCGCGGGTTGAATTCTGCCAACCGGTGGGTTTCTATAAACATGGGATTTTCTACCTTTTCTTTTACCGCAATAAATGCAGGGTTAAAACGCTCTACATGCCCCACTTGCCCTTTTACGTTGTTTTCTTTGGCCAAGGCAATAAGCTCTTCGGCTTCTTCAACCGTTTTGGTAATGGGTTTTTCTAAAAAAACATGCTTTCCTTTTTTAATGGCTTTTAGGCCACATTCGTAATGGGAAAGGGTAGGGGTTACAATATCCACCACATCTACGGCGTCGATAAGTTCTTCTATGGTAGGAAAGTATCTATACCCAAATTCCTTAACTATTTTCTGAGCATTTTTTTCGTCTGGGTCATAAAATCCAATAAGTTCATATTTATCCGATTGATTGATAAGTCTTAAATGAATTTTACCAAGGTGGCCGGCACCTAGAACACCTGCTTTGAGCATAAGATATGTTTTTAAACAAAAATAAGGTTATTGCATCATAATGCCAATCAAACTTATAATATTAATGTTTGTTAGTTAAAAAATACGCTTGCAAGCGTTACGTAGTATGAATTTCTATGCTATAGGTGGCTTGGTAAGTTTGCTTGGCCTCCAAACTAATAATCCCTTCCTTGTTTTTAAAATCCCCATCCGTTTGAGCGCTATCTGTAATACCCAGCCAAGGTTCTATGCATACAAAATCCCCTTCTGGTTTTGCCCATATGCCCACATAGTCAAAATCAGCAAATGAGACAGTGAGAATTTTGCCGAGCGATTTATTGGTTAGGCTTATTTTTTTGGACTGTAAATCTTTAAAGATAAGTGCATCTTCTGCAAAAAGTTCGTGTTTCAGCGGTAAAACATCGGTTTGATGCAAAAATGGTGCGCTTTTGCCATTTTGGAGTCCGTTTTCATCAATTAAATAACGCTGGCTGTTCTCTTTTTTCTCAAATTCTAGTTGGTAATCGGTATAACTTTCGTTTGGCTTTAGCGGACATTTAAATGCAGGATGTCCGCCCAAAGAGAAATACATAAACTCATCTCCATGATTTATAATGTTGTGGGAAACTTTTAAGATATTGCCCTCTAAAGAAAAAGTGATATTGAATTCAAATTTACAAGGATAATTTTTAAGGGTTTCTTCGGAATATTTGTACTGAAAAGTAATGGTTTCTTCTACGTGATGAATTATCTTTAATTGATCATTATTCCGTATAAAGCCATGTTTGGGAACCGTATACTCTTTTCCTTCAAATCTAAAATGATTTTCTTTTAAGGCACCAATGATAGGAAATAAAACTGGTGCATGACTTCCCCAGATAGCCGAATCTGCCTGCCAGATAAATTCCTGATTATCTTTATTTTTTATACTGCAGAGCTCCGCGCCAACTTTGGTGATTTCTATTTTTAATAAATGATTTTTAATGGACAGTTTTTCCGAATTTTTCATGAATGGATACTTTATAATACCGACTTATCAAAAGTATGAATTCTTCCATTATTATTAGAAAAACTTCGCTATCTTGTTCTATATCTCATAACTATAATTCTCTCATTAAAATGGATATCGTTAAATTTTGATCTTCGTTTCTTCCCTTTAAGAATTGTATTTTTAATTGAAAGTAAAGAGGTAGAGAAACATTGGTTGTTTCAGTTTTAGTTAAATAAATAAATCTATAAAATGAAAAAAATAATTGCGTTCGCAGGGAGTAACTCTTCAAAGTCCATAAATTATGAGTTGGTAAAATATACGGTTTCTTTGGTCGATGATTTTGATATACAATTACTGAATATGGCCAACATGCCATTCCCTTTGTTTAGCGAAGATGATGAACGAAAATACGGATACAAAAATTCCTTGGTAGAGCTAAAAGAAGATTTCGACGAAGCAGATGGCGTTATTTTAAGTGTGAATGAGCACAATGGCAATCCTTCGGCTTATTTTAAAAACTTAATTGATTGGATCTCTCGTTTGGAAAGAAAATTTTTGGAAGATAAATATGTTTTCTTAATGGGGACTTCCGCAGGGAAAAGAGGTGCCTTGGGCGCTATATCGGTTACAGAGAATATGTTGCCCCGTTTTGGAGCGAAAGTAGAGAATGTATTTTCCTTGCCAGAGTTCAATATGAATTTTTCAGCGAAAACGAATACAATTACCAATTCCAACATGGAAAAAGAGCATAGAAAACAGCTGGACGATTTTTTAGGGAAACTTATTAAAAAGTAGGTTGCCCTTCTAAATTTTTCTGTGCCAATTCGTCTGTAATAAATGGCAGACTGATATGAAATGAGAAGTAGTGTCCTTGATTGTTTCCGGCTATAAAAGAATCTTTAAATGTGTCTGTAAACCCTTGACTGTAGCGCAGGCTTACATACAATCCTTTTCCGTTTCTTTTGTATCTTAAATAATAACTCACATTGGCGATAAGGCTATAATCAATGTCGTTAACGTTTATACCTACTGCTTGTCTAAATTCCCCTACATCTGCACTAAAAGTGGCATCTACGTTTTGCTTAAAAGACATTTGTGGCGCCAAACCTAGACGAAGTTTTGAATTGGGAATATTATAAAAAACAAAAACAGGCACTTCAATATAGTCCATGGAAATTGTGGTGGGGACATTATTATAAATATTATCTAAATAAGCATCTCCGCTGTTTAAGGAAAAAGAATTGATGTCGAAACTGCGTTTGGACAAAAAATAGGCAGTCGGACTCACAGACCAACGATCATTGATTTTAAGGTTTCCAGCAATACCAAAATTCACCCCAAGATTGGGTTTATTTCCGTCGATATTACTGTAGTTGGTGAGCGGGACACCAATCTCCATACTTAGATTAAATTTTTCTGAAGCCACCTTGTCTCCAAATAAGGCCGCAAGAATTGCTGCTTGAGCATTAGTAGCTGATGGAAAAAACAGAAAACAAGCAAAAAGGCTAAAAAAGATAATTTTTAAGTTTGTTTTTTTTAAAGCTTCCATCAAACAAGGGTTTTATCAAATATAAAATAATTACCCTAAAATAGCTTTTCCATTTTTGCTTTTATTTCATCCAAGCAAAGGTTTCCTAGACTGCCTTTATGGGTATGGTGTATATTTCTTTTAGGGGTGAATTCCCCACGTTGAATTTCTTCTCCCATTTGTTTGTACGCATCCCTAAAGGGCATTCCGTTTAATACCAAATCGTTTAAAGTATCTACGCTAAACAGGTAATCGTATTTCTTGTCCTCGAGAATTTCTTCTTTTACTATGATGTTTTTTATAGAAAAAGTCATCATCTCCAAACAAGATTTTAATTCTTGAATGGCTGGCACTATTATTTCTTTGGTCAACTGAAGATCCCTGTGGTAACCGCTTGGTAAATTAGTCGTCAACATTGCTAATTGATTGGGCACTGCTTGAATTTTGTTACATTTTCCACGGATGAGTTCAAAAACATCTGGATTTTTTTTGTGCGGCATAATGCTGGAACCGGTGGTTAATTCATCTGGGAAAGTAATGAAATCGAAATTCTGACTCATATACAAACAGATATCCATAGAAAACTTGGCAAGAGTGGAAGCGATACTGCTTAATCCAAAAGCTGTACTTTTTTCAGATTTGCCCCGGCTCATTTGTGCGGCAACCACATTGTATTTTAAAGTTTGAAATGCCAATTCTTTCGTGGTAAAATCCCGGTCTATAGGGAAGGAGCTGCCATAACCGGCTGCACTCCCTAGCGGATTTTGATCGACTATTTTAAGCGCTGCATCAATAAAATAAATATCGTCTATTAAACTTTCTGCATAAGCGGAAAACCACAGTCCGAACGACGAAGGCATGGCAATTTGTAAATGTGTATAGCCTGGGAGTAAGGTTTTTCTATGTGTATCGGCTAATTTAATCAATACATCAAACAGTTCTTTGGTGCTATTTTTAATTTGGGAAAGCTCTTCTTTAAGATATAAGTTTACGGCAACCAAGACCTGATCGTTTCTGGAACGTGCCGTATGGATACGTTTGCCGGTATCTCCTAATTTTTTTGTTAAAAGGTATTCTATTTTCGAGTGGGCATCTTCAAATTCATCATCAATGGTAAAAGTTCCATTCTCCACACTTTTACCGATATTTTGAAGCTCTTTTACAAGATTATCTGCTTCTTCTTCAGTGATCAGTTCAATTTTTTGCAACATTTTGGCATGAGCAATAGAAGCTAAAACATCGTATTTTGCAATTACTAAATCCAATTCCCTATCGGAACCTACAGTAAAAATATCTATCTTCTTATCGGTTGAAAACCCCTTTTCCCAAAGTTTCATTTGTAAACATTTATAAAGTTATGCGCTTATCTTGAATAATCCTTCAAAAAGGATTAAAAGCAAAGATAACCTTTATCAGTATTTTATTTATAGAACCTCCTCCAGTAATTTTATATACAAATCAATTCCTTCTTCTATTTCTTCAACAAAAATAAACTCGTTGGCAGAATGCGACCGTGTAGAGTCTCCCGGGCCTAATTTTAACGAAGCACAGCTCAAAGTAGCTTGATCTGAAAGGGTAGGGGATCCATACGTTTCACGGCCTAATTTAATTCCCGCTTTTACGAGGGCATGGTCTTTCGGAATGGCCGAAGAATTTAAGCGAAGTGAACGTGGAGTTACCTCGCAAGGCGCTAATTTTTTTAGGGTTTCGTAAACTTCTTGGTTACTGTATTTATCATTTACACGCACATCTATTACCAGTTTCACTTCAGCAGGAACAACATTGTGCTGGTTCCCCGCTTCTATTTGTGTAACGGTCATCTTTACAGGACCTAAAACTTCAGAAACCTTTTCAAATTTATAATCTTTAAACCACTGCAATACCTCAATGGTTTTGTAAATGGCATTGTCGTTATTGGGGTGAGCGGCGTGACTAGGGGTTCCTTTTACCGAACCATCGAAAACCACCAATCCTTTTTCGGCAATAGCCAAGTTCATTAATGTAGGTTCGCCAACAATGGCAACCTCGATTTCTGGTAAATGTTTCAATACTGAATTCAAACCGTTGGGGCCAGAGCTTTCTTCTTCGGCAGAAGCTACCATTACTAGATTGTAATGAAGGTTTTTTTTGTGGTAAAAATATGTGAATGTAGCAATGAGTGAAACCAAGCATCCCCCTGCATCGTTGCTCCCCAGACCGTATAATTTTCCATCTTCAATATGCGGAAGGAATGGGTCTTTTGTATAAGCGGTATTTGGTTTTACCGTATCGTGGTGGGAATTCAATAGAAGTAATGGTTTCCCTTTTTGAAAATCTTCATTAAAAGCCCAGATGTTATTATTTTCCCTTTTAAAAGGGATGTTGTAACGTTTAAACCAGGCTTCAATCAACGCAGCCGTTTTATCCTCTTCCGAAGAAAAGGACTGGGTGCTAATTAATGATTTTAATAGTTCTATCGCCTCTTGGGTGAGTTGTTGTATGGTCATTATCTATGTTCTAAAGTTGAAAGTTTATTAAGTTTTAAAGTTTAGGCTCAAAGTTAATTTAGTTTGACATTCGTTAAAAGCAAATATTATTTTGTTATGCTGAGCTTGCCCGCCTGCCACGGCATTTCGGGCAGGTGGGCAAGCTCAGGGTGACATTTTCTATTTAGGTAGCATACTACAAAGTTATGGTTGTTCGTAATTCGTTATCATTTCCAAGCATGTCAACGCTTCCTACATATACTTTGCTAACCTTTCTTTCTAGGGCATTAAAACAATTGTGCAGTTTTGGCAACATACCGTCTGCAATAATATTTTCCTTTACAAGCGCTTGGTAAATTTCAGTATTAATGTCTGTTATTACTGAATTTTCATCTTCAATACTTCGTAGCACCCCTTTTTTCTCAAAGCAATAATAGAGTTCTACTTCAAAATGTTTGGTAAGGGCTACAGCTATTTCTGAAGCAATTGTGTCTGCATTGGTATTGTATAACTGACCATTTTTATCATGGGAAATGGCACAGCAAACAGGCGTAATGTCATTATTTAGAAGTAATGAAAACATTTCGACATTCACTTCAGTTACATCTCCAACAAAACCAAAATCATGGGTTTTTACAGGTCTTTTTACTGATTGCACACTGTTTAAGTCGGCTCCCGATAAACCGAGGGCATTGCAGTTATTGGCCTGTAGTTTGGCGACAATGGTTTTATTTACCAATCCTCCATAAACCATGGTAATAATGTTTAGGGTTTCTCGATCGGTAATCCGTCTGCCGTCAACCATTTTTGTTTGTATACCTAATTGGTCTGAAAGCTGAGTGGCCATTTTGCCACCGCCATGAACCAAGATTTTGGCACCCTCCATTTTGGCAAAATTGGTAAGTACTTTACCCAATACATTATCGTCTTCAATAAGGTTTCCACCTATTTTTACAATTGAAAGTTTCATATAAATATCTAAGTTATATTGGTCTGTATGGTTGTCATGCTTAGCTCGTCGAAGTATTTATGTATTAATACCCTTCGACATGCTCAGGGTGACCTAAGTATTTTTAAGAAAATCATAAGTGATTCTCCAATATCTCTTTTAAAATAGCTTGTGCTGCATAGGTACGGTTATTTGCTTGTTGAATCACCAAGGACTGATTGCTATCTAGGACTTCATCGGCAACGATCATATTTCGTCTTACAGGAAGACAATGCATAAACTTTGCTTGTTGTATTTTCTCGAGGGTTACCATCCAGCTTTTGTCAGTACTTTTAATTTGTCCATAATCTTTATAACTGCTCCAGTTTTTGGCATATACGAAATCGGCATCCTTAAGTGCTTTATTCTGATCGTAAATTATAGGAGTATTACCGGTAATTTCTGGGTTTAATTCGTAGCCTTCGGGGTGGGTAATTACAAAATCAACATCAATCATTTGCATCATTTTCGCAAAAGAGTTTGGAACTGCATGCGGCAATGCCTTTGGATGTGGCGCCCACGTTAGAACTACTTTTGGACGTTCTTTTTGTTTGTTTTCTGAAATGGTAATAGCGTCTGTTAAGGCCTGTAAGGGGTGTGCAGTGGCACTTTCCATATTGAGAATAGGTACAGAGGCATATTTTTGAAAGCTCTTTATAACCTGCTCTTCCTCATCCTTGGTTTTGTCAGTTAGGGTAGGGAATGCCCTTAACGCAATAATATCTACATATTGGGAAATCACCGCAGCAGCTTCTTTTATATGTTCGGCCGTACCAGCATCCATAACGCTACCATCTTCAAATTCCAATCCCCAACTATCGCTGTTTAAATTCATCGTCATTACTTCCATTCCCAAGTTTTGGGCTGCCTTCTGCGTACTTAAACGGGTCCTTAAACTAGAATTAAAAAAAAGAAGTCCTATGGTTTTATTTTTGCCCACTTCCTTAAATTGAAACGGATTTTCTTTCAGTTTAATGGCTTTTTCTATTAAAGCATCGACATTGTCGATGTCTTCAAGATCGATATATTGTTGCATTTCTATAAGGTTATTTTTGGTTTAATTTTAGTGAAATGGCTGGTATTGGCCACAGCTTCACTAATAAAATTCTCTTTAAGGCCATTTACAATCCACGTTTCTATACCGGCTATACTGGCAATTTCTACGGCGTCCACTTTAGATTTCATTCCTCCTGTGCCATGGGAAGATTTACCATCGGCAACTTCTTGAATCAAACTTTCAAAACCAATTACTTCTTTAATAGTTTCTGGAATACCGCTCTGTATGGATGTTTTGGTATAGATACCATTGGTATTGGTAGCTATAATTAAAAGATCAGCTTTTAAAAGCGCCGCGGTCATGGCTGCCAATTTATCGTTATCTCCAAATTTAATTTCATCCGTGGCAACAGTATCATTTTCATTGATAATGGGAATGTAATCGTTTTCCAACAAAATATTGATGGTGTTTACAATATTCTCTTTAGAGGTTTTGCTTTTAAAATCAGAATAGGAGAGGAGACATTGCGATATTAACAACCCCAATTCCCTAAAATTCTCTTGATAAATTCGCATAAGATGCAACTGACCAATGGAAGCCAGCGCCTGTTTTACATAAATTTCTTTTCCGTTGCTTTCTAGGTTTACAAATTGCTTGGCCGCAGCGATCGCCCCAGAACTTACCACAATAAATTCGTAGTTATCTTTGAGAAGTGCAATTTGCCTAGCAATATCTTCAATTTTACCACGGGAAATATGGTTGGTTTCCCTGGTTAAGGTATTGGAACCTATTTTGAGTACAATTCTTTTTTTGGTGGTTGTTTTCATTTTTTAGTTGAAAAATGACATAAAAAAGCCCGAAAAGCTTAACTTTTGTATAAAAATACGGGTTGTTATTTACTTTTCGGGCTTTTGTGCTATATACTTATTTGTTTTTTAAACAATCATTCAATTTTGGTAAAAGCAGTATTTTGATTGATGGTATTTAGAATAAAATTATCTTCTAAACCGTTAACAATCCAAGTCTCGATATTGGCTTTATTGGCAATTTCCAAAGCAATTACTTTAGAACTCATTCCACCGGTACCATGAGAAGATTTATCTTCGTCTACCACTTCTTTTTTAAGATCAGAGAAGTTCTCTACTTCTTCAATTGTTTTAGGAGATCCATCCTTAAAAGATTGTTTGGTGTAAATACCATTGGTATTGGTAGCAATAATCAATAAATCCACCTTTAAAAGGGCAGCGGTAAGAGCTGCTAATTTATCATTATCCCCAAACTGTATTTCATCGGTAGCCACGGTGTCATTCTCATTAATAATTGGAATGTATCCATTATCTACCAAAATATTTATAGTATTAACAATGTTCTCTTTTGATACGTCTTTTTCAAAATCTGAATAAGAAAGCAAACATTGAGAAGCCAATAAACCAAGCTCTCTAAAACTTTCTTGGAAAATACGTATTAAATGCGGCTGACCGATAGAGGTCAATGCCTGTTTAACATTAATGTCTTCGCTATAAGTACTCTCTAAGTTTACAAATTGCTTAGCTACTACTTTAGCTCCAGAACTTACAATTACGAATTCGTAGTCGTCTTGAAGTTCGGCGATTTGTCTACCAATATCTTCCAATTTACCTCTTGATATTTGGTCTGACTCTTTTGTAAGCGTATTAGATCCTATTTTTAAAAGAATTCTTTTCTTCTTTTTTTTGGGCTTACTCATTTTTTTTAATTTATAGTTATGTTATAGTTGTGTGCTCTTGCGAGCTTTGTAATTACTAAATTTATTTCTACGGATACTTATCTTATCTGTCCTTCTCCGTGAATATACCATTTATTGGTTACTAAATGTTCAAGACCAATAGGACCACGTTGGTGAAGCTTATCGGTACTTATGGCCAATTCCCCACCTAGTCCAAGTGCACCACCATCGGTAAATCTAGTGGATGCGTTATGGTATACTGCAGCCGAATCTACGGTAGTCATAAATAAATCGGCAACATCACTGTCTTTCGTAATGATAGAAGCAGAATGCCCGCCAGAATATTTATTTATTTTAGCGATGGCGTCTTCTACAGAATCAATCACTCCAATAACAATTTTATAATCTAAAAATTCCTCGTACCAAATGTTATCATCGTTAATAACAGTAACATTGTCTAGGTCTGATAACTCCTTATCAACGTATATATCCACCTTATACTCTTCCAATTTCGCTTGTAATTTCTTTACAAACTCTTTGTAATTGGGAAGATTGGAATCTATTAAAACCTTATCTAGGGCATTACATGCAGATATCTTTGCCGTTTTTGCATTGATAATAACTTTCATTGCCAAATCAAGATCTGCATTTTTATGTACGTGCACAAAGTTATTTCCTCGTCCACTCACTATAACAGGGCAATTGGCGTTTTCTTTTACAAATTGAATTAAACGCTCCCCACCCCTTGGTACAATAAGGTCTATTTGTTGTGTCGGGTTTTCTAAGAAAGCCTGTGTTTCTTGACGGTTGTACTGCAAGTACTCTACCCATTCAATAGAAACACCGTGTTTCTTCATTGCTTTGTGCCAAAGGTCTACAATTAAAAGGTTGGAGTTTAAAGACTCTTTACCACCTTTCAATAAAATTTTGTTTCCAGATTTGAATGCAATTCCAGCTGCTTCTACAGTTACATCTGGTCTTGACTCATATATAATCATGATAGTCCCGAAAGGTGCCGTTTTATTAAAGACATCCATTCCGTTATCATGTTTGAAGTGGAACCGCTCTTTACCCAAAGGATCATCCTGCGATGCCAATTCTTTCAATGAAGCTATCATACCATCTATTTTAGCATCATCTACTTTAAGACGGTCTTCCATAGCGAGATCTTCACCGTTGTAACCGTCTAGGTCTTTCTTGTTTTCTTTCATGATAGCATTTTTCTCCTCTCGGATAAGCTCTGCCATCGTTAATAATACATTATTTCTTTCGGAAATTGTTAGTATTTTATTCATTACAAGTTGTGATTTTTTAAAACATCAGACAATGAAATTAAAAAGGTGTCTATATGATGTTTTTCAATCGTTAATGGCGGTAATATTCGTAATAAGTTCTTATTTGACGAGCCGCCTGTAAATATTTTTTTCTCGTAAATAAGCTCTTTTCTTATTTCTGACACATTAAGTTCAAACTCCATACCAAGCATCAATCCTTTACCTTTAAGTTTTTGTAAACTCTTGATTTCCTTGGCTTTTTCTTTAAAATAAGCAGAAATTTTATTGACGTTATCTATTAAATTTTCATTTTCGATAACCTCCAGAACCGCAAGGGCAGCGGCGCATGCCAAGTGATTGCCCCCAAAGGTGGTGCCCAACATTCCATGCTTAGCTTTAAATTTAGGATGGATTAATACACCCCCAATTGGGAATCCATTTCCCATCCCTTTTGCAACTGTAATTATGTCAGCCTCTATGTCATGATGCTGGAATGCGAAAAATTTTCCGCTGCGACCGTAACCCGATTGAATTTCATCTAAAATGAGTACCACATTGTGTTTATCGCACAACTGCCTAACTCCTTGCAGAAATTCGGTTGTAGGTTCATCCAATCCGCCAACACCCTGAATGGGCTCAATAATAACCGCACAAACGTCACCGAACGCTAATTCATAATCTAAAGAGTGAAGTTGGTTAAAAGGAAGGAATGTTGTGACGTTGTGCTGGCTATTGATAGGAGCGTTGATCGCCCTATTGTCAGTTGCTGCAACTGCAGCTGATGTTCTTCCATGAAACGCATTTGTAAAAGCTATAACGCGTGCTTTATTGGTATGAAAGGACGCTAGCTTCAATGCATTTTCGTTGGCTTCTGCTCCAGAATTGCAAAGAAATAAATCGTATTCCTCGCAATTAGAAAGCCTTCCTAACTTTTCTGCCAATTCCACTTGAAGCGGATTTTGAATGGCATTGGAGTAGAAGCCTAGTTTGTTTACTTGCTCGGTAATGCGTTCTACATAAGTAGGGTGCGCATGACCAATTGAGATAACGGCATGACCTCCATAAAGGTCTAAATAGGCCCCATCGTTCTCATCGTAAACATACAATCCTTTTCCCTTTACAGGAGTTATATTGTATAAAGGATAAACATCAAACAGTTTCATTTATTGTATTAAATAGTTGAAATTTTGTCAGTTTTTAGGTTTGTAACACAGCTCTTCAGAAATGTTACGATCTTAAGCCCTCTCTGCGCAAAACTTAATTAATATCACTTATTCTTTTGTAAGCTGCCATAATACCTTTTATTACCGCCGAGCTTAACCCATTGTGCTCCATAGCATTTAAACCTTCTATGGTACAACCCTGTGGTGTGGTTACATTATCTACCTCCACTTCGGTATGGGTACCATCTTCAATTAACGCTGCTGCACCAATTGCTACCTGAGCAGAAATTTCCTGTGCTTCGTGAGGATGAAAGCCCATTTGCACCCCACCTTGCGTAAGCGCACGCAAAAATCGAAGAAAGAAAGCGGTACTACTAGCTCCAAGAACGGTAGCCGCTTGCATTAAACGCTCTTCAATAACCATGGTTTTACCAATGGTTCCAAACATTTTCTCTACAAACTGAACGTCTTCGTGTTCGATATCGTCCGCGCAGATAAAAGACATGGACTGTTGTTTAACGGCCGCTGTATTTGGCATTGCTCTAATTACCTTGTTCTTAGGAACCACTTCGTTGATTTCATTAATGGAAACCCCCGTTACGGTAGAAATTAAAACTTGATCCTTGGTTAGATGATTTTTAATTTCCTGAAGAACCACTTTCAATATTCTGGGTTGAATACATAAAATTACCCATTTTGAGTCTTTAATGGCCTCGATATTGTCGGATGTTACGGAAACACCGGCTTGTTTTTTAATAATTTCCAGATTTTCATCTGATTTGTCTGCTACTAAGATATCCTTTGAATCTAACAAATCGCTGGATGCAATTCCTGTAATGATTGATTTTCCTAGATTTCCTGATCCAATTACGGTAACTTTCATTTTGTTTTGTTTTTTGTTTTTAGAAATAACTTCCTTTTAAATTTAATCCGTCACTTTCATCCAACCCGAAAATTAAATTCATGTTTTGTACTGCCTGTCCAGAGGCGCCTTTTATTAAATTATCGATGACACTAGTGATAAGCAATACATCTTCGTGTTTATGAAGATGAATAAAACAATTGTTGGTATTTACAACTTGTTTTAAATGAATTTCTTTTTCAGATATATGTGTGAACGGGTCTCTAACATAAAAATCCTTGTATAAATTCCAAGTTTCTTCCAAACTATTTTCAAATTTTAGGTATGATGTTACAAAAATACCTTTAGTGAAATTACCTCTTTGCGGTAGCATAAGTATAGTTGGCTGGTCGTTTTGGAGACTCACAATACTTTGATTGATCTCTCCTAAGTGTTGGTGTGTAAAGGGTTTGTACCAAGAAATGTTGTTGTTTCTCCAACTGAAATGAGATGTTGCAGAAGGGGAAACTCCGGCTCCGGTACTGCCAGTTGTGGCATTAATATGAACAGTTTCTTTTAAAAGCTTATTTTTTGCCAAAGGAAGCAATGCCAATTGAATGGCAGTAGCAAAACATCCTGGGTTCGCAATATTGTTTGCATTTGAAATAGCTTCTTTTTGTAATTCTGGCAAACCATAGACAAACTCCCTTCCGTTATAACTGGCATCTTTATTTAAACGGAAATCATTGCTTAAGTCGATGACTTTCGTTTTGTTGGAAAAGGTATGTTCGTCTAAAAAAGTTTTGGAATTTCCATGACCAAGACATAAAAATAATACGTCTACCTTCGGGTTGATGGTACCGGTAAATTTTAGGTCAGTAATGCCTAAAAGGTCTTCATGTGTTTCTGCGATTGACTTTCCTGCCCGGGTGGTGCTGTACACAAAGTCAATTTCCACATGTGGATGATGCGTTAATATTCGTATCAGTTCACCCCCGGTATATCCCGAACCGCCTATAATTCCTGCTTTTATCATTATTAATTGTGCTTTTATTTTCTGTCAGGTCGAGCCTGCCTATGTCGGCAGACAGGCGCAGTGGAGACCTAATTTTAAGGAGTTTGTTTATAGATCCTCTCGACTGCGCTCGAGGGACAAACAATTAAACTACTTCCTATTTACCGCTTGATGGATTTTAGCTGCATTGGAATTTATTTTTATAAACCCTTTGGCTTCTTCTGCCGTCCATCCTTTGTTCATTTCGCCGTAACTTCCAAACTTAGCATTCATTAAATCATGTTTAGACTGTATTCCGTCAATAAAGAATCGGTATGGATATAAACTTACCCAAACATCTCCTATAACATTTTTTTGCGCATCGGTCATAAACGCTTCGATATTCCGCATTACCTCATCCAGATAATTCCCTTCATGGAGCAGCATCCCATACCAATTGGCCAGATAATCTTTATGTTGTTGCTGCCACTTGGTAAGTACGTGTTTTTCTAAAGTATGGTGTGCTTTAATGATAATCATAGGTGCAGCTGCCTCAAAACCAACCCTTCCTTTAATCCCAATAATGGTATCTCCTACATGAATATCCCTTCCTATTGCAAAGGCCGATGCAATTTTGTCTAACTTCTCAATAAGATTAATCGCTTTGTCTTTTTTTCCATCGATGGCGGTAAGTTCTCCTTTGGTAAAAGTAAGCTTGATTTTTTGGGTACCCATATTTTCAAGCTGACTAGGGTAAGCTTCGTTGGGTAAGGGGAGGTGAGAGGTAAGTGTTTCATCACCGCCTACACTAGTTCCCCACAAACCTTTATTGATGGAATATTTGGCTTTTTCCCATTGCATGTTCACTCCCTTTGATTTTAAGAAGTCTATTTCTTCTTGCCTCGAAAGCTTATTGTCTCGAATTGGGGTGATAATTTCTATTTCTGGCGCCAATATTTGAAAGATCATATCAAAACGAACTTGGTCGTTTCCGGCACCGGTACTTCCGTGGGCAATAAATTTTGCTCCGTTTTCTTTTGCAAAGTTTACAATCTCAATAGCCTGTACAATTCGCTCTGCACTTACCGATAATGGGTAAGTATTGTTTTTAAGTACGTTTCCGTAGATAAGGAACTTAACCACTTTATCGTAAAATGTTTGTACGGCATCTATGGAAGTATAGCTTTTGGCTCCTAGCGCTATGGCCTTTTCTTCTATGTTCTTAATTTCTTCTTTAGAAAAACCTCCTGTATTAACACTTACAGCATGCACTTCATATCCGGTTTCAGATAAATGCTTGGCACAATAAGAAGTATCTAAGCCGCCGCTGTATGCTAAAACTAATTTTTTCATTTTTAATTAATTTTTGTCTTTTTCTTTTTTTAAAAAAAGGGTTTGTTTTATACTTTTTAATCGAGTAAACACTTTAGAATCGTATTTATGCTTATGCTTTTTCTGTTCTTTTTCAACGGGATCGTATAGCATTCCCGTACAAAGGCACATTTTACCTTCGTTTCGAGTAAGAATATCAAAGTTTTTGCAGGTTTTACAACCGTTCCAGAAGCTGGGGTCATCCGTTAGCTCAGAAAATGTAACGGGTTCATAACCAAGGTCGTAATTTATCTTCATAACAGCCAGTCCTGTAGTGATTCCAAAGATTTTTGCATCCGGAAATTTATTTCGACTGTGCTGAAAAACTTTCTTCTTTATTTCCGTAGCAAGGCCCTGTCCCCTAAAATCTGGATGAACTATGAGTCCCGAATTGGCTACAAATTTTCCATGCCCCCATGTTTCGATGTAGCAAAATCCAGCAAATTTTTCTTTATCTAAAGCAATTACCGCATTACCATTCTGTATTTTGGTAGTAATATACTCTGGAGTTCTTTTTGCAATACCAGTGCCGCGTTGACGCGCAGACTCATCGATGGTGTCGCAAATTTCTTGAGCATATTTTATGTGCGTATCGTTTGCAATATATATTTGCATTCAATTACTGATTAAAATTATTAAAATAGGATTAAAAGTTTGTTTTGAGAGGAGAGCCGGACACACCAAGCTCTATAAAGATAGCTGCACCCTTACGGGCGACGGCGACGTGGAAAGCGAACTTGACGTACGGGAACCAAAGCATAAGAAGGGGTTGTCGTAGAAAACAACCTCTTAAATATGATTTGTATTTTTTTTCCTAACTGTTGCATTATGCAAATGTTCGTTTGTCTATTATTGAAGTACAATATTATGAATTATAATTAGATTAAAAGTCGTAATCTTTGTTAAATTTGTAACAACTTTAAAAAACTTGCTATTTTATATGAAAAGAACTGTTAAACAATTTAATATAAATGATATTGAACTGTTTAAAAAGAAGCTTTTTCACTGGGCTACCAACTTCGATGAAGTTGTTTGGTTAGACAGTAATTTTTACAAGCAATCTCACAGTAATTTTGAGTCTTTGCTGGCTGTAGAGGCCTTTACATCTATAAAAACCGATTACCATAATGCTTTTGAAGATTTAAAGGAATACCAATCGGTTACCAAAGATTGGCTTTTTGGTTACCTCACGTATGATTTAAAAAATGATGTGGAAAATCTTTCTTCATCAAACCACGACGGACTTCTTTTTCCAGATTTATTTTTTTTTCAGCCTAAGCGGTTATTTTTGTTGAAAGAAGATCGAGTAGAGTTTCATTATCTAGGGATGATTGATGATGAAATCGAGGAAGATTACCAAGCAATCCTTAGTTATTTAGATGATGAAGTCTATCTTGATGAGGCAAAGGAGGATATTAAAATAAGATTACGCATCCACAAAGATGAATATTTTGCCAAGGTAAATACCATGTTGGCACATATTCATAGAGGGGATATTTATGAGGCCAATTTTTGCCAGGAGTTCTATGCCGAGGATACAGCAATCGATCCCATCAAAACATTTCAAAATTTAAATAAAATTTCCCAACCTCCGTTTGCTACATTTTTAAAATATGAGGGAAAATATCTTTTGTCGGCCTCGCCAGAACGCTATATCAAAAAAAAAGGTACAGAAATTATTTCCCAGCCTATTAAAGGAACGGCCCGAAGAGCTTCTAATCCTGAAGAAGATGCGCTTTTGGTAAAGGATTTGCAGCAAGATGAAAAGGAGCGATCGGAAAATGTAATGATTGTAGATTTGGTTCGAAACGACCTTTCCCGGGTGGCAATTAAAGGGAGTGTGCAAGTAGAAGAGCTCTGCAAAGTGTATACGTTTATGCAGGTGCATCAACTGATATCTACAGTTAAGGCAACTGTGTCAGAAGAATTACACCCCGTAGATATTATCAAAGCTGCATTCCCGATGGGTAGTATGACGGGAGCACCAAAGCTTTCAGCCATGAAAATCATCGAAGAGTTGGAAGAAACAAAACGCGGTTTGTACAGTGGTGCTGTCGGATATTTCAGTCCGAATGGAGATTTCGACTTTAATGTTATCATTAGAAGTATTTTGTACAACGATTATTTAAAATACATTTCATTTTCTGTAGGTAGTGCCATAACCTCTAAGTCAAAACCTGAGAACGAATACGAAGAATGCCTTATAAAAGCGAAGGCAATGCGGGAAGCTTTGGAAAATTGATTACTTTTAAGGTCAAAATTAACCAACTACCCAAAATGAAAAAACATTATCTACTCTTATTATTTACATTTACTACAGCCTTTTTATCCGCGCAAAACAACAATCCGGTTTTTCCTGGTTGGTATGCAGATCCTGAGGGAATTATTTTTGATAAGGAATATTGGATTTTCCCTACCTATTCTGCGCCCTTCGATGAGCAAGTATTTTTAGATGCTTTCTCTTCTCCAGATTTGGTAACATGGAAGAAGCACGAACGTATTATCGATACGGCGGAAGTTTCTTGGGCGAAAAGAGCCATGTGGGCGCCTTCCATTATTGAAAAAGACGAAAAATATTATTTGTTTTTTGGTGCAAATGACATTCAGAGCGATAAGGAATTGGGAGGAATTGGCGTGGCGATTTCCGATACTCCTGGAGGACCTTATAAAGATTTGCTTGGAAAACCTCTAATCGGAAAATTCCATAATGGGGCACAGCCTATCGATCAATTTGTTTTTCATGACAAAGACGGACAATATTATTTAATATACGGTGGATGGAAACATTGCAACATCGCCAAATTAAATGATGATTTTACAGGTTTTATTCCATTTGAAGATGGCGTGGTCTTTAAAGAGATTACTCCGGAAGGTTATGTGGAAGGACCATTTATGTTTATTCGTAACGGCAAGTATTATTTTATGTGGTCTGAAGGAGGGTGGACAGGGCCTAATTACAGCGTAGCTTATGCTATTGCCGATTCGCCACTTGGACCTTTTAAGCGTATTGATAAAATTCTCCAGCAAGATCCAAATATTGCCACTGGGGCTGGGCATCATTCTGTAATAAAAGTTCCAAATGAAGACACTTATTACATCGTGTATCATCGAAGACCGCTTACTGAAACCGATGGGAATTCAAGGGAAACCTGTATCGATATTATGAAATTTGATGATAACGGCCATATTTTACCAGTAAAAATAACCGAAGAAGGAGTAGGGGCGAACCCATTACAATAGGGAATAAGAATAAGGATTATTTTAGTTTTTATAAAGGGCTTTTTCGGGAAAACTGGAAACTTCAAACGGTAAGCTTAGGGAAAGGCTGTATGGTCGAAGCTTTGTAAAATCGAGTTTTTACCTATTATTTGGTTAACAAGCTCGAATTAAGACATTTTTATTCATCAAAACCTGGGCGTACAAATTGGCGCACCTTTGGAAACTCTTTAAGAATGTCCTTACGAGTTCTGTCTAAAACTGCTAGTATCTCTAAAACTTCATTCTCTCGCTCGTTAAAAAGTTCGAGTAAAGTCTCCCATGATTTTAAAGATCTTTCAACACTAATAAGAGCGACTTTTGCCGATCCATTGGCATCATTTTGAATTTCATCCTCAAACTCCCAATTTACTTCTCTATTTTTCAAGGCACGCATGAGTTTAATGTGTATTTGATGGTAATCCCACTGAATAATGGACAAGGCTTCATTAATTTCAAGAAGGTTAATGGTATCCTGCTTTTTGTAAATGCCTAGGTTCTCTTTTTCTAACAATTCTTCCCCGAACTTATAAAATAGTGCAGCATTTTTTTGTGTCCATTCATAAGCCATATAAGAATATTTTTTACTGTTGATGGCTATTGGATGTTCTATCGCCTCCAATTCCTTTTGTTTTTCAGCTTCTTCATTTATTCGTAGTGCTTCTAAGTCAATTCCACTTTCTTTGGCTATTTCCTCAAACATTTCCAGGGCAATTAATAAACTTTCATTGGTTTTTTCCATGGAATTTTTCACTGCTTCTTTTTCTTCTTCTGAAGATTTGCCTTTCTGTACTTTGGTGTCCATCGTATACACACTGCACTTTTCGGAATAACTACAGCGCTCGCACCAACGGTCGCAATAGTTATGAATTCCGGAGATAAATTGGCTACCATTGAAAATTTTTAAAAACTCTTTTTTATTCATAAAAGCATATTTTCTTTTAGCAATTTAATAAAAAATAATCTCTTTAAAATAGAGTGTTTCTCATTTCATTTTCCGATTTTAGGGGAGAATTAATATGCCCCTTTTGATTTATGCAGCATCAAGGTTTCGATTTTTACTACCGTAACAAGCGTTTGTTCGGGCAATATTGGCATGGCGACAGCCCAAAAGCCGTTGTTATTTTGGTTCATGGAATGGGAGAGCATAGCGGCCGCTATACCGGATCCATTATTCCAGAACTGGTGTATGCTGGCTATGCTGTGATATCATACGACCAATTTGGGCATGGACATTCTGAAGGGAAGAGAGGGCATTGCCCAAGTTATAATGCTGTTTTAAACTGTATAGACGAAATATTGGAAAAGAAAAACGAACTCTTTCCAGACTTACCGGTTTTTCTTTATGGGCATAGTTTAGGGGGAAATGTAGTTATTAATTACGTAATGCAGCGTACTTCAAATTTTGTGGGTGTTGTAGCTACGAGTCCGTTTTTACGAATGGCTTTCGATCCACCTTCTTGGAAATTATCCGTAGGAAAGCTTTTTTATTACTTTTTCCCATTTGTAACCTTACCAAGTGGTATTGAACCCAAATATATTTCCAGGGATGAGCAAGAAGTAGAAAAATATAAAGACGATCCGCTAGTTCATGATCGTGTAAGCCCTAATTTTACCTTCCCTTTTATAAAATGGGGAGAATGGGCACTTAACAATCCTAAGAAATTAGAAACACCCTTACTTTTGTTGCATGGAACGGGCGATTACATAACAAGCCATTGGGCGAGCAAAGCATTCGCTAAACAATCGGATTATATTACTTTTAAACTTTATAAGGGAGGATATCACGAACTACATAATGACTTGGAGAGAGAAGATGTTTACGAAACTGTAATTTCTTGGTTGGATGCTTCTTTGCAATCTTCACAAGCGGAAAAAACAAAAAAGTATTAATTAGCCAAAATGGCTCTTTTTATATTCTGAAGGGGATTTCCCAGTGTATTCCAAAAACTTTTTACTAAAATAGCTTCTGTTGTTAAAGCCTATACGATAACAAACATCAGAAATATTCAAAGAAGGATTCAACAATAGGGAAGCGGCAAAATCCATTTTTAACTTCAAAATATATTTATTTGCTGTTAATCCATAGGTTTTATGAATAATTTGTTGAAGTTTATTTCCGTTAATTCCAGTGCTCAGCTGTAAATCCTTTAGATTAAAGTTCTTATCGATATGTAAATTTATAAAACGATCGATAGCTTCAATTTCTTTCCAGTATTCCTTTTGTGTTGTGCTAATCCTGGCTAAAAAGGTGTTTTCGAAATATCTAATTTGACTTACCAATATTTGAAGCACCGTACTATGCATTTGTAATTGTTCTAACACTCCCGAAGATTGATCATCCCATAATTTTTTAGCAATATTATTAACGCCAATGTCGATTCCACCAGCATCATGAAAATAGCCATTCTCTAAATTGGTGGTAATGTAATTTCTAAAAGCTTCGTTTAATAAAAAAGGCTTATCGATGTCGTTTATTTCCAACAACAAACTGGTATTAATTACAATATACTGCAAATGTACATTGGCGGGAAGCCTGGATTGATGTTCAAATTCTTTTTTTAAGTAAAATAAATTATGGTGAAGTTCTTTTAGGGTGATGTAGTTTTCTTCTACTTTCGATTTTTGAAGAATAAAGCCTTTATGAAAAAACAAAAAATAGAGTAGGTTGGTGTCTTTTTCAATTATCGAATAATTAATTTCTTCAAAAAATGTAATATCGTAGATTAGAGCTTCTATTCTACCAAATAAATGTAAGGCTCTAATTTCTCCTTTGGCAAGGGAATTATCAACTTTTAAAACTTTGTTGTTCCCAATAACCTCCAAAGTACCGCCAATAACAGTTTGGATATCCATAAGGACAGAGGAGACATTCTCCTTTGCCATTTTAATTAATTTCATTTTTGTAAGAAAAGTTAATCTAATAAGAGTGTTACAAAAATATAAATTACCCTTCTTATTTAAAACTTTTTTATTGCTGTTAAGCCATTAAAAGGAACAAAATCGGTGGTTAATTTGTTTTTACCATGCGCAATCGTTGAGGAAAAGAGTAGAGCATTAGAAAAAATTACCAGAAACCTCGATTAGGTGAGGTTCCTGGTGTTCCCTTGTAAATATATCTCTTTATCTTAAATTGTTGTTACGCTTATATTTTCAATGTTGTGTACAAACAGAATGGACTCCATGCACACGCTATTTTTATTAAGAAGATTAGTGCTTGAAAAAAATTGCTTTCTACTGATCATTTTCTTCGTTTAGTTGAAAAGGATAAATAACTTTCCAGTCTTCCTTCATATTAACCAAAGTCCAGCCCTTTTCTTCAGCTTCATCTAAGCCTATGTTAAATTGACCGATATGCGAGTCCCTATCGTAAGCCCATTCGCGTTCGGCATCGGTATGATGTACATAAAGTTTAAATGTTTTGTAGCTATTGGCATCCGCCCATCGTAGCATTTGTAAGTCACCATCAGAATTTCCTGCAGCGAAAACAGGTTTTTTACCAATATACCTGTTAATGCCCACGGGTTTACCTTCTTTATCGTCGATTAAATCGATTTTAGCCAATCTTTTTATCTCTGGTTTTCCATCGTTCCATGTGTATTCGGTTTGTACACTACTTCCTACTACGTTTTCTTTTGGAATACTGTATACACGTTCTGTCCAAGGTCTCATGAATTCAATTCCACCTCCAGACACAATAAATACTTTAAAATTATTGGCTCGAAGATAGTCAAGTAACTCCAACATAGGTTGATAAATCAATTCGGTAAAAAGTTTATCTTTTTCAGGATGTTTTGCTGTGGAGATCCAATCGTTCACCAATGTTTCAAATTCGTCGGTAGTCATTCCCGCATGGGTTGTCATTATTATTTCCACCAAGCCGTTTTTGCCTTGTTTCATTAAGGTTGGCATGTCGTTTTCTAAAACTGCCTTGTAAGGCTGTTTGTTTTTCCATTCTGGATGGTTCTCTGCCATTTTTTTTATTCGGTCTAGCGCAAAAAAGAATTGAAAATAAATAGGTTGTTCACTCCATAAGGTACCATCGTTATCGAAAGTTGCAATACGATCCGTGACAGGGATAAAATTGGAGCTATTTTCATCAGAGATGTCTTTCACATAGGCCATAATGGCCTCCTTACTGGAACCTTCATTCCAAGAGGGTAGTGGATCTTCTTCTACTGTTTCAGCAGGAGTACTTACATTTTCAGACGGTACTTCTTTTTTGGTTTCGCAACTTGCAATCAGTAAAAACATCAAAAAAAGAAAAGATAATTTCTTTGCTATTAAAAGTGTATTGATCTTCATTTTTAATTTTTTAAACTATTCTATTTGTATAATTACTTAGTTTTTTTGTCCTTATTCTTGTCTTTCCAAATAATAGCTTGTACTGACATGGTTTCAATTTCAGCTTCACTGATTTCATTACCTTCGGCATCTTTCGCATCCAGTAAATACATGATGTTTGAGGTATCGTCATAGAGAAACACCTGTCCATGCTTAACCATGTGTTTTAGGTCTTTTCTAAGTTTTTTAACTTCTTTTGTAGACATTCCGGCCTGCACGTCATAGACATCCTTATGATGCCTGTGGGTAAAAATTATTTGGTCGATGTTACCATTTCCATCACTTACGACCTGTAAGGAATCTTTTTCTTTTCCTTTTTTATTGTAACTAGTTATGGTTTGAGTTTCATCTAAGGGTACAATGGCCTCGTCTACCTCAATTTCATTAGCTATATAATCGTTGGCTTCTAACTTACTGTGTATGTCTTCTTTGCTGTGTACTTCATAATCAGCATTAGGCGGAGCTTCTGTCATCGATTCGCTATAAGTTTCATTTTCCTTTACTTCCTCGGTAATAGCAGTACTATTATCCATTCCATCAATGGTGGCTTTGGTTGTAAGTGGCATGTCATTAATTTGATGCTCATTTATTAAAAGTACTTGAGCCTCTCGCATGCTGTCTTCTTCTTCAATTACACCTGCACTTTCAATTTCAATATCCTCAGTGGTTTCTTCTTTTTTGGTCTGTTTGCAGCTAATCACTGAAATTGCCAATAATGCAAGTAGCAGAATGGCATAATTACTCTTTATTTTGATTTTTTTTAAAATGATATTCATAATCTTGAATTTAAGGTTAGTATTTTTAGTATTTCATTTACAAAACATATATAGATTTCTTTTAATGGGGAGTATAATTCTAATTTGAAGATACTAAAAAAAACAACAGTATTTAAAAGTTAATTGCCGATGAGGCAATTTATTACGCATATTAATTCCTTTGATTCCATGCCGTACCAAAAGTTATGTAGTAGCCAAAATCATCATTAGACCATGCAAAATCCATCCCAACCCTAAGTTTAAACTTTCGAGCGATTAAATAACGAAAGCCAGTACCGTAATTATAAATCAAATCGGAATTGCCAAAACTTTCGCTTTCGGTAACTGCTTTAGCGAGTCCTCCAAAGCCTACAGCGCTCCATCTTCTAGTAAAATCATAGCGCTGTTCCGTCTCGAGCACATAAGTTTGGTCTCCTTGGTAGCGCGCTAAGGGAACACCTCTTAAAACTATTCCAGGCTGTGCAAAAAAAGGTGCATCCCCCATTAAAAATTCCGCTTGAAACCGTATTCCCGAAACCCAATTTTGTTTTAGTTGAAAGTACTTTAAGGCGATTATCATTAAATCATTAAAGTTATAATCACTACCCGTCCAATCCCTATTTATATGGTAAGCTACGTTTACGTAAAGCCCTTTGTCTGGCGTAAAAACGTTATCCCGATGATCGTATTCGCCTACCAACCCTGGACTGCTTATTAAGGCATTTAAGTCTTTTGGGTCTACAAAGGAGGGGAGATTAGGGTCATTAAAATTTGGTGAGATTTCACTTTTCATAAAAAGATATTCCAGGCCCAGGTAAAATTCGGAATCTCCAATTTGCTTCATAATAGAACCAAAACCTGGAAAGGATTTAAAATTAAATTCAAATTCACTATCCCCAATTATGGGGAGTTTCCTGTAGTAACTCATATTAATGGAGCCATAGCCCATAGCTAAAGAGTATTTAAAACCCAGTTTTATTTGATGTGCACTGTGATAGCCCCCAAAAAAATAAGACTTGTTCCCAGTGTAGGCTCCAAATAAAGAGGTAACATTTGGTGGGATGTACTCTGTTTTTGATTGGTACTTATTAGGTTTTATAAAAATTGGGGCTATCATGATTCCAATATCTCCTAGGGCAGGTTCGGTAATGGGTTGTATAATGGGAATAAATCCAGCAGGGTGAACCAGGAACTCACTTACATCAAACTTATTGTCCAAAGAATCCCTAAAACTCAATTTTTTTTTAGATTGTGAATAGCCAGTTACTTGAAACGAAAACAGAAGTACTATGCAGTATAGAAATGGGATGGACTTAGGCCTCATAAGTACAGGATCTATTAAAATTAACTTTAATTTTTTTTGAAGGCCGAGGGAATAATAACACCAATTTACAGCTATTTCTGCAAAATAGAAATGATAATATAAAAATTATACATACGACAGCTTAAATCTCGATGGAACCTAAATGTTAAGAAGTATGACTTTTAAAACAAAATAATTGCTCCTTGTGAAAAAATCTTTATTTTTAGAAATCTTTTAAGAATTCGAACTAGTTAATAACATATTTATTCAGAAAAAATAAGTTTTTCTGTAACTTTTTACAGATGTTGCTAACTAATTTATATATCTAACTTCAAAACACAACTGAATGAAAAGAAGAGATTTTGTACAACTAACCGGGTTGGGAGCAGGCGCACTTATGATGCCCATGTCTATGATGGGGAAAATAATTCCTGCCGAAGCTCTTTTAGATCCAGGAATGGATGTAGCGATTAAAAAGAAAATGGCCGATGTGGTCTTAAACACAGCCAAATCCCTCGGAGCAACTTATGCAGATGCCCGAATAGGGAGATATTTAAATCAATACGTATTTACCCGAGAGGATAAAGTGCAAAATGTAGTCAATACAGAATCATTTGGTATTGGAATACGTGTTATTGCTAACGGTACTTGGGGTTTTGCCTCTACAAATAGCGTTACAGAAGAAGGCATTAAAAAAGCCACCCAGCAAGCGGTTTCCATAGCAAAAGCTAACGCCACAATCCAAAAAGATCCAGTTAAACTCGCCCCAGTACAGGCTCATGGTGAGGTTTCCTGGAAAACACCCATCAAAAAGAATTTTAAAGATGTTCCGGTTTCAGAAAAAGTAGACCTTCTTTTGTCTGCCAACGCTGCGGCCATGGAAAACGGAGCAGATTATGCAAATTCTGCACTGTTTATGGTAAACGAACAAAAATATTTTGCTTCTACTGATGGTTCTTATATCGATCAAGACATCCATAGAATATGGCCTACTTTTGATGTAACGGCTATTGATAAAAATGCTGGGAAGTTTAAGACCCGTGCCGCAATGAGTGCCCCTATGGGAATGGGGTATGAGTATATGGATGGCTTGGCTTCTGAAAAACTTAAAGGTCCAGATGGCCTAATTCTTTACCGAAACAGTTACGATATGGTAGAGGATGCCAAGACCGCTGCAAAACAGGCCAAAGAAAAATTAACTGCCAAATCGGTTGATCCTGGAAAATACGATTTGGTATTAGAACCCAATCATTTGGGATTAACGATCCACGAATCCGTTGGTCACCCTTTAGAATTGGATCGAGTTTTAGGGTATGAAGCCAATTATGCCGGAACCAGCTTTGCCACATTGGACAAATGGAAGTCGGGCGATTTTAAATACGGAAGCGATATCGTAAATCTCGTTGCCGATAAAACACAGCCAAATTCCCTTGGTGCTGTAGGTTTTGATGACGAAGGAGTGAAAACAAAGAAATGGGATCTTGTTCGAAATGGTATTTTAACCAATTATCAAGCGATCCGGGATCAAGTACATATGATAGACCAAAACGAATCTCATGGTTGTTGTTATGCCCAGAGTTGGAATGATGTTCAGTTTCAAAGGATGCCAAATGTATCTTTAGAACCAGGGAAAGAGAAATATTCTATCGATGAAATGATTAAAGATGTTGAGAAAGGAATTTATATTGCCGGTCGTGGCTCTTATTCCATAGATCAGCAGCGGTATAATTTCCAATTTGGTGGAACTGTTTTTTACGAAATAAAAGATGGTAAAATTGTGGGAATGTTAGAAGATGTTGCCTACCAGTCCAATACGCAAGAATTTTGGAATTCCTGTGCTAAGATTTGTGACGAAAGCGATTACCGTATGTTTGGTTCTTTCTTCGATGGAAAAGGACAACCTTCGCAGATAAGTGCCGTTTCTCATGGAAGTTCTACTTCCAGGTTTAACAATGTAAACGTAATAAATACGGGTAGAAACATTTAATCTCATTTCTCACATTTAATAAGAACATATTATGGCAATATATACAAAAGAAGAAGCAAGAAAAATAATGGAGAAAGCATTAAGTTTTTCTTCAGCAGATACTTGCGAAATAAATATGAGCGGGAGCGAAAGTGGCAATATTCGTTATGCTAGAAATACAGTTTCTACTTCTGGACACCGCTCGAACCAAACGTTGGTAGTTCAATCTAGTTTTGGTAAAAAATCTGGGACGGCAACCATCGACGAATTTGATGATAAGTCGTTAGAAAAAGTAGTAAAAAGGGCAGAAGAGTTGGCTAAACTCTCTCCGGAAAATCCAGAGTTCATGGAACCCCTTGGGCCGCAACAATATGATGAATCCATAACCTATGTGGATGCAACTGCCAAAATTTCGCCAGAATATCGGGCAAGTGTAGCCAATAAAAGTATAGAACCGGCAAGTGTAAAAGATGTTACGGCCGCTGGTTTTTTCGACGATCGTTCTGGTTTTAGCGCAATGCTGAATTCTAAAGGCTTGTTTGCCTATAATCAATCCACTAATGTGGATTTCACAGTTACCATGCGAACAAACGATGGTACAGGTTCGGGATGGGTTACACGCGATTACAATGATGTACGAAAATTTGATGCTTCTGAAGCTTCTAAAGTCGCTATTGATAAGGCAGTAATGTCTAAAGAAGCAAAGGCTATAGAACCTGGTAAATACACTGTTATATTAGAGCCCGCTGCTTCCATAGACCTTTTGGGAAATATGGCTTATTCTTTCGATGCCAGAAGGGCAGATGAAGGGCGAAGTTTTATGTCTAAAGATGGAGGCACTAAACTAGGCCAGAAAATTGTAGATGAAAGGGTAAATATTTATTCAGATCCTTTACACCCAGAAGTTCCGGGAGCTACTTGGAATAGCGAAGGAATGCCGCTAAAAAAAATGAAATGGATTGAAAACGGGGTAGTTAAAAATTTAGCGTACAGCCGTTTCTGGGCCAAAGAAAAAGGGGTAGAACCCGTTCCTTTCCCTTCTAATTTTATTATGGATGGCGGTACGGCCTCTTTAGATGAGCTCATAAAAGGTACCAAAAAAGGAATTTTGGTGACACGTTTATGGTACATTAGAAGTGTAGATCCACAAACGCTACTTTACACTGGATTAACAAGAGATGGTACGTTCTATATCGAGAACGGAAAAATAAAGCATCCGGTTAAGAATTTCAGATTCAATGAGAGTCCCATTATTATGCTGAATAATTTGGAAGCACTTGGAAAACAAGTTCGAATTGATGGGAATTTGGTTCCGTACATGAAAATAAGGGATTTCACCTTTACGAGTTTATCAGACGCTGTATAAATAAGTGTTAAATATAAAAACTGGTTGTATAGAATTGATCTTTACAGCCAGTTTTGTCTTTATATTTGAATGTCTTCAAAAGTAAAATTCCAATTATGGAAAGTAAATTCTTTTTTACTAGGTTACAATACGAATCGGGAGATTGGGATGTCGATCAGCGAATGCCTTCCAATGTCTTAAATTCTTTGGTAGAATATACTACACTACCCGTAGATACTAAGGAAAATATAATAACACTTAGTAGCGAGGATATTTTTAATTGTCCTTTCTGTTACATTTCCGGTCACAAATTGGTGGAGTTTACGCCTAAAGAACAGGAAAACTTCAAAAAGTATGTAAATAATGGAGGTTTTGTTTTTGCAGATGATTGTAATCACGATATAGACGGACTTTTCGCAAAATCCTTTGAACGGCAAATGGCTGAAATTTTTGGAGCCGATGCACTTGTGAAAATACCAAATGATCATGAAATTTATAAGGTGTTTTTTGAATTTGAAGATGGTCCGCCAACAACTTCACAAGAGCTTAATGGTTGGGGTGACGATTTGGTGCACGATTACTTAAAGGCCATAGAAATAAATGGAAGGATAGGGGTTTTGTACAGCAATAAAGATTACGGTTGCGAATGGGATTATGATTTTAGGAACAAGAGATGGTATAAAATAGACAATACTAAGTTTGCCGTGAATTTAGTTATGTATGCCCTTACCTCATAAAATAGTTTAAATGAATAAAGAATTGGAAATACTGGAAAAAGAAATTACTTCCCTCACAGGAAAACTTGGCGATCTAAAAAATGAAATTGGTAAAGTAATCGTTGGTCAGGAAGCTACCGTGGAATTATTGATAACGGCCTTGTTGGCCGGAGGACATACCTTATTGGAGGGTGTTCCTGGACTTGCCAAAACATTAATGATTAGAACCTTGGCAGATGCCATCGATTTAAAATTTAAACGCATACAGTTTACGCCAGATCTAATGCCCTCTGATATTATTGGAACGGAAATATTGGAAGAAGACCATACTACAGGGAAGAAGTTTTTTGAATTTAATAAAGGGCCAATTTTCGCAAATATCATCCTCGCCGATGAAATTAATAGAACCCCGCCCAAAACACAGGCGGCACTGCTGGAAGCCATGCAAGAATTTGAAGTGACCTATTCGGGAAAAACCTATCCCTTAGAAAAACCATTTTTTATATTGGCTACGCAAAACCCTATTGAACAATCGGGGACATTTCCTTTGCCGGAAGCCCAACAGGACCGTTTTTTATTGTACCTTAAAATAGGATACCCTAGCAAAACTGAGGAAACGGATATTCTAAAATTCACCACAGGCAAGAAAACGGCTGCCGTTAATTCCATTCTGAACGGGGAAGAGATCATGAGGTTGCAAGCCTTAGTTAGGGATATACCAATTAGCGATTCGTTGATTCATTATGTAAGCGACCTTGTTCGCGCAACACGCCCCGAAACCACTGCAGTAGAATTTGTGAAAAAATGGGTGTCTTGGGGTGCCGGGCCACGCGCCGGACAAGCAATGATTTTAACCGCAAAAGCAACGGCGCTTCAAAATGGCAGATTAGCCGTTACCAAAAAGGATATTGAAGCGGTCGCCTTGGCTGTATTGAGACACCGAATTATTGTAAACTTTAGGGCGGAAGCAGAAGGGATTTCTTCAGATGATGTTACCAAAGTTCTTTTAGAAAGCATTGCAATTACTTCAAAATAAAAATAAGTGCGCAACGATTATCGAGATTTACTAAAACCTGAAATTATAAATAGCCTTTCTGGACTTGCACTTATTTCCAGGGTTATCGTGGATGGGCAAGTTGCTGGTTTAAACCAAAGTAAAAGGGTAGGTGGCGGATTGGAATTTAGTCAGTACCGTGGGTACGAACCCGGCGATGATTTGCGTTTGTTAGACTGGAAAATGTTGGCGCGTTCTGGCCGTTACTACATAAAACAGGCAGAAATAGACACCCATATTTCGGTAAAATTTATTATCGATTCCAGTAAATCCATGCTTCATAGGGAAAAAGATTTATCAAAGATAGATTTTGTTAAAGTACTGGTAGCCTCCATTGGTTATTTTGCCTGGCAGCAAGGCGATGCAGTTAGTTTGTTCAGTTTAAACAACAAAAAGTCAAATAGTTTATTTGCAAGTTCCCAAAAGCAGCATTTCAACAGATTCCTGTCAGAATTAGTTGAATTGAAAGCGGAAGGTGTTTGGCCTAAGGATACTTCTGAAATTCAAAAAATACACGACAAAAACCATAAAGAACTAATTTTTTTTATCACTGACCTTTATCAGGATCAAAATGAAATTTCTAAAAGTATAAAGCAGTTAAAAACTTCTAAAAATGAAATTACCGTGCTCCACATTATGGGAGGCAAGGAATTGAGTTTTGATTTTGAAGGGGCTGTTATTTTCGAAGACTTGGAATCTGGGGAGCGAATAAAAGTAAACGCCAAAGAGGCTAAAGATCGTTATTTGAATGCTTTTAACCAGCAGCTTTCTGAATATAAAAATAACTTTTTATCCAATGCTATAGGTTATGAGTTGTTTTCCTTGGATAACGGTTTGGAAGATTCTATTAAAGTTTTTTTGAACAAAAGAATCGCATTAATGTAGATGAATTTTATCAACCCGACATATCTCTGGGCTTTATTAGGACTTATTGTTCCTATTGCAATTCATTTATGGAGCAAGCAAAAAGTAAAAGTCATAAAAATTGGGAGTATCCAGTTTTTAGAAAAAATAGAGTCGAAGAAGGCGAGAAGCATACGTTTTAATGAATTATTCCTATTATTTCTGAGATTGCTTCTGCTAGCACTTTTGGTGCTTATTTTGGCAAATCCTGTAATGAATTTTTCTACTGAAAGAAAGCCTCTTTTATATGTAATAGAACCTTCTTTTTTAAAGGATAACAGTTTTAAAAAGGTCTTAGACACTCTCCCAAAAGATAAAATACGCCTTTTAGAACAAGGATTTCCCGAGTTTGATGAGGATGACCTAGATAATTTTAAAAACAGCAATCCTCCAAACTATTGGCAACTTACAAAAGATTTTAAACTATTGAACGCAGATAGTTTAGTGGTTTTTACGAAGAACCTATCCCGTGGTTTAAAAGGAAAAAGACCAGCAATGGGCGAAAATGTTAATTGGATAAGCTTGGAAGACGATAAAAGTAATTCAAAATATATTCATGCGACTCAAATTGGAGATAGCTTACAATTATCCAAAATAACTAGCGATTACCGCTATTTGAGTTTCGAAAAAACAATGGCAGCTATAAACGATCCTCGTTTGACTTTCAACAGTAATAAGGATAGCGTTTCGTTTACGGGGGGTGAATCTTTCCCGATTAGCATCCAAGATACGATTAATGTAGCTTTATTTTTCGATCCAGATTTTCAATCGGAATTAAAATACATTAAAGCGGCACTAATAGCTATTTTTAAATACACAGGTGCTCCTATCGCTTTGAGAAGTTATGAAATTACAGATACTACATCAGTGGACACGGATGATATTCAAATTTGGCTTAGTGAAGAAGATGCTGGAAAAACAAAAGCCAAACAACTCATTTACAAATCAAACCCTTTTTCAAAAAAGCTTATAGAAACCGGAACAGAAGCAACTGTTTTTTACTTAACCAGACGATTAAATCCTGAAAATATAGTGGATAAAAATCTTGCGGAAGAACTTTTAAATTGGCTGCCTTTGGTTAAACCTTCTGAAAAAGAGATAGAAAAAAGCGACCTTAGAACATCTCCATTGGATATTTTAAAACCAACCGTAAAAACCAAGATAGAAAAAGTTGAAAAAAATAAAAGCGTTTCCTTAGAATGGTGGTTATGGTTGCTATTTGTAATTACTTTGGCAATAGAAAGAATAGTTTCAAAAATAAGAAAACAGTAAATGGAGGCTGGAAAAAAAATAGTAAAGCGTATCACCAACCGATGGAAATTATTCTCTTGGCTGGAAATTATGCTACTCGCTTTTGGGCCTACATTTCTCATTTTTTTGATAACCCGAAATATTTTAGCTGCAATAGGAACTTTTTTAGGCTTTCTCCTTCTTGGTTACCTCTTTAAAAAGCCTTGGAAAATTACAGAGCACAGCCTTTCTAAATATTTGGATTTAAAATGGCAGATTTTTCAGGATAGCACCGCTCTTTTATTAATCCCTTCGGAAGACTTATCGAAGGTGGCCGTTATTCAAAAGCAAAGAGTCGAGAAGATTTTAAATGAACATCAAAAGCAAATAAAGTATAACGGGAATATTGGGTATTCAATTCTATTCTGTCTTGTATTTGTATTGGTAGGATTCATTTTCAATAAGACGAACCTATTGAATGCCAAAAACGATATTTCTTCAAAAGAAGAAGTAGAAAAAAATATTGAATTCCAGCCAACGGATAGTCTTCAGAAATCTATAAATCCGCCTGAAATTGTTTCGCAAACTGTAACCGTAAGATTTCCAGAATATACCAGACGGAAATCTTACCGCACTCAAAACATGAATATAAAGGTGCTAAAAGGTTCTCGTGTTTTTTGGAAACTCGAGTTTAACAACCAAGTAAAATCGGTTCTAAAAGAAAATAATGGAAATAAAATCGATTTAGATTTTACCAATGGTATGTATGAAACCTCAGCGATTGTAGCGCATTCTGGATTTTATAATTTTAGGTTTATAGATACTTTGGGGAACACGTACAGTTCTAAACTTTATTCCCTGGAAACTTTTGAGGACGAAAAGCCGGTTATAAAAATGGAAGGGTTGCCACATTTTACCACTTTTGATTTTGACGGAGCTAAAAAAATAAGTTTTAAAACCATCATTACAGATGATTACGGTTTAACAAACCCACAGATAATTGCTACGGTGAGCAAGGGTAGTGGAGAGTCGGTGAAATTTAGGGAAGAAAAACTTTCATTCGATTCCAATTTCAGAAATGGCAGTAAGGAGGTATCGTTGCTTAAAACAATAGATTTGGATTTATTGGACATGAAGCCTGGGGACGAGCTTTATTTTTACGTGGAAGTATTCGATGAGAAAACCCCGAAACCAAATGTGAGTAGAAGTGAAACATTTTTTGCGGTTATAAAAGATACGATTAACAATTCCTTTGCTGTGGAAGGTGGCATGGGCGTAGATTTAATGCCCGATTACTTTAGGAGTCAGCGTCAATTAATAATCGATACGGAAGCGCTTATCAAACAAAAGCCTACACTATCGATAGAAAAATATAAATCAGAAAGCAATATTTTAGGCTATGAACAAAAAATGCTCCGTTTAAAATACGGGCAGTTCATGGGAGATGAAAATGAGGGTGAAATGCAACCCGCAGAAAGTGTAAATATGGAAGATGAAGTTTCTGATCCAACAGATGGCTATCGCCACGATCACGACCATGAAAACGAGCATAATTTGGTCGATGAAGACCATCATGATCACGGTCATGAACCAAATGAAGAGGAAGGCGAGGATCCCTTAGAGGCCTATTTGCACAATCATGACGATCCAGAAGAATCTACTTTATTCACACAATCGTTAAAAAGTAAACTTCGCCAAGCGATAAATGAAATGTGGGATGCAGAACTACATTTACGAATGGGAGCGCCAAAAAAATCGCTACCTTATCAATACAATGCATTGAAACTCATCCAAGAGATTAAAAATAGCGCACGGATTTATGTTCATCGTATTGGTTTCGATCCGCCGCCAATAAAGGAAGATAAAAGACTTTCAGGAGAATTGGATAAAATTAAAAGCTTTTATGAAATGGAGGATTTTGAAAATCCTGAAAATTATGTTTTTATGCGGAAAGCCATTGCGGTATTGGAAAACCGGTTAAAAAATGGAGTTTCTTTAACGGAAGAAGATCGTGAAGTTTTGGAACAGGCCGCGAATGAACTGGCTCAATTTGCAATTGATAATCCGTCAAATTATTTAACTACCCTACAAATTCTCAAAAAAACGATTGATAATAACTCGGTAACCAAAAATGATTTAATACAGCTTCAAAACGGATTGTTAAAGGCGGTTCCTGATGTTGTTTTACGGCCCTCCTTGAAGAAGGAAAATGTGAACGATATTAATGAACTGATGTTGAAAGAATTATCCATAAAATAATGAGGGGATTTAGTTATTTAAATACCGAACACTTTTGGGCTGTTTTAACAATAGCGATAATCCTCTGGGGACTATTTCTGTGGAAAGAATGGCAACAAAGGTGGTCGGTACGTTTTTTTACCAAGGCATTAATATCTCTAATCGCAATTGCTTCTTTAGCAGTTATTGTTTTTAAACCTATGGTTTATTCCGTAGTCGATAAAACAGGTATTATTCTAACGGAAGGCGCTACTAAGAAAATTCTCAAAAACGTTTATGATAGTGTAAAAAAACAAGACCAACGGCCAGTTGTTATAGACTATAAAAATAAAAAAGAGCTACATACTAAACTTAAAGGGATAAGCAAGGTTTTGGTATTGGGGAATGGCATCCCAACTTACGATTTGTATCAGCTAGACAGTCTTCCCATGGAATTCCGAAGGGGAGAAGTGCCTTCGGGGATTGTTGAAATGAACTTTAAAGAAGAAGTGCAAATTGGTGATTCTTTGGAAATTAAAGGGAAATATATGTCCCCAGTTAAAGGCCATAAATTGTTATTAGTTGGTCCTGCCGGAGATAAATTGGATTCTGTTTCATTCCAAGAAGCAGAAAAAGAAGTTTTTAACCTTAAAGCGATGACTAAAACTGCAGGGAATTTTGCATACCGTTTAGAAGAAATGGATACTCTGGGGAAGATTATAAAATCGAATACCTTGCCAATAAAGATTGAGAAACAGAGAGGATTGAAAATTTTAATTTGGAACGCCTATCCAAGCTTTGAGACGAAATACTTAAAGAATTATTTGGCAGAAATGGAGAATGAATTAGTGGTAAGAACTCAAGTAACCAGAGGTGAATACAAGACTGAAATACTAAATACTGAAAACTTAAGTTTTAATGGTATTTCTGAAGAAGGCCTTAAGCCTTTCGATTTGTTGATGATGGATGCCACAACCTTTTCTGCACTTTCAAACTCCCAAAGAGCTATTTTAAAAAAAATGATAGCCGAGGAAGGACTGGGTTTGTTACTGCAATCCTCTGCGCAAACCCCAGAAACTTTTAAAGACTTCAGCGGACTCACGTTTCTGCCGACGAATGACAGATCGGTAACAATGGATAAATTAGAATTAGAAATTCAATCTAATTACATAGTGCCGAATGAAAACATAATAGAAATAGATCGGATAAAAGATCGTGTAATCAGTGGTTACATAAGAGTAGGGAAGGGCAGAATTGGAACTACGGTAATTAAGAATACGTTCGAATTACAATTGGAAGGAAAACTAGAGTATTATAAAAAGTTGTGGTCTGACATCGTTGAAAGCATCGCCAAAAGGGAATCCCGTCATGTAAATTGGGAAACGGATAACTCTTTTCCTTTAATAGATGAACCTTACTATTTTTCGGTACAAACCTCCGAAGAACTTCCCAGCATAAACCACAACGGGGATCGAGTGCCCATGCAAAGGGATGTTTTTGTGCAAAATAGGTGGCGAGGGAAGACTTTTCCAAGAAAATTGGGATGGAACACAATGATCATGGAGGGCGATAGCAGTACTGCCTTTAATTTTTTTGTATTCGATACCGCCCATTGGAAATCTTTAAAAGCTCCTCAAACCATCCAACAAAACAAATTAAGGGCTTCAAAAAATATTGAAGTCAGAAAAAAAGATAAAATCCAAAAACCGGTAAATATCATCTGGTTTTACCTTCTATTTCTTGGATGTATGGCCTATCTATGGTTAGAGCCAAAGATGAAGTAGAGTTGTAAAATACTTTTGATCAAAATTGATACTGAAACCGATTTTAAAAGCGAAATGCTCTATGGGTATAGTTTAATTTTTGACTTATCAAAATAATAAACTCCACGAACTTTTCAGTTCCGTGGAGTTTATTTCCAAAAAACGGAAAGTCATTATTCTTCTCCCATTTCTTCTTCCTTCGCTGCTATTCTTTGCCTCATAGCTTCGTGTTCTTTCATCATGGTATCATGTTCTTCTTCCATTACAGTGTGCTCGGAAGTAATTTTATCAAAATCCTTTTCAATCTGATCGATTTCAGCTTCCATTTCCACTTCCGAAAGATTCTTAAAATCGGCTTCCAGCTTTTTATGGCTTTCAATTAATTCTCCATGGCTTTCAATAATGGCATCGTGACGGTCGAGGATTACCCCATGTTTTGCAAGATCTGCAAGCACCGTAGAGTCCTGTAATTCCATGCCTTCTAGCTCTTCCGTGAATTTCTCGTGTTCATCAGCCATACTGTTATGGACTCCCGTAAACTTTTCATGTACTGTCTCAATGCTATCACATTGTTTCATTAAATCTTGGTATTGAGCTGTAAGATCTTTCTTTTTGGTATCGCAGCCTACTATTGCAAAGCCTACTGCAACCATTAAAATGATTAATTTTTTCATATATTTTTCTTTTATCGGTTAAACTAAAACTACAAATAATTCATTTAAAAATAAAGAATTAACGCATAAATTAAATTATAACATTCTATAGATAAGGTAATTATGTTGTCTTTTATGCGAGTATTTTATATATTTAGAAGAGGTTAAAATATGCCTCTTAGCTATGAAATATTGCTTCCGTATTATTCAACTTACCTTCTGTCTATTCAGCTTATTCCTTGAGGCTCAAAATAGTAATGAACATCATGTTCGAGACAACGATATGACTTCCGTGGAAATAACGAACATACTTTCCAACGATTTCATTGGCAAGGTGGGAGGAAGTGCCACAGGGCTTCTTAAAAGGGTTTCTGGTGTAAGTTTTGAAGCTGGTAATTTAGTTTCTTTTAGAGGGTTGAGTCCGCGGTACACTTCTATAACGGTAGACGGACTGGCAACGCCTATTTCAGAACAAAAAGTGAAAGCCTTTGCTTTAGGATTAATTCCGAGCAGTGCATTTCAAGAACTGGATATTTTTAAATCGGGTAGTTATGTAAATTATGGAGAGTGGGGCGGTGCTACTTTAAATATCGAAACAACAGCAAATGTAAACGAAAACTTTACCAACTTAAGTGTTAATGTAGGATATCAACACAATATTACGTTTCAACAAATGGTTAGAAATGAAGATTATGGAGATTTCTTCGGAGATTATTTTGGGTTTGGTTCCAACAATAGGGATTTGGCGAATGACATCGCATCTGCTGCAGAAATTCAAAATATGACAAGAAGTGAAAGGGAAGCGGAAGGTGCCAAACTACCCAATAGATGGGGTATTGAGACTGTAAATGCAGCTCCTTCTTTTGATATTGGTTTCGCCTTTGGACGCAAATTATTTGAAAATGACGATAAGAAATTGAGTACCATAAATTCACTTCATTATGAAAATGCTACCACGGGAGCACATTATCAAAGGGCAAGGTATTCCAATTACGAAAGGGCAGAAGGAGAGGGAACCGCTGTGACTTCTAGTGAATTGAGAAACTATATGACAGATGGTGCATGGAGTACCAAAACTTCTTTGATGCTTAATTCGGCATGGTTTTTTCAACTGAATGATGATAATCATTTTAATTTGGACATTTCTTATACCAATCAAGGTGATAATCAAGCCATGTCTCGGTATTTTATTAGTCCGCTAAGCGATAAGGAGTTATACTACACTCAATTTGGTTTGGTACAAAAAACCATGTTCTTAACCCGATTGTTGGGGAATCATGAATTTGGCAAGGATACCGATATAGAATGGTCTCTTGGGTTTCAAGATTTTAATAGAAGAGAACCCGATTTAAGAAGGGCGGCAGCTCAACGAAATTTAGGCACAGAGGATCCTTATTTTTTAGTAATTCCAGAAGGTTCCAAAGCAGACCAAGGAGCACGCTTCCGAAGCGATTTAAAAGATTATACTGTTTCCGGAAGATTAGATTTAAATCATGATTTTATAGATGATGTTTTTGAAATAAAAATAGGATTTCTTGCCGAAGTGTACAACCGAACGTTTGGCGCTCGACTGCTTACCAATGTAAAAGACGATTTTACGAGTCCGGAATTACGATTTGTACCTTTCAATCAATTGGGAACTGTTTTTTCTTCGGAAAATTTTGGACCCGAAGGTTATTTTTTAAATGATGGCACGACATCTTTTGATACCTACAACGCTCAAAACGCACTTGTAGCTAGTTATTTAGGGTTTGATAATTCATGGATTGATGGAAAATTGAAAACATCCATAGGGTTTCGATATGAAAACTTTCGGCAGGATTTAGCCACGGGGGGATTGGATATCAACACGAATATAGATAGTTATTTACCGTATTTTAACATGGCGTACCGTGTTAGCGAAAAGGCAACGGTAAAAGCTAATTTCAGTAAGTCTGTTAATCGTCCGGCTTTTCGGGAACTTTCGCCGTTTCAATTCTTCGATTTTGATTTTCGTGCCAATATTCAAGGGAATCCCGACTTGCAAACTGCCACGTTATCGCATCTCGATATTAGTTTTTTATATGCATTCGGTAATAACGAGTATTTTTCTTTGACCCCTTTCTACAAAAAAATTAAGAACCCCATAGAAATGATTTATGTGATACAGGCTGATAACCCCGCGTTTAGTTTTGATAACACTCAGTCGGCAGAAATTGGAGGTGTGGAAGTTGAGTTTGCTAAATTTCTATCCAACAACAGCAATCTTGTTTTTAGTCGGTTACTCTTTACAGGAAATCTCACTTATACCAATTCCGTAATCGATTTGGGAGAAGATTCAAACGAATTTTCAACTTCCAGACCCTTGCAGGGGCAGGTGCCGCTTATGGCGAATGCGGGACTTACTTACGGACTAAAGAATGATAAAGGGCAGTTTACCGTGGATTTTGCCTATAAAGGAAGTGCGTTGTATTCCGTTGGAGACGGACAAGAAACGTTTCCGTGGTACACCAACGAACGCGGTTTTTTAAATGCTGGGGGAGCATTGAATATTTCAGAAAAAATGAGGCTTACTTTTACGGCGCTAAATCTTTTAAATACGGAGCTGAACATTATTGAAGACGCCAATATCGATGGGGATTTAAGTGCAGAAGTGGATAAAATAGTGCAGTACGGACTAACATACCAGTCGTATCGCGTGGGGGTAAATTATAGGTTTTAGGAAGTTTTTTAGATGAATGAATTCAGATGATTTATTCTGAAAAAATATAAAGTCAGAATGTAAATGAGAAATTAAGAGTACGGCCAACTGATGATTTTAAATATTAAATATCTGTAATGTATCATACCAGGATTAAAATGTCAGGTCGAGCGCAGTCGAGATCCTATTTTAAGTTTGTTAAGCCAAACGACCTCTCGACTGCGCTCGAGGTGACAGTGCATTATAATAGATTGCGGACAATCATATTTTAAATGGAGTTAAAATGAAAAAACAATTTTATACTATATCAATCAGTTTATTCCTCTTAGGAAGCACATTCCAAGCTTGTGAATCCATTGAAATTCTACCACCGCCAGATCAAGGGGAAGTAGAAAAAACGGGTAGTGGCGACTCCGATGTTCGCGGAATTCTCTTTTTAAAGAACGATACCACTACGGTTTTTATAGATCCAGCCTCAACGGAAACCCATGTGGTTTCCAACACCACGTTGGGTTTCTTTATAAACGATGAATTTGGAAAACCTACAAATTCCTCTGATGCTAATGCTATTGAATTGAAAAAACTACCTATTCCCATTGCAAACAACTTAGTCCCAATACAGCCAAACCGCTCGAGTGGATTAGGAGCAAACCAAATGGAAACCTCAATGTTTTCCGGTGCTTTTTCTGCCGATGGAAGCAATTTGGGAGCCACAGGTTGGAATACAGATTCTGAATGGTTTCAACTGAATACTCAAAATAAAGAATATCCCATGGATAATATTGTGGAAGTTACTGGTAGGATCACCACCAACACCACGTGGACAAAAGACAAACAGTACCTTTTAAAAGGCCAGGTATTTGTCACAGATGGCGTAACCCTTACCATTGAAGCGGGAACGGTAATTTATGGGGAAGAAGCGGTTGGCGTGCAATCGGGTGTACTAGTGTTCAATCGAGGTTCCGTCGTGGATGCAGTGGGAACACCCGAAGAACCTATCGTTTTTACCACTAACGCACCGGCTGGAACCCGAACGAGAGGGAAATGGGGTGGTGTTGTTTTCTGCGGAAATGCCCCCAGTAACAAAGGAGTGGATATTGCTATTGAAGGTATACAGGGAGAAAACGAAGAAGATGGTTTGTACGGAGGAAACGACCCTTCTTACAACGCTGGGGAATTGGGGTATTGGCGAGTAGAATATACTGGTATAGCCGTTTCTGCCGGGAATGAACTAAATAGTATTACTTTTGGCGGAATTGGTTACGATACCAACGCTCACCACTTACTCATAAACTACGCCGGCGATGATGCCATTGAGTGGTTTGGTGGAAATATAAATATAAAATACATTGCCGTTTACAACTGTTTGGATGATGATTTGGATATGGACCAAGGGTTTAGTGGCGACATTCAATATGTATATCTTGTACGTAATCCCTATTCCGCAGACGAGTCCGGATCGGCCTGCATGGAGGTTTCCAGTTCCAAATCGGTAGGCACAATGCCCAGAACCATGGCGAATGTAGCCAATGTAACTTTGGTAGGCCCGGTGTACCAATTGGAAGACACTGGGTTGCTGGCAGACCCCAAATACCAAGGCGGACTATCTTCTAAAGACGACGCCAATGTAGTAGTAACCAACTCTTTTTTTATCGGTTGCCCTATAGGAGCACAGAATCCTTGAGGGTAATAGTGGTTACTTTCCGATACAGAAATTAGCAAAAATATTCCCTAATAGATCGTCTGTGGTGATTTCTCCAGTGATTTCACCAAAATGATATAATGCTTGGCGGATGTCAATAGCGAGTAGATCACTGGAAATATCGGCCGCCATTCCGTCTTGAACCCTATCAATCTCTTGCATGGCTTTTAGCAATGAATCGTAGTGACGTGAATTGGTGATAATGGTTTCGTTATTGCGGAGTGCACCCGTATTAACAAAGTTGAGTAAGATGTTCTTTAATTCCTCAACACCAACACCTGTTTTAGCAGCTAGTAATAAGTATTTTGTTTTATCATTATCAGCGCTAATATCCTGTAATTGAGCATTTATAAAGCCCGTTACCTCAAGTGCAACTTTATCGGTTTTATTAGCGATAATTACTAGAGGTTTATGCGGAAATCGGTTTCTTATTTTTTCCAGCTCGATACGTATATCCTTAAAGCTCTCTTTGTTTTCGGCCAGTTTCTGGCTGTCAATTAAATAAACAACCACTTGGGCTTGTTCTATTTTTTCGAATGTTTTTTTAATCCCAATACTCTCCACCACGTCTTTTGTTTCCCGAATTCCTGCGGTATCGATAAACCGGAACCCGATTCCCCCGATGCTCAGTTCATCTTCAATGGTGTCGCGGGTGGTTCCTGCTATATCACTTACAATGGCTCTTTCTTCATTTAATAGGGCGTTGAGCAGCGTAGATTTGCCTACATTCGGCTCGCCTACAATAGCCACTGGAATACCGTTTTTTATAACATTTCCTACCGCAAAGGAATCTATGAGGCGTTTTAATACCAATTGTATTCTGTTTAAAAGTTCGGTAAATGCAGTTCTATCTGCAAACTCTACATCTTCTTCAGCAAAATCCAGTTCGAGTTCGATGAGGGAAGCAAAATTGAGCAATTCTTCCCGAAGCTTTTTTATTTCATTACTGAAGCCACCACGCATTTGCTGCATAGCTATTTGGTGACTCGCCTCATTGTCGGAAGCAATAAGGTCTGCCACAGCTTCAGCCTGACTCAAATCTAATTTTCCGTTAAGGAAGGCACGAAGGGTAAACTCTCCTGCATCGGCCATTCGGCAGCCATTCCGAAGAAAAAGCTGCAAAATTTCCTGTTGAATAAATGGTGAACCATGGCAAGAGATCTCTATAACATTTTCCCCAGTGTAGGAATTTGGACCTTTAAAAATGGAAACCAAAACTTCATCTAAAATTTTCTCATTTTCATGAATATGACCAAGATGGATGGTGTGCGATTTTTGTGTGGCCAAAGATTTTCTGCGAACCGATTTAAAGAAAGGAGCTGCGACCTTTATAGCATCTTTCCCAGAAATTCTTAGAACAGCAATTGCGCCAGCTCCAGATGGAGTGGCCAAAGCAATAATAGTATCTTGCGTATTCATCTACCGAAAATTTAATACAAAAATACAAATAGTAATGGAAGTAAAAGGGTAATTAAAGCCTTTAAATTTGCTTAACAATGCAAGTTAAACCTTGTTAAAATGTGTTTATTTTTTATCATAATTTGTACCTTTAGGATGTAATCATAAAAACCAAAAGTATATAATGGACTATTTAAATTTAGATAAAAATAAAACAGGAAATACGGTAAAAGAATTAAATGTTTTATTGGCAGATTATCACTTATATTATCAAAAGCTTAGAAATTTTCATTGGAATATCTTCGGAAAGAATTTCTTTGACCTTCATGAGAAATTTGAAGAATTATACGATGACGCTAAGTTAAAAGTAGATGAAATAGCAGAACGTATTTTAACCCTTAGACATATGCCAGTGAGCAATCTTTCTGATTATTTGGAAATGTCTAACGTAAAAGAGTCTAAAAGTGACTTAAAAGATAACGAAATGATCGAAATTCTTTTAAAAGATCATGGGACTATCTTAAAACAAATGCGTAAAGTGGTAGAAACTGCCGATAAAGGTGGAGACGAAGGTACCATCGATTTAATTGGGGCATATATACGGGAACTTGAAAAAACTTCTTGGATGTTGGATGCCTGGAGAATGAAAACGAACGAAACTTTAAAGAAATAATTTACTCCAGTTAATTTATGAAAGATCAATTATCTGAAGCTTGGAGTAAAATGGTAGAAGAGTTAGGTTCATGGCTAGATGCAATAGTCGTGAACCTTCCTAATTTATTGATTGCCACCATTGTTTTTGCCGGATCCTTTTTTCTTTCTGGGTACATTAACAGTTTGGTGTATCGATTGTTGGGCCGAACCTCCATGCAGAGCAGTGTTAAAAGAATTTTAGCAAAAATTGTTTCTGTAGTTGTTGTTTTGGCCGGACTTTTTATTGCGCTTGGAATATTAAATCTTAGTAAATTACTTACTTCCTTACTGGCTGGTGCTGGAGTGGTTGGTTTGGCAATCGGTTTGGCATTACAGGGTACTTTGGCAAATACTTTTTCTGGGATCGTTCTTTCTTTTGTAAAATATCTACAAATAGGGGATTGGGTAGAGAGCAATGGTTATAAAGGTACCGTGGTAGATATAGATCTTCGTATGGTAACCATTAGACAGCCCAATAACAATATGGTTTTTCTGCCCAACAGAATGGTGGTAGAAAATCCGTTGGAAAATTATTCAACCAATCCTACCGCAAAAGTTTTTTTAAGCTGCGGAGTTGGGTATAGCTCCGATCTGGATTTGGTGCAGGAAACGGTGGAGAAAACCCTCAAGGAAAATTTTGATACCATAAAAAATGATAACGACCTTATTTTCTATTATACAGAGTTTGGGGACAGTTCCATTAATTTTGAGGTTCGCTTTACTGTGAACTCCAAAAGTAACTTAGAGCTAAACCAAGGTAGGGGAAAGGCTATTGTAGCCATTAAAAAAGCATTTGATGCCAAAGGAATTAATATTCCATTCCCAATACGCACTATCGACTTTACAAATCCTTTATCGATGGAAACCGAAAAAGGAGATAAAAACAAGTCTTCTGAAGATTAGTTTTTAACTAATTCCATATTTGGCTGTAACAAATCTGTTATTGGTTCGTCTACTTAGTATAAACCATCAATCAAAAAATTATGCAACGTAAAGACAATCAATTATTAGTAGTGACCCATTTAAGTCAGTTATTGGATTATGTCACCGGTTTCGGCGGACTTATTGTTCCTTTAATTTTATGGCTCTGTAACAAGGAAAGTGTAATTAACATGGACGACCATGGAAAAGCTATTTTGAACTTTCAATTGAGTATTCTTATTTATTCGCTTTTGAGCATTCCTTTAATAATATTTTTAGGATTGGGTATTTTAACCCTTATTTTAATAGCTATTATAGCGTTTGTATTTCCTATTGTAAATGCTATAAAAGTGAGTAATGGCGAAGAAATTTATTATCCTTTCAGCCTTCAAATAATCAAGTAACGGCTAAATAAATTTCTGCATTCCCTAAAAAAATTTAGAAACTTTAAGGCATATAAAAACCCCGTACTAAATTAACACACAATTTAGACGGGGTTTAGTTATATAAATAGTTAGCTGTTGTTGTAAATACTAGTTGTTAAGCATTACCGGCATTACCAGCATGGTAACATGTTCTCCTTCATCCAAACCGTCGATAGGAGTTAAAATACCTGCTCGGTTTGGTAAACTCATTTCCAAGGAAACACTATCAGAAGTAAGGTTGTTCAACATTTCATTTAAAAACCTAGAATTAAAACCAATTTCCATATCATCACCTTGGTAATCGCAGGTTAGGCGCTCTTCTGCTTTATTGCTGTAGTCTACATCTTCCGCAGAGATATTCAATTCGGCCCCCGCAATTTTTAAACGTATTTGATGTGTTGTTTTATTGGAGAAAATAGAAACCCTTCTTACAGAACCGAAAAACTGCGAACGGTCTATGGTTAGTTTATTCGGATTCTCCTTTGGAATAACCGCTTCGTAATTTGGATATTTTCCATCAATTAAGCGACAAACCAATTCAATATTATCAAAAGTAAATTTGGCATTACTCTCATTATAATCGATCGTAACATCACTCTCGCTTCCAGCCAAAATCCCTTTCAATAGATTTAAAGGTTTCTTCGGCATGATAAACTCCGCTACTTGAGATGCCGTTACATCATGTCTTTGGTATTTAACCAATTTATGGGCGTCGGTAGCTACAAATGTTAAGTTTTCAGGTGAAAACTGAAAAAACACACCACTCATAACAGGGCGTAAATCATCGTTTCCAGATGCAAATATGGTTTTGCTAATAGCAGTGGACAAAATATCCCCAAGGATAGTAGTAGAACTGGCATCGGCTAATTCTACCGAATTTGGAAACTCTGCTCCGTCGGCATAGGCTAAAGCGTATTTACCGTGGTTAGAGCTTATTTCTATAGTATTGTTGTTTTCCACCACAAAAGTTAATGGCTGCTCTGGAAATGTTTTTAAGGTATCCAACAAAAGTTTTGCTGGAACAGCGATGCTTCCTTCAGATTCTGAATCTACTTCCAGTACGGCACTCATGGTCGTTTCCAAATCGGAAGCCGATACGGTAAGTTGATTTTGATTTAATTCAAATAAAAAATTATCTAGGATAGGCAGCGTATTGCTGTTATTGATAACGCCTCCTAAAACCTGAAGCTGTTTTAATAAATATGAACTTGATACTATAAATTTCATTGAATTCTCAGTTTTCTAACACTTACAAAGATATCTTAATTGATTTTTTTACAGAAAATAACTTATCAACAGTTAAACGGTATATTTTTTCTTTTTAAAATAGCTATACAACACTCCAAACAACACTATCAAAACTATTGGAACACCAATGTTTATAAGCTGCCACTTCGTTTTCTGTTTATATACTTTTTCTTTATTTAGAAAGGATAGTGCAATCTCTTTGGAACGAATGTTTATAAGTCCGTCTTCGTCCAACAGGTAATTAACGCTATTAACCAAAAAATCTTTGTTGCCATAAATCTGTTTGGTCCATTTATCCACTCCATTTATAAGAGGTTTTTTGTTTACATAATTGTAGTTTACAATGTCGCCATCGGCAATTACAATCATTTTGTTTTCTTTGGTTGCATCGTCTTTTGCATTGGATAAAGAAAAAGGCTTTACCCTGTTTTTAAAGGCCGAAGTAAATGTACCTTCAAGAAGAACCCCTAAAGGTTTAGAACCGTCTGTAAAAGAATTGATGTCTTGTTGGGTATCAAATTCATCCAAGCTATAGGCTCGAGGAATGCCCACTTCTTTAGATTGAGGGGAACTTTGCAGTAAAATAGTCTTATTAATTTCGTTTGGTAAGGTATCTATTACATTGGCAAATTCCAGCTTCACTACATTTACCCCTTTGTTTATTGGGTGGTTATCGGTTGTTTTAACCATAGGTGAATACAACCAATTAATGGGGATTTCACCATTGGAATCGGTAACTGTTACGGGAGTAGAGATAAGATCTTGTACCAACGATTTTTTAATTCGCACCCCGTAGCGAAAAAACAAATCATCCAAATTAAGGTCCATAGGATAGGCGTAGGACGAAAAAGTTTCGTTTTGCAGACTATCCAAATCGGCTACTACTTCATCGACCATCCATAGTGTTTTACCGCCATTAACGATATATTGATCCAGAATGTATTTTTCATCTTCGGAAAACCTTTCGGTCGGCTTGGCAATAATAGCTGCATCAAAACGGTTTAAATTTTCTAAAACTTTAGAAGGATTGTCTTGAAGCGAATCCATATGAAATTCCCCGAGTTGATAGTAATTTTTAAGTGTGATTAAAAAATCCACCAAATATTTATCGGGCATTTCCCCATTTCCTTTTAAAATGGCAATTTTCTTCTTATCGGTAATCGTCAATTGCTTAAAAGCATCTGCAAAAGCATACTCCAATTGTTGAACGGAGTTGTTTACCCGTTGTTCGCTATTGGCGCCCAATTCATTCTGTAAAAGGGATACTTTTACGGTTTTTTCTCCCATATTTACCAGCGCCCATGGAAATACAACTTCCCGAGACATGCTGTTTCCCTCCTCAACGGTAACCGAAACTGGTGTTAATCCCAATTCTTGAAGACTCCGTATATTTTGTTGCTTCGGATTATCATTGTCTAAAGGATCAATGAAATTTACCCGTATTTTATTGTTCACCGTTTCAAATTCTTCAAGCAATTGCCTGGTTTCATCCTGTAAGCGTTTAAATTCCGAAGGGAGGTTGCCCGCCAAAAGTACATCTATAAAAACAGGTTGCTCGGTGCTTTTTACAGTCTCCTTAGAAGCTTCCGCCAAGGTGTAACGCTTGTTTTTGGTTAAATCTATTCTGAAAACTAAAAAGGATACCAAAAAATTTATTCCGAAGAGAACGAGCAGGAGGATACTAATTTTTGTAGCGTTATTTTTAACTGAATTCAAAATCACTTTAATTTAAAAATGGTTACTACTATAAAAAACGTGGAAATGCTTAAGAAATAAACAATATCTCGAAGGTCGATAACCCCACGGCTGATGCTGTCGAAATGATATTTTAGGCTCAAGTTTTCCAAAAAAGATAGTGCCGGTACTTCGGCAAACCCTGTAAAACCGAAATAAAAAATAAAACAAATAAGCACTGCGGCTATAAATGCAATTATTTGATTATCGGTAATGGATGAAATAAAAATACCAATAGCGGTGTAGGCGGCAATTAAGAATAAGAGTCCGGCATAAGACCCAGCAATGCTCCCTAAATCTATGTTTCCTACTGGGCTCGCCAACTTATAAATCGTAAAAACATACAGCAGTGTTGGGATTATAGCCAATACTATCAACAAAAAGCTTCCTAAAAACTTCCCCAGTACAATTTGCGTCTTTGAGATGGGGCGGGTAAGCAGTAATTCTAGAGTTCCGCTCCTTTTCTCTTCCGAAAAACTCTTCATGGTAATGGCGGGAATTAAAAAAATAAGAATCCAAGGTGATAGCTGAAAAAACGAATTCATATCAGCAAAGCCACTTTCGAAAATATTAAAATCACCTTTAAAAACCCATAGAAAGAGTCCGTTTAAAACCAAAAACAATCCTATAACCAAATATGCTATAGGTGTTGAAAAAAAACTGCTTATTTCTCTTTTTATTATTGCGGTCACTTAGCTTATGTTATAGTGTTTTTATGCTGTTTTACTTGTAATGTTTAACTTTCAGCTTAAAACATTTTTTATTTAAAATTTACTGTAATGGTATCCCTGTATTTTAATCCAAGTAGGGTAGAAGCACCACCCACAGTATCCAGATTACTTCGGTAAATGGCTATTTCCACTAGCGACGCAGAATTAAAAATCGCCAATTTCTCACCATCTTTATTGGCAAATTTTTCTGCTTCGAAATTTATGGCATCGCTGTATTTAAAATAAATGTCGGTAAATTTATGATTGCGCGCCCACATTTCAAAACTACGCCCTCTTTTATAGTGCTCAAAAATTTGTTTGGAAATATTGGTAACCACATTTCCGTAGTTGTCTACATAAATTACACTGCCCGTAATTTGGTTTTGCTCGTTGTTAATAATTGGCGATAAACCTTTTAACATTTTCAATTCTCCGATGGTTTTTCCAATCACCTCCAAAGTTCCTCCCCGGGAGATATGTCCAGCTACTTTAACAAAAACATCCAATACGGGAAATACACTTTCAATACGGTCATGGATGTTTATTTCCACCATTTTTTCCGGATTGATCTCACTGGCCAAAAAGGAGAGGATTCCGTTATCGGCACCTATAAAATAGTGACCATCTATCTTAACGGCAATATGTTTATTGCGAGGGGTTAATTCTGAATCTACCCCAATGATATGAATACTGCCCTTTGGAAAAGTTTTATAGGCATTTTTTAATACATAGGCCGCTTCTACAATGTTAAACGGACTAATTAAATGGGAGATATCAACAATCGTCGCATTCTCAATTTCGCTAAGAATAAATCCCTTTATGGCACCTACAAAGTGATCTCGCTCACCAAAATCTGTAGTTAAAGTTATTATTGCCATTTATAGAAATGTTGATATTTTTTTAATTTAAGAAAGTGTTTTTTTCCTTAAGTTTGTTAGAAACAGTAACAAATTTAGGTTTGTAAAAATGTTTAGCACAAACCTACTAAAAAGTAATAGATTTTCCATTTTAATACGTACTTTTTATACGAACATTTTAAAGTAATAGTCACTAAAAATTTAGCTTTTGAACGAACTTATCATTGAACTTACAGAGATTAATCCGAAAGACTTTTTTGGACCGGCAAATACAAATATCGATTTATTGAAAAAGTATTTCCCAAAACTTAAACTCGTAGCCAGAGGGAATAAAATTAAAGCCTATGGCGATGAGGAAATGCTTGAAGAATTCGATAAACGTTTGGATATGTTGGTCACGCATTTTGGAAAATACAATAAGCTCGATGAGAACACCATAGAACGCATTTTAACGAGTGAAAGTGGGCAAGAAGAGATCGATGCCAAAATTCATGGAGAAGTGTTGCTACATGGTGCCAATGGTAGGTTAATCAAAGCACAAACCGCCAATCAGCAGCGTTTGGTGGAGCTTATGCGGAAGAACGACATGGTTTTTGCTATAGGACCAGCGGGAACTGGAAAAACCTACACAGGGGTAGCTTTGGCCGTAAAGGCGCTTAAGGAAAAGCAGGTACGTAGGATAATTTTAACAAGGCCAGCTGTAGAAGCAGGGGAGAGCCTCGGGTTTTTACCCGGGGACTTAAAGGAAAAATTGGATCCATACATGCAACCGCTTTACGATGCACTAAGGGATATGATTCCAGCTGAAAAATTGGCGAATTATATAGAAACAGGGGTTATACAAATTGCCCCTATGGCATTTATGCGTGGTCGTACTTTAGACAATGCCTTTGTTATTCTGGATGAAGCACAAAATACGAGCCATGCACAAATGAAAATGTTTTTAACCCGTATGGGAAAGAATGCCAAATTCATTATAACCGGGGATCCAGGGCAAATTGATTTACCTCGCAGGATAACTTCAGGACTCAAAGAGGCTATTTTGGTATTGAAAGACGTGCAAGGCATTGGGATTTTATATTTGGACGATAAAGACGTAATCCGCCACCGATTGGTAAAGGATATTATTGCTTCCTATAAAAAGATAGAGCATACGAATTCGTAGACACTCCGCTTGTCATTCAAGGTTTAAAAAGGAATATGGTATCACCTTTTACATTTTTAAGCGAATACCTGTTTTTCTTATTTTTTTTAAAAGTGTAAATGATTTCAGTGTCCTCAGCGGGTGCCGCAATTTCACCGTAACGAAGTTTAGCAATTATTTTAATCTCTTTACCCATCAAAGTATCGATTGGTAATTGGATGCTTTCATAAAGTCTGGAAAATATATTGATTGATTTAAATTCATCATTTCTTGTGATAAAAATCTCATTGTTTGAATGACTGTTTAAATTGAAGGTAACTAAACTTTGATGTTCATTCTGAATGGTAACTTTGGTGTCTGAGATTATTTCGTTTGTGTTATAATCCCTAGCTTCAATAAAAAGTTTAGCAACATCAGGGTTATTTAAATTCCTAATAAATTCTAAGATATAAAATTGCTTTGGCTGATGTTTGAAACTTAATTTTAAAGTATCGGATGATATTTTGTACGTTCCGTATTCATTAAAGGTTCCGTCTTTAATAATAAAGGTACGGTCTTCCAAAAAAACAAAACGCTTATAATCCCCATCCAAGATCATTATATTATTATCAGTGCTAGTATTTTCGTCAACAAAATACGTTCCACTAAATTGCGAAAAAGCTTCCGTAGAAACTATTAAAAGTAGTAAGCTGAAGTTTTTCAGAAAATAAACCATGGTTTGGTGATTAAGAATGTTCTTTAAAATTAACACTTTTGAATATCTGATGGTTTACATTGAAATGTTGTAGTCTTGTTTAAGACCTACAAGGTTTTAAAAACCTTGCAGGTCAGCATCAAATCAATCACAACTCCATTTCATATAAATTATTTATGGACAGCCGGAATTCTTTCTCACCGATCTTTTTAAAACCTTGTTTTTCGTAATATTGGCAAAGTTTAGTGTTTTTGGAGTCAGCATCCAGCCGGAGGTATTCACACGAGTCATTTTTTGCCTGCTGGGCTATTTTTTGAAGTACATTGGTTCCCATGCCTTTTCCATTGAAGGCTTCTTTAATAACCAATGAATGTACGTATTTTGCTTTTTTTTCTTGTGCTCCCCAATACAATAAATCCTCATCGAGAATTCTTACCATCCCAATTACCTCCTCATTTTCTTTATTCAGAATAAAGAAAAATTCTTTGTTTTGAATACCATCTATTACCCATTGTATTTTTTCCTGAGGCGGATTTTTCCAATACTGCCAATGATCAACATTCATTTTATTGATTTTTTCGGCCGTTTCCTTGAACAGTGCCAGTACCGTATCTTTATCGTTTATTGAAATTGATTTAAAAATAACTTCCATATTAGACTTTATGAAGTTGCTGGTAAAAGAAGAATCGGTTTAGTCATATCGCAGTCCAATTTGCTTTTTTACTTCGTCCATGGTATTTATAAGCAACCTGCTAAAGTCATGTGTCATAACCGGACTCTCTTTTTTGTTTTGGCGCACTAATTCACTAAAATGAGACGCTTCAAAATTATAACCATTGGTAGTTGTTGTAAAGTCCTTTACCATTTCATTCCCCTTAGAATCTATAAAGGTAACTTTGGTAGGTTTATGAAATTGAGTGTGCAATTTTATAGTTCCATGTTCACATTCTATAAAAGCTTCGGTGGGTGTTTTTTCCAGTAGGGTAGAGCGTAGTTTTGCTTTTACATTATTAGGATACTCAAATAGCATATCGCAGGACGAATCTGCACCAGTTTTAAAAAAAGTCCCTTCGGCATCTATACTTTTTGGTTTTCCCAAGATGGTAAGGGCTGCAAAAATTGGATAGATACCGATATCCAATAAACTTCCCCCACCGAGTTTTTTATTAAATAATCTAGAGTTTTCATCATATTCTGGTTGAAACCCAAAATCCGCCTCCAAGGAAAGTACTTTACCAAAACTCCCTTCCTTTAAAAACCCTAAAACATATGTGTAGTGTGGAAGAAAGTAAGTCCATAAAGCTTCCATGAGAAGAACATCTTTCTTTTTCGCCGTTTGTAACATTTCCTCAACATCACTGCTGTTTAATGCCAAGGGTTTTTCGCACAGAACAGGTTTTTTGTGCTGCAAACAAGCAATGGTATATTCCTTATGGAAAGCATGCGGATTGGCAATGTAAATGGCATCTACATTTGGATCTTTCATCAATTCCTCATAGTCTCCATAGGCCACTTTTCCATGATAGGCGTCCTTAAAATCCATTGCTTTTTCCAAAGTTCTGGAAGCTACTGCATGTAACTCGGCACTTTCAACTGTTAAAAGGTCGTTTGCAAATTTTTTGGCGATATGTCCCGGAGCTAAAATGCCCCATTTTACTTTTTTAGCTGCTGATGGCATTACGTGTTCTATTTAAAATTTCAAAAATTAGCGAGAGGAAAATCACCAGGGCGCAACCAATAAAGTTGAGCCATAAATATCCCAGCTTTTCATCTCCTGTATCATATCGGTGTATGGCAAAATAATAAATGAGAATAACGGCTATTTGGGTAATTATGGCACTGGTAAAAACGGCATTACCTCTAATGAATTTTATAAAAAAGGCAATGAGGAAAATCCCGAGTACATTTCCATAAAATATAGAACCTATAATGTTAACCAACTGAATTAAATTATCCAATAAGGATGCAAAATTAGCGAATAATATGGCTATTATTCCCCAAGCCAATGTGAACCATTTAGTGGCATTTAGGAAATATTTGTCCGTTTGCTCTTCTTTTTGGTTTCTACGGAAGAGATCTATTGTAGTAATTGTTCCCAACGCGTTTAATTCTGATGCAGTCGAGGACATTGCGGCAGAAAATATTACTGCCAAAAGTAATCCCATCAATCCGGTAGGAATATTATTCAGAATAAAATGAATAAAAACATAATCTTTATCGTTGGTTTCTAAATCATCATCAACTTTTTGAATAAGCTCTTTGGCTTCTTCCCGACTTTTAATTTCACGCTTATTGATATTTTGGATCTGCTTTTTGGCCTCCACAATCAATTCGTAGTCTTTTACATCTAAAACTGCCGAATAGCGTTCCTGTGCCATCTTTTTTTCCTTTTCGAGCTCCAAGTGTTGTTTTTCCAGGACTTTGTATTCATCAGCGTAGGTGGATTGCTCTATAGCTTCCACAGCCGCAGGGTTGAAATTTAAAGGAGAGTGATTGTATTGATAAAATACAAAGACCATAACACCTACCAACAGTATAAAAAATTGCATCGGTACTTTAAACAATCCGTTAAATATGAGTCCGAGCTGACTCTCACGAACCGATTTTCCAGAGAGGTAACGCTGCACCTGACTTTGGTCGGTACCGAAATAGGCGAGGGCTAGAAAAAGACCTCCCGTAATACCGCTCCAAAACGTATATCTGCTTTTTGGATTTAATGAAAAGTCGAGAATATTCAATTTTTCGTTGGCTCCTGCAATTTTCAATGCTTTGCCAAAAGTAATATCATCGGGAAGATAACTCATAACCAAGTAAAAAGCGGTGAACATCCCGGTCATAATTACAAACATCTGCTGCTTTTGGGTTACACTTACAGCTTTAGTCCCCCCAGAAACGGTATAAATAATAACCAAAATACCGATTACAATATTGAGAGTTTTTGTTTCCCAACCTAAAACCGCCGATAAAATAATAGAAGGTGCATAAATGGTTATCCCAGCAGCCAAACCTCTTTGTATAAGGAAAAGAATAGCGGCGAGTGATCTGGTTTTGAGGTCGAATCTATTTTCGAGAAATTCATAGGCCGTATAAACCTTGAGTTTATGATAAATAGGCACAAAAACGATACAGATGATAACCATCGCCAGTGGAAGCCCGAAGTAGAACTGTACAAAACCCATTCCATCGTGAAAAGCCTGTCCAGGAGTGGATAAAAAAGTAATTGCACTGGCTTGCGTAGCCATTACCGATAACCCAACGGTATACCATTTGGCCTCTTTTCCTCCCAGAACATAGTCGGTTACATCTTTACTGCCTTTGGTTTTCCAATAACCATAGGCAACTATAAACAGCAGGGTGCCGGTAAGTACAATCCAATCAATTACTTCCATTCCTGTTATTTGTTTGAAATCATTATGAGATAAAAAACAAAAATGTAAATTATGTTCATAATTAACACTACAGAATATTCCCTTTTCCAAATAAACTTATTCAGCATAATTATCCTTTTATCTGACTTGTGTTTGTATTCTCCTTTTTACCAACCGAAAGCATATTCGCAAATATTTTGTAGGCTCCTGGCACCCCAGCAGGAAGCTCCCTAAAGAAACTCAATCCGGTATAGATGTAATATCCTTTTCCGTAAGGCGCTACCAATAAACTCCCGTCTTTTGGTTGTTCCCCTTTATCATGCATGGATAACACGGGAGTAAATTCTTCTGCCCATTTATCTGGAAAATACAATCCTCTTTCTTGCACCCAACCATTAAAATCGCTTTCAGTAATTTCGTTCGGGGCGTTCAAAATAGGATTTTCAGGTGCCTTTATGGTTACAGCCGCATTTTCGTCGGTTACACGATCCCTAGATAACTGCAACAAATAAGGTGCCAGATTATCAATATCTAAGCCTCTTCTCCCCGCGGTATTGTATTGTACAATTAAATTTCCGCCGTTTTTAACATAATCCAATAAAATATGTTGCTTGAATTTAAGTGATTCATGAACATTGTATGCTCTAATCCCCATGACCACAGCATCAAAATTTTGCAAGTAACCTGTATTTATGTTTTCGGGTTGAATAACGGTTACCTTATAACCTATTTGCCGCAAGCTTTCTGGCACTTCATCCCCAGCACCGGCGACATAAGCTATATTTTCTCCTACCTTTTTTATATTTAAGCGTACCACTTTAAAACTGGCAGGCAGTAATACAGATTGCGTAGGAATATGGTCGTAGGCTATGGTGGTTAGTTCTTTTCGGTATTCTTCACCGTCTATGGTTACCACAGGAGTAATAATTTCTTGGTTTTCCTCACTGGGTGGGGTTACCGTAAAGTACACCGTTTTGGTATCTCCCTTATTCGCTATACTGAAGTCAATATTTTTCGGACTCACATTCCAACCGCTATTATAATCCAAATGAATACTTCCTTGAATGTTATTGGTACCCGAGGTTATGGTTACCGGTATTTCTTTTTTATCTGCATCAGAAAAAATAATTACTTTGTTTGCTACAGAGGCCGTTACTTTGGGAAGAATCTCAAAAGGCTGGTACATTTCCCCTTTATCAGGCTTTGAATATTTATAAGCTATTTCTTTTTCAAACGGAATTATGGTTCCGTTGATATCAATATAAAAAGTAGCTTTTACCAATCTCGGGGTTTCCGGTTTCCCTCTTAATTCTTGTGGTGCTTCGTACATTCCCAGAGATCCCTCATCTGTTAACCAATAAGGAGCGGTATAATCACTTTTGTTTGGAATCGTAACTTGGTTTGAAATGTTTACAGACTGATTATTTTGTAATTTTTTCTGAAGTGTTTGGGTAGTTTCTGTGGGAGCTATTTCAATTTTTTGAAGCGTCATATCTACCTCAGAACGGTTGATGGCTGCACTTTCTATAGCAATGGTTTCCCCTGGAACTGCCGAAGCGGCTTCTACCGTTGCTTCTAAAAAGAGCCCACTACAGGCTTCTATGATTTTTTTAATTTCATCTCGTTTTACCGTTCTCCAATAATCGTCTTTTAAATTCTCGATTAATTGATAGGCCTCTAAAAGCTGCGGAATGTGCTGTGACGGATTTTTAAAATTGAAATTACCTTCAACTTCCTTTAAAATTTTACCAATGGCGGCGCCTCCTTGCACACGGCTCCAACTTGTATTGATACCATCAAAAATATTGTTTTTATCCTTTGGCAAACTTCCTTTTAAAAGTTCGATATACTCTTCCTGTGAACCACGGGAGGAAATCCCCCCAAAACCTTGACTTAGGTGCTGACTTCTAGCAATGGAAGCAATTTCGTTGTTGCTTTGCCCAAGGGTAGGGTAGTAGGTGCCTATATCGAAGCTTAACATTTTAGTTTTATCGGCACTTTCAAAAGCTTCTTCGCTTCCATAAAACCACCAAGAGGTATTAAAAAAAAGGCGTTCTGGTTGCCAAGTTTGCGTATATTTTAACTGTTGTGGATAACTGCTTTTATCGCCAGCCAAATCAAAAGCTTGTACACTTAACATGGCAGAAGCTGTATGATGGCCATGTGTAGAACCTGGAGTGCGATGATCGAACCTGTTGACAATTACATCGGGTTTAAAATTCCGTATCACCCAAACCACATCGGCAAGCACTTCGTCTTTATTCCATATTTCAAGTGTTTCTTCTGGATCTTTGGAGAAACCGAAGTCGTTTGCCCGTGAAAAAAATTGATCACCACCATCTACACGCCTTGCCGCCAGTAGTTCTTGTGTTCTTAAAACTCCTAAAAGCTCCCTTAATTCAGAACCGATTAAATTTTGCCCACCATCTCCACGGGTTAACGATAAATAAGCAGTTCTTGCTTTAACCTCATTCGATAAATAAGAAATTAAACGCGTGTTCTCATCATCGGGATGTGCTGCTATATATAATGCTGTTCCCAAGAAATTAAGCTTTTCTACAGCTTGATAAATTTCTGCGGAAGTATAGGTTTTAGGTTTTTGCGAAAATCCAGAAAGTGTAAATACTAATCCAATATAAAGAAAGGATAATATTTTTTGCATATCACAAGTTTTTAGGTGTTAGGTCAAATATAGAAATAATTGTGGGTTGTCTTTCTTTATTATACGATTTGTATCTATAAAACAATCATAAAATTATTTCAGGGTCTTATTTATCGAGCAGACTTTCATTAAATAGCTTAAAAATCCGTGTGTACTCATCAGTCCAACTGCTAGGTTCTGTAAATCCATGTCTTTCTATAGGATAAACTGCCATTTCCCAATTTGTTTTTCCCAATTCAATTAATCTTTGGGATAAACGAACCATATCTTGAAAATGAACATTATCGTCTACCATTCCGTGTAAAATAAGTAAGTCCCCTTCCAGGCCGTCTGCAAAATAAATAGGCGAACTTCTGCGGTATGCCAAACTATCGGTAACAGGAGTATTTAAAATTCTAGCGGTATATCCATGGTTGTAAGCCGCCCAATCGCCCACAGATCTAATGGCCGCCCCAGCAGAAAATGTATCTGCTTCATTAAACATGGCCATCAAAGTTATAAAGCCGCCATAAGAACCGCCATAGATTCCGATTTTATCCTTATCGACACCTAGCTGGCTAATAAGGTACTCTGCTCCATCTACTTGATCGCTCAAATCCTTACCGCCCATGTGTCTGTAGATTCCTGTTCTCCAATCCCTTCCGTAACCGGCACTGGCACGGTAATCTATATCCAAAACGGTATAGCCATTATCTACTAGAATATTGTGAAACATATACTCACGGAAATAAGAACTCCACCACTTATGGGCATTCTGCAAATAACCGGCGCCGTGTACAAAAATAACGGCAGCACCATTTTTAATTTCACTCTTTGGTTGATAAAGTCGGGCGTGAACATTCGCACCATCGTCTGCCTTAAAAGTAATGATCTTTGGCTCCTTCCAACTGTAATTTTCAAATTCTTTGGTAGTAGAATGTGTTATTTGTGTTGGTTCGGTTGCATTTTTCCTGTAAACCGGATTTGGCATTACAAATAATTCCGTTGGTTTATTGGAATAGGAATATAAGATGGCCAGATTTTTTTCATCAGGGGATAAAACAACGTCGTTTTTACCAATACGCTCGGTAAGTTGTTTCATTTTTCCACCATTAAGTGGCATGGTATAAAATTGGCGGTCTCCAGGATGTGTTTTATTGGCTGTAAAATACCACGATTTCTTATCTTTAGACAGCTTCGGATTGTAAATTTCAAAATCACCGGAAGTTAGTTCTTTAGATTTTTTGGTTTCCGTATTTAAAGTATACAAATGTGAATATCCTGTTTTTTCTGATTGAAACCAGATACTTTTGTCATCGGGCATCCAACCGAGTTCGCCACCGCGGTATCCACCAATACCAGGACCTGCAATCCAAGCATTGTCGTGTTGATGATCTAAATTGGTAACGGTACCGTCTGCAGCATTTAAAGAAACAATCCACCTATCTTTGTAATCGTTGGATATAATATCCAAAACTGCTTTCGTTCCAGCCTCATTCCAAACAGGTCCGTCGATAAAACCTATTCTGTTTTCATTTTTATATGTTTTATTAGGATAATCCTTAGTGTATTCCGGGATATAATCTAAGCCCTCCAAATTTTTCAAGTTTACTGCATATGTTTTTCTATTTTCGGTATCGTAAATATGCAACTCGTAAACATCTGGTTTGTTACCTACTTTCGATCTTGTTTTCTGATCTTCGGTATAACCGCTTTCTGTTACATAATGAGGTACTATGGTTTCTTTGTCTTCGGTTCTATCGATAATTAAAAAGGTTGCATATTGGCCTGTAGGATTTATTTGTTGGTTGTATATAGTTTTGTCTCCGGTATAAATGGGCAGTGGATGGAGCAACTTTTCCTTTTCACTAAAAACGTCGCTTAAATCTTCTTTTTCTTTCCGTTCTTTTAAAACGTCGAATAATGCTAATTGATCTTTGTAAAGCCACTCATCTTTTTCACTACGTTTCTCTTCCTTTTTTTCTTTTTCTTGAAAATCGGTAATTTGTTCTATGGTTCCAGTATCCATATTCCAGGTATAAATATTTTTACCCTTAATGAAAGCGATTTCCTTTTCATTATTTGTAAAATGCGGATTACTTTCCCTGTCCTTGGTTGCGGTAATTTGCACTTTTTTTCCAGTATTAACTTCCGCTATAAAAATATCCCCATGTTTTGCATAGATCTTTTTTGATTTATCAGAATTGAAACTTCCATTTTCTGCTGGTAGTTTGTATTGCTCTTCAAAAGAGAGCTTATTCGTTTTTCCTGTTTCAAGGGAATACACATAAAGCGAATCGCTAAAGGCATTTTCAGGATTCCAATCGAAGTAAATATTCTTTCCGTCGAGAGACCAATAAGGATTGGAGGGAAGGTGCCCGACAAAATCATCTCCCTGCATAATTTGCTTTATGGATAAAGAAGAAGTGTTATTTTTTTGTGCAAGGGCGGTAAAAATAGAAAGAAATAAAAAAGTGTAAAGTAGTGTTCTCTTCATAATAACGATTAATAGAATAGCGTGAAACCCCAAATATAAACAATTAAGACCATGAATGGAAGTTTGCCAGCTTAGGGCAATTTAAAATTTTTCGAAAAGAGAAAAACCCCTTCTTTCCGAAGAATAATTAATGTGCTTGAATGACTGAAAATTACGGATGTTGGCCTTTCTTTGGCCAATAGAAAAATAAATTAAGAATATAAAATTACACCGAGCTAGAACCATCATCTTCCCGATGGAGCTTTTCTATAACAACCACACCTTTTTGCAACAATAAATTGTTGGGATAGGTAATAAGTTCCCCTTCATCGGTACGGAGGTGTAAATGAAATGCTTTTATATCTTCTATAATGGCTTCCGAAGGAAAATCTTTATCTTGAATGCGAATGCGATCCCCAATTTTAAAAGGAAAAGCAAAGAAAAGGATGATACCTGCTGTTACGTTACTTAAAATGGACCATGAAGCAAAGAATGCCACCCCAATAACAGCAAAAGCAGAGGACAGAAAAATTCCTAAGTCCTTAAAATCCACTCCCCAAATTAAACTTACGGTGAGAATACTTATGATAAGGATAAAAACGTTGAAATATTTTAAAATAAGAAGTGTTCTGTTTCTATCGATATCCCCAATTTTCCCTACTTTTTTAATGGCTTTGAAAATGAGGAACCGTAAACAAAGAATAACAATTACGGCAACAATGGAGCTAATTAATTCATCTCTGTAGATGGCAAAAAAATCTGTCATAAACTATAAACCTAATGAGTCCCGCAAATATACATCGTTTGTGGAATTTTTAGTCCAGTAGGCAGACATAATTGTATTGATTTTTTCTCCGGAAGAGGTAAGCATTTTAGCCTTGACGCCAGCACCACTTTTATAACTTTCTTTCCAACTTTCTATACCAAATGGAAACTCTTTTTGAAAGTTAATGCTAAGGGTTCTGTCAAGTTCGGGATATGTTAGGGTGTAAGTGTTAATAGTGCCTTCTGTTTTTAAAGTAGCATTTGCGGTATAGGCTTTTACCGGTTTATGCATTAAACGGATGTATTGAAATGAAGGAATTATTTTTTGTTCCCCCAGCGGTAAATTGGAGGGATCAACCCTTAGTTGCGACCAAAGTTCATCTTCCAAAATATCTTTGTTTACACTAAAGTTCTTATCGGCCTCATTTTCAAAATATGAATGTATGGTAATTTTAAAATTCGATTTATTATTGAGCTGCATATACTGTTGTCCGCACCATTCTGTAACCGAAGTGGAAATTTTTAAAGCATGACCTTTATATTTCAATGGATAAAAAGTACTGTTCATTATGGAGTATGGGTAGATGCCCGTATTAAAATTTTTGGTGCTGTTTAGCTTTAATACAGAAGTGCTTTCTCCATTTGGATTATCTGCTTTTACCTGTTTATCTTTTAAAAATGGTTCGGTAACATAAATAAATACGGCCTTTCCTTCCCGGAGTTCCCCATAGCGTGCTTGGGTTAGTTTATAGGAAGTAATTTCTGCCTTTCCGGCATACCAATATTTTTTAAATGCTTCGCTTAGCTCCCTTTTTTCTTTGTTTTTATCTGAAGTAGCCAGCTTACAAAACGTAAAGGAAACTATAAGAAGAAATCCCATGGCCAAAAAGAGGTATTTTACAATTTTCATGTGATGCTGATTACAATTCCCTTAAAAATACGAATTACCAATTTAATCTACCAAAGAATTCAGGGTTCTGTAAACTTCATATACGGGCATTCCAACCACATTAAAATAAGAGCCTTCTATTTTTTTTATTCCAATTTGCCCAATCCATTCCTGTATACCATAGGCTCCGGCCTTATCATAGGGCTCAAAGGTGTTTACGTAATACTCAATTTCTTCACTGGTTAACTCTTTAAAATACACTTTGGTAATGTGATTTATAGTTTTCTCAAGTTTGGTTGTGGTAAAGCAGACAGAGGTTATAACTTCGTGCATTTTTCCAGACATCGATTGTAGCATAGAAACGGCCTCTTCTTTGCTTTTTGGCTTTCCCAAGGCTTCTTCGTTATGCCATACAATGGTATCGGATGTGATAAGAATATCGTTTTCCTGTAATGACTCTTTATGGGGCAACGCCTTTAATTGCGCCAAATAATCAGAAATCTCATATTTGTAAAGTCTGTCGGGATAAACTTCGTCGACACTTTTTAAGCGTATTTCAAAATCCAACCCCAATTCTTTAAAAAACTGCTGACGTCTGGGGGATCCAGATGCCAAAATGATGTTGTGGTTTTTTAATTTTTCGTTTAAAATCATATTTCTATTTAAAATATCAGTAAAAAGAATTATTTAAAAGCATAAAGTTAAGTGTAGAAAATTAAAATCGAACACCTTAGGCTCATTTTTAGAAGCAAATTGAATTCTTTGCTCGTGATACGTCCCGATACGTATCTGGATACGTCGATGAACCTATTTTTATATCCCCTTTCCCTCTTGGGATACGTCGTGTACCGTATTTCGATACGTTAAAGGAAGGTACGGCTAGGTTTGGTAGCGTATAATTACACGTTCGTTACCCCAAAATATACTTAGAACCACGTATTTCGATACGTAAAGAACCCCGTGCGATAGGTTGTTTTATGCGATGGACACGTTAAAGACCTCAAATAATACGTTTTATAAGGTGTCAGGAAGGTTAAAATACCTCAAAGCATACGCTTCTGGTGGTGTTTGTATCTATAAAATATGGAATGGAATACGTTTATAGATTATTAAAACGGGGTGGAATTTTTTGTTTGAAGGTTTCCCTACACATATTTTAATAGAACCAAAAATCTGAAACAACCTAAAGCGTTCAAAATTATATAAGGAACTGAATTATAGGTAGTCAAAGTATTTGTAAATATCCTGTAATTCTTATTATGACGATTGTATTTTCTATTTTCAATATATGGTGTTGCAAAAGTTGTTTTATCGAATAATCAAATTTCAATTTCTATATCCGACATTCGCTCGAATTCATTAACATTTTCCGTAACCATTATTAATCCGTTTGAAATTGCAGTTGAGCCAATCAACAGATCAAAATCACTAATCATAGTTCCATTTTTTCTCAATCGGACTTTCTCCTTAGCGTAAATATTTATCGCATTAAAAATAGGAAGTACTTTTATTTGTTCGGAAAATTCATCGATAAGTTTATAATTCTTTTTAGGGTTTGGGCTGTTCTCCGCTCCGAAAATTAGTTCTGCCAAGGTAATTTCTGAGATTGCTAATTTTCAAGCTTTACTTCTTGAAGTTTTTGGTTAAGTTGGAATTTACCTCTAAAAAAATGAATACAAATATTCGTGTCCAATAAATATTTCTTTCGAAGCTTTCTGTGTTGAGTTTGTTAACTCTTGCGCTTTTTATTTCTGATATTATTTCGTCAGAACTTTTGTTATCATTCCAAGCACCAAACATTTTATTAATGTCAAATTCTTTTTTAGATTTTTTTTCAATAGATCTTGTGAGCTTATTAATCAAGCTTTTTTTTGCTTTATTGTCCAGGTCTTTCAAGTATCCGAAATATTTATCCAAAATCTTGTTTGATATTGTTAAACTTCCCCATTTTACGAATTTTATTGTAAATTACTAATTTTATCGAAAAGTTTGAATTCCCTAAATTTTCCAACTGCTAACAGATAACAGTCAACAATTAATCATTACTTTAATCGTATTTAGCATCAAAACTATCTTTCCATTTCCCTTGAACTTTTAAAACTTGCTCAATAACATCACGAACACAGCCTTTACCGCCTTGTTTATGGGAAATGTACTTGGAGATTTCTTTTACTTCGGCTACTGCATCGTTTGGGCAACAGGGCATTCCCACCATTTTCATCACATGGTAATCGGGTATGTCGTCTCCCATGTACAAAACGTTCTCAGCTTTAATATTGTATACGTCAAAATACTCATCCAACACATCTATTTTATTGCTTACCCCGAGGTGAATATCGGTAATTCCGAGTCCGCGTAACCTCGTACGAACCCCCTCATTGTTTCCCCCGGAAATAATACAAATGTTATATCCCTTATTCAATGCGGTTTTAAGGGCGTATCCATCTTTTACATTCATGGTGCGTAATAACTGTCCGTCAGAAGTGATGGAGATGATCCCATCCGTCAAAACCCCGTCTACGTCAAAAACAAAGGTGGTAATATGTTCTAGGTATTCCTTATAACTTTTCTCTTCCATACGTGTTTAAAATCGATGTGGTTAGTATTCTATATATTTCTTTTTGATTGTCGTTAGTCAGCAACTCCAAATGAGAATTTATTGTTGCATGGTCATTTCTCCTCGCAGGACCGGTTTGTGCTTCCAGCGGCGACATCTCTTTAATTTTTGCTGAAGTTTCTACAATTAAAGGCTCTAAAACCTCAAATGGAATGTTGTTCTCCAAACAAATATCATTTCCGATTTTATAAAGGTGGTTTACAAAATTATTAACAAAAACAGCTGCCAAATGAATGGTTTTGCGCTGTTCGGAATTAATTTGAAAAACCTTGTTGGAAATGGATTCTGCAATTTGGGTGAGGGTATCTAGATCTTTTTGGTTCTCAGCTTCCAAGCAAAGAGGAACGTTTAAAAACTCAATATCCTTTTCTTTGGACAATGACTGTAACGGGTAAAAAACGCCACGACGATTCTTGTTATTTAATGCGTCCAAGGTTTTATTTCCAGAGGTATGAACCACGAAACGACCCGAAAACGGCAAGTTATTGGACACTTCGGTAATGGCATCGTCTTTAACCGCTAAAATGTAAAGATCGGCATCTGCAATTTCATTTAAATCATCTGTAATGGAAGTAGCCGCCTTAAAAGTCTCTATAGCAGTCAAAGTTCTGTTGTAACACTGTATAAGCGCCACAGCATTATGCGTGCTCAATACTTTAAATAAATGATGCGCAATATTTCCACCTCCTATGAGAACAACTCTTAACATACTGCTAAATTACGCAATGATGATGATTTTGATGGGTTTTCCCCCAATAAATTAAAAGGACTAAAGAGGGTACAGCTATTTTGAACTCCCTAACGAGTTGTAATTTAGCTAAACAGATCCCTTATCTCCTTTTTAATATATCCCAAAGCAGCATAGGAGGGAGGTTGTTTGTCCAAAAGGTTGTTTAATACTTCTTCCCTTAATTTATTGGCACTTTCCGAATTCATCCCAGCCTTACGGATTATCTGGATTGTAGCGTTTTTAGCGGCTTTAACTACGTTCCAGCATTCATCGGACAAGTAAATTTGTTGAGCTAGGTTGTGGTCGAATTCGTTTTCGATATTGGCTATAAGTTGTGCTTCATAGAGGTCCTTATCAGAGTTTTCAGGAATTACCCTCACCAGTAATTTTGAAGGGTTGATACGTTCTAAAAACAAAGCCATACGCTCATACGCCTGTAAACGAATAGGAACGGTATTTTTATCCATTTCCCTATGAAGTAAAAAGCGCCTTCTCCCTTCTTCGTTTTTGGTGTGTAGGTTAAAAAAATAATAAGCTATACCTCCTGTAATAACCGCTGGAAGTATAAAAAACAATAATTCAATAAAATTAAACTGGTTCATGGGGATGTTTGTTAGTAGCGTATTTGTTTGTTTTTAAATTTATCAATGGCACCTTTGGTGGTGTAATGCCCACCTAAGTGCGGGCAATTTAATAAACTTTCCGTTCCATCAAAAGGAACTTTTACTTTATTATAGCCATAAACATTGGCTAAGGGTTGCGTTAAGCTTTTATCGCCAAGGTTTATATCCACATCTTCCATGGTAAGCTGCGATGGATGTTCGTAACCACAGGCATGGGTTATTTCTATGAGTTCTTTTTTAAAATTTTTAAAATAATAACTCACCCTTTCCGCTTTGTCCTCGATGTTAATTCCGGCCTGTAGCCATTTATTCTGTGTAGCTACGCCACTGGGACATGTGTTGTTATGGCAAACTTTGGCCTGAATGCAACCAATACTTAACATGGCCTCCCGTGCTACATTTACTAAATCGGCTCCCATGGCAAAAGCCATCGCCGCTTTAGAAGGAAAACCTAACTTTCCACTACCTATAAAAACAATTCTATCGGTTATCTCTGCGTCTTTAAAAACGCGGTACAAGTCACTAAAGGAATAAACCCAAGGCAGGGAAACATGGTCGGCAAAACTTGGTGGCGCAGCCCCTGTACCACCTTCGCCACCATCTACCGTTATAAAATCGGGACCTCTGTTTGTGTTTTTCATAATGGAAGCCAATTCTTTCCATTGCTCCAGCTTTCCTATGGCCGCTTTAATCCCTACTGGTAAACCGGTTTCTTTGGCAATAGATTCTATAAAGTCTACCATTTCCTGGACGTTGGAGAAAGCTGAATGGTTAGGAGGCGATAATACATCTTTTCCCATGGGTACATGGCGGATTTCCGCTATCTCCCTGGTTATTTTAGAAGCGGGGAGTACGCCGCCTTTTCCAGGTTTAGCACCTTGGGAAAGCTTTAATTCGATAGCTCTTATTTGAGGATATTCTTCTACCAATTTTTTTAGTTTCTCCATAGAGAAATTTCCATGTTCGTCCCGAACTCCAAAATAGCCGGTTCCTATATGAAAAATAACATCGGCTCCTTTTTTATGGTAAGGGGATAAACCACCTTCACCGGTATTGTGATACGCATGCGCCAAATAGCAACCTTTGTTGAGCGATTCAATGGCCCTGGCCGAAAGCGATCCAAAACTCATAGCCGAAACATTGATAATGGAGGCCGGGCGGTAAGGTCGCTTTCTTTTATTATAGCCCCCAATAAGTTTGGCGCAAGGTAAAAAATAGGGATCACTCGCGTTTGGATGATCTAACCTTACCTTGTAGGGCATCATGGCATTGTTTATAAATACATAATGAGATTCATGAATGTCCCTATCTGTTCCAAAACCTTCGTAGTTGTTTTCATTTTTTGCTGAAGCATAAATCCATCCACGTTCAATTCTATTGAAAGGAAGTTCTTCCCTGTTGTTGGCTACGATATATTGTCTTAATTCTGGGCCAATGCTTTCCAACATATAACGAATGTGGCCAATAACCGGAAAGTTATGGGTTATGGTGTGCGACTTATTAAAAAAAATATCCCTAATGGCTATGATAAGTAATAGGATGAGGATCCAAACCCACCAACTGATACCTTGAAGAAATGCTAACATAATTAAAATTTTACTGTCCTAAATAATCATAAACAATCTGAGTAAAAGCTTTTACACCCAATAGCATCCCACTTTCATCGATATAAAAATCGGGGGTATGGTGGGGAGCTGGTTCAGTAGCATCTTTTGGCATACCGCCTAAAAAGAAATAAAAACCGGGTACCTTTTGCTGAAAAAATGAAAAATCTTCGCCTCCAGTAGTGGCTTTTACGAGTTCCACATGTTCTTTTCCAGCTATTTTTTGTAGGGATGGGAGCATTTCTGCTACTAAAGCTTCATCATTATACGTAATAGCCGTAAAGTTTTCTATTTCAATAGTGGCATCTCCGCCATATGCTTTTGCGATAGTCGGCACCATTTCCTTCATCCTTGTTAATATTAGAGTTCGCATCTCTGGATCCAGCGTTCTTACGGTCCCAATCATTTGGGCAGACTCTGGTATAATATTGAATCGAACCCCACTGGTTATTTTTCCAACGGTAATTACGGCAGCTTCATCTACCAAGGGCGCTTCTCTACTGATTATAGTTTGTAGCCCGTCGACAATCTTAGCCGAAATCAATATAGGGTCTACACCGCTCCAAGGGGCAGAGCCATGGGTTTGTTTTCCTTTTACATCGATTACAAACCGTTCTACCGCCGCCATGGTACCACCTGGTTTGTAACGAATAGTACCTACAGGTGTTGAAGAGTTTATATGCAACCCAAAAATAGCATCTACCTCCGGGTTTTCAAGTACACCTTCTTTTATCATTAATTTGGCACCACCTTCTTCTCCCGGTGGTGGACCTTCTTCCGCTGGTTGAAATATAAACTTCACTGTTCCAGCAAAATCGTTATGTTTACTTAAAACTTCCGCCACGCCCATTAAAATAGCGGTGTGGGTGTCATGGCCACAAGCATGCATAACTCCTGTTTCTTCACCCAAGAAAGTTGTAGTGACTTCCGATTTAAAAGGGAGGTCGTTTCTTTCGGTGACTGGAAGCGCATCGATATCGGCACGTAAAGCAATCACTTTTCCTGGCTTTTTTCCTTTTAAAATACCTACAACACCGGTTTTGGCAACACCAGTGGTAACTTCTAAACCTAGGCTTTTTAAATGCTTTGCTATTTTATCGGCAGTTTTAAATTCGCGGTTAGATAATTCTGGATTTTCATGGAAGTCCCTTCGCCATTCTATAACTTCACTTTCAACTTCATTAATGTCGGCCTCCAGGGAATTTTGCGAGTAGTTATTCAGGGATATTGCAAATGCGAGTAATAGAAATAAGCGGATGTTGGTCATATAAAAAGGTATTATGTTGGTCTCTATGCTGAATGAAAAACCTTCAGCAGATAAATTTTAATTAGCGTAGTAAAGATATTGAATTTTAAGTATTCCGAAGAGAAATTGTCCAAATGCGTTTTCAAAATGAGTAATCAATACTTTTATTATTTTCAAAATTAATACCTTCGTTCAACACCAAACATACAATCAAAACTTTATGAACAGACAGTCGTTATTAATTTTCACCATAATTTTCTTCATTTCACTCAAGGCCTTCACCCAGATAAACACTGGAGTAGCAGTACTCGATAAACAGGAACAAGAGCGTTATAGAAACCTGATTAAGGAAAATAAAGAAGTTAGAGCCATTCATGATAGCCTGGCGCTACTGGCAAATAAATATTTAGACCTAGAACCAAAACCTCTTGAGGTAATTAATTATGAAGGACTGCTGGAAAACGATCCAGAAAGGATGAAATCAATAGAGAGTTTGTTGGACGCCAATAAGGTCGTCGATTTAATTTATGCGACGTATGGCAGTAATAATACCGTCTATGTAAACAAAATAAAGGAATTTGTTTTGGCGTGGGCAAATACTTACAAAGCCAGTGGCAACCCTATTAACGAAAATAAATTGACTCCACTTTTTTGGAGTTATGCCATTTATAAAGATAATTTTTCTGCGGATGAAAAAACGATTGTTGATAACTGGATGTTGTCCATCGCAAAAAAGGAAAAGGACAGAAAAAGTACCCCAAATAATAATTGGCAATCGAAACGCTTAAAAATAATCGGGATAATTGGTTGTGCATTAGATAATGAAGAATTGAAACAATTCTCCTTGGAAGGCATAAAAAAATACATTTCTTCCGCATATTATCCAGATGGATCGAGTAACGATTTAAAAACCAGGGATGCGATGCATTACCACAGTAGCGGGATTGAGCCGTTGCTGGACATGTTTATCAACCTACAAAAATTCGATTCCCGTTTCGACCAATATAGCTATACCGATGAAAAAGGTGTTTCCATAGAAAAAGCAATCATATTTATGGAACCCTATCTCTCTGGCGAAAAAACGCACCGCGAATGGGTGAATACAACCGTAGCCTTAGATAAGGAAAAGGCAGAAGCAGGATTAAAAGAATACGAACCAGGCAAACTATACAATCCCAAAGATGCACTACCTATGTTAAACTGGGCCGTATATTACCAACCGGAGTTGTTTCAATACGTTTGCGGATGTAAGGTTTGTTATACCTGTAATGTAGAAGCTTTTTTTAATAGTCCCCTTATTAGAAAAAACAACTAAATTTTAAAATTGGAGAGAGTATTCGAATTCATTTAAATGTTTATAAAAATTAGATTTAGAGCTTCAAAAACAGCCCTTTTATAAGTAACTTGCAGGCTTAAATAAATTGCGTTATTTTGCTTGTTTAGAATGTAGTTGTATCGCGACTATTGTAGTTTGCAATGGCAAAAAAATAAAAATTACTTTGGAAAATTATTTAGCTGAATTGAATGAGGCACAACGTGCGCCTGTGTTGCATAAGGATGGAGCGTTAATGGTAATTGCTGGAGCAGGTTCTGGTAAGACAAGAGTATTAACTTATAGGATCGCTTATTTGATGAACCAAGGTGTCGATGCCTTTAATATTCTAGCGTTAACATTTACCAATAAGGCAGCACGGGAAATGAAAAAGCGTATTGCCAGTATTGTAGGGAACAGTGAAGCCAAAAATCTTTGGATGGGAACTTTTCACTCTGTTTTTGCCAAAATTCTAAGAATTGAATCTGATAAACTCGGCTATCCAAGTAATTTTACTATTTACGATACGCAAGATTCCCAACGCCTAATCAACTCTATTATTAAAGAGATGGGCTTGGATAAGGACGTTTACAAATACAAACAAGTACAAAACCGAATTTCGTCTTATAAAAACAGCCTCATAACCGTAAAGGCATATTTTAACAATCCTGAATTAATGGAAGCCGATGCCATGGCAAAGCGGCCGCGATTGGGGGAAATTTACAATGCTTACTGCGAACGTTGTTTTAAAGCCGGTGCCATGGATTTTGATGATCTGTTGTTAAAAACCAACGAACTGCTTACAAGGTTTCCAGAAGTATTGGCGAAATATCAAGACCGCTTTCGCTATATCCTGGTGGATGAGTATCAAGATACCAACCACTCCCAATACCTTATCGTAAAAGCACTTTCTGATAGATTTCAAAATATATGCGTGGTTGGGGATGATGCCCAGAGTATCTATGCCTTCCGAGGGGCGAACATTAACAACATTATGAACTTCCAAAAGGATTACGATAATGTGCAAATGTACCGTTTGGAACAAAATTACCGTTCTACAAGAAATATTGTCAATGCCGCAAATTCGGTAATCGAAAAAAATAAAACCCGACTAGATAAGGTGGTTTGGACGGATAACGATGATGGAAATTTCATTAAAGTCCACCGTTCTGTTACAGATGCAGAAGAGGGTAGGTTTGTAGCCTCCACCATTTTTGAAACTAAAATGCAGGAGCAGTTTGCAGACGGGGATTTTGCAGTACTCTACCGTACCAACTCCCAATCGAGATCTATTGAAGATGCCTTGCGGAGAAAGGACATTCCGTATAGAATTTATGGGGGACTTTCTTTTTATCAACGAAAAGAAATAAAAGATGTCTTGTCTTATCTGCGTCTTATTTTAAATCCGAAGGACGAAGAAGCTCTTGTCAGGGTTATCAATTATCCTGCAAGGGGAATAGGCCAAACTACTATACAGCGGCTTACGGTAGCTGCCAACCATTTTAAGCGTTCTATTTTTGAGGTTATGGAAAATCTCGATAAGATCGATTTAAAAATAAATTCGGGGACCAAGAGAAAGCTGGAAGATTTTGTAACGATGATTAAAAGTTTTCAAGTTACCAACCAGACCGCAGATGCTTTTGTGCTAGCGGAACACGTTGCTAAGAAAACCGGACTCCTACAAGAATTTAAAAAAGACGGAACTCCAGAGGGCATCGCCCGAATGGAAAATGTGGAAGAACTTTTAAATGGAATCCAGGATTTTGTGGAAGGTCAAAAAGAAATAGCAGATGCAAAAGGCGATTTGGCGGAATTTATGGAAGATATTGCATTGGCCACCGATTTGGACAAAGACACTGGGGATGACGACCGTGTTGCTTTAATGACCATTCATTTAGCAAAAGGATTGGAATTTCCCTATGTTTTTATTGTAGGGATGGAAGAAGACCTTTTTCCTTCTGCCATGAGTATGAACACCCGAAGTGAATTGGAGGAGGAACGTAGGCTTTTTTATGTGGCACTTACCAGGGCAGAAAAGCAAGCATACCTTACCTATACCCAAAGCAGGTACCGTTGGGGTAAATTGATTGATGCCGAACCGAGCCGTTTTATTGAAGAAATCGATGATAAATATTTAGAACACTTGACTCCACCCATGGATGGAAGCTATCGTTATAAACCAATGATTGATTCCGATATTTTTGGGGAGGTGGATAAAAGTAAATTCCGTTTAAAAAAACCAACAGCAGGAACGCCGCCAACATCGCATAAACCTTCTGAAGAAAAACTTCGGAAGCTAAGAAAGATAAAACCGGATTTAGGACAAACAACTACAGACAATAACAGTTTGGATAGTGATTTAACCATTGGAAGCAAAGTTTCCCATACGAGGTTTGGAAATGGGGAAATTATAAGTCTGGAAGGCGTTGGAAATGATAAAAAAGCCGAAATTCGTTTTGATACTGGCGGAATAAAAAAATTATTATTGCGCTTTGCAAAACTTGATGTTATTGGCTAAATTTAGTTAAAAGTTAAGATTAAGTAAAATCAGAAGATTAAAACCAAAAACGGTAAACAACAAACCTATAACTTAAAATGGCAGAATTAATTCGCATCTATGAAGAAAATCCCAACCCTAAAGAAATTAAAAGGGTAGTGGATGTGCTGCGCGATGGTGGTTTGGTCATTTATCCAACAGATACTGTATATGGTTTGGGTTGCGACATTACCAATTCCAAAGCCCTCCAAAAAATAGCACGCATAAAAGAAGTAAAGCTCGACAAAGCTAATTTCTCCTTTATTTGTGCCGATCTCAGCAACCTGTCCGATTACATTCGTCAAATCGATAACGCTACTTTTAAAATCCTTAAACGAACCCTGCCAGGCCCTTATACGTATATATTGCCTGGTAATAATAGTCTCCCAAAAGATTTTAAGAAGAAGAAAACAGTTGGGATACGTATTCCAGATAACAACATTGCTCGTACGCTGGTCAGGGAACTTGGAAATCCCATTGTTTCCACTTCTATTCGGGACGAGGACGAAGTGATAGAATATACCACCGATCCAGAATTGATTTTGGAAAAATGGAATAATTTAGTAGATATTGTGGTAGATGGTGGGTATGGAGATAATGTTGCTTCCACGGTTATCGATCTTTCGGGGAGCGAACCTGTAATTGTAAGAGAAGGTAAAGGGGATATAGATGAAGTTTTATAGCGCCCTCTTGCATGGATAAAGAAACAGTACTTTTTATTGGATATGTCTGGCCAGAACCAAAATCTTCAGCGGCAGGAAGCAGAATGCTTCAACTTATATCATTTTTTAAAGATTTAGAATATAAAATTGTCTTTTCTTCCCCTGCAAAAAAAGGGAGTCACGAATTCGATTTAAGCGCCATAGGAGTTGTCGAAAAAGGTATTCAGCTCAATAATTCTTCTTTTGATGATTTTTTAAAAGAACTTCGGCCTTCCATTGTGGTTTTCGATCGGTATATGATGGAAGAACAGTTCGGTTGGCGAGTGGCCGACCATTGTCCTGATGCACTACGGATTCTCGATACCGAAGATTTACATTTTCTAAGAAACGAACGACAAAAATCACTAAAACGCAAATCGAAAGGGGATGCCACGGCACTTTTAAATAGTGAATTGGCGCAACGTGAGATAGCCAGTATTTACCGTTGCGACCTTTCTTTGATTATTTCTGAAGTTGAACTGGAACTTTTAAAAGATGTGTTTAAGGTAAATGAGACTATTTTACAGTACCTTCCATTTTTAATTGGGGAAGCTCCAGCATCACCTGTTCCATTTGAAGAGAAGGAAGATTTTATTTTTATTGGTAATTTTTTACACGAACCCAATTGGGATGCGGTTTTAGCATTAAAAGAAACTGTTTGGCCAATCATTAGAAAACAACTGCCAACAGCCAAATTGCATGTGTATGGTGCTTATACTTCAGAAAAAGTTAACAATTTACACAACCCAAAAGATGGTTTTTTTGTGCACGGATGGATAGAAAACGCAGAGGTGGTCCTTCGAAAATCTAAAATTTTGTTGGCACCACTTCGTTTTGGTGCCGGTTTAAAAGGAAAATTGGTGGAAGCAATGCTTCAAGGAACGGCAAGTGTAACCACTACCATAGGGGCAGAAGGCATAAATGGTTCTTATGCTTGGAACGGATTTATCTACGACAACCCTATTGATTTTGCCCATGCAGCAGTCGCGTTATACTTAGATGCAGAAGAATATACGCAAGCTGTTAAAAACGGACATAAAATTTTAAAAATGCGTTTGGACGCCACTGTTCATAAATCTTATTTTAAACTGAAAGTAAACGAATTAAGAAGTAATCTGCGACAACACCGATCCCATAATTTTATAGGAAGTATGCTTATGCAACAAACTACACAAGCCAGCAAATACCTATCTAAATGGATTGAAGAGAAGAATAAAAAAAACTAACTGGACTAATTTCATGTTCGATTTTTGATTTAGTTTATTGTTTTGAATATAAGTCCTTTCGAACGCAGTGAGAAAACACATCCTCTTAAGCAAATTATTTAAATGAAGGTTTTCCTTCATTTGGAGATCGTTTAATTCTAATACTTGTCTTTAGTTTCTTTTCTCTTAATTTTCAAAGTTTGTTTTTTCATCCATTCTATGGAGATATCAACAGGGGCGGTATTTTTGGAAAAAGCTGTGTTATGCCCTAATTCTGGGAAAAGAACAAAATCATAAGGTTTTCCTTGAACTTTAAATGCATTGAGCTGTTCGATACATAACTTTACAGGGATTTGTATATCTTTTTCACCAAAAATCCAAAGTCCCGGAATTGAAATAGAATTTAAAGCAACTTTTGGGTCGGTACTGGTAAATTGATAACGATCAGGGTCATTTTCAATATGCTCACGAGCATCTTCCTCGGTGTGGTTTTCCCAAAAATCTTTTCTTCCATTGGTATAAAACTGAAATCTTAGTTGTTCCAAGGTTGTGATCGTAGGACAACTAAATAACACCATAAAATCTACAAGTGTATTTTGTACTGTAGCTATTGGAATTATCCATCCTGCCTGGCTAAAACCAAGAAGTCCAACAGGAATATTTTTATGTTTTTTATGTAGCATTTTTACAGCTTCGCTTGCATCATTGGCGAGTAATTCGAGATTTGTAGAATCTATATTGTTTGTTCCTACCTCTGGGCAGGCATACACACCACCTGATTCAGCAACGCCGCGTTTATCGTAGGTAAGCACGGAAATTCCATTTTTTGCTAAAAGCTTCGCAAAGTTTGTCATTCGAGATTCCGGACCTGAACCATGAACAATGACCACTGCAGCTTGCGAATTTCGAGGCTCATACAAAGTCCCCGAGAGTTTTATACCTTCACTCTCAAATATAATATCCTCGGTTGTTATTGAATTTAATGGTTGTGCTACAGTTTCTTTAAATGGGGCTACGAAGAGTAAAAGAGGTAGGACTATCCTAAAAACCAAATAAAAATTATTTAGCTTAACGACTATATCAGGGTTTCTTTTTAGTAACATGTTATATTTTTAAAGAGTTTTATAAGTTCTCTATTTTTCGGGAAACTTCTCTTAACTTAATTTATCCAATTTTTAACTACAACTGAATTTACTAAACCTTTTTTCTCCAAAACCAATCAACAATAATTTCGGTCGCCAGAGCCAATAAAATACACTTACAACAATTAATTGGCATGAGTATTGCCTTTATGGGGTGATAAAATGTTTTTCTACTTAAATTTATTTACAAACTGTAAGTAATTAGGAGGTTAGCATACTGAAGAGAAAGAAAAAGACAATCCATTCTGAGTGACAGAATGACTTATAAAAGACTATGAGTAACAACAAATTTTTAAATATGGACAGTTTGTCATTACAAAATATTGACGACGATGCCGAATTAATCCCATTAATGACTCCTGAAGATGAAGAGGAAATCAATAATGAGGTCTTACCGGAAACGCTACCAATTTTACCACTTCGAAACACGGTACTTTTCCCTGGCGTGGTAATCCCGATAACAGCTGGGCGCGATAAATCCATCAAACTTATAAAGGACGCATCCAACGGAAGCAAAGTTATAGGTGTGGTTTCCCAAAAAGATGAAACAGTAGAAGATCCAGAGGTAAAAGACTTGAACACCACGGGTACAGTAGCCAGGATTTTAAGGGTTCTCAAAATGCCCGATGGTAATACCACCGTAATTATACAAGGTAAAAAGCGATTTGAAATTGAAGAAATTACAACTTCAGAGCCTTATTTCACTGCAAAAATAAAAGATTTACCAGAAGAAAAACCGGCTGCAGGTAGTGAGGAATTCTCTACTATAATAGACTCTATAAAAGAACTGGCGCTGCAAATAATAAAAGAGAGTCCGAATATTCCTTCGGAAGCTTCTTTTGCTATTAAAAATATTGAAAGCAACTCGTTCTTGATCAACTTTATTTCTTCCAATATGAACCTGGAAGTAAAAGATAAACAGAAGTTATTGGAGAACAAAAACCTTCAGGAAAGAGCGCTGGCTACCTTGAAGTTCATGAATATAGAGTTTCAGAAATTAAATCTTAGAAACGATATTCAATCAAAAGTTCAATCCGACCTCAATCAACAACAACGGGAGTACTTTTTGCATCAACAAATGAAAACCATTCAAGAAGAATTGGGTGGTGGATCCTATGAAGAGGAGGTTGAGCAGATGCGACTTAAGGCGAAGAAGAAAAAATGGGATGCCAAGGTTAAAAAACATTTCGAAAAGGAATTGGCGAAATTACAGCGTATGAATCCGCAGGTTGCAGAGTATTCCATTCAACGTAATTACCTGGATCTTTTTATCGATTTACCTTGGAATGAATTTTCTAAGGATAAGTTCGATTTAAAACGTGCTGAAAAAATATTGGACCGGGATCACTACGGTTTGGAAGATGTTAAAAAACGTATTATTGAATACTTGGCCGTTTTAAAGCTGAGAAACGACATGAAATCGCCTATTTTATGTTTATACGGCCCTCCTGGGGTTGGTAAAACTTCTTTAGGGAAATCGGTTGCGGAGGCATTAGGTCGTGAGTATGTTAGAATATCGTTAGGTGGTTTGAGAGACGAGGCTGAGATTCGCGGACATAGAAAAACATATATTGGAGCGATGCCGGGAAGAATTATTCAATCGTTGAAAAAAGCGGGAACTTCCAATCCTGTTTTTATTCTAGATGAAATAGATAAGCTTTCCGTGAGTCATAATGGCGACCCATCTTCTGCGATGCTGGAAGTGTTAGACCCTGAACAAAATAAAGAATTCTACGATAATTTCTTGGAAATGGGTTACGATCTCTCCAAGGTTATGTTTATAGCTACAGCAAACAATTTAGGCCCAATTCAGCCTGCATTGAGAGACCGTATGGAAATCATCAATGTAAACGGTTATACAATCGAAGAAAAGGTTGAAATTGCGAAACGTCATTTACTTCCGAAGCAAATAGAAGAACATGGCCTTACCAATAAAGACCTTAAAATTGGTAAAAAGGAGCTTGAAAAAATAGTGGAAGGCTATACGCGGGAATCTGGGGTAAGAGGTTTGGAAAAGCAAATCGCTAAAATGGTGCGTTACGCTGCCAAATCTATTGCCATGGAAGACGAATATAATGTAAAAGTATCTGTTAAAGACGTGGAAGAAGTGCTAGGCGCTCCTCGCTTAGAACGCGATAAATATGAGAATAATGAAGTTGCTGGGGTGGTAACCGGATTGGCATGGACGAGTGTTGGGGGTGATATTCTGTTTATTGAGTCGATACTTTCCAAAGGTAAAGGAACGCTTTCCATTACCGGTAATTTAGGGAAAGTGATGAAAGAATCGGCCACCATAGCGATGGAATATATAAAATCGAATGCAGAGAGTCTCGGGATCAATCCAGAAGTATTTGAAAAATACAATGTACATATTCACGTTCCGGAAGGAGCTACTCCAAAGGACGGCCCAAGTGCAGGAATCACCATGCTTACTTCATTGGTTTCGCTGTTCACCCAGAAAAAGGTGAAGAAAAGCATTGCAATGACCGGGGAAATAACCTTAAGGGGAAAAGTGTTGCCAGTAGGAGGAATCAAAGAAAAGATATTGGCAGCCAAAAGAGCTCGTATTAAAGAATTAATCCTTTGTAATGAGAACGAAAGGGATATCCTGGAAATTAAAGAAGAGTATTTAAAAGGTCTTAAGTTTCATTATGTGAACGAAATGAGTGAAGTAATAGATATTGCTATTACCAATCAAAAAGTGAAGAACGCAAAAGATCTTTAGTATGTTAATTCAAATAAACCGACAAGAAAATGTTGGTTTATTTGCTTATAAGCGAACTATGAAAAAAATAACTATAGCCATAGATGGATTTTCTTCTACCGGAAAAAGTACCATTGCAAAACAGCTGGCCAAAAAGCTTAGTTATGTATATGTGGATACTGGAGCCATGTACCGTGCCGTAGCTTTATATGCCCTAAGGAACGATTATGTTGGGGGAGAAGAAACCAATATTGATGGTTTGGTGGCGGCACTGCCCGAAATTACTCTAAATTTTAAAAAAAACAACGCCACAGGTAATGCAGATGTATTTTTGAATGGTGAAAATGTAGAAGATGAAATAAGAACACTCCGCGTTTCTAATGTGGTAAGTGTAGTTGCTGCGGTTTCCGAAGTGCGTCAAAAACTGGTAGAGCAGCAGCAAAAAATGGGTTCAGAAAAAGGAGTGGTAATGGATGGCCGAGATATAGGAACAGTCGTTTTCCCCGACGCAGAATTAAAATTGTTTATGACTGCCTCTGCTTATAAAAGAGCTGTTAGGCGTTATAAAGAACTTATTGATAAAGGAGAAACGGTGTCTTATGATGAAGTGTTGAAAAATGTACAAGAGAGAGATCGTATCGATGCCACCCGTGAAGACTCTCCGCTAGTAAAAGCAGAAGATGCCATTGAATTTGATAATAGCGATATGGGGATCGAAGAACAGTTTGAGCGTATTTACAACTTTGCTCTTCGTATTATTGAAAAAGCTTAAGGGTGCATACAGGATTTAAGAAATTCAGTTGAAATAACAGTACCTCTAAAAATGTAAAAGGCTACCTGAAATTGGGGTAGCCTTTTATATTTTTTCAAATCATAGTTTGATATGGAAAGCAAATAAAAATTCTTTTCAAAACATATTTGCTAACATTAGCTTCCCAAGCTAATTTTTTAAATATTCCTCCGGTACTTTATTCCGATGTTTAAACCGGTTATGCGTCCACAAATAATATTCTGGTTGTTTTCTTATTTCTTTCTCCAGCATTTCCGTGTAAATGTCGGTAATTTTATAATCTGGGTAGTCTTTCGGGGAATCCGTAATATCTACAATGGTTGTTTCGTAATACCCTCTTTTTACTTTCTTGGCGCAGAAAAACACCACTGCATGGTCAAACTTTTTAGCAAAGGTTTCTGCCGCCGTATGCACTGGGACAGTGATGCCAAAGAATTCCCTCCAATAACGTGCTTGATGAACCATAGGGGATTGGTCGTTTACAAATCCGTATAAAGACAAAACATTGTTTTTATAATTCCGTAGCATGGTTTTTGGAGTTTCAGATTTGGTAATAAGTTCTCCTTTTTGCTGTCTACGGGTTTTTTTAACCAAACGATTAAAATATTTATTGCTCAGTGGGGCGTAAATACCAAAACCTTCATGTTTTATGTGTCTGCTTAATGAAAGTACCCATTCGTAATTCGCATAATGTCCACATAAAAGAATAACGCTTTTATTTTCCCTGGCATACTTATCCAATAGTTCCAGATTGTGAAATTTAACCCGTTCATTGAGTTGTTTTTCTGATATATTCAGGGATTTTATCATTTCAAAAAACAAGTCGCACATATGTTTGTAAAACTTCTTTCTAATGGCAAGCAACTCGTCTTCCGATTTTTCTGGGAAACAAAGTTTTAAATTTTTCAGCACCATTTCTTTTCTATATCCAATTACATAGTAAACCAAAAGATAAACAGCATCGGAAACTTTATAAAAAATAGGGAAAGGAAGAATGGAAATAAACCACAATAATGGATATACTAAGATATAAACAAGAAGCTGCATTCATTTTTATTTTGAGCAAAAGTACACAAAATTATTTGTTGGGGATTCTAGCTTTTTTATTTGTTGGTTTAAGCGAATAGCGGTAGTTATATTTTAATTTTTAATAGCACCAAAAAATTGGGTTTTAGTGGTAAAAACAGCTTTAATACCTTAGAAATATAGCTATCTTTGATTTTAAAGATTTTAAGTTATATGAATTTAAGCATAGCAACTATTGTAATTATTGCCGCCAATGTGTTGGCTTCCATAAAAGGGTTCAACGATTTTTCTTTTTTTGAAAAATATAAATTTAACATCGGTGCCATCCGCAGGGGAGAACAAATAAGAGCTATTACTTCTGGTTTTCTACATGTGGATGTATCGCATTTACTGTTTAACATGATTACCCTGTATTTCTTTGCTCCCATTGTAGTGCAATATCTTGGGGATCCTAAGTTTTTGATTATTTATTTTATAAGTCTGCTTGCCGGAAGTTTATTGTCGCTAATTTTTCATAAAGAAGATTATCATTACAGTGCCGTGGGCGCTAGTGGTGCAGTAACTGGAGTTATGTATGCGGCCATTCTCTTGCAGCCCGATATGCGTTTGGCATTCTTTTTTATTCCAATCCCTATTCCGGCCTATATTTTTGGAATTGGCTATTTGTTATATTCTATTTACGGAATGAAAGCCCGAATTGGTAATATAGGTCATACGGCTCACTTTGGTGGAGCCATTGGCGGTTATGTAATGACTCTTCTTTTTATGCCTTCCCTTTTTGTAAACGAAACCTTGATGGTGATACTTTTGGCCATCCCTATTGTTATTCTCTTTATCTTAGAAAAAACGGGAAAGATATAGTTTGGCATCGTGTTTGGTTACTATAGGATAGAAAAACTTATAAATAAATAAACTTATGAAGAAAATAGCATTAATAGCTTTGTTCATTGCAACATTTGCAGGGGTAAATGCCCAGGAGACCGTACCGTCGATTTCGGTAGTAGGGGAGGGAACCGTAAAAATTGTTCCAGATCAAGTACTTATTAAAGTTCGTGTGGAGAGCGAAGGGAAGTCTGCGGAAAGTGTAAAAACAGAAAACGATTTGGCAATCGGTAAGGTTATTAAATATGCCAAATCCTTGAAAATTAGTGAAAAAGACATAAAAACAGAATACGTTAATTTAAATAAGAATTACGATTATCAAACGAAGCAATATAAATATGCTGCCAATCAATCGATGTCTATTCTATTGAAAGATTTAAGTAAGTATGCTGAGTTTACCCAAGGTTTATTGAATGCGGGAATAAATCGCATAGATGGCGTTACATTTAAATCTACGGATATTGATAAGCACAATGCCAACGCACGAATGAAAGCGGTTAAAGATGCTAAAACAAAAGCGATGGAATATGCATCGGTTCTTAACCAAAGTGTAGGGAAAGCCATCAATATCTCAGAAACAGGATCGGTAACCCCGCCGCAGCCTATTTATCGCATGGAAATGATGAAAGCATCCGATTCGATGGAGCAGGGTGAAGCTATGGAAACGATCGCAATAGGGGAAATGGTGGTAAAAGCAAAAATCAACATTGTCTTTGAATTGAAATAATTGCATTATAAATACTTAATGAAAAACCTCGAAGTAGCTGCTTTGAGGTTTTTTAATTTTAAGGTATCTTCATGAAAAATTAAAAGTTATGGAAAACAAAGAATTAGCATTTCTTTTGGGTAGAATAGCATTAGGTATTAATTTTTTGGCTCACGGTATTGTAAGATTACCAAAACTTAATGAATTTTCTAAAGGAATGGTCAAAGGTTTTCAAGAGACACTAATTGGTTTCGATTCTTTTATCTATGTTTTTTCGTTCGTATTGGTTTTTGTTGAATTTATTCTGGGGTTTACCCTTATTTTAGGTTTAAAAACAAGACTTTCCTTAATTATAGCCAATTTCCTTATGATGTGTCTCATATTTGGTGCGAGCATGCAAGAAAAATGGGGTGTAGTAGGATCACAAATGGTTTATGTTGCCTTTTTGTTTTTATTGATAAATGGGCAAGTTTCCACTCGTTATTCTATAGATTCCATTTTAGATAAGGGTTCATCTTTAAACCGTTAATTTAAATTTAAATGAAACTTACCAAATTACAGTTCGTAACCATTATCTGTTTCGCTTTATATTTCTTGTGGGAACTTGCTGTTCAGTATTGGGAAGGATCGATTTCTGGAGCACCCATAAGGGTTGATTTGATAATCATTATTCCTATCCTGATTCTTCTTTTTATAGGGTCTTTAATCCAGTTCATCAAAAACCGAAATAAAAACTAATTAATCCTTGGGTAAAAAGGGCCTAGTCGCTGATTGTACTTTCGTTGGAAGTATAAAAAGTAATTGTAAAGCTTGTAGTTTACTTCATAGCCATAATCGATGTTCGGACTGTAGTCAATTTGCATTTCATATAAATTCGGATTGAATTGTTGTGGGTTCATGACCCTTTGGTTCCAATTAATTACATAAATATTGTTCCTACTTTCCATGTATTGTTGAGAATAATAACCCTCTGGCCTGGCAATACTATTCAGCCAAGTGTAGAAACCAGGGTCTATAATGATAATTCGATATTCCGTACTGTCATCAGCAATTTCAACAGTATCTTTGCCGCCGGTGGTGTTAAAAGCTGCTTGTTCCTCATCGGAAATATAAAGTTCCATAGCCTCCTCATTGGTAAGTTCGGTTTTCTTTGTGGTAGAACACGACCACAGGAAGGTGAACAATACTATTATGGATACAATATATTTCATTGTTGATACTAAATTTTGAGTCTATAGAAAATTTTAAGTAAGAGATTTTTTGTTTTACTGAAGCGCACTAACTGTTTAGAAAATTGCCCAACATACCGCCAAGACCACCTTTTTTCTTATTGGAGCCAATAACCATATCAGCAACATCATCTAATACACTGCCATCGCCATCACTGTCAATTAAAGAGGTAATGAGATTTTGATTCTCTTGCGATTGACCGCCAAGCATACTTCCAAGAAGGCTGGACATATCGTTTCCATCATTGATATTGTTTTGCTTTGTTTGCTTGCCCAAATACCCTAAAACCAATGGTGCCGCCATTTTTAAAATTTTACTTACGGTGCCTGCATCAATTCCAGTTTTGCTGCTCAAAGCATTTTCTACTTGCGGTTGATTGCCCCCGAGCAAATGACCTAGAATTCCAGCCCCATCGCTCACAGCAGATGGATTTACACCACCACCAAAAAAGTCACCTAAGTTATCCAAAACACTGCCGTCGTGCTTAGAATTAATAGCATTCATAAGACCACTTGCACCTTCAGGAGAAGCTGCATTCTTTTTCATGGCACCTGTTAACAGTGGTAAAGCCATTCCTAAAAGTTGAGAAGTCTTCCCTTCGGCAGTTCCAGTTTCATTGCTTATTCCCTGAGTTATTTGGCGACCAAGATCGCTATCCAATAAAGATGCTAGTCCAGACATAATGAATTGATTTTTAAATTGATGCCTCTACAAGATACAAAAAAAGCCTTTCATCACGGAAAGGCTTTTTGAAAATTTATATGCTTATAGTAGCTTATTTCAACAAATCTGCTATTTGATCTGCAAGCTCCACACCAATTCTATCCTGAGCTTCAGCAGTAGCAGCACCGATATGTGGTGTCAAGGAAATATTAGGGTGCATAAGAACTTTTATAGCCGGGGTAGGTTCGTTTTCAAATACATCGATACCAGCAAAAGATAATTTTTTACTATCAAGAGCTTCTACCAAAGCAACTTCATCGATAACCCCGCCACGGGCAGCATTAACAACACCAACACCATCTTTTAAAATTTCAAATTCCTTTTTGCCTAAAACATATTCTTTCTGGGCAGGAACGTGAAGCGTTAAAAAATCAGCTTGTTTTAAAACCTCTTCCTTGGCAACTGTTTTAATATTGAATTCCACTTTTTGTCCATCGTAAAACTCTAAAGGGATGGTAACATTTTCAATAAACGGATCGAAAGCAACCACTTTCATTCCAACACCCAAAGCTATTTTTGCAGTTTCTTGTCCTATCCTACCAATACCGATTATTCCAAGTGTTTTTCCTCTAAGTTCAACCCCTCCAGCATACGCTTTTTTAAGTTGACCAAATTTTGATTCACCCTCTAGAGGCATGTTTCTGTTGGAATCGTAAAGAAAACGAACACCACCATACAAATGGGCAAAAACCAATTCTGCCACAGATGCAGATGATGCTGCAGGAGTATTGATAACGTGCAATCCTTTTTCTTTGGCATAAGCAACATCAATATTGTCCATACCAACACCACCACGACCAATTAATTTTAGGGAAGGGCATGCATCTATTAAATCCTTACGTACTTTAGTAGCACTTCGAACCAAAAGGGCATCTATTTTATTTTCATTAATATAATTCTCAAGTTGATCTTGGGCAACTTTTGTGGTAATTACTTCAAAACCTTTGTCCTTTAAAGCATCGACTCCGCTTTGAGAAATACCATCGTTTGCTAATACTTTCATTCTTTTTTTAAATTTTATAGGTTTGATTTACACCAATTAATTTCAGCAGTAAACCTTAAACTGTACTTTTTAATTAAAATTAAGCTTTCTTCTCTAGTTCTTGCATGACATCTACCAGCGCTTGAACACTTTCCAGCGGTAAAGCGTTGTACATAGATGCACGGTAACCACCAACACTACGGTGTCCATTAATACCATTTAATCCAGCCTCTTTTGCCATGGCATCGAAAGTTTCTTTGTGGCTTTCGTCCACCAAATTAAATGTAGCATTCATAGCAGAACGGTCCTCTTTGGCTGCAAAGCCTTTGAAAAGCGGATTCCTGTCGATTTCCCCATAAATTAATTCAGCTTTGGCATTGTTTCGCTTTTCAATTTCAGCTACGCCTCCAAGATCTTTTAACCATTGCAGCGTTAACATGGAAACATAAACTGCAAATACCGGTGGGGTATTAAACATACTCTCTTTTTCGGCATGAACCCTATAATCCAACATCGATGGGATGGCCCTATCAACTTTTCCTAAAACATCCTCTTTAACAACCACGAGTGTTGTGCCTGCAGGCCCCATATTTTTTTGGGCTCCAGCATATATGATATCAAATTTTGAAAAGTCTAAAACCCTCGAAAATATATCAGAACTCATATCGCATACCAATGGAGCGGCTACTTCTGGAAAATCTTTTATTTGCGTTCCAAATATGGTGTTGTTGGAAGTGCAGTGGAAGTAATCGATATCTGAAGGGATACTGTACCCTTTAGGTATGTAATTAAAGTTTTTATCTTTTGATGAAGCTACTTCTACCACCTCGCCAAACAACTTAGCCTCTTTAATGGCCTTGGAAGACCATGTTCCAGTGTTTAGGTAAGCCGCTTTTTTGTTAAGAAGGTTGTAGGCAACATTTAAAAATTGTGTACTTGCACCTCCCTGTAAAAATAAAGCTTTATATCCCTTGTCCTTTAAGCCAAGATGCTCCAAAGCCAAATCTTGAGCTTGGTCCATTACAGCAATAAAATCTTTACTACGGTGGGAAATTTCGATAAGTGATAAATCTAAACCATTGAAGTTTAAAATGGCTTCTGAAGCTTTTTTAAATACCTCTTGAGGCAAAATGCAAGGTCCTGCACTAAAATTATGCTTTTTCATACAAATAGTCAGTTGTGTTTTTAATGTTTACAAAGTTGCTAATTTCTAATAGAAAAACTGTTATCAAAAGTATAATAATTTTGTTGGAATGCTAACAAAAATTATGGAGTTGTTAGATACTTACGCTACTATTTGTTAAATCTTTAGAGAGTCCACAGAAACCCTTTTGGCAAGGGTTGGATGAAAATGGTGGGCTAATTTTTAGAGTCTGAGTTAATTAACCCAGTAAATTACTAGGTTTATATATTTAAAATCGAAAATTCAGAAGTTTTTAGAAAGGGAAAATAGTACTATAATTCTAATAAAAATTTAATGGTATCCACTCCGTCTGCATAATCCCAAAGTTGAGGATGCTGGGTTTCCCCAAAAGCAACTTCATTTTCTATAAAGTCTTTAGCCACAATGCACTGAATTTTATCAGTCTCTGTGGATAACTTCTCTTTTAAACTATCGATATTTTCGTAGTTTTCATAAAAAACAGTAGCAATAGGGGAGGCATACCCCTCGTCTTCCTTCAGCATTAAAAAGCCATTATCCAGGATTTTAAAAAGGCTCATGAGATAAACGGCCTTATTATAATCATAATTATTGGCATATTTATGTTGGTGGATAATGTCTTCATAGGTATAAATTGCATTGTAGAAAGCGTCAAAATTATAATTTTCGGGAACAAAAAGCTTGGAAACGCTTCTGCAACCAAGTCCGTAATACGTAAATATATCTTTCCCCAATGCTTCGAGCTGTCCTTTTGTTTCACGTCCGGTAAGAACGGCTACAGAATTCCTGTTTTTACGAATAATGTTTGGTTTACTCCCAAAATAGTATTCAAAATACCTCGATGTATTATCACTCCCAGTCGCAATAACTGCATCAAAACCTTCCATTTTCTCTTCTGTAAAGGTTATTTTCCCTTTAAAGCTAGGTTCTATGGTTTCTAGGTATTTAGCCAAAAAGGGTAGTAGGTGTTTGTCGTTGGAAGATTGCTTTACCAATACTTTATGTCCTGTGATGAGTACCGAAAGAAAGTCGTGAAAACCCACCAAAGGAATATTACCGGCCATAATAATAGCCACTGTTTTAGGTGTAACCTCGTCTATGAGATATCCCGACAACCACTTTTTTATATTAGATTCTGTAAGTGCATTTGCCCAACTCTGCAATGCAAATTCAATATTCTGTTTTGTAAACCAAGTATTGTGCTCTTGTGCTAATTTTAGTTGATGTTTGAAGCCTTCGTAAAAAACAGCATCTTCTTCTTCGTTTTCTGTTTTTTCGGAATTTTGACCCGTAAACTGCGATAGGAACGCTCCAAGTTTAACAAAAGCACTTATTCTGTTGTGAATGTCACTCATTATATTTGGTTAAGATTTTCTTTGTCTTTATTTTTGACAAGGCAAATTTACATAATAGAACCGAGGCGAACTTTTATTCTGAATAAATTTTAGTTTTTTTGAAAGAAAAGTGGCCTAAAATCGACCATATAAATCCATTTGTCTTGCCGCAAGTGGATTTAACAAATGAAAAAGAAGAGTTATGGCTATAATTATTACAGATGAATGCATAAACTGCGGGGCTTGCGAACCGGAATGTCCAAACACAGCAATTTATGAAGGTGCAGACGATTGGAGATATAGCGACGGAACATCCCTAAATGGAGATGTAGTGTTACCTAGCGGAAAGCAAGTGGATGCCGATGATGCACAAGAACCGGTAAGTGATGAAATTTATTATATCGTTCCAGATAAATGTACAGAGTGTAAAGGTTTCCATGAAGAACCTCAATGTGCAGCTGTATGTCCTGTTGATTGCTGCGTTCCAGACGACGATCATGTAGAAAGCGAGGAAGAACTGTTGGCAAAGCAACAATTCATGCATCCAGAATAATCTCTGAGTTTTACTAAAGATTTGTTGTGCTTTTAGTTAGCATACAATAATAAAGATCTAAGCCAAACAGCAAATATGTTGTTTGGCTTTTTTAGTGTTAAAAATAGTAATAGATTTTTAGCGAATGGATTTATTCCATAATTTTGGAAAAAATCCATTTAAGCTATGAATCGAACCATATTGCATCTCGACTTAGATACATTTTTTGTATCTGTAGAGCGTTTACAAGATAGCCGTTTACGCAACAGGCCGCTTTTAGTAGGCGGGATAAGCGATCGGGGCGTGGTAGCTGCCTGTAGTTATGAAACCCGGACCTTTGGGGTGCACAGTGGCATGCCCATGAAAATGGCAAAAGAATTATGCCCCGAAGCTACTGTAATTAGAGGGAATGCTGGTACATACAGCAAACATTCCGATATCGTAACCGAAATTATTCAGGAAAAAGTACCGGTACTCGAAAAATCGAGTATAGATGAATTTTACGCCGATCTTTCGGGAATGGATAAGTTCTTCGGTTCGTATAAGTATGCATCAGAATTAAGGCAGCACATTATAAAAAACACGGGACTTCCTATTTCTTTCGGACTCTCCATCAACAAGGTAGTTTCCAAAGTGGCTACCGGGGAGGCCAAGCCCAACAATCAGCTGAAAATAGATTACGGATTTGAAAAACCTTTTTTGGCTCCGTTATCCATTAAAAAAATACCCATGATTGGGAATAAGACCTACCTTACCTTAAGAAACCTGGGCATAAAACAAGTAAAAACCCTTCAGGAGATGCCAAAGGAAATGATGCATACGGTGTTGGGTAAAAACGGACTCACCATTTGGAATCGGGCTTGTGGCGTGGATAACACCCCGGTTATACCCTTTTGCGAGCGAAAGTCGATCTCTACAGAACGTACTTTTGACAGGGACACTATTGATGTTAAGATGCTAAAGGGATTGTTGATAGCCATGACAGAAAATTTGGCGTATCAGTTGCGTAGGGGACAAAAATTAACCGCTTGTATTGCCGTGAAAATAAGGTATTCAGATTTTCAAACGTATTCCAAACAATTAAAAATTCCCTACACCAGTGCCGACCATTTGTTGATTCCTGAAATATTGGAACTTTTTAACCAACTCTACAATAGGAGGCTCTTGGTGCGCCTTATCGGGGTAAAGTTTAGCCATTTAGTAGCGGGGAACTATCAAATTAATCTTTTTGACGATACCGAAGAAGCCATTAATCTATACCAAGCGCTAGACAAAATAAGGCTTCGGTTTGGAGACCGTAGTGTGCTACGAGCCTCTGCAATGGGGGCGCGTACCATTGGCAGGATGCACAACCCTTTTAACGGGCAACCCCCAACTATTTTAGCACATAGAAAACAGTAATGTATCTTAATTGCCACACATATTACAGTTTAAGGTTTGGAGCTTTTTCTGAAGTCGAACTCTTGGAGTTAGCCCAGGAAAACGAGGCGCGACAGCTGGTGTTAACCGATATTAATAATACTTCTGCCTGCTTAAATTTTATTCGGAAGGCACCGGAATACAACATCAAACCAATCGTAGGCATCGACTTTAGGAATGGTGTGCAGCAAGAATTTGTGGGGATTGCAAAAAACAATACGGGTTTTGAAGTCCTTAACACATTTTTATCCACTTGTCTCCATACGGAAAGTGAAATCCCCAAACGAGCTCCAAAGTTGAATGACGTTTTTATAGTGTATCCCTTTGAAAAAGTTATGCTCAACGCCATGGAAAACTTTGAAAAAAATGAATTCATAGGTGTTTCAGTAACCGATCTTAGAAAGCTTCCGTTTTCCAAATACATTCAATTTCGGGATAAATTGGTAGTGCAGCAGCCGGTTACCTTCAGAAATAAAAAAGATTTTAACGCCCACCGGCTTTTACGTGCGATAGATAATAATACACTACTAAGTAAACTGCCAAGAGAGGAAGAGGCTTCGGAAGAAGAAAAAATGTACCCAGTAACCAATTTGTACCAAGCATTTAGCACCTATTCCTTTATTCTGGAAAATACAGATCGTCTTTTAAAGCAATGCGATATTTTTTTTGATTTTTCAGCCAAAAAACAGAGTCAGAATCAACAAACATACAGTGGCAGTCTATCGGAAGATGCAGCAATGTTGGAAAAACTGTGTTTGGACAATGTCAACCAGCGCTATCCAGAACCTTCCAAAAAAGTGTTCGACCGCATGTGGATGGAACTCGAATTGATAAAAAAAATGAATTTTATCTCCTATTTTTTAATTAACCACGATATCGTTTCCTACGCCAAACAGCAAGGTTTTTTTCACGTAGGGCGGGGTAGTGGTGCCAATAGCATTGTGGCATATTTACTGGGAATTACCGATGTTGACCCTTTGGAGTTGGATCTTTATTTTGAACGTTTTTTGAATTTGTTTAGAAGCGCCCCACCAGATTTTGATATCGATTTCTCTTGGAGGGATCGGGAAGACGTTACCCGGTATATTTTTAACAGGTTTCCCCATGTGGCTTTAATGGGCACGTATGTAACTTTTAAATACAAGGGTGTGGTTAGGGAATTGGGTAAGGTTTTTGGTTTGCCCAAAGAGGAAATAGACAGACTGAGTGAAGGGCTTTACCGCAAGGAAGATTTAGACGAACTTTCGCTGCTGGTGCTGCGTTATGGAAGGTTAATTCAAGGAATGCCTAACTATGTGAGTGTTCATTCCAGCGGAATTATTATTGCTGAACGTCCCCTGCAGTATTTCTCGGCTACTTTTTTGCCGCCAAAAGGTTTCGTTACGGTCCAATTTGATATGCATATAGCTGAAGATGTGGGACTGTATAAATTTGATATTCTTGGGCAGCGGGGATTGGCAAAAATAAAAGAAGCACTTCAAATTATTATATGTAACCAACCTGAAAATAAAGATTTTGACATTCATAACGTGAATGCTTTCAAAAAAGATCCGGTTATTAATAACATGCTAAAAAAAGGGCAGTGCATGGGGTGTTTTTACGTGGAATCCCCGGCAATGCGCATGCTCATTAGTAAATTAAAAGTGGACAATTACTTGGGACTGGTTGCGGCCAGTTCAATTATTAGGCCAGGGGTAGCAAAAAGCGGAATGATGCGGGAGTACATTTTACGGCATCACGATCCTGAACGGATACAGCAAGCACACCCTGTGCTTCTGGAAATTATGCCCGACACTTATGGTGTTATGGTATACCAGGAAGATGTAATTAAAGTAGCACACCACTTTGCAGACCTTACCTTGGGGGAAGCTGATGTTTTGCGTAGGGGAATGAGCGGGAAATATAGATCCAGGGACGAGTTTAAAGCGGTAGAAGAGAAATTCATAGCCAATTGTAGAAAAAAAGGGTACAAAGATGAAGTTACTTTCGAAGTCTGGAAGCAAATAGAAAGCTTTGCAGGCTATGCCTTTGCCAAAGGGCACTCTGCTTCCTATGCCGTAGAAAGCTATCAAAGTTTATTTCTACGTGCCTATTTCCCTTTGGAATATATGGTAGCGGTTTTAAATAACGGAGGTGGATTCTATAGATCTGAAATTTACATTCACGAAGCGCGAATGCTGGGAGCTACTATCCATGCCCCTTGTATTAACAACAGCATGGCAGAAACTGTTATTTATGGAAAGCACATTTATTTGGGATTTGCTTTCTTAAGGGATTTGGAAGCAAGGACCTGCGCTAAACTATTAAAAAACAGAAGTGAGTTTGGAGATTTTACATCACTGGAAAATTTTTTGGACCGTATTTCCATAAGTATAGAGCAAATAAGTATTCTTATTCGCATTAACGCATTTAGATTTACCGGAATAGATAAATATGAACTGCTTTGGAAGGCTCATTTTAGTTTGGGCCATCTGCAGCGGTTTGAGGCACAACACCAGTTGTTTAGATTGCAACAGCGCAATTACGAGATTCCTCTTTTGCAAACCACAAACCTTGAAGTCGCTTTTGAACAGTTGGAGCTACTGGGCTTTACCCTCTGTTCCCCGTTTGATCTACTCGTAGAAGCCCCAAGAACGAGCTTTACGGTAGAAAATTTCCCAGCTATGCTCCACAAAACCATCGATATCTATGGGTATTTGGTTACTGTAAAGCGCACCAATACACAGCACCGTAAAGAAATGTTTTTTGGTACATTGCTAGATCAAGAGGGAAAGGTTTTTGATATGGTCTTGTTTCCTCCCGTTGCCGCCAAATACCGATTTAGGGGAAAGGGAATCTACAGAATTTATGGAAAAGTGGTGAGTGAATTTAATTTTTTGAGCATTGAGGTTATAAAAATGCGCAAAGAGGATTACATCCAAGACCCGAGATTTGCTGATTGAAAAAGTTAGTGTAGCAGCATAAAAAAGAGACTGTTTAAAAAGGTGAACTTCAGATAATCAATAAGCCTTCGACATGCTCAGACTGACATTTGAAGTTGTTCCCACCTCTTAAACAGTCTCCCTTAATTTTTTAGAGAAATGTAGAACTAGTTCAATAAACTAGCAATCTTTTCATTTAAAGCTTCTCCGCGAAGGTCTTTAGCGATAATCTTTCCTTCTTCATCTAAGATAAAGGTTGCAGGGATCGAACGAATGTTATATTCCTGCGCAATAGGATCTTGCCAAAACTTTAAATTTGAAATATGTGTCCATGGCAATTGATCTTCTTCAATGGCCTTTTTCCAATCTTCTGCACTTCTATCCAAAGAAACTCCCACAACATTCAATCCTTTATCATGATACTCATTGTAAAGATTTACAAGATTAGGATTTTCTGCACGACAAGGCTTGCACCAAGCTGCCCAAAAATCTAAAACAGTAACTTTTCCTAAAGATCCCTTTAGTGAAGCTGTTTCTCCAGCAGGGGTAGGACCAGAAAAGTCTGGCGCAACAGAACCTACATTCAGTTTATTGGCTTTTCCCAATTCAGCAGAAATAGTTTGCCCCATTTCGCTGTTCTTTACATCTTCAGAAAGACTATTAAACAATGTAGAGATTTCTTCTGCATTTTTAGATCCTGTTCGCATCATCTGTTGGATAACTAAAAGAGAGATATACGAATCGGTGTGGTTCTTCACAAAATCCTCTTCATAATTCCTTGCTTCTTCTTGGGTTTCTTCAAAAGTTTCCTTTAAAGTGTTAAGGGTAACAGTATCATTTTCTTTTTGAGCCTCCATTCCTTTCTTTTGAATGTCTTCCATTTTCTTTCTAATGCTTCTGGAATTCTGTACAAAATCCGTAAAGTCTTCATTAGAAGGAGTTCCTTCAATTTTAGAGAAATTTAAACTGTCTTTGTAAGCGGTTACATTAATAGTTCCTTCTTCCAAGATAATTGGTAAAACCCCTCTAATCCCTTCAAAAAACAAATAGTGCAACTGGGGTCCTTCGGCTTTACCGGAAAACTCAAAATTACCTTCTTTAACTTCTAAGGTGTCTATAACCTCTGGACGCTGACCGTCTACTGGTTTTTGTAGGTAAACCTGTTTACCATCTTCTACACCATCAACACTTACATTTACTTTATATGTGCCATCTTCTGTGGCTTTATTACAAGCTACGAGCGCAACGAATAATAAAAGAATACTTCCAATCTTTTTCATTAATTATTTTTTAATATTATTTGTGTTTGCTACAAAGTTAAAATTTCATTTTAATCCTTAAAGACAATTAACAAAAAAAGCCCCGAGCTTTAATTTTTCGGGGCTTTTAAGTATGTTTTTAATACTAAAACTGATATCTAATCCCTAAAGCGATATCAAAATCGAAGTCATCATCGAAGTCATTAAAGCCAACTTCTGGTCGAAAATCCAAGGACAACAATAGCGGAATATTGAAATTGTATTCAATACCTATATCCCCAGCTACAAATCCGTATGCACCTCCATCATCGTCGTCATCATCAAAATCATCGAAGTCGTCATCACGATCGTAGGCTCCAAGACCCCCACCGGCACCAACGTACCAGTTAAAATCCCCTTCAATTGGGAATACCCATTGGTACAATCCAGTTATTCTAAAAGCATCGTACTTTTTGCTATCTCTCCAACCTAAGTCAAATTCGAGACGATTGTTGCCACCGATACCTCTTTGATAAGAAATTTCTGCACCGAAACCATCTCCGTCCCCTAAACGAAGTCCCAATGCATTTTTCGCTATCTCTTGGGAATAACCCGAAACAGCAAATCCAATTGCTAAAACACTAAATAAAATTAGCTTTTTCATAAGTTTTGTTTTTGATTTGTATTAGATACGTTGCTAAATTAATTTAAAGTTGACACAGTTTTGTTAAATATTTCCAAAAACCAGTTAAACAAACTCTCAGAAAGACTTTCGGGGAGTTTGTTTTTTGACGACCTGCACAAAACCATTTATGCCACAGATGCTTCGGTTTACAGGGAGCTACCTGCTGCAGTGGCTTACCCAAAAACCGTTGAAGATATAAAGCAGATCATTGAATTTTGTCACGATAGCAAAACTTCTATAATTCCCAGAACCGCTGGCACTTCTTTAGCCGGACAATGTGTTGGCGACGGGATCGTAGTGGACGTATCCAAATACTTTACAGGAATCCTCGATTTAGATACACAAAATAAAACGGTGGTTGTAGAGCCAGGCGTTATCCGGGATGAATTGAACCTATTTTTGGCAGACCACAACTTGTTCTTTGGGCCGAACACTTCTACGTCCAACCGCTGTATGATTGGTGGGATGGTTGGTAATAATTCCAGCGGCACAACCTCTATTAAATATGGGGTTACACGCGATAAAGTTTTAGAAATAGAAGGGCTATTGAGTGATGGGAGTGAAGTGGTGTTTAAGGAATTGAACGCGGTGGAGTTTCAAGAAAAACTGGAGTTATCGAGCTTGGAAGGGGATATTTACCGTATGGTTTATGAGGAATTGACTGCGGAAGGAGTGAAAGAGAGAATTGTTAAGAATTTCCCCAAGCCTGAAATTCATCGCAGAAATACAGGATATGCAATAGACGAAATTTTAAAACTTGCCCCTTTTGAGGCAAATGGAGGCAGTTTTAATATGTGTAAACTTTTGTCGGGAAGTGAAGGCACTTTGGTTTTTACCACTAAAGTAAAACTCCAACTAGACGACGTTATGCCCAGTAATGCCGTAATGTTGGCAGCACATTTTAGAAGTGTGGCAGATTGTTGTGCTTCTGTGTATGATGTTATGCAGCACGATTTATATAGCTGTGAAATGATGGACAAGGTAATTCTCGATTGTACCAAAAACAACAAATCCCAGTTGCCAAACCGTTTTTTTATAGAAGGCGATCCAGAAGCCATTTTAATGCTCGAATTAAGGGGTACGGATGAGAACCTATTGGAAGAAAAGAAGAATGCGCTCCTTAAAACCCTAGAGGATGCAGGGTTAAGTTATGCCAATCCAGCGCTTTATGGAGAAGAGATCAATCAAGCAGCGGAACTTCGAAAAGCAGGACTCGGACTCTTAGGAAATATAGTCGGGGATAAAAAAGCGGTGGCCTGTATAGAAGATACAGCTGTTAGCATTAAAGATTTAAGCAATTACATTACCGAATTCTCGGCAATAATGAATAGCTACAAGCAAAAAGCGGTGTATTATGCTCATGCCGGGGCTGGGGAATTACACTTGCGTCCAATTTTAGACTTAAAACAGGCGGAAGATGTTAAATTGTTTCGACAGATAACTACTGATGTGGCTAATCTTGTAAAAAAATACGGAGGCTCCATGAGTGGGGAGCATGGCGATGGAAGGGTACGGGCTGAGTTTGTGGAAAAGATGATAGGCTCAAGTAACTACGAGTTATTGAAGCGAATAAAAAATGGTTTCGACCCCGATAATATATTTAATCCTGGGAAAATTGTGAACAGCGCGCCCATGGATAGTAGTTTACGGTATCAACCGGATAGAAAAGAGCCCGAAATAGAAACTTTGCTTGATTTTTCTGATTCCTTGGGAATTTTAAGGGCAACCGAAAAATGTAATGGAAGTGGAGATTGTAGAAAAACGCACCTCTCCAATGGGGCCATGTGCCCAAGTTATCACGCTACAAAAAATGAAAAAGATACAACTCGGGCGCGCGCCAATGCGCTACGGGAATATTTGACGGTTTCAGGGAAAAAAAACAAATTCAACAATAAAGAGTTAAAGGAAGTTTTCGATTTGTGTATCAGTTGTAAGGCCTGCAGCAGTGAGTGTCCGAGTAATGTGGATGTGGCAACACTCAAAGCAGAATTTCTATACCAATACTACAAAGACAATCCGCCAAGTTTAAGAGACAAAGCTTTTGCTTACAACACACAATTAAACAAATTGGGAAGTGCTTTTGGGTTTATGACCAATAGCCGTTTTTCGCACGGTATATTAAAAAAAGTACTAGGAATCGCTTCGGAAAGAAACCTTCCTTTTGTTAAAAGTTATAATTTCGATAAAAGTATTGAGTTATTTAAAAATCAAGACTTTATAAAAAAAGAAGTAGTATTATATATTGATGAGTTTACACAATACTTAGATGCTAATATTGGTAATGATGCAATTGAATTATTGAGTGCGTTAGGATATAAAGTTTCCCTTTTTTATGGAGAAAGTGGAAGAACATTTTTATCCAAAGGTTTTTTAAAACAAGCGAAAAAATTGGCCAATGAAAATGTAGAAAAATTAAAATCATTGGTCTCCAGTGATTGTCCGATTTTAGGCATTGAACCTTCAGCTATACTTTCTTTTCGTGATGAATATCTGAGAATGGTGGAGGATCAACAGAGTGCTAAAAAGATTGCTTTGAACAGTTTCCTTATTGAAGAGTTTCTTTCCGAAGAAATTAAAAACGGAAATCTTACCAGTGAAATGTTCAACGCGGACAAAAAAAATATCAAATACCACCCTCATTGTCATCAAAAATCGCAATCGAATACCAAGGTTACGTTCGATATTTTAAACCTTCCAGCTAATTTTAAGGTCACTATGATAAATTCTGGTTGCTGTGGAATGGCAGGTTCCTTTGGGTATGAAAAAGAACACTACGAAACCAGTATGGCCATTGGGGAGCTGCGCTTGTTTCCTGCGGTAAGAAAAGCAGAAAAAGAAACTGTAATTGTAGCCAACGGCACCAGTTGTAGGCATCAAATAAAAGATGGAACTGGGAAAAACGCCGTGCACCCAATTACTTTACTGAATCAAGTGGTTAAGAAATAAAATTTAGGTGCTTTATTTTAAACTGAAGGTGGTAATACTTTGAGAAATCACTTCAGAAGTATTTTTAGGAATATCCAACGGTATATCCACTTGATCTAGATTGGATAATTCATATTCGATGCTTGTTTCGTTATTGATAATTCCCACTCCCGGTGCAAAATATTGGGTGGAAATAATAACATCTTGTGGCTTTAAAATAGGTACCGATACTTCAAAACCGTTGATCGTTGTGGTAACAATACCTTGAGCGTTCACAATAATCGATGTTTTTATAACATTGCTGTAATCTTCTTCAAAGAAAGTATAATCTTTAAAAATATTGTCGGTTCTAGAGGTGATGTCGTAATTAACTTCAATGTTGTAATCTCCAATGGTATACGAGCTGCTTCCTTTGCTCTGATACATATCGTTTCCAACTGGATTCTGGGTGTCCAATAGCACCAAATCCTCTAACGGTATCTTTATCCCAGGGAATAAATCTGCTATTTCCCCATTAAGGATAATTTTGTTTTTTGTTTTGTGCAACAAACTATTGGAGAGTACATTGGTTAAAAACCCGAGTTTAGGATCCTTTCCCTTAATCCTGTAATGTAATTGGCCTTCTACTAAAGTATCGCTGCTTATCCATAAACTATCTTTTCCAGGTGTCGATGAGTCTACACTGTAATTCCAATTATTAGAAATCTCTAACGGAAAATAATTTTCACTATTGATTTCTTCCAACAAATCTTCTGGCATGGATTCGCTGCTAGAGCAAGAAATAAGTACAAAAATAAAGAGTAGACTAAAAATGGGATAGTTTCTGTTCATGCAATTAGCAATTTTTTCAAATATAAAAATAATATCGTTATAGTGCAGAAATTCACGTGTTAATAAAGCTTCGTTAGCACTCAAGCTTATAAAAGTCCATTTTTCAAAGAGTTTAAGGGAATCCGAAACAGGCAAATATTTATTTTTTACCAGTAATGGTAATTGCAGCCAGCAGTTCTTTGTAATTCATTGTTTTTAAATCCTCATCAGAGTAAAACGGACTCAGTTTATCTTCATGGAAATGATAAAGCTCCCAACGTTTGTCTTGGTATTCCAATGCGGTTAAATTTTCGATCCAATCCCCAGAATTGAGATACAGGCAGGTGCCGTTTTTATTTACTTTGCGCACCATTTGTGGTTGGTGTATGTGTCCGCATATCACATATTTATAATTGTTTTCAATGGCAAGGTCTGAAGCTACTTCTTCAAAATCGTTGATATATTTTATAGCTTTCTTTACGCTGTTCTTGATTTTTTTGGAAAGGGAGTATTTCTCTTTTCCGAAGCCTACCAAAATCCAATTGATAAAACGGTTGATAAGAATTAAAAAATCGTATCCCCAACCACCCAATTTGGCAATCCATTTAGTGTGTTGTATGGAAGCATCAAAAACATCGCCATGAAAGATCCATGCTTTCTTACCATCCAAATTCAGTATCAATTTATCAAGAATATGAATATTCCCCATCGATACATCACTAAATTTCCGCAGCATTTCATCATGGTTACCAGTAATGTAATATACTTCGGTACCCTTTGTGGATAGGTCGATAATTTTTTTAATAACCTGAAGGTGATTTTTTGGAAAGTATCTTTTTCTAAACTGCCAGATGTCGATTATATCGCCGTTTAGGATTAATTTTTTCGGGGAAACACTATTTAAATAGGAAAGTAATTCTCCAGCATGACAGCCAAAAGTGCCAAGATGTACATCAGAAATAACAACAACGTCTAGTTTTCTTTTTCTCAATCGTAATTGATTTTTTACAACTACGAAGTACGTTAACATCCCGTTATAAGGTATTACCTGAAAATTAATTCTTTATGATAAGAATGTTAAGGAAAAAGAGGTTTTTACCGTTACATATTAATGAATGATTAAGCATATTTAATTTTTGTTTCTCTTTTAGAAGATTTACATTTGTCAAAATCAAAATTTTATGGCAGGAAATTCCTTTGGAAACCTCTTTAAGTTAACCACTTTCGGCGAGTCTCACGGAGAGGCTTTAGGCGGAATTATAGATGGATGTCCTGCGGGCATATCCTTAGACCTTACCAAAGTACAATTAGATCTCGATAGACGCAAACCAGGGCAATCTGCTATTGTTACCCAACGTAAAGAGCCAGATGAAGTACGATTTTTATCTGGAATTTTTGAAGGTAAAACTACAGGAACGCCCATAGGGTTTGTTATCGAAAACACCAATCAGAAATCCCACGACTATTCACATATAAAGGATAATTACCGTCCGTCTCACGCAGATTATGTTTATGAGAAAAAATATGGACTCAGGGATTATCGCGGTGGCGGCAGGAGTTCTGCTAGGGAAACTGCGAGCAGGGTAGTGGCGGGAGCCATTGCAAAACAAGTATTGGGGGAGATGAAAATTAATGCATTTGTGTCTTCCGTAGGGGATATGCATCTAGAAAAGCATTATTCTGAATTAGACCTTGAGAATGCCGAAAAAAATATTGTTCGCTGCCCAGATACCGATCTTGCTTCCAAAATGGAAAACTACATTAAGCAGATAAGAAAAGAAGGAGATACTGTAGGCGGCGTTGTTACCTGTGTTATCCAAAATGTGCCCATTGGTTTGGGAGAACCTGTGTTTGATAAACTCCACGCAGAATTAGGCAAAGCCATGCTTTCCATAAATGCGGTAAAAGGTTTTGAGTACGGAAGCGGTTTTCCGGGTGCGTCCATGAAAGGAAGTGAGCATAACGATTTATATAATGAAGACGGAAGCACTAAAACGAATTATTCAGGAGGGATACAAGGTGGTATAAGCAATGGAATGGATATTTACTTTAGGGTTGCTTTTAAACCGGTAGCCACCATTATGCAAACACAAAAAACCATCGATCGCGATGGGAACGAAGTGGAAATGCAAGGGAAGGGGCGTCACGATCCCTGTGTGGTTCCGCGTGCGGTGCCTATCGTGGAAGCAATGGCTGCGTTGGTTTTGGCAGATTTTAAATTGATAAATAACAGTTATCAACATAACAGTTAATCACAACTAAAAAACAAATCATTTGAAGAAATTAGCATTACACTGGCAGATTATTATAGGTTTAGTTCTTGGAGTTGTTTGGGCGATACTCTCCAGCAAATTGGGTTGGAGCCAATTTACAATAGATTGGATTGCTCCGTTCGGTACCATTTTTATAAACTTATTAAAATTAATCGCCGTTCCTTTGGTGCTTTTTTCCATTATAAATGGTGTGGCGAATATTGGAGATCCTTCCAGTTTGGGAAGAATGGGAGGGAAAACCTTACTCGCTTATTTAACAACCACTATCCTTGCGGTTGGACTCGGATTACTTTTAGTGAACCTAATAGGTCCTGGAAAGTTAATCGACGAAGATAGCCGAATAGACAATAGAATTAGTTACGAGCTTTGGGCGGCTTCAGAGAACTTGGAGATAAAAGATGGGATTAACTACCTGCAAGATCCAGACTTTCTAGATCGTGCCCAACATATTTCAGAATTATCCCGCTCCGAATTAAAAGACGCTTCGGTAAGCGAAAAATTAAATACAGCCAACAAAACCAAAGAATCTGGCCCATTACAGCCTTTGGTAGATATTGTCCCAGATAATATTTTTACTTCTTTGGCCGATAACGGACTCATGCTTCAAGTAATTTTCTTTGCCCTTTTCTTCGGAATAAGCCTTCTTTTTATTCCAGATGAAAAATCTAAACCGGTAATGGCTTTTGTAGATGGGGTAATGGAAGTGTTTTTGAAAATGGTTGCTTTGATAATGAAAGCTGCTCCTTTCTTCGTATTTGCACTTTTAGCTGGCGTAGTAAGTAAAATGGCAGGTGATGATATTGGTAAAGTGATCGAAATTTTTAAAGGCCTTAGCTGGTATTCCCTTACCGTGTTTTTAGGGTTGAGTTTAATGATCTTTTTTGTTTATCCAGGTATTTTTAAAATATTCATTCGCGTTATTTCTTATTTCGGGTTTTTCAAAGCGATGAGTCCGGCGCAAACTTTGGCTTTCTCAACATCCAGCAGTGCTGCAACCTTACCTGTAACCATGGAGTGCGTTGAAGATAACTTAGGAGTTGATAAGAAAATAACGAGTTTTGTATTACCAATTGGAGCCACCGTAAATATGGATGGGACATGCTTATATCAAGCAGTTGCAGTTGTTTTCTTGGCACAATTGCATATGATAGACCTTACCATTGGTCAACAACTTACCATCGTATTAACTGCCACATTAGCTTCTATTGGCTCTGCGGCTGTACCTAGTGCAGGGTTGGTGATGTTAATAATAGTGCTACAATCGGTTGGATTAAATCCGGCCTGGATAGGGATCATTCTTCCGGTAGATAGAATATTGGATATGATGAGGACGGTGGTGAACGTAACTGGGGATGCAACGGTTTGCTCGTTAATTGCTAAAAGTGAAGGGATGTTGAATTATGAAGAAAAACATTCCGAAGTGAAAGAAACATCGATATGATCGAACAGGATATCATAACCGAAAATGCAAATTTATTTGCGATTGATAAAAATTTAGATCGCTTGATTAAACGGGTGGAGCTTCTAAGCTACCTTAATCCGCTAAATACAGAAAAGGAAAAACACCGGTTTTTCACTTCTAAATATACTGAAGAGCCTATTTTTAAGTATCCGAAACAAAAATTCAATGCTTTTAAACTGCAAAGGCTTTTATTTTCCCATAAACTGGAAAAAATAGAGGATGATGATATCAGGGCACTCTACCAAAGCATCATTTATTACTATGCGAACATGGTACAGTGTGCTGAAGCTATTGGGGAAAAGAAAAAGTTTTTTTACAATAGCTTGCGACTCTATGGGACCCCAAAGCAAAAAGATGTTGATAACGCGCGCTTTATTCTACATTTAAAAAATGAGGAAGACCTAGAGTCTTTGGAAAAGAGATTTACAGCCTTAGATGCGCAGGCTTATTTTGAGGATTTTGTGGAACGTTACGATTTTCCACTGAACATTAAACTCTCCACCAGCATTGCTGCAGACGCCATGGTCTCCAACAGCACCCAAACGCTCTTTATAAAAAAGAATGCGAAGTTCAACGAAAATCAGTTAAAGACTTTGGCGAACCATGAGATTGGGGTCCATATGGTAACCACTTACAACGGTTTGAATCAGCCCCTAAAAATATTTTCCAATGGTTTTCCAAAGAACGTTGAAACTCAAGAAGGACTAGCGGTTTTTAGTGAGTATATGAGTGGCGCTTTAACCTTGAACCGTTTAAAGATTTTAGCATACCGTGTTATTGCAGCAGACAGTCTTATAAAAGGTTTTTCTTTTGCAGATACCTTCGATTTACTGCATAACCAATATAAATTGGATAGGGATAAAGCATTTATCATTACATTACGGATACATCGAGGAGGAGGCTATACAAAGGATTATTTATATTTAACCGGTCTCAAAAAAATATATGAATATTACAAACAAGGAAATTCGCTTTCGCCTTTATTAACCGGGAAAGTTTCCATAGATCGTTTAGATTCTATAAAAAAATTACAGAATATCGGTTTGGCTTCAAACTCAGTACATATAACCGACTCATATTCAGTTAATAAAAACACTAATTCTAGTATAGATTTTATTCTTCAAAATTTACGTTAAACTATCACGCTTTAAGCAGCACATTTTTCACATACAAAATTCTTTGCTACACAACAAAAAGTTTTTATTACATATTTAAGGCTCTATGTTTGTTTCAAATTGAACCATTTATAAGTTTTAAAGGTTCAGTTGGCGATTACCCCAAATCGTGCCATTAAAATTTAATACCGAACTCCTATTTAAAGAAAATAAGTAGAACCGGATGTATTGAAAGAAATGAGAAATATTAATAATTACTTTCGTGTGAAGAAGCAAAAGAATTTGAAGCGGGCGGATATTTCCAAGTTAAAGAGCGAGTGTTTAGGAGATCAGGAATATTTAAATGAAATTGTAGCGTTATTAGATGAAAATATTGAAGAGTTTTACGATGCCGCTGAGATCTATTTAAAGGCAAAAGACCGATTTTCAATTTCTAGGGCTGCACATAAAATTAAAAATGGTCTTGAAATGATTCAAGCCTACACTCTGTTGGATTATTTGGACATGATTCAAAAAGAATGTCAACATCTAGACACTTTTAAAAACATAGAAAATTTAATAGAAGATTTTAAAGTAGAATATACCTTGGTGCAGGCTGAATTGAAACAACAAATTTCTAAGATAAATGACTAAAAAAACCATTTTGTTGATTGAAGAAGATAGAATGGTTTCATCCCTAATAACTTTTCGGCTAAAAAAAGAAGGTTATTCAGTAGAATCTTTTACCAACGAAATGAGTGCCTTATCACAATTAAAAAACATTAATGCAGACTTAGTTTTATACGGACTTTCAATGGTTAATTTCAGCGGAGCTAATTTTATTCAAAAGCTAAAGAATTCACTAGATGATAATATTCCTGTAATTATAGCCACTTCCAATAAACAACAGAATAGAAGTTTACAAAATTCTGGAATTCAGGTGAACGCTATTATTAACAAACCAATAATCCTGGAAGATTTAATGGCTTTAGTTGCTAAAAATGTTAAAATTTCATCGGCTTTCAACGATGAATTACCATAAAAATTGTGTTACACCTACAAAAAAGCGGAGTTGACAACAAAATGTTTCAAATATCAAAATTAGCTTTTACTTTTACTATGTAGTTTAAATGAGCTGCCAGCCCCAAAGCAGTTTTAATTTAAGTTTTAAAAAAGACTTGCCTCAAGTCTTACCTGAATCCTACTTATGAACTCCCGGGCAAAAGCTTGGGAGTTTTTTTATACCCTTCACACAATCAGTATATTCCGTATATAATTTAAGATTTCCTTCAGAGAATTATCCAACATTTTTTTGTATCTTTTAATGAAAAACAAAAATCAGGTATATGAAAAATCTTGGAAATATTAAGCCTGTTTTATTCACCGTACTTTTTTTAATTACTTTTTGTTTCACGATAAATGCTTTTGGAGCCGAACCGATACAAATAGCACAGGACACTACAAGTTATAAAGAATTTAAAGGAGTTGTAAAAGATGATAAAACTGGCGACGAACTCGTTTTTGCAACCTTGGTTGTCGAAGATACCAATATTAGCTCTGTAACTAATTCAGAAGGGAAATTTACTTTAAAAGTCCCTGAAGAATATTTACAGAATAGTCTAGTGATCTCCTTTTTGGGATACACCAAAAGATCTATTCCACTTTCTAAATTAACAAAAGAGCAGAATGTGATAAATCTAGTGCCGGTTTCCATTGAATTGGCTGAAGTAGATTTGAGTGCTCCAAAAGACGCCTTGTCTTTGGTATTGAGTATGTTAAAACGAAATGGTGAAAATTATTTGACTTCTCCTGTAAAAATGACAGCATTTTATAGGGAAACCATAAAAAAAAGAAATAAAGACGCTTCTCTTTCAGAAGCTGTTGCATACATCTATAAGCAGCCAAATTCTTCAGGTAGGGCAGATGTAATAGATCTTCATAAATCCAGAAAAAGTACTAATTACGACCGCCTGGACACAGTAGCCTTAAAGCTCCAAGGAGGTCCGTTTACGCCCTTATTTATAGATATCATGAAGTATCCCGAGTATATTTATACGGAAGAATTGATAAAATACTACGAATTTAGTTTCGATCCTTCTACAACCATAAATGATAAATCTGTTTATGTGGTTAATTTTAAGCAAAAGGAAAATGTTACAGAACCTTTGTTTTATGGAAAATTATTTATAGATGCTCAAACTCAAGCTTTGGTAAGTGCCGTCTTTAAACTTAATTTAGAAAACAGGGAGCGCGCCAGTGAATTGTTGGTACGTCGTAAACCTAGCGGTATCGACGTGTATCCCACAGAAGCCTCTTACCGAGTAGACTATAGAATTAAGGACGGAAAGTGGTACTATGGTTATGGTAATGTACAACTTGCTTTTGTAGTGGACCGAAAAGGGAAATTATTTAATTCGAAGTATTACGTAACCAGCGAGATGGCCATTACAGACTGGGTTGAAAATGGCGATGTTAGAAATGTAAAAGGAAGGGATAGACTCCGAAAGTCGGTAATTATCGTAGATGAGGCCTCTGGTTTCTCCGATCCTGAATTTTGGGGAGCATACAACGTAATCGAACCCGAAAAATCAATTGAGTCTGCAATTAATAAAATTCAAAGACAACTGGAACGGGATCAAGGGTAAGAGTAGTTTAGTACTTTACCGTTTTTTTTAATAGGAAAAATTTACTAGCCAACTGTAAAAGCTATTTTTTAAGGTATGCACATATCTTGAAAAATGGCTTTTAGTATATTACGGTATATAATTAACATAAATTAAAGTGTTTGGCATAAATTTGGATACTATTTTTACCACGAGATGAAATGGCTTTTATATTTTTTTTACAAAAGGCTTTATATTTATCACGTGTATGAATGTTAGTATTATGAAGTTTTTAGTTACCATATTTTTACTCATCATCTGTTTGGGAAGTACTTTTGCCCAGCAAGGCGATTTGCAAAACACCCCTATCAAATTGGAAGGCTTGAATGCCGTTGAACAGCCAAAAGAAAATGCTCCTGAAAGTACATCATTGGACATAAAAACGGTTCCGGATATAAATATTCCCGAAGCCCCTAAAACTCCTACAACCAAAGATCTCGCCAACAAAGAGGTCAATATGATGGATAAAAATGAAGCTTTTTTAGATCCAGGCGACCATTTTGAGAAAAAACTAAACAGGGAACTTACGGGAAAAGAAGATACTAGGGTAGGCGCTACTTCTACACAATACTTTGGGGATTTTAAAAGCAATGCTAAATCCGTTAAAATTCTTTGTAGGGATCATCAATATGTCGATGGGGACCGCGTAAGCGTAATCGTTAATGATAAAGTGGTGGTACCTAATATTTTCCTAGAATCTTCTTTTAAAGGTTTTTACATAGACCTGGAGCAAGGGTTTAATAAAATTGAATTCAAGGCACTTAACCAAGGAACTTCGGGCCCGAATACTGCACAATTTGCTGTTTTTGATGATAAGGGCGTGGAAATATCATCCAATATCTGGAATTTATCAACCGGTGTAAAAGCTTCATTGTTAATCATAAAAGAATAACGATTCTTCAAAATTTGTAGAAATATTAACCTTAAACTGCTGTTAATTTTCTTCATATTTATTTATCTTTAGGAGTGTAAAGAGGTTCAAATCATGAAAAAAGTACTTATAGCAATCGATTACAATCCAGCTTCCGAAGAAGTGGTAAATAAAGGATATCAACTGGCGAAAACCTTGGGTGCAGAAGTTTGCTTAATGCATGTGATAAGTAATTTGCAGTACTACGGCATTCAATATCCAACTTTCATGGGTTATGATGCCATGAATATCAATTACGATCCAAGTTTTCAAGAAGAAATGAAAGGTGTCGCAAGGGACTTTTTACAAACAGCTACTGCAAATATCGGGGATCCTAAAGTGGAGTCTCATATCGCTGAAGGTGATACGGCCGATGAGATTTTAGACTACGCAGATCAATGGAACGCTTCTTTAATTGTTATGGGAACCCATAGCCACAGTAAACTTGAAAAAATTCTAATGGGTACCGTAGCGTCTTCAGTGCTTGAAAACACAAAAGTTCCCGTGTTTATGGTGCCTATTAAAGAAGAGTGATATAAAAAAATAGGTTTTCTGTTTTTGGTTTTGAATATTAATTGTAATATTGCAATAAATAAATTAAAATGGGGGTTACTAAAGAAGAAATATTTACAGAAGAGCAAAACAAGATCGCTCGTATCGCTAAAGTAATAGGGCATCCTGCACGCGTAGCTATTCTACAATATTTGATTAAAACAAATTCTTGTGTTTGTGGAGATCTCGTGGAGGAAATAGGTTTGGCCCAGCCTACCATATCCCAGCACCTAAAAGAGCTTAAAAATCTGGGTGTCATTAAAGGAACCATTTCTGGAACAAGCGTCTGCTATTGTATAGATGCTGAAAATTGGCAAAAACTAACGACCAGTTTAGTTAACTTAATCAACCTAACACCTTCCAGTAACACAGATTGTTGTTAAAAAATTTATTTCTATTAATCGCAATATCGCAATAAATAAATAATATGAAGTTATCAGAATTTAAACAGATTTTAGAAAATCAAGATCAAATTGGTTTTCAATTACCCAATGGGAAATTAGTGCCCAGTCATTTTCATGTTACAGAAGTTGGTGCTATCTCCAAACGTTTTATCGATTGTGGGGGAACGCTTCGAAACGAAGAAGTAATTAGTTTGCAGTTATGGGAAGAAAACGATTACGATCATCGATTGCACCCAGAAAAATTACTTCAAATTATAGAACTTTCAGAAAAAAAGTTATTGCTGGACGATCTTGAAATAGAGGTAGAGTACCAAGGGGAGACCATAAATAAATTTGGGTTGGCATTCGATGGGAATGTTTTTCAATTGATCACCAAACAGACTGACTGTTTGGCAAAGGACAAATGTGGTATTCCCGAAAAGAAAAAAGTTAGGTTATCAGAATTAAATACGAACGCTTGTGCACCTGGTTCTGGATGCTGTTAATTCTAATTTATGTACGCAAATATATCTAAGCTTATTGAGGTTATCGATCTGGCCTCAATTACAGAGGAACGAAAAAAAACACTTCAACCGTTAGTTGACTTCATTAAGATTAAGTTATCTAAAAATGAAGATGTTGCCATAAATTTTATATGCACTCATAATTCACGGAGAAGTCACTTTTCTCAAATCTGGGCACAAACCATGGCTCATCATTTTCAAATATCTAACTTTAGTTGTTATTCAGGGGGAACTGAAAGCACGGCTTTATATGAACAAGTTGCCAAAACGCTTGTTCAAGATGGATTTTTGGTTGAAAAACTCTCGGAAGGAACCAATCCTGTTTATGCCATTAAGTTTGATGAAAATGCTCCTGCCATTATCGGCTTTTCAAAAAAATTTGATCATCATTTTAATCCGTCTTCCCATTTTGCTGCAATAATGACTTGCTCTCAAGCGGACGAAGGCTGTCCTTTTATTGCGGGAGCGGAAAAAAGAATTCCAATCACCTATGAAGATCCCAAACTGTTTGATGGAACTCCAGAAGCAGCAGCTATGTATACGCAAAGAAGTCATCAAATAGCCACCGAGATGTTTTACATATTCTCTAAAGTAGCAAAATAATGAAATCAAAAAGACAACTTAGTTTTTTAGATAAAAACTTAACCCTTTGGATCTTTGTTGCAATGGGCATAGGGGTTTCCATTGGATATTTCTTTCCAACAGCACCAAGTTATATTAACAATTATAGCTCCGGAAGTACAAATATTCCTATTGCAATCGGACTCATATTAATGATGTATCCGCCTTTGGCAAAAGTAAATTATGCGTTGCTTCCAAAAGTATTTAAAGATGTAAAAACGCTAAGTATTTCCTTAATTTTAAATTGGGTAATCGGACCGTTTTTAATGTTTTTTCTCGCTATTCTTTTCTTGCACGATTATCCCGAATACATGGTGGGACTAATTTTAATTGGTTTGGCAAGATGCATTGCCATGGTTTTGGTTTGGAATGATTTAGCTGAAGGAAGCAACGAATATGCTGCAGGATTGGTTGCCTTAAACAGTATCTTTCAAGTTTTTGGCTACAGTTTTTATGCTTGGTTGTTTATTACGAAACTTCCGGTACTTTTTGGTTTTGAAGGTGCCATTGTGGATATTTCTATTCAAACAATTGCCGAAAGCGTATTTATATATTTAGGAATTCCTTTTATAATGGGTTTTTTAAGTAGATGGATTCTTGCTAAATGGAAAGGGGAAGAATGGTACAATAACACATTTATTCCCTTTATTTCGCCTATAACGCTTATTGCGCTTTTGTTTACCATTGTGGTTATGTTTTCTTTAAAAGGAGAGCTTATTGTAGAAATCCCCATGGATGTAGTGATTATTGCCATCCCATTGTTGATTTATTTTACCATTATGTTCTTTATTGGTTTCTTTTTAAGCAAGGCCAGGGGAATTGCATACGACAAAAATGCCGCTATTGCATTTACAGCTGCCGGAAATAATTTTGAATTGGCCATTGCAGTTGCCATTGCCGTATTCGGACTCAATTCTGGTCAAGCCTTTACAGGCGTAATTGGTCCCTTAGTAGAGGTGCCAGCGTTAATTCTATTGGTTCGGGTTTCTTTTTGGTTACGTAAGAAATATTATTAAACCAAACAGTGTTAAAAATCTATCTAGAGCCTCCATTTAGTTAAATTAATGCTAATATCCCTATTCATTTTTTAGCATTCAGATTAAAATGTAAATTAGAAAGTCTAATCAAAAGAATCTAAAAGAAGATGAAAAGAATCACGCTATTGCTTTCTCTATCCTTTTTAGCATTTTCTTGCAACACACAAGAAAAAAAAGAGGGTAAAACAGAAGCAACACAGGAAACTATAAACGATAGCATTACCATAGTAGAAACAGCCATTGGAAAATTGGAGCTGCCAGCCCCTTACAGCTCAGAGCCTACGGCAAAGCCCAGTAAGGTGGTCGATTGGCCTGAAGGCAAGACACCGAAAGCTCCAGAAGGTTTTACGGTAACGCGTTTCGCAGAAGATTTGAAACATCCACGTTGGACGTATGTAGCTCCCAACGGAGATTATTTGGTGGCAGAATCCAATTCCAGCGATAGCGCTAACCAAATTACGCTACTTAGGGATACCGATGGGGATGAAATCATTGATGAACGCCATGTTTTTCTGAAGGATTTAAACAAAAACTTCGGAATGTTAATAATAGGCGAGAACTTCTTCGTTGCGAATACCGACGGACTTTACCGGTATCCCTATAAACACGGGATGACCAAGATTACTTCAGAAGGGGAAAAGATGGTGGACTTGCCCGCTGGAGGATACAACAATCACTGGACCAGAAACATTATTACCAATAAAGAAAAGGATAAAATTTATATCTCCGTAGGTTCTGCAAGTAATGTTGGGGAACACGGTATGGATGTAGAAAAAAGAAGAGCAGCTATTCTAGTGGTTAACCTTGACGGAAGCGGTGAAGAAACATATGCCAGCGGATTGAGAAATCCCGTTGGGATGGATTGGAATCCAGTGACTGGAGAATTATGGACAGCCGTAAACGAGAGAGATGCCCTAGGGAATAATTTAGTGCCCGATTATATTACCAGCGTGAAACAAGGTGGTTGGTACGGTTGGCCTTACAGTTACTATGGCGATATTAAAGATCCGCGATGGGAAGAAGAACCACACCAAGAAATGGTCGATAAGGCAATAGTTCCAGATGTACCCACTGGAAGTCATACGGCTACATTGGGACTTGCTTTTTATACTGAAGACCAATTTCCGGAGGATTATAAAAACGGAGCCTTTTTAGGACAACATGGCTCTTGGAACCGTGCAAATTTTGCTGGTTACAAAGTTTCATTTGTTCCTTTTAAAGAAGGAAAACCTCAAAAACCTCAGGATTTTTTAACAGGTTTTATAAAAAGTGATGAAGACGCCCAAGTTTATGGTCGCCCGGTAGGGGTTGCCATTACACCACAAGGATCATTATTGGTTAATGATGACGATTCTGGGATTATTTGGAAGGTTTCCCATAAATAAACATTAAGCTTTTTTAAAATGCACCTTGAATGGTTAAGAATAATCATTTAAAGGTGCATTTTTATTTATAACTTTTTTTTAGCAAGCATGAGATATTTAATACTTATTTTTCTGTTTTCGGGGATAGGTTTGTATGCCCAAAACTATCAAAGAACTTCAGTTTTTAAAGAATACTATCCTATTGCAGAACGCCCAATAATTGAAACTGGAATTAATAATAATCCCTACGAAAATACACTTTTCAATGCAAAACCTATTGTTTATTACAGTATTTACAATGATATCCGCGAGGCATTGTCTACCGATACCATTACGCCAGGAAATGCTGTCTACCTTACGTTTCAACCCCAAATAAGAATGTTCAATGAAAATTCCAAACCCATAAAAACCCCTTCCTACAAGGTGCTGTTTGGTTGGCAATCTATTGTAAAGACAGAAGCAAATAATTTTATCACCCTGGCTATTGAATCCGGACATTATTCCAACGGGCAATCAAAAAGTGCTTTTAGTGAAGAGTTTGATGATGGTTCTGAAGAAAGTAAGGAGATTTATGAAAGTATTACCGATGATACCAACCTATCAGAAATTCTAAATCGAAACAGCGGTAATTTCTCTACCAATTTATCAAGACTTTCTGCTAACTATAGAATTAACAGGATAAACGCCAATAACAAACCTTATAAAATACATTCATTTACGTTTACCTATCAGCTTTATCACAATCGTTTATTGGGAATTTTTAATGTTGGGGGTTACAATCCGGAAGATATCGACATTTATGGAAGGCACCAAATAGAGTTTAGGTACGAATATTCGGGCTACATAAAAAGTATGCGATTCGTGGTAGGGCAAGATTTGTTCCTGCATTTTGGTATTCATCCATCAACGGATCCGTACAGAGTACAAACCAGGTTTATGGTTTTTCCTTGGGATACCGATTTGGGTTTCTATACCCAATTTTCATCTGGTTTCGACGACTACAATTATAGATTTGTAGATAGTTATGAAACCATATCGGTTGGGGTTACTTGGGACTGGTTCACACCATTTGTTATTAAACCCACTAGAAAATAAAAAACGTCTTGCGGTAAAGGCAAGACGTTTTTAAAAGCTTAAAGTGTGTATCTTTTATTCGTTGGAAGCCATTAAAGCGAAGAATTTGTTGATATTTGGTAATATCACAATTCTCGTTCTTCTGTTTTTGGCTCTGTCTTCTTTAGTATCGTTAGAAACCAATGGTTGAAATTCCCCTCTACCAGAAGCAATGAGTTTCTCTGGAGCTACGTTGTAATCATTTTGAAGTTTACGAACTACAGAAGTTGCTCTTAGCACACTTAAATCCCAGTTATCTGCCACTTTTTCGTTGTGGATACTTCTAGCGTCTGTATGTCCTTCTACCATTACTTCTATGCTGGGTTCTGAATTGATTACGTCTGCCAATTTTTGAAGTATGTCATTCGCTTTATTACTTACTCTATAACTTGCTGTGTTGAATAACAATTTATCTGAAATAGAAATCATTACCACAGTTTCATCAATATCAATGGCAATATCATCATCTTCATTTAAGCTGCTATTGCTCATGGATTTTTGAAGATTGTAAGAAACCGCCAAATTCATAGAATCCTTTAAAGTTTTAGCTTCGCTTAATTGAGAAGGATCTACATTTTCAAGCGTTTTTCTCATTTGCTTCTTGGTTTCTTCAGAGATTACAGCCACATCGTCTACGGTAACCATCATGCTGTTATTCTCCTCTGTTAAACTGTTGATTTTTCCATTGTACTCATCAACACGTTCTTGGATTTCAGCAAATTTGCTTTCCAACTCTTCATTCTCAACTTGGGTTTTTTGTAACTGGCTCTGGAGTTCTCCTTTTTCCTGTTCCAGTTGTACATATTTCTTCTTAGAAACACAAGATGCCAATAAAGCGATTGTGAATACTGTTATTGCTGTTTTTTTCATAATATTATTTTAAGTGATTTTTATATATCTACGGTTGCCATTTTGATATAGATTTTTATAAAATGTTAAAATTATGCCATTCAGCGGATGAAAAACACCGTTAATCGTCACTAACAAACATATATTTGTTGATTTTCAGCATCTTATAAAAGCCTGTTTAAATTCAGTAAAACCTAAAAAAATTTTACTTTATATATGTACCTTTGGTCTGTTTTTAAGAAGAAAACAAAGAAGTTTATACTTTTGAAAATACGATTGTCTTGAAAAAAAATGATCCCTACGCAGCATTGCGGTATAAAGAATTCAACATCTTTTTAATTGTTCGTTTCGCATTGGTATTTGCATGGTCGATGCAATTCGTGGTAATAGAGTGGGAGGTATACAGTATTACCAAAGACCCATTGTCCTTGGGGATTATTGGTTTAATGGAGGTAATTCCTGCGGTATCCCTAGCGTTATTTGCCGGACATATAGTAGACCAAAAGGAAAAAAGAAATCTTTTAATTAAGTGTATTGCCGGTTTTTCGGTTATTAGTTTTGGATTGTTTTTACTTACTTGGCCTAAAATAGTAGGTGCTTGGTCTACAAATGTGGTGCTTTACAGTATATATTTTTTGGTATTTTTAGGGGGGATAGTACGCTCTTTTCTTGGGCCAACCATATTTTCCCTTTTCTCTTTAATTGTCCCAAAAAAAATATATCCCAATGCCGCAACTTGGAGCAGTTCTGTTTGGCAAATGGGAGCTGTACTGGGCCCAGCATTGGCTGGGTTTAGTATTAATTGGATAGGGGTACATTGGTCTATGTGTTTAATATTTGGTTTTTCCTTAATTGCCTTTATAAACTTATTACAGATTCCCGTTAAGCCAATTTTGAATCCGAAAATTGGTGAAAATGTATTTAAAAGTCTTCGAGAGGGTGTGAAATTTGTATTTAACACGAAAATAATTCTTGGGGCCATTACTTTAGATATGATTGCGGTTCTCTTTGGGGGAGCCGTTGCTTTACTTCCAGTCTTTGCGCAGGATATTTTGCACGTTGGCTCCCAAGGTTTTGGTATTTTAAGGGCGGCACCAGCAGTCGGGGCTTTAATAACCATGTTTACATCGGCATATTTCCCGCTGAACAAAAGTGCAGGAATGAAATTACTGGGAGCTATTTTTGGCTTTGGAATATGTATTATTGTATTCGGCCTCTCTAAATACTTTTGGCTTTCGGTATTGGCGCTATTCTTTAGCGGGATGTTCGACGGTATTTCCATGATTATCCGTCAGACCATCCTTCAGCTGCGCACCCCGGATGAAATGCGCGGACGGGTAGCCTCTGTAAACTCAATGTTCGTGGGTTCCAGTAACGAGCTTGGGGCTTTTGAAAGTGGTTTGACTGCAAAGCTAATGGGCACTGTTACCGCAGTGGTATTTGGTGGCACCATGACACTTATTACGGTGGTAACAACGGGTATTATTTCGCCTGCTTTTAGAAAGCTAGACCTAAGGAAGGACATAGAAGCCCATGAAGAAAACTCTTGATGACCTTTTTTGAAAAAGGAACTTGTGGAATATAAATTTCATTAACTTTAGTTTTCCAATATTCACCAACTTCTATGAGGATCATTTTTATATTCTGTTTTTTTGTTTTTCACCTTTGTGGAAATGCACAAGAAAGTAAAGTTTATTTTACAACTGGATTTAAAATTGGTGAGGTAACTAGTTCTTCAGCGATAGTTTTAGTTCGTTTGAATAAATCCAATAAGCCGGTTAAAATTCAACACAAACAGGGGCCGCCACCGTTCCGACCCCCAATAGACTTTGACGATAACATGGAAGTTTCCAAAATGGATGGGGCGGTAGTAGGTACGAGTGGTGAAGTCAAGATTTTATTGAAGTCACCTAAAGATACTATAGCAACGGAATGGGAAGCTGTTGCTGGGGATAGCGATTTTACATTGAAAAAAGTTTTTTCTGAACTTTCGTCAAATACCATATATGCTGTGGAAATTTTAGGTAGAAAGAATCTTACATCTATCGTTTCTAAAGTAGAAGGTAGATTTAGAACTGCTCCGAAGCCCGATGAAATCACTTCGGTGTTTTTTACTTCCTCAACTTGCCAGTATTTTTGGTCTTACGATGATGCCGAGCGAGGTTTTAAAATTTATGACAGTATGGAAAGTTTAGCACCTGACTTCCATTGCCAAACAGGAGATTACATTTATTACGATAAACCCGGGCCAATGGCTACAAATGTAGAGTTGGCAAGACACAAATGGCATGCAATGAACGCTTGGCCTTCCCTACGGGACTTTTTAAGGCAAACACCAATTTATCAGCAAAAAGATGATCACGATCTCTTAAAGGATGATGCTACTCCTTTTTCTTCGCCTTTTGGGGATTTGAGCTATGAAGACGGACTAAAAATTTGGCGTGAACAAGTTCCCATAGAAGGCAAACCATATCGCACTGTACAATGGGGAAAGGACCTGCAACTTTGGTTTGTTGAAAACAGGGAGTACCGAACAGATCCAAATGCTCCAAATCCTTCTATTTGGGGTACAGCACAAATTCTTTGGTTTAAAGAAACTATTCTTAAATCCAAAGCATCTTTTAAAATATTGGTATCGCCAACTCCAATAGTAGGACCAGACAGAAGCAGTGGTAAAAAAGACAACCATGCAAACACGCTTTTTGAAGCAGAGGGAGATATGTTACGAGATTTCTTAGCAACAAATAATGTAATTGTTATTAATGGGGATAGACATTGGCAATATGTCTCTAAAGATGAACAAACCAGATTATGGGAGATTAGTCAGGGGCCTTCATCCGATGAACATGCTCAAGGCTGGAACCCTGAGGATAAGAGACCAGAACACCGCTTTTTAAGGGTAAAAGGCGGATTTTTGACTACAAAAATTTTAAGGAAAGACAATGTACCAACCGCAATTTTTACCCATTATGACGTGGATGGGAAAAAGGTGCATCAAGAAATCATAAAGGCTAAACTCTGACTTTATTTCTTCTTTTTGGCTTCCACAAGTTCCAATTGATCTAGACTTACGCTGGTGGTAAACATACCGTAGTTTACAATAGCCTTGTTTTTTTCAATGGTATCAATACTTCCCACAGATTTACTATCGGTCAACCGAACGCGATCTCCAACCTTTAATACCGGTTTGGGCTTTTCGGGTTCTTTAGGTTTTTCTGCTTTTTCTTTTTTCTTTTTCTTTCGGATTACATTTACCTCTTTCTGAACTTCAGCCTCTACCGCCTTTTTCTTCGCACGTTCTTCTTTCTTCTTTGCTGCAGTTTCTTTGGTGCGTTTGGAATTTTCGGTTTCAACAATTCTTAAAAACTCAGAAATTAAAGGTCTTTTCTTTTTATTGATAAAATATTTTTCTGAAATATCATTGATTTTATTTCCAAGATAAATCATTCGTTGGTTATGATCGTATAACTGCTGATAGTTCTCTAGTTTCGCCTTGATCTTGGTATTGAGTTCCTCCAAGCGTTTAGCTTCGTCCCTGGCCTTTACTTCCTCTTCCCGCAGTTGTGTGGAAGTTTTGTCCATTTTAATACGCTCTTTTTGCAACTTAGCAATGGTAGCATCAAAACGAACTTTACCTCGTTCTATCTTCTTTTTGGCTTTATTGATGAGGCTGTAGGGAATACCATTTTTTTGTGCCACTTCAAAAGTAAATGAACTACCAGCTTCCCCTAAAACCAACTTAAAAACAGGTTCTAAGGTTTTGCTGTCAAATCGCATGTTGGCATTGGTGGCGTGAGGCAATTCGTTGGCTAGCATCTTTAGGTTGGCATAATGTGTGGTGATGATTCCAAAGGCTTCCCGCTCATAAAATACTTCTAAAAAGGTTTCAGCAAGCGCTCCCCCAAGTTCAGGATCACTCCCTGTTCCAAATTCATCGATAAGGAAAAGAGTTTTGTTATCGCATTTCCTAAGAAAATAATTCATGTTTTTTAAGCGATAGCTATAGGTGCTTAAGTGATTTTCAATGGATTGATTGTCCCCAATATCCGTTAATACATTATCGAACAGGCACATTTCACTGCGTTCATGAACTGGAACCAACATTCCACTTTGAAGCATTACCTGTAATAACCCTACAGTCTTTAGCGTTATACTTTTACCGCCCGCGTTGGGCCCGGAAATCACAATAATTCTATTTTCCTGATGCAGTTCTATTGTCTGCGGATAGGTTTTAGCTCCTTTTGCTTTATTGGTTAAAAAGAGTAGGGGATGGTAGGCATCAATCAACCTAAAATGTCGTTCTTCATTCAGTTTTGGCAATAGCGCCTGCATTTTATTGGCATATTTCGCTTTGGCAGCCACCGTATCGATCAACGTAAGGAAATTTTGGTAATCGATTAACAAAGGGCGGAAAGGACGCAAGAAATTGGTAAGATCCTTTAGTATTTTTTGAACCTCTTCTTTCTCCTCATATTCCAGATTGTTTAGATCCCTATTGTAATTTCGTGTTGCTTCTGGCTCGATATAAACAATGCTACCGGTTTTGGAATTCCCCATGATCGAACCTTTAACCCGGCGTCTATACATGGCTTTTACCGCTAATACACGACGGTTATCGATAACACTCTCCCGAATATCATCCAATAATCCCGCAGATGAATATGTACTTAAAGCTCCGGCAAAACTTTGATTGATTTTAGAGCGAACCTGGTTTATTTGTTTCCGTAACCGATAGAGCGTTTCCGATGCATCATCTTTTATATCTCCAAACCTATCGATGACTTCGTCGATTTTTTGTTGAATTTCCTTGGTGAATTCTATCTCTTGAGCTTTTTTATGCAGGGTAGGATAGTATTCGTGAAATTTCTTATAAAAAAGAATATGCCCATTGGTAGTTGCAGATATAGAGGCGATTTTTCTAAAACCTTCAATCTCAATAAGCGTATTTTCAATCTTTAAAAGCTGAATTTCTTTGGAAATAGCTTCAAAATAATGATTGGGAATGCTGTTGTTGTTTTCAAAAGAAGCCAAATACTCTTTGGTTAGATTTAAAGCATCTAAAAGTTCTTCTCTTTTGCGGTATGGAATAATTTGTAAGGCACTTTCTTTCCCCAAATCCGTACTGCATAATTCTGAAACTTGCTGAAGTACTTTAGAAAATTCAAGGTCTTGAAGTGTTTTTGTATGTATTTTATTCATAAATAATGACTCCCAATCTTTTAATGCACGCAAATTTACGTACTAATTTGGATTTATCAGGGGTATGTTTTAATTCATATGATGATTCCATGGCAAGAATTGATATTCTGCAATTTTTATACTGAAATGAAACAAGTATCTTTACTCTTTTCAGAAGAATTCCAAGGGTTTAAAGTATCTTTTTTTGAATTATTTTTGAAAATCATTGTCAGTATAACAAAAGAATATTTATGAATGTAGCGATAGAAAGCAGCTGGAAAGATCGTTTAAAGGAAGAATTTGAAAAGCCTTATTTTTTGGAACTCACTTCCTTTGTAAAACAGGAATATAAAAACCATACATGTTATCCGCCGGGGAACAAAATCTTTTCAGCATTCGATCATTGCACCTTCGATAAACTTAAGGTTGTCATCATTGGTCAAGATCCTTATCACGGTCCGAATCAAGCAAATGGACTATGCTTTTCTGTAAAAGACGGTGTGCCGCATCCACCATCGTTGATCAATATCTTTAAGGAATTAGAAAAAGATGTGGGAAAACCATATCCAAAAAGCGGCAATTTAGAGCCATGGGCAGAGCAGGGGGTGTTGCTTCTCAACGCTACCCTTACCGTAAGGGCCCACCAGGCGGGAAGTCACCAAAACAAAGGATGGGAAACGTTTACAGATGCTGCTATTAGAAAGGTTTCAGAAGAAAAAGAAAATGTCGTTTTTTTATTGTGGGGAGGTTTTGCCAAGAAAAAGGTAAAACTGATCGACGGTAGCAAACATCATATATTAACAACCGGACACCCATCTCCCTTGAGTGCGAATAGAGGGTATTGGTTTGGCAACAACCATTTTAGCAAATGCAACGCTATTTTGGTAAAAGATAATAAAGAGCCTATACGTTGGTAACAATTTTGGAGTATGGCAGGCTGCTTTCAATAATATTAAGCTTCGCTAATTGATCTTGAATATTCTTAACAGTTATGGGAGTTATGTTTTCTTGGCTCCACCTGGTGATGGAAAGCCACTCCTGTATATCTACTATTTTTTGCTCGTACCTGTTGGATAACATACGGTCGATACTAGGGATATCCTTAAAATCCGCTGTGTAAATATTAATTACTTCTAAGACATGCTTAATAACGGAACTGTTCTTGCTTAAAACTTCATCACGAACAGCAATTACAAAACACGGCCATGGAGTAGGGCAATCGTCAATTCTTCTAAATATCCCTTTATCCACTATGGGTTTGGTGGTAAAATGTTCCCACATAAAATAGTCTGCTGTTCCCTCTGTGAGGACTTCTATAGCTCCATCTATATTATTTACTACCTCAAACTTAAGATCGCTGTAATCCCAGCCTTGGTTATCTGCATTTATATAAGCCATTAAATGGCTGCCGCTTCCGAAACGCGATATGGCCGCTTTTTTACCTTTTAGATCTTCCATATTTCTGTACGCAGAAGAACTGCCTACATGAACACCCCAGTATAAAGGTGATTGCACAAATACCTGAACGATTTTAGATGGATTTCCTGCTACAATATCTTTTACCAAACCTTCAGTTAAGATTATGGCGATATCGGTTTCCCCATCGCGAAGCATTTGGCACATTCTTCCGGTACCCTCAGGAATATCGGTCCAATTTAAATCAATTCCACGATCATGGAAAGCACCATCTTCAATAGCTAAATGCCATGGAAGGTTAAAATGTTCTGGGACTCCTACAATATTTATTTTTTTCATCTAAAACCATTTAAAAGTTACCACGAACATGTCCTGAGAAATAATTCATCTATAATTTGCGGAAATTAAGCAGTGGCAACTAATTTCAAAGCTAAAAAAATGAAATTAAAACTCACTTATTTTATTAAGGGTATATTCAATAAGCTTCTGGGTGGCAGCCTCTGGATTTTTAGAAAAATTACCATTGGGGCGATTCGCCAAAATGCAATTCATAGAAATTGCACGATGTCCTAAAAGTTTCGCCAACCCATAAATTCCAGCAGTCTCCATTTCCAAATTCGTTACTTTAAGTCCGTTAAAATTAAAAGAAGCCAATTTATCGTTTAATGCAGGATCTTGAATATCCAATCTTAGTTTACGCGATTGCGGACCGTAAAAACCAACGTTGGTAGCTGTAAAACCTTTATGGATTCCTTCTGAAAGTAATTTTCCCCCTAAGTCCTTATCAAATTCTACCACGTAGGGAGTGGACTTTTCCTTAAACCAATTGGTATGCTGCATCAATGCCTGTTGAATGTTTTTGTGCTGAATGTGCTCACTATTGTAAAAATGAAGGAGGCTATCGAAACCAACTGCATATTCACTCATTAAAAAATCGTCTACTTTAATTTCCGGTTGAAGCGATCCCGTAGTTCCAATACGAATAATATCAAGCGATTTTAATTCCTTTTTTATAGTTCGATTCTCGAAATCGATGTTTACCAGCGCATCCAATTCATTGAAAACAATATCGATATTATCTGTTCCAATGCCCGTAGAAATTACAGAAATACGTTTGTTATTGAGATAACCTGTATGGGTTTTAAACTCCCTTTTCCCTTTTTTAAGTTCAATACGATCAAAATATTGCGAAACTTTTGCAACCCTATCGGGATCGCCTACGATTATTATAATATCTGCAATATCTTCAGGTAGTAAGTTTAAATGATAGATGCTTCCATCTTCATTTAGAATGAGCTCCGAATCTGCTATTTTTGTCATTTTACAGCTTTAAAAGTTGTGCAGAATCTTCTACAAATAAAAAAGAATATTTGGGGGTTCCTCCTAAATATTCTTGATCGCTTTTTATATTAGGATAATAATTTTCTGCTTTTTCAGCCACTTTAATACCAGTTTTCGTGAGTTTAGCGGGATTAAAAGATCGATATAGCGGACGTAGGTTATTGGCCATCTTGTTGTATTGCATGTCTCCAAAACCATAAATCCCTTGGTCTTTCAGCATTTCTGAAATAATTTCTTCTTTGGTTTTTGGTTTTTTACTGATTGTTTTTTGAAGCATTTGGTTCTCCAGTTCGTTTAAACCATTCTTTAAACTAGGGAACCTATGTAAATGCGATTCCATTGCCGCCGATAAGTAATTTAATTGAGATTTATTCTGTTGAATTGCATTTTGCAAACGAATAGGATTGTTTTCGCAATACAATTGCCAAATAAAATCCGCATACTCAATATCGTCTTTGTTAAGTGGTAACTTATTATTGTATAAATCAAGTAGTTTAGCTTCAGAAAGCTCAGTCAGTGCGTATAATTTATTGGAACTGTCTTCATCACCAGAACAAACCAAATGAATAGCAGCTTGCGGACGGTGTTTTTTTAGCCAGCTCAATACGGCAATCATATTTACTTGGCAAAAAAGATCGTATTCAAACCATAAAACAATTTCTTCTTGACTTTTTTGGTTACAGAGGTTTCTGTATTCTTTTAAGGTTTTATTTATAAAGGTATCCTTGGTGATTTTGTAAGCTTTGTGCAAATAATCGTAACGTTGTTTCCAAAAAGATTCACTTCCAACATCATTTATTGTTTTACCTTCGCAAAGCATCTCCCTCCAAGTAACAATATCGCCTCCAATATTTAATTTTTTCAATACTGAAGTGAAACTGTCTCCGTTTGTAATATGAAGTGTTTTAGCCATTTTAATTATAGATTTGGTTTACAATCTAAGCGGGATTAAAGTTTAAGATTAATCCACTTAAATGTGGGGGTTAATTAATCAGTGATCATTTTTTTTATGCTGTTCAACTGGTAAATGTATTAATTATAAGATACAACGCAATGGACAAACCTGTTAAATACTTAACGCCTAAAACATCTTTATATTTGATGAAAATATGAATAGTCAACGTAAAAAAAGCTCATTGAATATTCTCTTAAAGCATTAACCGCCAACCCTTTTCACTTTAAAGCCCTTGTCCTTCAACAACTGCATGATTTGATCCCTATAATCCCCTTGAATGATGATGGTATCGTCTTTAAAAGAACCGCCTACGCCAAGGGTCGTTTTTAATTCCTTGGCCAAAATTTTAAAGTCTTTGGTTGCTCCATTGTAGCCGTCTATAATAGTTATAGGCTTTCCTTTTCTTTTTTCATATTTACATAAAAGAGGATCGTCTTGCAGCCAAACTGCATTTTCATCCGGTTCAGCTTTGGGTTCTTCTTTAAATTCGTGTTCTGGAAATAGGTTTTTTAGCTGATCTTGTAAATCCATCTTTACGCTTTTATCAGTCCAAGTTCAATAAGTCTTTCGTGCAGAAATTCCCCTGCCGTAATATCTTCATATAATTTTGGGTGCTCGTCATCCACACAGTTTTCCAGGACATCCAAAGGCATATCACTCACAGGATGCATAAAGAAAGGAACAGAATATCGGGAGGTTCCCCAAAGTTCTTTGGGCGGATTAATAACTTGGTGGATAGTGGATTTCAAACGGTTATTGGTATGTCTGGAGAGCATGTCCCCAACATTGATCATTAATTCATCGGGCTCTGCAATAGCGTCAATCCATTCCCCGTTGTGGTTTTGAACCTGGAGTCCTCTTCCTTGGGCACCCATTAAAAGTGTTATCAAGTTGATATCCCCATGAGCTGCTGCTCTTACCGCATTTTTAGGTTCTTCTGTAATAGGAGGGTAGTGAATAGGACGTAAAATGGAGTTTCCATTTTTAATATATTTATCAAAGTAGTTTTCTTCCAAGTCCAAATGCAACGCCAGTGCGCGTAGCACATATTTCGCTGTTTTTTCCAGTTGTTGATAGGTCTCTTTACCTACTGCATTAAAGTCAGGGAGCTCTTTCACCTGCACATTATCGGGATATTCCTCTTCCAGCTTCGGATCGTCTTCTACATATTGACCAAAATGCCAAAACTCTTTTAAATCGCCTTCCTTTCTCCCTTTTGCATGCTCTTTTCCAAAAGAAGTGTATCCTCTTTGTCCGCCTATACCTTCAATTTCATATTTGTCTTTTACCTCTTGCGGCAAATCGAAGAACTTCTTAATTTCACTGTACAAATCGTTTATTAGTTGGTCAGAAAGAAAGTGTCCTTTCAATGCCACAAAGCCAATTTCTTCATAGGCTTTTCCTATTTCATCTATAAATTTCTGCTTTCGCGAAGGATTATCAGAAAGAAAATCACTTAAATCTACACTCGGTACCTTATTCATTTTTATAACATTTTAAGTGGCTTAAGCCTTACATTTATAACAAATGTAGCGATTTATCGGTCCATTTAATAATATCTAATTTGAAAATTCAATGAAATAGAAATAATAATATTTTTCTACATTTGATGTAAATGCATCGACCATGAATAATACCACTTCCATTTATCCGTTCGAATACGATAACCGTTTCATAAACAATAAGGTACTTCTAGATCTTCATTTTAATATGTTAAAATCGAGAATGATTGAGGAGAAAATGTTGGTGTTGTTACGACAAGGTAAAATCTCCAAATGGTTTAGCGGGATAGGGCAAGAGGCTATTGCTGTAGGTGTTACCTTGGCTTTGCGTAAAGAAGAATATATATTGCCAATGCATCGAAATCTCGGTGTTTTTACTTCCCGAAACATCCCATTACACCGCTTATTCTCTCAATGGCAAGGAAAAGCCAATGGTTTTACCAAAGGAAGAGACCGAAGTTTTCACTTTGGTACCCAAGAGTATAAAATTGTGGGGATGATTTCGCATTTAGGCCCTCAACTCGGTGTTGCCGACGGGATTGCCCTAGCACATAAAATAAGGAAAGAAAACAAGGTTACGGCCGTATTTACTGGGGAAGGAGGAACCAGTGAAGGCGACTTTCACGAGGCTTTAAACATTGCTTCCGTCTGGTCGCTGCCAGTTCTTTTTTGTGTGGAAAATAATGGATATGGTCTCTCAACACCAACGCACGAGCAATACAATTGCCAAAATATAGCAGACAAAGGCATTGGCTATGGCATGGAGGCACATCTTATCGAGGGAAACAATATTCTTGAAGTGTATGCTAAGGTTGATGAAATTGCTAAAAGTGTTCGGGAAAATCCCCGGCCAGTGCTTTTGGAGTTTAAAACGTTTAGGATGCGTGGACATGAAGAGGCGAGTGGAACGAAGTATGTTCCCGAGACGTTGATGTTGGAATGGAAACATAAAGACCCGGTTACCAATTATACTCAATTTTTGATAGATGAAGGGATTTTGACCAAGGATGATTATACCACGCTTCAGAATAAAATTCAATCGGAAATCGATGAAAATTTACAGATTGCTTATGCTGAAAAAGAAATAGACTATATTGAAACAAATGAGTTAAATGATGTTTATAAAGTTTTTAAATATGAAGAGGTTAATGAAGAATCAAACTCTAATCATATACGTTTTGTAGATGCTATTTCCCAGAGCCTAAAACAGAGCATGGAAAAACATAAGGATTTAATAATCATGGGGCAAGATATTGCCGATTACGGGGGTGTTTTTAAAGTCACTGAAGGTTTTCTGGATGCCTTTGGCAAGGAAAGAGTGCGGAACACTCCCATCTGTGAATCGGGAATAGTTTCAGCCGCAATGGGCTTGTCTATCAACGGAATGAAATCGGTTGTGGAAATGCAATTTGCTGACTTCGTCTCCAGTGGTTTTAATCCGATTGTAAATTATTTGGCGAAATCTCATTACAGATGGAATCAAAATGCAGATGTGGTTATTAGAATGCCCTGTGGCGGCGGTGTGGGTGCGGGTCCGTTCCACTCACAGACCAATGAAGCCTGGTTTACCAAAACCCCAGGATTAAAAGTGGTATATCCAGCATTCCCTTATGACGCTAAAGGCTTATTGGCAACCGCCATTAACGATCCCAATCCGGTACTTTTCTTTGAGCATAAGGCGCTGTACCGCACCATCACCCAAGATGTTCCAGAAGATTATTACACACTTCCTTTAGGCAAGGCCAGTGTACTTAAAGAAGGTTCCGATATTTCTCTAATTACCTACGGTGCTGGGGTACATTGGGCATTGGAAATCTTGGAAAATAATCAGGATATCTCTGTAGACTTAATAGATCTTAGAACATTGGCCCCTTTAGATATCGATAGTGTTTATGCATCCGTTAAAAAAACAGGGAAAGTGCTTATTCTACAGGAAGATACGCTCTTTGGGGGTATTGCAAGTGATATTTCAGCCTTGATTAACGAAAACTGTTTTGAGTTCTTGGATGCCCCGGTAAAACGGGTAGGGAGCTTAGAAACCCCCATTCCTTTCGCTAAAAGTTTGGAAAATAATTATTTAGCTAAAAATAGACTAGAAAATGAACTGTTAAATTTATTTAACTATTAGGGTTGTTTTTAGTTTAAATATTTGTTAATTTAACAAGGAAATACTTAACCGACGAAGCTTTTTTATTACTTTAGAACTAATTCAACATAAAAAAATAACAAACAAAATCATGAAAAATAAGTTGTATATTTTATTGCTCGCGGTTACTGTAACACTAACGTCTTGCGGGCTGAGTAAAGATAACAAGGACAGCAGAAAATCTTTAGATGGTACGTGGCAGCTTACTAATATAGATTACCAAAACAATCCGGGGTATTACAAATCTGTGTTGTTTAATGATGTTTCTGCAAAGTGTTTTGAAGGTAGTGAATGGTTTTTCCGTTCCAACAATAGTACCGGTTACTACAACATTCAAGCACCTGGCGAATGTGCACCGGGACAAAGAAACATTCGTTGGTCTATTCAAGATGATGCGAATGGAAATCCTACCAAATTTCAGTTTAAATTCATTGACGAAAAGAAAAATGATATAAGTGGTGGTTATGGATATGTTTTCCAAATAAACTCGTTATCCCCACAACAAATGGTAATTTCCGCGGATGCACCTGTAGGTTCAGAAAACGTTACAGTGGTTTACGAATTTACAAAAACCGCTTCCTTGAGATAGTTTGAGTAATTTCAAGTATCATTAGAATAGATAAAACTAATTAACACAACGTAAAATAAAAAAAGATGAAAAATATAATTTTTAAAAGTGGATTGTTTTTTGCTTCAGCGCTAATGCTTGTTAGTTGCGAGGCTATTAAGAACTCAAATAATACGCAGCGTGGTACGGCTATTGGTGCTGGTTCTGGAGCGGCTATAGGTGGTATTATTGGTAATAATGTAGGAGATGGTAACAACTCCGTTTTAGGTGCCATTATTGGTGCTGCCGTTGGTGGAGCCGTTGGTAATAGAATTGGTAATAAAATGGATAGAAATGCCGAGGCTATTGAAGAAGCTATTCCCGGTGCAGATGTTACCAGAATAGGGGAAGGTATTAACGTTACCTTCGATGAAAATAGTGGAGTGAAATTTGCATTGAATTCTGCTAATATTTCTGCGGAAGGACAAGAAACCTTAAGAAAAATGGCAGAGGTTTTTGTGGAGTACGACGATACGAATATTCTTATTGAAGGGCATACCGATAGTTCTGGAGCAGATAGTTACAATATGTCTTTATCTGAAAAAAGAGCGAAGTCAGTTCGTGATTTTCTTGCTGCAAATGGCGTAGCTTCTTCTAGAATGACTACCAAGTGGTATGGAGAAACACAACCTAAGTTTGATAACAATACCGAAGAAGGTCGAGTTAAGAACAGACGTGTAGAGCTTGGAATCGTTGCAAGTGAAGAAATGATTCAAGACGCTAAACAAGCGGAATAATCAAAAAATCATATAAATTGAAAGTCCGATATTTTTATCGGACTTTTTTTGTTTTAGGACCTTGTATATAGATGCAAGCGGATAGCGTACTTACGTGAAGTGATTATTTTAGTTGTACGTACAATTAAAATTTGCTAATTTTAATTTTATTGATTTTCAAGAGTTTAATGAATGATTTCGTATTTCAGAAAGAACATCTGTAATTAAATCAATATTGAAGTCAGAAAAGGATATCACTTTTTTAGTTACTTTTTAGGGCTTAGAATTCTGAATTATTAACTACAGTGTCTTTAAATAAACTATAAATGAATTTATTACTCTTCTTAACATTCTTATGGACTTCCGTTCCTTCATTTGACACAGTACCTAGCAGTGATAGACCAAACATTATAATCATCCTTGCAGACGACCTTGGCTACTCGGATATTGGTTGTTACGGTTCAGAAATAAAAACCCCAAATTTAAATAAATTAGCTTCGTTTAGCCAGTTCTACAACAACACGAGATGTTGCCCTTCGAGGGCCGCTTTGCTTACAGGATTTTACCCGCACCAAGTAGGTATTGGAGCAATGACCGATACAGATATTCCAATTCCGGAATATCAAGGTTATTTTGGTAAAAATGTTAAAACGATTGCAGACTTATTAAAAGATATAGGATATAAAACATTTATTTCTGGGAAATGGCATGTTGGTGAAAAAGAGGGGCATTGGCCAAAAGATCATGGTTTCGATGAAAGCTTCGCCCTTATTAATGGAGCTTCGAGCTACTTCGATTTTAAACCTTACAGAAACGATCTTTGGCCTTTAGATAATGAAATTAAAGTAGTTGCCAACAACGAGGTTTTAGATATGAGTGAAGAAGATTTCTATGCCACTGATTTATACACAGATAAGGCATTAAATATGTTGGCAAAACACATAACAGATGAGCCATTTTTCTTATATCTTTCTTACACAGCTCCCCACTGGCCATTACATGCGCTGCCTGAAGATATTAAAAAGTATGAAGGTAGCTATGACTCTGGATGGGATGTAATAAGGGAAAGTAGATTTGAAAAATTAAAAGCATTAAACTTAATTGAAAACAAAACCGTTTTATCTGGTAAGAATCCGGACACCCGTGATTGGAATGCCCTGAACGAGGAAGAAAGAAAATATGAAGCTAGGTTAATGGAGGTTTATGCGGCCATGATTGATAGGATGGATCAAAACATAGGAAAGTTGATAGATTATCTAAGCGTTAGAGAAGAATTGGATAATACGGTTATAATCTTTCTTTCCGACAATGGGGGTTGCTCGGCAGGGAATTTGGCAAATGGAAAGTATTCACACCCCAGATTAGACCCCAAAGCCGAACCAGGAACTCCCACATCATTTACCGGTTACGGTCCGTCATGGGCAAATGTTAGTAACACACCATTCAGGGAGTTTAAATCTAATATACACGAGGGAGGAATTGCAACTCCGTTTATTCTATGGTACCCTCCAGAGATTAATTCAGGTATAATCTCAAAGATGCCTAGTCATATTATTGATGTGGTACCCACCTTGTTAGATATCTGTGGAGTTTATAAAAATGAAGCCACTCACAACACTTTGGAAGGAACTAGCTTATTACCATTTGTAACTGAAAAAGAAACCAATTATGAGAGGCCTTTGTATTTCGAGCATGAAGGAAATTGCGGAGTTATTTTAGAAAATTGGAAGGCTGTAAAAAATTATAACAAAGATTGGGAACTTTACAATTTGTCAGTAGATAGGAGTGAAACAAATAATCTTGCCAGTGAAATGCCAAATAGACTGAAACAATTGGTGATTCGTTATAATGAATGGGCACGGGAAAATAGAGTATTGCCTTATGAAGAAGTCAAAAAAGCAATTCCTTATAGGTTTTAAGATGATCAATTTAAAATTCTCATATTTCGGTTTCTTCGTAATGAGCGTGATATTAGTGTCATGTGCTAAAAAAGATAGCACTACTCAATTGAATGTAATTTATATCAGTATGGAAGATATGATGCCTTCTTTTGGGTGTTATGGAGATACCATTGCGTATACCCCAAATATTGATGAATTTTCTAAAGATGCTGTAATATTTAAAGATGCTCATTGTCAGGTGGCACTATGTACACCCTCTAGAACCAGTATTCTTACTGGAATACGGCCTTCAACTAGTGGAATCGTAAAAATTGATGATGATTGGCAAAAAATGTTACCCAATGCCACCTCATTGCCTAGACATTTTAGGAATTCGGGATATCATACTGTAATTGCAGGAAAAATTCACGATTCCAGAAGTGGGGAAACGGACGATGCGTACAGCAAAGTTTTTGATATTCATGGAATAAAAGATAACGCTCTAGCGTTTAAGGCCATTGATAATGTAATTAATCAAAAGAAACCATTTTTTTTGGCATTGGGATATAGTCAAACTCATGATCCTTGGACACCCAACCCACAATCGGAAAGTCATTATTCTTTAAATCAATTTTCATCGAAAGATCGTTACCCTTACTACAAAGGTGAATTATTAGATTCTACAGATATTAAAAATCTTCAGAAAAAATATTATGGAGAAATAACAGAGGTAGATAGTCTAATAGGTGAGATTATAGCCAGAATAAAGCAACTTGAATTGCATAAAAACAGCGTAATAATTCTTGGGGCCATGGATCATGGATATAGTTTTGGAAATCATTCACATTGGGGGAAAGGCAATAATTATGATGATGAAACCCGTGTGCCTTTACTCATCAGTATTCCAGAATCTAAAAACCTAACCGTAGATGCTTTAATCGAGTTGGTCGATATTTATCCCACCCTAATTGAATTGTGTGGATTGCCTAATCCGCCGCAAAGCTTGGAAGGAACAAGTTTTGTTCCGTTGTTGAGTTCTAAAAACAAAGAATGGAAAAAAGCAGTGTTCACGCATAGAGCTTACAACAAGGATATTGTTGGGGTAAAAACCAAAAAATACACTTTTATTGATTTTGAGGGGGACAGTGTGGAACTGTATAATAGGATTAATGATCCATTAAATCGTAAAAATATTGCAAATGAATTTCCTGAAGTAGTCTCAGAAATGAAAATTCTAAAAGAAAAAGGTTGGCGAAATGCCATGCCAAAAGAAAACCAACCAAAATAATAAAATGAAAATTAGTTACCTTTTTATTACTTGTATTTTAATTTTTGGGTCCTGTGACCTATCAAAACCAAATTCTCCGAAAATTGATAATAAAACAGAAGTTTTACAAGATTCTCTTTTAAAAGGTTGGAACACCTGGAACAATCCCAGTGTTCTGTCTTATGTTAAAATGCCGGACGGACTCAACCTTCAAATAAAAATGCGAAAAAAAGGGCATGGTCCTTATTGGCTTGGAGATGCTTACGTGGCTAATCCAAAATACAATTTTGCTGAAACAATAAAACCGAAGGAACATTCATATGATGGAAGTTATACGGCTTTACAGCTTTCTTGGGAAGGGATGAACGCCTCCATAGAAACGGCTGTTGATGGTGAGGATTTTGTTATGCTATATACGCCGGATTCTATTCAGGAATCAGTTCATATTTTAGTATTAGAATCGGGTTATTTGTGGAACAAACCAGGGCTCTTACGTTTAGAGGAAAATACTATTGAAGCTTCGAGTGATGATGAAAAAACGGTAATTCGGAAGATTGGAACCGATACAAATATGCCTTTACCCATACCAACTCCGTACTTTTCATTTGATTCTGACAATAAAATTGCCGTATATACAGGAGAAGAACGCTCAATTCAAGAAGTTGAGGCCATTATCCTTAAAAAGAAAAACCAATTTAAGGAAAATACCAGTCAATATGGCGAACTCGCATCCGTTTATGAAGCTATTCAATCCGTAGTCGCTTGGAACCAGTTTTACGATGCCTTTAACGATCGAGGTATTTCTTCTGTTAGTCGAATTTGGAATGAAGCCTGGGGAGGATACATCATTTTTGATTGGGACACATATTTTATTGCATCGATTGCGGCAATTGATAATAAAAATTTAGCTTATAGTAATGTTTTTGCTATTACAAACAGTATAACAGATAGTGGGTTTATTCCAAACGTGGCTGCCACTTACAAAAAATCCAACGACCGCTCCCAGCCACCTGTGGGCGCAATGACGGTTAAAATGATTTACGATCAGTATAAAGAAAAGTGGTTTTTGGAAGAAGTATATGAAAACTTATTAACGTGGAACAAGTGGTGGAACAACAATAGGGATAATAAAGGTTTCCTGTCATGGGGATCAGATCCACACCCGGAAGGAATGCAGGGAAACACAATGAAAGCAGCGAAATGGGAATCTGGACTTGATAATTCTCCCATGTTTGATGAAGTTACCTTTAATGAAGAAACCCACATGATGGAACTTGCCTCAGTAGGATTAATGAGCTTATATATTGCAGACTGCAAATATTTGGCTGAGATAGCCTCAGTGTTAGGAAAACTTGAAGATAAACAGGAATTATTGAATAGAGCCAAAATGTACACCGATAAACTCAATGAGTTATGGGATGATAACCTTGGCATTTACAGGGATAAGAATTTGATTACGGGAGAGTTCACCAAGCATTTAAGTCCTACACATTTTTATCCTTTGCTGGCAGGCGTCCCCACACAAGAACAAGCTACTCGGATGATCGAAGAACATTTTATGAATCCTGAAGAATTTTACGGTAAGTATATGATGGCTTCCATTGCTAAGAACAATGCCGCTTTTCCAGATAACAGTTATTGGAGGGGCAGAATATGGGCGCCGATGAACTATCTAGTTTATTTGGGTTTAAGAAATTACGATTTGCCTGAGGCAAGAAAGATATTATCTGAGAAATCTAAAGAGCTGCTAATAAGTGAATGGGAGAATAAACGACATATTCATGAGAATTATAACGCAGAAACCGGTGTAGGCGATGATGTTCGCAACAGTGATCCATTTTATGCATGGGGAGGACTCTTGGGTTATATCCCATTGATTGAAGAAGGTTATGTAAAAATAGAAACCATTAAATAAGCAGTATTGCAAAATATTCCTTTAAAATATGAAGTGCTCGTTAAGGTGAATTTTTCAATCAGTCTTTGTTTAATTTTGAGAGCTGTTTTGGAATGACTAAATTTAAGGAAATATAGATTAATTGAAGAGAGAAGATAACTTTCCAGAATTTAAATCTTGAAATTGGCTTAGAACAGAACTATCAAATTAAAAATTATGAAAATATTGAAAATCAGTTACTGCTTACTTTGTGTAATTTGCTTAGCCTTAAGCTGTAAAACAGAGAATAAAAAGGAAAATACGTCGGAAACTAAAGAGGAGACAACTAAGGTTTCTGAAAAAGTGGAAGTAAAGGGAGAGGAAATCTCTTACAAAACCGATTCGACAACCATGCGAGGTTATATTGCGTACAACCCCGAGTCCGACGAAAAGAAACCAGGTATTTTGGTTGTACATGAATGGTGGGGACATAACGATTATAGTAGAAAGCGTGCAGATATGTTGGCCGAATTGGGCTATGTAGCTTTGGCAGTAGATATGTATGGCGAAGGAAAACAAGCAAAACACCCAGAAGATGCTGGAAAGTTCTCTGGTATGGTTATGAAAAATATAGATGTCGCAAAAGCCAGGTTCGACGCTGCCCTTGCGGCTTTAAAATCGAATCCTCATGTAGATCCAAACAAGATCGCTGCCATTGGATATTGCTTTGGAGGAAGCGTAGTATTAACAATGGCAGACATGGGTGAAGATCTCGATGCCGTGGCTGCATTTCATAGTGGGGTTAAATTACCTGTAATGCCTTCCAAGGATATTAAAGCTAAAATATTGATTTGTAATGGAGCAGAAGATCCATTTGTTTCTCCAGAATCCATTGCAGCTTACACTAGGGCTATGGATAGCGTGAACGCAGATTACCAATATATAGCTTACGAAGATGCGGTGCATGCATTTACGAGCAAAGAAGCCGATTCCTTGGGTAAAAAATTCGATTTACCTTTGGCTTATAATGCCGATGCTGATGAGAAGTCGTGGGAAGAACTTAAAGAACTTTTAAAAGAGGTTTTCTAGTTTTTAGATACGCCGACAATAATTAAATCCGAGCGAGAGTTCGGATTTTTTTTATGAAAAAGATTAATTGAGTTTCAAGTCATTTTTCGTATTCTTTAATTCTTGAAGAAACTCTTTGCTACACGATACTAATGTGTTTAAAAGCTCGAATTGATTCTCCTTTTTCAATTGTTCATCTTCAATCATTTTGGATTCGCAGAAAATGAAAAAGAGTTGTTTGTATTCTTTTGAAATTTTTAAATCCTTTTCTAAAAGTTCTTCTGAAAAAAAGGAATCGACCAAGAATAAATCTTGAAATTCTTCATATGAAATAGTTTCTGGTATTTCTGAATTTCGGTATTTATTTTTAATGAATAGACTCCCTATCAACTCAAGAATTGCTAAAATGTCAACATTTCCATTTCCTAAAGGTTTGTATTTGTAGGGGTTATTATTTCGGTCGTTCACAATTTGAGTTTGAAATTCTAAATTATATTATTTTACGTCGAAATCTGGTGCAATATATTGTTCTTCAAGAACAACTTCTGTCAATTCATTAACCTTTTCTTGCAGCAAAACGGTTTTTCTATTTTTAATGTTCCTTTATCGACAACTATAACTTCAGTTTCATAAAAAATAGATAAAAACAAAATACTATCCATTAGTTTTGCAGAAATTCTGAATTCACCGTCGTTATTAGAAAATACAACAAAATCATTATTCAAATTTACAATCCTTATATCTCCTATTGGCTCATTTTTATGATAAACTACCCCCGTAATAACTGATTCCCGTTGGGACCAACATTGTGATATTGCAAAACCTAATATGAAAAAACAGATTTGAAACTTCATTAATTCAATTGAGATTATTTGCTAAATATAATTAAAACCATCATTCACAATATAGTTTTAGCGTTTGGTTAAGATTTATTCAATCTAATATTAGTGTTAAACAATCCTTAAACCCCCGTTAAAGAGCTATTAAACATATGTTTGAGAGTAAAAATTGTAGTATCTTTTAAGTTCTACTGAATTAATAAACCAAAAAAACAATGAGTAAACCTTTAAACGTATCTCAAAAACTTATAAAAGCCCATTTGCTGCAGGGGGAAATGACTCCTGGAAGTGAAATTGGAATAAAAATAGACCAAGCATTGCTTCAAGATGCCACTGGAACCTTAGTACAATTAGAGCTCGAAGCTATGGGCTTGGAAAAGGCCAAAACAGAAGTAGCAGTTCAATATGTCGATCATAATTTATTGCAAACGGATTTTAAAAATGCCGACGATCATCGGTTTTTACACTCTGCTGCGCAAAAGTTCGGCTTATGGTTTAGTAGACCAGGAAATGGTGTAAGTCACCCAGTGCATATGGAGCGATTTGGAAAACCGGGAAAAACTTTGGTCGGTTCAGACAGCCATACACCTGCTGCTGGTTCCCTTGGTATGTTGGCCATTGGTACAGGAGGTTTGGATGTGGCGGCAGCAATTGCTGGGCAACCTTACTTTGTAAAGATGCCCCAAGTAATGGGAGTTAAATTGACTGGTAAATTACCAGATTGGGTGAGTGCAAAAGACGTAATCTTAGAAATGTTGCGTCGCTATGATGTAAAAGGCGGCGTAGGTAAAATAATAGAATACTATGGTGATGGATTAAAACATTTGAGCGCTATGGACAGGCATGTAATTGCCAATATGGGTGCAGAGTTGGGAGCTACTACCACTGTTTTCCCTAGTGATGAAGAAACAAAAAGGTTTTTAAAATCGCAAAAGAGAGAAGACGATTGGGTGGAATTAATAGCCGACGAGGGTTGTGAATACGATTTGGAAGATGAAATAGTTTTAGATGAACTGGTTCCTTTAATCGCCCTGCCCACAAGTCCGGGTAACGTAGTGCCTGTGAGCGAAGTGGAAGGAAAAGAAATAAGCCAGGTGGTTATAGGTTCTTCTGCAAATCCAGGTCTTAGGGATTTTTGGATTGCTGGAGCAATTGTAAAAGATAAATCTATAAGTGATAATGTATCGTTTGATATTAATCCGACATCAAGACAAATCATTCAAAATATGATTGACAACCGAGCTTTTGCCAATTTAATCAAAGCAGGGGGAAGGTTTCATCAATCCGGTTGTATGGGTTGCATTGGTATGGGGCAAGCACCTGCTAGTGGTACCATCAGTTTAAGAACTATGCCAAGGAATTTCCCCGATCGATCGGGTACAAAAGACGATCAGGTTCATTTATGCAGCCCAGAAACGGCAGCAGCTTCAGCATTAACAGGGAAAATCACGGATCCAAGGAATTTGGAGAAGCTATACAATATGAAATACCCCAAATTTGAAGCTCCGGAAATAGAAATTATAAATACTGATATGCTGGTGGCGCCTCCAGAGAATGGAGAAGAGTTGAGCCTTACCAAAGGGCCTAATATTAAAACACTACCGCATATTGAGCCTTTAAACGACTCTTATAATATTCCAGTGGTTTTAAAAATGGGTGATAATATTTCCACAGATGAAATTTTAAAAGCAGGAGCAGAAGTACTACCGTTTAGGAGTAACATTCCAGAAATCAGTAAGTATTCGTACATAGTTATCGATGAAACTTTTTATGATAGAGCTATGAAAGCCAAAGAACAATTTGGCGGACATATTGTGGTGGCTGGGGAAAATTACGCACAGGGAAGTAGCCGGGAACACGCGGCCTTGGCTCCTAAGTTTTTAGGACAAATAGCTGTTATCGCCAAAAGCTATGCGCGTATTGCGTGGCAAAATTTAGTGAATTTTGGTATTCTGCCGTTAGAGTTTGTAAATAATGATGATTATGATAAAATACATCAAGATGCGGAAGTTCGTTTTAAAAACCTTATCGAAGACGTAAAAAACAATAATAATATTAGAGTAGTGGTTTCGTATGATGGAAAAGAAGAAGAGATAGAAACCAAACATTCCCTAAGTGAAAGACAAATTAATTTAATCCTTAAAGGAGGGATTATCAACGACTTTAAAGAAAAACTAGCATCATAAAAAGAAAAAGAAATGACACCATTAGAACAATTAAATTTAGATAAAATTGCAAAAACCAATCACGAAATCTATGCGCTTTTAAAAATGCGTTGGAGCCCAAGGGTTTTTAAGGAAGAAAAACTCCCTGAAAATGAAGTTAAACAGCTCTTTGAAGCGGCACGCTGGGCACCGAGTTCTTTTAACAGACAGCCTTGGCGTTTTATTTATGCGGAAAAAGGCAGCGATGCTTACGATAAAATAGTAGGTTGTTTAAGCGATTTCAATAAAAGTTGGGTTACCAATGCGCCTTTATTAGCCATTACTGCTTACAAAGAAAAAACTGAGGAGGGGGACGAAAATTTCCATGCACTGCATGATTTGGGCCTTGCTGTTGGAAATATTTGTGTGCAAGCGCAATATATGAACATTGGTGTGCACCAAATGGCGGGTATCGATTGGAAAAAAGCTCAAAAAGAATTTAAAATACCAGATGGTTTTCACGTTTCCACAGCGATTGCTTTTGGATATTACGGTGGAGATTTTGAAAAGCTGAACGAAGAACTTTTAGAAATGGAAACCAAGGAAAGAGAACGAATGCCTCAAGAGGATTTTGCTTTTGAAGGCAGTTGGAAGAAATAGTTTGGGTTATAGTTGACCTTTATAGAAAGTCCCGGAAAAGTTATTTTCGGGATTTTTTTTGTCTTATCTTTAAAAGGCTGAAATAAGAAAAAATTGCGAAAGAAAATCCCTGTAAATTTCGATGTGATAATTGTTGGAGGAGGCTTAGCCGGACTAAGCGCTGCTATTCATCTATCAAAACGACAATACAGGGTTTTGGTTTTTGAGAAAAACACCTACCCACATCACAAAGTCTGCGGGGAGTATGTTTCCCAGGAAATAAGGCCTTATTTGGAGTTTTTAGAGGTTTCCTTAGAAAGTCTAAATCCTCCAAATATCGACGAATTGGAAATAAGTACGCACCACGGAAGTTCTATTCACACAAAGTTACCGTTGGGAGGAATTGGGATTAGTAGATATGCCTTCGATAATCTTTTGTTTCAAAAAGCCAAAAACAACAAGGTTTCATTCGTTTTCGAAAGTGTAAAAGGAGTTTCTTTTAAAAACAACGAGTTTACTGTTCAAACAAATACTCAAAATTATTTTTCTTCCATCGTAATTGGTGCTTATGGAAAGCGGGATATGCTGGACAAAGAGTTGGATAGAACTTTTTTTAATAAGAAATCGGCTTGGCTAGGGGTTAAGTGTCATTATACTTTAGATGAATTTCCCCACAACTTGGTAGCGCTTCACAGTTTTGAAGGCGGATATGCAGGTCTTTCTAAAACGGAAACGAATGCGGTAAACTTTTGCTACCTAACTTCTTATGAAAGTTTCAAGAAAGAGAAGAATATTTCTTCATTTAACCATCATGTGGTTTCAAAAAATAAGAAATTGGCAGATTTCTTAGAAAATGCTTCCCCTGTTTTTGAGGAACCCATAAGTATAGCCCAAATTTCATTTGCCAACAAACAGTGTGTGCACCAACACATGTTAATGTGCGGGGATACCGCGGGTCTAATACATCCGCTGTGCGGGAATGGCATGGCAATGGCCATACATAGCGCTAAAATAGCTTCAGAATTGATCGATACATATTTCAAAAACAAAAAGTTTAGCCGTGACGATATGGAAAAAGCATACGAGAAAGAATGGAACAAACATTTTAAAAGTAGGTTGTGGATGGGCAGACAATTACAGCATTTATTACTGAATAACACGATGGCTACATCGGTAATGAATTTTATGACAAAGTCTCCGTGGATCCTTCGAAAAATGATTACATCAACACATGGAAAACCGATTATATGACCTTGATTTTTCCTCAAAGAAGTGAAGAGCCAGAATTGATGGACGATCCAAATTTGGAAGCTTCCGTTTTATCGAAAGTTTTAAAAGATCTTTCTACAGTAAACCGGCTACTGAGCGGAAATAAAATAACCATTAAGGCCATTGAAGAGATTCTAGAACAAAATACGCAATCGCACTATACCATAGTCGATATGGGCTGCGGGGATGGGAAGATGTTAAGGGATATTGCGGATTATTTCAGCAATAAAAATATCGACCTTCAATTAATTGGGGTCGATCTAAGTGAAAAGGGCATCGAAATAGCCAAAATGCAATCATTGGCACATAACAATATTAAATTTTACTGTGCGGATATTTTAAAGTTCAATGCGGAAGAATTGTCCTGCGACTTATTGCTGTGTACCTTAACCATGCATCATTTTAAGGATGCGCAAATCCCTGTTTTCTTAAAGAAGTTCGTAAATCTGGTCAAAATAGGGGTTATTATCAATGATTTACAAAGAAGTAAGCTCGCATATTATCTTTTTAAACTGTTTAGTGCTATTTTTATAAAAACGAAAATTGCTAAAGAAGATGGTTTGGTTTCCATTAAAAGCGGATTCACCAAAAAAGAGCTATCTCATTTTTCTAAAAATTTACCCGAGGCTTCGCATTCCATTCAATGGAAATGGGCTTTTCGCTATTTATGGGTAATGCGTAAAACCAAATCATATTAAAAATTTATGAGTATAGTTAAAATTGCTACTGTTACCAAGGAATTGCCAGCTTACGAGCGTAAAACGGAAGATATATTACCATTTGTGGAATTCTGGCTGGCCAATCAAGATGAGCGTTTTAAAAGAAAAGTGATAAAAATTTTTGAAGGCGCCGCCGTAGATAAAAGATATGGAATCATGGATATTGAAGAGGTGTTTACCAAAACTTCGTTCGAAGAAAAAAATAACATCTATATCCGAGAGGTGAAAAAACTAGGGACTAATGTGCTAAGTAAAGCTCTGGAAAAAGCCTATTGGAGTGCAGATTCCATAGATTATATAATTACTGTAAGCTGTACCGGGATTATGATTCCCTCATTAGATGCCTATCTTATCAATGCCTTGGCAATGCGTCAAGACGTGGTAAGGCTTCCTGTTACAGAGATGGGCTGTGCCGCAGGGGTAAGCGGACTTATTTATGCGGCTAATTTCTTAAAATCCAATCCCGGAAAACGAGCCGCAATTGTCGCCGTGGAGAGTCCGACAGCAACTTTTCAATTGAATGATTTTTCCATGGCAAATATGGTTAGTGCCGCTATTTTTGGAGATGGGGCTTCCTGTGTGTTGCTTTCTTCGGAAGAAAGTACTGTGGGCCCAAAAATAATCGGGGAGGAGATGTACCATTTTAAAGACGCTACCCGTATGATGGGCTTCGATTTAACAAATGATGGTTTAAAAATGATTTTAGATCCAGCCGTTCCCAGCACCATAGCAGAGCATTTCCCGAATATTATCCACCCGTTCTTGAAAAAACACCAAACTTCCATAGAGAAGGTTAACCATTTAATATTTCATCCGGGAGGAAAAAAAATAGTTCAAACCGTAGAAGAACTTTTTGGTAAACTAGGTAAAAATATAGACGACACCCGGGAAACACTACGATTGTATGGGAATATGAGCAGCGCGACTGTTTTATATGTATTGGAGCGGTTTATGGAAAAGAACATCCCTGCTGGGGAACAAGGCTTGATCTTGAGTTTTGGTCCGGGATTTTCAGCACAACGTGTTTTACTGGAGTGGTAAAAGTTTAAAAGATGAATCAAGAAAATAAAAACAAAGACTACTGGGCACTAATTTTAGGTGGGAGTAGTGGCTTAGGACTGGCTTCCGCAAAAAAATTGGCGAAAGATGGTTATAATATTGTAGTTGTGCATAGGGACCGCAGAGCCGATTTAGCCCAAATTGAAGAGGCATTCAAAGATATTCGATCTCACAATGTCGTATTGAAAAGTTTTAATGTAGACGCCACCAACAGCGACAAGAGAAAAGCTGTTATTGATGAGATTTTAAAACTTATTGAACTTGGAAAGATAAAAGTGTTGCTCAATAGTATTGCCAAGGGCAACCTAAAACCTATGTTTTCTGAAGATGAAAAAGAGTTAGACAATCAAGATTTTCATTTAACGCTGGATGCTATGGCCATTTGTGTGTACGATTGGACCAAAGCACTTTTAAAAGCTGAATTATTTGCTTCTGATACCAGAGTCATTTCATTTACAAGTGAAGGCAATGTAAAAGCCTGGAGCAATTACGGTGCGGTATCGGCGGCTAAAGCGGCTTTGGAAGCAATTCATAGAAATATGGCGTTGGAGTTTGCCTCGAAAGGGATTAAATCCAATTGTATACAAGCTGGGGTTACCGAAACGAATTCCTTTAAGATGATTCCGGGTAGTGAAACCCTAAAACAAAATGCCATCGCTAGAAACCCTAATGGACGCCTGACCACTCCTGAGGATATCGCTAATGTGGTTTCCTTGCTTTGTAAGGAAGAAGCCAAATGGATAACTGGAACGGTTATTAAAGCGGATGGTGGAGAGAGTTTGCAGTGATTTGTGTGTTTTTGAGAAATACGTTTTTTTAAATTCTGAAAAATAAGAATTAGAAGCTGAAAATCCGAACATTAAATTTTAATATGTAATTAGACCTATCTCGAAATGGAAAAGGAAACTTTAATTCAAAATATTCTGATAAACTTACCTTATAGCGAGCCATTTTTATTCGTGGAAGGCCTAAAGGAAGTTAAAGAAGATAGGGTGGAAGGCTTTTATACATTCTCAAAGGACTCCTATTTCTATAAAGGTCATTTTAAAAATAATCCGGTTACCCCCGGAGTTATTCTTACAGAATGTTGCGCACAGATAGGGTTGGTTTGCATGGGATTGAGTCACTTTATATCAAGTGATGCTTTATATAAAAATCAAAGTTTAAAAATAGGATTGAGTAGTTCCGAAATGGAATTCCATAAACCAGTTTTTCCTGGAGAACGGGTAGAAGTGGTTTCTAAAAAAATTTACTTCAGGTTTCATAAACTTAAATGCGAAGTTAAAATGTTTAATGCACAAAAGGAACTTGTTTGCAAGGGAACGATTTCCGGGATGATAAAATTTTAAAATATGGAGCATAGGGTTGTAATTACTGGTTTAGGGGTATGTGCACCCAATGGCATTGGATTGAAAAATTTCACAGATAGTTTAATTCAAGGGAAAAGCGGTATTACTTTTCACCAAGATTTAGCTGATCTTAACTTTGGCTGTCAAATTGGAGGGCAACCAGACTTAGATGAATCGCTCGTTAATCAATACTTTACCCCGCTACAATTAAAGGGTTTAAAAGCAAGCGGACTCGTTTACGGAGTCATTGCTGGAACAGATGCTTGGAAAGACGCTGGTTTGACCGTTGCCAATAGTGAATCGCCGAATTGGGACGATGGGGTTATCTTTGGCACCGGTGTTTCTGGCGTGGATAAATTCAGGGACTCCATTTATTTAATTGATGAGCACAATGCCAGAAGGTTGGGTAGCACCACGGTAGTACAAACCATGGCCAGTGGCATAAGCGCCTATTTGGGAGGTATTGTCGGTGCGGGAAACCAAGTTACTACCAACTCTTCTGCTTGTACAACGGGCACTGAAGGTATTTTAATGGCTTTTGAGCGCATTAAAGATGGTAAGGCAAAGAGAATCTTAACCGGGAGCACATCAGACAGTGGACCCTACGTTTGGGGCGGATTTGACGCGATGCGGATTCTCCCAAGAAAGTACAACGATAACCCTACACAGGCAAGCCGGCCCATGAGTGAAACTGCCGCTGGTTTTGTTCCAGGGAGTGGAGCAGGGGCTCTGGTGTTGGAATCTTTAGAAAGTGCTTTGGAACGAAATGCGCATATTTATGCTGAAGTCCTTGGAGGCCACATAAATAGTGGCGGACAAAGAGGGGAGGGCAGTATGACAGCTCCCAACAGCGAGGCGGTGCAAAGATGCATTAAACAGGCACTCGAAGAAGCAGAAATTGATAATAAAGCAATAGATGCCATTAACGGACACTTAACGGCTACTACCAAAGATGCATTGGAAATTGAAAATTGGAGTGCGGCCCTTAATAGAAAAGGCGAGGACTTCCCTTTTATAAATTCTTTTAAAGGCATGTTCGGGCACTGCCTGGCGGCTGCGGGAAGTATAGAATGTGTAGGCACGGTATTGCAGATTCAAGAAAACAAGGTTTTCGGAAATATAAATTGTGAAGACCTACACCCAGAAATAGCTGAAAGAATTGATGCAGAAAAGGTGCCAACAGCTACCTTCAATAAAAAACTGAATTTAATCGCAAAAGCGAGTTTTGGTTTTGGCGATGTAAACGCTTGTGTTATCTTTAAAAGGTATAAAAAATAAATATGGCTATGAATAAAGAACATTATAATACCCTTAAGGGCATCATTAAGGTTTATTTACCAGAAGATGTTTCGGTAGATGATATTACCAAAGACAGTAATTTCACGCAAGAACTAAATATTAATTCTGCCAATTTGGTGGATATTATTTTAGATGTTGAAGATGCATTTGATATTACGCTGGAAAATGATGACATGGACGGTATGAAGACAGTTCAAGATGCTTTGGATATTGTGGAAAAGAAACTTCAAGAAAAAGAATAAGGAAGCTGAAAAGCAACCGACCATCCTTCATACAGGACAAAAATCAACAAAGGTTGGTAAACGTAATGTTTTACCAACCTTTGAATTATTACTATACTCGTGAAAACTTATGGTATTTTAACATCCGACGAATCGGGTTTAATTAATTTCAACACATCCGAAAAAGTATGCGCCATAACTGCTTTATCGCCACGAATGGCAATGGGATATACCAAAGTTTCCGGGTTTTTGTTTAAAACTTTTAAAGCATCGGTACTATCCAATTCAACATCCTCACCAAACTGATTGGTAAAAGCTGGATGGTCTTTTGCAATGAGTTCTGGGACTGTTTTTCCCAATCTATCCGCAATTTCTACCCATTCGGTATCGGCGACTTTGGTTTTGGTAAGATCTATGGCCAATACTTTTGCCTCTGAAGACACTGCGTACGCTTGGCATTCCCGCCCTAATTTGGTACTAGGGTCAAAAATTAATGTTATCTGTTTATCGTCTGTTGCTAAAATACTCATCTCTTCCACGTCAATTATTTTTTTAATTTCTATATCAATTCAAACCAAATTATTGTTTAGCTTTCATTTTTTCTTTTTTCTTTCTCAATTGTTTTTCCAAATCGTTGTAAGCTTCCGCAATGGACATTTCAAATTTTTCGTGGGAAGCTTCAGCAAACAACCTTGGTCCCGGGACACTTAAACGGATGTTACAAATTTTCCCTGTGTCTTTGGATGAAGTATTTTCGGTTTTGAAAAATACATCCGCACGAACAATAAAATCGTATTTATCTACGAGTTTGTCTATTCTATTTGAAGCCATCTCTTCCAAACGTTTGCTAGCCGCAACGTTATCATATTCAAAATTTATCTGCATAGTTAATTAGTTTTTGCTCACAAAGTGAGATTATTATTCAGTAACAATTTTTATTGATACTCTTAAAAATACTAAATTTAACAATGCATTGGAAGCAAATTCTACGCTTTAATAAGAATTTATGATTGGAAATTTTAAAAACCTGAATACAGAGCGTTTGTAAAATAAATGCTGGTTTCTAAATTATAAATGTTCTGTTAATTTCTTTACCAAATCGTTTTTGGAAATCATTCCAGCTTGGCGCCAAACCGAAGTCCCATTTTTAAGAATCATAAATGTTGGGACACCACGTACCTGAAACCTTCCCGCAAGTTCCTGGTTTTTGTCCACATTTATTTTTATAATATTTATAGCATCTCCCATCGACTGTTTTACATCATCCAAGACGGGCATCATGGTTTGGCAAGGGCCACACCAGTCGGCATAAAAATCTATAAGTACGGGTTTGTTAACTTCTATAATATCTTTAAAACTACTTTTCATTCTTCTAGGTTTAATCTGTTTATTAGGTATACGGTAAAAGAAGGCTTTTAGTCGGTTTTAGCCCAAAAAACTTTCAATTTGCAGGATGCAGATACTTGCGTTCCATCCAAAATGTACCAAATGGAATAATTGAACATAGTAAAACGATAAATAGGGTAGAGATTGACCATTTTAGTTTTTTGTAAAATACGAAAGACATCACCACATAAGCGATGAACAATATTCCATGCAGCATCCCTACAATTTTATTGGGTCCATGAAAATCCATGTAATATTTTAATGGCATGGTAATTCCAAAAAGCAATAGGTAAGAAATCCCTTCTAATATACTGATAAGTCTAAAATTCTTAAGTGTCATCATGTAAACCTGTTTAATTGCAAAAATAAAGCACCGAATTTAGTTTCGATGCTTAGATTTGTTAAAGGTATGTTTATTTTTACAGCATTACAGAATCTTCATTCGATTCTCCATTAGCTTCTTTTTCTTGTATTTGCTTTCCTATAGCCTGAACTTCATCTAAAACGCGCAATAGATTTCCACTCCACAGTTTTTCTATTTCTTTTTCAGAATATCCTCTTTTAACCAATTCTTTGGTAACATTAAGGGTTTCGGAGGCATCATTCCAACCATAAATTCCGCCACCACCGTCGAAATCTGAACTTATTCCAACATGATTGATCCCTACTTTTTCAATTAAATAATCGATATGATCCACAAAATCGGAAACATTAACGGGAGCTTTATGTTGGGATATGGAATCCAACTTTCGGGAAGCTGCATTTCTAATACCAACATACTTTTCATAATATGCATCCCTTTCTTTTTCGGAAAGTTGCTTTACGCTATCCCTCTCCAAGATGGAAAAGTTCTTTCTTTGGGCTTCAGCCTGCATCACTTTATCAACTTCAAGATCAAAAACACTGTCCTTCTCCACATTAACATAGGGTGCAAAAGCGACCGTTTGTACAACGCCACCGTTTTTCTTTAGCCATTTCAATTGTTCGTCGTCTAAATTTCTGCTATGGTTACTCAAATTCCGGGCTGAAGAATGGGAAGCTATTACAGGAGCTTCAGTAAGTTCAATCATCTGCCTCATAGCTTCTTTGGATGGATGGGAAACATCGATCATCATTCCATATTTATTCATTTCCTTAACCACCTCTTTACCCAGTTCACTTAAGCCATTGTGTAGCCAAACACCGTCTTTTTCTCCAGTATTGGAATCTGATAACTGACTGTGACCTTGATGCGCAAGGGACATATATCGACCGCCGAGGTCGTAGAATTTCTTTACATTCCTCACATCAGTACCAATAGGGTAGCCGTTTTCAATACCTATCATGGCCACTTTTTTGCCCTTGGCATGAATTTCCCTTACATCTTCTGATGTGAGGGCGAGTTCGATTTCATCGGGAGCAATCTCTTCACACAAACGATGAATCGCTTCAAATTTGGAAATCGCATTTTGGTATGCCTTTTTGTACCCTTCCGCATTTAACGAATCTTGCCCGGTATAGACTATGAACCAAGCTACATCGAGACCACCAGACTTCATTTTGGGTAAGGTAATTTGCGTATCCAAATCTTGGGTGTAATTAATAGAGTCTGTGAAATTATCCACATTAATATCGCAATGCGTATCTAGGGTTATAATGTTTTTTTGGATTTGAATGGCTTTTGCCTCAATTTCGGCATCTGTTAAGGCGTGTTCTGCATGTTCTGTCTCTGTTTTCTGTTTGCACGAGGTTGCCAAAACCACAAGCGATAGCATAAAAAGGTATAGGAGGTTCTTCATATAAATTTTATTGATGTTGTTAGATCGGTTTAAATTAAAATTAATATATGAGCCTTCCAAATTTAGCGCTAAATGCCTTGTTGGAATAGTAAACTTTTATACAATTTATAAATAGGGCGGCACTTGTTAATTGATTTCACAATTGAAGGGGAAATGACACAATTTTCTGTTAAACCAACATGGGAATTCCTTTAATATGAAGGTTTTGATGTAAGTTAAATGGAGATAACCAAATTAAAAATAATCATGCTTACAATCATTTTAAACATTTTATTGCCACCATTGTCAGTTTATTTAAAACATGGCTTGGGAGAAACCTTTTTAATCAGCTTAATTTTAACCCTTATCGGTTGGTTGCCAGGTGTAATTCATGCATTTATAGTTAATCGATAATGGATAATAAAAAAAAGGAAAACATCGCCAGAATAGGTATTGCTACCAAAGGATTGATCTATTCCCTTATTGGAGGGCTTACCGCTCTTTCAGTAATTGGCGTAACAGGAGAAAAAACGGGGAGCTCTGGCGTATTGGATTATGTGGCCAAGCAACCATTTGGCCGGGTCATTTTAGGGGTTTTGGCATTGGGGTTAATCTGCTTTGTGTTATGGCGGCTATACCAAACCTTTGCCGATCCCGAAAACCATGGAACTGACCTGAAAGGAATCGTAAACAGAATCACCTATTTTACCAGTGGGGCATTTTATGCCGCCTTGGCCTATGCTGCGGTAAAAAAAATAATATCCGGATTATCTTCTGGAGGTGGCAGTGGAGGCAAAGAGTCTATGCTTCAATTTTTACTGGAAAAACCTTTTGGCCAAATAATGGTGACTGTAGTGGGACTTTGTTTTTTAGGAAAGGCCCTGTACCAATTGTATAAAGCCTATTCAGGAAAATATAAAGAAGAAATAGAACACGCAGGTTTAGACGCCAAAGCGCAAAAAGCTATACTGACTGCCGGAAAAGTCGGATACACAGCTCGTGGGATAGTAATTGTAATTGTTTCCTATCTCATTTTTAAAGCCGCTTGGTATTCCAATTCCAATCAGGCAGGAGGAAAAGAGGAGGCCTTCCAAGTTTTGCAATCTAATTTTGGAAGTCTAATTATGGCATTGGTTGCTTTGGGATTATTGGCTTACGGATTTTTTATGTTCGTTAAAGCTAAATACAGACCTATTAATATTAACGAATAAATTTTTAGTATGAAACCGACGGAAAAAGTACCAAATTTAAAATTAGACCTTATTAATGACACAAAATGGGAGCTAGCGGCCCAGGAAGTAGAACAATTTACGATGATTGTTTTTTACCGAGGCTTGCATTGTCCTGTTTGTAAAACCTATTTGGAAGAACTCTCTAAGAAACTGGAAGATTTTAGTAGCCGCGGGGTAAATGTTATTGCCATTAGCGGGAATACTGAAGAATTAGCTAAGAAAACCGCAGAGGAATGGGATATCCCACAACTACCAGTAGGTTATGGTATGAGTATGGATGAAGCCCGTAAATGGGATTTATACATTTCTACCGCCATTTCTGATAAAGAACCGGATACATTTTTTGAACCTGGGTTATTTCTGATAAAACCAGACCAAACCTTGTATGCTTGTTCGGTACAATCCATGCCTTTTGCGCGACCCGATTTTGATGATATTTTAAATGCAATCGACTTTATAAAAAAGAAAGACTATCCACCAAGAGGAGTTGCTTAAAAATAGCTATTCTGTGGTAGCGAGCATATTGCCGAGCAGGAGGGAAGCGGTAATCCAAAGAATAATGGATAGCATACCTCCAATAATTAAAAAATGCTTGAATTTATAGATTCCAAGTCCGTAAATAAGCGTATTTGTTTGATATCCCAGCGGTGTAAAAAAACTAAAATTAGCCGAAAACAATACGGCCAATATAAAAGGTTTTAAAGGTAAATTGCTCGCAGTGGCAATGGAAATGGCAATGGGCGTCATTATTATGGCGGTGGCATTGTTGGAAATTACCCCACTGAGCAACATGGTGAACAGAAAAATGATCCCGATGATGATAGTAGGCTGTTTTCCCGACATCAATTCCAATAATTGAGAAGACAGCCACACATCAGCGCCGCTGTTATTCATGGCAATTCCTAAAGGAATCATTCCTGCCAAGAGGAAAATTATCTCCCAGTTGATGTTTTGGTACACCTTGCTCAGCTCTATACAATTAAACATAAGAAGCAAAAGGCATCCCGTGAGGGAACTGGCCAAAATGGACAAAACTCCCGAAGCGGCAAGACCGATAACTGCCAACAAAATAAGAAAGGTAAGTGTTTTTTTGACCGGAGCAACAGACGTGTAAGAGGTGTGCTCCTTAAGTACGGCCATATTCTCCACGGTAGAAAATTGGTCTATTTGATCTTTGGGAACTTCTACCAACAATCGATCGCCCACTTTTAATTTTATCTTATCGATACTAGTGTTCAAAAGTTTATCTTTTACATTCTGAATGTTCTTTCTTCGCTTTACTGCCAGGGGAAGCGCTCCGTTGATACGCTTATTTTTCAATTCATCAATAGAACGTTTAAGCAAAGGTGCCCCTGGAAGCATTAAAAGTTCTACAATTGTATTTTTGTCGCTGTCAAATTCATTTATTTCATCCTCTCCATTATCTTCCACATGGTAACTATTAATAATAATACCCTCGGTTTCCTTTATCTTTACTAAGCTTTCCATATCGCAATAGAGCAGGAGCTTATCGCCTTTTTGGAGGGTAATGTATTTTCCCGGGGATTTGTTAGAAATACCCTTCCGCGTAAGTTTTAAAAGCGTAATTCCGGGATCGTTGTATAATATGGTGTCTTTTATTTTTTTATCAATAAAATCAGAATCCCCATCAAATTCAATACTGGTCAAATATTCATCCAATTCATATTCCTTATCCAAATTGCTATTGGCATCCCACGGTAGGAGAAAAGAAGTAGTTGTAATAAAAACAATTCCTATTCCGAGGAAAATAAGACCATAAATGGAAAACTCGAAGAAAGTAAACCGTTCCGCACCAAATTTAGAGGCTACCGAATTCACGATCAAGTTTGTAGAAGTACCCATTAACGTACAGCTACCGCCCAAAATACCCGCAAAAGATACGGGAAGCAATAATTTAGCACGCGGAATGTTGAATTTCAGGGAGAGCTCGGTTAAAATTTTTATGAAAACAATAACTACGGCGGTGGTACTTATAAAAGCAGAAATCGTCCCAGAAATAAGCATAAAAGCAGGGATAAGCAGTAAAATAGGGAGTACCCGAAGTCTTTTTAAGCCATTCGCCAAGATGTTTATAATTCCGTTTTGTTCTAAAGCAATAGCAATAATCATAAGGCAGAGCACCGTAATTGTGGCGGTGTTGGAGAAGCCACTAATAGCTTCTTCTGGTGAAACCACCCCAAAAAGTAGCAGACTCACAATGATAAAAAATGCTATTTTGTCTACAGGAAAGATTTCAAAGGCGAAAAAGATAATTACCAAGAATAAAATTGCGAATACATATATAATTTCCAAAGACATGAAATAGCGTGTTTAATTATCGATTAAATATATTTTAAAATATGATTGGTTGTTATGCCTAAAATTATAAATATTCGTTATTTAATGATAATTCTGTTATTTTCTACCGACAGAAGTTTTAAACATCCTAAATTAGCAGGACTAGTACATCCCATATGAGTGAAGAAGAAATAAAACAAAGAGACATCGACAAGGAATTGGACAACAGCAAAGTTTCTAATGAAAACGCAGCCAAAAGTCACGGTGAGATCTTAAAAGAGCAAATTTGTGAAGGTCAAGAGATCTATAAGCGGAGTACTAGCAGTATTTTGCTCAGTTCTTTGGCAGCCGGACTCGAAATTGGGTTTAGTTTTTTAATGATATGCTCGGTGTTTTATTATTTTGAAGGAAAAGTGGCAGAAGACACTTTATTTAAACTTATGGCATTGGTGTATCCCTTTGGGTTTATCATGGTGGTACTGGGGCAATCCATTTTATTTACAGAACAAACATCTTTATTAACGTTACCCGTATTAAACAAAAAACATTCTGTGGCCAGTTTAATGCGGTTATGGGGACTGGTAATCCTTGGAAATTTAATAGGCGGATGGTTGATTGCGTTGGTGCTGCGATGGGTAGGGCCCGAACTTGGTATTTTTAGCTTAGATACCATTAACAAAATTGCGGAACATGTTACCAGTTATAGCGGCCCCGTAATTTTGGTAAGTGCTGTATTGGCCGGTTGGCTTATGGGATTGTTATCCTGGCTGATAACATCTTCTAAAGATACCGTAAGCCGAATTATTATTATTTACTTGATTACCGCTATAATGGCGTTTACAGGATTACATCATAGTATTATTGGAAATATTGAAGTATTTAGCGGTTTATTGAGTTCGCCCAACATACAGCTGATAGATTATTTTAAATTTCAAAGCTTGGCGTTAATAGGGAATGCTTTAGGCGGCGCGTTTTTTGTAGCGTTGTTGAAATACAGGGCATTTGTTTATAATGTGTAAGGCAGTTTTATTACAATCTATAAATACCATTGATAAACGCTAATTGCCAAACAATTAACTACTGAAAAGGAGTAGCTTAATAATTTTCTATTTTACATAAGGTAAATTATAGTTCAAATTGATTTGTATAAGTATAATGAACAATGATGGCATTTTATATATTATCTGATATTATGTAAGAGTCAACTTGGCGATGCAATTTCAATACATAACTAAATTTAATATTCTATCATTAATTCATTCCGAATATTTTAGACGGCATAAATTAATAAGATTGAAAATCTTTTTAATTTTGAGCGGGTTGATGACTTTGGCAAGAATGCTTCTAAACCCCTAAAATATAGACGCTCACTTCACCTATTGTTTTAGCCAAAATTTTATGAGGCCTTTTTACGTATACCACTAGAATTTGGATGAATTCCACCTCCTTTCCATTCTCCAGTAATATGCCAATTTTCATAATGATATAACCATAAAATTGTCCAAGGAATAATACAGTCAGAAATTAACATTTTTGAATTAAATTCTTGATATTTAGGATAGTATAAGCACAATTCATTTAATGGATATACATGAGGGATTTTATCATTATTAAAATTCCTCTTTAATTCTGGATTCAAAATATTCACTTTCGGTCGTTTGCCTATTCTATATTTTAACTTAAAAGAATAATTAACACTTCTTGAAGTAGGCATTATTAATCCAGTACATATAACACTATCCTTTAAGAGCTTAACATTGAATTCAGGATAGCTTCTTTTTAGAGCAATAAATTGCTCTGACAAAGTATATGTTTTTTGTTTATTCACTTCCGAAAAAAGTATTGGTTTTTATCGGTTTCGTATTAGCAACTAGTGATTCAGATATAACGCCAGTCGTAGTATTTATACCAATACTTTTCAACTTCCTTGCGTTTTCAAGTTGGTTTACTTGTGATTCTTGTGCACGTAAGAATACTTTTTCGCCAAATAGTCTCTTTATCGTATTTGCTTCCTCAATAACACCATTTTCCTCTTTTAAAATTTGCCATTGCTTATCTAAATGAAGTATGAATTTCTTAAAATGTTCATATAATTCAGGTTCTTTATCATCATCCCATTTATCACTAAAATCTTCTTGAGAGTTAACAGGGTTTAATATTTTTAAGCGATTACCAACTAGACCTAAAATGTCAAAATTTTGCTTTATTTTATGTATTATGTTTTCAATCGTATCGAATATTGATTCTTCACCGTTATAAAACTCACCTGCAATAGTTGTTAAAATTATGCTGGATGTGGCCATTTTAGGATTCGACTTAAAATATTCATCTCGATACATTTTGATTAACTGAACCGCTCTTTGTAAAGGCTTCTTTTTAGAAAATTCATCTGCTGGCAAATTTTCCATTGCATACGCCTTTTCTAGTAAGGTCATTTTTGCCAAATTTGACTTGTCAACAAACCAATTACCATAGCCTCTAGGGTTACTTGAAGTCCAATCTCCTAATTCTCTATCTGGTATAACTAATTTGTTTTCGTCATAACTTGTTTCTTGACAACCAGGTAAAATATCCATGTGAAAGTCACCAGCATAGTTTAGGCGAATACATCTATTCTTTAATTCAACCTTATCTTTATATCTGTCACTGTTTTGTAGAACTCTTTTCAATTGATTGTAAATATATTGTGGAGAATGTTTCTCCCAATCCATAACAATATGTACAACTATATCTAAATCGAACTCATTTTTTCCAGTCGGCTTAACTGTTGTGCCAATCCTAACAGAACCTTGAGGATATATTTCAAGAACGGCGTCTTTGAAAAAGCCAGTATCTTCATTAAGTAAACTCTCAATTGCTCTGTAGGCTGTTTCCATTCTTTTTTTACGCGTATCGTCTAATTGAATTTGTTCTGCGATTCTGGCTAATAAATCGTCCAACTGCGTATTTTTATTTTTAAATAATATCATACTTTACTCCATTTTAAATTTAAAACCCACTTTGCGTGAGGTCCAATATTGTATTTAGTACTTAACTCTCCCTCATCATAACCTAGTTTATTAATCATTTGAGCACTAGCCCATTTTATATATTCACCATCTCCTTTTGACAATAATTCTTCTAACTCCTTTTGTTGTGATTCATTTGGTATCAATTCTAAAACATCATATTGTAAAATCTCCCAACAATCCCAGCCGGATTCAATTGGAGCTCTTTTTAATGGAGTTTGAACTGATTTTATAAATCTGTAATTAACATATGGAAAATTCTTTTTTTTAAGAATCCGATTATCTGCCTTTCCTCCCAACAACTCTTCGTAAAATTCTCTCCAATGAGAAATTTCACGATTCTTTTCACTATTAATCCAATCAAGAAACTTCATTGCGTTTCTAGCAGGAACAAAAACTGCTAAATCATCTTTTTTTAATCCAGCTGTCTTCATTTTTAAATCGTCAGTGGCATTCATTCCTTTTAAAACACTTTGTGTTTCAGGTAATCTTTTATACTTCCCTCCTACGTGTTGATACCAATTCCAATTTGGGTTTGCATTTTGTACTAAAAGGTATTTATCATTAACCTTAATTAAATACTGATAAGACATGGAAAATCTTATGTATTTTCCAGAAAGGCTAATCCAAAAACAATGCAATGCTAATTTTAACCTTTTCCAGTTTTTGTAAAAAAAATTAAAACCGTCAATAATCAAAATAGTGATAAGTAAAATAAATCCGCCTCCAATGAATTCAGGACGAAGCGATTCTTCAATATTATACCCTATGAAAATTAAAATTAATGCAACGAATATTTTTAATATGAATCTCAACATATATATAGAATTAGCCTTTTGGCGGAAAATTGTCGTTACCAAAACTATCTTTCTGCCTAATTTGTCCTTTTTGGTTATGAACTAAAAGTTCAGATTTTTGATTTTTCGCAATATTTCTAGCTACATTAATTGCCTCCTTTTGAGTAGCAGTAACTTTTGTTGCCTTTTTATTCCCAGCTCCTTTAACTGCCCAACCACTGCTATGTGGCACTACGTGTTGATTCTTTTTCATTATTTAAATTTTTATTACACTTTCTACAATTCCTTGTATCTTAAAATCTCTTGTTAATATAATTGGTTGATGCTCTTTAGTTGTTGATTTTGGCAACAGTACAATATGGTCTCCATTATTTTTAAATTCCTTTATTGTAGCTTCATCATCAATTAAGGCCACTACTCTATCACCATCTTCTGCGGTAAGTTCCTTTCTTATTAATACTAAATCTCCATCATCTATATTAGCATTGTTCATTGAGTCACCAGAAGCTCGTAGAATAAAATACTTTTTATCCTTTCTAATAAGCTTTGTTGAAACAGAAATCTCTGTTTCTATATTTTCTTCAGCAAAAAGAGGAAATCCACATGCAACATTTCCTAATACTGGTATGCTTACCATTTTTTCATACTCTTCTTCATCTTCAGCAACTTTCAGAATAGTTGGCTGCATTGAATCATATTTCTTTTTAGAGCTACGACTTTCTAGCAATTCAGCAACTGCAACATCTAATATATTTGCAATCTTGAACAAATCTTCAAGACTTGGTTGTCTCCTATTTTGCACATAAGAGTTAACCATATTGTAACTCTTTTCTAACCTTTCAGCCAACCAAGTTTGCTTAATACCTTTTCTTTCTAATACTTTTTTTATACGATTCATTATAAAGACTTGATTTACAGATGTAAAATTAAAAAATAGCATTCTGATATCTCATTAAATGAGATATATAATATCAACAAAATGATGGTATTTATCAACATTAATATCCCAAAGACTATTTTAAATGGGAAAGACTCCCTTTCGAGAGTCTTTCTTGCGGAGAGTATGGGATTCGAACCCATGGAACCCGTTAAAGTTCGGCTGATTATAAATCAGCTGCATTAGACCGCTCTGCCAACTCCGAAAAGATTATTATTCTTTTCGGAAATGTAGAAAAATAAATCTCCGCATTAGATTTTTATCACTATTTGAACTATTCGTCCAATACTAATTCTTGTGTTACAAAACCACCGTGTTTTAGTTCATTACCATCAAACCATTTACAGCCAACATTATTACCATTAATTTGATATATTGTCATGCTAGGACCTCCAGCTTTCAAGACAACCACATCTCCAACTTTTAATTCATTCATTATTAAGTGTTTTATTATTAATATTCTTGATGTAAGTCAAAAGCTATACCAATGAAGCATTTTTAGCTAATTACTAAACTTCATGTCATATTGTCAATTTTTAGCAAAATTAAACACATAAATGTCATGTTTTTAGTTAATTTATGTAATTCCACACACATTATGCTTCCCTCCTACGTCGTCGCATAAAAAGTGTTCCATTAACATTGCAGAAGAATCTTTTGAGAATAAATTTTTTTGAAGAAACTCTATTAAAAACTTTTCGCTTTTAACCAAAGCTCAAGTTACATAACGCAGAACATTATAGTTCAAATTGATTTGGATAAGTATATTGAACAATGATGGCATTTTATATATAATCTGATATTATGTAAGAGTCAACTTGGCGATGCAATTTCAATACATAACTAAGTTTAATATTCTATCATTAATTCATTCCGGTAGCATTAAATCTAACTGGCAGGTTCGATAAAATTTACTTAATAAATAATTTTAGACGATTCTATTAATCTTGCCACAAGAGCATCAATTTTAAGGGACGTGTCTGAATACGTGGCATGACGTATATTTTAAAATTATTCTACTTTTTCCAAGTCGTTTAACACTCGGCTGGCGGCGTTGGTAACATTTTTGTACTTCCCATAGCCCCATTTGGAAAATAAAACCAGAAAAACGAGCATAATCGGGACATACCAATAAAGTATGTGGTGAGTGCTTTTAAAAATATCGATACCCTTAAAGAGTTTAAATACCAGGGGCAAACTCACCAATAGCAAAACAAAATTTAGGTAAATACCTATCTTCTGTACCCGTAGAAATCTTATTTTAAGTTTTGTGTAAGCCACCAAAGCTTCTTTGTAGGTGGTGTTTAATATGTTTACCTGTTTCATTTGTTGTATGGATTGCAGCACCAAAAACGGCATTACAATTAAATAGGCAATCGTAAAAATACCCGATGCCATAAGGTACCATGTATCTAAAGTGGTAATTTTAAAAAGGATGGTAAGAGCGGCTGCAAAACAAATAAGCGCCCCTATTCCTTCGTATTTGGCCAAAATATTGATTTTTCCCTGATAACGTTCCCGTGTCATTTCCATAATTAATGTATTGGTTAATATTTTTTGTTGTGCCAATTGATCGCTCATCTCCAACCAAACGGCTTTCATTTCATCGAGTTCCATCTTCTTACTTTTTAATTTTTTTGCGTAGTTTTTCTTTAATCCTTGAAATACGGGTACCTACATTACTGCTGGAAATCCCGGTGATAAGCGCAATTTCTTCGTATTTTTTATCCTCTAAATACAAAAAAATAAGGGCGCGATCTAAGTCATTCAATTGCTTGATCTTTTCGTACAAAATTTTCAATCGTTCTTCTATAATCGGATCGTACTGTTCCTGCTTTAATAGGATTCCGTCTAGCGATACATGTGTTCCCCTGCGGTTTACTTTTTTTAAATGCATTAAGGCAGTGTTTAAGGCCACACGGTACATCCAAGTGCTTATTTTGGCTTCGCCCCTAAAAGAATGAAAGCCTTTCCATAATTGATAGACGATTTCCTGAAACAAATCTTGTTGATCTTCCAAGTTTTGTGTATACAACCGGGTAATCTTATAAATGATCCCTTCGTGTTGTTTAATAGTAGCGGTAAATTCTTCTTCTTGAGACATTAAAAAATTGATTCTACTCTATAAGTATACAACCTTTTGAAAAAATCACACCTTTCATTATTTTTTTATAATTGAATGGACTGCCACACTCCTACACGATTTAGGATTGATATTTTTCTGGCTTCAGGTTGTAGTTAAGTAAAATTCATTTTTTATATATTTGAATATCAGACATCTATAATTAAAATAAAGTATTCATCCGTAGTCTTTTCCCCATTCCAACTGATAAGCATCCTAAAATGAACAAATTTTTAGTTATTATTATTCTTATTCTTTTGGCAAAAACGAGTTCCTTCAGTCAGGATACGCCCATGGAAATCCTATCAATAAGTGACGACAAGGGTATTGAGGGCGCCACCAACGTCCATGTTGTTAATTTTAATCGAGAAAGCACTGGCGTGGAATTATTTAAGTATAAACTTAGTTTTAATACAGCAAGTTCTAAGGATATAAGGTATTCTTCATTTGATATGATTTTTACAGATGTGGAGCAAAACATTTTTTTTATACCCAAAGGATATTACAGTTTTATAATTCAAGTAGAGCTGCTTGAAGATTTACTTGAGGAGGAAGAGGAGTTTTATACCATAACTATTAGCAACTTGTCTGGTACTAAAAGTGTTTCAGCGGTAGGAACCATAATAAATAAGAATGCTGCCAATGTGGTTTCCGTAAGCAATGCCAGTGCACTCGAGGGAGAAAACGTAGTGCATACCGTTACTTTATCCAGCGCTTCCTATTTAAAGAAATCTTTTCCGTTTTCAATAGAGGATATTACCACAATTGCCGCCTTGGATTATGGTTCACTTCAATTTAGTCATGATATTTTTTATGATCCTTTGAAAGGGGTAATCACCTTACCGGATACGTCGGTGGGGATATCTAAATTTCGTATAACGGTACCTACGTTAGAGGATGAAACTATAGAGCCCGATGAATCCTATAATTTGAATGTTGATGGAATTTCTGCGGAAGGAATAATTCTAGACGACGATACCAAGGTAATTTCAACGATAGGCAATGCCATCGCTATGGAAGGGGAAAGTTTAGCTCACCCCATTTCCTTAACAAACGTTACTTTTCAAGAACTGTCATTTCCTCTAACCCTTGAAGACATTTCTACCAATGGTGCTTTAGATTATAAGATGCTCACAATTAGTGATAATATTGGTTTCGACAGTACTTCTGGAACACTAACCATTCCTAGCACGGCAAACGGTATACAAGACTTTACCATTTATGTACCTGCCATAGACGATTTTATAGTGGAAGAAGAAGAATCTTACACCATAAATGTTGGCGGAATAGCTGGTACAGGAACTATTCTAGACAATGATCTTGTGGTTGTTTCTTCTATAAGTGACGATTCCCAAACCGAAGGTGCCAACTTAAAGCATACTATTGTTCTTAGTAACACTACTTCTGTTGTAAAATCCTTTGAATTTTCCCTGCTGGATATAACTACGGATAAAGAGGATTATAGCGATCCCATCTTTAGCGATGGTGTTTCATGGAACCTTACAGATAACCTTCTTTCTATTCCGGTAGGCGTTACTAATTTTTTAATTACCATTCCTACCATAGATGATCCTAAAGATGAAGATGACGAATCTTATAACATATCCATTGATGGGATGAAGGCGACAGGGTTTATAATTGATAATGATACGTTTACATTCAATTTTCCGAAATTTTTCACTCCAAATAACGATAGTGTCCACGATACATGGCCTTGGCCAGAATTTGTAGCGGAATATGGATATGATTATGAAAATTCAGTGATTTTTGTTTACAACCGTTATGGTAAATTGTTGAAAGTGATTGATGACCTATCCAATGGTTGGAATGGTACCTTAAACAATGAACAAATGCCAGAAGATGACTATTGGTATCGATTAGTACTAGAGAATGGACAGGAATATGCGGGACATTTTACCCTAAAAAGATAGCCATATGATTAAATTTTTTTTGTTTCTGGTTCTCGGTTTCTTGTTTCTGGTTTCTTGTTTCTTGTTTCTGGTTCTCGGTTTCTGGTTTCTTTAATTTCGCAATAGCTTAATCGTTGATTACGAGAATCAATGTGTTAGTGACGATTGATAAAGTTAGCGCCACATACATCCATCTTCCGAACTTAAAACATAAAACCTCAAACTAAAAACTTTAAACTCTAAACCTCAAACATCCCCCAACTCCCAATTATTCAGTTAATCTTTTCCAATTGTTTTATTCCTCTATTTATTTTAAATAATTTTGCAGCGCTCAAAGCATAACACTTTTAAAAAAATCGGAATGAAGAATACAGTTTTAACAAATATACATAGTGAACTAGGTGCTAAAATGGTTCCATTTGCAGGTTACAATATGCCTGTGCAATACGAAGGGGTAAACATCGAGCATGAGACCGTTAGGGAGCATTTGGGAGTTTTCGATGTAAGCCATATGGGGGAATTTCTTGTGAGCGGACCGAAAGCGTTGGATCTTATCCAAAAAGTGAGCAGTAACGACGCTTCCAAGCTTACTATTGGTAAAGCACAGTATTCTTGTTTACCGAACGAAGATGGCGGAATTGTAGACGATTTAATTATCTATAAAATAAAGGAAGAGCAGTACCTTTTGGTGGTGAACGCCTCTAATATTGAAAAGGATTGGAATTGGATTTCTAAATACAATGAAGCTATCGGCGCGGAAATGCGCGATATTTCAGACGATTACTCCCTCTTGGCCATTCAAGGACCTAAAGCTGTGGAGGCCATGCAGTCCCTTACACTTATTGACCTTTCTGCTATAAAATTCTATAATTTTGAAGTGGCTGAATTTGCTGGAATTGACAACGTGATTATTTCTGCCACGGGCTATACAGGAAGTGGCGGATTTGAAATTTACTGTAAAAATAGTGAAGTAGAACAGGTTTGGAACAAAGTGCTGGAAGCTGGTAAAGATTACGGAATCAAACCAATTGGCCTGGCAGCGCGCGATACCCTTCGCTTGGAAATGGGATATTGCCTTTACGGAAATGATATCGACGATACTACCTCGCCCATTGAAGCAGGTTTGGGGTGGATTACCAAGTTCACTAAAGATTTTGTAAATGCAGAAGCCTTAAAACGACAAAAAGAAGAAGGCGCCACCCGAAAGTTAGTCGGATTTGAAATGGTTGAAAGGGGCATCCCAAGAAACGGATATGAAATACTGAATGCGAATGACCAAACAATTGGCCATGTAACCAGCGGAACAATGTCCCCTTCTTTAAGCAAAGGGATTGGACTAGGGTATGTTACCAAAGAAAATACTGCGGAAGGGACTACTATTTATCTTCAAATACGAAAGAAAAAAGTAGAAGCAAAAGTTGTTAAACTTCCGTTTTATAAAAATATTTAGGGAGCTAAAGAGTTCTCTACAAAAAGAAATGTTTATTGAAGAGGATTTTAATATTAGGAGCAAGCGGATTCATTGGTGGTGCGCTTTATAAAGAACTGTGTCCGTATTTTGATACCTACGGTACCTATCATACAGGGAAAATATATTCCAACAACAAACACTTTTTTCATTTTGATATGGAGAACGATGATTTGTTGGATGTTCTTACCAAAGTACGCCCCAATATTATCATTTCTACGTTGCGCGGTAATTTTGAAGCACAGATCGATACACATTTAGATCTGGTAGATTATTGCCGTGCCAGCAACAGCAAGCTCATTTTCCTTTCCTCGGCCAATGTTTTTGATGCTTTTAGCAATTATCCTTCTTACGAATACGACAAAACCTTGTCGATGAGCACCTATGGGAAGTTTAAAATAAAAATTGAAACGGCCTTGATGCAGCTACCGGAAAAAAACTATGTTATTGGCCGTGTGCCCATGGTTTTTGGGAGCTCCTCTCCCCGACTTAAGGAACTAAAATATTTTCTGGATAAAAACGATGCGTACGAAGTGTTCCCAGATTTGGTGATGAATGTTACCAACGCCGATAAACTTTCGCAACAAATTCATTACATCATCAATAGAAACAGGAAAGGGATTTACCATTTGGGAAGTTCCGATCTTATTCATCACGATGAATTTATTAAAGAAATGATAGAGACCCTGGGCTACCAGAAACCTTTGCTTAAAAATGTTTATACCTCCAATTTCGATCGGTTTCTGGCAGTGCTTCCAAAAGACAATAAGCTCCCAAAACACCTCATTTTTAGTCATTTCGATATTATAGACGAACTAAAGGGAACCAAAAGCTGAGTAAGGTTAATCGTGCGCTTGTCCGCGTAAAATTTTAAACACATGAAGTACATGGGGAAATATGGCTTCCATAGACTCCCGGGCGCCATTTGTAGAACCCGGCAAGGCTAAGACCAAACAATTGCCAATAGTGCCGGCAACGCTTCTGGAAAGCATGGCAAAGGGCATTCTTTCCTGTCCGTAACTTCTTATGGCTTCTTCAATCCCAGGAATATTCCTATCCAACAACGGGGCTAAAGCTTCGGGTGTTACGTCCCGAAAAGAGAGTCCGGTACCGCCAGTATAAATTAATAGATTATTGGTTTTGGAGAGTGTTTTGGCCCTTTCGGCAATAAGCTCTTTTTCATCTGGGATAACTTCATAATGCGATACATCAACCGAAGATTCTGCAAGTTTTTCCATAATGGCTTTGCCCGCCCTATCCTCTTTAATTCCTTCTGAAATGGTATCGGAGCAAACGATAACAGCGGCATTCAAATTCGACGGATACATCCTTTTAAAATCCTTGAGTCCGCTTTTACTCTTTATAACTTTCAAACTATTGATGTTTACTGAAGCTTCTTCGGCATTCAGCATATCCGCGAGGGTTATTCCTGCAACGGAAGCTCCCAACATCGCTTCGGCATCTAAATTGGATTTATGAATGGCCTTTACGGTAACCTGAATCTGTAAATGACTACCTTGAATCTCATCAGTTATTGCAATACTATCCATAAAAGCTGGGGAGACATTGGGAATTAAGGTAAAGGCATTTTTAACCGCCAACTGGGCTGCCACCTTAACAGAAGCAAAAACTTCTTTATTATAGCGTGATTCCAAACCATTATTTAGTTCAATATCGATTTGTGCAGTAGAAACACAGGCTGTTTTTATGTGGTTTGAAGTATCGGTCATTTAATAAATTATTAGATGGATTAGTTAATGGTTAATTGAGTTTGTTTCAATTTTTGTTCTTTTCCGAGTAAAGCTGCCACGGACGAATGTTTTTTTATTAGTTAATGGTTAAAAGTTATTTGTTAATTGTGTATGTTTCTAGTTTTTGAGTTGACCTTACCTGATTATGGTCGCCATGGATACACAGGTGTTTTTATTATGAAACTGCCTACTGCCAACTGAACACTGCAAAACCCTTTCAGGAGATTACCACGTCGCTTAACCGCTCCTCGTAAAGACCCGAAAGTGATCACTGCCTACTGAATACTGCAACTGCCTACTGAACACTGCTCTCACTGCCTACTGAACACTGCCCACTGCTTACTGCTTACTGCTTACTGAAAACTAGCTATTCACTTTCCATTGATGGGTTTCGTCTTCAAAAATCTCTTTCCCAAAAATAGGAACTTCCTCTTTAACCATATTTACAATAGCTTCCGTGGCTTCATAAACTTCTTTCCTTCTTTCCGAAGAAACAAAAACAAAAAAGCAGATTTCCCCAGCATTCACTTTTCCTAAACTATGGTAAATGTGCATGCAGGTAAGGTTGAATTTTTCGAAAGCTTTCTCGCGTATATCATATAATTTTTCATCGGCCATGGCCTCGTAAGTAGAATACTCAATAGCGCTTACTTTTTTACCGTCGGTTAAGTCGGCCCTTACCTGCCCTAAAAAAATGTTATGGGCTCCTATACTATGTTTGGATTGATGTTTGGCGATGGAATCTGCTATAAAACTCGGGGGAATTGCCCCTTCCATAAAAACATTTTTCTTCTTTTTCATTTTCAAATTTTAAGAAGTTTGATTTGATTTATAAAGTTACTGAAGAATATCAAGATAATAAACTTCTGTTCCTTTTTCTATGACATTGGTTTCCGAAGGAATATATACCAGCGCATTGGCAGCAATTAAACTTTGCAGCATCGAAGAGCTTTGATTGCTAGCTACTTTTACGGTGTTCCCACTAACCGTAGCTCTTAAAAACAAACATTTTCCAGTGTTATTTGCAAGACTTTCCAATATTTGGGCTTTTTTAAACCTACTTACTTCCCTTTGCCCCATGGCCAATTGCAAGGCAGGCAAAACATACGCTTGAAAATTAATAAAGCAAGCCGCCGGATTTCCTGGGAGACCAAATACGGTGGCCTTGTTGGTAGTGCCAAAATAAATAGGTTTTCCCGGGCGCTGATTTATTTTGTAGAAATGCTCATTTACCCCATTTACTTTAAAAGCATCCCGCATCAAGTCGTATTCCCCTACTGAAATGCCCCCAGAGGCAATCAAAAAGTCGTAATCGTTTAATAATTGCTTTACAATGGCGACTGTTTCTTTTTTGGTGTCTCCCACAAAAATGGTTTCCAATTCTTGGATACCAGCTTTTTTTAAAAGCAACTGCAACATAATGGAGTTAGAATCGAATATCTTACCCGCTGCGAGTTGTGTGCCCGGTATTTGCAATTCGTTTCCAGTAACTAGAATAGCAACCTTGGGCATTTTGTAAACTGCAACCTCCCCTATTCCCAATCCGCTTAGAAAAGCAATGGCCGCTGTATTTAATAGCGTGCCTTGTGGTAAAGCAACCGCTCCTTTTTTTATTTGTTCGCCAGGATCCTTAACATTTGTTTTACCAAACGCTGCCTTCTGGTAAGTGATGATTTTATTGCTCTTTGACACGTGTTCCTGCATTAAAATACGTGTGGCAGTTTCTGGAACTTTGGCTCCTGTAAAAATACGTACTGCCTCTCCCCTTTTTAAATGAATATCCGCCGAATCCCCTGCCTGTAATTCACCAATTACTTTATAGGTAAAAGACTCGTGCTCACGAATCGCATAACCGTCCATAGCAGACTGCCGAAAGGGAGGCAAATCAATTTTAGAAAAAATATCTTCTGCAAGTGTAAATCCAATAGCATCCCTGAGGGGCATATGCCTGTTTTCTAGACGGGTACAATTATTTTTTATAAATGCCAAAGCCTCTTTAACAGTAATCATTTGCTATCTTTAGTTAAACAAAACTAATCATTATTTTTTTTAATCATAAAAATAAATTAAGTATTATTACTTACTTTTAAGTATTTATACTTAATTTTACAGAAAAACCAATAATTATGACCAAAAAAATCACTTCTCTTTTCCTGTTTTTATGTTTGGCACACGGGGTATTTAGTCAGACTCTAGAAGTAGACGCCGATATACGGCCTCGATTTGAGTACCGTCACGGATTTAGTTCGTTGTTTCCCGATGATGCCGATCCTGCTGCTTTTGTAACCCAACGATCGCGCTTGAATGTAAATTATGACTCTGAACTCCTCAAAGTCATGCTAAGTGTTCAAGACGTTAGTACTTGGGGCGATACCAGACAGATATTGATTAATGATGGCAATGATTCATTTTTTCTTTTTCAGGCGTGGGCCGAACTTATGATCAATGAGAATTGGTCGACTAAAGTAGGGCGACAGACCATAATTTATGATAATGAACGGATTTTTGGTGGATTGGATTGGGCGATGCAGGGACGTTTTCACGATGCCGCTCTTCTAAAATATAGAAACAATGGCTTTATGGCCGATGCAGGCTTTGCATTCAGTCAAACCAGTCAACAAAATGAAGGAACCGTTTACGATGTCCCTGGGTTCTTTACCTACAAAACCATGCAATACCTGTATGCAAAAAAGGAATGGGAAAAGGCGCAAGCTAGTTTTTTGTTTCTAAATACCGGCTTCCAGAAGTTTGATGAAAATGATGAAGCCGATGGCGTCTATTATACCCAAACAGCCGGAACCTATTTTAAGTTTCCGCTATCTGTTTTAAATTTCTCGGGAAGTTTCTATTACCAATTTGGAAAAGCCTACCCTATCGATGTGGATTTAAGTGCGTATGAGTTTATGCTTGAAGCCAGCTACAAACCACAAAATACGCTATTTGCTTTAGGGTTTGAAGCTTTAAGTGGATCAGATCAAGGCGGGAGCGATAACAATTCCTTTTTTCCTCTGTATGGAACGAACCATGCTTTTAACGGATTTATGGATTATTTCTATGTTGGTAATTATGCAAATAGCGCTGGTTTAAATGACCTCTACGGAAAAGTGGTTTTAAAAACCAGCGAAAAATCGAATCTTATGGGTTCTGTACACTATTTTGCTGCCAATGGAGATCTCGCCGACGACGCCGATGCCTATTTAGGTACCGAAATAGACATTGCTTACAGTCATAAATTAATGAAGTTCGCTTCCTTAAAACTAGGTTATTCCCATATGTTCGCTTCCGATAGCATGAGCTTGATAAAAGATGGCAGACCGAATGACAATACCAATAACTGGGCTTGGGCGATGCTGGTTATCAATCCAAAGCTTTTTTCGCACACTATTAAAACGCAATAAACCTTTTTATAAGCATAACCAATCAAAGAGAAATCCTGTACTCGCGTGATAGCTTTTACAGGATTTTTTATGTCGTTTTTGTATAAAGGTAAAAGAGGTTTAATTTTTTAATGAATATTAAAGTCTTGGTTTGTTTTTGATTCTTAAGTAATTAAAAATCAGTATCATTCGTAATTCAGGAACAATATTTGATGCGCTACCTAATAAACAACCATTATGAAAAGTATTGTTCTCTTTCTAGCTGTACACTTTACTTTTATTTCCTGCCATTCCCAGAATAATGAAACGAAATCTAAAAAACATGTGGGAGGCCCCTGCCAAGGCTGCGAAGCTGTTCTGGAATATGGCAATAAAAAACTTACATCCACCGATACTTTACCCGATTTTGAAACAACAGTTCCAAAATTAAAACTCACGGGAACCGTTTATAAAAAAGATGGTAAAACCCCTGCCGAGGATGTTGTTCTTTATATCTACCATACCAACAGGGATGGTATTTATCCCAAGAGTGGTAACGAAAAAGGATGGGGTAAGCGACATGGCTATTTACAGGGGTGGGTTAAAACAAATTCTTCTGGAAAATATACTTTTTACACCTTTAGGCCCGCCTCCTATCCCAATGGAAATACTCCAGAACATATTCATATAACGGTAAAGGAACCAAACATAAACGAATATTATTTAGATGATTTTATGTTTGCCGACGATTCTTTATTAACAGAAAGTTTCCAAGAAAAACTCACGGAAAGAGGTGGATCTGGTATTGTACAACCGAAGAAGGGAAATGGCATTTTAACAGTAAAGAGAGATATTATCCTAGGGCTGAATATCCCCAATTACCCTTAAAAATAGGCTTAGCGTTCATTCCAACCTTTACCCTCATAGATTTTTGGAATACATTTTTCAATACGGGCTTCCCGAGTTTTGGACTGCTTAGCTTGAGAAAAATAAAGAAAATAACCACGCTGTCTGCCCGGGGTTAAGGATTTAAAGGCCTCTTTGAAATCTGGATCGGATTCCATTTTTTGCTGAAGTTCTTCTGGTATTTCATACTCCGAAGTCTTTTTCAAAGGGACTTTTATGCCTGCTTTTTCTACTTCCACCGCTTCGTAAACATATTGTTTTATAATTTTTTCTTGGTCTACTATTTCTTCTAAGGAAGTAAAACGAATTTGTCGGGCGGACTGTACATTTTCAGTTTGTTGTACCAATATGTTGTTTACGTCCTTTAAAAGAACCCCTTTATGGAACAGCAACGCGCAATATTCTTTAAAGCCATGTATTAAAACAATATTCCTTCCTTTAAAAGTATAGCAGGGATGTCCCCATTTTAAAGCTTCGTCCAAACCACAATCCAATAGGATCTTTCTCAGCAGGGCATATTCCTTTTTCCATTGAGAATCTTTTTCGAAGAAAAAATCAACTTTGGGGTTCATTTTTCAAACTATTTTTCAATCCAACTTGTTACGCTTTTATCGGTAGGCAGTGTTTTTGGTGAAACTACTTTGGCTACATGACCTGTTTCGTCTATTAAATACTTCTGAAAATTCCATGCCACCTCTGAGTTTTCAACACCGTTTCGATCTTTTTCCGTTAAGAATTTATAGAGCGGATGCATATCGTCTCCTTTTACTGATATTTTACTCATCATAGGGAAAGTAACACCGTAATTCGCCTTGCAAAACTGAGCTATTTCCTTATTATCGCCGGGTTCTTGACCAGCAAAATTATTGGCAGGAAATCCGATGATTACAAAACCATCATCTTTGTAGGTGTCATACAATTCCTGTAATTGCTCGTATTGTGGGGTAAGGCCACATTCGCTGGCGGTATTAACAATCATAACCTTATGTCCTTGCAGTTCTTTTAGTGGATATTCTTTTCCGCTGATGTCTTCAACTGTAAACTGATAAATTGTTTTTTTATCCATTTCTGCTTTTTTTTGTGCATAAAGATTCATTGTTAAGCAAATAACGCTTAGTACTAAAATGTTTTTCATAGTTGCCATTCTTTTTCCGAATTTACGAAAATCAAAACTTTTTTTTCAACTTAATTTTAGCCGAATATATCTTTTATCGGGAAACTAAGGTTCGCTTCAGCATATAGATAAATGCAAGTACGGCAACCCCTGCGGTAAAAAACATTGCAAAAGGGATCACTTCTACCCTATTTTGATAATACCACCCCGAAAATAATGCTCCCAGGCCTATCCCGGCTTCCAAAGCAATATACATGGTGGCCACCGCTTTCCCCCTAGCTTCTTTATGACTCATATCGATCGTCCAAGCATTTAAGGAGGGGGAGACAATCCCCATGGCTAAGCCAAACAATATTCCTCCAGTTATAAATAAGAGATATGTAGACGCCAAACCGATGACTACCATAGCTACAGCCAATACCAGTAACCCAATTTTAATTAAAACAGTTCGCCCGTACCTATCGGAAGCTTTTCCAGATAAAAACCTTACCAAGAGGGAAGAAATGGTAAAAACAATAAAAAACAAACCTTTATTGGCTATCCCTAAACTGGCGGTCCAATCTGGAATTAGCGTTAAGATAACGCCAAGTGACGTGTAAAACAGGAAGGTAACAATGGCCGCCGGCAACACTTCCAAAGCAATGATATCCCTACGGGAAATTTTTAAAAGCGACCATTTAAACTTCTTTCTCGGTTCTAAGGTTTCTTTCATGTTAAGAATTATCACCATTGATAAAAAGGCACAAACGGAAGAAGAATAAAAAAGCACATCAAAAGAATAATTGAGTTTTATAAAACTTCCTACTGCCGGCCCTAATGCCATTCCTGTGCTGTAAAACAAACTTTGCATACCAATAGCTTCTCCCCAAGATTGCTGCGAGGTAATGTCTGCAATGTATGCAGAGGTCGCAGTGGGCTTAAAACCTGTGGAAAATCCATGGAGCAGACGGAGCAACAAGAAACCGAATACCGAGTGTAAAATAGGATATAGGAATCCACAAAACACACATACCAACGCCCCGAAAACCATTACAGGAACCCTACCAACAGTATCGGTAAGTCTTCCACTAAAGGGCCTGGAAATTCCAGCCGTTAAGGTAAATAATGCAATAATGAGCCCGATATACTTGGCACCCCCCATAGCGCTTAAATAGGCCGGGAGCTCTGGAATAAGCATATTGTAACTCGCTGAAAAAAGAAGGGAGCTACTGCATACCATTGCGAATTTAAGATTGTAAATAGGATGCGAGTTGTATTTTGCCAGCGTATTCTTTAGGAAGCTCATGCGTATTAAATATCTTTGTGGGTGTAATTGGCTACAAAGAAATACTTTGTTTTAAAATTTTAAAAGGACATTTGTCCGACTCCAAAAAATGATACGAAAAAACGCAGATCTCCTACAATATATCACAAAACATCTACTCGATTCTGGTGAAGGTACTATCGCTAGGTGCCATTACCAACCTAAGGCAGTGATATTGGATCAAAAGAAAAGGGTTTCTTCAGTTTATATTTTGAAAAGCGGACTCACAAAATGTTATTTGACGGAAGATAATGGCGTGGACTTTATTCAAGAATTCTTTGGTGCAGGGGAAATTTTTGGAGAGTTGGAAGCCATCAATGGGAATCTGAGTTTTTGTTGTATTGAGGCAATCAATTCCGTAGAATTGTACTCTATCGAAATCTCCTTTTTTACCCAATTGCTAAAAAACGATCCTACTTTTAATACATTAATTTTAAAAGCGCTCGCCAATAAACTCAACTATACGGCTGTTCGCCATGCGTACAACCAATCTCATACACTAGAAGATAATTTACTTCGTTTAATTGAGCATTACCCAAATTTAATAAATGAAATCTCCAAACAAGATATCGCAAACTATTTGGGTATCAATGTACGGAGCCTAAACCGGGTTTTAAAGGGAATTTAATTTTAGAAAGATGCTATTCTTAGGGTTTTTCACGTACCCCTTCTAAAATTTTTTCATTTAAATCTTCGGAAGATCCTTCAGAAACATGAAGTACAGAAATATCCCCTGTAGATTCCAATACCACAGCTCTTACCTGATCGTAGTTTAAAACATTGGCCTCCCGGAGTTTTGCTATAAGTTGCGATTTATCAATTCGGGCATATTTTAAGTTTTCCTCCAAAATAGTATCCCCTTTCATTAATAATAAGGGCTTATTGGATATTAGCTTATTTATCCAAGGAAACTTTCGTTGTAGATAGGAAAAGATAAAGGTAAGCACCAACAACCCTCCTATGGCTACAGATCCATGGGCAATCGAGGTACTAGAGGTTAAAGTGGAAGAAATAATGCTTCCTATGGCTATGGTAAATGCAAAATCGTAGGCCGTAAATTTTGCAAAAGAACGCAAACCGATAATACGCGTTAAGACTATTACCGCTATAAAAATTAAAATGCTTCCTCCTAAAGTTTGTAATAACGGGTCGCTATTGCTATAAATCCAATCCATATTCATTTATTTTTATGGTTAGTGCTCTTTCTAATAAAGGTAGGGAACTTTTAATTTCCCAAAAGCTATTATCCCAACAAAACTTAATGAAATAAAATCATTGTGTTTAAATTTACAACAGTCGCTCCTGCGCTTGGTTTACTATTTCTTTTACACGATTTTTTAAACTTAGTGGCTTCAGTATGGTGGCATAATCGGCAAACATTAAATACCAGCGTGCAAATCCGTTTTCTATATCCGAAGTCTTAAAAACCATTTCTACTTCATCTCCCATTATTTCTTCTGAAATCAAGCCGTAATAGCTGCAATTATGCTTTAGGTGCATTGCCACCTGTTTGTCCACCCTTATTACAATAGTGGTTTTTTCATCTTCTTTTTCTCGTGGAAGATAAGCATCCAGCGGTTCGTGTTCTTTGGTAAATAGTTTTTCTGTACGTTTTATCTGTTGTATTCTATCCGTCCTAAATTGTCTATAAGCTCTTCTTAAATGGCAGTAGGCCATAATATACCAAAAACTGTTTTCATTAAATATCCCTACGGGCTCTATATATCTTTGGGTATACTCTTGTGCAAGTAGGGCTTCATATGTTAGAAAGACCTGTTTCTTTTCTGCTATACTTTCAAAAAGTATTTCTAGGGCATTAGGGATTTCCTTATTGAAAAGTTCATGGGATGCTTTGATGGTTATTTGTGATTCTAGAGCGTCGATCCAATCTTTCTCACTTCCTCGTAAAACTGCTTTAATTTTAAACATAGCGGCTTCAAAATAAGCCCCGAGGGAAGCATCGGTATATTGTTGCATTAATTTTTCCGCTGCGATAAAACTACCAGCTTCTTCCTTGGTAAACATCACTGGAGGCAATCGGTAACCTTCCATAAGACTATAGCCTATTCCGGCTTCACTTACTATGGGCACTCCCGAAGTTTCCAAAGTACGTATATCCCTGTAAATGGTTCTTAAACTTACTTGAAATCTATCGGCAAGGTCTTGTGCTTTTACAATCCTTTTAGATTGCAATTGAATGAGAATAGCAACAATTCGATCGAATTTTTTAAGGGTACTGTCTAACATGGCGGATTGGTTGTAAGACAAAGATAACCGTTTTCGCCTTTTTTGGTTTTTGAAAACAAAAAAGGGAATAAAACTGTACTATCAGTTTTATTCCCTTTACACAAAATTAAGTAATTTTTTATTTAACGCGATGCCACTCTTGAGTTCTAAACAAAAATGCAATATATCCGCGAACGTTAAGAATATCGGAATTGTCTTCGTCCACCCATATTTTACATTTGTACTCTTTCCCTTTTTCAGGATCTAGAATGGTACCTCCTTCATATTCATCACCATCTTTTTTCAAATCCTCAATAATTACCATTCCAAGGACTTTTTTGTTTTTCTTATCCCCTTCACATTTATCACACACTACATCTACTCGGTCTTTGTTCAATATTTCTACAACCTTCCCATAGACTTTTCCGTTTTCTTCGTAGATATTTACGATGGATTTTTCTTTCCCGGTTTCATCATCGATGGTTTTCCATTTTCCAAAAACACTTTGTGCTTGAGCTGAAACACCCACTAGCACGGCCATAAAAACAGTCACTAAAAATTTCTTATTCATACTTTAAATTGATTAATTAAAAATTTCGTCTTAAACTTCTCAAAGAAGCGTTTAACTCGAACCCCAGCAATAAAATATTGGAGTTAATCCAAATATATAGCATTAAAATTAACAATGCTCCAATGGAACCATAAATTTCATTGTACTGAGAGAAATTCTCGATATAAATTCCAAATAAATAGGTTGTTATTATAATTAAAATAGTTGTTAACAAAGCTCCAGGTGAAAAGAAACGGGTTTCTTTTCCTTCCGTTGTGCCAAAATAATACAGAATAGCGGTCGTTAAGAACGATAAAATTACAAAAAACAGAAACCTGCCTATTTGCACTCCTATAATATCCCCTGTCTCAATATCCATGCCATTTGTTTTGGCGGCCCACTCGCTTAGGTACTGAACGATGTAAATTTCATAAAAAATAAAACCTATTACACTTAGTAAAAAGATAAAAGACATCATAAGTGCTACGGCAACCGCTACAAAATATTGTTTTACAATGTTGCGGGTAATCTCCACATGGTATGAGGTTTCAAAACCACCAAAAATGGCGTTGATACCGTTAGCCATTAAAAAAATGGAAAGAAAGAATACAGAAGACAGTAATCCACCCCGCTGTTTGCTTACAATATCTTCTATAATGGAATCGAAAAAATTGGCGGTTTGGGGTGGGAGTAGACTTTCAATAAAATGAATAAAATCCTGTTGAAACCCCTCCATGGGCACGTACGGAATTAAGTTTAGCACAAACAGCAAAAAAGGGAATAAGGCCATAAAAAAACTAAAAGAAATGGCACTGGCACGATAGGTAAGTGCCCCTTTAACAATGCCAACAAAATACATTTCTGCGAGATCGTATGCCGAAAGCCCTTCAAAACCCGGCAATTTTATGGTTTTTAAAATTTTGACAAAATAATTTACCACCGGTATTTTTGCCAGCTTCTCTTCGATCTCTACAGACATATTAAACGGCTTTTAAACTCAAATCCATATTGTAAATAGAATGTGTAAGTGCTCCTGAAGAAATGTAATTTACGCCACATTCTGCATATTTTCTTATGGTTTGCTCGTTAATTCCGCCGGAAGATTCTGTTAAACATTGATCCCCTATTAACTTTACGGCTTTTCGAGTCTCTTCAAAATTAAAGTTATCCAATAATATACGATACACTCCTCCAGCCTCTAAAATAGTCGCTACTTCGTCTAAATTTCTAGCCTCTACAATTATTTTAAGATCTCGATCGTTTTCTTTTAAATAGTGTTTTGTTTTCGAAATAGCCTCTGGGATTCCGCCGGCAAAATCAATATGATTGTCTTTCAGCATAATCATGTCGTACAAGGCAAAACGATGATTCTCTCCTCCCCCAATTTTTACGGCCCATTTTTCCAAAGCCCTAATGCCCGGGGTCGTTTTTCTAGTATCTAAAATTTTGGTATTGGTTCCCTCCAAAAGATCCACAAAGCTTTTAGTTTTGGTTGCAATAGCACTCATACGCTGCATGGCATTCAATACCAGCCTTTCTGCTTTTAAAATAGACTGAGAATAACCTTGCACATAAAAAACAATATCACCCTGTTTTACCTCTTGCCCGTCGTTAATGAGTGTCTCCACTTTTAAATTGGTATCTACATAATCGAAAACCATTTTGGCAAATTCCACTCCGGCAATTGTCCCTTTGTCTTTTACCAATAGTTTTGCTTTTCCTTCTGCATTACGCGGTATACAAGCAAGGGAACTGTGGTCGCCATCCCCAACATCTTCCCGGATGGCATTTTCTATTATTAACTCAAGCTCTTTTTGAAATTGTTCTTTTGAGATCATTCAACAGTGTTTTGCGCTAATTTATTAAAATCCTTTTTTAGGTACGAATATTATATAGCTATTTTTGATAAATCCCTTTTTACTGGTTTTTACTTTCTAAAAAATTTATTTTTGCCTTATGAACATTAAGCTCTTAGCGGTTGGAAAAACCGATGATAAAAATTTGATTGATTTAGTAGACAACTATACTAAGCGTTTAGGCTTTTATGTAAATTTTGATTTTGATATTATTCCCGACATAAAAAATGTCAAAAACCTTTCGGAAGCCCAACAAAAGGAAAAAGAAGGCGAACTGATTTTAAAAAAACTAAGCCCTACTGATGTACTGGTTCTTTTAGATGAAAACGGAAAACAATTTTCTTCGGAAGTTTTTGCCGAATATCTTCAAAAACACATGAACAGTGGCGCAAAACAGTTGGTTTTTGTTATTGGCGGACCATATGGTTTTTCGGAAGCTATATATAAAAAAGCCCTAGGAAAGATTTCACTTTCTAAAATGACATTCTCACACCAGATGATACGTTTATTTTTTGTGGAGCAACTCTACCGGGGATTTACCATTCTTAGAAATGAACCATATCACCATCGATGACGTTTATTGTTTTTAGTTTGATGTTTCTGGTTTGATGTTTTTGGTTTAGTGTTTTTGGTTTAGTGTTTTTGGTTTTCGAAAATCTATAGCGTTTAAAAGCTTAAAAATTCAATGTAAACACCTTAATAAATATCTCTAAATCTCAATTCATCAATTTCCTTTTACCCGTTGCCAAAGTTCTTTAAGTAGTTTTTTGGCATCTGCCCTATCTTTTTCGGTTTCTGTAAAACTGATTTGCCCTTTGCCATTCTCATCTATTCTATACTGAAACACATAATCACTGGCATTAGGTTCCATACTCATTAATCCGAATCTTAAATCATTAAAATATAGTTCATTACCCTTTTTAGTGATGCTGTACCAGTCTTTGGAGATATGCACCATCCGCTCAAATTTGTCATTCTCCTTGTATTTAGCTATCAACTGATGGTTCTTAGCATAAGAATTGAACTGAATCTTTTTGGTATCAAAAAAAGAATAAGTCGCCATTAAAAAAGAATCTTTAGCTTCCACGTTTGCACTCCATAAAATAGTATTTAAGGCAGACGGACGGGTATCGATTTGCCTATACTCAATGTTTTGAACTTTTAAGGCTTCTTCAAATTTCTCAAAAGCAATCCATTTCAGTATCAACGTCAGAAATAAATAAGTTGTACTTATTAGGAGTCCGGTTGTATTATAAAAACGTCTTCTTTTAGAGGTTCTTTTTTGGAACATGGCCAGTACCACAAAAATTAAAAAAGGAAGGGTGTAGAGAGGATCGATTACAAAAATAGATTTAAAAGCCAGACGGATATCAAACGGCCAAAACAATTGCGTTCCCCAGGTGGTAAAGGCATCCAGCAGCGGATGTGTAAGTAAACACCAAAAAAACAACCACGACCAGGCTTTTATGTTTTTATAACTTTCAAAACGGGAAACAATCCACCCAAAAATAGGTGCAAAAGTTATGGAAAATAAAATCGAGTGTGTAAAACCTCGATGCATTTCCAAAGCGGTTACAGTATCTGTAAAATTTCCTATAATAACGTCCAAATCTGGGATAGTACCAGCAATAGCGCCGTAAAGCATTGCTTTATTACCTATTTTCTTTCCTAAAACTGCTTCTCCTACAGCAGCACCTAGAACAATTTGTGTAAGTGAATCCATACCACTACAACCATAAGATTAATTACCCAAAAACATTTTTATGTCCAGCTTCATCTGTATAAAAAACAGAAGATAAGTCATAAAAAAAGCTGTCCAAATCTGGACAGCTTTTTAATAAATCTTTACTTTACAATTACGGCATTACTACCGCGTCTATGGCGTGAATTACACCATTGGATGCCATGACGTCTACCTGTACCACAGTAGACATATTTCCCTTAGCATCTTTTAAAACCACTTTTCCATCTTTTACCATGGCAGTTAATTTTTCACCTTGTACAGTTTCTACACTGTAAGAACCATTATTGCTCTTAATTGCTTCTGTTAAAGTTTTAGCATCTACTTTACCCGAAACTACGTGGTATGTAAGAATATTAGCCAAATCCGATTTTTTATTTGGAGCCAATAAACCTTCCACAGTTCCTTTTGGCAACTTTTTAAAAGCATCGTTGGTTGGAGCAAATACCGTAAAAGGACCTTCACTGCTTAAAGTTTCTACCAAATCTGCAGCCTTAACAGCTGTCACCAAGGTAGAAAAATTATCATTTGACGCTGCAACTCCTACAATAGTTGCTTTTTGATCCATTTCTTCTTCCATACGCTCTGTTTTCGCGTATTCGTCTGTTTTAGACATGGCTGCTACAGAATCTTCGGTAGCCTTCTCTGTTTCTTTTTCTTTTTTGTTTCCATCTGCGCAAGAAGCTAAAATAAAAGCTCCTGCCGCACATGCAATAAATAAATTTCTGATTTTCATAGCTTTATGTTTTTATCAAATGTAACTTAAAATTTCTATTGTAAATCACAATTTTGTTTAAACTTTATATAAAATATGTTAAACAAAAAAATTTCATACAGTATTTATATATTATTAAAATTTAGGGTCTACTTAATTTAAGATTAAAAGGATAGAAAACATAACACACTCGCAGTAATATCCAAAGGATATGAAACAAAAAAGCCCGCTAAAAATCAATTCAGCGGGCTTGTGTTTATTTGGTATCGTAGGTTGCTTTTTCTTAAGAGTACATTTTCGAACGCTGCTCTTTAATGCTGGCATCGCTCATATAATCATCAAAAGACAAATAGCGATCTATGGTTCCATTTGGTGTAAGCTCAATAATTCTATTGGCAATGGTTTGCGTAAACTCATGGTCATGGGAAGTAAGCATTATGGTTCCCGGAAACTTTTTTAGGGAATTGTTGAATGCGGTAATACTTTCCAAATCCAAATGGTTGGTAGGTTCGTCCAACATTAAAACATTCCCTCGTATCATCATCATTCTACTCAACATACAACGAACTTTTTCCCCCCCAGAAAGTACGCGCCCTGTTTTTAAAGCTTCTTCTCCACTAAAAAGCATTTTACCTAAAAATCCACGTACAAAAACTTCTTCTCTTTCTTCTTCCGTTTTAGCATATTGGCGCAACCAATCTACCAACGTATCATCATTGTCAAAAAACGAAGAATTGTCTGATGGCAAGTAAGCTTGGGTTGTGGTAATTCCCCATTGAAATTTTCCTGAATCTGGTTTAAGATTATCGTTTATAATTTCATAAAAAGCAGTGGTAGCCCTTGAATCTTTTGAAATAATGGCTACTTTATCTCCCTTTGCCAAGTTAATGTCTACACCTTTAAATAAGGTCTCACCATCGATGCTTGCCGAAAGGCCTTCAATATTTAAAATTTGGTCACCAGCTTCGCGTTCGCGCTCAAAAATAATAGCAGGATAACGTCTACTGGATGGTTTTATATCGTCTACTTTCAATTTTTCCAACATTTTTTTACGGGAAGTAGCTTGCTTACTTTTTGCTACGTTCGCACTAAATCGCTGGATAAATTCATTCAATTCTTTTGCTTTTTCCTCAGCTTTTTTGTTTTGTTGCGCTCTTTGTCGGGCCGCAAGTTGACTACTTTCGTACCAGAAAGTATAGTTACCACTGTACAGGTTTAGTTTTCCAAAGTCAATATCGGCAATGCTTGTACAAACCGCATCCAGGAAGTGACGGTCGTGAGACACCACGATCACTGTGTTGTCGTAATTGGCCAAGAAATTTTCCAACCATGAAATTGTTTCAAAATCCAAGTCATTGGTAGGCTCATCCATAATTAGTACATCTGGGTTCCCAAAAAGCGCTTGCGCCAAGAGCACTCGTACTTTTTGCTTTCCATCTAGATCGCTCATTAAACTGTAGTGCAAATCTTCCGAGATTCCAAGGTTAGACAACAAGGCGGCTGCATCACTATCTGCATTCCAACCATTCATCTCCTCAAATTGAACTTGCAACTCCCCTATTCTATCTGCATTCTCGTCAGAATAATCAGCATACAACGCATCCATTTCCTTTTTAATAGCAAATAGCGGTTTATTACCCATTAAAACGGTTTCTAATACAGGGTGGTCATCGTACGCATAGTGATCCTGTTCTAAAACCGACATACGTTTTCCTGGCTCTAAATGAACATGACCACTGGTTGGATCTTGTTTTCCTGATAATATTTTTAAAAATGTAGATTTTCCGGCTCCATTGGCACCAATAATTCCGTAACAATTCCCTTGGGTAAAGGTAACATTCACTTCATCAAACAACACTCTTTTCCCAAATTGTACAGATAAATTAGAAACTGATAACATTCACAATTGTTTTTAGTTATTCACGCGGCAAAAGTAACAAAATTAAGGCACATTAACAGCACCAAATCAAACGTTAAAAACACTTATTTAACTTCCCCTTAACATTAATCTTTGCACTGCTTTTATAGATTTGTTTTAATTGATGCTTAAAAACATCATATTTTATATGAAGTATACTTTTTTTGCGTTATTTATCGCCCTCACCTATAGCTGTACAGATACTCCAACAAAGGCTTATTTTGCAGGAGAGATTGTAAATCCGAATATGGATTACGTATACCTGCACCATAATAATAAGCTCATAGATTCTTCTTTATTGGATGATAATAATCGGTTTTCTTTTGAAGTTGATGATGTTAAAGAAGGCCTTTACCACTTCGACCATAATGAATATCAATATATAATACTAGAAAAAGGCGATAGTCTTTTAATGCGCTTAAACACCTTGGATTTTGATGAATCCTTGGTTTATTCTGGACTCGGGGCAGAAAAGAACAATTTTTTAATTGATATCTTTTTAATCTATGAAGATGAAGAGCAAGTGGTAAACCGTTTTAGCGAGCTACCTCCAAAGGAGTTTTTACATAAAATAGACTCTTTAAAAGGGATGAAAGAGGAGCTTTTGGCTGACATTAACGCAAGCGAACCGCTTTCCCCAATTTCTATGCATATTGCAAAGGATGCCATAAATTATAGGTATTTTACCGATATGGAAGAATATCCATTTATTAACAAACGAAGAAATGGAACAAAAGGCATCCCAGAACTCCCGGAAACTTTTTACGATTTTAGAAAACAGGTGGATTATAACGATACTTTGTTAACTTATTATCGTCCATACTTCAATTATCTTATTACACATTTCAACAATCTAGCTTACAGTAGTTGCAAGGATAAATGCGATGGAGATATAGATCGTATACAAAACTCCCTGCACTACAGCATCCATAAATTAAAACTTATTGATAAGGCTATTACCGAAAACAAAACTATTCGGGACAATTTAAATAGAAATGTAGCATTCACGTATTTACTGGGTGGGCATTCGGTTGCCAGCAATGAAAAATTTATAGATTCTTTTAATAAATACGCAGGGAACAACCAACATATAGAAGAGGTTACCGATTTTTACGAGAATGTACAGAATCTTCAAAAAGGACTTACCCTTCCTCCCATTCATTTAGTAGACATTAAGGGAAATAAAATCACCATGGATTCTACCACATACGCTAAGAATACGGTTTTCTATTTCTGGAATTTTCATCAAAAAAGCCATCAAGCGAACGTGTTGAATAGAATATCCCGTTTAAAAAAGGAATATCCTGATTACAACTATGTGGGAGTAAACGTTAATAAAGACCGTAAAGAATGGTTGGATAACCTTGAATTTATCTCTAATAAAGGCGACACCTTGCCACAATACCAAACTGACAATATTGACGAACTTCTCGCTACTTTGGTGATTAAGAGCCTCAACAAAATAATAGTTGTAGATAAGAACGGTAAAATTATTGAAGGTTTTGGTGATATTTTTGATGGGCGGAATTTAGAAACGAGCTTAAAAGAAAGTATTAAGAATTAAAAAAGAGGCCGTCCAAAAAATAATTTGATAGTTTCTTTCAGTTAAAGCCGAGTCGAAATTAGTAATCTTTATAGATAATAATTATCAACTGCTATACGTTCGAAAATACAGCTAACTTTTTTGGACGACCTCTTTTTATATTAATGAGGTTAAGTTTCTATTACTTATTCCCTTTATTGTAATCTGCCAAGAATTTCTCAAGACCAATATCTGTTAAAGGGTGATTTAGAAGACCTGTAATGGCAGATAATGGCCCTGTCATAACATCGGCTCCTAATTTAGCACAATCGATAACGTGCATGGTGTGACGCACAGAAGCAGCCAAAATCTCCGTTTCGAATCCGTAATTGTCATAGATCATACGTATATCGGCTATCAATCCTAGTCCGTCTGTAGAAATATCATCCAATCTTCCTATAAATGGAGATACATAGGTAGCTCCGGCTTTGGCAGCTAAAAGCGCTTGCCCCACAGAAAACACCAACGTACAGTTTGTTTTAATTCCTTTATCAGAGAAATACTTAATAGCTTTTACACCGTCTTTTATCATTGGTACTTTTACGATAATCTGTTCGTGTAGTGCCGCAAGCTCTTCCCCTTCTTTAATAATATTCTCGTAATCTGTAGCAATTACTTCCGCAGAAACATCCCCTTCTACTATATTGCAAATTTCCACATAGTGCTTTAAGATTTTATCTCTTCCCGTAATTCCTTCTTTTGCCATTAAAGATGGGTTGGTTGTTACGCCATCTAAAACTCCAAGAGCCTCAGCTTCTTTGATCTGCTCTAAATTAGCAGTGTCTATAAAAAATTTCATGATTTATATTCTTTTACGATTAATTATTCAGTAAAGATACTGCTCTATTTTGTCTTTTTACAGTAAAAAACAAATAGGCTTAACAAAGTTATAATATAATTTTTTGGGAAGGAAAGTAAAAGGCATAAAAAAAGGCAAGCTACCTACATCGCACCGCTACAACCGTATACCCTTGCTGCGTTCCCGCCCTGGGGGATTCTACAGGAGCTGGTCGTGTAGGACTTGCCGGGTGCAAATTTACAAACTTTTTATCTTCACACAATAATTTTACAGTCTAAATTTTATTAAATACCTTGCCTAAAATTCAAAACAAAGTCATGTATTTTTATAAGTTTTTAATCGTCAGCTTTTTAATTGTTTCTTTTGGAGCTTGCAACTCTACAAATTCTTCTGAAAAAAAATTATTTTCCTTGGAAATTAAAGGGAAAACGAATAAAATTCAGCATGGAAAGACCGTAGAAATCGATTTAAGGAATAAAAAAAACAAGGAAATCGATTCGGTATCGTATCAATTGAATGGAAAATCAATAAACGTAAATAACAACTCATTTACCTTAAAAAGCGATAAATTGGGCATCCAGCCACTTAAAGCAACCGTTTATTATGAAGGTACTTCTACAGAAGTTGTTAAAAACATTACTATTCTAGCGGAAGAAGCTCCCAAGGTTTACACCTACGAAATTATAAATACGTATCCACACGATATAAAAGCCTACACCCAAGGTTTGGAATTCCACAACGACACTTTGTACGAAAGTACCGGAAGAAAGGGAATATCTTCCTTACGCAAAGTAGATTACAAGACGGGCGATGTTTTAAAAAAGATAGATTTGGACGATAGTTACTTTGGGGAAGGAATCACCATAATCGATCAAAAAATATATATGCTTACTTGGCAGGCGGGAAAAGGTTTTATATACGACCTAAATACTTTTGAAAAACTTGACTCTTTTCAGTACAACAAGAGTAAGGAAGGTTGGGGATTAACACACACACCTGATGGCGGGAAAATCTATAAAAGTGATGGGAGCGATAAAATTTGGATCTTAAACCCAAAAACGTTGGTAGAGGAAGATTTTATTGAAACTGTAACCAACACTTCTGTTTTTAACAAAGCGAATGAATTGGAATATGTGGATGGAAAAATTTACGCCAACGTGTATTTAAAAGATAGCGCGATGATTATCGATGCTAAAACGGGTGCTATTATTGGCGTTATCGACTTTCGAGGCTTAAAGGATAAAGTAAAGCAACATGCAGATCTCGATGTTTTAAACGGCATAGCCTACAACCCTAAGACTGATACTTTCTTTGTAACAGGAAAAAATTGGGATAAAATGTTTGAGGTAAGCATTAAAGAAAAAAACTAAACCTCATTACCCCCAAAGTCTATACAGGACATAAATTTAGCTTAAAAAGAGAAAATTGAAAGAATTTACACAACTTATACAGGTAAAAGAAGATGATCTGGACGATCTCATGCACGTAAACAATGTAAGGTATTTACAATGGGCACAAGATATTGCCAAAGAACATTGGCAGACCGAGGCTACCCAAGAAATGTTAGACGACTATATATGGATGGTACTTAGCCATTACATAACTTACAAGGGGCAAGCTTTTTTGAATGATGAAATATTACTGAAAACATTTATAAAAAAAGCAGAAGGTGTTACTTCTACCCGCGTAGTTGAAATTTATAATAACAGCACAAACAAACTTTTGGTAAAATGTGTTACCGAATGGTGTTTAATAAACAACCATAGCAAGCGGCCAATTCGATTAACGGAGGATTTGAAAAATTTATTTACTAACTAGCTTGTTTATAGTCTTTTAAATTAGCTTACTTAGATAAATTATTTATATAAAATTTCTAAATTCTCTAAATGAATTCTTCAAAGGTTAATTATAATTTTCCCTCGTTAGATGAAGTTGCTAGGGCATCTACGGTGTTCAACTTTTTCTTTTCCCGGTATTCTGAATACACCATGGTAAATTCTGCTCCCATAAAGAAAATGAGTCCGGTATAATATACCCATAACAATATAAGCACCACAGAACTAGCACCTCCATATACCGATGCAGGGGCCGCCTGACCGAAATAAAATCCTATTAAATACTTACCTAATAAAAATAACAAGGTAGTTACCGACGCTCCGATAAGAGCTGTTTTCCATTTTATTCTTCTATTCGGTAAAAATCTGTAAATAGCAGCAAATAAAATGGTTATAACACCCAATGAAACTAAGAAATTAAGCACGCTTACAATTATGGAAGCAATTTCAGGGTAATTATCCCTTATATAATTATTTAAAACGGAAATCCCCGCAGAAACCAATAAGGAAATAATCAATATAAACCCAATTGCCATAACCATTCCAAAGGAAATTAGCCGATCGATAACCATTTGCTTGAAATTGGAATTTTCTTCTTCAGCATCAAAAATTGTATTTAAGGTTTTTTGCAATTGAAAAAACACCCCTGTGGCACCAAACATAAGAGTAGCCGCACTTATTATAACATTCAGCGTAGAATTACTATCAATACTCGCACTGCTTATCATCCCTTCTATTGCCTTTGCAGGCTCATAACCAATTAAACTTGAAAATTCCTGTGTTATATGGCCTTGTACTGCATCCCTTCCGAAGAAAAGACTTGTTACCCAAATAACTATAAGCAATAAAGATGGGAGTGAGAATAAAGTATAATAGGCAATCACCGCACTTTTAGCAAAAGGATCTAAATCCAACCAGTTGGAAAATGTTTTTTTTACGATGTCGATCGTTGGTTTAAATTTCATATAACGAAGCGATATTTTATCTATGATACTATTAAATATAGAATTTAAAAAAAGAAAAAGCTGTTAAACAATCTACAAAAGATTTGCCTAACAGCTTTTTAGATTTTAAAAATGAATTAATTATGCAGAATTTCTACTGGCATTAATATTTCCAAATAAAGACCTAGTAACCATTCTCTCGTAAATCTCAAGAAGTTCTGGATCTATTTCTTTTTTAGAGTTGTTCATTTCTTGAATTTGCCTTAAAGCATATTGTTGAATGGTAAGCAACGGCAACACAATTCTTTCCCTTACTTGGATGGAAGCTCTCATGGAGCGTGTATCTTCCATTAATTCAGAATACCCGGTAAGTTTCAATAACATGGTTTTACTGCGTTCGTATTCGTCATGGATCATTTTCCAGAAAGGTCCAAATTCCTTGTCTTTCTCCATATACGCGGTAAGCTTAAAGAAAGATTTAGTAAGACTCATCATACTATTTTCCAGTAACGTTCTAAAGAAAGCTGAGTTTTTGTAAAGCGATTGTACTTTATCAAACTCTTTGTTATCCACAAATTCTTTGATAGCAATACCAACACCATAAAAACCTGGTACGTTTTGCTTAAGCATACTCCAACTACTCACAAAAGGAATAGCTCTCAAGTCTGAAAAAACCAATTCATCAGATTTACCTCTTTTAGTAGGCCTACTTCCAATATTGGTTCTGGAATAGTACTTCAACGTACTCATGCGCTCAAGGTACGGTAAGAATTTAGGATGTTTTTTAAAGTCTACATAAGCTTTATAGCTTATTTTAGACAAACGATCCATGGTGTCCCTATCTTCTTTCGATAAGTTGTCATCTTCATCATAGAACACATTATTGGCAATACCAGAACTTATTAATTGTTCCATATTGTACTGGCAAGATTCCGGCGTCCCGAAATTAGAACTTATGGTTTGCCCTTGTATGGTTAATTGTACTTCCTCATTTTCTATTGTTGGGCCTAAGGAAGCGTAGAATTGGTGTGTTTTACCACCTCCACGTGCTGGCGGACCTCCCCTACCATCAAAGAACACAACTTTAATATCGTATTTTCTAGAGATGGCTGTTAAAGCTTCTTTAGCCTTGTAAATACTCCAGTTGGCCATTAGGTAACCACCATCTTTGGTACCATCAGAGAAACCAAGCATAATTGTCTGCTTATTTCCACGACGTTTTAAATGTGCCGCATACGACTTATCGGTGTAAAGGGTTTCCATAACGTTATGTGCGTCTTCTAAATCGTCTACGGTTTCGAAAAGCGGTATCACATCTACCGTTGGTTGTTCCCAATCGCACATTCTAATCATGGCAAAAGCATGCATAACATTGAGCACGCTACCATTATTGCTTATAATGTATCTATTGGAACCTAACTCGCCATTATTTTTTTGAATGGTTTTCATGGCATAGATAGACTCTAGTGTAATCCTGCTCATCTCATGTTTAAACAAACTAGGATTTACCTTTCCAACCACTTTTCCAAGTGCTTTTATCTGCTGTGCTTCAGTTAGTTTTTCATAATTTTTAGGGAAGATATCAAGTCCCATTTCTAAAGACTCCTTTACAATATTAGAAAGCACATCATGATGCACTCTTGAATCTTGACGGATATCTAAACTTGCAAAATGAAAACCAAATAGTTTCATTTTATTGATAAGGTCGTTTATCTCTTCCACGAATAGCGATTGATGTTTCGCCACTAAAATCTCCTTAATCTCTAGGAGGGTATTCATGGTCTCTTCCGCAGAAATAGTAGTTCTACCACTTTCCAAGAAGATATTTTCATACAATTTACCTTCTAAATCGGTAATTAGCTTATCTACATATTTAAAGGTGATGCGTCTACGAAGCTTTCTAACATCCCTGTAATAATTTTTTAAGACTGTACTACGAAGCCTATCTGCCACTTTTAAAGTGATATCCGTAGTTACAAACGGGTTCCCATCCCTATCTCCTCCTGGCCAAAAACCAAGATTCACAACCTGGTTGTTAAGCTCTTGGTCGGCAAAAATATTATCCTGAATATAATTGAATATTTCACTGGCCGATTGATAAAACACATTTTCCAAGTACCATATTAGACTTACCGCTTCATCAAACGGGGTTGGCTTCTCTTTTTTAAAGAATGGTGTTTTCCCTAATTGAGCCAACAGCTTCTTTATGAGGTTGAGATCGTTCGCACGAATCGCCTCGGCCAAATCGGTAATAATTCCCAATACAGAACCGGGGTAAAATTGCGTTGGGTGCGCCGTAAGCACCGGACGTACTTTAAAACGCTCTAAATACTCTTTAAGCTCTGGAAGTTTATTCTTCGCCTCGGCCTCTTCTTTAATATTTCGAAGTGTACCTCTTCCATCCATATTGTTTACTACTGGAAACGTAGCATCTTCTATGGCATCAAAAAGCACTACTTGTCTTTCTATATATTGAATAAATCGGAAAAGAAGATCAAATTTATCCGTCTCTGAAGGTTTGTCGTAATACTTATCAAAAAATCGGTTTACAATCTCAGTCGGATTCTTATTCTCATCAAATCCTTTTTCACATGTTTCGGAAAATAAGGGTAGAAATACACCCGTATTCCCTATTTCATCAAAAGGAAGTGTAATAAAAATACTGTTGTAGATTTGATATCTTGATAAAACACTTTCATTAAATCGGTCAATCTTTGGTTTTCTTAGCATATTATATTTCAATTTTACTTGCAATGTGAGTTTTTAAATTCCATGGCTTTTCAACCTAGAAAATCATCCTAGATTTACGCCAAAATAAATTTGATTACTGTAAATAAGTCGTTTTAAGAACTTTTGTAAACACGACCTGTTCCGTAAAAATACAAAAAACCCTCTCAAAATAAGCATTGAGAGGGTTCGATTATTGTTTTTAAACAGAAATTTTACAAATCGTTAAAAATTGTATGCATTAATCTGCGTTTATCATTGATGCTTTCCTCCAGAGAGATCATAGTTTCTGTTCTAGAAACCCCATCAATATCGTCTACCTTGAAAATAATTTCCTTTGCGTGCTTGGTATCTTTTGCCCTAATTTTACAAAAGATATTAAACTTTCCAGTGGTAATATGGGCAACCGTTATATAAGGAATCTGGTTCAATCGCTCTAAAACAAATTTTGTTTGGTGCGTTTTTTCTAGGAAAATCCCCACGTAAGCAATGAAGGAATACCCTAACTTCACATAGTCCAATGTTAACGAAGATCCTTTAATTATACCGGCATCTTCCATTTTCTTTACCCTAACATGTACAGTTCCAGCAGAAATAAGCAGTTTTTTCGCTATATCTGTGAAAGGAGTTCGGGTATTATCAATCAACATATCAAGGATTTGATGATCTACCTCGTCTAATTTAAATTTAGCCATAGTTTTATATTATCTTTAAAGAATACGCAAAAAAAACAAAAATTTTTGAATTTATCACAATACTCATGTAATTATTTTCTTAACAAATATTCGTTTTTATTAAATTTTCTTTAATAATTCTGTTAAATAAGCTGTATTTAAATCATGTATCTCCACAGAATCCACATCTATCACGCTCATATCTAATTCTTTATGGCCAAAATAGTGCAAGTGCGCTTCTACATGCTCTACAGTGGGTTTAAACTCTACTTTACCATTTATTAATGTTTCTTTATAAAAAACAGCTACATCTTTTGTATCAACTTTATCTTTGTTTTTAAAAGGGAATTTTCTTAAAATAATATCATAGTAAAGTTTTTCGTTCTCTGGAATCTTAAAGTAGGTTTCGTATTTATCCCCAGTAATTTCCGTATTCCCTATAAATACTAGCGCCTCCACTAAGGAAAAAGCTATAAGACGCCTAGTTTCCTCCCGTTTATAGTCATTCGGAAAGTGCCCTGATTCAAATAACAAGGTTGGGACTCCCGCTGATTGAAAGGTATCCCCAACACAATTTAAATTAAAACCATCATCATACCTACCAACTTGATTAGGAATAAAAGTTTGCAGCATTTCATTGAGCTTAACTATCACTTCCATGCTTTTTTTACGATTGGCGGTAACTTTCCGTTCTTTATCTTCTGCAGGAGTTAAAAATGAAACCGTTGCGGGCTTTTTATGTTTGCCAGCACTGAAGATAGTGCGTTGATCGTGCAGATTGAAACAGAAATCTGGTTGAAATTGCTTAAATTCTTTATTTAAAACCCTGCTTTCAGGTTGTGAAAGATTTTGTGCATCCCTATTAAGGTCCACTTCATTCTTGTTAACACGCGTGTAAGCTGTAGCTCCATCTGGATTTAGCATTGGGATTATAGAAAGCGTAAAATGTTCTTTTACAAAGTCCCCAAAACTTTTATTTTGTTTGATAAAGTTAAGCAAATCGAACACAGCTTTAGTGGTCGTAGACTCGTTCCCATGCATCTGCGACCACATGAGGATCTTCTTGGGCCCATTACCGATACTAATTTTATGAATTGCTTTCCCTAAAACAGAATGCCCAATAACATCAACATTGAAATCGTTTTTTAAGTCCTGTAAAAGAGGTTCAATCACATCTAATGTAATATACCTGCCTTCCAATTGAGTCTCTTTGTACGAGCTATAGCTGTATTGAAAATCTTCTTTTAAATCCATAAACTTATTTAAGTTGACAAATGTAAAAAGATACTTGTTTACAATTTTCAACAAGTAAAATACACAAATGTAAACATTGTGATTCTTCGAGCGCAGTAAAATAAATACTTTTGTAAACAGAATCTAGCACTAAAATCTTGATTATTCAATTATTACATTTAAAATACTTATTTTCAGTTTATTATGTGTGTTTATTTAAAGTTTTAATTAGTATTTTAATTAGCTTATCATATTAATTTGGCGGTTTGAATGCGATTGTTTACATTTGTAATGACTAACATTCTTAAACAAGTGTTTACAATGGTAAACAAAGAAGATTTTATTAAAAGGTTGGAAAAGGTGATTGATTATTACGATCTATCTGCCTCTGCTTTTGCCGACGTCATTGGCGTACAACGCTCTTCCATTTCGCACCTTCTTTCTGGGCGCAACAACCCTAGTTTGGATTTTGTGATGAAGATATTAGAGAATTTCCCGGAAGTAGAATTGTATTGGCTTTTAAATGGCAAAGGAAGTTTTCCAAAAGAAACCAAGGCAAAAGTCACTACCCCTCCAAATGAAGATCTTTTTAGCGAAATAAAAGCTGAAGTTATTCCTGAAGCAAAAAGGGAAAATCCTAAACCTACTGAAAATTCCATTATAGCGGGAGAAAAAAAAGAAATTGCCCGTATTGTAGTTTTTTATAAGAATGGTACCTTTGAAGAATATAAAAATGTACCTTAAATGAAGTATTTTGCGATCTTCCTATTGTCTATCATATTGTCCTCTTGCTACGAACGAGAACGTAATTGTACCGAATTTAAGACTGGGGAGTTTGAGTTTAAGCACACTATTAATGGGGTTGAAAAAACCAGCCGATTTATAAGAACAGATTCCATTGAAATTGATTTTTACGAAAATAGTGTCGATACCAATTCCGTTCGTTGGATTAACGATTGTGAGTTTATCGTAAAAAAAATCAATCCTACTTCCAGAAGGGATGCTAAAGCCATTCATATGAAAATATTGACTACCGACAAGGACTCTTACTTGTTTGAATACTCGGTAGTAGGCGATAAAAAGAACAAACAAAAAGGAAGGGCGACCAAAGTCAAGTCACTTTAAGCATACCAAAACTGCTATTCATCATTACTTCGATTTCAAAGCTTGATTTGTGTTTTTTTATGACACTATCAATATTTTTATTAATTTAAGGTAATGGCAATCGATCTAATTACTGAAAATATAAAAGTAAGCGATTTTATTTTCAAAATTGCAGCAGCAACTATTGCGGGGTTGTTAATAGGATTGGAACGTGAATATAAAGGCAAAAGTGCCGGACTCAAAACCAATACACTGGTTTCTATTGGCGCTGCCGTTTTTGTAATAATTTCCTTGCAATACGAACATCAATTTGGCGTTGATGCCACCCGTGTTTTGAGTCAGGTTGTAGTGGGCATCGGTTTTTTAGGTGCTGGGGTGATTCTTCAAAAAGAAAATAAAATAAAAGGCCTTACCACCGCCGCAACTATTTGGTGTAGCGCCGCAGCTGGTTGTTTGGCAGCTACGGGGCTTTATTTGGAACTGTTGGCGCTAAGCGTTTTGGTGGTACTCATTAATTTAATCTTCGGGATTATCGATAGTAAAATAGAAAAGCATATCGATAAAGATTGAATTTAGAAAACCTTAATCAAAAAGGGTTGGGCCTCCATCATCTTTCTGCTGCGATTTATCCCCACTTACATCTTCCTCATCATTCACCTCCATTTCCTCTGGCTGTTTCTCTTCTGGTTCTTCAAAAGGCAAAGGCTCTAAAAGGTTAATTTGATTTACTTTATCTTTCGTGAGCTGGTTTCCAAGTGCGTTTATTCCTTTTACAGCAATAAAATCTTCAATATCCACCTCCAGATTCGGTTTTCTATCTTTTCCGCGTTCTTTGGTAAACTCAATGTCTGCCACTGGCCTCCAGTCGGTTGAAACAATTTCCAATCGGGAATTCGCTACGTCTGGGAGGAACGACTCCTCTTTACCCTCGTTTTCAATAAGGAATCTCTTAACGTAGTACAGTTCCTTTTCGCCGTTAAAGTATATTGCTGAGATTGGCTTTTCAGGATTCCATTTTTCCAGCACTATCATATTACTATCAAAATGCATGGTCAATTCTGGAACTACCGTTTTTACAAATCCGTCCTGATTTATAATTAGAAGTCGGTCCTCTCCTTTAAATGCCCCCAGCAATTCCCCTCTTCCATCAACATTCAAACGCTGTACGGTATCGTCGAACCAAATTTTTCTTGGTTTTAATGTAGAGACACCTTTTTCTTTTAATTCAATACGTTTTACAGCATATTTACTAACGATGTTTCCTTTAGACGTCCTACCCTTTATAAGTACGTCTGCAAAATCCATATCCCATTTCAGTTTCTTGATGCTTCCCACTTGACGTAGGTAAACGGTAACCACTTCTGCTTCCCCATTCGGATTTGCAGAAAAATAATGAACATAGGAGCCTGGTTTGCCATTGGTTAAATCGTACTCCCTGTCTCTCGTCACACTGGCAACAAAGAATCTTTTTACATAAGTAGCACCGCCTTTTCCATCTTTATAAATTAAATTGTAGATGGTTCTCTTATCTTTTTTCTTAAACACGGCCACGTGAATAATATCTTTTCCAATAAAGGTCTTGGAGTCTACTTTAGTGACCATCATGGTGCCGGTAGCGGTAAAAACAATAATATCGTCAATATCGCTACAATCGCATACATATTCGTCCCGCTTTAAAGAGGTTCCTATAAAACCTTCTTTGCGGTTCACATAAAGTTTAGTGTTTCTAATAACAACCTTAGAAGCTTCAATATCATCGAAAATACGAATTTCAGTTTTGCGCTCCCTACCCTTTCCATAGGTGGTTTTTAGGTTGTTGAAATAATCAATCGCAAAATCAACCAAATGCTCCAAGTGATGTTTTACTTGAGCGATGTCGCCTTCGAGCGCATCGATTTTTTGTTGCGCTTTATCAATATCAAACTTAGAAATTCTTTTAATTCGTATTTCTGTCAACCGAACGATATCTTCTTCGGTAACGGGTCTCTTCAAATGCTTTATATGAGGCTGTAAGCCTTTGTCAATAGCATTAATTACGCCTTCCCATGTCTCTTCCTCTTCAATATCACGATAAATCCTTTTTTCAATAAAAATACGTTCGAGGGAAGCAAAATGCCATTGTTCTTCAAGCTCATGGAGTTGAATTTCCAATTCTTTCTTTAAAAGCTCAACCGTGTTATCCGTAGATCTTCGAAGCATCTCCGTAACCCCTATAAATAATGGCTTATTATCTTCTATAACACATGCCAAGGGAGATATAGAGGTTTCGCACGCAGTAAATGCATAGAGCGCATCAATGGTTTTATCGGGGGAAATTCCATTAGGAAGATGAATTAAGATTTCAACTTCTGCGGCGGTATTATCTTCAATTTTTTTAACCTTAATTTTCCCTTTGTCATTCGCCTTTAAGATAGAATCTATTAAACTAGAGGTATTGGTTCCGAAGGGAATTTCGTTAATGACCAAAGTGTTTTTATCGTATTGCGAAATTTTTGCACGCACACGAATCCTACCGCCTCTCAAACCATCATTATAATTAGTAATATCCATGATTCCGGCGGTCGGGAAATCTGGATAAAGGGTAAAGCGTTTTCCTTTTAGATGTTTTATGGAAGCATCTATGAGTTCTATAAAATTATGCGGAAGTATTTTGGTTGAAAGTCCCACTGCAATCCCTTCTGCCCCTTGTGCAAGCAATAATGGAAATTTTACCGGAAGGTTGATCGGTTCTTTCTTTCTTCCGTCGTAACTAAGTTGCCAATCTGTTATTTTTGGACTGTAAACAACCTCCAGCCCTAATTTGGAAATCCTGGCTTCAATATAACGAGGCGCTGCAGCACTGTCTCCAGTGAGTACATTTCCCCAGTTTCCTTGGGTGTCTATTAAAAGGTCTTTTTGTCCGATTTGCACCATGGCATCCCCAATACTGGCATCCCCGTGCGGGTGATACTGCATGGTGTGCCCTACAATATTGGCTACTTTATTGTACCGCCCATCATCCAATTCTTTTAAAGAATGCATAATTCTACGTTGCACGGGTTTAAAGCCGTCTTCAATAGCCGGGACTGCACGTTCTAAAATTACATAAGAAGCATAATCCAGAAACCAATCTTGATACATCCCGCCAACACGCGTTATGGTTTCTTGACTGTTATTTTCTTCCGGATTCAATTCTGTATTCTCTTCCATAAAAGATAGTAGGGTAATTTATATCTATTTGATTTAAAGATGTCAATCTTCAATTACATCAAGTTCCACTCTAAGGTTATTGATGATGAATTTTTGACGATCGGGGGTGTTTTTGCCCATATAAAATTCCAAAAGACTTTCAATAGACATTGCTTTATCCAGCATTACAGGGTCTAATCTAATATCGTCACCTATAAAATGTTGAAATTCATCCGGGGAAATTTCACCAAGTCCTTTAAATCGGGTTATCTCTGGCTTACCACTTAATTTTTCAATAGCCGCCTTACGTTCATCTTCACTATAGCAATAAATCGTTTCCTTTTTATTACGAACCCTAAACAAAGGGGTTTGTAAAATATACAAATGCCCTTCTTTTATAAGTTCTGGAAAAAACTGTAAAAAGAACGTAATTAACAATAATCTAATGTGCATCCCATCCACATCGGCATCTGTAGCAATTACAATATTATTATACCGAAGATCTTCCATAGATTCTTCAATATTTAATGCTGCCTGTAATAAGTTAAATTCTTCGTTTTCGTAAACAATCTTTTTAGACATTCCATAAGTGTTCAATGGTTTACCTCGTAGACTGAATACCGCTTGGGTGTTTACATCCCTTGATTTGGTGATGGATCCCGATGCGGAATCTCCTTCGGTAATAAAAAGTGTGGTCTCCAAAGACCGTTCATTTTTGGTGTCTCCTAAATGCACCCGACAATCGCGAAGTTTTTTATTATGAAGACTTGCCTTCTTAGCTCGATCTTTGGCCAGTTTTCGTATTCCAGACAATTCTTTGCGTTCCCTTTCCGCAGCTAAAATTTTGCGTTGCAGTTTTTCAGCGACTTCAGCATTTTTATGAAGAAAATTATCGAGCTGTGTGCCTATAAAATCATTCACATAAGTTCTTACCGTAGGCAAATCGCCACCCATATCTGTAGAACCTAATTTTGTTTTCGTCTGACTCTCAAAAACAGGCTCCATTACCTTTATGGAGATGGCTGCAATGATAGATTTCCGAATATCAGAAGCATCGTAATTCTTTCCGTAGAAATCCCTTATGGTCTTTACAACCGCTTCTCTAAAGGCCGCCAAATGCGTCCCTCCCTGTGTGGTATTTTGTCCGTTTACAAAAGAATGATACTCTTCGCTATACTGGGTTCGGCTATGTGTTATGGCTACCTCTATGTCGTTGCCCCGTAAGTGAATTATTGGGTACAACATATCTTCCTTGCTAGTAGTGTCTTCAAGAAGATCTTTCAGTCCATTTTCTGAATAAAATTTTTCTCCGTTAAAAACAATGGTTAGCCCCGGATTAAGATAAACATAGTTGCGCACCATTTTTTCTATATATTCATTTCTGAACTTATAGTTTTTAAAAATGGTTTCATCGGGAACAAAAGAGACCTTTGTACCGCGTCTGCGGCTCGTTTCCTCAAGCTCCTCTTCATTTACAAGATTACCTTGTTCAAATTCTGCAGCTTTGGATTTGTTATCCCTATTCGATTCTACACGGAAATAAGTTGATAGGGCATTCACTGCCTTGGTACCAACCCCATTTAACCCTACCGATTTTTTAAAAGCGCGGGAATCGTATTTTCCACCGGTATTCATTTTTGAAACCACGTCTACCACTTTTCCCAAAGGAATCCCGCGGCCGTAATCCCTAACGATTACCTTAGTGCCCTGAACAGAAACCTCAATGGTTTTACCAGCGCCCATCACAAATTCATCGATACAGTTGTCCAAAACCTCCTTTATAAGGATATAAATACCGTCATCTGCCGACGAACCGTCCCCCAATTTTCCAATATACATCCCTGGACGCATACGAATATGCTCCTTCCAATCTAACGACCGTATATTATCTTCTGTATACTTAGTAGTTTCCGACATAAAAATATTAGAGATGGGTTTCGTTGCTAATATAATGTATACTGGGGTAAAATGAAACCCCGCAGGGGTAAAGTAATTAACAAGCTTTTTCTTAAAATTGTTAAGAACCTGATTTTTTGTAAGTTGATTTATTTACCGAAATAAGAACGATTCCAAAAATCACCAAAAAAGTACCGGCAAATTGTAACCAGCTTAGCTTTTCATCCAGAAAAATAGACGCCAAAGCAATGGTGGAAATGGGTCCCAATCCACCTAAAATCGCAAAATTGGAGGCGCCAATTTCTTTTATACAATATGAAACCAAATAGGAAGGGATGACGGTTGAAAGTACCGCCATAGCCAAGCCTAACCAATAAACGTTGGGATGATAACCTAGTAAAGAAGTTTGCTCAAAGAGAACGTAATGAAGAACAACACTTGCACAGGAAATTATCATAGCGTAAGAGGTGAAACGAACCACCCCGAATTTTGGAATGAGCCAATCGCTCCCGGTTAAGTATGAAGCGTAGGTTAATGCGCTTGAAAAAATAAGTCCCGCTCCCACTAAAAATGTAGCTCCTTCTACCGCCATTTCATCCCAAAAGGCAATTATAACACCTAAATACGTGAGTAAAATAGCTAGCATTTGGACTTTTGTAATGGGTCTTTTTAAGAATATTCGGGATAAAACTACCACTATCGTAGGATAAATAAACAAGATAATCCTTTCAATGCTTGCTTTTATGTACTGCAACCCAAGAAAATCAAAATAGCTTGCTAGATAATACCCAATGAATCCGAACAGTACCAGCCACAAAAAGTCCTTTTTCTCTAGTTTTTCATTTTTTTTCTTACTGAAAATAAGCACTAATATATAAAACGGCAATGCAAAAAGCATTCTAAACATTAATAGGTTTACAGAGCTTACATTATATTGATAAGCGAGTTTTACCATGACAGCTTTTGCTGAAAATAACACCACCCCAAGAATTCCAACAAATACTGCAATTGGGAGATTTTTCGATTGTTTCATCCCTCAAAAATAAACGTTCGAATTTTCTAGAATAAAATTCAATGCTTCAATTTACGATGTCCAAAGAATACGATGTCCAAAGAAATAAATTCAAAGAGCTTAAACCGAAGATTTTAATTATAGCTCCTTAAATGTGGCCAAACCTTCTTTAAGCCATTCGTAGTAAGCAATATCTTCTGTGTATTGCTGAGGGCTGTTGAGAAGTTCAAAGTCAGGAGACATTAAAATATAATATGGTTGCGAAGCCGTTTTAAAGTTGATGGCTTGAAAAGTTGCCCACTTATCCCCTATCGTTTTTATGGATTTCACCCTTCCGTTATCTAATTTGTAATTAAACTGCTGTTCTTTAGGAAGGTCTTTTCGGTCGTCTACATAAAGGGAAATCAACACATACTCTTCATTCAATAAAGAAAAAATTTCTGGCTCGCTCCATACATTTTCTTCCATTTTTCGGCAATTTACACAGGCCCATCCGGTAAAGTCCAGTAAAATAGGTTTGTTATTCTCTTGGGCGTACGCCAAGCCTTCTTCAAAATCTTTAAAACACGTAAGCCCTAACGGACAATCACTTTCTTGCGGATAGATACTGTAAAATACAGGTGGTGGGAAGCCGCTCAAAAGTTTCAAATTGGATTCTTGTGACTTTTGAAGACCGGGAATTAAATAAACAACGAATCCAAGAATGGCAATACCAAAAACACCCCGATAAAAGCTCAGTTTTTTCTTAGGACCGTCGTGTGGAAAGCGGATGATCCCAAAAACGTAAAGTGCCATTAGAATACCAATAATAATCCAAATCCCTATAAATATTTCCCTTTTTAAAATTCCCCAATGCTCTACCAAATCGGCATTTGATAAAAATTTAAATGCCAGTGCCAATTCCAAGAACCCTAAAATAACTTTGGTGGTATTCATCCATCCACCAGATTTTGGTAGCGATTTTAACATGTTTGGGAATAAGGCAAACAAGGCAAATGGTAGGGCCAGCGCTACCCCAAAACCTGTCATTCCCACGGTTAACTGGGTCGCACCCCCATCGTTGGAAAGGGATCCCGCTAAAAGCGAACCTAAAATAGGCCCCGTACAGGAAAAAGAAACAATAGCCAACGTTAATGCCATAAAAAAGATTCCTAAAAGTCCACCAGAACTGGATGCAGAGTCCATTTTATTTCCCCAAGAGGAAGGTAGGGTCAACTCATAATAACCAAAGAAGGAAAAAGCAAAGAATATAAAAATCACAAAAAAGGTAACATTCAGCCAGACATTGGTAGATATATTATTAAGGATTTCTGGAGCAATGGAATCTAAAAAGTGAAAAGGAATGCTCAAAGCCATATAAATACCAACGATAAATGCTCCGTACAATATGGCGTTGGAAATGCCTTTCTTCCTATTTCCTGTTTGTTTGGTGAAAAAGGAAACGGTAAGCGGAATCATAGGAAAAACGCAAGGTGTAAGCAATGCTATCAATCCGCCCAAAAACCCAAGAATAAACAAACTGGTTAAATCTCGCTCTTTACTTACATCGCTTCCCTGAACATCCTTTAATAATTCTTTATTTTGAAGAGGTAATTCAAGATTTTCCGCAAGGTTTATACTCTGTTGATCAATTTTTTTGGTAGCAGACACCATTTCGCTGCCATCCAAAGAGAAAAGGAGTTCGTCATCTGCGAAGATACATCGTTCGTCATCACAGGCCTGGTATTCTACCAATCCAATGATCCCTTTTAGTGTTGGATCCGTGATTTCTACCCGTTGCATAAAGGTTACCGATCCATCGAAATAGGAAAGTTCTTCTTCAAAAATAGGGTCCAACTCGGTAATGGGCTCCTGTTCCTCAGTTGCACCAATCAATTCAAAACCATCTCCTTCCCTTTCAAAAGTAAAAACTGTGGGTATAATGGAAGCATCCTCCCCAAGTGGTTGATTTTGCGCATATAAATGCCAGTGTTCGGTAATATCGGCTTTGATGATTAGTTCATACTCTGTGTCCGATATTTTTTCTACGGAAGTATTCCATTTTACAGCGTCTTGAGCTTGGGAGAAAAAAGTTACTAATACTAAAAGAACAACTAGTAAATTACGCATCGATGCATTCTATTTTTAAAATTCGCTTCGTTTTTTCGGTCACTTTAAAGCGGTTATCTGCTCTTTGGCCAACAACCCAAATAATTTTGTCTTCACGATCGCAAAGCAACCATTGGTTTTCCTTAGAGGGCAAAGAAAATTTTTCATCTTTAAAAAACTTACTAATTTTCTTTTTTCCCTGCATTCCAAAGGGGTAAAAGTAATCACCATTTTTCCATTTCCTTAGCTTTAAGGGAAACTTTAACTTTTCTTTATCAACGTAAATAATAGTGCGGTCTACCAGTTCTATATTGTCTAGTAAATCGATGGATAAATTGATGGGCGTAGTGATCGAAGTTTCTTCTTTTTTAATTAAAAAGTCCTTTTGAACGGGCTCCTTTTTTAAGGGCGTTATTATAAACTTCTCCCGATCCCGAACCAATCGATGGGTTTTAGAAAAAAGCTTTTTTCCGCTCTGGGACTCCATAACCGATATCAAATCGTTTACTTCCGTAAAACCGAATGGGCTAAAAAGATGAAATAAATAAGCTTCTTTTGGCTTCAATTGTTTCAATTCTTCAAGGGAAACCTCTACGCTTTTCTTGTTTTCTTTAAAAATCCGAGACTTGATCTCCTTTAGGTGATTTCCAATTATTTCTGAAGAGCCCTTTAAATGACTTATGGTTTTTTGAAAATTTTGAAGCGCCTCTGGATTGATGTCTTTTAATTTTGGGACTACCTCATGCCTTATTTTGTTGCGTAAGTATTTAGTCTCCACATTGCTTTCATCCTCACGCCATTTAATATTGTTTTTTAGGGCATACTGAAAAATTTCGTCCCTAGAAAATACAAGCATCGGGCGAACGATGTAATTATTTACTTCAGGAATCCCCGTAAGTCCGTCAATTCCCGTTCCTCGTGATAAATTGATAAGAAATGTCTCTAAATTATCATCCAAATGATGACCTGTTAGCAAATAATCAAACCCTAAAATATCTTTTTGTTCTTTAAACCATGCATACCGAAGCTCCCTCGCTGCAAGCTGTGTGGATATTTTGTGGTTTTCTGCATAGGTTTCTGTGTTAAATTCCGTAGAAAAAAATGGAATTGCTTTATTTTCAGCATAAAACTTTAGAAATTGCTGGTCTTTATCGCTTTCCTCCCCTCTTAATTGAAAATTGCAATGCAAAATTCTTATATCAAGTCCATTCTCCTTGCACAAATGGGTAAGCACCATACTATCAATACCGCCGCTAGAGGCAATAGCTAACCTCCCTGTTAAAAGGAAAGGGAAATGCGTGCGAATATGATCTTTAAATGGATCTAGCATACTGCAAAGATATGAATGAATTCTAGCTTGAATCCCTATTCTGGATTTCAACAAGAGAAACAAATTTTCGTGTTACTCCGCCACCTCTTTCTTTTCCTTGTATAACGAAAATAAGATTCCAGCCCCAAGAGACATTCCAATTATTGTAAGCGACAGCCATTCTGGAATATCAACATGGTGAGATAAAATCATTTTTACCCCAACGTAACTCAGGATTACCACCAAACTGTATTTAAGGTAGCCAAAACGCTCCAGCATATTTGCTAAAAAGAAATACATAGACCGTAAACCTAAGATGGCCATGATATTGGAACTAAACACCAAAAAAGGATCTGATGTGATTGCTAAAATTGCAGGAATACTATCTAGAGCAAATAAAATATCGGTAAACTCTATCACAATAAGCGCAATAAATAGTGGCGTGGCTACCAACAAATGCTTTTTACGTACAAAAAAGTTTTCGCTGTTTATTATGGGTGTCACCGGAATAATCTTTCGGATGGTTTTATAAATAAATGAATCTTTTGGGTCGTAAGCGTCATCTTCTTTTTCAAAGGCCATTTTTATTCCCGTGTAAATTAAGAAGGCCCCGAAAACATAGATAATCCAATCGAATTTTTTAATTAGCAATACTCCAAACAATATCATTAATGCCCTAAAAACAATAGCTCCAATAATCCCCCAAAACAACACGCGGTGCTGATACATTTTGGGAATCCTAAAGGATGTAAAAATAACGGCAATCACAAAAATATTATCGATACTTAAGGAAAGTTCTATTAAATATCCCGTTATGTATTTTAATAATGCTTTTGTTGGTGTTAAGCTATCTGGGTTTTCCAGCCAACCGTGTTTAAAAATAAAGTAGATAACCAAAGAAAAAAGCAGCGCTGTACTTACCCAAATGGTCGTCCAAACGGTGGCCTCTTTATTGGTTATTTCATGCGGATTCTTATTAAAGATCCCCAAATCGATCGCTAAAAAAATAACGATGAGTGTTATAAAGGATATCCAAACTATCATAGGTTTAGCTTCTTGTGTATAACAAATGGTCTAATAAGGTAAAATCTACCCCCATATCTTCTTTCAGTTCGTATTTTATAAACAGTTCCCCCCAATGTTTTCCATCGGAAAAATCGGCAATAATCCATTTATGGTTAAGAACTTTAATCTTATTTATTTTCATGGGTGCCCCAGACATTCCATCGTAAGGAACCAACGGATTATTCCCTTTTTGCTCATTGGTTTCCAATAACTTATCTGCTATGTATCGAGCAGGGTTATCAATATTATAATCGTAGTAATAAGCTAAGGCATCTTCGTTGTTTTCCAAAGAAAAATATTGAAGGTCTAATTTATCCAGTGTAAGTGTTTTTATGGAATCGGTTAGCTGTTCATTTTCAGCTTCCAGATTTTCAATTTTTACAGTTTCCTTTTCAAAATATTTCTTTGAACTTACATATTGATATACAATATATAAAAGCGCAAAGAAGAATAAATACATGAAAATATTTCTTTTCATAAATGGGGTGTTTTAATCATTATAATTCAACAGTTAAATTGTCATAAGCAATATACACATTTGCCGGTAATTCTTCTTGAGCCACCTGGTGAAAACCCAGCATCGGACTAATATGTGTTAAATAGGCTTTCTTTGGTTTTATTTCAGAAATAAACTCCAATGCCTCTTCAATATTAAAATGAGAGTGGTGCGGTTCTTTACGAAGTGCATTTACTACCAATACCTCTACTCCTTTTAATTTATCCCGTTCTACCGCTTCTATGGTTTTTACATCGGTGAGGTAGGCAAATTTATCAAATCTAAATCCGAATACCTGTAATCTGTTATGAAAAGCATTAACAGGCACTACCTCCATATTCCCCAATGGAATGTTCACGTTATTTTCTACAACATTTTCTTTTACCGCCGGTGCGCCGGGATACCTGTCTTTGGTGGCAAAAATATAATCGAATTTTATTTTTAAAGACTCCAAAACGCGAGAGTGTGCGTATACCGGGATATCCCCCTGCCTAAAAAAGAAGGGGCGAATATCATCTAAACCCATTATATGGTCTGCATGTTCGTGGGTGAACAGGATTCCATCAATTTTCTTAACATTATTCGCAAGCATTTGCTGCCTAAAATCGGGGCCACAGTCTACAATATAACAATAAGAATCCCATTCTACCATTACCGAAACACGTAATCTCTTGTCTTTGGGGTCGTTACTTTTCGAGACTGGGTCATCGCTCCCAACTATTGGGATTCCCTGAGATGTGCCCGTACCGAGGAAAGTTACTTTCAAAACTCTAATTTTTTATCAAATTTATCATTATTATTCTGAATAGCTTCATTAAACTTTTTAACTTTGTAACAAATTAAAAAACTGCAATGACACTAGTTTTAAAAGGAGATAAGAACTTTGAGAATGTTCCATCGCTTAAATCCAAAGCATTACGGATAAATTTGAATGAAGATATCTATGGTACATTTGCAGAAATTGGTGCGGGACAAGAAACGGTAAGGCATTTTTTTAGGGCAGGTGGTGCTTCTGGGACCATTGCAAAAGCCATGAGTGCCTACGATAAGAGTTTTAGTGATGCCATCTACGGAATTGAAGATGATGGTAGGTACGTAACCGAGGCACGACTTAAAAAAATGTTATCTCACGAAATGCGCCTTATGGAAGAGCGTATTCCACGGGAAGACAATCCGAATAAAATATTCTTCTCTTATGCAAATACGGTAGCCACTATCGATTTTGCCAAGAAATTTAAAGGTCACGGTTGGTTAGGAATTAGGTTTCAATTAGACCCGGAAGAAGACTACAACGAAATTATATTGCATATTCGCTTTAAGCAAACCGAAGCGCGATTGCAACAGGAAACTTTGGGAATTGTTGGTGTAAATTTAGTTTACGGGGCTTTTTACAAACACCATAAACCGAAAAAATTGTTAAAATACCTTTACGATCATATCGATAACGATACCATTGAAATTGATACCATAAATTTCTCCGGACCGCGTTTTGAAGAAGTTGATAATAGATTAATGAGTTTACAGCTTGTTAAAAACGATATGACCGATGCGGTAATGTTTGGTCCCGACGGGAATAACATCCTGCCAGCGGCTATTCTCTACAAAAAGAACATTTTAGCCTTGCGAGGTAGCTTTAGGCCGGTTACCATGGTAAACATGGACATGTACAAAAAATCGTACGACATATTTATTCGTGAAAACAAGGTTGATGTAGACAATACAGTGGTTGTGTTCGAAATTACACTTTCCAATTTACGTGCTGAAGGTGAAATTGATGAAGAAGATTTTATGGATCGGGCGCGACTACTTTGTTCGCTAGGACAAACGGTAATGATCTCCAATTTCCAGGAATATTATAAACTTGTTGAATATTTCTCTGAGTATTCCAAAGAACGGATGGCCCTTACCATGGGTGTCAATAACTTGGTGGATATATTTGATGAAAAGTACTACCGTCACTTGAGTGGTGGTATTTTGGAAGCCTTCGGTAAGCTTTTCTATAAAGATTTGAAGGTATACCTATACCCTATGATCGATCCAGAAACTGGATTAACAACTACCAGCAATAACTTAAAAGTACACCCACGTATGAAAGAACTATATAAGTTCTTTAAATACAATGGTAAAGTAGTCGATATATTCGATTACGATGATTCCATTTTAGATATTTTCTCGCGTGAAGTATTAAAAATGATTGCTGAAGGACAGGATGGATGGGAGAAAATGCTTCCAAAAGGTATTGCAGAGCTCATCAAAGAAAAAGGGTTGTTTGATTACAAACCGAAAAAAGAACTCAAGGCTAAAGAAAAACAGGAGTAAAATTTTTCTTTTCTTAACTTATATTGAAGTGATTTATCTAACGGTAAATCACTTTTTTTATATAAAATATTAGGCTTTTATTATCTTAACATTGGCGACAAATTAACAGTCTAAACCAATAGCAGTAAGTAATTTACACTAAAAACCTTAAGATATGAGTAAAGAAAATTTATACAGTAAAGAAGCGATAGAAAAGGTAAGGGATTTAGCTAAATCGATTGACTTCGCTATGATGATTACCAACCTTAAAAAGACACCATTACACGCCATCCCGATGAGCACTAAGAAAGTAGATAAGGAAGGTAATGTTTGGTTTTTAAGTAGCTCAGAAAGCACCCATAACAGCAACATACGAAGTAGCAGTGACATCTATTTAATTTATTCCGATAAATCTTCAATGGAATTTTTAAATATTTACGGAAAAGCTCAAATTTTAAAAGACAAAAGTGTTTTAGAGGATTTATACGAGAAGACAGATGATGCTTGGTTTGACGGTGTAGAAGATCCGAAGCTAACAGCCATAAAGGTTGTTCCTAGGGATGTTTTCTATTGGGATACTAAACACAACAAACTTGTATCCCTATTCAAAATGGGATTAGGTGCCCTTACTGGAGATGAACCAGATCTTGGAAAGCAAGGAGAATTGAAATATTAATAATTGTAATTTTAACATAAAAGCTTGAATACCCAAAGTATTCAAGCTTTTATGTTATGCTTCCCACTACAGCCCATGTTTAAAATGATTGGTTATTTTTAAATGATTTAAAATGTATTTTTGGATCTTTCTTTTTTGCAGTGTAAAGCACATTGATGCCATCGGGGTTCCATTGTCCCAAAAAGAGGTGGTCTTCTCCCATATTGGCAATAAATTCGGCAAGCGAAGGGTTTTCCAGCATTCCATAGGCTACAAAACGGTCGAACACCTTGTCCTTAAAAGGAGCTTCCTTGCTTTCGAATCTTGCGTATACGGCATTGTACTTTTATAGCCACCGTAAAAACCATAGTTGTCAAGTACGCTACTGTTCTTTAATTCCCCGGTTTGCTTATCCACCAAATAAAATCCGCAATAATCTTTTCCTTTTCTGGTATAGACATTGAACCCGATGTTCTGGGAACCGATATCCAAACGTATCAAACGGTTGTAGCTATTTAAATACTTTAGTTTAAAATCATCGAACAGATAGCGCTGTTCCCAAAGTAATTTTCCGGTAGCATCGTATTTATGGATAAACACCCCAGATACATCCCTTCTTTTTTCATAACCGCCGTAGGCATAATAGACATCCTCCCCGGCATCATAACGCAAAACGCCATTGGCCTTGGGATTGTGAACCGCAGTAACCACACTACTGCTTCCGGAATATACAAAGGTGCTATAGGCACGATCGTCGTCATTGAGGAACGAAAACTCTGCCTCCTGTAAGGATACCTCGAAACTTTGCTGCTTGATGATTTTTCCTTTAAAATCATACTCGACCACTATGTAGTTACGGTAGTTCTTTTCCTCACTATTCAGGTTTATATAACCGTACTTAAAACTTTCCGGACCGTAATCCATGACCCCAATGGCAAAAGTTTCCTCTCCCTTAAATTTGGGATGTTCCAATGCATAGGTTTCAATTTTATCTTTTTTAAGGTTGGCTACCAATAATTCCATTCCCTGCTTGTTACCCAAAACATTTTCCTTTACCTCTATGGTGTGGTAAAAATCTTTGGTAGTAAAACAATGGTGGTTGGCGGATGTTTTAACCTTAAAATAACCACTTGGAGTTAGCACCCCGATCCTATCTTCGTTGCCATAACGATCGAAAGCGAATTCGGTACCGTCTTTGGAAATATAATATATATCGTTCCCATCCAGGGTTTCGCTAGAAGTAAGCTCCGAGATAACTTCAAGGTCTTTGTTGTAAGTGGTAACTTTGGTTTTGTAACCGGTTTTGGAATCTCCATAAGTAAAGGTGTACAAATTACCGTTATCACTATAATTGCACCAATACTCTTTTGGGGAATCACTTGCAATTAGGGTAAAATCCTGCGCATGGGAAATCGAGGAAAAAGCCATAACAATGGCCAGTATTCTAAAAAATGTGTTCATAATTAAGTAGGTTTTTAAGTATATAGCTTAGGGCTATTTTTTGGGTTATTTGGTTATCATTTTTATGTTTATGTCTTATGTTTTAAATCCTTCATTTATAATATTCAATTATACTAGGCACGAGCAAGATACTCGCCCTAGCGCATGAAATCGTAATAACTGGGCATTTATTTATTTTCCACCTACAATGAGTCCGTTATAAATACGGGATAGTCCGTAACACCCCAAATAACTAATTCCTTATCATTAAATATTATACTTGTTGAGTGTTTGTTGCAAATCTTTAGATTACTTCCATAAATTTCTTCTCCATCAGGAAATCCATTCTCAATTGAATTAAAAGTCGTCCTGTCGAAAGAATAACCATATTTGTTACTAAATGTGTCCAAAGTTCGAAAAACATTGTATTTAGTAAAATTTTCTAATTTCGTACTATCGATTCTAATTTTATAAACTAGAGATGATTCTAGATTATCATGATAATTCAAAATTTCTGAATTAATTGGAATATATATCTTAGACATGGAATTTATCTCTTTTATTTTACGCCTCTGTTTATTACAACTTAGTAACAATAATATTACTATTATAACATTGCACCACTTTTTAAACATAATTATTTAATTTATTAATATTTAGAAACCGTTTTTCCCAATTTACTTAGTTCATCCGATGATGAATCTATATTTTCAAACCAATCAATCACAGAGTTTTCATTATTCTGGTAAACTTTATATAATGGGCTTTTTATTTCAAAAGGTCGACCTAACAAAAATTTCCTTCCCTTAGCAGTTGCATTCTCGCTACTGGCTGTTCTCTCTCCCTCACTTTTTTGGTCAAAATTCCATTCATCAAAAAACTGCATTGTTCCGTTAAAACTCCATCCATTTCCTTCCGCCTCTCGTTTTAAATCACCTCTAAATTTCACAGTAAACACACCCAAAGTTCCTTTAGTGTTTGCTTTACTGAGCACAGACAATTCTACAAATTTAGAAGCACCTTTTTCTATATATTTTAATTCAGATAAGAAATTTGATGCCTCCCCTCGCATGTAATCTTCATGATTTCCATGAATTATTGATACTGGAGAAGGATGGGTGTCAATCGTTTCTTCATGAGTCATTTCGTAAGTGCCACGCTCGAAGGAGCCATATTTCTCAATAAAACTTTGAGCTAAATCACTTTTGAAAAAAGACTTGAACAATCTAGTATTTGCAGCCCGTGAGGTAAAACCATGAATATATTCATATTTTTCTTGAATTTCATTAATAGTAGCTTTATCGCCAGCCATTTTAATTGCTGTATTCCAATCTATTGCTTGGTTAATCCTAGCTTCCTCAAGCCCTTCAAGCTCAATATATCCTATCAATTTATTCCCACTAAAGCTAAAAGGAGTATAATATGGATAATCTTTAAACAAAGGATCTACCGCAAAGAACCTACCCACTCTTGGGTCGTGCATTCTATATTTATAGTTTACACTATTCCCATCCCCTTTAAGATCATCATCCTTTTCCTGTCCTTGAAATCCGTATCTATACCTCGGGTTGTTAAAGGTACGGTTTGGTTGCAACATACCAAAGGGATAATAATTGTTATAACTCTCCACATGGGCACTTAGGGTATTGTCTGCAGTGTTTAAATCCTTACGGTCGCTTATCACTACGCGTACATTCCCCAAATGGTCTTTAAGTTCGTAATATTTCTCCCCAGCATAACGGTACACAAGCCCGTTATCATTGCTTTGCAACATGCTTTTAACCGTAAAAGGTTTATAGGGTTGGTAACCAGTGGTACCATCGCCAACCGGTAAATTGTTTAAAGTAAGGGTGGCGCTTCCCGCGAGGTTCCACTCCTGCCCTACATTCATAGTTTTTGCAAATTGGTAGAGCTTTTCATTTTTATTGGCCCGTATATCGCCTACTGGTGCCAGTGTCACGCTCGCACTCTTACCACAATAATATCGAGATGACGATATCTTTTTATAGTGTTCATTTCGTTTTTTTTATGTTCTTTCCTATATCTGTCGCGAGCAAGATATTCACGCTAGCGGGAGCTGGCAAGGTTTGCGGTTACCTTTAATGGTACAAGTTATTTATAATTTTCAAAAATCGATTTTACTTCATTATTTTTAGTTATTCTGGCCATGTCATAAGGGCTTTTTTCAACATTATTTTTATGGTATGGATCAGCACCATATTCCATTAAAATTTTAATCATTTCAAGCCTTTTTCCATAACCCTTATCATTAAAAACCGTAGTCCATAAAGATTGATTTCCATATATATCAGAAATACTTAAATCAGCTCCCTCCTCAAGGCATTTCAGTAAAATTTTTTCATTGTAAAATATTGCCAGATGATGCAGTATAGTTTGCCCCTTGGAATCTTGATGTTTTAAATTTATGTTTCTTTCAATTAATTTTAATGATAGGTCTTCTAGACCTCGCAAAAGTGATATCATCAATAAATTATAACCATCCTTATCTTCTACGTTTACAGATGTTTTTTCATTATCAATAAGATTAATTGCTTCTTTTTCATTATTCTCCCTAGCAAAATCAATGATTAAAGATTCCATTTCTATTGTAAATTGTAATTAAAACTATTTTGGCGAATAAAACCTAGCAACTCAACATATCCTCTCTAGATTTTGAAGATGAGAAATGCATAATACCAATACTAAAAACAAAAAATGCGAGCATGCCAAATGTAAAACCCGCATTTTTGTATAATCTAATCTACGCCTCCAAAATCTGCGCAGCGTGATCTTTCGTTTTTACTTTTTCAATTACACGCTCCACTACTCCATCATTTACAATAAATGTCATACGATGGATGCCATCATACTCACGGCCCATAAATTTTTTAGGTCCCCAGACACCAAAAGCATTAATAACCTCTTTCTCTTCGTCTGCCAATAACGGAAACGGAAATTCGTATTTGTTCTTAAAATTCGATTGTCTTTTTTCAGAATCGGCACTTACCCCAAGTAAACTATAGCCGTGCTCCTGCAATTCCTTATAATGATCCCTAAGGTTGCAAGCTTCTGCAGTACAGCCAGGTGTACTCGCTTTTGGATAGAAAAAAACAACTAATTTTTTACCCTTGTAATCAGATAAAGAAACTTTATTTCCATCTTGATCGTTCACGCTAAAGTTCGGTACTTTATCGCCTGCTTTGAGTGTCTTCATAAACATTTTTTTTATTTGAATTTTGTTCTGCTATTTTTGTTTAAAATTACGTAAAAATGACCAAAGCAGAAAAGGTTGATTTCGTTGTAGATACCTTAGAAAGATTGTATCCTACAGTACCTATCCCTTTAGATCACACCGACCCGTATACTCTTTTAATAGCTGTATTAATGTCCGCTCAAAGCACCGACGCCCGGGTAAACCAAATTACACCTATGTTGTTCGACAGGGCCATGAACCCTTATCAAATGGTTAAGCTTACGGTAGATGAAATAAGGAAAATTATTAAGCCTGTAGGACTCTCACCCATGAAATCGAAAGGTATTCATGGGCTATCCCAAATTTTAATAGATAAATATAACGGTGAAGTACCGGCAGACATGGAGGCTTTAGAAGCGCTTCCGGGCGTGGGCCATAAAACAGCCAGCGTTGTTATGTCTCAAGCTTTTGGAGTTCCTTCCTTTCCTGTAGATACGCACATACATCGATTAATGTACCGTTGGGGGCTTTCCAATGGAAAAAATGTTACGCAAACAGAAAAAGATGCAAAACGCTTGTTCGACGAACATTTGTGGAATAAGCTTCACCTGCAAATTATTTATTACGCACGCGAATATTCCCCAGCTCGTGGATGGAACCTAGAAAAAGACATAATCACCAAAACTATCGGTAGGAAATCGGTTTTAAAGGAGTATGAAGCTAAAAAAACAAAAAAGACCCGTTGATTTACAACAGGTCTTTTTAGAAAAAGTTTAATTTAACAAAGTGTCAAACTCCAACTTTTTGTACTTCATAACACTTAAAGCCTTAGAATAACTAAGTAAAAATTCAATAGTCGATTCTTTGGGTTTTAACGTTTCTGATTTCTGTTTCTGAGAAGAGTAAAGTTTTTGCATGCCCCAAATTTTGTTATTAATAATTTAATAACGGAGCTACTCACTTTATATTGTGTTAATTGGTTAAAACAATATTATTCTTCTCTACCATCTTTCTCAGATTAATAATCGCGTAACGCATTCTTCCCAAAGCCGTATTTATACTTACGTTTGTTTGTTCTGCAATTTCCTTAAAACTCATGTCTTTGTACAAACGCATCAATAAAACCTCTTTTTGGTCTTCCGGTAGTTCATCTATGAGTTTTTTAACATCGGTTTCTACTTGATCTTTGATAATCTGTTTCTCCGCATTTAAGGTTGAATCCCCTAAAACAGAAAAAATATTAAAATCGTCGCTTCCCTCAAATTTAGGCATTCTGGAATTTTTTCTGAAGTGGTCGATCACCAAGTTATGCGAAATACGCATTACCCAAGGCAAGAACTTCCCTTCTTCATTGTAATTACCACGTTTTAGGGTTTTGATCACTTTTATAAAAGTGTCTTGAAAGATATCTTCGGTAACGTCTTTATCATATACTTTAGAAAATATAAAGCTATAAATACGTTGAGAATGTCTATTGATTAAAATTTCGAGGGATTGTTCGTCGCCTTTTATATACTTTGCCACTAAAGCAGAGTCTTGAAGAGTATGCTCCATACAATTACTTTTTAAGAAATGTTAGTGTCACCTTTACAGGCAACTTTCTGTTGTTACATTAGTTTTAAAGTAATTTTATGGAATAGGCGTCTATTTTTTTAAGTTACGTTTGCTGCCAAATATAATATAATTCTCAATTAAAAAGCAAATTTCGAGCCAAATTATCTAACGAGCGCTATAAAACCTTTTATAAATCGTATAAAAACAGCTGAAATTCAGACAATCTATTAACTGTCAAATCACTCAATTTGTTTACGTTAGGGTACTAATTTTAACATTCAATATCTTCTTAAATATGGGTTTCTAAACCTAACTATAGATTCTTATCTTTGTGTTTCGTTTTAATTGCTATGACAGACATCAACAAGGTTAATCCAAAGGAAAATATTATAATAAAAGGAGCTAAACTCCATAATTTAAAAGACATAAATGTCGTAATCCCCAGAAATAAATTGGTTGTTTTAACCGGTTTATCGGGAAGCGGTAAATCTTCATTGGCTTTCGATACTTTGTATGCGGAAGGGCAACGAAGATATGTGGAAAGCTTATCGTCTTATGCCAGGCAATTCCTCGGCCGATTGAATAAGCCTAAAGTTGATTATATTAAAGGAATTGCCCCAGCCATTGCTATCGAGCAGAAAGTAAACTCCACCAATCCGCGTTCTACGGTAGGCACAACTACAGAAATTTACGACTATTTAAAGTTGTTATACGCCCGTATAGGTCGTACCTATTCCCCTGTTTCTGGCAAGGAAGTAAAAAAGAACACGGTAACAGATGTAGTTAACCATGTAAAATCCTTTGAAGAGCGCAGTAAACTATTACTATTAGCCCCTGTGCACATTCCAGAAGAAAGAAGCGTTTTAAAAACATTGGAGATTTTATCCCAACAAGGTTTTGCCAGGATAAAGTATAAAGATGAAGTACTGCGCATCGACGAAATTGAAAAAGAAATTGATCATGATTTCTTTTTAGTGGTCGATCGAATTATAGTTAAAGATGATGAAGATTTTTACAATCGTTTAGCGGATGCCGTAGATTCTGCTTTTTTCGAGGGTAAAGGAACTTGTATCATAGAAAACTTAGAAACAAACAATCAAACTATTTTTAGTAACAAGTTTGAACTGGACGGGATGCAATTCCTTGAACCCAATGTGCATTTGTTCAGTTTTAATAATCCTTATGGAGCTTGCCCGCGTTGCGAAGGGTATGGCGATGTTATTGGATTGGATGAAGAGCTTATTGTGCCCAATACCAGTTTATCCATTTACGAAAATGCCATTTTTGCTTGGCGTGGCGACAGTATGAGCTGGTACCGGGATCAATTGGTAAACAATGCTTATAAATTCGATTTCCCCATCCATAAGCCATGGTATGAACTTTCTGAAGAACAAAGAGAACTTGTTTGGGATGGAAATAAGTATTTTACTGGGTTGACAGCTTTTTTTAATGAATTGGAAGAGAAAAGCTATAAAATTCAGAATCGTGTGATGCTCTCTAGGTATCGCGGTAAAACCAAATGTTCGCTCTGCAAGGGAAAACGTCTTAGGCAGGAAGCAAATTATGTGAAGGTTGGAAACAAAACCATTACTGATTTGGTGGAAATGCCGTTGCACAGACTCCAGCAGCATTTTAAAGAGTTAACGCTTACAGAAAACGATGAAGCCATTTCTAAGCGATTGCTGAAAGAAATAAACAGCCGTTTGGAGTTTCTTAGCAATGTAGGGCTGGACTATCTTACATTAAATCGGAAATCGAATACGCTGTCGGGTGGAGAGTCGCAGCGAATTAATTTAGCCACTTCCCTGGGAAGCAGCTTAGTAGGCTCCATGTATATTTTAGATGAACCCAGTATAGGCTTACACCCAAAAGATACCGAAAAACTAATTTCAGTATTAAAGTCATTACGGGATTTAGGAAATACGGTGATTGTGGTAGAGCACGACGAAGACATTATGAAAGCTGCTGACGAAATTATCGATATTGGTCCGGAAGCAGGAACTTTAGGTGGTAATGTAGTAGCCACCGGTTCATTTAAAGAGATACTAAAAGCAAATACCCTTACCGCTAATTACCTCAGTGGAGTTGATGAAATTTCAGTTCCTAAAAAGAGAAGGGTAAGTAAGAATTTTATAAAAATTAATGGCGCCCGAGAAAACAACTTAAAAAATATCGATGTTACTTTCCCTTTAAATGCACTCACCGTGGTAACCGGCGTTTCTGGAAGTGGAAAAAGTACGTTGGTAAAGCGTATACTTTATCCGTCCATCTTGAAGGAAACAGGGGGATATGGTGAAAAAGTAGGGGAATTCACTGGAATCGAAGGTAAATACAATTCCCTTACTTCCGTAGAATTTGTAGATCAAAATCCCATCGGCCGATCCTCCCGCTCCAATCCTGTTACTTACATAAAGGCTTACGACGACATAAGATCGCTGTTTTCCAAACAAAAGCTTTCCAAGCTACGAGGGTATCAACCAAAACATTTCTCTTTTAATGTAGATGGTGGACGTTGCGAAACCTGCAAAGGGGAAGGCGAAGTTACCATCGAAATGCAATTTATGGCAGATGTTCATTTAGAATGTGAAACTTGTGGAGGAAAACGATTTAAGAAAGAAGTTTTGGAAGTTAAATTCAACGATAAAAACATCGACGATATTTTAAGCATGACCATCGATGATGCCGTTGCTTTTTTTAGTGAACATAAAGAAACCAAGGTAGCCTCCAAATTACAACCATTGCAGGATGTTGGCTTGGGTTACGTAACCTTGGGGCAGTCCTCCTCTACCCTTTCAGGCGGGGAAGCACAGCGAATTAAACTAGCTTCTTTTTTGGTAAAAGGACAAACAAAAAACAAAACACTTTTTATTTTTGATGAGCCTACTACCGGTCTTCATTTTCACGATATAAAAAAGCTTTTAAAATCCTTTGACGCCTTATTGGAGATTGGCCATTCCATTATTGTGGTAGAACACAACATCGATTTAATAAAATGCGCCGATTATATAGTGGATTTAGGACCTTTAGGTGGAGAAAAAGGCGGGAACCTCATGGCTGCCGGAACACCGGAAGAGGTTAGCAAGGAAGGTAAAAGTTTCACTGGGCAATATCTCAAAGACAAATTATAGGATAGAACGCAACCATTATAAGAAAACTGAATCTAATAAATAACTACTGCCATAGCGAAATGTTGAAAATGTAGCCGCTAATGAAATGCATGGAGCGCTGATTGTTTTAAATTAAAATTAGAAACTAGATAACTTTTTATCTTATTATGTTACGATTGATAATTTGCAAAACTGCCTTTTTTTTGTCTCTACTGCTATTAATCGCATCCTGTACAGATGATGATGACAATAATTACCCAAAAGAAGTTTCTATAATGGGCAATTGGAGACTCATAGAAATGAAAGGCAGCGTTCCTAACTCCACCACTATCGGAGAAAATATGGAGTGGCAGGAAATATATGTTTTTGAAGCGGACAGCACATTTACCAAGACTAGAGTTGTTAAAGACAACGATTCTATATTGAGGCAGTCTGGAACTTTTACCACTAAAACCGAAAACGCTTCCGATTTTTTTATTCTGAAATTCCAAGAAGAAAGCCCCATTATTGCCACCTGCTACGAAGGGCTTGAAGAATGTTTGTTTTTTACCCCTAGCGGAAATCTCAAAAGTCAATATGATGCTTGCGATGGCCCAGGTTTGTTGTACGAAAAGTTCTTTTACACAGATTAACATAAGCTTAACGCCATTGCTGTAAGTGCGCAATATTTTGCTCGTCTTAATTGATATAAACCTAAAAAAATATATCAATGTCTTTAACTACGGAATTAAAACAATTAAATCAGCAAAATAGAGAGAAAATACCGAATGAAGCTTTAGCTGTAATGGATGAAGCAACCAACAACCTAAAAAAAGATCATTTAGCTGAAAAAACTATCAAAGAAGGTAAATCCTTCCCATATACCTCACTTCCCAATGCCAAAGGAAAAGAGGTGAACTTAGAAGAACTGAATAAAAATAAAAAGTTAATTGTTTCTTTTTACCGCGGTGGTTGGTGCCCTTATTGCAATTTGGAACTTAAAGCCCTTCAAAATTCACTAGAAGAATTTAAAGCGAATGGAGCAGAGCTTGTTGCCATTACACCGGAAACTCCAGATAATTCATTAAGTACTTCGGAAAAAAACAATCTTTCTTTTGAAGTTTTAAGCGATATAAACAATGAGTTTGCTAAAGAATTAGGATTGGTATTCGGTCTTCCGGATGCGCTGAAATCCATTTACGATCAATTTGGGATAGACGTAAAAAAACATAATAATAATGAGGATTTTGAACTCCCAATGCCAGCAACCTTTGTTTTGAATGAAAACGGCAAGGTTATTTACCGGTTTGTGAATGAAGATTACACTCAAAGAGCTGATATTCAAGAAATATTAAAAGCCTTAAAAAGCTAATAAATAGTTAAAACAACCGACCCAATAATTTTGGCACGCTGTTTGATTTTATTTAATCAAATTTCATAGTTGATTTTTTTTTGGTTGGTTAGTTGAGAAAACTCCGCATCGTTTTAAATAACGAACCGTGGAGTTTTCTTTTTTTTATCCACAATCATCGCCACCCAAAATTATTTTTCAAGACTCGTATAAAAATTGAAAAATTCCTTAAAGTTTTAAATCTCACCCCTTCCTATCCTTCAGAATAAAAAAATATAAATACTGATTATCAATATATTACCTAGCCAATTCCATTTATCCCTATTTTTTGGCACGTAGTTTGATTTCTTTTCTATGAAAACTAATAAAAAGTGATTTTTTCACTTTAAAATCTTAGAAATCATGAAACATCTATTTTTAATATTTACCACGTTTCTTCTAGGGACTGGTATTACTTCAGCAAAAAACAATGATCATATAAATCCGAATTACGGATATAATAACTCTTTTATATTTACTGAAAATAATGTGACTTTTTCGGTGTATCCAGATGGAGAATTCGATTTTTATATTAACAATGGAAATTCTTTTGGAGCGAGTGTAAACACGGGAAATGTAAGCATTACCTTTAATTCTGGCTATCGATACGATGCTTATGTACAGTACGACGATTATGGGGCTGTTATTCAAGTAGAAAACACTCCAATCTACTACGATTTTTACGGTAGAGTGAACAGAATAGGCAATGTGGACATATTTTACCGCGGAAATTATGTAAACAGAATCGGCGGACTTCAAATATATTACAATAATAGTGGTGTATACACCCATTGTACGGGTTATATAAATGTTTATAACAGGGCGTATGTGTACAGGCCTTATCACCGTTATTTTGTAAGGCCAAGACCCGCTTATTGTATGGTATATTATAAGCCTTACCGAAGGTATTACACACCAGTGAGATATACGTACTACAGACCTTATAGAAATAATTACAGAAGATCTTATGCCAATGTTGGTAGAACGTACCATTACAAAGAGCGTAACCCACGTAGGGCTGTTTATACCAACGATAGAAGGGTTAGCAAAAGAAATGACTATAAAGTGCAGAATACGGTAAGAAATAGAAGTTTGGCTTACGAGAACAATAGAAGTAGCTCCAATAGAAGTACGAGCTCTTCCAATAATAAAAATTCGTATAGTAGACAAAGCAGCGCTGCACCAAATAGAAACAGCTACAGAAATACCGATAGCCGATCTTCTAGCGCATCTAGAAACAACGATTATGTAAAAACCCCGAGTAGATCGACGAGCAGGAGCAGTAAGGATTCCAGATATACCAATAGCAGTGCTCCAACGAGAAATAGTAGTTCTACGAATACGTCAAGAAGTAATTCGGTATCTAGGGCAACTGTAAAAAAGTCTACTAAAACCAATTCTAGTAGATCATCTGAGAATCGAAGTGTTTCCAGCCGTACAAGCAAAAGCACCCCTAAAGCTGTAAAGTCTTCGAGATCCAGTACTTCTAGAGGCGCCTCGGCAACAAGATCCACAAGTAGAAGCAGTAGTAGAAATTTATAGAATGCGTCGGTAGCAAAAAGATTAAACACTAAGTCTTATACTTGAGTTTAATAGTTCGTTCGTTAATGGAAAAATCCGTATACAGAAATGTTACGGATTTTTTGTTTTTAGATAGCTATCTACAAGCTTGTTTATATCTTCGGAAAGTTTAAGTGTATAGGTAAGCACCCCAAACACCAAAGCTATTAAAATAGATTTGAGGATGATGTTGAAAACCGGATTGAAACGAAAGTCCCAGAAATAAAACAAAGGCAACAACAGGAATATAAGTAAGAATGTTTTAAAGGTGTTTTTTGTAAATGGTTGTAAATGAAGTTTACTGTTAACAAAATAAATTTTAATGGTGTTGTAAAGTATAAAAGCTAGAAATGTGGCGAATGCAGCTCCATTTATTCCCCATATAGGAATAAATACAATATTTAATATCACAGTTAAAACGGCTAATAAAACCCCAAAAAACAATACCATTCTGTAATAATCGGAGTTAAAAATAATGGCGTTGTTATTTCCGATAAGATTATCGAATAGTTTAGCCAGGGAAATTAAAAAAACAACCAGTACTCCCCCACTATATTGCTCCGGTAGAAGACGGTACATTTCATTTATATTCAACATAATCAATAAAAAAATGAAACCGCCAACTACAAATAGGTTAATAGAGCTTTTTTTGTACAATACATCCAACTCCTTAAAGTTCCTGGTATTTAAAAGCTTGCTGGTTATTGGATAGGTTATTTGATGCATGGCACGAGCTGGGACAGCAATGACCATGGCAATAAAAACTGCAACGGTATAGTAGGCTATATTTTCAATATCTTTAAATTGCCCTAGCATTACTTTGTCAATATCCAAAAGTACCGCCGCGATCGACCCTGTTAGGATTATAAGAAAAGAATATTTCAATACGCTTATATAATTCTTTGGCAATCGTAACACAAATACCGGTTTTTTAATAATAAAAGCACTTATAAGCATTAAAAACATCCTGGAGAGATAAACGCCCATCAATGAATAAATGAAAGCAGGGACGGAAAGGAAATCGAAATAAACCAAAATTAGCAACAAAGCCACAATAACACGGTGATAGACTTCTTTAAGGAAATTACCGTAAACGGATTTCATATGGACTTTTGCCCATGCATAGAAAACCTCAAAATACGCCATGGCAAATCCTAAAACGTAGATTGTCCAAACATAAGGCTCTAATATTTCATTTTTTTCGGTGAGATAGTCCGCTATAAATTGATAACATAGAACACCTATAATTCCTGAGGGGACTATAATAACCAATGGCAATACAAACATAAACCCTGTAAAAGCATTTTGTTCATTTATATCGTCATAAGAGGTGTAAAACTTTATCAAGCTGTTCTGTACGCCAAAACAAAGAATGGGCATTAAAATATTAGCAGCAGAAAGTAAATAAGCAACCAACCCATAATAATCATCGGTTAAAAAATTGGTGTAAAGAAATAGTGTACTAATGGCGCCTATACCAAAACCGGCATACGTTATTATGGTATTTTTAAATGTTTGATTTAATACAACACCCATAAAGATTAAATAACTGAAGCTAAGTGCTCCGTAAGGGATTTCCGATGATATTTATTAATGTTTGTCGAATTTACATACAAATTCCCAGTTTTATAAGACTCGTAATAAGAAAGTATTGCCTGTTTTATCTTTTCTTTTTCTGAATACCCGAAATAAAATCCAGTTTGTGTTTCCTTAAGAATCTGCTCCACATCCCAACCTTCGGGGCCAAATGCTAAAATGGGACGATTGGCGGCCATATATTCAAAAAGTTTACCGGGAATAATACCTTTTGTTTTTTCAGAATCAATTTCAATTAATAACAATACCTGGGAAGATTGTTGCAAGGCCAAGGCCTCCTCATGCGAAACGTAACCTAGTACCTCTAAATTATCATTTATTCCAGCAGCTTTAATAGCGGCTAAAACTTCGTTACTTACAGCACCTGCAAGCTGTAACTTAAAGCATGACTTGAAGTTAGTGTTTTCAGCTAACAATTCCCCAATAGCTTTCCATAATATTTTAGGGTTTCTTCCTGATAATAAAGAGCCTATATGTGATAATGTAAAGTTTTTATTTAAAATTGCATGGGCGCTTTTTGAATTTAAATATCCGTTGGTAATTACCTCTATTGGTTTCTTTGTAATAGCCTGAAACTCTTTTTTTGTGGTAAAGCTTGTAGTTATAATTTCATCTGCTTTGTTCAAAACCTTCTGCTCCAACTGAAGATGCTTTTTCTTCGCAAAGTTGGTAAGTTTTAATTCGGAATGATACCCAATATTCGTCCATGGATCACGGAAGTCTGCAATCCATTTTAATTTTAATTTCTGTTTTAATTTTAACCCTATGAGGTGAATGCTATGCGGCGGACCGGTAGTTATAATGGTCTCGATCTGTTCTTCTGCAATAAAATTCTCTAAATATTTAACTGAGGGATTCACCCAAAATACCCGGGCATCCGGAATGAATAAATTCCCTCGAATCCATAACATTATTTTTTCGCTAAGGGATTGTTTTTTAGCTGAAATGATCCCCTTACTTATCTGCTTGGTTTTACTTTTCGAAAATACGGAAGCCAATTTGTAGGGTTCAAAAATGGGGTGTTTAATAACCCGCACGTGATCTGGCACTTCATCGAGAAAAGAAAGATCTTCCAAAGGATAATCAGCGTTTTCTGGAACAAAAACTATTGGTTCTATATTGAATTCCGGTAAAAACCTTACAAAGTTCAACCAACGTTGTACTCCCGGCCCACCTGCTGGAGGCCAGTAATAGCATATGATTAGAACTTTTTTCATTCAGAAAATGGACTTAGAAATGTATTACTCCTCTTTTATATTTGTTTTAATTCCGTAGAAAACACCACCGATAAGCAGTAAAAACAGTAAAATATTACTGGCCAAACTAATCGAAGCTCCAGTTTTAACGACTTCTGGGTCAAAAGTGAAGGTAATGGTATGTTCTCCAGCCGGTACTTCTAAAGCACGCAAGGCATAATTCGCCCTGAACTCTTCAACAGCTTTGCCATCTATACTGACCTGCCAACCGTTCGGATAATACATTTCTGAAAAAACAGCCACCCCATTATTCTTATTTGAAGTCTTATAGGTAAGCTCGTTCGGCTGGTAATCTATTAATTTAATCGAAGTAGTGGAATCGACTGTGAAAGCCCCTTCAGAAACACCTTCAAACCTATTTTTATCAAAAACTGCAGTGGTTTTTACGTTTATGCTATCCAATGCCTTCATTTCGGCATCAGGCGAATTTACAGCTTTCAAATTTTTTACAAACCAAGCAGGACCATTGGCATATGGATTATTTGCTGGGTACATCTGTCCTTTATCGTTTTGCCTAATTATATACTTTACATTCAGCATATTTAAAACGGCTACATTATTCTTTGATATTTGATATTCGAACAAGTCTTGTAAACGTTTTGGCTTGGCTGCATGATATCCCCCAATGGATTTATGGTAGAATGAAGTACTTGCCCCGTTAATGCTCTCTTGGGTATTAAAAACCCGGTAATATCCCTTATCTTGAAGAATTTGCTTATCTATTGCAGACTCTTGAAATGGTTGCTCTAAAACCCGAGCCGATACAAAGTCTTCATTATTCACATACTGCCTATCGATTCCAACCAAATCTACCAGGAAAAGTATTCCAAAAGCAATAATAGTGTAGTTTTTCTTCAGCTTTTCTTTTATAAATAACCAAATTACAGCGGCGGCAATCAACACGAACAATAGACTTCTAAAAACATCTTTGGTATACAGTGCCTCCCGATCTTTTTTAATATTGCTCATTAATTGGTTCATTCCCATTTGATCGAACTGCTGTCGGTAATAAGAATCGTTTGCGTGGGTGAAGTCTAAAGCGCCTTTTGCAAAAAATAATACCACCAAAATTCCAACACAAGTAATAGCAGACCATTTTAAGGCTTCCAACTTTTTGGCTTTTTCCAGTTTACCGTCAAATAGTTCTTTAAGACCCAAAATAGCTAAAATGGGCACGCAAAGCTCTAAAATAACTTGTATGGAGGTTATGGCCCTAAATTTATTGTACATCGGGAAATAATCAATCATGGCATAGGTTAAAGCTTCGAAATTGTGTCCCCAAGATAGGATTAGGGAAATTAATGAACCTGCTAGCAACCACCACTTATGCCTGCCCTTTACTAAAAATAAACTTAGAACAAACAAAAATAACACCACCGCGCCTACATAAGCCGGTGCAGCCACTATTGGTTGACCACCCCAATACATCATATGTGCCGCTTGATTTTTCACGAAGTCCTGAGCTTGGGCTGGAGGAACGCCTTGCCGTACCAAATATTCGTAGCTATTGGAATCTTTACCCAATTCTTCATCGTTTCCACCACCTGTCAATCTAGGGACAAAAAGGTTTAAAGACTCGAAAAGACCATAGCTATACTGCGTGATATACTCTTTATCGAGGCCATTGGTGCTCTCTTTGGGCGTACCATCGGGATTAAGTGTTAATTCACTTTTTCCCCTTGTGCTCCATTTTGCATACTCTTGGGTTGCCATTAAATTGGTAGCGTTTGTAGCTACAGCTAAAACAACAGCAACAGCTAAAATCCCTACGGTTTTAAAAAACTGAGGCAATTCTTTCTTTTTAAAGGCATCGTAAAGGTAAACCAATCCAAGTACCAGAACCAAAAGCATTAAATAATAGGTCATTTGAAAATGGTTTGCATTGATCTCCAACGCCATAGCAAATGCTGTCAGTAAAAATCCGCTAACATATTTTCTTCGGAAAGCTAAGACAATTCCAGCCAAAACAAATGGAAAATACCCAATGGCATGGGCTTTGGCATTGTGTCCGACCCCTAAAATTATAATGAGATAGGTAGAAAAACCAAAAGCCAAGGCTCCAATCCCTGCTAATTTCCAGTCAACTTTTAATACTAATAAAAGTACGTAGAAACCTATAAAATATAAAAACAGGTAGTCTGCCGGCCTCGGCAAAAATCGAATGGTTTTATCTAATTTTTTAATGTAATTATGAGGATAATTGGCTCCTAGCTGGTAGGTTGGCATCCCGCCAAATGCACTGTTCGTCCAATACGATTCTTCTCCAGTCTGATCTTTAAAATCATTTCGCTCTTTGGACATACCAATATATTGAACAATATCACTTTGAAAGATTTTCTTCCCTTGGAGAGCTGGGGAAAAATATATAATTGAAATAAGTATAAAAACTAAAAATACCACAAGATGTGGTACTATTTTCTTAAACTGGTCAGTCATTTAAAGTTCTTTTGGTTAGTCTATTTCTTCAAATTCTATGTATTCCCCTACTTCTTCCTTAGAATTTTTATCACTTGAATTTCGAGGTTTTTTATCGATTACGGTTTCCCCTTCCTTATAGTTGGGGTCTTGGGGTCTTTGTCGCTGCCCAAATTGTTCATTAAACTTCTTTTCCATTTTCTTGGAAGCATATTTCATAAGGTAAGGTCCAAAAAGGCGAGCTAATATTTTAAAACCGTACCATACCAGAAGTATAATTAATATTGTTCTTAATAACTGCATTAAAATTCGCTTTGAAAATACTTTCAAAAATACAACACAATGTGCGTTTTCAAAGATATAATTCCTTAAAAAAATAATAAAATGGGTAAAACCACAGTTTTAATGAGCGTACAACATTAAAGAAATGGCATGAAATGATTTTTTTAACGATCTTTGCATCCCATTTTACCTAAAAAAATTAAATTCGCTATTTAGTAATGCCGCAAGGAAAACAAACCTAATCTTGATATGAACAAACTTTGCTATCTTATCGCTATTCTTTGTTTAACAGCCCTAAACACCCGAGCCCAGTATACCGAAGTAATTAATTCTAACCGACCTGGAGCGTCTTACAGTGCTTTTGCCGTCGGAAAAAACGTTATACAAGGGGAAGGAGGCTTTTATTACGAAAGAAACGACCACTCAGTGTTGGAAACAGAAGGAAACCGCTACGGAATGGATTACGCATTGCGTTACGGAATGTTATTCGAACAACTGGAAATTATTTTGGACGGAACTTTTACCAAAGAGAACTACACCGATTTTTCTGTTGATCCTTCCATGGATTATACAAGAAGCAACTTTACCCGAAACACCATCGGTGCCAAATATTTGGTTTACGATCCGTATAAAAATCCAGAGAAAAACAAACCTAATCTATACAGTTGGAATGCAAATAACCATGTGCAATGGAGAGACTTAATTCCGGCTGTAGCCGTCTACGCAGGTGCTAATTTTAATTTTGGTGACAATCCATTTTATCCGGAAGACCCTCAAATTAGCCCTAAAGTAATGATTGCCACCCAGAACCACTTCACACCAAATTGGGTGCTTGTGATGAACTTTATTTACGATAAGTTTACCACAGACGATCCACTTTTTAATTACATCATTACCCTAACCCATGCCCTACCGGATCCTAGATATTCTATTTTTGTGGAAAACCAAGGTTACAGTAGCGATTCGTATTCAGATGGTATTTTTAGGGCAGGCGCCGCAAGGTTGTTTAAGAAAAACATGCAGGTAGATGCTTCTCTTGGGATAAATATAAAAGACACCCCATCTCGCTTCTTTGGCTCTATCGGGGTTTCATACCGTTTGGACTACCACAAGGATAAACCAAAGCAAATCGACAACGTATCAGACCAAGACAAAGAATTTATAAAAGAAGCCAAGAAAAAGCGTAAAAAGAAAAATCCGTTTGAGGATTTAGACACTAACGAGTAACAATGATAGAAATAAAGCAAGCGACCACAAAAAAGGAATTGGAACAATTTGTTAAATTCCCCTTTTCCCTTTACAAGAATTCCAAAAACTGGGTTCCACCTATCATCAAGGAAGAACTCAATAATTTTGATCGCAAAAAGAACCCAGCGTTTAAAAATGCTGATGCGTGGTTTTTTTTAGCTTATAAAAACGGAGCAGTTGCAGGTCGTGTTTGCGCTATTATTAATTGGAATGAAGTAAAAGAACTTGGCAATAGTAAACTGCGGTTTGGTTGGTTCGACGCCATTGAAGATGAAAATGTTGCCAAAGCTCTGTTTGAAAAAGTATTTGCTATTGGGAAAGAGCATAAATTAGAATTTGTAGAAGGTCCCGCTGGGTTTTCCAATATGGATAAGGCAGGAATGCTTATAGAGGGCTTCGACCGTATAGGTAGCATGCCTACCAACTATAACTACGCCTATTACCCTACCTTGATGGATGCGGTGGGATTTCAAAAAGAAGTAGATTGGAAAGAGTTTGAAATTTTAACGCCTAATAAGGTTCCAGAAAAACTCGCCAAGTTTTCTGATCTTCTAATGAAAAAATACAATTTAAAGCTCATTCATACGCCTAATACAAAAACACTTTTACCCTATGCTGAAAAGATTTTTGATTTAATGAATCGTTCGCACGAACATTTAGAATCTTTCACGCCCATAAAACCTTATCAAATAGAGCATTATAAGAATAAGTATCTGAAATTTCTAGACCCAGACTTTGTAAATCTTATTGCTGATGAAAATGATGAGTTGGTCGCTTTTTCAATTATAATGCCTTCATTTTCCAAAGCCTTGCAAAAAGCCAATGGCAAGTTATTCCCTTTTGGGTTCTATCATCTTTTAAAGGCTCAAAAGAAAAACAACAAAGCAACTATGCTACTTATTGGGGTGGCTCCGGAATATATGCGTAAAGGACTTACGGCAATCATATTTCATAAAACATATGAAGTATTTGTGCGCCGTGGAATTGAAATTGTAGAAACCAATCCAGAACTAGAAACCAACAATCAAGTGCAAGCGCTTTGGAAAGATTACAATCCGCAACTAATAAAAAAATGGCGAACCTATAGAAAGTATCTATAAATTGCTTTTTTAATCTTCAGAGTGCTGTCTCCATTGGGTATCTGCCAAATGACGGGATCTGGTTAAATAAGCTCCTTTTTCCAAAGAGCTAATGTACTTTACCAGCTGTTCCCGTAGTTCGCAGTGAAGGTCCCAACTGGACATGGCATCTTTTGCACTGCACAGCGCCCTCACTTTTACCGCCCGCTCGGTAACCTCTACCACTTGTACGCTGGGTTCATGTTCTTTATCCCACTTTTCGTTAGATTCCAAAAGTTCTTTAAATTTTGTTCTTATTTTTTCGACATCCACACGATAATCGGCATACAAAATAATAGGCCGTATTTGATTGGCACTGGTCATTGACCAGTTCTCAAAAGTTTTAGAAATTATTTCCTTTAATGGGACTACAAGTCGTCTCAAATCCCATGTTCGCACCACCATATATGTAAACGTTATATCTTCTACATAGCCCCAATTATCATCTATTATTATGGTATCACCAATTTTGGCAGGTCTGGTAATTGCTATTTGTATGCCTGCAATGATGTTCCCAAGTGTACTTTGTGCTGCAACCCCTAGAACCACAGTTACAACCCCGGCAGAGGCCAATAGGGAAATACCTAATTTTTCAAAGGAACGGAATTGTGATAAAACAATGCTTATCCCAACGATAGTGACGAGAAAAGTAATAATCCTTCTTGCTACTGATATATAGGTTAAGGATTTCCTAGCTTCAGAATTCTCTTCCGGAGAAACATCACCTATTTGATTTTCGGCTACATAAACCATAAAGGCATCAATAAACTTCATAATAAACCAAGTAACGGCACCTACCACCACAATTAGAAGAACCGCGTAAATATTGCTTGCAAAAGGTCCCGCAAAGGAAATCAACTCATTTAAAGTCACATAAAAAAACAAAACACCAATCGCAATTGCACCAGGTTTTGCCAGCTTGGAAGAGATTGTGGTAAGCCACACCTTTTTAAAACGTTTAAATATCATTTTAAGAAGTTTAAAGCACACCCAACCAACTAAAAAAGATATCCCCATTAATAACAACGTTCCTAAAAATTTCCAAACCGGAATATTTAAAAACTTAATTCTGGCCCAACTCGGCATCATTCGATCCAGCTTTCTCGGGCCGTATTCTTCGTATAAAGGCTCAATATTTTCTACCGTGTTTGAAGAAATCAACCAAAACGCACCGTAGTCTTGGTATTTCACCCTTTGCAGCCTCAAAATAACATCTCGCTCCTCCAGATCTATAGTTCCAAAAACTACACTTCTTCGAGCTTGACCAGCAATTGCCTGGTTAGTTGTAGTTCTAATATCTGTTTGACCATCAGGCCTGTCGGATAAACCATCCCAATCAATTTTTATCCTAGAATCTAAAACTATAAATAGTTTTTGAGCCAGTTTTCCTGCATCTGTATGCTTAATATTGTCTGGCAGTAGGTTTAAATTTAAAGCATAGGCCGCTGCTTCGTAATTTTGATTTCTACAACTTACCACAAAATGTTCCAGCGCCGCTTGTGGTGTTTGCAAATTATATTTGCTCGGGGGCAACCCCATACTTTCATTCAATCTACTAAGTTGATAGTAAGCTTCGTTATATTCTTGAATAGCATTTTGTTGATAAACGCCATTTGCTGGCAGAACACTTTCCTTAGTGGGGAGTTCCCTTATGGAATCCTTCGTTTTTTTAGGGTTTTGCTCTTGAGCATAAATTGAATTAAGGCAGCACAAATAGGAAAAACATAATAGAATATAAAAGGAAAAATTATTGTGTTGAATATTTAGCATCTTTTTAATTATTGGTTAGATAATCTTTAAAATAGAAAAATTTATAGTTTATTCAGTAGTTCCATAAAAAAATCCGCTTAAAAAAGCGGATTTTTTTATAATTTGAATATTCTATATTTTTCTACTTGTCTTCCATAGCAGCTTCTACGGCTGCAGAAAGTCTTTTGTAGGTTCCATTTTCAAGCCGGTCCCTGATTGCCGAAAACGCTTCAAGTGTCGCCTCGATATCTGCCAAGGTATGGGTAGCTGTAGGAATCATACGTAAAAGAATTAATCCTTTAGGTATTACAGGGTACACCACAATCGAACAGAAAATTCCGTAGTTTTCACGTAAATCCTTTACCAATGCCATGGCTTCTGGGATGCTTCCGTTTAGATATACTGGTGTTACACAACTCTGTGTATTCCCAATATCGAAACCTCTTTCCTTTAATCCATTTTGAAGGGCATTAACGTTCTCCCATAACTTAGCTTTAAGTTCTGGCATGGTTCTAAGCATCTCCAAACGCTTTAAAGCTCCTTTTACAAAAATCATTGGTAATGATTTTGCAAACATTTGAGAACGTAAATTATATTTTAGGTAATCTATTACTTCTTTATCTCCTGCCAAGAAAGCACCAATGCTGGCCATAGACTTTGCAAAGGTGGCAAAATAAACATCTATTTGATCCTGTACACCTTGCTCTTCTCCAGCACCTGCCCCTGTCTCCCCTAAGGTACCAAAACCATGGGCATCATCTACAAGTAATCTAAAGTTGTATTTTTGTTTAAGCGCTACAATCTCTTTTAAGCGACCTTGTTCGCCACGCATACCAAAAACACCTTCAGAAATAACCAAGATACCACCACCTGTTTGCTCTGCCATTTTGGTAGCACGCTCCAAGTTTTTCTCAAGGCTATCCATATCGTTGTGCTGATAGGTGAAACGTTTACCCATATGTAAACGTACCCCATCGATAATACAAGCATGGGAATCTACATCATAAACAATAATATCGTCTTTGGTAACCAAAGCATCGATAGCAGATACCATTCCTTGATATCCAAAGTTCAATAAATAGGTAGCCTCTTTATTTACGAATTTAGCAAGTTCGTTTTGTAATTTTTCGTGAAGGTCTGTATGTCCACTCATCATTCGTGCCCCCATAGGGTAAGCCGCCCCGTGCTCCATTGCAGCCTCTGCGTCTGCTTTTAGAACTTCTGGATGATTAGCAAGACCAAGATAATCATTGATACTCCAGGTAATTACTTCTTTCCCATTAAACTTCATTCTGTTTGAAATTTGTCCTTCCAGTTTAGGAAAAACAAAATATCCCTCTGCCTGAGAAGCCCATTTTCCTAATGGCCCTTTGTTCTCAATAATTCTATCAAATAAATCTCTCATGTAAATGGAGTTTCTTTTATGTTCAAATAAACGTTAAATTTACCGCTCGCAAAAGTAACTAAATTTAAACTCTTATCATAAATAATTTATTGTTCTTCCACTAGTTTCTTAAACTGCTTCTGAAACATTTTGTCTAAAAACTTATCGGGAAACACATGGATAGCCAACCAAAACAACCATTTTTTTGGTGCTACCAGATATCGTGTTTTTTTCTTTTCCCCAGCAACGATACCGTAGATTAAATTGGAAACTTTACTCGCATCGAGAGCAATTCCTTCCATGCCTTGAACAGCTTTGTCCATATGGTCGTAAATCTTCTCGTACGGCGTATCTTTATATTTGTTAACTTGGGTTTCGGCATCTGCCTTTGCCTTACTCCAAATTTCTGACTTTATAGGGCCGGGTTCTATAACGGTAACCTCTATGCCAAAATCCAGTAATTCCCTTCTAAAACCATCAGAAAGGGCTTCTACCGCATATTTAGATGCCGAATAGGGCGCCATAAAAGGCCTAGTAACCCTACCAGAGCCACTGCTTATATTTACAATTCTTCCTTTTGGAAGCTCGTTATTAAAGCCTAAAAGTGGTAAAAATGCTTGGGTTACCCTCAAAACACCTAAAACATTTATATCTAATTGATTGGAGAATTCTTCAATGGAAATATAGGCTAGTGGCCCATTTACAGAAACCCCTGCATTGTTTACCAAACACTCCAAACCTACACCTTCCCCAAGTTTTCCTTCCACTATCTTTACCGCCTGTTTGATGGCAGCTTCATTTACCACATCAAAAATTAAAGGAAGAAAGTTCCCTCCCAATTCTTTTTGTAATTCATCGGCATCCTTTTGTTTTCTAACACTTCCGAAAACAAAAAAACCTTTCTCTAAAAATAATTTTGCAGTTGTATAACCTATCCCGGAAGAAACCCCGGTTATTAAAATGTGTTTCATCTCTTGTTTTTTACATACGCCAAATTTAAGCAGATTTCATTCTTTCTAAGGCTTTATTGGCATTTTCCTCTGCTTTTTCTTCCTTGTAGTTTTTCCATTTTTCCCCTGCTATTAAATTCATCCCATTATCCACGGTAAAAAGCCTTACTAAATTAGAGAGTCCTTTTGCCTTCGTTTTTATGGAGTCATTAGCCCTTAGAGCTAAAGAAAAGCCGCCTTTTGAATAATAAACATAATGCCACCACAATTTAGGGATAAATAGTGTTTCTCCGTGCTTTAAAACAGCTTTAAGACCGCTTGCATATTTAAAAGCTGGATATTTATTGTAATCAGCGTTTAGAACATCGACGTGAGAATGATTGGTAAACGGAAGTTTATATAAAAATGGAGATTGATCTGGGTGATATAGAAAAACCTTTTTTTCTGTCTGGAAATGGGTTAAAAAAACATGGGAGCAGTCAATATCGTAATGCAGGTTCAAGGCTGAACCTTCTCCCCCAAAAAACATTAAGGCAAACTTTAAAAATCCATCCATAATTGTTGGAGTTTCGTAATATGTTGCCAGTTCTGGAGCTTTCTTCATTATCTGAAAGTTATGAAACCTTAAATTGGTTGGTTTGGTTTCAATAACATCCAAATAGTCCCTAAATTTTTTAGTAGCAACTGGTTTCATGTATCCGTTTCCCGGATCATGATAAGAATCATCGTACATAGGAATTTCCCAATCGCCGTAATTTTTTCGGAAAAAGTCAAATGTCCACTCGTGCGTCGCCTTCCAATTTTTGGCTAAATCTTTAAATATTACCGGAGTATTGGTGGAAAGATATTTCTCTTTAAATTCCTCTTTGGTGATGTTCGATACTTTATCGACCAAATTGAAATTTGACATGTATGTTTTACGTTTATTTTATATACTCTATTTTTTGAGTTTCTTCCGTATTAACAGAATCAAAAAATCCTTGTGTGCGCATCCATTCATCGCTATAAATTTTACTCATATAACGCGATCCGTGGTCTGGGAAAACCATAACTACTATACTGTCTTTATCAAATTCGTTTTCTTCAGCCAGTTGTTTTATGGCTTGCATAACCGCCCCGCTAGTATATCCCACAAAACATCCTTCTGTCTTAGAAATTTCCCTGGCAGTATGGGCACTTTCCTCGTCAGTAACTTTTACGAATTTATCGATAACATCAAAATCTGTCGCGGTAGGGATTAAATTTTTACCCAAACCTTCAATTCTGTAAGGATATATCTCATCGCTATCAAACTCTCGGGTTTCGTGATATTTCTTTAAAACAGAACCATAGGCATCTACCCCGATAATTTTTATATTCGGATTTTGTTCCTTTAGGAATCTTGCTGTCCCGGAAATAGTACCTCCAGTACCGCTACAAGCTACTAGATGCGTAATTTGCCCATTGGTTTGATCCCAAATTTCAGGTCCCGTAGACTTATAATGAGCATCCATATTGAGCTCGTTGAAATACTGATTTATATAAACCGAACCCTTCATTTCGTCGTGCATGCGTCTCGCCACTTGATAGTAAGAACGAGGATCGTCTGCACTAACGTGCGCTGGGCAAACATATACCTTGGCGCCCATAGCGCGCAGCATATCTATTTTATCTGGGGAAGACTTAGAGCTTACCGCTAAAATACATTCATAACCTTTTATAACGCTTACCATGGCAATACTAAATCCCGTATTTCCAGAAGTAGTTTCTATAATGGTATCGCCAGGTTTTAAAATGCCTTTTCTCTCGGCTTCTTCTATAATATGTAGTGCAATTCTATCTTTACTTGAATGTCCAGGGTTAAAAGCTTCTACCTTAGCGTAAAAATTTCCAATAAGATTTTGGGTTATTTTTTTAAGTTTTAGAAGTGGGGTATTCCCAATTAAATCTAAAACATTATCGTAAGCTTTTATCTTTTGTTTCATATGAATTTGGTTAGATACAAAATAGTTTTGAATGTCTCCAAACCTTGCAAATTTAGTTATTTTTTTTAATTACTGCGGAATTCCTTCTAAATCTAGTAGGAAAGCGTATTCGCGAGCTACTTCTTTTAAAGCTTCGAATCTCCCTGAAGCGCCCCCATGCCCTGCATCCATATTGATTTCAAACAAAAGAAGGTTATCCCCTTTTTTAACATTTCTTAACTTTGCTACCCATTTTGCTGGCTCCCAATACTGCACTTGGGAATCGTGCAAACCAGTGGTGACAAATAAATTTGGATATTCTATAGGCGCTACATTATCATAGGGCGAATACGATTTTATATAGTCGTAATATTCTTTGTTATTGGGGTTCCCCCATTCGTCGTATTCCCCTGTTGTAAGCGGTATACTTTCATCTAACATCGTAGTGACAACATCTACAAAGGGTACGGCTGCTATTACCCCGTTATACAACTGTGGCGCCATATTGATGACGGCCCCCATCAGCAGCCCTCCAGCAGAGCCACCCATAGCATAAAGATGTTTAGGAGACGTATAATTTTCACTGATTAAGTATTCAGAGCAATCCACAAAATCTGTAAATGTATTTTTCTTGGTTAATAATTTACCATTTTCGTACCAATTTCTTCCCAAATACTCCCCCCCTCTTATGTGCGCGATGGCATATATGAAACCTCGATCTAACAATGAAAGTCGGACTGAAGAAAAATAAGGATCTATTGTGGCACCGTAAGAACCGTAGCCATAGAGCAATAAAGGATTATTCCCATTTTTTTCGATGCCTTTTTTGTAAACCATGGAAATCGGAATTTTGGTTCCGTCCTTGGCGGTTGCCCAAACCCGTTCGCTCGTATAATTTTCTTTATTGAACTTTCCACCAAGTACTTCCTGCTCTTTTTTAACCACTTTCTCTTTAGTCGCCATGTTAAAATCTACCGTACTGGCAGGAGTGGTCAAAGAATTGTACACATAGCGTAAGGTATCCGTATCAAATTCGAGATTGGTAGAAGGAAAAACTGTATACGTTTCATTATCAAAAGGAATGTAGTAGTCATTGCTACCATCCCAACGGGATATTTTTATTTTATTTAAGCCATTGGAACGTTCACTTATAACCAAATAATCTTTAAAGATATCGATATCTTCCAAAAGCACTTCTTCCCTATGCGGTATAACCTCTACCCAATGATCTTTGGTGGTTTTCCCAACCGAAGTTTTCATTAATTTAAAATTGGTAGCTTTATCTGCATTGGTAATGATGTAAAAAGAATCCCCATAATGAGCGATACTATATTCCAGGCCTCTCTCCCTAGGTTGAAAAACTTTGATATCATCATCTGGCCTATCAGCATTTAAGTAACTAAACTCCGTCGTTAAAGTACTTCCAGAACCAAAAATTATATATTGTTGGGATTTTGATTTGTAAACAAATGCATTAAAAGTTTCATCTGTTTCATTGTAAACCAATGCGTCCTCTTTTTCAGATTGTCCCAAAACGTGTTTATAGACTTTATCAGAACGCAAGGTCTGTTCATCTTTGCGGGTGTAGAAAAGCGTTTCATTATCATTGGCCCATGTGCTTCCACCAGTCGTATTTTTTATTTCTAGCGGATAAATCTCTCCAGTCTCCAGATTTTTTACCTGTAACGTATACTGTCTTCGGCTTAAAGTATCTACTCCAAACGCCGCCAATTTGTTATCGGGACTTATGTTAATGCCTCTTAAGTTAAAATAGGAATGTTCTTTGGCCATTTCATTACAGTCGAACATTACTTCTTCTTTAGCGCCTTCTTTATCCTTTCTACGTAAATAAATAGGATAATCCTTTCCTTCTTCATACTTGGTAATATACCAATAGCCATTGTATTTGTATGGAACCGATTGATCGTCTTCTTTAATACGGCCCTTCATCTCTTTGAATAAAGAATCTTTTAACTCATCGGTATGCGCAGTCATTTTTTCATAATAGGCATTCTCCCGCTCCAAATAATCTATAACCTCGGGATTTTCCCTTTCATTTAACCAGTAATAATCATCCACCCTTATATCTCCGTGCTTTTCTAAGGTTTTTGGTTTTTTTTCCGCTATTGGAGGTACTCCTTTTGTCATATTCTTATTTTCGTTCTTTTTACAAGCAACGACAAAAATAAAACATAGAAAGAGAAACAAGGGTACGTTCTTCATTTAAATTATTTTTAAGTTATAACTTCTAAATTTACTAATTTTGTGGGTATAAAAAACAAAATTATGTTTGGAGATCTAATGGGTATGATGGGTAAATTAAAAGAAACCCAACAAAAAATAGAAGAAACCAAGAAAAGGCTGGATACAGTTACTGTTTCTGAAGAAAGCAGCGATAAGCTTTTAAAGATTACCGTTACCGCGAACAGGGAAATTAAGGCGATTGAAGTAGCTGATGAATTGCTACAGGATAAAGAACAGCTAGAGGATTATTTGGTGCTACACCTAAATAAGGCAATTGAAAAAGCAACAAAGATAAATGAAGCAGAATTGGGAGCTGTTGCAAAAGAAGGAATGCCAAATATTCCAGGAATGGATATGTTTACTTAATTGAAGGTTCTCTAAAAGAATTAGAGACTGCTTATAAACAAAAAAAGAGTTAAAGGGGGCACCTAAAACTCTTTTTTTTGCATCATGAAACAAGTTGTTATGCTATTAATCAACTTTACTAATTATCAACATTCAAACTTAATCCATTTGAATTCAACAGAATAATTTTTGTTGTGAATACACAGCCTTTTGTTGTAAAACTTTAAAAAACATTAAGTCTTTCGTTTTATATCGCTTCCGAAGTAATACGTTGAGCATAAAATTAAAGAAAAAGAGTTCTAGACGAATCTAGAACTCTTTTAAAAAATACCATTGTTAAGTTGGTAGATAGTAGTAGGTATGCGTAGGTTTGGGGTTTGTAATTAGTTAGGTTTGATAATTGGGGCTGTATCAATCAAAACTAACAACACACCAAATATATGGTGTGTTGCGTTTATAAGAAAATATATGTTGTCTATAGGGTAATATGTGTTGCTAAACCCTAAAATGATGTAGTCAACTTTACTTTAAGAGTTCATATTAGACAGGATAAACTCCCTAAATTCCTTAGAAATAGGTATGTTTCTGCCATTTATCATGATATCTTTAGTATTAATAGCCTCTATTTGATCTATATTAACGATGTAAGATTTATGAGCCCTGTAAAATTGATTGGAAGGTAATTTTTCTAAATAATCTTTTAAAGCAGACCTTACTAAAAACTGTTTATCTGCTGTGTATACTTCTAAATAAACATTATCTGCCTTTACATACTGAATTTCATCAAAAGGGATCCTGTAATAATGCTGATTCTTTTTTACAAAGATTGAATTCCTAAGCACCGAGTTCGACACAAGTTTATTGTCTTCTTCCTCTACTACCGCTTTACTGGCTGGCATAGGATCGCTATTAAAATTAGAAAGTGCAATCTCTATGGACGTAAACAAATCCTGTTGCTCAAAAGGCTTAACAAGGTAGCCATTAGGGGTTACGCTTTTAGCGTTTTCCACCGTTGCTTTGTCTGAATTTGAGGTTACAAAAATAAAAGGGATGTTGTAATTCTCCCGAATGTGCTTCCCCAGGTCTATTCCTGTCTTATTGGAGGCTAAGACGATATCCACAAGGGCTAAATCCACTTCGTTTTCTTTGAGGGCTTCTACCGCACTTTCGTAATCTACTACGTTTGCGACAATTTCATAACCTATGTCTTCTAACATAGATTGTATATCGTCGGCAATAATTACGTTATCTTCTACGATAAGAATTTTGATAAGTTGGTCCAAAATATTTGCTGTTAAAATCGGATTTAAAGCTACAAAAAAATATTATAACTTGCCAAGAACAGCAAAGCAAATAGAAAAGTACTTAAAGCAAGCCTTTTTAGCTCTGGATCCAGTAGTTTCGGGTCTTTATTAGTTAGCACTCTATTCAAATGAAGGATTATAGGGATGTAGGAAAGTAAAAAAAATAGATTAACCGCATGATTAAAAGTTAAAAGTAAGTATGTAATACTCGAAATCATTGCGATTACTAGAATTGTTATGTGGTATTTCTTTGCCTTTTCAAGTCCTATCTTTACCACTAAGGTATTTTTACTTGCCCTACGGTCGCTCTCAAAATCCCTCATATTATTAAGGTTTAGTACGCCCACACTTAAAAGTCCTACCGTTACGGCGGGGAATAGCACATAAAAATTTATTTGAATGGTGTATAAAAAATAAGATCCCAATACACTTACCAATCCAAAAAAGATAAACACAAACAAATCCCCTAGTCCCCTGTAACCGTAAGCGGTATTTCCAACAGTATATTTTATGGCTGCCAAAACAGCTGCCACCCCCAATAAAAAAAAGAAAAGGGACAAACCTAAATTGGTATCTTTAAAAGATATATAGATCAATACGCTGGCAGAAATTAAGGTTACAAGCGTGGTGATTACCATGGCTATAAGCATTTCTTTATCAGAAATTATCCCACTTTGGAGTGCTCTTACCGGCCCTACCCTTTCTTCGTTATCGGTACCTTTTACGCCATCCCCATAATCGTTGGCGAAATTAGACAACACTTGTAATCCAACCGTGGTAAGCAAGGCAAATACTAGAATATATCCATTAAAAAAGCCTTCTGAAAAGGCTATAGCAGACCCAACAATTATTCCGGATATTGATAAGGGTAAGGTTCTTAGTCGGGCGGCAGAGAGCAGCGTTTTTGCTTTTGTCATTTACTAATTTAAAAGGCTTCTTCTATTTTCAATCGTTTTCCGTTTTTGTAAGAGGCTACAAAAGCATCTTCAAAACCAAGCGCAATCAACTCTTTTCTAAAGGTCTTGGCATCTTCCAAAGAAATAAAATTCCCTAAAGAATATTTGTTGTAGGCTTTATCTTTATACTGATTTATGTTTCTTAACTCTTCAGAATACAGCGAAAGGTCTTTGTTTTCCAAAGCGGCCACTTGGACAGCGTATATTACTTCGGAATCTAAATTTCTATGATCTACCGTATTTAATTCTGTATTCGGGTTTTTAATTTGCGACTGTAACTGGGATATTTCTTTTTGGTACTCCTTTAAATCGCTTTTTTCAATGATGACTTTGTTTTTAGTCTGAAGGTATTTATCGTTTATAAAAACCGAGGGTTTCGCAAAATACAATACAATACCCAATAAAAAAACAGCCAAAAGCGATAGCGCACACCATTTAAATATATTTTTTGTACGATAAATAGCCGCCTTTTCCGCACGCTGTTTACGCAATTCGTTTAAAAGACGCTCTTCTGTAACTTCTTTAGATTCTATTGTTTTATGTAAGTTAACTAAGTGATTTTCGTCTATATATGGCATATAATCGAATTATTTAATTAAACATTCATTTTTTAATTGAAGATCATGCATCTTCAAAACCAATGGATCTATTTTAAAGCAAGCTACCTTATCACTAAGGAATCCACTTTATATCTCTAAAATTCGGCTTTCTTTTTTCTAAAAACGCATTTCTTCCTTCCTTGGCTTCATCGGTCATGTAAGCCAATCTGGTAGCTTCCCCAGCAAATACCTGTTGTCCTACCATACCATCGTCTGTTAAATTCATAGCAAACTTCAGCATTTTTATGGAGGTTGGGGATTTGTCCAGTATTTCTTGTGCCCATTGGTAGGCTGTTTCCTCTAATTCATCATGAGGTACTACGGCATTTACCATACCCATTTCAAAAGCTTCTTGAGCAGAATAATTTCTTCCCAAAAAAAATATTTCCCGAGCTTTCTTTTGCCCCACCATTTTCGCCAAATAGGCAGATCCGTATCCACCATCGAAACTGGTAACATCGGCATCGGTTTGTTTAAAAATAGCATGTTCTTTGCTGGCCAGGGTCATATCGCAAACTACATGTAAACTGTGTCCACCACCAACGGCCCACCCAGGAACCACGGCAATAACTACTTTTGGCATAAAGCGTATAAGCCTTTGCACTTCCAATATATTCAATCGGTGCATTCCATCTTCACCAACATACCCTTGGTGACCACGAGCTTTTTGGTCTCCTCCACTACAAAAAGAGTAAACACCGTCTTTGGTAGACGGACCTTCCGCAGAAAGTAAAACAACACCAATACTGGTATCTTCTTGAGCATCGTAAAAAGCTTGGTAGAGTTCGCTCGTTGTTTTTGGCCTAAAAGCGTTTCTTACGTTTGGTCTATTAAAAGCTATTCTGGCTACGCCATTAGACTTTTTATAGGTTATATCTTCAAAATCTTTAACAGTTTCCCACTGTGGCTTGCTCATAGTAATTTCCTATTTTTTTCAAAAGTAAAAGATATCTGCCTTAATCGTAAATAAATCCCTTATTTTTTAAGCTTTTAAAGCCTTTTACTGTATAATTTAAAAATCTCAAGTGGAATTCCAAATGAATTCCCTCTAAATTAAGCTTATCCCGTTCTCTTCAATAACAATTTGTTTGTCTTTGTACAGAGAACCTATTGCTTTTTTAAAAGTTTTTTTGCTCATCCCGAGAATTGCTTTTACATCTTCTGGGTCACTTTTATCGTGTAAACCTAAAAATCCGTTGTTTCTTTTTAAGGTATCCAACACTTTTTGGGCGGAAGGTTCGATATTTTTAAATCCAATAGGCTGAAGACTAACATCGATTTTATGGTCGTCGCGAATTTTTTTAATATACCCCGTTAAATTCTGACCAAGTTTGAGGTCGTTAAAAATCTCATCGTGATAAACAAGCCCTTTATGCTGTTCATTTATAATGACCTCTACCCCAAGTTCTGTAAATCTAGAAACAATAAGGGCGACTTCTTCATTTGAATCCACCGTTAAATTCTCATTATCTATAAACTGATTGGTTTTACTCGAACCCACCATTCTATTGGTTTCTTCATCTAAAAACGCATAGATGAGATAACGTTTTCCCATTTCCATCTCCCGGGCTTGTTCTTTATACGGAACAAATAAGTGTTTTTCCAATCCCCAGTCTAAAAATGCCCCGATTTTATTTACCTCCACCGCTTTTAACAGCGCAAATTTATTTCGAGTAACTTTTGGGATTAAAGTAGTAGCTACTGGCCTTTCTTCATGATCCAAATAACAGAAAACTGCCAATGTATCCCCTATTTCATATTCTTGGGGCACATATTTATTGGGCAACAAAATATCATTTCCATCTTCGTCTCCTAAAAAAAGACCCACCGAAGTCTCCCTCAATATTTCAAGTGTGTTGTATTCTCCTATTTGTATCATTCGAAACTAATTACATAAAACTTTTGCAAAGGACGTTATTTAATCTGAACTTTTTAAATATAACCTTCATTTTAAACCATAAAAAAAGGCATTTTAAAAATGCCCTCTAAAATATATTCAAGAATCAATTCTTTGAACAGGATCTTATTTACTGAATTCAACCATCAACTTATCATTAGCCGACAGGAACTTTAAGACCTTATGAATAAACCGATTCTTTCTTGAAGTGTTTCGTTAATAAATAATATACTACTGCACGATATTTATTTCTATTGGATTTCCCATATTTCTCTATGACAGAATCAATTGCGCCATCCAAATTATCAGATTCTGATAGTCCCAGTTTACCCATTAAAAAATTCTTCTTAATAGTTGCCAATTCACTGGCATCCGTTCCAGAAACTGTTGAAGCATCTGCATTATAAACCGCTGGCCCCAGACCTACCACTACTTTGGTGAGTAAATCTGTATCTGCGGTAACGCCGCATTTATCCTTCATGTCTGCTGCGTACTTCGCAATTAATTCGTCTCTTTTGCTCATAATTATAAATTTTAAGTTGTGATTGACTTAAATTTATTAATTTTTACTTAAAAAAGTAAAATATTTCAACAAAACTTCGTCATTAATTTTTCGAGGTGTAAAAATTTCCATCAGGGCCGGTCTTCCTTTATCTTCATAAAACTTTGGGATTTCATCAAACAACTCTTCTTCTGTGGTAATTGACTGATAGTCTATATTATAAGTATCACAAATCCCTTTTGCATTTAAGTTGTGGGTTGTTTCAAAATAATCATCAAAATTTTTCGAATCTTTTTCCCCAGGAAGAATTCTAAAAATCCCTCCGCCGCCATTGTTTATTAAAATGATTCTGAAATTGGTTTTTAGGTAATTGTTCCAAAGAGCATTAGAATCGTAAAAAAAACTTAAATCGCCGGTAATGAATAAAACAGCTTCTTCTGAAACCACCGCTGCACCTACCGCTGTACTCGTGCTTCCATCGATACCGCTTGTTCCTCGGTTACAAAAAACCTTTAAGGTGTTGTTCAACTGAAATAATTGCGCATACCTAATGGTAGAGCTGTTGCTAAGCTGAAGTTGATAATTGTCGGGGATTGTTTTTAAAATACGTTCGTACGCCTTAAAATCAGAAAATGGAATTTGGGTAACGTATTGTTTATGGGCCTTGCTCCTGCTCGCTTTTACAGATAACCAATAAGGTAGATAGTCGCTAAGCTTTGGTTGTATTCCTTGAAGGAATTCATTAAAAAACTTATTTGGCGACGTTTTAAAATGTTTGCTTAAGCAATAATATGTATTGTAAGCCTTTTTGGTATCGATATGCCAGTGATTTTCTGGTTGATTCTTCCTTAAAAAGGCTTTTATTTTTTTGGAAATAATCATCCCCCCAAAGGTTAAGAGAACCTCCGGTTTCAATTTATTAAAGTAGGCTTCCGGATTTTCCAATTTTTCCAAAGGAGCAATTATTTTGTCAATATTCGGGAAGAAATTCGAGTGATTTATATTAGAGGTCGTTTCGGTAAAAACTATTACAGAATCATCTTTGGCAAGTGCTTCCAAATATGCCATATCTATACTATCGGGAGCATTAACCCCTACTAAAACCAATTTACGAGCTGCTTTATTCCATATATCCATAAAAGGTTGTAGCGCTTCTTTCGAATAGGTTTCTTCCATCGTCTCTGGAACAATATTTTGTGGTGTAACAAATTGTTCTTCTACTTTGTTGTAAAGGGGTTCTTCAAAAGGAATGTTTATGTGGACTGGTCCGCATTCCTCAAAAGCCGTATTCAAAGCCTTGTTTAGCTCCCGTTCATTGTTTTGTTGAATTTCATTTTGTAGATGAATCGGACTTAGATCCTTTGTTAATTTTGAAGCATTCTTACCATCCCCAGACAATTTTAATTCCGTTCCCCTAATATCTTGCTTTAAAAGGGCTGTGTAAAGAATATGGCGTGCATACACATTGTCCTGTCTAATGGTTTGTCCGTCCCCAATATCAATCCTGTAAGAAGGCCTGTCTGCGGAAAGTACTACAAGTGGAATATCGCTATAAAAAGCTTCTGCAATAGCGGGGTAATAATTTAAGAGCGCAGAACCCGAAGTGCAGACAACAGCTGTAGGTTTACCCAACTGTTGTGCAATTCCCATAGCAAAAAATGCCGCACAACGCTCGTCTACGATGCTGTATGTTTTAAAATAAGAATCTTCTGTAAAACTTATGGTAAGTGGCGCATTTCTGCTTCCCGGAGAAATTATAATATGTTTAATTCCTTTTTCTTTACACAAAGCAGTTACTGTTTGTGCCAAGGGTATATTGGAATACTTCATCAAAATAACAAATAGTGTGATTTCTAACTATACAAAAATACTCAAATTAGTCCGCTTTATAATATTTTAGTACGTTTATTTGAGAAGCACATCCAGCATGGTTTGGGTTTTATTAACCGTTTCCTCCCACTCAGAAGCCGCATTAGAATCTTTAGTAATACCGCCTCCCACATAAATTTGTAGCTTTTGGGAATTGCTGTATTGCATGCAACGTAAATTAACATAAAGTTCGGTCTTGGAGTTACCATCGTTGCTCATGTTCAATTCCCCTAAAAATCCTGTATAAAACTCCCTGTTGTAGCCTTCGTGCTTTAGTATATATTGCTTCGCATCCTTCTTCGGAAGACCGCACACAGCCGGTGTTGGATGTAGACTGGTAATTACTTTCTCGATGGAAGCATTGGCGAGTTCCCCTGAAATATCCGTGCGCAAATGAAGCAAATTCCCAGCTTGAACTGTTTTAACTTCAGAAACTGAAACATTTTGAATAAAAGGTTTTATGCTTTCTAGAATAGAATCGGTTACCAATTGTTGTTCTTGCTTTTCCTTTTCGCCCCATTCAACATTTATGGTATCTACATAAGGCTGTGTTCCTGCCAATGCCATGGTTTTAAATTGCCCATTTTCAACGGAAAGCAAAGTTTCTGGGGTCGCGCCAAGCCATACCCCCACTTTTGGGTGATACCACAAATAGCAAAACGCCTTGCCATATGTATGGACTAATTTTTTAAAAACTGAAATAACTTCCAAATTCGGAATTGCTATTTCCTTTTTTCGAGAAACCACAACTTTTTCCAGGGTACTGTTTTGAATGGCATCAATTGTTTTAGAAACAATTTCAAGATGTCTTTTTTTGGCAGTGTCTTCTTTCTGTAAAGCTAAATCGTAGGTTATTTCACTATTCACTGAGGCTTCCGTAGAAATTATTTCGGCAGACTCTAAAGGAATTAGGATTCCTTTGTTATTTTCTTCAAAAGGCGTAAAGACAAAACCACGTTCCGTATAATTTTCAGTAAAGAACAATTCATCGTTCGATTGCAATAAACCGTTGATTATACTACCATTAGGATTTCTGTAAATTACAAAAGGTAAATTACTTTTATGCTGAGTTTCAACTTTTTTAAAAAAAGCGTTATGTGTTAAGCTCATCCTTTACTTATTTTTTGGAAGCGCAATAGTTGTAAGTTTACAAAGGGAAATTAAATTTTTATCTTCATCGGTAATTTTAATTTCCCACAATTGCGTGGTGCGCCCCTTGTGGATAAAAGTCGCTTTGGCAAAAACCCACCCTTCTTTAATACTTTTTAGGTGATTGGCAGAGATTTCAATACCACGGATAAAAAATTCGTTAGTATTTAAGAAAAGATAAGAAGCTGCACTGCCTACACTTTCTGCAAGCGCCACCATGGCGCCACCGTGTAAAACACCATCGGGTTGATGCACTTTTGGGGTTACAGGCATTTTAGCCACCAAATAATCATCTCCCATCTCTATATACTCAATATTCAGCGTTTCCATTAACGTGTTTTTACAACGTTCGCGGATAATTGATAATATTTTTTCTTTATCAGGATTCATATCTCTACTTTTGAATTGTAAAAATACAACAACCGCAATGAATATCCCGACCTTGGAAAACGAAATTGTAAAACTGGAACCTCTGTCGCTCCAAAATTATAAGAATCTGTATGCAATTTCTTCAGAAAAAGATTTGGTTCAATATTCCCCTTCCAATATTTCCACACTAAACGCATTGACAGATTATGTAAAAAAAGCACTCCATCTTGCCCAACAGCAACAAGCCATCCCTTTTATAGTTTACGACAAACGTACAAATAGATATGCCGGTACAACCAGATATATGAATATTGATTGGAACAACAAGGTATTACATATTGGTGCAACGTGGATTGGGCGTGATTTTCAAGGAAGCGGACTTAATACCTCGATGAAATATATGATGTTGGATTATGCTTTTTATAAAATGAATTTTGAAAAAGTAGAATTCAGGATTGATGAAAGAAACTTGCAATCAAGGCGGGCGGTAGAAAAATTAGGAGCTAAATTGGAAGGTCTTTTGAGGCGTAATGTGTATTTATTAAACGGATTTAAAAGAAATACCTGTTGCTATGGTATTTTAAAGGAAGAATGGAGCGACTTTAGAAATAAGTCTTAGACTTCATTTAACCGCCATTAATAAAATTAAAAAATGGTTTTAGTTGCAGATTGTTTGCTGTTACTTTGCAAACCATGATACAAGAAGCTGTTATTTACAATACCCTTAAAGAATATTTTGGATACGAATCCTTTCGTCCACTCCAAAAAGAAATTATAGATACCCTAATTGCGGGAGAAGATTGCTTGGTAATTATGCCTACCGGTGGCGGAAAATCTATTTGTTACCAACTTCCGGCTATGTTATTAAACGGACTTACCATTGTTATTTCACCACTTATTGCTTTAATGAAAGATCAAGTAGACGGTCTTCAAGTAAATGGGATTCCCGCCAGTTTTTTAAATAGCAGTCAGTCTTCATCGGAGCAGGACGCTATTTTTAAATCCATTGAAACTAAAGAAACAAAACTTTTATACGTAGCCCCAGAGAGCCTTTCTTATTTGGAAAATATATTTAGTACCGTGGAAGTAAGCTTAATTGCGGTAGATGAAGCACATTGTATCTCCTCTTGGGGACACGATTTTAGACCTGCTTACACCCAACTTGGATTTTTAAAAAATAGGTTTCCAAACACACCGCTTATCGCACTCACAGCCACCGCAGATAAGGCTACACGGGAAGATATTGCTCAACAACTCAACATTCCCAATGCGAGAAAATACGTAGCTTCGTTCGATAGAAAAAATTTAAGTTTAGAAGTACGACCTGGCACCGATAGACTGCCGCAAATTATTCAGTTTTTAAATAAACGACCCAATGAAAGTGGTATCATTTATTGTTTAAGCAGAAAAGCTACTGAAAATATTGCCGAGAAACTTAGAAAATCAGGATTTAACGCCCAGGCCTATCATGCCGGGTTGGGACATGAAGACCGATCTAAAACCCAAGAAGACTTTATAAACGATAAGACCGAAATTGTGTGTGCCACCATCGCTTTTGGAATGGGAATCGATAAATCCAATGTTCGCTGGGTTATACATTACAACATGCCAAAGAATTTAGAGGGCTATTACCAAGAAATTGGCCGTGCAGGAAGGGATGGCCTCCCCTCTTCCACCCTGCTATTCCATAGTTATGCCGATGTTGTGCAACTCCAACAATTTGCGGAAAAATCTGGAAATTCAGAGGTGCAAATGGCAAAATTGGAACGAATGAAGCAGTATGCAGAAGCACTTTCTTGCCGTAGAAAAATTTTATTGAGCTATTTCGGGGAATTTTTAGAAGAAGATTGTGGAAACTGCGATGTCTGTAAAAACCCTCCACAGTTTTTCGATGGAACCATAATAGCTCAAAAAGCATTGTCTTGTGTAACCCGTCTAAGGGAACAGGAAAATATTGGAATGGTTATCGATGTGTTAAGAGGATCCCATAATCAACAAGTAATAGAAAAAGGATTCCAACATGTAAAAACCTACGGCATTGCTAATGATATTTCGTGGCGTGATTGGCAGCATTATATAATTCAAATGGTGAATTTGGGATATTTGGAAATTGCATTTCATTTAAAAAACACTTTAAAACTTACGCCACAGGCAAATGAGGTGCTTTTTAACAATCAAAAAGTTGCTTTAACCAAGCCTCAGGAGAAAATTGTTACAGAGACTACGACCACAAAACAAACGAAAACAAAAGACTCCTTATTTGAGAGGTTACGCCAATTACGCCTCTCCATAGCGAAAGAAGAGGACATACCGGCTTATTTAATCTTTAATGATGCCACCCTTAAAGAAATTGAAGCCGAAAGACCAGTAACCGATGAAGATTTTATGCACATTAATGGCGTTGGACGTAGAAAGATGGAAAACTACGGATATCAATTTATAAAAGAGATCATTGCTTTTAACAAAGAAAAAGAAAAGAAAAAAGCCAGAAAAAAAGGATCTACTTACCTAGAAACATTTAAATTATACCAAGACGGATTGAGTATTGAAGAGATGGCTAAAAAACGAAAATTAAGCAGTACCACGATATACTCGCATCTGGTTAAACTTTATGAAGAAGGTAAAGAAATTGATTTAATGCAATTTATAAGTAAAAATGATCTGGAAAGTGTAAAAGAAGCTCAAATTAAATTAGAGCATCCAGATCATCTAAAAACCTACTACGAATATTTTGAAGAAGCCATAGATTACTGGACGATAAAGATATGTCTTACTGTAATCGAAAATCCTAAAAGCAGTTAAATAAATAGGATAATTGTTAAATTTAACACAATTTCAAATCTTTGAAGCAACCTTTCCCCGTATGTATCATCATATAATAGCAATGATAAATTAAATAAAAATGGAAACAGGAATGCTATTGGTAGAAATTGGAAAGTTTGCCGCAATTTTAGGAATAATTGTTTGGCTTGTAAAAGAAATCGGTTTTTACCTCATGAAGAAAAATTCATCTCGTTGATTATCAAGGGGAATCTAAAAATTAATTTTGGTACGATATATCCATTCTACGATATTTTATAAAATATACTTTGAATTAACTACTTTATTGATATTTTTGCAACCTTAACCTAAAAATAATTTTATGGAAAATGTTTTGATTATGGTGGGACTGTATGCCTCTATAGCCGCTATAGTAGTATGGATTATTGCTCAAATTGGCAAAACGGCACTTAAGAAAAGCTAAGTAACAAAAACAAAATATGACACATAGAAAAGCCCGAAAGTAAAATACTTTCGGGCTTTCTAATTTATGTTTATTTAAATTCGGTGAATTACTTCACTTCTTCAAAATCTACATCTTGTACATCATCTCCTTCTTTGGCATCACCTTGAGCACTTTCACCCCCTTGGGCGTCTGCTCCTGGAGCTCCGTTTTGTTGAGCTTCTGCCTGTGCTTTGTACATCTCTTCAGAAGCTACTTTCCAAGCTTCATTGATTTTATCTAAAGCAGGTTGAATAGTTTCTACTTCTTTAGACTCGTATGCTTTTTTCAATTCTTCCAAAGCATCTTCAATTGGCTTTTTCTTATCATCAGAAAGTTTATCACCAAATTCCTTTAACTGCTTTTCAGTTTGGAAAATCATGGCATCAGCTTCGTTAAGCTTATCTACTTTTTCTTTGGCTTTTTTATCAGCATCAGCATTTGCCTCTGCTTCTTTCTTCATTTTCTCGATTTCTTCTTCTGTTAATCCTGAAGAAGCTTCGATACGAATGTTCTGTTCTTTGTTTGTTCCTTTATCTTTTGCCGATACATTAATAATACCGTTGGCATCAATATCGAAGGTAACTTCAATTTGTGGAACTCCTCTTTGCGCTGGTGGAATTCCGTCTAAATGGAAACGACCGATAGTTTTGTTATCTGCTGCCATTGGTCTTTCCCCTTGAAGTACGTGAATTTCTACAGAAGGCTGATTATCTGCCGCTGTTGAGAAAACCTGCGACTTCTTAGAAGGAATGGTGGTATTTGCCTCAATTAATTTAGTCATAACCCCACCCATGGTTTCAATACCTAAAGAAAGTGGTGTAACGTCTAGTAATAATACATCTTTTACATCTCCAGTCAATACCCCACCTTGGATAGCGGCACCAACGGCCACAACTTCATCTGGGTTTACTCCTTTAGAAGGTTTCTTTCCGAAGAATTTCTCCACAGCTTCTTGAACGGCAGGAATTCTAGTAGAACCACCTACTAAAATAACTTCGTCGATATCACTTTTGGATAGTCCGGCACTTTTCAATGCTTTTTCACAAGGCTTAATAGTTCTTTCTACTAAATCTGCGATTAATTGCTCGAATTTAGACTTACTCAAAGTTTTAACCAAGTGTTTTGGTCCGCTAGCAGTAGCGGTTACATATGGCAAGTTAATTTCGGTTTGATTTGCAGATGACAACTCAATTTTAGCTTTTTCGGCAGCCTCTTTTAGACGCTGCAAAGCAATTGAATCTTTTCTTAAATCAATATCTTCTTCAGCTTTAAATTCCTCAGCTAGCCAGTTGATGATTTTTTCATCTACATCGTCACCACCTAAATGTGTATCACCGTCTGTTGCCAATACCTCAAAAACACCGTCTCCCAGTTCCAATATCGATACATCATGCGTACCTCCACCAAAATCGAATACTACGATCTTTTGGTCTTCTCCTTTTTTATCTAAACCATAGGCCAATGCCGCAGCTGTAGGCTCGTTGATTATTCTTTCTACCTTTAGCCCAGCAATTTCTCCAGCTTCTTTGGTTGCTTGACGCTGAGAATCGTTAAAATAAGCCGGTACAGTAATAACCGCCTGAGTTACATCTTGCCCCAAATAATCTTCAGCGGTTTTCTTCATTTTTTGAAGTATCATCGCCGATAATTCCTGTGGAGTGTACAAACGACCGTCTACATCTACCCTTGGTGTATCGTTGTCTCCTTTTACTACTTTATAAGGTACTCTTTCTGCTTCTTTAGTTGATTCAGAAAATTTATTCCCCATAAAACGCTTTATAGAATAAATAGTTTTATTTGGGTTGGTTACTGCTTGACGCTTTGCAGGATCCCCTACTTTAATTTCCCCGCCTTCAACAAAAGCAATGACAGAAGGAGTGGTTCTTTTTCCTTCAGCATTAGGTATTACAACAGGCTCGTTACCTTCCATTACAGAAACGCAGGAGTTTGTTGTACCTAAATCGATTCCAATAATTTTACTCATGTTTATATTTTTATAGTGTTTAAAAAATCTATTTTAAATTCGGTTTGTAAAAGTCAATCTCTGTGCCATGCCAATAAAAATGACAAACTGTCATAAATCGTTCAAAAACATGATATCTTAACATATTATTATTACTCCTTAGTAGCTCATTAACATCTTAGCTTTCTGATATAGCGTATATTAACATATATAATCAAAAACAAAATAGACATGAAAAATCTGATTTTAATAACAGCAATAGCTTTGGGTACTACCATCGGGTTTGCTCAAAATAAGGAAGTACTCGAAGAAACAGTTACCACAACAACAAAAGTGAAAACGAGTAAAGGGGAGCAAGAGCTTAAGGAAAAAGTTACGGTAACCAAAGAACAGGAAGTTAATTTAAGCGAACAGGATAAAAATGCCCTGAACCAAGACAGAGCCTCTTCTCCAACAAAAGTGACTAAACAAGAAACTATAATGGAAGGTGATACAGAAGTTGTTATAGATAGAAAGACAACTTTTATGTGCGAAGATAATAGATGTGAATTCATTCCATTTGATAAAGGTTTTACCATAAATTCTGAAAATCAAAATTTAAATGCCACCAGTTACCAATCTGAAAACAACAAATATATGGTTGAAACCAAAGACGGTAAAGGTGTTGGTTATTTTGATGCCAATGAGAATTTTATTGTGGTAATAACCAACGACGATGGTTCTGCGACCAAAAGAGTATATAAGCAAGAATAAAATTTAAGTAGACAGTCTTAGAGAAAGCGGCTATTAAATGCCGCTTTTTTTGTTTGTTGTAATGTGATTGTAAAATTGAAAAATAAACTTAACTTTAGGTCAAAGCGTCTCGTATGTTAAAAAAGTCCAAGGCCATAATTATTATGGGAGTTTCCGGGTCTGGTAAAACAACTATCGGTAAACTTCTTTCTGAAAGAACCAATATTCAGTTTAGGGATGGAGATAATTTTCATCCACCGGAAAACATACAAAAAATGGCAGCCGGTGAGCCTTTAGATGACAATGATAGATTGGGATGGCTGAAAACAATTAACTCGTATTGCAAGCAGCAAGTAGAAGAAGGAAAAAGTTGTATTATCGCTTGTTCTGCCTTAAAAAGTTCTTATCGTAAAATTCTTAGAAAGGACATTGAAAAAAATATAGAGTTCGTATATCTCATGGGTGATTTTCAACTCATAGAAACACGTTTATCTGGAAGGGAATCCCATTTTATGCCTATCTCCTTATTAAAATCGCAATTTGACACCCTTCAGCCGCCTAGTCATGCCATTGTGGTAGATATTGCAGATACTCCGAAAGAAATTGTGGATGAGATATTGGTGCAGCTTTTATAACTATATTAAAGAGTCTTTTTCTAAATAGCCGATATTTGACTAAATAGAAAAAGACATTGTTTATAATTTAAGAATCTACTAACGGGTTTCGTTGTTTTGTAGAACAATATTTTCTGAATTCACTTGTTCGATCCTTGTATTTAAACTACTGTTTTTAATGGTAATATTTTTACATTCATACAAGTACAATTCGCGACTTGATGCAAAATAGCAATCATCAAAAACGATACGGTCTGTGGCGTTATTCAACTCATCATTAAGATTGGTTAAATACAACGGACGGTGGGTTACTTCTATTTGTTCCCCTTTTACCATTACATTTTTGGCAACTACATTGCCCCTGGAGAAGTACGCGTAACTAACATCCCGGTCACTCTTAAATGTATTGTTTGATATTTCGGCATCTTCAATATCTGAAATATAGATAGCTTCTTTAAAATCATTAAAATTGTTATCTGCTACTTTTACATTGCTTGTCCCAATTCTCATAGAAGTATCGTAACCAGAAATTGTATTCCCACTCGCCTCTATATTATATGTCAACTCTTCCCCGGCAACAGTATAATTATCAAAACCAATAGCTACATTTGTTTTTATATCTGCTTTTGCCGTAAGGTTATTGTTTAAAATTTTTACATCATGACCGGCGTTTACACCTACCCTGTTGTCCATTTCATTATTCTCTATCGTAACAAAATCAGCGGTAAATACGAGTACGTCGGCAACATAGTTTCCTTTAAAAGTATTGTTTCTTATGGTAACTTCGGCCACTCTTTCATAAGCATAAAGGCTACCATCTTCTTTACGCTCCCTGTAGGCTTCTAAGTCGATACCTATTTCTGGAGCGGTCCCTTCGTATCTTTCCCCACTATCGTGCTCTCCGCCTGCATTGGAGATTGTACACCCTTCAATAACAATCCCTTCACCATCGGTAATGGAAAAATTATTTCGTCTACATTTATCGATAAAACTGTTTTTTATAACCACGTTTTCAGATTGCATAGCACCTTCTTTAAGGGAACCATCCCTATTACGAATAGAAGAACCTTGCACCGCAATACCATCTCCTTGATCTTCGTAAGCATTTACGTTGTCTACCGTAACATTGTGCGAACCTAAAATCATAACCAGAGCTCCATACCCGTGTTCGTTTCTGGAAACCCCCTCTTCGTCTACCACATTGGCGTAATCGTGAGTATACCTATCTCCAACAAGGTTACCTCCTTCTATAATGACGTCTTTAGCTTTAAACGTCATTAACAATCGTGTAAATGGATTGTTGGTAGGTTGTACCCTCAAAAAGGTGTTATCGCTCATTAAAAAATGAGTGTTAGACGGAATCTTGATCCCGTTATGCTCGTAACTAATAGGTGGGTGTTTGGTATAACGTTTACCGAAAAAATAAGCATCTAACTGATCTATTTCAAAAACTTCGGCACCGAGGTTATGGGTAACTTCTAAAGAAAGGTTTAAATTTTCTTTGTTAATAAAGGCGTTTTCATCAGAGGTTTCCCCTTGTACCATATCCCAACGGGAAGGTTCAAAAATAAAATGTGGATGTTCTATGGCCACTCCCCCTTCTACTTGAAGGTTAATGTTTAGTAATTGCCCATCTATTACCCCTTCATTTGAAAAGTTTAATTTTCCATTAACTATTTTCCCCCCATTGAAATTCAATTTTACTCCTTCAGGAAAATTTATGGTTTTGCCTTGCAAGTCGTAATCGCAGGCAATATTTAAAGAAGCTTTGACTTCAGTAGTCGTAAAATCGTAATCGCAAGGAATGTCTACCGCGTCCGTTATTACATTGTAAGGATCGTCTGGATCTGGTTCTTCTGGGTCTATAGTTTCCGTGGTTCCGTCGTCACCGCTCAACAAAGCATCTAATGCTTTATCATCATCGCAGGAAACAAAAATCATCATTAAAACAAATAACAGCATCAACCAATTTTGCTTTTTCATCAATAAGTCTTTTAAGTTTAAAATATAGATTTTGGGCATCTAAAGAAAAACCAGTTCAACTACATAATTAATCGATAAAATACCCATAATGTATACGCTTCCTTAAGCTAGTTTAGACTTTTAAAGTGAAACTTTAACATTTTGGCGACATCTAAATTTATAATCAACTGTTTTTCAGTGTATTAAAATAGTGGTTTTTTTTCAATATATACCAAAAAAATTCACACAATCAATTTCACAAAATATTGAATGTGAGTAGTTTCGGTATTCTTCTGAAAGGTAAAAATTACAAATGAGACTGAGTTACTCGGAGGGCGAAGATTGTTTTGCCTTTTGAGGTATCATTTTATTGATAACCAATTTCCTTTTTCCGGAAAGAAGTAGCGGAATATCTTTTACGTAAGTTATGTTCATTTTGGCAGTTTTACCAAGGTGGGTTTTAAACTCTTCGATAATTTTTTCTTCATAATCAAAATCATCATAAACATTTAATTTAAGCGTATAGGTGGTAGCACCTTCCTGAATGAATTGAAACTGTTTAATTTTCGGGTATTTTAATAAATGATAGGTAATATAAGATGTTATAAGTTCCCCATCGGTATTATAGATCATATCCATTTTCCTGCCCTCAATACGTTTTAAATAGGGTGCACCATTAAATGTATCATCTGTTTCCATATAACCAATATCGCCGGTATCGTACCTAATTAATGGCATACTGGAATTAAAGAAATCTGTAATTACAATTCTACCAGGCTCCCCATTTTCTGCAGGGTCATTGGAATTTTCCTTCAGCACTTCTACCAAATAACTGGCCCAGTTGATATGAAAAACGGCACTTCCAGGAAACTGCTGTGCAATAATTCCATTTTCTACGTTGGAATAACGGGAAAGTCCCTCCACCCCAAAATAATATTTAAGTTTTTGTTTGATAGTCGGACTTAAATATTCCGACATGGCGATAATGGATTTCATGTTAACCTCAAGAGGCTGGAAATTTTTTCGATCTAAATAATTGCAAATGGTGGTAAGTGCCGATGCATAACTCAATATGGCTTTGGGACTTTTATCTGACTGTATCTTCCTAAGCAATCCTTCAATATCCTTATCCCTTAAATTAGAAACGGGATGCATAAGTATATTTTCAGCAAAAGTTGCCAAGTTACTTTTCCTGTTATATTGATCCCAATGCCGAATATAGATCAATTTTTGTCCAACTTTAAATCCAGCTTTTTTTGCAAAATACAAGGTATCGGCGGTATTCCTTATAGTTTTGTCCACATCGTGATAAATACGAAAAGGAGTTCCCGTAGAACCGCTGGTATAGCGGGAATAAAGTTTATCGTCGAGATGAAGGTTGGATTTAAATGCTTCAAAATTATCCCGGATCATATTTTTATTTACCACAGGAAAGTCAGACAGTTTGTCCAGCGTTTGCAGGTTCTGGTAATAAGGAACTGTTGTACGCGCATGGTTTAAAATGGTATCTAAGCGCTCCTTTCTTTTAATTACAGATTTTGGATCGCTAAAATTCTCAAGAATGAAGCGTACATCCCTGTAATTTTTTTTAATTTTTGCTCCCTTTAAAAAGTCTAAAGCCCAAAAAGACCGTTCGCGTAAGGTATTAGATAATCCCATTTTAAAAATCCATAAAATAAATAGTTTAGCAGCTTCTCTTTACGTTTGCATTGCACAAAATATATGATGTTGGGGGCTTCATCAAACCAGCAAATATGCTGCACATCCTTGTTAAGAAGAACTTCATCTAAAAGTAATTTAAAATAGAGCCAGAATTTCTAATTTTCTATAAATGGTAAAGATTTTCTATGAAATACAGCTTAAACAATACTTTGAAAATCATTACGAAAAACCGTAAAAATTTCAATTTTATTAATTAATCGTGTTACTATTAAGATGTTGAGTACAATGGATCATAGAACTTTAAAGTTTTTAATAGCTGTTCTATGTTGTAACTTATTTTTGCTGAATAAGTGTTTTTCTCAATTAAAAATTAAAGGAAATGTAACTGCTTACAATCAACAGCAAACCCTTTCCCCCTTAAGTGGTGCATCTATTTTTTGGCTTAACGACACCCCAAATACTATTAGTGATAGTGATGGCGATTTCAGTATTCCGTACAGTAAAACTTCCAAACAAATTGTAATCGCCTATGAAGGTTTTCGTAGCGATACCATTTTTGTAAACCGTCCAGATTTGGGGAAAATTGTACTTTTTCCAGAAATTACGTTGGATGAAGTTATTTTAGAAGAAAGAGTAAATCCGCTACAACGCTCCCTTTTCGAAGTTCAAAATGTGGTTACCGTAGACAGTCGCGAAATGCTTAAGGCAGCTTGTTGCAATCTTTCTGAAAGTTTTGAAACCAATCCAGCCGTAGATGTAAACATATCGGATGCCATAACCGGTGCCAAACAAATTCAAATGTTGGGCCTCAACAGTCCGTATCTGCTTTTTACACAGGAAAACATGCCTTCCATTAGGGGAGCCTCCCAAATTTATGGCCTTTCCTTTATACCCGGATCGTGGATTGAAAGTATACAAATTACAAAAGGAACGGGAAGTGTTTTAAACGGATTTGAAAGTATTTCGGGACAAATAAATTCTGAATTGGTAAAGCCTTTTGAAGATAAAGAATGGTTTTCAAATTTCTATGCGAACAACTATGCCCGTTTTGAATTAAATGCCCGCCATTCCATGGAGATTTCTGAAAAATGGGCAACGGGAATTTACCTCCATGCTAATGCCAGAACCGCGAAAGTAGACGAAAATGGTGATAATTTTCTGGATACTCCCCTAGCCCAACAGATAAACCTTATGAACCGGTGGCAATATAACGATGTAGAAAAAGGTTGGGTTGGTTTTTTTAACCTTCACTTTTTAAACGACGATAAACAAACTGGGGAAATAAATTTTGAACCCAATAAAGATAAGTTTACAGAAAATGCTTGGGGAAGTGAAGTCCATACAAATCGGTTGGACATATCTTCCAAAGCAGGATATGTTTTCCCAGACCTGCCCTTCCAAAGTTTGGGTTTACAGGTCTTCTATACCAATCACGATCAAAATTCGTATTACGGTTTTAACGTATACGACATTCAACAACAATCTTTTTACAGCAACGCTATATTCAACAGTATTATCGGGAGCACGCAACATAAATATAAAACCGGGATAAGTTTTACCTACGATGCTTTTCAGGAAAACGTAAATTCGCTTAACTACGACCGTAAAGACAATTCGGTTGGAGCATTTTTCGAATATACCTATAACAACCTTGAAAAACTGAGCCTCGTTGCTGGTATAAGAATAGACAACCACAATAGGTTGCACACCTTTATTACGCCCCGTTTACATTTGCGCTACGCTCTTTGGGATAAGGCTAACATTAGGGCATCGGTTGGAAGAGGAAAAAGAAGTGCCAATATTTTTGCTGAAAACCAACAGCTTTTCTCCAGTTCGAGGCAAATAAATATAGAAAATGATAACGGCCCAACATACGGACTCTCCCCTGAGAAAGCTTGGAATTATGGTCTTAGTTTTTCCCAAAAACTTTATTTGTGGAATAGAAACCTCGTTCTTGCGGCCGATTTTTACCAAACACAATTTACAGATCAAGTAGTGGTAGATTGGGAAAACCCAAGGGAAATCTCCTTTTACAACCTCAACGGTAGGAGTTTTGCAAATAGTTTTCAAATGGATTTGATGTATGAATTAATTCAGAATTTGAGTCTGAGGGCAACTTATAAAAATTATAAGGTAGAAACTGATTACAAAAGCGGACGGCTACAAAAACCCTTACAGCCCGAACATCGGTTTTTTGTGAATTTAAATTACGAAACGGTTAAACAACCGACGGGAAAACAATGGCGTTTTGATGCCACCCTACATTGGCAAGGTTCCCAACGGCTCCCAAATACTTCCCAAAACCCAGAAATTTACCAAGTGCCAAACAATTCGCCCGCTTACAGTGTTATAAATGCCCAGGTAACCTATGCTTTTAATAATTCGTTTGAAATTTACGGGGGTGGTGAAAACATAAATAATTATACGCAACCAAACCCTATCTTAGCAAGTGACGATCCTTTTGGACCTTATTTCGACAGCACCCTGGTGTACGCACCTGTATTGTCTGGGATATATTATATAGGCTTACGATTTAAAATTTTAAAACCATAACAAATGAAAACCAATTTAATCCTTTTGCTGCTCTTAATAAGCATTTCCTTAACGGCACAAGAAAAAAATAAAAAAGAAACTATTGTAGTAAGTGGAAATTGTGCCATGTGCGAAGCCCGAATCGAAAAAGCAGCAGTGCAAACCAAAGGTGTAAAATATGCCTCATGGGATATTCCGTCGCACCAACTTACACTAATTTTGGATGAAAGAAAATGTAGCTTGGAAGAGGTAAAGAAAGCAATTGCCAATGCTGGTCACGATACCGAAAGTTTCAAAGCACCCGACGAAGTTTATAATGCCCTTCCGCCCTGCTGCCTATACCGCGATCCAGAAAGTATAAAAATGGAACATCATTAAAGGTTTATCAATCTGCTTGAAACGTTACCATTATATTTCGATTCTTAACATCGATACTGTCTACGATGTAAGATATATATCCATTTTCCTGCGGAACGGGAACATAGATCCCATAATTCACCCCTTCAGAAAACAACATTAATACGGCTTCCTGGGAAGAAAAACTGGCATTTACTTGATAATACTTTGTTTCTTCAGTCGGTGCAAGCGTTTCTTCGAGGTTCATGGCAAACAATCGAATTTGAGAAAGCGTATGTTTTGACTTGTTTACGACCTTAAACGTTATTCTATCCTGGTCTGAAGCTAAAAAAACAATCAATAAAACGAAGATTACAAACTTTAAAAACATGGTTTAGATTTTAATTACCTTTTTAGCAACCAATGTCTTGCCATTGGCATCTACCACTTTTACCACATAAGTCCCAGATGCCAAGCCATATAAATCATTAATAACAATAGTGTCGGTAAATTCAAAAAACTCTTGCTTAATCAATGCACCAACCAAATTGTAGATTTCTATAACACAATCTTTTTTCTTGCTTAGTTTAATGGTGATTTGAGAATCGAAAGGGTTTGGAAAAGTCTGCATTACCACGGTAGGATCGTCGGGATCTATATCTCCTTCGCTCCACATCCAAACCTGTTCCAGATCTACCTCATCAAACGGATTTTTTTCCCGTGCCACTTTACGCAATGAGTTCTTGGCCAGTAAAGAAGTGGTTTCTGTATCTATAGAGGCCCTAAAGTTCGCTCCACTTTCTGCTAAAAATCCGGGTTTTAAAATAACTTCGGATACGGATTGTAAATGACTCGTAGTATTCTCCGCAGCAATAAAATTGGTGCCTGCTTCAATAGTATACCTGTAATAAAACAACTCTTCCGGATTATATGTATTGCTTACTATATAGTTATCTAAAACAGCTAATCCATTTTCAGCATAAAAAACGCCTAAAGCGCGGCTATCTATAATATCATTTGGGTTTACTACTGGTAAGGTTACCCCATTAAATGTATAAGTACCATCGTACCGTAACATATTGGTACGTATATAGACCGAATTATGGTGTGTTTCCTCCCAATCATGCCAAACCTTATCTACAAAAGTATGGTGCAAATAAAATACGGGATCCCGTGGCGAAGCAGATGTTATCATCGGGCCAAAGACCCAACGGTGGGCGCCTGCATGTGGGCGTTGTCTTTCAAAAAAATCTGAAAACTCAAAAAAATCGGTTTCCGCAGACATGTTTACTATTTCTTGAGCGGTTGGCAAGGTGCCGAAACTGCTTAAATTGCGATTAAGATTCCAATTCGTGTTAAAACTTCCCATAAAATCTTCATCCCATAGTTCAGAATTTACGGACTGATCGGTGGTTGAGTCCCAATACGGTAAGGTTAATTTCGGATTGATATCCTGCATTACCTGCTCCATTTCAAATATAAAACGACGGTGCCAAGCCAGAAATATTTCCTTTTCGGGCTCATCGGGTAAATTGAAATGGATATCCAACCGATTAATATTAATGTTGTCGAAATTAAAGTAATCCATATGGAAATTGGCCATATCGGTAATGCGGTCTGTCCCTCCAGCAGTAGTGCTACGTATGGAATAAAAGGCATTGACCAACTCTGTTTTTTCATAATCGGTCATTTCCTGATAATTCTTACGGATGCTCTGCGCCATGGCCCATTGGGAAAGCATTGTAAATAGCAAAAGATATATAAAAGGATAGAAGCTCTTCATGACCTATTTGTTTGATTTTAATTCCAAGATCTCCAATCGCCGTTGTAATTCTTTAATCTTACAATTTTCTTCCTCGAGTTTCTTAATTTTCTTTTCCTGCTGAATGGTATACAGGGTTAGTTCTTCAATCTTTCTTAAAAGCATGGCGTCCATGTTTCCCAACAAAATACCATCCTTTTCAACGCTATTCGCCCTGGGTATATCAATAAGATGTTTATTTTTTTTAATATGATTTTCCACTTCTTCTAAGGATGGAAGGTTATAGGAATTTTCAAAAACATAATCCGGCCAATTCCCTTGAAGCGCTACACGTACTTCCTCTGCAACAATATTCCCTGCTACGGCCAAACGGTATCCTAGGGTTGTGTTCGTGCCGATTCCCACATTTCCATCTGCAAAAAAATTGTTTGCTTGCCAATCTACCGTATTAAGATTAGCATTTTCACTGGTATAATCTGTAATTCCGCCAGTACCTCCCGATAAAGTGGTTACATTCGCCGCATTGCTCACTGCGGAAGTGTTACCCGCCGCATCTTGGACTACTACAGTAAAGGCATAGGTTGTTTCAGATGTCAATCCGTTTACAGCAAAAGTGGTGGTACCGCCACTTAATCCTATGCTTACCCCATCCTGGAAAACCTCATAATCGGTCACCCCTACATTATCGGTAGCGGCTGTCCAATTTAAGTTTGTAGCGGTTGCTGTGGTTCCGGTAGCTGCTAAATCCGTTACGGCCGAGGGAGCTGCCGTATCGGCACCCGATAAAGTGGTTACATTCGCCGTATTGCTTACTGCGGAAGTATTACCAGCCGTATCTTGGGCTACTACCGTAAAAGCGTAATTCGTAGCTGCAGTCAAGCCGTTTACTGCAAAAGTGGTATTTCCACCTGACAGTCCTATACTAGCGCCATCCTGGAAAACCTCATAATCGGTCACCCCTACATTATCGGTAGCGGCTGTCCAATTTAAGTTTGTGGCGGTTGCTGTGGTTCCGGTAGCTGCTAAATCCGTTACTGCTGTTGGTGCTTCGGTATCTGCTCCCGATAGCGTGGTGACATCCGCCGTATTGCTCACTACGGAAGTATTACCAGCCGCATCTTGGGCAACCACCGTAAAAGCGTAATTCGTAGCTGCAGTCAAGCCGTTTACAGCAAAAGTGTTGGTGCCGCCGCTTAATCCTATGCTCACTCCATCCTGGAAAACCTCATAATCGGTCACCCCAACATTATCGGTAGCGGCTGTCCAATTTAAGTTGGTGGCGGTTGGGGTAGTTCCCGAGGCCGCTAAATCCGTTACTGTCGATGGCGCTTCCGTATCGATACCCGATAAAGTGATGACATTCGCCGTATTGCTCACTGCGGAAGTATTCCCCGCCGCATCTCGGGCTACTACCGTAAAGGCATAGTTGGTTTCTGATGCTAATCCGTTTACTACGAAAGTCGTGGTGCCGCCGCTTAACCCTATGCTCCCTCCATCCTGAAAAACCTCATAATCAGTCACTCCTACATTATCGGTAGCGGCTGTCCAATTCAAGTTTGTAGCGGTTGCTGTGGTTCCTGTAGCTGCTAAATCCGTTACTGCCGATGGCGCTGCCGTATCGTTGGTAGAAATTACAATTCCATCAATGAGTACAGAATCCCCAGAGATACTTCCTCTGTAACTCGGACTCGTATAAATTCTAATAGTGGCGGTATTGGCATTGGCTGTTAAGGTAAAATTATAGGCGGTCCAGTTATTTGTTCCGATATTTGTGGTAGAAAAGCCCGCAAACCCAGACCAATTGGCAAATGCCGGTAAAAAACTTTGATCTCCTCGTTTTGCCCAAATGGTAATATTGTAGGTGGTGCCATTTACCACATTAAAAGTATATTCTGCTGTTCTCCCAGATGCTACCCCAGAAGAAGCAATTAAAATAGAAAACGAACCATTTTGTACGTCGGTAGCTGTGGAAGATAAAACCGCACCCCCACCCCAACCAGTGGTTGCATTGGCTTCGTTGCTTATGGATGCTGCATTGGCATGCGTATGCAAATTTTGGGCATGTACACCCCAAAAACTAAATACGGATAGAATTAATAAATACTGAAGTTTCATTTTTCTTTGGTTGTTAGGTTTGTACCACAAGCAAGTAATTAACCTCGGTGCATGCCAGTGAGGCAGGCAATTGTTGAAGTCGTATAAAAATTACTTAGTGTAAAGCCAAGAAAAATTTGGGGAATATATTTGTCTATAAAATTAATGATAACTGCTTCCGATGATTGGATAAATCCACCAAGAACATGGATTTTCTTTAAAATACACGCTTTCCGATGAAAAACATTATATGTCGCTGAAATACAGATTAATACACTCAATAAAAACATGAAATATAAGTCCTTGTTAAAAAATATAATTTCAGCGACGTTTATTGCTTTTTAAAGAACATTTTTTTTACTGGAAACCGATTCAACTAATTTTAACTAGATTAATAGCCACAGTACATATTTTTAGTAAGAAGTCTAAGGACAGGCCCGTGAGGCATTTGTAGGAAAACTACTTTAGTAACGCGGCAAGCCTTAGATCAATTTACCTGACGGCAGTCAGGTTATAAATCTCGATTATCGAGTAACCATTCTAAAACAAAAAACCAATGTATCAGTTTTTTATAAAACGGTTACTGGATGTTTTAATGGCATTTGGTGGCATAATCATTCTTTCACCCCTACTTTTAATAGTTGGTATTACCCTCATTTTTATAAATAAAGGGAAACCGTTTTTCTTTCAGGATCGCCCTGGTAAAAACGAAAAAATATTCCGACTTATAAAATTTAAGTCCATGACGGACGAAAAAGACGAAAACGGACAATTATTACCGTATCAAGAAAGAATTACACCTTTTGGAGCATTCATTAGAAAGTATTCTTTGGATGAAATCCCACAACTGTTCAATGTTTTAAAGGGAGATATGAGTATTGTAGGGCCCCGGCCGTTGCTTGTAAAATACCTCCCGCTTTACAACGATTTTCAACAACAAAGGCATGCAGTAAAACCTGGAATTACGGGTTGGGCGCAGGTAAATGGCAGAAATGCAATCTCATGGGAACATAAATTTGAATTGGACGTATGGTATGTTCAAAACTTAAGTCTTAAAACGGACGTTCTAATTTTGCTTAAAACAGTACAGAAAGTCCTTGCCAAAGATGGAGTTAACAGTAGTGCTACTTTAAATATGGCAGCTTTTCAAGGAAACAATTAAATATGAAAGAAAATTCAATTATTATAGGTGCCGGCACTCAAGGACAGGTTTACGCTTCTTATTTAAAGGAAGCTGGGGTAAATATCGTTGGTTTTATAGACGACGATCCACAACTTCTGCATCAAGAGGTAATAGGCATTCCTGTATTGGGCAATTACCAAGACTTATTTTCAACTTCCTTTAAAGAGAAAATACAAAACGTGTATTGCCCAATTGGCAACAACCACATTCGGGTTAAATATCTTTCCACTTTAAAAAAAGAAGGCTATTCCATCCCCAGTTTTATTCATAAAACGGTACATATAGCCCCAGACGTCTCCTTGGGGGAAGCCGTTTACATGTTGGTTGGTAATATTGTTATGCCACATACTTCCATTGGCAGTTATATTATGGTAAATATGGACAGTACCATAGCGCACCACGTAACATTGGAGGATGGTGTATTTCTATCTTCTGGGGTTAATATTGGCGCTTGTATACATGTTAAAAGTAAAGCTTATGTAGGGATGGGAGTAACGGCCATGACAGGGATTAAAACCATTGGAGAAGACTGTTTGCTGGGTGCAGGAACAGTAATTATTAAAGATGTGCCAGATTATGCCACCGTGGTAGGAAACCCAGGAAGGGTAATTAAATATAAAGAAGTAAATAATGAATATGCAAACTAAGCTTGATACGGTAGACCTCACATTTATAGGTTCTGGAATCTCTTCTACCTTTACCCTACTCTATCTACTGGAACACATAGAAAAATCTTCTATGGAAACCCCTCTTAAAATCTGTATTGTAAATAAGTATGCTGAATTTTTCACGGGGATCCCTTACGGTTCGCGCTCTGGAAATTCGGTTTTGCTAATTACTTCCCTCAAAAATTTCTTGCCCGAACCTGAAAGAAGCTTGTTTATAGAGTGGCTCCAAAACAATAAGGAATGGCTTATTGATGAGCTTTTGGATGATGGCGGACACCTTTCCCTAAATTGGATTAAAAAACACGCCAAACAAATTGAAAACAACGAATGGGAAGACCTCTTTGTTCCACGAAGTTTCTTCGGAAGGTACCTAACGGAAAAAATAGAAAAACTCATTTCACGCTTACAATCTGCAAACAGAATTGATTTAACCTTTCTTACGGAAGAGGTGTTAGATGTTGAAAAAAGCAAGCAGTTGTTTACCGTTTTCACCAAAAATAAAACTTTACATTCTAAAAAGGTGGTTCTGGCCGTAGGGTCGTTACCTACCAAAACTATTTACATGGAACAGTCCGTTTATCAAAAGAATGACCTTTTGGTAATCAATGATAACTACACCCCAAGTCTTCAGGAGAATCTAAATCTCATAAAAAACTTCAGTAGTAACAGAAAAAAGCAACCAAACAATGTATTGATCATTGGCGCCAACGCGAGTGCCTTGGAATTGCTCTACAAGCTTAACGACGATGTAGAAACTGTGGTGGAACTCGACCACTTTACCTTTCTATCTACCCACGGTATTCTACCCGATGCAGTTGTGGACACTCAAAAACAGGCACAGTTTATTCCGGTTCATCTGAAACAATTAGAAAATAAAGACAATCTCACCGCTAAAGAAATTGCAGCCGCCACTTATAAAGATTTGGATGCTGCCGGAGCTATCTCGCTAGGCGCCGCTTCAACCGTTGGCATCATCTCCAGTGCTTTTGGTGTTTTATTGGCCAAATTAAGTAAAGAAGAGCTTAAAATATTTGCTTGCAAATACGGTAATGAAATTGGCAGAAGACAGCGATGTGCTGGTGAGCATTATACCCAAACCATCAACAAACTGTTGGAAAAAAATAGATTTAACCATATTGCAGGCAGATATCACAGCATCGAAAAGGGAGCTAAAACTAATTCCCATTACCTTAAATATTTCGATACTTCCTCTGGAACATTAAAAACCGCTGATATTCCCTACCATATTGTTATCAACTGTATCGGCAGTAAAACTTTTAACGATAAAGAAATTCCTGTATTGCTAAAAAACCTTATTGACAAAGGACTTTGTACCCCGAATGAATCGCATATTGGCTTACAGGTCAACGATTCTTTGGAAGCTACGGAAAACCTTCATATTGTAGGGCCATTATTGGCCGGTAACATTATTGAAAACAAAGCGGTTTGGCATGTAGAACACTGCGGAAGGATCACCTGGTTATCATCTGTTTTAGCAACAGTTCTTTTTGAAAAATTTAAAACAGAAAAACATCTGAACAACGTAATGGAACGTTCATAATATTTATTTCCGTCGGTAAAAGATCCTTCGGTTTCATCCGCAAATTTGTATTTTTAAGAATATAAATTTTAGGATATGAACATTTTAATATACGGTATTGGCGGTGTAGGCGGGTATTTTGGTGCCAAATTGGCCACCACCGATCACCATGTTAGTTTTGTGGCCCGTGGAGAGCATTTAAAAGCTATACAAAAACAGGGTATTACGGTAAAAAGTTTTCAAGGGGATTTTAACGTAAAACCAGATCTTGCAACCGAAGACCTAAGGGAAATACCAACGCCAGATTTGGTGATTTTTGGTGTAAAAAGTTGGCAACTGCCTAAAGCCGCAGAAGCAATTAAACCTTTTATAAACACAGGCACACTTTTCCTACCATTACAAAACGGTGCCAGCAATCCACAAAAATTGATGCAATTTCTTCCGAAAGATCAAATTTTAAGTGGTTTATGCAATATTATAAGTTTTAAGGAATCCCCAGGAGTCATACGGCACTTTGCGGTAGATCCCACGCTTACTTTTGGCGAACTGGACAATAAGCAAACAAAGCGGATTCTAAACATTCAAGATATCTTTATTGAAGCTGGTATTAATGGTATCCTGGCAAAGGATATCCATCGAGAGGTATGGAAGAAATTTATGTTTATTTGTACTATTAGCGGCATCGGCGGACTCACCCGGGTTCCAATAGGCGAGATTCGAAAAAGCACCTATCTCTATGATATGATGCTGCAAACAGCCTACGAAATTTTAAAAATAGCGCAAACCAAGAAAATCGACTTGAATGAAGAAGATGTTAAAAACGTTTTCGAAATTATCGATCATCAAGATCCAAAAAGCACCGCATCTACGCAAAGGGATATTATGGAAGGAAAACCTTCAGAACTAGAAAACTTTAATGGCTATATTGTGCAAGAAGGTAAAAAACTCGGGGTGGCGACCCCAATTAATGAGATGATCTACGAGTGTTTATTACCCATGGAACAAAAAGCGAGAAGCTAATTTCTTTTTAATATTTAAATCCTGCTTACAGAAACTTTCGTTTTAAATACCGAATCGATAACTTAGCAGCTTTGCATCTAAGTAAAACAAAGTCGGACTATATTTACGCAAGGTTATTTAATTTACTTAATGCAAATAATCTTTAATTTTTATACATCCCGCATAAAATTTTTCGGGAATACATATTTATTTTCATATGATTGAAGCTAAGAATATTCATAAAACATTTGGTTCTTTAGAGGTGCTTAAGGGGGTTAATGTGTCTATTACCAAAGGGGAAGTTATTTCCATAGTAGGTGCTTCCGGAGCAGGAAAAACCACCTTATTGCAGATTTTAGGAACCTTGGACAAGCCCGATAAAGCTGCCGATCTCGAGCTTTTAATTAACAATAAGGAAGTAAGTAAACTTAAAGATAAAGAGCTGGCCAAATTTAGAAATGAACACATCGGTTTTATCTTTCAGTTTCATCAGTTACTGCCAGAGTTTACCGCTTTGGAAAATGTTTGTATCCCCGCTTTTATTAAAAAAACACCAAAAGCTGAGGCCGAAAAAAGAGCCAAAGAGCTATTGGATTTTTTAGGACTTTCCCATAGAATAGACCATAAACCAAACGAGCTTTCTGGAGGAGAGCAACAAAGGGTTGCCGTTGCCCGTGCATTAATTAACAACCCTTCCATAGTTTTTGCAGATGAGCCCAGCGGAAATTTAGATTCGGAAAGTGCTGATAGATTGCATAATTTATTTTTTGAACTTAGGGATCAATTTGGACAGACCTTTGTTATTGTTACCCACAATGAAGAATTGGCAGATATGGCCGATAGGAAACTCACTATGGTAGATGGTAATATAGTGGTATAATTTAAGGTTGTAATAATATAGTTATCCCAACTATACTTTTGAAAAATATATAACTTCTATTTTTTTGAAAAAATCTGAATTAAAAGAATTTCTAGACCAAAAAGCAGCCTACTACAATAATCCTGACTTTATTGAAACGGACCCTATACAAATACCACATAGATTTACGGCCAAAGAAGATATAGAGATTTCGGGATTTTTGGCAGCTACCATTGCTTGGGGAAACCGAAAAAGTATAATTAACAATGCGCGTAAAATGATGACTCTTATGGATGATTCCCCTTACGATTTTGTTATAAACCATTCCGAAGAAGATCTGCAAAAGCTACTCCCCTTTGTACACCGCACCTTTAATGGATACGACTTTATTCAATTTATAAAAAGCCTTCAGCACCTCTATAAAAACTACGATGGCATGGAACCTATTTTTGCAAAATATGCCAGTAAAGATTCCTTACAACCGGCTATTGCAAAGTTTAAGGAGCTCTTTTTTGAGGTAGAACATTTACCGAGAACGCAAAAACATGTTTCCAATCCGCTTAAAGGCTCTTCAGCCAAAAGGATCAATATGTTTTTACGATGGATGGTACGCCAAGACAACCACGGCGTTGACTTTGGGATATGGAAAAGCATCTCCCCTGCGCTACTATCTTGTCCGCTCGACGTACACTCCGGAAACGTTGCCAGAAAATTAAGCCTGCTCAAAAGAAAGCAAAACGATGCCAAGGCGTTGCAGGAGCTGGACAAAAACCTTAGAAAGCTAGATCCTAAAGATCCTGTTAAATATGATTTTGCTCTGTTTGGCTTGGGGGTTTTTGAGAAATTTTAAAGGCTTGCTTCGTACTCTTCAACAGCTGTATCGGTTAATGTTTTCATAAAAGCCACTAAAGCATCCAGCTCTTTTTTATTTAAATTTAATTCATCAAAAGGCAAGGTTTGATGTGGTAGATCGAATCCCATTCCTCCGCCGCCCCCAAGATTGTAAAACTCCATTACCTGTGGTAAAGAATTGTACACCCCATTGTGCATGTAAGGTGCGGTTAAAGCAACATTCCTAAGTGTTGGCGTTTTAAACATTCCGCGATGTAATTCCTCTTGAAACATCCAATAAAAACCCAGATCATCATCCAATTGTCTATTTGCTGCGGTTTCGGGCACCCCGATCACTTCTTTCTCGGTCTCCGCAAAAAACGGTGGAACGGTTCCATTGGTAAGAGGAATAAAATGACATGTTGCACACAGCCCTTTTCCCATAAAAATATTAAAACCTAATTTTTCCTTTTCTGTAATGGTATGAATCTCTCCACGAATATTTCTATCAAACTTAGAATTAAATCCATTTAAGGATGCCACGTAAGAAGATATTGCTTTAATAATTTCACTGTTTTTGGTGGGAATCTTACCAAAAGCACTTCTAAACATGGAATTGTAAGTGGTATCTTTTAATATTTTATCTGAAAATTGATGAACATTGGAGTTGAATTCTTTTGTGTTACTAAAAACTTCAGAAATCTGATTCATAATTGTAGGTGATCTACCATCCCAGAAAAAACTTCTTTGATACACAGAATTTATAAGTGTTGGAGTATTTCTTTTCAGCGGTTCCCCTTCATTATCCAAATTGACCATTAGGCCATCGGTATATGCTTTTTCCGGAGAGTGACAGGTGGCACAAGACATTTTTCCTGTAGCGGATAAGTTTGGATCGAAAAAAAGTTTCTCTCCCAAGTCGATTTGTTCAGGGGTGGCATTGCGGTTGGTAACAGGCATAAAATAATCTTTGTTAAAAGAATTTTTCTCAAAAAAAGTGGGAGCATCGAAGTTAAACGGTTTGTTGTTTGTACCTTCCCATAGTTTACTGGTTTTACGTATTTCTACCCAATTTCTTGTAATTGGATTCATATAATCCCTTATAAAAGTAAATCTATCAAAGGCCTCGAAGTTGGTATTATTATTTAGATAAGCTACAGCATCAATAATATTCTGTTCGAATTCTTGGTCTAACTCCGTATTTTTTTCCTGTATAATATTTTGAATGCTTAGCTTATAAACATAAAGTAAACTTTCTAAAGAAATAGCGCTTTCTTGAAGTCCTAATTGACTAACTGGAGTATCGAAACCAGAAATACCAAGGCTAACAATACGAAACAATTGCTGATGTGTAGCAATAAAAAATCGTTGGGAATCCAATTTTTTACTCGACACATAATCCTGTAAAACCTTTAGCAATCCCTTGGTTAAAGAAACTTCTTTTTTGTAAACAACTTTAGACGTTCCTCCTTCGAAAATAGATTCTTCAATTTTTTGTAACCCAATTGGGTTTAAGACCCTTTGGGTATCATCGGTAAAAATTGGCAGTGCAGGACCATTTACCCTATGTCCAATTTCAGGATTTAGATAAGCAGCATAAGGTTCTGCTTTCTTAAAGGAAGAGCGTAAAGCGATGAAAATCTCTTTGGCTTCGGGCGTTTCTGCTTCATACTGAGCTAGGGAATCCATCAACCTAATACTTTGGTTTAAATTGGAAAGATAAAATTCCTGTGCAGGTTCAAAATTTCCAAAGGTTTCCATTTCACCCTTTTCCTGTGGTACATTCTTACAAGAAAATATAATCAAAGTTAGTATTAAAAGAAATATTTGATTTTTCATTAGTGCGAGGATATAAATTAAAAGTAAAGAAGCTGTATCACAATAAAGTCCTAAACATTAAATGTCAGCCTGAGCCTATCGAAAGTAGTATTTAAAACAACTACTAAAACATCGATAAGTTCAGGTTGACAGTTTTCTATTATAATCTAAAAGTATTATCTGGGCAATCCGCTTAAAAGAACAATTTGTCCTCCTTGGTTGTCTTCATAAGATTCGTTTATGTGTCCATCTTTACCCTTAAAGTCTTCACTTCTCCAGTAATGAGGTTGAAGATTTAACATAAACGTATTTGGCACTCCCAATTTTTCTGAAACATCGGTAAGTGCACCATATTCACCACTTACACCAGTGCTTCCATTTTCAGCAAGATCTTGACGTACTAAAAATTCTAGCACTACTTGAGTGTTATTCCCATTAAGATCCGATTGATAAATGTAAGCAGAATGACCTCTACTGAAGGAATTTGGATCTTCTTGTGTATAAATGAAGTTATTGGTAACACAAATATTATCCGGACTTTGAAGTAATCCCAAATTTCCGTCCGCATTATTGGTATCGGTATTTCCGCTGATTACTTGTGTCAATTTACCTGATAGTGGGTTGGCTTCATCCAATTGTAATTTATAAACGGTTCCCCAATCGTTGTAAGTGCCTCGACCAGGGCCACGGCCTGTTACGGCAAAATAAACGTTACGGTTGGCTTCGGCAGAGCCTTTTTGATAATCTACATCTTCTACCCTCATAAATGCTGAAGCTTGAACATCTACACATGCGGTTTCCATCTCATCTTTAGTTAGGTCCTTTCCTCCTGTAATTTCAACGAATTCCACATCGTAGGTTTTTTGAAAATCTAAGTTACTCTCGTTATAGATCATTCCCGGAGTTACATCTGTAACTCCACCCGCGCCATCTGATATTTGTTTGAATCGTAATACGTAAATTTTTCCTCCAGTAAGATCGGCGTCACCATTTTCGCTGTAGTATAAGGTTACCTGTCCTTCAGATCCGCTGGAATCGTCATCTCCCCCAATAATAACGGTTTTACCAGAATAAGCTACTTGAGGAAGCGGCACCGCATTTTCCCAAGAGAATTCCCCTAAAGCATCCAGACCAAAATCAGCAGTTGGGGTTGGGTTTGTTACATAGGGATCAATTCCTTTTACATCGTAATTAATACTTTCAGAAGCCGATAGAAATAAATCTGAACTTCCTCCATGAATGGAAGCCTCCCACATGGTTCCTGAACATTGACGGGCAAAATCGGCAACTCCAGAGTTTAACAACCAATCGCCTTCAATCGGATTCATAAACTCATCGAAACGAATTCTGGAAACTGCATAATCGTCTTCAGCATTCGAAAGATAAATATATCCAGAACCATTTGGATCTTTTAAAAGTCCGGCTCCATCCTGTGCACCAACCAACTGAAATCCATTAGATAGGGTGTCAGAGGAACTTAACAAGGAATAAGCCTTTACATAATTAAACTGCGGCTGTACGGCCACTAAAGGATCTAAATTAGACTTGTTTTCAAAAATGGTAAGCTCAGCTGTAAGATCTTCACCATCTTTACCATCAGCTCCATTTTGACCGTCAATACCATCACGACCATCCAGTCCATCCATTCCATCTTCTGGATCACACCCAATAGTGAACGCTCCTAAGAGAGAAAGAAATAAAATACGAAGGGTTAATTTTTTCAACATTTTAATTTTTTTAAGTTAATAAGTTATTGAAGCTCAAAATTATCCAATGAGATTCTGAAGATTATTATCTTAAAAATGTCAATACTTTAATTAATTGTAATATGAATGTTACTAAGTAAACTTAAGTTCAATAATTAGAATGATTATAAGGAAGGCCAAAATCAGTTTTATAGTATTGTTGAATTAAGTACCTTTATCTTCTTAAATTATTTATGATGAAATATATCTTTATTGCTGTATTTTTTATGGCATTTACCACTGTCTTTTCTCAAAAAAGGGAAATACCAACAGATACTATTGTTACCACTTCACATCAAGTAAGTATTAACGGTAAAAAAGTGGCCTATAAAACCAATACGGGAACCTTACCGGTTTGGGACGAAAAGGGAAATGTAATTGCCTCACTTTTTCACACCTATTATTACCGTACAGATATTGAAAATGATGCCAATAGACCTCTTTTAATATCATTTAATGGAGGCCCCGGATCTGCTTCAGTATGGATGCATTTGGCATATACGGGCCCAAAAATATTAAATATCGATGAAGAAGGCTACCCGGTTCAACCCTATGGCGTTAAAGACAATCCAAATTCCATATTAGACGTAGCCGATATTGTTTATGTAAATCCAGTGAACACTGGATACTCTGCCATGGTACCTGATAAGGAAGGTAAGTATCCCGATAAGGAAAAATTCTTTGGGATTAATGCAGATATTAAATATTTAGCAGATTGGATTACTACTTTTGTCACCAGAAACAATCGCTGGCGTTCCCCAAAATACATTATTGGTGAGAGTTACGGTGGCACCCGTGTTGCCGGTTTATCGTTGGCTTTACAAGATAGGGAATGGATGTACCTTAATGGTGTTATTATGGTTTCACCGGCAGATTATAAAGTCTTGCGCGTTGGCGGCCCTGTAGCCTCGGCTTTAAACCTACCTTATTACACCGCTGCCGCATGGCACCAAAAAGCATTGGGAAGCAATTTACAGCAAAAAGATTTGTTGGAAGTACTCCCAGAAGTAGAAGCGTATACCATAAACGAGCTTATTCCCGCACTCGCGAAAGGAAGTATGATTACGGATTCGGAAAGATCTCAAGTTGCTTCTGAAATGGCAAAATATTCAGGACTTTCAGAAAAATCCATTTTACAGCACAATCTAGATGTTCCTACCTCCTTTTTCTGGAAAGAACTATTGCGCGACCGAGGATACACAGTTGGAAGGTTAGATTCCCGCTACTTGGGAATTGATAAGATGGATGCTGGTACACGCCCAGACTACAATGCAGAACTTACTTCATGGCTTCACTCGTTTACACCAGCTATTAATTACTACCTACAGGAAGAATTAAAATTTAAAACCGATGTTCCTTACCAAATGTTTGGGGATGTGCACCCTTGGGACCTTGAAAATGACAATACACGTGAAGATTTAAGGCAGGCCATGGCAGAAAACCCTTATTTAAACGTGCTGTACCAAGCCGGTTATTACGATGGGGCGACCACCTATTTCAATACCAAATACAGCATGTGGCAATTGGATCCTTCTGGAAAAATGAAAGATCGTTTACAATTTAAAGGGTACCGAAGCGGACATATGATGTACCTTAGAAAGGAAGATTTAAAAACGGCCAACGAAGATATTCGGGCGTTTATCCTTTCTACTTCCAATCAGGGGAAATCCGCCAAGTATTAATAAACAAATAACACATTTTCGTTTTCCAAAGTGGGTTTAATTTTGTGGTTAGTAAACAACCTCAGTACATTCACAGGAGGTATAATAGGATGAAGAAACTATAAATATTTCGACGAATGCACCGGAACATTGTAAAATCTCATTTAGTGAGTAAAGTTAGAGGTACGCCAAATCGTTATTTAAAACTTTTATTTCAACAGTTCTTTAATGTATCTTTGGAAAACGTATTTATAAAAATTGGGAATGCAGTTTAAACATCCGGAAATTCTTTGGGCTCTTTTTTTATTGATCATTCCTGTTCTCATTCATTTATTCCAACTTCGAAAGTTTCAAAAAGAAGCTTTTACCAATGTGGCTTTTCTAAAGAAAATAAGCCTGCAAACCAGAAAAAGTTCGCAGTTAAAAAAATGGTTGGTATTGTGCACACGAATGTTGGCTTTCGCGGCAATCATTCTAGCTTTTGCCCAACCTTATCTATCCAATAGGAATATAAAAACAACTTCGGAAGAAAAAGTAATCTATTTGGATAATTCCTTTAGTATGCAGCTTCAGGGCTCCCAAGGGGAATTGCTTCCACGCGCTGTAAACCAATTAATTGAAAATATATCCCCTTCAGAGACTTTTTCGCTGTTTACCAACACGAGCGAATATAAGAATGTTGGTATAAATGATATTAAAAACGAACTTTTGGCACTGCCCTACTCGTCTTCTCAACTATCATTAAACGAAATTACACTTAAAGGAAGTAACTACTTTATAAATGAAAATTCCGTAAAAAATTTATTGGTTGTTTCCGATTTTCAAGAACGAAAGCCAATAAAGGATTCCCTAAAAACGTTCGCTTTAAATCTGGTTCAGATGCAGCCCAAGGTTAAAAACAATACTGCTATAGATAGTATTTTTTTAGTTGATAGGGATTTAGAAAATTATACATGCCAAGTTTATTTATCCACAAATTTCAATATTGAAAGTACTCCCGTTTCCCTTTTCGATGGCGACAGATTAATCGCTAAAACAGCGGCAAATTTCAATAAAGGCACCGCTTATGTAGATTTTACCATTCCAATAACAAACCAAACCATTAAAGGAAAAATCATCATTGAAGACAACGGATTGCAATACGATAATGAGTTATATTTTTCGCTGAACAAACCTTCAAAAATTAATGTGCTCGCCATAAACGAAGCCGATGACCGCTTTTTAAAACGAATTTTTACCGACGATGAATTCAATTACCAATCGGTGACATCGTCTTCAATAGATTTCAATCAGCTTTCCCAACAAAATCTCATTGTTCTTAACGAACTGTCAACCATTTCCAATGCGCTTATCAAAGCAATTGTTTCCTCAGTACAAAATGGAGGGAAGATCAGCGTTATTCCTTCCGAAGAGATAGATATAACCAGCTATAACAATTTATTGAGCTCGGTAGCCAATATGAAACTGAATGACTTGGTAACGGAAGAGCTTCAAATTACCCAAATAGCTTACGATCACCCTTTATTCAAAGAAGTTTTTGAAGAAAAAGTGAGCAATTTTCAATTTCCAAAAACCACCTCTTTTTATAAGGTTAGTGGCAGCTTTGGGAGTCCCATTTTATATGCAAATAATGCTCCTTTTCTAGCGGAAGGGAATGGCCTATACCTTTTCACATCACCATTAAACGAGAACATCACCAATTTTAAAAATGCACCGCTCATCGTACCCACATTTTACAATAGTGGAAAAGAAAGTTTGGCATTGCCTAATTTGTATTATACCATTGGAAATTCCAACGCTTTTGATGTAGATGCATCTTTGGCGAATGATGAAATACTAACTATAAGCAATACCGAAAACTCTTTTATCCCGCTGCAGCAAAGCTTTAACAACAAAGTAAGGATTACGGTTACAGATCAACCATCGCAGGCCGGAACTTACTCCATCTTACATGAAAAGGATTCTTTAGTTACCGTGAGCTTTAATTACAATCGACAAGAAAGCAAGCTAAATTATCTTGACATTTCAAGCATGAAAGAGGCCAATAAATCTTTTTCCCTGGAAGAAACCTTTAAAAATATAAAAAGTAAAAACAATGTCGATGAGCTTTGGAAATGGTTTGTTATTTTTGCATTGGTATTATTATGTATCGAACTGCTCATCTTAAAATATTTTAAATGAATATCCTTGTAAAGTCGGCTAAAATAATAGCTCCAAAAAGCAACTATCACCAGCAAACAAAAGACATTCTTATTGAAAATGGAGTTATTTCCAAAATTGGGGATACCATTACCAATAATGAGGATTATGAATTGGTAGAGCTTGAAAATCTCCATGTATCCCAAGGATGGTTTGATAGCAGTGTAAGTTTAGGAGAGCCTGGTTTCGAAGAAAGGGAAACTATTGAAAACGGACTCCAAACGGCTGGACTCAGCGGTTTTACTGGAATTGCTGTAAATCCCAACGCAAACCCAATAGCAGATACTAATGCAGATATTAGTTTTTTAAAAGCTAAGGCGCAAGGAAAAACCACGAACCTCTACCCTATTGGGGCACTTACGGTGCGGAGTGAAAGTGTGGACCTTGCCGAGCTTTACGACATGAAAAATGCAGGGGCAATTGCCTTTGGAGATTATCAAAAGCCCGTAAGCAATCCTAACCTTCTTAAAATAGCCTTGCAATATTCCCAAAACTTTAATGGTTTGGTACTTTCTTACCCGCAAGAAAATAAAATTGCTGGAAAAGGAATTGTTAACGAAGAAGCTACAGCAACCAAGTTAGGGCTAAAAGGGATTCCTGCCCTAGCGGAAGAATTACAAATTGCACGGGATCTATTTATTTTGGAATATGCCGGTGGAAAATTACATATCCCAACCATTTCTACGGAAAAATCGGTGGCACTGATTAGAGAAGCCAAAGCCAAAGGTTTGGACGTTAGCTGCAGTGTAGCTATACATAATCTATTTTTAACAGATGAAAAGCTAGTAGAATTCGATACCAATTATAAATTACTACCACCTCTTCGTACCGAGAAAGATACCAACGCCTTACTACAAGGATTAAACGAAGGTACCATAGACTTTGTAACAAGCGACCACAATCCCATCGATGTAGAACAGAAAAAAGTAGAATTCGATCACGCCATGTACGGTAGTATCGGACTCGAAAGTGCATTTGGAGCATTAAATAAATTGGTTCCCATGGAAAAATCCATTGAAATGTTAACCGCTGGAAAATCTAGGTTTGGAATCGCTTCAGAAGAAATTGAAGTTGGAAACAGCGCCAATTTAAGTCTGTTTAACCCGGACTTGAAGTATGCTTTTTCAGTAAAAAATATAACATCAACATCTAAAAACAGTGCCTTTTTGGGAGAAGAGTTGAAAGGAAAAGCTTATGGGGTTATTGCTAATAATCAACTATTAATAAAAGATTACTAATGGAAATAAAACCAGAACGCGACGGAAAAACCAATGCCATCATTGCTTATTTTACCATCTTTGGTACGCTTATCGCCTATATCCTAAATATGGACAAGCAAAATCAGTTTGCTAGTTTCCACATACGTCAAGCACTTGGTCTCAACCTATTGTTTGTGATTTTTGGATATGTTGTAGGGTATTTCGATTCTTGGTTGATTACTTTTCCTTTTTATATTTCTATCTCTATTTTGTGGATCTATGGTTTTATAACCATGTTACAAGAAAAATATACAGAAGTACCGCTGGTAGGAAGCTATTTCCAAAAGTGGTTTACTTTTATTAAATAATAAATACAATTTACGTTTTGCAGACAAAAACCCTCTCCCTTTATCATATTTTAAGAGCTCCAAAAAAAGAAATAAAAAATGCGCCCGTACTATTCATGTTTCATGGATATGGGAGCAATGAAGACGATTTGTTTTCTTTTGCTTCAGAATTACCTGACGAGCTATGCATTATTTCCGTGCGGGCACCTTACGATTTAATGCCTTACGGACACGCTTGGTATGCCATTCATTTCGATGCTGAAGACGGGAAATGGAGTGATGATGAGCAGGCGATTCAATCTAGGGAAGCGATTGCCAATTTTATCGATGAGGCGATTGATTCTTACAGCTTAGATAAAAATAACGTAACGCTTCTAGGGTTTAGTCAAGGTTCTATTTTAAGTTATGCGGTGGCTCTTTCCTATCCAGAAAAAGTAAAAAATGTTATTGCTTTAAGCGGATATGTAAATAGGGATATAATAAAAGACGGTTATCAAAATAAAGATCTATCGAAACTTAAATTCTACTGCTCCCACGGTTCTGTAGACCAAGTAATCCCGGTGGAATGGGCCCGCAAGACAAAACCTTTTCTGGAATCTCTAAATATCGAACATGTATATGAAGAGTTTCCGGTGGGACATGGTGTGGCTCCACAAAATTTCTATTCTTTCCACAAATGGCTTAAAGATAGAATTTAATAGTTTAGTCCGAGTTTCTTTTTTTTTGATGAGATTAAACCCTAATTTTTATCCTCGAGCAAAGGCACAAAGCGAAATTCCCCAAATTCATATTTTTCAAATTCCTTTTGGCTCTTTCGGGTAAAAAGTGTCATTGTTTGCACTTCATCGCCTACTGGAATAACCAACTTTCCCCCTACTTTTAATTGCGACATTAAAGGTTTCGGCACGAAAGGAGCTCCAGCGGTTACAATAATCCCATCAAAAGGAGCTTCGGCCGGTAAACCTTTATAACCGTCTCCGAAGATGATTCTTTTTGGTTTGTACCCAAGTTTGGGTAAAAATAAATTGGCCTTTTTAAATAATTCCTTTTGCCTTTCGATGGTATACACCACCGCACCCAACTCTAGGAGCATCGCAGTTTGATAGCCGCTCCCAGTACCTATTTCCAAAATTTTGTCGCCACGTTTAATTTCCAACAACTCCGTTTGAAAGGCAACAGTGTAGGGTTGAGAGATCGTTTGGCTTGCACCTATTGGAAATGCTTTATCTTGATACGCATGATCCTCGAAGCTACTATCCATAAAAAGATGTCTTGGGATTTTCTTGACAGCGGCAATAACCCTTTTGTCTGAAATTCCTTTTTCCTGAACGGTTTCAGCCAACTTTTTGCGCATTCCTTGGTGTCTATAGGTATCTTTCAAGTGTAGGTAATTTTTAACAGTGTAAAATTACAAACCTATTCTTTAAAATAAACGATTTCTTTGGTAGAGTTATTCACATTCATAAGCGCCATTGCCTGTAAATCTTCAGAAAAAAGAGCATAATATTTTCCACTCAAAACCCCTGTCTGGTTGATTTTAAAGCTCGGTTTAAAAGTATAGACACTGTCTGAAACCACCGTCCATTCCCCACTGTTTACACCCCTACTTATGCAATTTTGCTCGTCACGCTCAAAATACTCCACATTAAAGGTTCCATCGCTTTGAAAACTATAGGTAAGTTTTCCTTCACAACCGTCCATTAATGCAGGAATGGGAGATTCAGGAAAGTCGGGGTCAAACGTGTATTCGGAATCCAAAATCCAATCCCCTAAAATGGCATTCCCAGCATAATCAACGATCTCATCATCATTATTACTGCAGCCAATTATGATAAATAAAACAAAGATAAAGCAACTATTTCTCATCTGTTTTTTTGTGGTAATATTATGAAATAATTCCATTGAAATAACAAACGGACTAAAAAATAAAAGCTGCTTAAAACGTTGTTTTTCAAATAACTAAAAATGTATTTTTTAAATAATCTATTCTTGATTCTTGCTAAAAAATATAAAAAAATAAAACCCCAAAGTTATTTATTAACTTTGGGGTTTTGTGACATTTTAAACTTTCCGCGGTTATACGTGCAATGCGCGATCTTCTGTAGCAGCCAGTGCAGCTTCTTTTACCGCTTCGGCATATGTTGGGTGTGCATGACTCATTCGTGAAATATCTTCGGCACTAGCCCTAAATTCCATAGCGGTAACCGCTTCAGAGATTAAATCGGCTGTACGGGCACCTATCATATGAACTCCAAGAACTTCATCGGTTTCGGCATCTGCCAATATCTTTACAAATCCGTCTATATCCATACTGGCACGAGCTCTACCCAACGCTCGCATTGGAAACTGTCCTGACTTATATTTTACACCAGCCTCTTTTAATTGCTCTTCTGTTTTACCAACGGCAGCAACTTCCGGCCAAGTATATACAACACCCGGAATCAAGTTATAATCTATATGTGGTTTTTGTCCAGCTAAACTTTCAGCAACCAAAACACCTTCTTCTTCGGCCTTATGTGCCAACATGGCTCCTTTTACAACGTCTCCTATCGCATAAATATTGGAAACATTGGTTTGTAAATGGTCATTAACTTCAACCTGACCTTTATCGTTAAGCTTAACACCTGCTTTATCAGCATTTAAACCGTCTGTATAAGGACGACGACCTACAGAAACCAAACAATAATCGCCTTCAAAGGAAACCTCTTTACCCTTTTTATCGTCAGCCTTAATGGTTACTTGGTCCCCTTTTCTAGAAACTTCTTTCACCTTATGGGAAGTGTAAAACTTAATCCCTTTTTTCTTGAGTACTTTTTGTAACTCCTTCGACAAACTCCCATCCATGGTAGGGATAATTCTATCCATATATTCCACTACAGAAACTTCTGCACCCAATCTTCGATAAACCTGTCCTAACTCAAGGCCGATAACCCCACCACCGATAATAATTAGGTGTTTTGGGATCTCTTTTAATTTTAAGGCTTCCGTAGAAGTAATAACTCTTTCCTTATCGACGTCTATAAATGGTAAGGTAGAAGGTTTAGAACCAGTAGCAATGATGGTATGCTTAGCTTCTATCTCTTTTTTTTTATCTCCATCGATTATAATATGAGTGGCATCTTTAAAGCTTCCAACCCCATGATAAACGTCAATTTTATTTTTATCCATGAGGTAATCGATCCCTTTCGTAGTTTGATCAACCACGCCTTGTTTGCGGGCAATCATTTTCTCAAGATTTACCTTCACATCCCCGGGAATTTCTATCCCATGCTCTTCGAAGTGGTTTATGGCGTCTTCGTAATGGTGAGAAGAATCCAATAGAGCCTTAGAAGGGATACAACCTACATTTAAGCAAGTTCCGCCAAGGGTATTATATTTTTCAATTATAGCAGTTTTCATACCCAATTGTGCACAACGTATTGCTGCAACATAACCTCCGGGTCCTGAGCCTATAACGGCCACATCGTATGAATTCATAGTAAATTTTTAGTGTAACTCTTATTTTATCGGTTAACAAAAATACAAATGTTTTGCGGGAAGGCAACTATCTATGTTTTTAAAAATAATAAGCTTTAAAAACGTTAAAGTTATAGGAGTAACATATTTACAAACTAAGTACAGTGGAATTCTTAACCTCTTCAATCATAAAAATACTATGGGTACTCCCAATATGTTTTAGAGAAGTTAATTTGGTGGTCATAAAAGTTCGGTAGGCGCCCATATCGGCTACACTTACTTTTAAAATATAATCTGATTCCCCACTCACATGATAGCATTCCAACACTTCTGGCAACCTTACTACCTCTCTCTCAAAACTGGTAATGTGTTCTTTGGTGTGTTGGGTTAACCGAACATGACAAAAAACGATAAAGGCTTTGTTGATCTTTTTTTTATCCAATAAGGCTGTATATCCTGTAATTATGTCGCCTTTTTCTAATTTTCTTATGCGCTCGTAAACGGCCGTTTTAGATAAATCCATTTGAATAGCCAAAGACTTGGTCGTCTGTTTGGCATCTTTTTGCAGCAACTCCAAAAGTTTTTTATCGATGTCGTCAAGTTTCATAAGCGAACAAATATCTTTTAAGTGAAAAAATTAATGATAAATATAAAATTAAAGTCGGTAATAATATTAATTTATAGATTAATAATCTAAATAAAAAGATATTCATTGATTATTAGACTTCTTATACTTTATTTTGATGTGAAAATTAAAATAACTATCAATGAAATTCAATCCTGCAGATAACATTCAAGATTTACAGTATTTCGGTGAATTTGGAGGTGTAAATCCTTCTATTTCTGATTCTTCTACCTATACTTTTCTTTCAGCAAAAACCATGTTCGATACATTTGAAGGCAATACCGAAGGGTGCTATCTCTACAGCCGGCATTCCTCTCCATCCAATCTATACCTTGGGGAAGCCTTAGCTGCCATGGAAGGCACAGAAACTGCCAATGTAACTGCTAGCGGTATGGGAGCAATAACTGCCGTAATTATGCAGTTGTGCAATGCAGGCGATCATATAGTTTCTAGCAGGACTATTTATGGGGGTACGTATGCTTTCATGAAAAATTTCCTGCCAAAATTTAATATCCAGACCTCTTTTGTGGATACTACCAACCTCGAAAAGGTGGAGGCAGCAATTACTGAAGACACTAAAATAATTTACTGCGAAACCATCAGTAATCCGCTTTTAGAAGTTTCAGATATTAAAGGTATTTCTGCCATAGCCAAAAAACACAACTTGCCTTTGGTGGTAGACAATACCTTTTCTCCTTTAACGATAGCGCCTGCAAAGTTGGGAGCCGATGTTGTGATTAATAGCTTGACCAAATTTATAAACGGTAGCAGCGATGCTGTGGGCGGTGTGATTTGTGGTACGGCAGATTTCTGTTTAAGCCTAAAGGATGTAAACGAAGGTGCAGGGATGCTATTGGGAAGCACTATGGACAGTTTAAGGGCTGCTTCCATCTTAAAAAACATGCGCACATTGCACCTACGAGTTAAAAAACATAGCGAAAACGCTCTTTATTTGGCCAATCAATTTGAAAAAGATGGTTTAAAAGTTGTATATCCCGGACTCCAATCGCATCTAGGATATAACACTATGAAAGCACAAATGAATGAAGAATACGGTTTTGGCGGGATGCTTACCGTAGATGTTGGTTCGCTGGAAAAGGCAAACGAATTAATGGAAATGATGCAAGAAAAGAATTTAGGATATCTAGCGGTAAGCCTTGGATTCTACAAAACTTTGTTCAGTGCCCCGGGAAGTTCTACTTCTTCGGAAATCCCTCTGGAAGAACAGGAACAAATGGGATTAAGCAATGGACTGATACGTTTCTCAATAGGACTTGATAACGACATTTCCCGAACGTATGAAATGATGAAAGAGTGTATGACAAAATTGAATATTCTAAGCTAAAAAACTGACAGATTGGTTTAGGTTTATATTCTAAAACTGCAGTCCTCACTTTTTTTGAGCTGACTGCAGTTTTGTTTTTTAAATATCCACTCACACTAGATGACTGCAATACCACGACCTAAAGGCGAAGCCAAAACATCATAGTAATTAATGATTTTACTGGCCATTGAAAAGATGAATATTGTTCTATAGTGAGTATTCCAAAGACAATACTCGCGACCATTTTTAAAGAAACAGGTTAAACATCTGTTTTATCAACTGTTTTCTTTCCCCAGCTAAAAGTTTAATTGTTAAACTTTGAACTTTCCCTGTCATTTCGTAACATTACATTTTTAAGTATCTTTGGGCGCAACCGAAGAAATTCGAAGCAAATTATAACGCAATTCGGCACCAGAGAACCGAATAACTTCCCTCCTTGAGGGCATCAAAATATTTTAATGGAAGAAGAGAAAGTAATTCAGAATAAGGAGCTCAGTATTTGGGAAGCCCTTATCCCAGTTATTGTTTTAGTAGGTTTATTGGCTTTTAATGTTTTTGTTTTTGGGGACGACGCACTTAGTGGTTCCAATCAATTTATACTCTTAATCGGGGGTGCCGTAGCGGCCATTGTAGGGATTCTAAATAAGGTTTCCTACGACAGGATGATCGAAGAAGTGTCAAACAACATAAAATCTACCGCTGGGGCTATTCTCATTTTACTTTTTGTAGGCGCTTTGGCTGGAACCTGGCTTATAAGCGGCGTAATTCCTTCAATGATTTACTACGGGCTCCAAATACTAAACCCAACCTTCTTTCTGGCAGCTTGTGTGGTTATTTGTGCTATCATTTCCATCGCTACTGGAAGTAGCTGGACAACCTCTGCCACCGTAGGTATAGCGCTGGTGGGAATTGGCGGCGCCTTGGGTATTTCACCTGGAATGACGGCCGGAGCTGTGATTTCTGGGGCTTATTTTGGAGATAAAATGTCACCCTTAAGCGATACCACCAACCTGGCACCGGCCATGGCGGGAACCGACTTGTTTACGCACATAAAGTACATGGCATTAACTACAGTCCCTACAGTAATTGTTACACTTATCATATTTACCATAATCGGTTTAAATTTAGACACTACCAAAGTACCCGATACAGCTTCGCTATTGGCTTCCATAGACAAATCTTTTAATATCTCCCCTTGGTTATTTATAGTCCCGGTAGTGGTTATCTTTTTAATTGTAAAAAAAGCACCCCCGCTATTGGCTCTTCTGGTTGGGACGCTGTTGGGCGGAATTTTCGCCCTTATTTTTCAACCAGAAATTGTAAAGAATATCTCGGGAGCAAATGAGCTTACTTTTATATCTGGCTACAAAGGTGTAATGAATGCCATTACGGTTGATACTTCCATAGAAACTACCAATGAGAAACTTAACGATCTATTCTCCTCCGGAGGAATGGCCGGCATGCTGGGAACAATTTGGTTGATTTTATGCGCAATGGTTTTTGGTGGGATCATGGATGCTATTGGCGCCCTCGCCAGAATTAGCCGGGCTTTACTTACGGCTTTCGATTCTGTATTTGGACTTTTTGCGAGTACCGTAGCCAGCTGCTTGGCACTTAACGTAACCGCATCCGACCAGTACTTGGCGATTGTAGTACCGGGCAAAATGTACGCCAAGGCTTATAAAGATAAGGGACTAGCTCCAGAGAATTTGAGTAGGACGTTGGAAGACTCAGGAACCGTAACCTCTGTATTGGTTCCCTGGAATACCTGTGGAGCTTATCAGAGCGGTGTTCTGGGCGTGGATACTACGGCTTATATTGGGTACGCTTTCTTTAATTATTTGAGTCCGTTTGTTACATTGCTGTATGCTGCCTTCAATATTAAAATCAGGCAATTAACAGATAAAAAATAATATCGCAATATTATATTTATTTTTTTAAGGATATTGCATTTTTGAGACCTCTACTTTAAACTATTCATAATACCTCTTGAAATTCATCACAGGTATTGTTATTACTTATTCTTTCATAAGTTAATATAATTTAAAATCTATTGCTTCCTCTCCGTTCCTTCTTAAATTTGTACTAGAAATTTAATAAACATTAAAAGTTAATAGATATGGCATTAGTAGGAAAAAAATTTCCAAATATAGCAGTAGACGCTATGAATGAAATGGGAGATACATTTAAAGTAAATGTGTTGGAAGAAGCAGTAAAGAATAAGAAAAAAGTCATTCTTTTCTGGTACCCAAAAGATTTTACATTCGTATGTCCAACTGAATTGCATGCATTCCAATCTGCTTTGGCAGAATTTGAAAAAAGAAACACTTTAGTGATCGGTGCTTCTTGCGATACTCCTGAAGTTCACTTTGCATGGTTAAATACTGCAAAAGACAATGGTGGTATCGAAGGTGTTACTTATCCGCTTTTGGCAGATAGCAATAGAAATTTGGCCAATATGCTACGTATTTTAGATCTTTCTTCTGAAACATACAATGAGGAAACAGATTCTTATGTTTACGAAGGGGATAACGTAACTTTTAGAGCTACTTTCCTTATCGATGAAGATGGTAAAGTATTTCACGAAAGTGTAAACGATATGCCAGTGGGTAGAAATGTAAATGAGTATTTACGTTTAATTGATGCATATGCTCACGTACAGAAAAATGGTGAGGTTTGTCCTGCAAATTGGGAAGAAGGTAAAGAGGCAATGAATGCCGATAGAAAAGGAGTTGCAGCATACTTAAGCTCAAACTAAGAAGAAGATGTTAGTAGAATTAGAAAAAGATAATTTAGCTGAATTGGTTGCAGAAAATGACACTGTCTTTGTACAGTATTCTGCCGGATGGTGCGGTAATTGCCGCATTATGAAGCCAAAATTCAAGAAGTTTTCTCAGGAAGCAGATAATGCAACTTTTGTTATTGTGGATGCCGAGAAATATCCTGAATCAAGAAAGCTGGCTCAAGTAGACAATTTGCCTACATTCGCAGCTTTTAAAAATGGCGAGGTTATCAACCAAATTCAGACGAATAAAACAGACGTTTTAAAATCTTTTATTGATGAAGCTTCCAGTAATTAAACAACTTTCGAGCTTTATTGAAGCGAATGATGAGGATTACGTTGTAGAGGCCATCGAAACATTGGAAGCCATTACAGAAGTTCCTTCTTTAAAAGACGAGGAATTGGATGTTATTGGTGAATTAATTTCCAATATGTACGGTGCCTTGGAAGTCAATAAAATGATTAAAGAAGACGGTATGAGCCAAAAAGAAGCAGTAAATGCTTTTATGAAACGGGTACTAGGTTCTATAGATAAATAGACCTTTAAACCTGGATGGGAAAAAATTAGAAAAAGTACTTAAAAGCTACCTGAAAAGGTGGCTTTTTTGTTTTTATATCCCCAATTATTAATACCTTTAATTAAATTAACAAATTTTAAAAAGCTATAATTATCATGGCAACAGTTACATTAAAAGGAAATAACGTACATACATCGGGAGAGCTTCCACAAACAGGAACAAAAGCTCCAGATTTTTCATTGGTTAAAACTGATTTATCTACTGCATCCTTAGCAGATTTTAAAGGGACAAGAGTAGTTTTAAATATTTTCCCAAGTGTAGACACCGGTACCTGTGCGGCCAGCGTGCGCAAATTCAATGAAGAAGTATCGTCTTTAGAAAACACCAAAGTTCTTTGTATTTCTAGGGATTTACCATTTGCAATGGCAAGATTTTGCGGAGCAGAAGGCTTGGAAAACGTAGTATCATTATCAGATTTTAGGAACCATAGTTTTGGTGAAAAATATGGACTGGACTTTACAGATGGACCGCTGGAAGGATTGCTCAGCAGGGTGGTAATTGTTTTAGATGAAGAAGGAAAAGTTATCCACACCGAACAAGTGGCTGAAATTGTAGACGAACCAAACTACAAAGAAGCCCTAAAGGCCTTAAAAGCTTAATGAATTTCCTTAAAAATAGATTTTTCAGTATTGGGTATGCTCTTAAGGGGGTATACCTTTTATTGAAAACCGAAGCAAGCATACAAATACAAATAGCCATTGCCGTAGCGGTAACGATAGCTGGTTTTTATTACCACCTCTCCCCTACAGAATGGATATTGCAAATACTTACCATCGCTCTAGTTATGAGCATTGAAGGTGTAAATACTGCTGTGGAAAAGATCGCAGATTTTGTCCACCCAGCACATCACAGCAAAATTGGTTTTATAAAAGATATTTCTGCAGGGGCGGTATGTATTGCAGCCATTGCAGCGATTATAGTTGGTTGTATTATCTACATTCCTAAAATATTTTGAAAATATAAAGCGAAACTATACGTTTGTAATTTGTATTTTTGCGACTAAACACAATCTAGCCAATGCCCAAAAAAAAGACGAAAACAAGTAAAAAAACTTCCACTAAAAAAATTCCATCTTTTAAGATTTCCAATCAACAAAAAATAATTTTTGGAAGTTTGTTAATGCTGATCAGCATTGCTTGTTTTGTAGCTTTTATCTCATTCTTCTCCACTTGGCAAGAAGATCAAAGTTTATTAAAGGAATTTGGAAACCGCCAGGCAGAAGCCAAAAATTGGCTCAATAAATTTGGCGCTTCCGTGAGTCACATTTTTATTTATAAAGGATTTGGAATTGCAGCATTCATATTTCCAATTCTTCTTTTTCAAACTGGATTCTATCTTTTTCTAAATTACAGTTTAAAAGAACTGGCCAATAGGTGGTTTTGGGGGATTATAGTAAGTGTATGGCTAGCCATTTTCTTCGGATTCTTTTCAGAGAGCGCCCCTTTGCTCGGTGGTGTGGTAGGTTTCGAAATGAATGATTTCTTACGTGCTTATATTGGTAAAATCGGACTGGCATTGTTGCTTTTATTCATTTTCATCACTTATGCCGTGATACGGCTGGGAGTTACACCACAAAAAATCGGATCTTTATTCCATACCACCCAAGAAGAGTTTAAAGCGGCTTTTAAAACCAATAAATCGAAAGCAGAAAAAGAAGAACCACAGGAAGAAAGCGGATCTGAAATTACCACAAAAAAGGAAACTGCAGAAACAGCAAATATTCACGATTCTAATGTTGACACCACTTCGGATGTTGATATTGAAAACTCTTTTGAAGTTAAAATAGCAGAAGACGAAGAAGAAAAACAACCCATTAGCACTATAAAGCGGGAAACCATTGCAGATGAAAATAGTGAGCTTCAAATGGAAGTGGAAACTGTGGAAGAAGAAAAAGAGGAAACTGATAACCTTTCAGAAAAACTTGTAAAAGATTTTGGGGAATTCGATCCTAAGCTAGCACTGAGCAATTATAAATTTCCAACATTGGAACTTTTAAACGATTACGGCGCGGGCAGTATTACCATAAACCAAGAGGAGCTCGAAGAAAATAAAAATAAAATTGTAGATACCCTTAAAAACTACAAAATAGAGATTTCCCAAATTAAGGCTACCATTGGTCCAACAGTTACTCTTTACGAAATTGTACCTGCTGCCGGGGTTAGAATCTCAAAAATCAAAAACCTAGAAGATGATATTGCTTTATCCCTTGCGGCATTGGGGATTAGGATTATTGCACCTATTCCCGGAAAAGGAACTATTGGTATAGAAGTACCTAATAAAAATGCAACAATTGTTTCCATGCGTTCCGTAATTGCTTCAAAGAAATTTCAAGCTGCAGAAATGGAGTTACCAATTGCCTTTGGTAAAAATATTAGTAATGAAACTTTTGTGGTAGATCTTGCTAAAATGCCCCACTTGTTAATGGCGGGTGCCACTGGGCAAGGTAAATCAGTAGGGCTTAATGCTATTCTAACCTCATTATTATACAAAAAGCATCCTGCTGAGGTTAAATTTGTATTGGTGGACCCTAAAAAAGTGGAGCTTACCCTATTCAATAAAATTGAACGTCATTTTTTAGCAAAATTACCCGATAGCGAAGAGGCGATTATCACAGATAATACCAAGGTTATAAATACATTAAATTCCCTTTGTATAGAAATGGACAACCGCTACGAGCTGCTTAAAAACGCTCTGGTTCGTAACATTAAAGAGTACAATACAAAGTTTAAAGCTAGAAAATTAAATCCGAATGACGGACACCAATTCCTCCCATACATTGTATTGGTGATAGACGAATTTGCCGATTTAATAATGACGGCTGGAAAGGAAGTGGAAACACCTATTGCCAGATTGGCACAGTTGGCCCGGGCAATTGGAATTCATTTAATTATCGCCACCCAGAGGCCGTCTGTAAATGTAATTACGGGTATTATTAAAGCCAATTTCCCAGCAAGGGTAGCCTTTAGGGTAACTTCTAAAATAGACTCTAGAACCATTTTAGATTCTCCCGGTGCCGATCAATTAATTGGCCGTGGGGATATGCTTTATACACAAGGAAACGATCTTACAAGACTTCAATGTGCCTTTGTGGATACTCCGGAAGTGGAAAAAATAACCGATTACATTGGCGGACAAAGAGCCTATCCGGATGCACATTTACTGCCAGAATACGTCGGGGAAGACTCTGGCACAGGTGTTGATATAGATATATCGGAAAGAGACGCCTTATTTAGGGAAGCTGCCGAAGTAATTGTTATAGCGCAGCAAGGTTCTGCATCCCTACTTCAGCGTAAGCTAAAACTGGGATATAATCGGGCAGGAAGAATAATAGATCAATTAGAAGCAGCCGGTATTGTTGGTCCGTTTGAAGGAAGTAAAGCAAGACAGGTTTTAGTTACAGATATGGCTGCTTTGGATCAGTTATTGAGTAATGAATAAGTAGAATACAAATACATAAACAATCATCATATAATGAAAAACATATTAGTACTATTCGCCATAATTTTATCATCTTTTACGGCAACAGCGCAAAGCGATGCAAAAGCAAAAGCCCTGTTGGATGAAGTGTATAATAAAGTAAAAGGTTACGACAATATCTTTATTGAATTTAAATATGCGCTCGACAATTCCGCCGAGAACATTCACCAGGAAACGAAAGGAGATGTTACCATCCAAGGGGATAAATATGTATTTAATTACTTAGGGGCTACCAAGATTTTCGACGGCAGTAAAACATATACCGTAATTCCTGAAAATGAAGAAGTGGTTATAGAAAGTAATGAAGACAATGCCGAGGAAGGGACCATTACTCCTTCAAAAATGCTTACTTTTTATAAAAAAGGCTACAATTATAAATGGGACGTTTTACAAAACGTGAAAGGTAGAAATATTCAATATGTAGAATTAACTCCCATTGACAGCAATTCAGAAATAAAACAAATATTGTTGGGAATAGATGCACAAACCAAGCACATTTATAATTTAATTGAAGTGGGCGCAAATGGTACAAAAACCACCATAACCGTTAATTCTTTTAAAACGAACGAACCCATTTCTAAGTCGCTATTTACCTTTAATAAAGCTAAATACGAAGATTTAGGTTATTACATCATTAAAAATTAAGAGTGCCCATTGAAGATTTTAGATAGATATATCCTTTCAAGGTTTTTGTATAACTTCATCAGTTCCTTTGTGATCTTGATGTTCATCTTTATTTTTCAGGCAATTTGGTTTTTTATAGACGAATTTGCCGGGAAAGATATCGATTTGGTTATTGTTGGGAAGTTTCTTTTTTACTACTCCCCTAACCTTATCCCCAATGTTCTGCCATTAACGGTTTTATTGGCTTCTATAATGACTTTTGGGGCGTTGGCAGAAAATTACGAGTTTGCCGCCATGAAAGCTTCGGGAATATCGCTTTACCGTGCCATGAGAGGCCTTATCATATTTATTACCTTTTTAAGTATCGGAACATTTTTCTTTGCCAATAATGTAATTCCGGCTGCGGAATACAAATCGTACAACCTGCGTAGGAATATTGCACAAATGAAGCCTGCAATGGCTATTTCTGAAGGTGCCTTTAGTACAGTAGGTGAAGATTTTAGTATGAAGGTTGACAAAAAACATGGTGAAGACGACCGATTGTTGGATAATGTCATAATCCATCAACTTACCGATGGAGGAATCAACGATAAAGTCATAAAATCGGTAGACGGTGAACTGGTGAGCAACGAAAACTCCAATATTCTTCAATTGGTTTTAAAGGACGGGAATTTCTATCAAGATCTAAAAGCAGAAAGCCGTGATAAAAGGGACAACTATCCTTTTGCAAAAGCTTATTTCGATACATATACCATATTTATGGATTTAAGCAATCTTAACAATGTAGACCTAGAAGAAGAAAAGGTTAAAAATACCTTTAAAATGCTTAATGTCTCCGAATTGGATTATGCGATAGATTCTTTAAAAAAGGATAACGAAAAGATTTTTACCAATTTTGGTGAAAACGTTTATAAGAGAACAGGAGCTGCCAGCTTAAAATTACGGGAAAACACGAAGCGACCTAAAAAGACGTCTTCAAATAAAAAGCAAAAACCCGAAAAGAGCAAAGAAGAAATAAAAAGCTTGATAAAAACCAATATCGATAGCATTATTACCATTACAGAGGATTACAGAAGAACCCAATTGGTAGATATGGCACTTAATACGGTAAAAAACACGAAATCTACTTTAGAAGGCAAGAAATGGGATTTAAACCGAAGAACAAAATTGTACAATCACCATATTTTGTCCAAACATCAAAAATATGCCTTGGCTTTTGCTTGTTTTATACTCTTTTTCGTAGGTGCTCCCTTAGGTGCCATTATTAGAAAGGGAGGGCTCGGTTTACCTATGGTATTGGCTATCGGTCTGTTTTTAACCTATCACTTTATTGGGATATTTACAAAAAATTATGCTGAAGACGGGAGCCTTCCCCCAGTAATTGGTGCGTGGATTTCTACCGCTATTATGTTGCCGCTGGGTATTTTTCTAACTCGGCGGGCCACGGCAGATAAAGCTGTTTTCGATATCGGAAATAGTCTTGCCAAGATTAAAGGGGTTTTCAGTTTCTTGAAGAAAAAGAAGTCAGATGCTCCAAAATAAGTATCTTTGATAAAAATTTGCAATGAATACCGATACACTAATGTCTACATCAGATATTAAATTAAATACCATTGAAGAAGCTATTAACGACATCCGTAAAGGAAAAGTAATTATAGTTGTCGACGATGAGAACAGAGAAAATGAAGGGGATTTTGTAGCCGCTGCAGATAAGGTGACTCCGGAGATGATTAATTTTATGGCCAAATACGGGCGTGGATTGATTTGTACTCCGCTTACCGAAAAAAGATGTAAAGATCTAGAACTTCACCCCATGGTTGGTAATAATACCGACCCTATGGAAACCGCATTTACGGTTTCTGTAGACCTTAGGGGTTACGGGGTAACTACGGGGATCTCTGCTGGAGACCGCGCTAAAACCATAAAAGCCCTTATAAATCCAGAAACGAAGCCTTTTGAACTTGGAAGACCGGGACATATTTTTCCTCTGGTGGCTAAAGAAGGTGGTGTTTTAAGAAGAACAGGACATACAGAAGCGGCCATAGATTTTGCTAGGCTTGCCGGACTGGAACCAGCAGGAGTAATTGTGGAGATTATGAACGAAGATGGTTCCATGGCACGTTTACCAGAACTTTGTAAAGTTGCACAAGATCTAGACCTAAAAATTGTAACTATTGAAGATTTAGTGGCATACCGCATGCAACATGATAGTTTGATTGAGAAAAAGGAAGATTTTGAGATTGAAACCCGATTTGGAAAGTTTAGGCTACGTGCTTATAAACAAACCACCAACGACCAAATACACATCGCACTTACTAATGGAACATGGAAACCAAATGAACCGGTGCTTACACGAATTAATTCTACCTTGGTAAACAACGATATTCTTGGAACCCTTACCACCAATGCAGATAAAAAATTAGACGACATGTTTAGCCTTTTAAATAAAGAAGGGCGTGGAGCAATTGTTTTTATCAACCAAGAAAGTCACTCTTTAAATTTGTTAAATCGCCTATCGGAACTGAAAAAACTTCAATCTGAAGGAGAAATGAGAGCACCAAAGGTAAATATGGATGCGAAAGACTTTGGTATTGGCGCCCAGATATTACACGATTTGGATATTTCTAAAATTCGGCTCATGTCCAATTCCACTCAAACAAAAAGAGTGGGAATAATTGGTTACGGACTCGAGATTGTGGAGTACGTTAATTACTAAATAATAATAAAACTTAATGAAAAATCAAAGCGGCAATTGAAATTGCCGCTTTGATTTTTTTGATATTGTTTTGAACTCTATTTTGCTGTTTCTAAAATATTTTCCAAAACCTCATTCATCTTTTCGGCCCTTTGTTTAACCTCTTCTTCTGTCCAACTTAATTTAATAAGTATTGAGATGTTTCTTCCCAGCCAGTGGTCGGATTGTTTAAAGTCCTGCATATGGTAATCTGGCAAGCCAATTACAACCTCTTGAGGAAGTTTCCCAAGCGTTTTTAAGTCTTTTAAATGATCCCACTTTTTAATGTAATGCCAATTATTATCAAACCAATAGAAGCAACCATCCACACCATTATTCACCAATTCCTTTTGGGTTGTTCTAGCCGTTACTTCATCAGGCATAAAAAAGCTTAAAAAGGAATAGTTTTCTACACCGCCATCTGGAACGCTCCTCATTTCCACACCGGGAATATTTTCAATAGCATTTCTTAGTATGGCATAATTTTTCTTCTGAATATCGATAAATTCATCCAAACGCGCTATTTGAGCTAAACCAACAGCGGCATTTAATTCAGAAATCCTATAATTATATCCTAAGAAAGGATGTGTTTCTGCCCCTCGGTCTTTTCCAATATGATCGTGGCCATGATCCGAATAATGATCGGAGTTTATTTTATAATCTTCATTATTCGTTATAATAGCGCCGCCTTCCCCGCAAGTGATTGTTTTTACATAATCAAAAGAAAAGCAACCAAGATCGCCGTAGCTACCTAAAGGCTTTCCATCGAAACTTCCACCTATAGCTTGGCATGCGTCTTCCAATAAAAGCAAATTATGCTCTTTGCAAATAAGGGACAATGCTTTTAGATCTGCCATAGAACCACACATGTGCACTGGCATGACCACTTTGGTTTTATCTGTAATAGCCTCTTTTACCTTCTTAGGATCTAGCGTTAACGTATTGTCGATATCCACTAAAACAGGAACCGCTCCAAGTGCAATTATCGATTCAAAACTAGCTACAAATGTAAAGGTTGGCATTATAACTTCGTCCCCTGCCCCTATTCCGGCACTTGCCAGTGCAACCGTTAAAGCAGAAGTACCACTGCTTACCAATTGGGTGTGCTTTACTTCCATTCTTTTGGAAATGGCATCCTCGAGCTCCACAGCTTTCCAATGACCGTTACGCATTCCATCAAAACCATAACGCATTAAAACACCGCTTTCCAGTACATCGTTTACTTGTTTTCTTTCCTGATCCCCAAAAAGTTCAAATCCTGGCATAAAATATATTTTTTAAAGCACACAAAGTTAAAGAAATGCTTTGTGCATTGAAGTTATAACTACTAAACTTTTATTAAAAATCGATAACACTATCCTTTAGAGGCTTCCTTACCTTCTTAAAAGAGGCAAACATATCGTCTTCTGCACGATACCCTACCGGAAGTACTAAAACCGAACTTAAGTTCCTTTCTTTAAGATTAAGGGTTTCGTCGTATTCCGCTGGCACGAAACCTTCCATGGGACAAGCATCTATGCCCTCAAGAGCGCAAACCGTTAAAAGGTTGCCCATAGCCAAGTATGCTTGATTTTTAGCCCACTGTTTAATTTCCTCCACGGTTTTACTCTCAAAATCATTGATTAGAAAATCTTGGAAAGGAGCCAATACCTCATCTGGAGTGTTTCGAATATGCTTCACCCTCTCAAAGTAACTCTTTATGTACGCCTCGTTAATTTTGTCTTCGATACAAAATATTAAAAGATGTGAAGCTTCTTCAACTTGAGCTTGATTCCATGAACTTGACTTTAATTTAAATTGAATGGTTTTATCTGAAATAACTACCAATTTTACGGGTTGAAGACCGTAAGAAGTAGCCGTTAAATTAAAAGCTTTTTTTAAGGTATTTATTTTTTTCTCTGAAAGTAATTTTTCCCTATCAAACTTTTTAACAGCATAACGCCACTCTAAAGCATCAATAATACTCATGGTTAATAGATTTTACACAAATGTAACAGATTCTATCCTTTTTTTGTGTCCTTGGAATTAAATATTAAACCTAATTTTAAAAAACCTAAGTTTTAGTTCACTGATAATCAAATACAAAATTCACAAGTATAAAAAAAGTACATTTTAGTCTTTCTGAATTGAAAAAAGGTTTCTATATTTGCACCCGCAAAGGAGAAATGGCAGAGTGGTCGAATGCGGCAGTCTTGAAAACTGTTGAGGGTCACACCTCCGGGGGTTCGAATCCCTCTTTCTCCGCTAGTAAAAACCGTAAATATTTGTTTTTCAATTATTTGCGGTTTTTTGCTTTTCGATATTCTACGATTTTTGTACGGTAATTATTTTTTACTCCTTCAATAGTATAAAAATGAAGTATATTTAAATACTTTTATATATATACCTGAATAATCATTTTGAACGTAATAGCGCTACAAATACATGTATTAACTTCCTCTTTTTTTAATGGAGTTAAGTCGATGAAAAACCAATAAGCAATAGTAAGAACCTTAAAGATCGATTCGTACTATGGTTTTATTGGATCAATCCCAATTGTTGTGTTTATGCAAAAATTTTGGTCAATCTGAAAAGGAAGAATTCTATATTTTTCATCCCTCTAAACTGAGTCCTAAAAGCTTTTAATCCAGATTCTTAAACCTCTTTATACCAATGTTCGAGTTTGGTATATGCTATTTCTTGGAGTCGCTACCTTTATTCGGACACAAAATTTAGGACCATTTGTGAGAAAACAAATATCTTAGAAACATGAAAAATCGTTATTACAATCCTGAATTAAAGGAGCGAGCAGTTCGGTTAAGTTACCAGCGCGAGAATATAAAAGAATTGGCGGACGAACTAGGAATAGGGGTAGAAAGAATCTACAAACCGTGTAAAGCGGCTAACTCAGCTACATTGCCTAAGCCTGAAAATCCAATGCCCGATGATGCTTTAGAGGTTAAAAGGCCACGAAAAGCTCTTAAAGAAAAAGAACTTGAACAGGAGATCTTAAAAAAGGCCGTGCACATCTTCTCCAAGAGCGATGGGAGATCTATGGATCCATAGCCAGTTATAGGCATTTATATCCCGTCAGGAAGATGTGCAGGGATTTTAAAGTAAGTAGGAGCAGTTTTTATAGATGGTATACAAAAGGCCCTTCCAAGCGAACATTAGAGTATAGTTTGTTTACAGATTTAGCAAAAAAAGAATTTGATTTAAGCAAACAACGCTATGGCTCTACCAGAATAGCAAAACAGCTAAAGCGTAAAGGGTTTGTAGCCTTCCCTAAAAATAAGACAGTTTAAAATTCGAATTTATTAACTTTAAACTATTAAACTGTCCGATGAAAAAAAGTAGATTTACCGAAAGTCAGATCATTAAGGTCTTAAAGGAAAACGAACAAGGTCGAGCCATTGGCGATATTGCCCGTGAATTGGGTATCGATAAGAGCACCATATATTATTGGCGTAAGAAGTATGGGGGGATGGAGGCCCGAGAGCTAAAACGCCTGAAAGAACTGGAGGAAGAAAACCGCAAGCTCAAACAGATGTATGCGGATGCGAGCCTTGACAATCGAATGTTAAAAGATCTCTTGTCAAAAAAGTTCTAAGGCCTTCCGACAAGAAGCATAGAGCGGTTTATTTGATGAAGGAGTATCAGGTATCCATAAAGCGATCCTGTGATGTAGTAGGGCTGACCCGTTCCATGTGGTATTATCAGACTAAACGTGATGATCGTGAGGTAATCGATAAACTCTCAGAGTTGGCCACGAAGTTACCAACCCGGGGTTTTGATGAATATTATAAACGCATACGTCGCGAAGGCCATATCTGGAACCGAAAACGGGTATTACGGGTATACCGGCAAATGAAGCTTAAATTAAGACGTAAACATAAAAAGCGTATCACAGACAGGGTAAAACATCCTTTAGGGGCCCCTGGACAATTGAATCAAGTCTGGAGCATGGATTTTATGTCAGATGTTCTTTCTGATGGAAGAAAAGTACGCATCTTAAACATAATGGATGATTGCAACCGAGAAGTACTGGCTGTAGATCCAGGATTAAACTATCCTGCCAGAAAGTTGGTGGAAACATTAGAACAATTGGAAGAAGAGGTTGGGCTCCCGCAAACTGTCCGTTGTGACAACGGCCCTGAGTTTATATCCAAGACATTTGGTGAATGGTGCGATAAAAAACGTATCGAAATACGTTATACCCAACCGGGCAAACCGATGCAGAATGGATATATAGAACGCTTGAATAGGTTTTATAGAGAAGATGTATTAAATGCTTATTGGTTTAACGATTTACATCATTTACGGTCATTAAGCAATAAATGGATGGAAGATTACAACAATAACCATCCGCATCAATCATTGGGGAATAAATCCCCTAGGGAATACAAGCCCAGATTCGGGGAAGAATTCTTCCCCGAATCTGATGATATTAATGAAAATTTGTTGAATTTAGCCGTGTCTTATATTGGGTAAGGCTACAGGTTACTGTCTATCTAGGCGTACAGTGGCTAAAATTATGAAAGTGAACCATTGGGTAAGCAAACACAAAAGAAAATATAAAGTGACTACGGACTCGAATCATAAATACCCTGTCTGCAGAAATTTACACAACAGGAATTTTAATCCCAGCAGGTTAAATGCTGCTTGGGTTAATGAAATTACTTATTATCAGGACCAATCAAGGATGGTTATATTTGACAGCTATTATTGATTTATTTGACAGGCAAGTAATCGGTTGGTCATTAAGTACAAGCCTGCACACCAAGCAAACCATTATTCCTGCGTGGAAAATGGCTGTAAGCAAACGTAAGATAAACATGGGTTTAATATTTCACTCGGATCGAGGAATACAATACGCCTCAAAAGCATTTAGAACATTTATAAAATCTACCTCTCTGGTAACCCAATCCATGAGCAGGAAAGGTAATTGTTGGGATAATTCCGTAGCTGAGTCTTTCTTTAAAACCTTAAAAGTAGAACTTGTTTATGATGGTGAGTTTAAAACTATAGAGCAGGCTAAAACTGCAATTTTTGAGTATTTCGAAATATGGTACAACAGAAAACATTTACACTCTTTTTTAGGGTATAAAACTCCTTTTGAAGTAGAACGAGAATTTTATCAATTTAAAAATGTAGCATAGGTCTTAGAAAAAATGTCCGACTTTTTGTTGCAAGTCCAGTGTCGAAAGCCATAAGCTGAAAGGACAATCAGTTATGTATATTTCTCAACCACTAAATCACCCCAATCTGCAATAGACTGAATTAAGGGAATTAAAGTTTTTCCAAAATCTGTTAGCGAGTACTCGACTTTTAAAGGAGGTTTTGAAGTATAAACCTTTCTTTTTATCAAACCATCTTCTTCTAATGCTTTTAATTGTAAGCTCAATGTTCTTTCCGTGACAGTTGGCATTAATTTTCTCAATTCATTATATCTCAATTTCTCGTTCATCAAATAAAATAGAATAACAGTTTTCCACTTTCCACCTATTATTCCCATTGTTAAACTTGCACAACAAGGATATTCTCTACCTCTGAATTTGAGCATTTTTGGTTCTACAGCTTCCATATAATTTATACTATCATTTTTGACCGTTATTGCAAAGATAATGAACTATACTTACTTTTGAAACTATAATTTTTATAGTAATAAAATATATAGAACATATGAGTTTTTTAGAGTCAATGAAAAACCGTTATACAACAAAGAAGTATGACAGTAGCAAAAAAATAGAAGAAGAAAATATTCAAGAGTTAAAAGAAATTCTACAATTAAGTCCTTCTTCAATAAACAGTCAGCCTTGGAAGTTTGTGTTTGTCTCAGACAAAGAAATCAAACAAAAACTTTCAGAAGTGTCTTGGTTAAATACAAATAAAGTTATTGATAGTGATACGGTTGTCGTTTTCAGTCGAATTAATGACATTCATCTATTCGAAAAACAAATTGAAAATGAACTTCCTATAGGAGCAGTTAATTATTACAAAGAGTTCATAAAACCTCAATCGGAAGAGCAAATCAAATCTTGGTTTGACCGACAAGTTTATTTGGCTTTGGGTGTGTTTTTAAGTGCTTGTGCTGAAAAGGGAATCGATGCAACACCAATGGAAGGTATCGAACCTGACAATTACGATAAAATACTAAATCAGCAGCACTATTCTACTCTTATGGCTGTAGCAATAGGTTACAGGGACATTGAAGACCTTAACCAACCACTGAAAAAACCAAAATCAAGAAGAGATATTAACAAAGTAATAGAAACAATATGAAACATTTAATTTTTATCGCTGTACTAATTTTTAGTACCATCTTATTTGGGTGTAAAAGCAATCCAGTCCAAAACTCTGTTCAGGATAAAAACAATAAATTGGAAGTAAATCATTTTACTTTCAACGATATTCCGATGGATACTATTTCCGAAGGTATGACAAGGAGATGGTTTTATGGTGAAAAAGGGCAAATGGCGATTTTCTATATGGAAAAAGGAGCCCATATTCCTTGGCACAAACATCCTAATGAGCAAATAACATTTATTCAAGAAGGAAAAGTTAAAATTAAAACTATTATAGAAGGCAAGGAAGTATTTAAAATTGTTTCAGCAGGTGAAGTAATTGTTTTTCCCGAAAATGTACCTCACGAATTTTGGGCGTTAGAGAAAACAGTAGATCTGGACGTTCACGTTCCTGTGCGTCAAGATTGGCTTTCAGAAGATTTACCTGATTATTTAAAAAATAGCAAATGAAAAATTATTTATATATCATAGTGGTAATTGCTTTTTTTTCCTGTAAACAAAATACAAAGCAAAAGGAAACCACAACAGATGAAGCATCGCAAACAATGCATTTTAGAGAGAAAGAAATAGAAACTTTCGCAACTGTCAATGAAGCCGTAGGCAATATTTCATTTACAGTAAATGGAGATTTGGTTTATAGTCATCACCCATTTTTTGAACCCAAAATACGAGTGGTTAAAATGAACAAAGAAACAAAGCAGATAGAGCCCTTTCCTAATTTGGATTGGAATACACCAAGAGAATCTGACGAAAATTATTTGAGCAATGTATTAGGTGTTAGAAATGATGAAAATGGAATTGTTTGGATGATAGATATGGCACAACGTAATACCATAAAACCTAAGATTGTAGGTTGGAACACTAAAAAGGATACTCTTGAAAAAATTTATTATATAGATAAATCAACTGTAGAACATTCACAGCCCAACGATATGGTAGTTGACACCAAACATAAGGCATTCATTATTGCAGATGAAGGCATTGGAAAGGGTGGTAATGGTAATGCAGCTGCATTTATTATCGTAGATATGAATACAGGAACTACAAGACGTGTTCTTGAGGGTCATAAAACCACCAAGCCTGAAAACAACCCAACAGTTATTAATGGCAAAAAGTTGGCAGTTAATGGCAACGCTCTTTTGGTTGGTAATGACGGAATCACATCAGATAAGGATTTTGAATGGATTTACTATGCGCCTTTAAATGGTACAAAGATTTATCGAATAAAAACTATTGACTTATTAAATGAAAGTTTATTAGAGGGAGAGTTGAGTGCAAAAATAGAGACGTATTCTGAAAAACCAAACAATGGAGGTATGAGTATTGATAAGGATAGAAATATTTATATGACAGCGGTAGAGAGTAACTCTGTGGCCGTAGTTTTTGCTAAAGACCGGAGTGTAGGAACCATTGCCAAAAACCCAAATATGGTATGGCCTGATGGCGTAAGCTATAATCATATTGATGGTTTTATGTATGTTTCGGCAGCTCAAGTTAACAGAGGGGCAATTTTCAATAATGGAGAAAACAAAGCCTCACAGCCATTTTATATATTTAGATTTAAACCAATAACTGAAGGAGTTCCATTTAGATAAATAGAGATAGTAAAATAGTAATACTATTTGCGTTTAGTATGCTTTTCGCAATGTGTAGTGATCAGAAAATTGACAACAAATCAAATAATTCAAAAACAGAAATAATGAGTAATCAAAAGTTAACCATTATAGCAAAAATTTTGGCAAAACCAGAAAAGAAAAAATTAGTAAAAAGTGAACTTTTGAAACTGATTGATGTTACTAGGGCAGAAAATGGATGTATTAATTATGATTCACACCAAAATAATGAAAATGAAAATCTATTCTTATTTTATGAAAATTGGGAAAGCAGAGAATTATGGCAAATACATATGAACAATACACACTTGGCTGGATTTATGAAGGCGACTGATGAGGCTGTAGAAGAATTTACCCTAAAAAAAGTGATACATATAGAATAGAAAAGCAAGTTGCCAACAAGACGTGTTTAAGCAATAGCGGTTTGAGTCCCAACTTGAACCGCTTTTTTCATTTATTTAAAGTATACTGTAACCTGAAAAGTAGCTTAGAAAATCTGCTACGGCTGATACACAAAACCTTTGGGCACATTTAAATTTCACAATAAGATGAAGCAATTATTAAACATACTACAAACCTGTTATGTATTTTAAATAATGCTGACACTATTCCGCAAAGTGTGTAAAGTTTAAATAACCGGGGTTAGGCTTATTTAAAGTCTGATCCTTTTTTCATACCCGCCTGCCAGTCGGGCAGGGATCTAGAGGAACTGATTTAAAATAATGCCCCAGTTCCTGATGGGCATGGTCCATTTTTTAGAGCATTCCCTTGTAGCCAAATATACAGATTTCATCAAGGCTTCATCTGTATGGAAAGACAGCTTATTTTTAATGTACTTCCTGATTTTCCCATTGAGGTTCTCGATAAGGTTCGTGATATAAATGATCTTTCTTATTTCCAAGGGGAACTCAAAGAATACCGTAAGGTCTTCCCAGTTGTCCCGCCAGCTCTTCAAGGCATACGAATATTTACTTTCCTATTGTCCTGCAAAATCATCCAGGGCAGCTTTTGCGGCCTGTTGGTTAGGTGCATTGTAGATATGCTTCATATCCGCTGTAAAGGCTTTTTTGTCCTTCCAAACCACATATCTGCAGGCGTTGCGTATTTGGTGCACCACACAGATCTGGGTCTTGGAATCAGGGAACACGTTCCTGATGGTATCGGTAAACCCGTTCAGGTTGTCGGTGGCCGTGATAAATATATTTTCCGTGCCCCTAGATTTTATATCGGTAAAGACACCCATCGAAAAGGCTGCAGATTCATTCTTGCCCAACCAAAGCCCCAATAGTACTTTCTTCCCATCCCTGCGAAGCCCGACTGCTATGTATTATGTATATTGTCTTATTGATCACCTTGGAGTTCTCCCGTACCTTGAAAACGATCCCATCCATCCAAACAATAAGGTATACGGGTTCCAATGGACGGTTCTGCCAGGCCACGATATCATCGGTGACCTTTTCGGTGATCCGGGAGATGGTGGAAGTGGAAACTTCAAAACTGTAAACTTCCCTGATCTGTTCTTCGATATCGCTATTGCTCATTCTTTTGGCATAGAGCGATACGATGACATTTTCAATGCCATCAACCATATTCCCACGTTTGGGCACGATCATCGGGTTAAAGGAAGCATTACGGTCCCTGGGGACCTGAATATGGGACTCCCCAAAGGAGGTGCGCACCCTTTTTTGACAAAAACCATTGCGGGTATTGGGATTGTCGGACTTCTGGCTCTTGTCATAGCCCAAATGCCCATCCAATTCGCCTTCGAGCATTTTCTCAATGCCACGTTTCTGCAGTTATTTTAAAAAGCCATTGAGCTCATCACCGCTTTTAAACTGCTTCAAAAATTCATCGCTAAATAAATCTTCTTTTTTTATACTGTGTAAAATTTAAAATTAGACAAAAAAATAACAGGGGTCGCGACCCCTGTTATTTTTCTATTTACACAGTTTATGAGATAGTCCTCTATTGACAAATTATCAACGCAAATAGGTTTAACCTGAGGTATTATAATTTTGAGGGTATCAATCTGAAGATAAATCCTGGTTTTTCCACAGAAATGTATAAGTATCCATCAGGACCTTCAATAACATTACGTAACCTTCCTACGTTTTTCAGTAACTTTTCTTCCTTGACCACCTTTCCATTTTCGATAACGCATCTATTAAGATATTTAAACCGTAAAGACCCAACCAGTAAATCTCCCTTCCAAGCATTGTATCGGCTAGAAGTTACAAATGTCATTCCGCAAGGGGCTATTGATGGAACCCAGTAATGCAGAGGTTGTTTCATCCCCTCCTGTTGAAGCTTTTCGGTAAAAGTTGTTCCATCATAGTTTATTCCGTAGGATACAACCGGCCATCCATAATTAACACCCGGTCTAATGATATTAATCTCATCACCTCCCCGAGGACCGTGCTCATGCTCCCATAATTCTTCTGTTTCTGGATGAAACGCCAGTCCTTGCGGATTTCTATGCCCCAATGAATAAATCGATGAAACCGCTCCCTCTTTGCATATAAAAGGATTATCCAAAGGTATGCTGCCGTCTGTATTGATTCTATGTATTTTACCAGCCTTTTTAGATAGATCCTGCGGGTTTACATCCCGTTCTCCTCGATCCCCTACCGTTATGTATAAATGTCCCTCTTTATCAAAAGTCATTTTTCCTCCAAAATGATATTGCTTATTAGTATAGGGATTTGCCGAAAACAACATTTTTTTATCCGATAACATATTATCTTTTAAAGTAAACCTGCTCACTACAGTAGTGGTAAGAGAATCTTTCCCTTCTATTTTTAAATCGGCGTAGGAAAGGTATACATGATTGTTTTTTGGAAAATTTGGGTCGATTTGAATTTCAAAAAGACCATCTTGATCTTTTGTTCGTACTTTTGGCACTCCCTTAATTTGATATTTGTTTCCATCAGAATCAATTTTAAAAAGCGCACCTGAACGGGCAGTTACCAACATATCACCATTAGGCAACCAATTCATATGCCAAGGTATTTCAATACCACTAAACACAGTATCCAAAGTAATCACATAATCATCCGTCCTAACGACATTTGAAGACAATTTCTCAGCTTTAAAACCGTACTTTTCAACTTCTTCTATACCCTCCGTTATATATTCCGCTAAATTTTGTATTTCTTTTGCGCTTAACGTATTTTCCCAAGCAGGCATTCCTGCATCCATATATCCTTTTGAAATACTCTTAACCAGCGAATCAAATGATTTTCCATGCTTCCATTCCCTGTCCACAAAAGCCTGCATTTGCTGTCCATGACAACCTGAGCATAGGTTCTCATAAGTAGCTTTTGCTACTACCGTGGCACTGTCTATTTTTTTTTCTTTTTTTGTGCCAATATCGGTTTCTTTATTTTCGGAAGTATTTTTACAACCAAGAGTATTAACCAATAAAAAACAACCTAATACGATTGAATACGATTTAATTTTAACCTTTGGTAACATCTTTCCCTATGTGATTAATTTTTTGCAAATATTTTTCTGTGTACTCTTTATCCAATTCTTCTGAGTCACCATATTCTAAACGCATTTCCTTTAATTTTTGTTTCAATTCCTTAACGACATCGGTGTATTGAGGATCGTTGTATACATTTTGCATTTCATTGGGGTCTTTTTCCCTATCGTACAACTCCCACTCATCAACGTCATAATAGAAATGGATGAGTTTATATCTTTTAGACACCAAGGCATAGTGACGCTTTACCATATGTATAGATGGGTATTCGTAGTAATGGTAATAGACCGCCTCCCTATCCCAAGCATCTTCCTTGCCTTTCAGCAAAGGCATTAGGCTTTCTCCTTGCATATCGGTTGGTTGTTCTATTCCCGCAGCATCCATCAACGTTTGTGCAAAATCTAAATTTTGAACCATTTCCGAAGTAGAGCTTCCTGGAGACACAACACTAGGCCAACGAATCAACAATGGAGTTCTAAATGATTCTTCATACACGAAGCGTTTGTCGAACCATCCATGTTCCCCTAAATAAAAGCCCTGATCAGAAGTATAGACTACAAGGGTATTATCGGTTAGACCATTCTCGTCCAAATAGTTCAAAAGACGCCCCACATTTTCATCTACCGCTGCTATTGTTCCTAAATAGTCTTGCATATAACGTTGGTATCTCCACTGCATCTTTTCCTTTTCAGTCATATTCGGATAACGCTTTTTAAAGTCTTCGTTCATTGGCATATAAACACTGTCCCAACTTGCTCTTTGTTCTTCGTTCATCCGTCCCACTTCGCGGTAAAATGCTTTTTTGTCCCAACCAGAAGCATCAGGTATACCTAATTCGTCCATTACTTTCGGATAAACCTTGCTATCCCCGGCCCAATTCATGTGTTTTAATAAATTCATTTCAGCCGTCTTAGCAGCTGTTCCCCTTCCTTCATAATCATCGAATAGCGTTTCTGGTTCCGGAAATGTTTTGTGAATGTACTCCTTGTAGTGTCGGGGAGCCGGTAGCCATTCCCTATGTGGAGCTTTATGAAGGTACATTAACATGAAAGGTTCTTCCTTATTGCGTTCATTGTCCAACCAATTAAGTGTCATATCCGTAATAATATCGGTTACATAGCCCTCAACATTAATCTTCCCCTCCGATTTCGTAATAAAATCCGGATTATAGTATTTTCCCTGTCCGGGTAAAATCTTGAATTCATCAAATCCCTTTGGATTATTTCCAAAATGTAGTTTACCAAACATTGCTGTCTGATATCCTGCCTTTTGAAAATACTGAGGAAATGTTATCTGTGTGGTGTCAAATGGAAAATGATTATCCGTTTTCCCATTAATATGGCTATGCTTACCCGTTAAAATTACCGCACGGGATGGTGCACAAATAGAATTGGTTACGCTGGCGTTTGTAAACAGCATCCCTTCCTTCGCCAAACGATCTATATTAGGTGTTTTAATCAATTTGTCACTATAAGCACTAATGGCTTGATAAGCATGGTCGTCCGACATCATAAAAATGATATTTGGACGCTTTGCATTTTTTTCAGCAACAGCTATTTCTTCCTTTTTTTCTTTACAGCTGTATAGAGTAATTACTAACGTAATTAATAATATCTTAAGTTTAACTTTCATACTTTTCTAATTTGGAAATTGTCATTTATATACCCAACTTTTTCTGTATTTCTTCCAATGAAACACCTTTGGTTTCAGGCATCATGAATATGGCAAAAATTAATTGTAGGACCATCATTGCTGCAAACATCCCAAAGATAGGCCATGGGTTTTCTGAGAAGATATCAATAACCACTGGTCCAAGTAATGTTATCAATGCTGCAAAAACCCAATGTGTTCCTGTTCCGAATGCTTGTCCAGCTGAACGTACATGGTTGGGAAAAATTTCGGCAATGAAAACCCAAATAATAGCTCCTTGCCCTACCCCATGGGATGCTATGAAACCCATTATCGATATCAAAAGAACCAATGAACTAAGATGTGCGTAAAAACTTACAGCAATCATAACCAAGCTCGTTATATATCCAATTGAACCTATTATAAGTAATTTCCTCCTTCCAAGGACATCAATTAGATTGAGCCCAACAAATGTAAAAACAAGGTTTATAGCACCAATGAATATTGAATTATAGAGCGACTCTTTGGATGCCAACCCTGCCATTTCAAGAATCTCTGGGGCATAATACAATACAAAGTTTATTCCCGATAGCTGATTAAAAAATGCCAACAAAAATGCTAATACAAGGGGTTTTTTATATTGACTGAAGAACGATTTTTGGGAATTTTCTTCTCGAATATCTGCGAGCTCAATGTTTTTGATTTCCTGATCAACATTCGCAATTCCCATTTTTTCCAGCACTTTTCTCGCCGAAACTTCGTCTTTCTTTATAGCGATAAGCCAACGAGGACTCTTAGGCACCATAAACATAAAGGTAAAATAAATAAAAGCAGGAATGGCTTCCACACCTAGCATCCAACGCCAATCGTTAGCTCCATCAAAGCCCTTTAATAAATAATTGGATAAGTAAGCTATTAGGATTCCCAATACTAAATTAAATTGATAAAGCGCTACCAATTTACCTCTATTACTTGCCGTAGATATTTCAGATATGTACATTGGACCCGCTACTGTAGATGCTCCTACACCAACCCCGCCGATAAACCGGAAAAATGAAAATATATATGGGTCTTGAGCCAGGGCTGAACCTATCGCGGACACAAAATACAAAACACCAATGATGAGTAACGTATTCTTTCTTCCAAGTTTCTGACTAGGAATTCCTCCCATCAATGATCCCAGAACTGTACCCCAGAGAGCCATAGACATTATGAAAAGTCCATGGAATAAAGGAGAAGTTTCCCAAAGCTCTTTTATTGGAAGATTGGCACCGGAAATAACAACTGTATCAAACCCAAATAAAAAACCGGATAACGAAACAGTAAATGCCCATAAAAATTGATTTGACTTCATAAAAAAATTTTAATCGATTAGTTAACAAAAGGCGAATATAACAAAATTAAACAAACAAAGTACACGTGTAATATAATTTTTGTATACTTGTATTCCAAAATTTAAGTTCAGTTACCAATCAATTCTAAAACATTTTATAAAGAATGAAGCTAAATTGGAGTGTTAAACTAGCGATAATAGTTCTGACTTCTTTTTCATCAATAGCCCAAAACAACCCAGAAAATTTTATTAGCTCTGGAAATGAGGAAATTGATTCTATAAGAATAGAAATCTCTTTACATCCAACTAATCTCGATAACGCATTAGAACGGAAAGCCGTTCTTTATCGCTGGTGGCGTTTACTATGGCGCCAAGGAATAAATTTACGCGATCTAGATCCTATTGCCAACAATCTAATTAATACATCTGTAAAAAGCCAGAATGATTATAAAACAATCGATATTGGCTTTCATCACTTAGAAGAAATAATTCGAAATCCTACTTATATTAAAGAAGTAAAAGGAGAGCCCAATCACTCTGGTACGACTAAAAATGACTGGCCATTTTATCATGGTACTACAACTTCACAAAAAGGTTTTAGTAGCGATCCAGGTCCTACCGAAGGGAAAATTAGTTGGAAATATCCCAAAACCAATGGTTGGGACATTGCTCCGGTAATTGAAAATGGAAAAGTTTATGCCGCTGGTGCCGGTAACGATGTAGTTGCTTTTTGCTTCGATGAGAAGACTGGTAAAACCTTGTGGAAAGGAAAACAAAATTCCATAAGTTACTATAATGACAGTGGTGCCCAATCCGCTCCATATATTTCAGAGGATAGGGTTTTTATAAAAACGAAAAGAGACCTTCTTGTCTTAAATAAGGCTAACGGAAAAAGCCTTGGAAAAAAAGAGCTGAAACAGGTAAAGCAGAAGGTAAACCTAAAAAAACCCTTTCCAATGGTCAATAATATAAATTATATAGACGGAATAGATCGGGATACGGGTGAAATAGGCTGGCGATTCGTACCCGATGGTTTAATTACAGGAAAACCTTACCTAAGTGATTTCTTCTTTTACGTGACAGATTTTAACGGTCGGTTATATATGATAAATCGAACGACAGGCAAAAATATGGGAAGTCTCAAAATTTCCGAATCGCTTAGAGGTATCATTGGTGAAGACAATCAGCAAGTCTATGTTTCAGATGGGGATGGTAAGATTATCGCAGTCGACAAACACTCTGCTAGGCAGCTTTGGAAATTTATTCCAAACCATATAGAAAAAAAAGCTTTTGAACATTATTCCGGGGGCATCATTAAAAACAACAAACTTTATGTTGGAAGTGCTAATGGGCGTTTGTACTGCATAGATACCCAAACGGGTAAGAAACTATGGGAATATAACACACATAGTTGGATTAAATCTAAACCAGTAATCGTGGGGAATACAATTTATGCAGCCACCATCAATGGAATGCTCTTTGCTATTACGAAAGATAGTGGGAATCCTGAATTAAAATGGAAGAAAAAAATCAGTGACCATGGATTTTTTGCTGATTTAGCGGGCACCCCTAACGGTATCGTACTAACAGACACAAATATGAAAATGTACTCCGTAAATATAGAAAATGGGAAGTTACAATGGAAACAAAGTGTAATAGACGGTGCCTGGATTGATGACGATTTCTATGCAGCAGATGAAATTTCCGGTCAACAAAGCTCCCCTACCATAGTAGACAACACTTTATATATTGCTGGGCCAGACGGATTTCTTAACGCAGTGGATACCAAAACGGGCTTAGAAAAATGGCGGTTTGAGCTTAAGAGTAGTGTATCACCTTCCCCAACCGTGGCAGAAGGGCTGGTATTTGTTGGTCAAACATACAAAAGTTATGGCATCTATTACGCTCTTGACAAAGATACTGGAGAAGTGGTTTGGTCTACCAATCAATTTGGAAATGTTTGGGTAGCAGCAACGTATGCCAATGGACTCATGTTTGTAGGTAACATGAATGGGGATTTTTTTGCATTCGAACCGAAAACAGGTAAAAAAGTTTGGAGTTATTTTACGGGAAAAAATACTCCCAAAGAACGTATCAACAAAAAAGTAAATCATGGCCATGGATGGCCACCTGGTGTATATTGTAATCCTGTAACAGAAGGAAATGTGGTATATACAGGTTCTTGGTCGGGTTACTACTTCGCTTTCGATCAAAAAACCGGAGAGCTATTATGGCGCTGTAAAACACAACCGAAAAATACTAATGGAGGCCTTCCCGATTCGGCAGCCCCCGTCCTTCATAAAAACTACCTATATGTTCAAAAAGCAGGAAGAAGTATAGCCGCAATAAACAAGCTTACGGGAAAAATTGAATGGGAGTGGCAGGCTCCGGCAGGTTTCCTTCAAAATGGAACTGTTGCCGCACATGATAATATGATTTATGGCTCTGCAGTAAGACAAGTTACGACTCTACCCTACAAGGCTACTATCTTTTCATTCTCCGACGTTGAAAATGGGGGCGAAAAAAAATGGGAATTTAGAGGTGGCGGAGGCCTAACCGCTCCAGTTATCGCATCCAACAAGCTAATATTTGGTTCCTCAGCAGATCCGTTCGTAACATGTATCAATGCTGAAAATGGTAAACTTCTGTGGAGAACCCATGTAGGAGGAATGATGTTAGAAAGTGTGCCCAGTATATATGGCAATAAAGTTTTTGCCTTAATTAAAAATGGATATTTATACGCAATACAGTAAAAATGAAAACAAGATTTAAAGTAAAAATGGTACTTCTAGCATTTGTTATAGGTATTACCCTTCAAGCGCAGGAAACAACATTCAAGAGTAGTGGAAGTGAGGAAATTGATAATGTACGCCGTACTATAAAAAAGAATCCTACAGGTGCTGATAATTTCAGGAAACGTTCAGTCCTGATGTATATGTGGTTGGGTTCTTTGCAACAGCTGGGGGCAGATTTAAGTTCTTTTTTTGATACCGATACAGAATATTACCGTTTAGAAGGTATAATCAACCGTTCCAAGGGAGATGAAAAGGAAGTTGCACTTAAAAAAATGGGCAACCTTATAGATAAAGGTTATGCAGAATTGGAAGTTATATACAGAGATTACATAACCAACGGCCCTGTGTTTAAACCTTTTGAGAGTGACGGTAAAAACTTTCCTTCCAATGGAAACATGAACACAAATTGGTCCATGTTTCAAGCCAACGAGCACAACAATGGATATACAGATGCTCCGGGAGCAAAATTTGGAAAACAGGCTTGGAAATACCCCATTGGCTTGGGATGGTATTCAAGACCAGTGATTGAAAAAGGAAAGGTATATATTGCTTCACCCGGGATGTATACCACTAGTTTTTGTCTGGATTTAAATACAGGCAAAGAAATCTGGAGATCCACACAGGAACATCCACTTTTCGGTATTTATAAGTATCCGGCCATAATGTCGACCCCAGTAATACAGGAAGATAAAATAATACTGAGGGAAGTCAATAGTCATGGAGGGAATAAAGGTCAGGCTAAGCACTTAGTTTATATTGATAAAAACACAGGGGAAACCTTAAGCAGGAAATATGCAGGTCATGTGGATTATAGAACTCAAAATGCCCCAGTGGCATCGAACGGAAATTACGTGGTTTACCCATTTGGAGTTGCCGATATCTATAGTTATCCTCCTATTTGTCAAAATTTTAACCGTTTGATCTGCAAGGATCAAAACAATGAGAAGCTAATATGGGATTTTAATGTTGGTGATATAGATGCCCTTGCCGAGCCGGTAATTACAGATAATATGGTTTTTCAAGGTACTATGGAGGGATATCTTTACGCCCTAAATATCGTACCGGGTACAAACGATAGTAACCATGTTGATCTCTCCGGCACTAATGAAGACCAATTGATTGCTTGGAATTTTAAGGCAGATGGTGCAATCAATACCAAGGTTTTGCTAGAAAACGGAAGGATTTTCTTCGGGTCGAATGGAGGTACAGTTTACTGCTTGGATGAAAAAACGGGAGAAAAAATATGGTCAATAAATGTACCCAACGTTGAATTAAGGGCCCGCAAACACTTTACATCCGGGGTAATCCATAACAATACGTTGTACATGGGTGCTGCCAATAATCGTTTATATTCCATTGATAGTAATTCTGGAAAGATAAATTGGGAAATCCAAACAGAAGACTGGATCAGATCAAATCCTGTAATTTTGGATTCCGAAATCCATGTTGCGGATATTTCTGGAAACCTTTATCAATTCAGCAAAAAGGGGGAGCGCAATTGGCAAAAGCAAATATCGACCCATCCCATTTATGCTGATCTTACGGCACAAGACGGCAAAATTGTACTTAATGATAGCAATCTAATGACATATTGCTTAAATACGGAAGGAGACGTTGTATGGAAACATAGCATTTTGGATGCTTATTATAAAGAAAATGGCGAACGAATCTATACAGATCAATTATCCGGAGGCACATACTATCAGTCCAAACCTACAGCTGCAGATGGTTTAGTCTACTTTGGAAACCCTGCAGGTTTTTTATTCGGACTAGATGCGGACACTGGTAAGGAAAAGTGGAAATTTGAAATGGGAGGTGCTATCTCCGTAGGGGCCGCTATACAAGACGGAAAGATTTATGCCGGCCAACAAGGTGGAGAACGTTTTTTTTACTGCCTTGATGCTAAAACCGGGGAGTTGGTTTGGAAACAAACTGTTCCCGGAGGTTGGGTTTGGGGCTCTGCTACCGTAGATGATGGAATGGTCTATGTTCCCACCGTAAATGGTTACGCCGTTTGTCTTGACGGAGAAACAGGAAATATTATTTGGATGTACCCTACCGCTAAATCAGTTCCGGCCGAACCCGCAGTAGATGGAGACCTGGTTTATTTTGGATCATGGAGCAGATCACTATACGCCTTCAATAAAAAAACTGGGGAAATTGTTTGGAAAGCTAATGGTATAGGATTGGATAGCGGGACCTTAATTGCTAAAGACGGTAAAATTTATCTTCCCCATCACAACAACATATTCATGTATTTTGATGCCCAAACAGGTAAAGTCTTGAATGATGGAAACAAAAGCAAAAAGGACAAAGGCAACTATTCTAATTTCAATGCTAGCCCCGCTTTTCATGATGGTCGAGGTTTCTTTACTGCCAGAGTCGGCATAGGTTTAAAAGGCGTACCCTTAACTTCAAAAGTATATGCGGTAGATGCGGAAACTGCCAAGGTACATTGGACATTTCCTGACGGAGGAGGACTTTCAGCTCCTGCCCTGGCCAGTGGAAAAGTGTTTATTGGCTCCGGAAACTATCCGTATTTATATGCTTTAGAACAAAAAACCGGAAAGCCGTATTGGATATATAAAATGGGAGCCCGTGTTGAAGAATCTACCCTGTGTATTTATAGGGATAAAGTATATGCCCTATCAGGGGACGGCTACTTACATGCTGTAAAATAAATTCATTATAATAAAAAGGGCTTTAGAGATTACACGTTGTAAAACCTAAAGCCCTTTTTGAATATTGCATACTTTAAAATTTAATCCCTACTTAAAGTGAAATCTTCCAGACCTTGCGCTGGATTAATATTCATTTAATTTTTACATACTGGGATATTGAGGCATTTCCTTCGAATTGGGTCGTTCATTTCTAAGTATCGATGCAGCCTTACCGGTTAGCCAAAGATAATAATCTGAAGGCAATCCCTCGTAGTTTAAAAATGGACTTTCCCCCAGAGGAGGACTGGTAGCTGTTTTAAAGATACAAGTACCCTCATCCATTTCATCAAACATAGCGACATAAACACTTGAAACAGGAAGATCAAAGGCATTGTAAAATTGACGCCAATAAAAAGCGCCTTTTTGTCTTGGGATTTGATTGAACTTGGCCTCCCCCCGTTTTTTGTTAAACCAGCTGAAGCCGGGAAATACGACTGGCATATACAGTAGTCCATTTTTATTACACCATTCCAGATCATCTTGCATTCTGTTTTTTGAATATCTGTCTGCACCTTCCAAAGTACTATATCTTCCTGGCGTCCAAGGTTGAATAATATCTGCCATCTTTATAAGTCTATGTACTGTGCTATCCGACATGCGGTCTCCATCCAAAGTTCTCCAATGATTAGGAACTCCCAAAAGTATAGAGCAGCCACCATACTTAGGATCATTCTTAAAAAAGTCTATAAGTTTTTCTATTTTAACCAGGGAGTAATTTCTGTTTTTAAAACCCGCTCCCCAAATAGCCACTATTGGTTTCCCTTCGAAAGTTATTGAAGTGGAATTTGATTTAGAATTAAGATTGTATTCATTTACAAGGGCTATCCAGTCTTTTTTAATATTTGATAAGATATCATTGTCAGACCCCGTTAAATCGTACATTACAGAAATCAGTCTTTCATGGTTAACCGCACCTTTGAAACAATTATCAAAGACTTTATTCAAGTTAGTATAGCGCTTGGGGTCCTTTATGTTTAAAATAAAGCGTTGTACGAAAATCCCGTCTATGCCATAAGTTTTCATCCATTTGAAATGCCTATCCACCGTTTTTACATTAGCTGAACTAAATACGTAGGCCGTATCTCCGTTTTTAAATCGAAAAGGTGTAGGGTATTTTTCAGCATCCGTCAATTCTGAGGTATCTGGCCAAAAATCAATTACACAGCTACCCGGTTCAAATTATGAATTTTTTTGGTAATGTTTAAACCCAAGCTTGGATCCATCTTTTGGAGTATTAAACCATCCTTGGTACCCACAAAAGATCTTTCCTTTAATATCTGTATTCTTCAAGCTGTTGCTTTGTCCATACGAAGGGATAAATGATGTGTAATAAAAGCAAATGAGCAGCAGTCTGCTATAATTCTTATACTTCTTGTATATTTTAAACAAACTGCTACCCATCATTATAATTTAAAAATTACTTATTATTCTATCCTTTTCACTTTTATATTGTCAAAATTAACGGAAACAGGATTGCCTTCATTAGCCCAACCAAAAACCCTTGCGGTAATATTATACGTAGTGGTTTCTGTTGGGGATATTACCTGGGAGTAAAAATGATTTTCAGATTTATTAAATTTGTAATCGACATCTCCCAACCAAGCTCTAGGACTATTTGGAGTTTCGGGTTTTAATGCATAAAGGTTTACTATGGTTTCATATTGAAGTGCATCCGGCACTACCCTATCAATATTGGCTTCCAACACATATTTATTCCCCGCATAAAGGGTTACTTCCTGATAGGCACCAATCCATGTTTCATTTAAGTAGGTATTGTTCGAGGCCCCTGGTAGTTCTAGGCGCATTCTTTTATTTCCATTGTCATTAACAATAAACTTGTTAAGCCCGCTTACATTATGGGGATTATAGCTGGTGGTGGTCCAATTTGCAAAATCTTGACTAAAAAATGAGTTGGACAAAAGGTTTTGGTTTGCAGGTCTTGGATCTACATCTACAATTGCATCACCAATTTCTTCGATGCGCAAGGCATCTACAAATATATCTGTATTATCAAAGCCATTTTGGTGGGTCAACAAGGAAATATAACAAAATACATTACCGGTTTCATTTGGGGTGAATTCGAAAGTTAAATATTTATAATCATTGCCATCTGTGATCCAAACATCCTGACCGTTGTAGCTCCCATCCTGATTTCTAGCCCAAATGGAAATAATAGCACTTGGAAGGGAGTTATTTGGATTGGCCCATTTAACCCAAGCACTGTAACGGTATCGTTTTGTACTGCTTAAGTTTAATGTCTGTCCTAAATTAATATACTCCGAACCATTAATAGTAGCACTGGCCGGCAGTCTCATAAACAGGTGTTTATTCCCGAATTTTGCATTTCCGTTGTTGTCCACACGAATTATGGCATCGTTCGCAATACTCGGGGCTTTATAGGTTGACCAACCGGTAAGCCCCTCTTCAAAGCCTGGATTGGTATTTAATAGAACTTCAGGTGCTTCGGCATAGGCCACAATCAATTCTTCTTCCTGCACCTGGTAATCGCTATCGCAAGCAACCATAGTGCCAATAATCGCCAGCATTGCACCAGCAAATTTTCCTTTAAATTTTGTTAGTTTCATAATAAAAATTTTAGAGTTAATTAATAATGTACCCACAAAGTGAGATTTATAACCCGACTGCCGTCGGGCAAGTTGCTCCGAGGTTTACCTGACCGAAATATTATGGTAGGCTAGCGTTGGAGTATTCTTAATTTATTCAATCTACAATGCCTTGTGCCCGCCTGATAGGGCAGGACAGGCTTGCACAGCGGTTTTTTATTTTTTAAGTTTCATAAAAAGTACTTGATTGGTTCCATGCTGCGGAAAACCAAGAATCCCCAAATCTTCGGCATACATTGGGTCTGTAGGGTGTTTCAAACCTGTTAAAATTTTTTCTACAGAACTACTCTTTGGATTTACTTTTAAAAGTTCTCCAGCCGCCCAATCCGTTATATAGTAATAATCACCTGCTTTTGTAATCCCTTCCATATTGCCAACCTCTTTAATCAATGGAGTTATTTTTTTAGTTTTTAGATCAATACTTAGAAGATCCCCAAGCTTGGTCGTTTCGAAACTCCCAGGCTCACTTAACTTTCCCCAAGAAGCCACTATTAAGTTTTCTCCATCCATCAACAAACCGTCCGGAGCTTCTAAGCGTTCCGTTTCCAACCAAACTTCTGCCTTTCTAGATTTCGCGGGTAGTTTATAAATTTTATTTCCAAAGAAATCTGAAATGAATAAATCTCCATTATTGGCAATTGCGATATCATTGATAAATTTCCCTCCCGGCAATGGATAAAAGTTAACAATTGTCTTTTTCAGAATATCAATTTCGTGAACCCCTGTTCTATCACACACAAACAGTAGATTTTCTTTGATAATCATTCCTGAAGGAGCATGCATACCTTCTTTAATACCAATCCAAACCGTATCTTTAACAACCCCTCTGGCATCCGTCCGTGTTATCCAACCATAACTATCCTGTTCCAACGAAATTCCTCCTCCCAAATTGGAGATATACCAAGAATCTGTTCCCTTATGATAAACTGCTTGATCGGGAGCATCATAACCCTTAGGCCACTTTAATTTATTGAGTTCATTAAGCCATTTACGATAAGTTTTATTTGATTCCGGTAGATAAACTTCAGGATCCTCCTTAATTTGATGGTTTATAAACCCTACTGCTCCTTGATATCGGATATCCTTAAGTCCTTTTAATACAGCCATTAAATCGTAATTACCTCTATACAGTGGTTTTATAGTAGAATTTTCGATACTCATCGCGTTGGTAGTATCGACACGTTTATCTGAACCCGCAATAGTTACGAACTTAAGTCGGTCTTTTATTTTCCGTAACACTTCGGGCGCACGGAGACCTTGTCCCGAACGAATTTCATGACACGTGTGATAAACTAAATTTAAATTATCACTATCAATGCTATCCACTATTTTAAAAGCTTCCTCCGCAGTCTGGATAACATCCTTGTGATGAGGGTAAAGTATTACCTCTACCCCTTTAAGCTTTGCATAATTATTTATTTCAATTAATTTATTGACGGCAAAATCTTTCGTAAGCTTTTCATTCGGTCTTCCAAAAATTACCCAAAGCGCCGTATTTTTACCGGAGAGTTGATCAATAACACTTTTCCATCCCTCCCGAACATCGACTACATCGTTTGCGTTATATCTAAAAAAAACCGAAAATACTTTAAAATCCTCATGGCTTGAAGCAGCTCTAAAAAAAGGTTTTAAATCTATCATTTCACCACGATGATTCGCCATAACAGAAACTCCTTGATATCCTGCGGATACCAAAGTTGAAACTTGCTCAGCAGGTGACATTTCCTGTAAACCGCCAAAATTATAAGCGTATAAAGGCCAATCTACGTTTTGGGTAGGTTTTTGGGCGTTGAGTAAAACAGCCATTAAAATAGACACCATTAAAATTAAGGGCTTTCTAATTGAATACATAGTTTATCGTTTTAATTTATTTCTATCTTTCTTCCTTCGGCTGCACTTAATCTGGCAGCATCCAGCAGTTTAATAACATTATAATTATTTCTCAAACCTGATAGGTCCATAATCCCTATTTGAATTTCCCCTCTTACGACCGCTTTAAAATAGTTAAATGGATTTGTATGGGAAATCTCCAAATCAGTAACCTTTTGGGTTAACTCCTGTGATTCCCCAAACCTATAGTTTACATTTTCTTTGTTTTTAGCAATCACATATCCGTTCTCTCCATAAACTTCGATGTCCTTTCGGGAATAAGGCCAATTCCATGAAGGTTGTATTACTCCTTGGCAATCTTTAAAGTCCAATAAAATGGTGGCATCATCATCTACCCTTGGATACTTTTTGGGCTTAAATGTGTGCGAAGTGGCATACACATATGTAGGCATTTCACCTTTCTTTAACCAAAGGATTAAATTTGCTCCGTAACAGCCAAAATCGGTAATGGCTCCACCTCCGTTCAGTTCAGGATCTGTCAACCAACCAAGAAATTCCTTGTTTACATTTATTTCTTGAGGTCCTTTGTGACCATTATTGACAATAATCCGTCTAATCTCCCCTATTCTATCACCTTCTACCATATTTTTTATAAAAGCATTGGAGGGGTACCAAGTTGTTTCATAATTAGTTATTACATGAATATTATTTTTTTTTGCCAATGAAACAATCTTGTCCGCATGCTCTAAATTTACAGCCAGTGGTTTTTCTACCATAACGTGAATCCCTTTTGGAGCGCAAACTTCAACTGTCTCCAAATGTTCATAAGTAGAATTAAATGCTGCAACTGCTTCCGGTTTTACTTTATCAATCAGTTCATCCAAAGAATCATAAACCAAATCCATTGAAAATTTATATTTTCTTGCCATACGTTCGGCTAATTCCCTATTGGGTTCAGCTATTCCTACTATATCAATTTTAGTAGTATCTACATTCTTAAAAACCCAAACTACATGTCCATGTGATAAACCGTCGATTGCCAACCGAAATTTTCCTTTCTGTGCATTTGAAACCATTACAGTCATGCAAGTGATCAAGACAAGGACGAACCATTTATTTAATATTCTCTTCATCATTATTTTATAGCGTGAATATATCCGTCCGATGACATGATATAGGCTTTACCGTTATAGAGAGCTGGTGTACTCTCCTCTACTTTATTTCCCATTTTATACATCCATTTTATCTTTGCGCTTCCATCAGGATTACCATTTCCATCGTAACAATAAAAATAGGGGCTTGAAACCGATGCTATGTAAACGTCTCCATTCGCTCCAATCACCGGTCCGCTGAGTCCTCCGCCGTAACCCTGCCACACTTTTTCACCTGTTTCAGCATCTAAACAATAAAGATTGGAAACTGTACATATTCCGCCCAATCCAATCCCATACCAATTAGAACAGTACACTTTACCATTATGGTATGCAGGGGTCACATTGAAATTTGTTTTAGGCTCTGTAAATTCCCAAAGTACCTCTCCAGTTTTAGCATTCAAACAACGAAACCTAGGTCCTCCTATGGGTAAATAGATTTTACCATCCTTTACAATTTGAACACCTGAATCGGTTCCGCCGCTAAGATGGAACTTCCAGTTAATGTTTCCGGTTTTTTTGTTCATTCCATAGAGATAGTGATCCCAACTTCCAAAAAACACCTGATCTCCTTCCACAGCAGGTTCACTGCAGATGGAACGGTCCAAACGATGGCGCCATATAATTTGCCCATTATTGGCATCAAGGGCTTGTACGTTTCCATCGATTCCTGAAATATATACTATTCCATCACTTACATTTGGGGACCCCCATACCCAGCCGACATCCTGTTTCCAAATAACTTCGCCCGTTTGAGCATCTAAGCAGTAGAATTCGTCTTCCCCGCTGTGAACACCAAAATAAATTTTATCATTATCATAAACTGGTGCACCACAGAGCGAGGCGCCAGCTTCAAACTTCCATTTTTCCTTTCCGTTATTGGCATCGACGGCATAAACAAAACGAATTGGACTCCCAAAATAAACCAAACCATTGGCAGCGGTCGGCTTAGACATATATCTAGCCCCACCTGCGATTTCATCAGTAAAGATTCGATTTCCACTATCGTTGATGAAACTACCTACAAGACTCTTCTTCCAGAGTAGGTCGCCATTTAAGTTAAAAGTATACGTGTAAAGGTCTGAATCGTTGTACAACACTTTATTTGATGTGATTACTAAATCGGCAATAACTGGATGATCTCCCGGTGTTTTTCTAAAAATCAGTTTTGGTTTTTTTCTGGAAATATCCAATCCATAGAATGACCCTTTCATCGTTGCAAAATACAATCGGTCATCTTTTGCGACAGGTTTGGCCCGTATCCAATCATCGGTTAGATATGAAAACAGCAATTCTCCCGATTTGACATCGAAACAATATATCATTTTATCAGCCGCCCCAACAAATACTTTACCATCCACTACAAAAGCACGTGAAAAATGCCTAAAAGAACGCTGTTCCGTATCTTTCACCTTAAATTCCCATATTTTCTCCCCGTTTTGATTATTCAAACAGTAGAACCTTCCGGAGTTATCACCAAAAAATAAATAGTCTTTGTAATTTGTCGCTTTTTCATTTATAGAGCCGGCTGCCCTAAATTCCCAAGCAATACGCCTTTTATCCACTGGGCCATACTTTTCCCCACATTTCATTGCATACATGTACCCCGTTTGGTTTCCTATAAAGACCCTGTCTTCTACCAATAAAGGATCTGCAAAAGTATATCCAATATTAAAATCCCATAAAAGTTTCCCACTATGGGTGTCCTTACAAACAACCCTATTATATGCCTGTGCTATTGGCGGTATCGCCTCAATATCCTGTACTCCATGTGTATATACTAAAAACTCTTCATTAGCGGTCACCGTTGGTAATCCTACACGATAATCGACATGCCCAGCCAAAACCTCATGATCTATTTCACCACTCTTTTTATCTACAAAAACAATCTCTTTGGTAGGACCCTTATTACCCCTGCTACCAGTTTCTCGATAGAGTACAAAATCCTCAAGCACTACTGGTGTGGCCATATTACTAGGGGTATTATAAAGTTGGTCTCCCATAATTTCAGCTTGTTGCGTAGTATCCCAAATGGTCTCTCCAGACTCCAAATCAACGCAAAGCATAGCAGTACGCATCCCAGGAGAGGATAAATAAACTCGATTTCCCTCTACAACGGGTTCCGACTCCCAAGGAAGGCCTACCGGATATTTCCAGACATTTTCCCCCAGTTGAGGACCCTCGGCACCAGTATAACCATTAAGGCCATTATTGCCTTTATAATGTGTCCAGTTTATTGGATTCTCTTGAGTAGGTACCTCCTGAGCATCCGGCGAAGCCTTTATTATTTTTCGTGGATTATCTCTTAAATCCTTTTGTGTGTATTCCAAAACTTCATATCCCCGATCGGTAATATCACATAACTTATCCATTTCATCAGGGGTAAAATCCTGTGGTTTCCCTTCGTTCCAAAAAATAGTATTCCACCAGACAATTTCAGCCATTTCATTATCAATAGCAACGAATGGATCAAGTCTAGCCCCCTGCTGTTGAAGAATAACCATCCACAGCTTCATTTTAAAAGCCCTAAGTTGAAAAGTCTCAGCTGAAGTAGGGTTTTTCTTAACCGCCAGACGTATTGAATCCAATTCCTCATCCCCCGAAGACAAAAAGTTTCCTTGGGCATTTAGCCGGCAAACAAACATTAAAAGCAGTGCGGAGATAAGCTTTAATTTCATAATTACTATTTAATTGAATATTTTTTTTCGTTTTATTCGTGTCCTTGAATTCCAAAGCTTTTATTAGGTTTTGCCCCCAATTGTACTTCCAAAACACCCCCAGCCATGATTTCTTTGTGATCAATAAATGGTTGGTTCAAAGGCATATTCTTCCAAGTAATCCCTTGAATATATTTGTTTTGCTTTGAGTTGTTTTTAGTTTTAACCGTAAAAACGTTCCCATTTTTAAGGGCTATATTTACCTCTCCAAAAATGGGTCTTCCAATTGAATACACGGATGAGCCTGGGCATACAGGATATATCCCTATTGCGTTTAAAATATACCAAGCAGACATTTGTCCACAGTCCTCATTACCCGCCAATCCATTTGGGTTATTGAAATATAACGTAGTAAGTACCGAGTCTACCAATTTCTGGGTTTTCCAAGGTTGTCCCACATAATTATATAGATGGGTAATATGGTGCCCTGGTTCATTTCCATGGGCATATTGACCGATCAATCCAGAAATATCATTGGATGTTTGATCTCCTGTAATATTTGAATCCGTAGAAAATAATGTATCTAGTTTGGCCGTAAACCTATCACGGCCCCCCATTAAATTTACCAAGCCGTCCACATCATGAGGAACAAACCAAGTCCATTGCCATGCATTTCCTTCACAGTAATCGTCCTTCCTATGGGATGAAGCTTTGGGGTCAAAAGGTGTTCTCCAACTTCCATCGGCCAATTTTCCTCTCATAAATCCGCTTTGCTTATCAAAATATTTTTCATAGCGTTTTGCCCTTTCCATATAATATTCATAATCATCATCTTTCCCCAGATCTTTTGCCAACTGGGCAATGCACCAATCATTGTAAGCATATTCTAACGCCTTTGCCACAGATTCAATTTCTAGGTCTGCAGGGATATACCCAAGTTCCTCATTATATTTTTTTGCCATAGGCATTAGTTTTTCTAAAATCTTTTCATTATTTGCTTCTATATTATCCCTATCAAATTTGGAGGTGGCTATCATAGCTTTATAAGCCTTATCCACATCAAAATTTCGAATTCCCTTAAAATACGCATCAACAATAACTGGAATGGCATGGTAACCTATCATGGTACCAGTATAATTGGCGGCCAGTTCCCATTTCGGCAATATTCCACCTTCCTCATATTTTTTCAACAGGGTATTTATGAATTCTGCGTCCAAATCCGGATTCGTAATAGTTAATAGAGGATGAAAAGCTCGAAAAGTGTCCCATAAAGAAAAAACTGTGTACGTATTTTCACCTGTTGGTAAGGTATCAATATCCATATTTATTTTTCGATAACGCCCGTCTACGTCATTAAAAATGTTTGGACTAATACTGGTATGGTACAAAGCTGTATAGAATATAGATTTTTCCTCATCTGTAGTACCCTCTATTGCAATTGTTTTCAATTGATCGTTCCATTGGTCATAAGCTTGTTCCCTAATTTTATCAAAATCCCAATGTGAAATCTCCTTGGTGGCATTTTGTTTTGCCCCGTTGTAATCTACCGAAGAGATTCCAACAACCGCCAATAACGGTTCTTCATTCGAAGAAAATTGAAGTACGGCCTTACTCAATGTAGTTTTCAAACTATCTCCTTCAGCTAAGGAATCTGCGTCGTACAAACTGCCAACAAAAGGTTTATTGAATTTTGCATAAAAATAAATGTGCTGTTTTTTAGCCCAACCTTTGGTAAGTTTATAACCGGATATTTCAGTGTCGCTTAATATTTTAAATTCATTAATTTCATTCTTATTATGTTTTTCCTGTAAAACGTGGGTTAAATCTATCATCAATTTTTGATCCTCCCCGGGTTTGAATGTATACCTATGGAAGCCTGCCCTTTCGGTTGCGGTCAGTTCAGCTGTAATTTTATCATCCAGTAAATGAACTTTGTAGTAACCAGGTTGGCTATATTCCTGATCATGTGAGAACCTGGATCTAAAACCACTGTCTGGGTTATCGGGTGTGCCCCTATCCAATTGTACTTCTCCAGAAAATGGCATAAATAGAATATCCCCATAATCTGCAATACCTGTACCACTTAAATGTGTATGGGTAAACCCTATTATAGAATTATCAGTGTAATGATAACCACCACAAGAGTCCCAACCGTCAGTACGAGTGTCTGGGCTTAATTGCACCATACCATAGGGAACAGTAGCTCCAGGAAAGGTGTGGCCATGCCCTCCCGTACCGATAAAGGTATTTACGTATTTTGCGTTCCCTTCGGGTGAGGCGATTTCTTTTTCTTTCTCCTTTACAGAATCGCATGAAATTATGCCTAGAATAAGCAGTCCATACAGGTAATTTAATTTATTGATCATTCAACTATTTTTTGTTACAAAATATTCTTATATCCTTATTTTATGGCCGTTAGATACCCTCCCGAATTCAAAACATATAACATACCGTTATACAGTGCGGGGACTGACTCTTCGGTTTTATTATCCATTCGAACTTTCCAGTAAAGGCCTGTGGTTCCATCTCCATTACCTTTCTCATCAACGCAATAGACGTATGGACTTACAGTAGATGCAAAATAAATTCGATTGTTGGCACCGATTACAGGTCCTGTAAGACCGCCTCCTCCGTTGAATGTCCAATTAAGCATACCATTTTTGGCATCTACAGAGAAAACTTCAGCTCCTATAGGAATGCCCCCTATCCCTCTTCCATTAAGACAGGACAAATATACTTTTCCGTCATGGTAGCCGGGCGTTACATTATACATTTTTCCTTTCAGGTCTGGTGTCCACAATACCTTCTTCGTTGTAGGATCCAAACAACGGAAAACTCCACCTCCAACAGGTAAAAAGATCTTTCCCTCCCCACTAATAGGAGCTCCAGAATCCGATCCCCCACTCAATTGATATTTCCATATAAACTCTCCAGTTTTCTTATGAAATTTATAGAGGTAGTGGTCCCAACTTCCAAAATACACATAATCTTCAATAATTAGCGGCTCAGTACAAGTGGAACGCTCTGTTCGGTAGCGCCAAATGATGGCACCTGTGTCACCGTCCAAACAATTTACGTAACCGTCAACCCCTGGTACGTACACGAGGCCTTCACTTACATTTGCAGATCCCCATACCCAACTTACAAGTTGTTTCCAAATGACGTTTCCTGTTTTAAGGTCTAAGCAATAGAAGTCTTCTTCTGCTCCTTCTGTACCAATATAGACTTTCCCTTGATCGACTATGGGTGCTCCCGACACAGCTCCGCCGACTTCAAATTTCCATTTTTCCTTTCCTGTCACCGCATCTATGGCATAAACAAACCCGGACGGTGTGCCAATAAGAACTGTGCCATCAATGGCAGTCGGTTTGGATTCGTAATAAGCCCCTCCAGCTATTTGGTCGGTCAAAATACGATAACCATCTTCCTTTTGAAAGCTTTTTATGATACTATGTTTCCACAACTCAGTTCCTGTCTTTGCATCCAAAGCGTAAGCAAAGAGGTCTGAATCGGTAAAAAGTAATTTTCCTTTAGCAAATGTGAGTTCTCCATAAACGAAATGATTTGTGGCCTTTACCTTCCACACTTCTGAGAATGAACGGCCCTTCATTGTTAATTTGGAGACTTCACCGTTCATTGAAGAAATATATACGTCGTTGTTAAAAGCTACAGGTCTCGATTTCACCCAATCTGAAGTAGGATATTCATCCACAAAATCGCCAGATTTAGCATCCAAAATCAACATTTTCTTAAAAGCAGCTCCGATGAACAATAAACCGTTTTGGATTGTCGGCGTGGTAAATTGACGAAATGCATTTTCCTCTATTTCCTTTGACTTGTATTTCCATTTCAAATCACCACTATTTTTATCCAAGCAATAAATATTACCTGCATTGTCCCCAAAATAGAGGCAACCATTGGAGATTACTGTTTTTCTATTTACTGAACCTTCTGCTTGAAATTGCCATTTAATTCGTTTAGCGGAGGCAGGACCATATTTACCACTAACGTCCAAGCAAAAAACATCCCCTGTACCCGTACCCACATACACGAAAGAATCATCCAATAATGGTGCAGCATAATGTGGTCCAATATTAAAATCCCACAAGCGATTTCCAGTTTTGGTATCCTTGGCGATTATCCTTGTCATCGGAGAACACAATGGTGGCCGCTCTTCAATATCATGTACCGCAAAGGAATATACCGTATATTTTTCATTGGCCTCCAAAGAAACAAAGCCAGCTCGATAATCTACATGCCCTGCCTCCATCTTGCGGTCAACTTTTCCGGTTTTGCGGTTTATAAATACAATGTGCTTTGAAATTCCCTTATTTCCCCTACTCCCCATTTCACGTAGCAAAACGTAGTCATTTAAAACAACTGGTGTAGAGGCCATAGCGGGGGTGCTATAGAGTTGGTCTCCTTTCATTTTGGGAATGTGGGTAGATAGATTTTTGACCTTGCCCGTTTCTAAATCCAATGTCCAAAGAATATTACGCATTCCGGGCGATGTTAGGTATACATTATTTTCAACTACAACAGGCTTGGATTCCCACCGAAGTCCAACGGGGAACTTCCAAGCTGTCACTCCATGTATGGGTCCATCCGCACCAGTAAATCCCGTACGCTGGGCATTACCCCTGTAATTGGACCAATCTATGTTATTTTTCTCTGCCTTTTCTGAATTTTCATTTTCTATAATCAATTTATGTTCAAATCCTGCTAATTCATCATTTTGATGTAATCTTTCCTGAAGTCGGTCAAGCTCCGCATATCCATTCTTTACTACTTTTGCAAACTCCTTGATATCGGCATCGGTATATATTTGCTCTTCCCCACCTTTAAAGACAGGATTCCATTTTGAAAAACGATTAAGGTGTTGATCCACCTCCATGTATGCCTTGCCCAGATTCACCCCTTGTTGTTGTAAAGTTACAGCCCATAGTTTCATCATCAATATTCTGGTATTATAATTCGTTCTATCCGTGGGCATTCGATTTATAGCTATTCGCAAACTATCAATCTCATTGTCACCACTAGGATATCGCAGAATATTGGGCTCTTGGCAGTGTGTTTGAACACTAAACAGAACTATAAATATGGGTAATAATTGCTTCATCTCAATTATTTAATGGCATGTATGTATCCATCTGAGGACATTATGTAAGCTTTCCCTTTATATAAGGCCGGTGTACTTTCTTCGACTTTATTTCCCATTTGGTACATAAAGTTAACCGTTGTGGTACCATCTCCATTTCCTTCTGAATCAACACTGTAAAAATAAGGATCGGCGATACTTGGAAAATACACATTCCCTTCACCTCCAATAACGGGACTGCTAAGACCTGCCCCTAGTTGCGTCCATATCAGCTCCCCTGTCTCGGCATCAATACAATAGAGAACTGCTTCCACAGTTATTCCGCCCATTCCCAAACCATGCCAACAAGACATGTAAACTTTTCCATTATGTACTGCAGGGGTAATATTAAAAATGTTTTTCCCGTCTATGAATTCCCACAGCAGCTTTCCGGTTTCCAAATCTATACATTTGTTTTTCACATATACTTTACCTTTATCCACAATGGCAACTCCAGAATCTGTTCCAGCACCATTATATTGCCAAAGCAATTCCCCTGTTTTTTTATTGAAAGCTTTAAGATAATCGTCCCAACTTCCAAAAACTACCGTATTACCTTCGACCGCAGGCTCGCTACAAACTGATCTTGAAAATGGTTTTTTCCAAATCATCTGTCCAGTTTCTGCATCCAAAGCCCATGCGTAACCATCAATACCAGGTATGTATACCATCCCATCCGAACAAGTGGCAGACCCCCATACCCAATCTACATTTTGTTTCCAAACTAACTCCCCTGTTTTGGCATCCAAGCAATAAAAATCATCTTCACCTCCCTGTTGTCCTACGTATATTTTACCATCGTAATACGTTGGGGCTCCTGAAATAGAGGCACCTATTTCATGTTTCCATATCTCTTTTCCTGTCTGCGCGTCTACGGCATAAACAAAACGAATAGGACTTCCAAAAAAGACCATTCCGTCAGCAGCTATGGGCTTGGATTGATAATAAGCACCTCCAGCTATTTGATCGGACAATATTCTATTTCCATCTTTCTCAAAGCTTTCGATAAGACTTTTTTTCCAAATGGTTCTGCCTTTGGTATCTATACAATGCGCGTATAGATCAGAATCATTCATTACTAATTTTTGATCTTTAATTGCTAAATCTGCAATAATGGGGTGATGACTAATGGTTTTCTTAAAAATTGTCTTTGCCCCTTTTCTACCTTTCTGCACCCCATAAAGTGTCCCCTTCATGGTTGCAAAGAAATACCCATCTTCATTAAAAACAGGTGCGGCACGTATCCAATCATCTGCAAGACTCTCCAAAATTAACTTTCCAGAAGTCACGTCAAACACATAAAATTTCTTATTGGCAGCGCCGACGGCTACTTTCCCATCCTTTGCAAAGGGAGCGGAGAAATAGCGAAAAGATTTCTTTTCTAAATTATCCGTGGCATATTTCCATTGTAGCTTACCATTGTTTTTATTTAGGCAATAGAACACGCCATCATTGGCTCCAAACATTACATAATCACCATAAATTACAGCTTTATCATTGATGGCGCCCCCCGCCCTAAATTCCCAGTCTGGCTTGGGACGGTTCGGCAACCTTTTATTTGCTTTCCAAGAATACATATAGCCTTCCATAGTGCCTTGGTAAACACTACTACTATTATCAAGCAAGGGTTCAGCAAAAGTGTATCCAGTATAAAATTCAAACAATTTTTCTCCGGTTTTTAAATTTTTGCCAATTACGCGATCATGGGCTTGCGTTAATGGTGGTGTGGTATGTATATCCTGAACACCAAAAGGAAAAACCACTACTTCTTCATTCGCATCAAAAGCGGCGTGGCCCGCCCTATAATCTACGTGCCCAACTTCCAATTCCCTTTCAATTTCACCAGTTTTCTTGTTAACAAAAACTACATCTTTGGTTGGTCCCTTATTTCCTCTAGCCCCCAGTTCCCTAAATAATATATGATCTTTAAGGACCACCGGGCTCGATTGATTGTTTGGCGCATGATACAATTGGTCCCCCATTATTTCAATGGTTTGACTGGTACTCCATATTTCATTGCCTGTATTTAAATCTAAACAGTACATAGTGGTACGTACCCCAGGAGAGGATAAATAAACACGATCACCTTGAATGGCCGGTTTTGATTCCCATGCCAGTCCAACTGGAAAGGTCCAAGCCTTCACCCCTTTGGTAGGGCCATTTGCCCCAGTATAGCCTGTTAAACCTTCATTGCCCTTATAAGAAGTCCATGGTATTTCTTCTTGGGTATCAGGATCGATAGGTTCCACATTGGATGCGAACTCCATCGACCTTCCTGATGAGGCCACAGCTTGGTATTTTTCAAGTACGCTATACCCATCATCAACAATTTCACCCAAAACTCCCATCTCTTCATCAGAAAATTCTTGTGGCTCGTTACCAGACCACAAATTATTCCAACGAGTGACTTTGTTCAAACGATTATCTATGTTTACATAATCGTCAAGACGCACACCTTGCTGCTGCAGCGTTACAGCCCACAATTTCATTCTAATTGCTCTTGGTTTAAAATTTTCGCGCCCGGTCGGAAGTTCTTTCACCGCTTGACGAATACTATCCAATTCTTTATTGCCACTAGGGTTTTCAATGGATTGTGCATGTAACGAACCCACTAGGGTTATTAAAATAAAATATACTATTTTTCTCATGAATCTATCAAATTATGCTTTAAGTTGTAAGGCTACACCTTACCATTACCAAATGGCACTTTTTTCGAGTCCTTCCCCCAACCGTTGGGCTCAGGTCCCATAATGAACTCAAGAGTTCCCCCTTTTGTAATAGTGTCATGGGTAATCCAGACGTTGTTATAGCTCTTACCATTTAACTTAACCGATTGTATATAAATATTTTCTTCTGATAGGTTTTTAGCACTTATTTCAAATTTTTTTCCATCACTTAAGTTTAGGATCACATTTTCCAACAAGGGGCTACCAAAAATATAAACTCCTCCAGCGGGATTAACGGGATAAAAACCCATAGCGCTAAAAACATACCATGCGGACATTTGACCTGCATCCTCATTGCCTATATAACCATTTGGTTCATCTTTGTAAAACTCTCGATCGATCTGGTGAACCCTCTCCTGCGTTTTCCATGGCTGGCCTGTGTAATTGTACAAGTATGCAACATGATGACAGGGTTCATTTCCATGAGCGTAATCCCCTATAAGTCCAGACACATCCCCTACGGAGGACTCTCCTAAATAGGGCAAGTTAAATAAGGTATCCAACTTTTTCTCCATTTCCTTTTTACCTCCCAATTTAGACATCAATCCATATATATCATGGGGAACAAACCATAAATATTGCCAGGCATTGCCTTCGGTATAGTCCCTATCATGAAAATCCTCACGATGATATGCACGGGGATCAAAAGGTTCCTTAAACTCTCCATTATTCATTTTAGCCCTGAAAAATTTGGTTTCCTTATCCCAAACATTATTGTAATTTTGAGACCGTTTCAAATAAGTTTCCTTCACATCCTCCCTACCCATCTTGGAAGCAGCCAGGGCCAAAGCCCAGTCATCGTAGGAATGCTCTAAAGTAACAGAAACCCCCGTCCTTACCACATCGTTGGGATGATATCCCTTATCTAGATAATATTTTTGACCATAGTATGCCGGGTAAATAGCTCTTCCAGCCGTACTATCAATTCCAGGGTTGTTGGAGGTCTCAATCATAGCTTCCAACATTTCATCTTCTGGAACAGTAGTCAATCCTTTAAAAAAAGCATCAGCAATAACAGGAAACGAATGCAAACCAATCATACAGGTGTTTTCATTCTGATACATACTCCACATCGGAAGCATATGCATTGGACTCTGCTTTTGAAAGTCTATCATCGTTTTAACAATGTCATCAGTTCGTTTCGGATGAATTAGTGTAAATAACGGATGGGTGGCCCGGAATGTATCCCAAAGAGAGAACACCGTATAATGCGTATAGTCCTCTGTATTATGCACTTCTTGATCTATCCCCCGGTAATCACCGTTGAGATCATGATTAACTGTAGGATGGATGTTGTTGTGATAAAGAGCCGCATAAAATTTCCGCACCCTTTCATTCGTCCCCTTTACATGAATTTTCTGCAGTTCATTTTCCCATTTTTCATCGGCTTGCCTAACAACCTTATTGAAATCCCAATGGGGTATCTCACCTTCTAGGTTCTCAAGTGCATTGTTCATGGAAACCGAAGAAACCGCGATTTTTACGTAAATCACCTCACCTTCCTTTGTATTGAAATTGAAAACGCCTTTTAATTGATCACTTCCACGCTCGGTAAGATCCCAGTACCTACTCTTTTTATCATTATAGGCCCCTTTATTTCCATCCCAGATAAACCTAGAAACAAATGGCTTAGAGAATTTCATGGCAAAATACAGCTGACGATTTGGAGCCCATACACCACTTGTATAGCGATACCCTAAAACCGTTTGTTTATCTTGAATTTTGATGTAAGAATGCTTTACCGAACCTGGTTTTCCATTTATATGATGAGTCAAATCCAGTATAATATGGGCATCTTCACTTTTAGGAAAAGTGTACTTATGAAAGCCCACACGGGTGGATGCAGTCATTTCAGCATTGATATTGTAGTCCAACAGTCGTACTTGGTAATAACCTGGCCGTGCATTCTCGTCTTCGTGTGAAATACGGGAGCGATATCCCTCGTCTGGATTTTCATAGCTGCCAGGGGCAATCTTAATTTTACCAATTGTTGGAACAAGCAATAAGTCGCCAAGTTCGGTAAGCCCAGTGCCACTCAAGTGCACTTGACTGAAACCTTTTATGTTTGTCGCATCGTAGTGGTAACCTCCCGCGGCATCCCAACCTAAGGTAGCCCAATCCGGTCCAGCACTAACGGCACCAAAGGGAACCATAGCATGTGGAAAGGTATGACCGTGACCGCCGGTTCCTATAAAAACATCTACTAAATCAGTAAGCTTATCCTGCGCATTGAGATTAAAAATTGATAAAAATCCTATTAAACACAATCGGGATTTCACTTTCCTAGACAAAATAAAATTAAAGCTCATACTATCACTTAAATACAATTACTTACACGTGTGATGCAATATTACATTAAAATTAATTATTTTCAAAAAAAACTATTTTAGCTAAATAATTTTAACTAAAAAAATAAAATTAATATAATTGTAAATCAACATAATACAGAGCAGTTGATCTTTAAAAAGTAAAAAAGATACTTAATATATTACACGTGTAATAAAATTTTTATACATTTGATTTCTAGGATTGCAAAAAATTAAAACTCCTAATGTCCAAAATTCAGAACAAAATTTATTAATTGAAAGAATATGAACCAGTTTAGTTTACCCGATAAACCGCACCAATACCAAAATTTTATAAATGGTACGTACAAGACTTCTATCAGCAACAAAACTTTTGAAAGGGAAAGTCCTGGACATGGGGTTACCGTAGGAAAATATCCGTTAAGTACAAAAGAAGATACCGAAGAAGCAATTACCGCAGCCAAGGTGGCATTTAAAAGTGAGAAATGGTCATCCCTTACCGGTGCAGACAGGGAAATTATAATTCGTAAAGCAGCGGGGATTATTCGAGCAAGAAAAAAAGAACTGGCATTGATTGAAACTTTGGAGAGCGGAAAGCCCATAAGTCAGGCTTTGGATGAAATGGAGTGGGCCGCCGGTATTTGGGATTATGCTGCGACCTTAGCTAGACATATTGCTGGAGATGTTAACACTAATGTCGGTAGCGATATGACTGCCATGATGCAAAAGGTCCCCATAGGTGTGGTTGGTATGATTACCCCATGGAACTTCCCCCTCCTTATAATATCCCAGAAATTACCCATCGCACTGGCAGCCGGTTGCACGGCAGTCATCAAGCCATCGGAAATGACGCCCGGCACTACCCTTCTTCTTGGAGAAATCTTAAAAGAGGCAGGCCTCCCGAATGGAGTTGTTAATATTGTGGCTGGATATGGAGACCCTGTTGGGGTCACACTTACGGAAAGTCTGGATGTTGATATGATTTCCTTTACCGGTAGCACTGAAGTTGGCAAACAAATCGTTAAGTCTGCTTCGGTAAACTTAAAAAAAGTTGAATTAGAGCTTGGCGGAAAAAACCCACAAATAATTTTCCCGGATGCCGACATCGATGCGCTCATTGATGCTATTGTATTTGGGGTTTATTTCAATATGGGAGAATGCTGCAATTCAGGATCAAGGATTATTGTCCACGAAGATATAGCCGAAGAAATCGAAAATCGCGTCATCGAACATTCGAAAGATGTTAAAGTAGGTGATCCCCTTGATCCTAGTGTAAAGATAGGCGCTATCATAAATAAAAACCAATATGATAAGATCATTAACTGTATTAATTCCGGTATTGCGCAAGGCGCTGAATTAAAGCTTGGAAAGGATAGCGGTATAGATGATAACGGGTTTTATATAAGTCCTACCATTTTTACAAAGGTTCAACCCCACATGGATATAGCCAAAGAAGAGATATTCGGTCCTGTTCTGTCAATCTTGACTTTTAAAACTGCCGAAGAAGCTATTGAAATAGCGAATAACACCCCTTACGGTTTATCAGCCGGGGTATGGACTAAAGATTTGGATACGGCAATGTTAATGACACGAAAGATTGAAGCAGGAACAGTTTGGGTCAACAATTGGATGTCAGGCTATCCTGAAATTCCGTTTGGCGGAATGAAGCAAAGTGGCTTAGGTAGGGAGCTGGGACCGCACAGTATTGATGAATATATGGAGACAAAGTCTGTTTTAATCAAAATGGGTGCAAAACCTGGCAACTGGGTTAAAGGATAGCCCATTTTTATTAGATAAATCAATCACCCTAAAAAAGTACACGTGAAAGAAAAAAATTTTAAAATTGTAAGTGCAGAAGAAGCCGTTAGCCATATTAAAGATCATGACACTGTTATTTTTGGCGGTGCCGGAGCAGGACATGCCGTACCGGATAAAGTAATGGCCGCATTGGGAAAACGCTTCCAAGATGAAAATGCTCCCAGAGGATTGACCTCCATTCACCCCTGCGGCATTGGCGATAATGATACTAGGGGGCTCAACCACGTTGCCCTCGAGGGGTTAATAGACACCAACATTGGAGGTTTCTGGGGCAATGCCCCAAAAATGTCGGAACTCGCAAAAAATCATTGTATAAAAGGGTATAACTTTCCTCAGGGGGTACTTAGTCATCTGATGAGAGCAAGTGCTTCCGGAAAACCGGGAATCGTAACTAAAGTAGGACTAAAAACTTTTGTGGATCCTGAATTGGAAGGCGGAAAAATAAACAGCATTACCGAAGATAATTTGGTTTCCAAGATAATATTGGATAATGAAGAATATCTTTTTTATCGATCGTTTAAGGCAAATGTAGCTATTATCAGGGGTACTTCGATAGATCGGGAGGGCAACCTGACCATGGAGGAAGAAGTTGGCTTTTTTGCCATGCTTTCCATTGCTCAAGCTGCAAAAACCAATGGAGGAATTGTTATTGCCCAAGTTAAAAATATAAATAATAACCACGTGGACCCAGAGAGGGTTAAAGTACCTGGAGTTTTAATAGATTATGTGGTACAGGATGAAAATCAGGAAATGACTTTTATTTCCAATTTCGAACCTGCTTTAGTAAAAAGAGATGCATCATATGTAACTGAAGAACTAAACCTTCAAGGGTTAAAACGTATAGTTAGCCGCAGGGCGGCACTTGAACTATATAAAGGTGCATTTGTTAATCTAGGGTATGGAATGTCTGACGGAGTTCCCATAGTTGCAAGGGAAGAAGAAATTACGGATCAACTTACTTTCATGATAGAACAAGGGGCTACAGGCGGTATTCCAACTACTGGATTGAATTTCGGAGCAATGTTTAACCCGTCCTCTATTGTAGATGACGGCTATCAATTCGATTTTTTTCAAGGTGGCGGATTGGATATAGCATATCTGGGATTTGCCCAAATAGATAAAAAGGGCAATGTTAATTCAAGTAGGTTCGGTAATGTACTAACGGGTTGTGGTGGTTTTATTGATATTTCACAAAATGCAAAAAAAGTGGTGTTCTGCGGCTCTTTTGCCGTTAAATCGGAACAGGAAATAACTTCAGAAGGAATCAAAATAACCAACCCCGGCAAATTCAACAAGTTCATTGATAAGGTTGAACAGGTTACATTTTCTGGAGATTATGCGATTGAAAAAGGACAGGAAGTTCTATATACCACTGAAAGGGCCCTATTTAGACTTACTCCCAAAGGACTTGAATTGATTGAAATAGCTCCTGGCGTGGACTTGGAAAAAGATATATTGAATATGATGGACTTCACGCCTATAATCAGTGAGGAATTAAAGTCATATTCCAAAAAGATTTTCCTATCCGATAAATTAAAATTAAAAGATAAATTTCAATAAAAATGAGTCAAAAAGTTCTAACTTCTCTGTCCGATGGTGTTTTCAGCATCGTTCTTAACTATCCCGAAAAGTTAAATTGTTTGGGATTTGAAATGTTGTATGCTTTAGAAAACGCTTTACAGCAGGCTCAGCAGGAAGATAAAATCAAAGTAGTCCTAATAAAGGGCGCTGGGGATAGGGCATTTTGTTCAGGAGCCAATATTAAGGAATTTGAAAAATTGAAGGACAAAGAAATAACTGAATGGATTGAACTTGGTAATAAAATCAATAATTCATTGGAATGTTTGAAGAAACCAACCGTTGCTTTCATTAATGGTTATGCGATGGGTGGAGGTCTAGAGCTCGCCCTTGCTTGCGATTTTCGCATAGCCTCATCTACCGCTATATTTGCTTTTCCCGAAGTTTCAAACGGATGGCTTCCTGGCTGGGGAGGTATGGCTAGGGCTACGCGTCTGATTGGTGAAGTCCATGCAAAAAAACTTATTCTATTATCTGAACGGGTTGATGCCGTTCAAGCACAAGAAATGAAACTCATCCATTATATCAAGAATGAAAACGAAATTTCCGGACTTTTAAGTACGCTAAGTCAGGTTAAACCCATGGCGTATGCCATGGCCAAATCAGCAATTATGGATCCCAACCGTACGACATACGGTTCAGCAATTGACTTTGATGTATTAGCTGTTAATATTTCCAACCATTCTTAATCTATCCTTATCAAAGCAGCCCCCAAACACAGTATAGATTCTGGACCAACGAACATGGATGACACTGACTTTTTTCAATAATTTTTAAACCCTCAGAAAAATAATGGATATCAATACAACCTTAACAATAAGCAATTTAAATAAGCAATTAGATGAATTTTGGGTACTAGCAAAAAGTAAAGCATTATTAGTGGAAAGTAACTACGACAAAACCAAGGGCGCTCCTGTATTTACCGTAGAAGGGAAATACACCTCTCGAGGATGGACCGAGTGGACCCAAGGTTTTCAATATGGAATTCCGCTTCTTGTAGCCAATGCTACCAAGGATGAAGAAATGTTTGAACTCGGGAAGAGAAATACCGTGAATAATATGGCCCACCATATAACGCATTTTGGAGTCCACGACCACGGTTTCAATAACCTTAGTACCTATGGAAATTTATTAAGAATGTCGAACGCCGAGCTTTTCGAATCTTCGGAAGGGGAAAGAAATTTTTATAAACTTGCCATTCAAGCTTCAGGATCCGTTCAATCAAAAAGATGGACCCAAATAAAAGATGGCGGTTATATGTACTCTTTCAATGGACCACACTCTTTGTTCATAGATACTATCAGAACAGCCCGAATTTTGTTGGCCGCACATAAACTAGGTCACAAAATGCTAGATGAGAACGATAAGGAAATCAATTTATTGGATAGGGCGATAACCCATGCTCTAACTTCAGCCAAATACTCAGTATACTACGGGGAAGGTCGGGATCAATATGATATTCGGGGTAGAGTTTCCCATGAAGCAATTTTCAACATAAATGATGGTAACTTTAGGTGTCCGAACTCCCAACAGGGATTTTCAGGATTTACTACATGGACTCGTGGACTTTCATGGGCCATGGTTGGGTTTCCAGAATTTCTAGAGTATTTGGAACACGAAAATATAGAAATAGAAGAAATTGAATCTATTAAAAATAATCTAATAAAGGCAGCTAAGGCAACATGCGATTTTTATATATCACATACGTCAAAAGATGGTATTCCCTATTGGGATACAGGTGCACCGACCCTTCATAAGCTCGGTGACTATACGCAACGAAAGGCTGATATTTATAATGAATTTGAACCTATTGATAGTTCGGCAGCTGCAATTGGAGCCCAAGGTCTTCTGCGTTTGGGTAAGCTTTTGGAAAATAAGGACAAAAATGCATCCAATAAATACATTCAAGCAGGCCTTAGCGTTCTGCAGACTCTTTTGCAGGACGATTATCTTGCCACCGACAAGGATCACCAAGGAATTTTAAAGCATTCCGTTTATCATTGGCCCAATGGATGGGATCATGTACAAAAAGGACAAAAGGTTCCCACCGACGAATCGAGCATGTGGGGAGATTATCACATGGTCGAATTGTGTTTTTTGGCTTCGCAGATGGCCAAAGATGGGTATTACACCTTTTTCGATACATTAACTCCATAGTTAGTAGTTAGCTTGATTAGTATTGGGAAAGCCTCTTCATCTTTCCCATACTTTTCTTTTAATTAGTATTTAAATTACCATATAACATGAAACTCTTTGTACTTAACATTTGCCTTCTTATTTCCCTTACATGTTACTCTCAATTACAAAAAGATACGGGACTTACCGATATTGATAAAATCCGACAGGAAATCAAGGAAGCCCCAACTGACAGTATAAACTTCAAAGGTAGACGGGCTGCCCTTTTCCGTTATTGGCGACTGTTATGGAGACAGGGGTACGACCTTACAAATATGGATACGCTTTCTGAAAATTTGATAACCGATTTCTCGGATGCTAAAAAAAACTATGAAAACATAGATAAAGGTTTTTTGGCTTTGGACAGCCTATACTTTATTGGAAAAAAGATAGAACAAATTAATTCCAATGCTGTCCGTACTAAAAAATTATCCAAAACCAATTGGCCTTATTATTTGGGCACTGAAAACCGACAGACCGGATATTCTCCAGATCCCGGTCCCACAAAAGGTAAAATAGCATGGAAATTCCCTAAAGGCTATCACTCAACAGCTACTCCAGTCTTGGAAAATGGAAGACTTTTTATTTCCAGCCCTGGAATTGATGTGAATGGTTTTTGTTTAGATCAGAAAACTGGAAAAGTTCTATGGAGATCAAGACAAATGGGAATTGATTTTTATACTGATCATGGTTCCAGATGGACACCTGTGGTCACCCAAAAGAACGTAATTATTCGAAACGCTTTTGACGAAGAGTCCATTCATGTGGTTGACAAAAGTACTGGCCAACCAAGTAAGGAAAATAAAGAAGAACTAAAGTTTGCTTATACCAGGTTAGGTAAAACCCTTGTCGTAGCAAGTACCGACGAAGGAAAGGATATTTGGACACATAATTTTCAAAATTATATCACCAACCAGCCAAAAGTCCATAATGAAATGGTTTTGGTCGCACTGCGCAACGGAGAAGTTTATAGCTTTAGTCTATCTACTGGAGAAATAGTATGGAATATAGACCTCGATACGGAATTGGTAGGAACACCATCAATAGGGAATGAACAACTAATAATCGGCAATACAACAGGAAAACTATTTTCAATTAAGGTAAAAAACGGAAATCTTAACTGGAGTTTTCAAGCAGAAGAGATTGAAAAAAAGTCAAATCAATTCTATTCCGGGGCCCACTTTTACCATGATCAAGTTTTCATTGGTGCCAGTAATAAGAATTTATATTGCTTCTCACCTGAAGGCAAACAGCTCTGGAAGCTAAAACTATCCGATTGGATTAGGGCCGCCCCTGTGACAGTAAATAATTATTTATATGCTGCAAGCTTTGATGGCCTGCTACATAAAATTGATATCTCTACCAAAAAACCAAGAATAGTCTTAGGGAATCCTATAAGCGAGCATCCAATTACAGCCGACCTTGTTGGAAACAATAATGGAGTATTTATTGCGGATCAAAACCTAGTCTTGCATGCGGTATCTCCCAATAGTTTAGAGACTTTATGGCAACACGGCATTGTAGACGGTATTTTTGATAGTGGAAACTACTACAAGGCAGATTGGGCCGGTGGGCTTTTGGGAACTCCAACAATTGTCGATGGTGTTGCGTATATAGGCGGACCTGATGGATTCGTAAATGCTGTAAATGTGGAAACAGGAAAAGAAATATGGCGTTTTGAAACTAACAGTACAGTATCCTTAGCCCCCACAGTTGTTGATGAAAGGATTTTTTTCGGTTATCTTGGCGCTAACACAGAACATTATGGTTATGAGAATCCCGGAGAATATTTCGCATTAAATAAAAACACTGGGGAGCCTATTTGGAGCTCCAAAGAATTTGGTCGGGTTTGGGTAAGTGCTACCTATGCGGACGGTAAACTTTTCTTTGGTAATACCGATGGTTTCGTTTTTGCTGTTAATCCGGAAAACGGAAATATTATGTGGAAATATAATACTGCAAAAGACACCCCAAAAGAGAAAATACCACTTACAACACCATTTACACACGGTTTTCCTTCCGGGGTTTATAGCATTCCTACAAAGGATGATAAAAATTTCTATGTGGGCTCCTGGTCCGGATACTATTTTGCTTTTGATCAAAAGACGGGAGCGCTTAAATGGCGTACCAAAACAAGTGCAAATGATTATGGGGGATTGCCTGATTCAGCAGCACCCATTCTATATAAAGGATATCTATATGTTCAGAAAAAAGGAGGGGCTGTGGCCGCATTGAATGTAAAAAAGGGAGAAATTGCCTGGGAATGGTATGCAAAAAGGGGGCACTTACAAAATGCTTCGGTTGCGGCAAACAGGGATATGATTTTTACTTCAACCGTAAGAAAAGTGATCTCTCTTCCATACACTTCAACCATGCGTGCTTTTAACAGTAAAAACATAGGCAATCCAAATAAGATATGGGAATTAGATAATGTTGGGGGACTTACTGCTCCCGTAATAACTGATAAAACACTAATTACAGGATCATCGACCAGTATGTTTATCACCGGTATTTCGCCGGATACAGGAAAAATTCTTTGGAGGGTGTTTACTGGAGGTGAAATGCTGGAAAACGCTCCCGCTTTATATGGAAATAAAGTATTGGCACTATGTAAAAATGGCTATCTTTTTGCAATTGAATAGCTACGATTGTTTAACCTAAACTATTTTTTTGATGCTACTAACACAAAAATTAAACATCATTGTCAAAAACCTTGGCCCTGCATTTTTTATCATTGGATATGTAGTAGGGACAGGAAGTGTCACTTCCATGGTAGTTTCAGGTGCCAATTTCGGACTTTCCCTATCTTGGGCGCTTTTTCTATCCTGTTTTTTTACTTTTTTTTTAATAGCGGCCATCAGTAAACTCACAATTGTTTCTGGAGAAACCTTACTTTACAATTTTAAGAAGCATTTTGGAAAACCTGTAACCCTTTTTATAATACTTGCACTTATTATATCTATCGTGTCCTCTTGCATTGGTATTATGGGAGTGGTTGCAGAGGTGGTTGTAGAATGGATTAGGGTAAATACTAATATAGACTTTTTAAATCAAATTTACATTAGCCTACTTTTTATAGCTTTATTAATAACCCTTTTTTGGCTAGGAAAACACCAATATTTCTTAAATATAATGGCTTTCCTAGTAGGTTTTATGGCCTTGTCTTTTATTATTACCAGTATCATTGTTTTAAAGGAATCGGAATTTCCCTTAAAAGCCTACTTCCCTGAATTACCGGAAGCAGGAAATACTGGATTGGTAATTGCCGGTATGGTGGGAACTACCATGGCAGGTATATGCCTTATATCTCGGAGCATACTTGTCCAGGAACAAAACTGGAAAATAGCAGATCTAAAAACAGAACGTAAAGATGCCATTTACTCTATGGTAATGACTTTTCTTATAAGTCTGGCTATTATGATAAGTGCTACGGGAACCTTGTACTTTCAGGATATAAAAGTGGATAGTCCCATCGACTTAATGCATGCATTAGGACCTTGGGCGGGTGAATTCGCCTTGACCTTATTTACATTGGGAATATTGGGTGCGGGCCTATCTTCAATTTTTCCTAATCTATTATTAACTCCATGGATCATTTCAGATTATAAGAAAGAGGATAGAAATATGAAAAAACCACTATATAAGCTTCTGGTAGTAATAGTGGCACTCACCTGTTTAATTGTCCCTATCATGGGTGGTAAACCTGTTTGGATATTAATAGCCTCACAGGCTTTCAGTCCCTTTATCATGCCCTTGATTACACTATTTCTATTGATTTTAATCAATAAAAAAAGTGTAATGGGAGATTACAGGGCAAAACTAGGTCTCAATATCGCATTAATAGCCACATTAATCTTCAACCTATTCATGATGGTGATAGCTATCGAAAGTCTTATTGCCATTATCTGAATTTAATAGCGGGCAAGGGAATGTTACAACACATAGGATCCTACAACCAAAATGTTTAAATAAAATGTCAGGAGCTTTTAAATGTACTGGGGAATCCATTCTTAGCAAAGGTTCCCCTAAAAACCTCCAGTTATAAACACTTTTACAACAAACCTCTGTCCCGTCTAATTTTCAAAATCTTATCTTTAACCTCTGTTACCCGCTTCTTTAAGCTAATAAAATCACTTTCACCAGTAAATGAATTTCCAATAAGATTCGACCCAAGCCCTACGCAATCCACTCCAGCTCCGAACCATCCTTTCAAACTATTTTCTTCCAACCCCACCCCTCCGGTAGGCATTATCCGTGTCCAAGGTTGCGGTCCTTTAATTGCTTTAACAAATTCCGGCCCATATAAAGCTCCTGGAAATAATTTAATTATTTCACAGCCCAATTCCTCAGCTTGGGCTATCTCCGTTAAGGTGGCACATCCAGGCATCCACAGAACTTTCCGTCTATTGCAAACTTTAGCTATGTCTTCCCTTAAAACGGGAGTTACAATGAACTTAGCTCCCATCTGCATATATAGGGAAGCTGCTCCAGCATCGGTCACGGAGCCAACTCCTAATAGTAATCTAGGAAGCTCAGTTTCGCTATATTCAAGTAATGATTTGAACACCTCCAATGACGCATAGCCGCGTGCTGTAAATTCAATAACAGTGGCCCCACCTTCGTAGCAGGCGTGTATAATTCTTTTACAAACCTGTACATCATCGTTGTAAAATAAAGGTATAAATCCTATTTCCTTAACTTTTTCTGAAATTTGTATTCTTGTTATCATACTATCTATCTATCAACCAATGCTTGGCCCTTTTGAGTAATCATTTTTTCAATTTCTTCTACTGATGCAATTCCATAGTCACCATTTACAGTATGCTTAAAGCTGCAAGCGGCAGTTGCAAAGTCTACTGCGTATTGCGATGATGCTTCAGGTTCTAGCAATCCATGGATTAACCCGGCCATAAAGGCATCTCCGGTGCCAACTCTATCTACAACTGGTAATATATCCCAAAGTCTTGAAGAATAACAATGGTTTTTATCGTAAAGAATTCCTCCAATTTTCTGATGGGATGCGCTCAAGGAATACCTTAAAGTAGTCCCCATATAAGAAACATTAGGAAAGTTTTCAAGGAAGTGATCATAGGCAAAAGCTATACTTTCAAGATTCGAATAGTCTGGATTTAATTTTTCCATTCCTGTCATCATACATGCAGTATCCAAGTCACCTAATATTACATCTGTATAGCGAAGAAGTTCAGGCATAATGTCTTGTGGTTGCTTTCCATAGTTCCACAATTTAGACCTATAATTTAAATCACATGATACAGTAATATTTTTAGACTTTGCAACTGCTAACGCTTCTTTGCAAACATTAGCTGCCTCTTGAGAAACCGCCGGGGTAATACCGCTCCAATGAAACCACTTAGCGGCGTCTAAAATTCTATCCCAGTCAAACTCTGCCGAAGAAATGTTAGCAAATAAAGAGTTTTCCCTATCATACAACACGCAACTGGATCTAACGGCATTGCCCTTTTCCATAAAATATAGTCCCAATCTTCCGTTACTTCTAATAATATCATTAGTCTCAATGGCTTTCTTTCGCATTTCTTCCAAGATTTGATTTCCAAAAACATTCTTAGGAAGCTTTGAAATAAATGCTGTTTTTTTACCGAAATCTGCTAATGACATAATCACGTTGAATTCACTTCCCCCATAGTTTGCTGCAAATGATCTTGCCTGCACAAAGCGAGAATTGTCTTGAGTTGACAACCTTAACAAAATTTCTCCAAATGCTATAATCTTATCCATTTATAATGAGAATTAATATGAAAACACAAAAATAATTCTTTTATTACACGTGTGATAAAAAATAGGAATGTTTTTTAAAAAAGATTTCTTTTATGGATTCATAATTAATTGCAACTAATTTTTTAGAAAATAGAATTGGCTATATTTGAGGATTTCCTGTAACAAAAACATCTATTTAAGAAATTATTAAAATAATAATAGAAATATTTGTAAAATAAAATAAATTAAGTAGTTTTGTATTACACGTGTACTTTAATTTATCACACGTGTAATAAAAATTCTATTATGATTTTTACTATTCCCTATTATGTATTATAAAAATTAAACAACCTTTAACTTTTTAATTCAATCTATGAAAAACTAACTGACATATGAAAAGAACAATCATTTTAAATTTCATTTTGATTTTAATGTCCTCCCTAACGTGGGCACAAAATCAAAGTATTTCCGGTAACGTATCAGATATAGAAGGGAATCCTTTACCTGGTGTAACTGTAATAGTAGAAAACACCAATACGGGCACCATGACCGACTTCAATGGTAACTATACTATTGAAGCCTCTCGTGGAGCTTCCCTTAATTTTCGATACATAGGATTTGAACCAAAAACCATTAAAGTAGCAACTACTACAACGATTGATGTAGTTTTAAAAGAGTCTACAGAGCAATTGGAAGAAGTTGTGATAACGGCAATGGGAATTAAAAGAGAAGCCAAATCCGTTGTAAACGCTCAGCAATCTATTGCGGTGGAAGGACTACAGGAAGCGCGAAGCTCGAATTTTGTTTCCGCGCTGTCTGGAAAAGCCGCTGGTGTACAAGTAACCAATTCCCAAACTGCGAGTGGCTCTAATAGAGTTGTAATTCGAGGTATTACTTCATTAAGCGGGAACAACCAGCCTCTATATGTTTTGGATGGAGTGCCACTAGATCAAACTGTGGGAGACGCTCAATCAGGCTCTTGGGGAGGAGGAGATTATGCACCTGTGGATTACGGGGATCCTGTTTCTAATCTAAATCCAGATGATATCGAGAATATTGAAGTCCTCAAAGGTGCCAGTGCATCTGCCCTGTATGGATCAAGAGCTTCCAATGGGGTAATACTTATAACCACTAAAAAGGGTAAAAAGAAAAAAGGTTGGGGGGTCACCCTTACTTCAAACACTATGATTCAAGAAGTAAATCAATATCCCGATTACCAATATGTTTACGGTTCTGGTGCCCAAGGTTCTGTTGCAAGTACTCCAAATCATTTAACTGAAGTAGATGGCGAAACTTATGCTGAAGTTAATTCACATATCAACGCATTCGGAGGGCCGCTGCTGGGATATAATGTTTTCGACTACAATAATACCATAGGGCCATACTCACCAAGGCCTAACAATGTGAAAGAGCTTTTTAAAACTGGAACCACAATTATAAGTGGTGTACAACTTGATAAGGCTACAGACAAGGCTACAGTACGTATTGGTTATACACATACTGGTGGTGAATGGGTTATGGATAGACAAGATCAAATCAACAGGCACAACTTATCGCTAAGGGCCACCGCAAAATTGACTGATAAACTATCGGTAGATGGATCTATGTATTACACAAACGATAACATTACCAACAGGGTAGTTGAAAATGGTAGTTTTAGAAATCCTGCTCAAAACTTTATTCAAATGCATCCCAGTATGTACAGGGGGAACTTAACCCCATGGAAAGACGAAAACGGCCAAGCCACCAGACTTCGTGCGGGTAGTGGATGGTTGTCTAACCCGTATTGGAATATTTATGAAAATTTAAACGAAGATAAAACGGACAGGATTATATCAAAGTTTCAAGTAAATTATGAAATTTTAAAAGGCTGGGATATCACCGCAAAGGTCAATGGCGATTTAAGGCTAACGGAAGGCTTCAGGTATGAGGCTCCTGGCGCGACTTATGACAGGGATGGTAGTTACTTTACATTCAACCAAAATATTACTAACTGGAATTTCGAGGGAATAACTACCTATCGAAAAAACATTAATAACTTCTCATTAGTTTCTGTTTTAGGGGCAAATCAATGGAAATTCAATTATTCCAGAAGAACTGCTACGGTAAACGAGCTTCTGTTTCCAGATGTTTACAGTTTATCAAACAGTGCAGGCGACTATCTAGCTAATGAAGCAGATTCCGAAAGAGTGCTTAATTCGGTATTTGGATCATTGAACGTTGGTTATAAAAGCTTTATCTATTTAGACGCTACTGCAAGAAATGAATGGTCTTCCACTCTTTCTCTCGAAGATAATAGCTATTTGTATGGTTCGTTTGGAGGCTCTCTCATATTTTCAGAGTTTATCAAGAAAAATAACATATTTTCATTTGGTAAGTTAAGAGCTTCAATAGCAGAAGTAGGTAATAGCGCAGCACCCTATCAGGTTTATGATACATACGCTTACGGTGGAAATTACCAAAATATTGCATGGGTAAGCCCCCTAAATCAAAAAAATAAGACGGATCTTAAAAACGAGACTACTAGATCTTTTGAAATGGGGCTGGAAACTAAATTTTTTAAGAACAGGTTTAGTGCTAACGTTACCTATTACAAAACAAACTCATTCGATCAAATTTTATCTGGTCCAGTTACCCCTGTTACGGGATATACCACTTCAGTACTTAATGCGGGAGAGATTACTAATGAAGGTTGGGAAGTGTTTGCAAATGCAAAAATATTGGACGGTCCGTTTAGTTGGAGTATGGATTTAAACTGGTCTACAAATGAATCGTTTGTTAAAGAAATTGATCCACAAGTACCCCGCATCACTTTGAACCAATGGGGAGGAAATTTACTGGTAGTTGCTGAGGAAAATGAGCCTTATGGAAATATTCGTGGTGTGGCTCCAGTATATGATGAAGAAAGTGGACAGGCATTAATTAACCCTTTTAGTGGTCTACCAGTTTGGGAAGCTGATCAAATCCTAGGAAACTTCCAACCAGATTGGTTAGGAAGTATCAATAACTCCTTTAGCTACAAAGGAATTAGCCTCAACTTTTTGATAGAAATGAAAAAAGGCGGCGAACTTTACTCCGCTTCTTATGCCAGACAAAATCAATTTGGTACCCACGCTTCCACACTTCCTGGCAGGGAGGAATTTATTCAATCTGCTAGAATTTATGGGGAATCGGAAAATGAAAGAGCTGGACAAGGCTTAAATGGAAATGATTACAATCGAGGAGATCGAGTTCAAGGAGCTATTGCTCCAGGTGTTATTGCCGAATGGGGTGATCCAGATGGTGATGGCGAATTCGGATGGGTTTCTTCGGGAGAACAAAATAATATCTATTTAAGTCCAGATACTTACTATTTCAATGCTTGGTTTTATAACAACCGTAGCATTTTTGATGCCTCTTATATTAAGCTAAGGGAAGTTACCATGGGATATCAATTTCCCCAATCCATTCTAAAGAACACACCATTTACCAACGCAAAAATTTCATTTGTAGGAAGGAATCTTTGGATAATCCACCAAAATACTCCGAAAGGGCTAGACCCAGAAGCAAATTCGACCTCTGGAAACGGACAAGGAATTGAATTTGGTTCTTTCCTTCCATCGAGATCAATGGGAGTAAACATTAATCTTTCATTCTAAAAAACAACTAATATGAATAAATTATCAAATAATATCATTTTATTGGCGCTATTATTTTTAGGAATGATAAGTTGTACAAGAGATTTTGAAGACATTAACACAAATCCGAACCAGTTTTCTACTGCTACGCCCAATGCCTTGATGACGGGAGCAATGAAAACCAGTTTAGATTTGGTTGGGGGGGAAATGAACTTATGGATGTTTCTATCCTATGCAAGGTATGCAGGAGGGTTGCAAGGGAACGAATTCCATTCTTTTGGTATCTTTGAACAATTCGTTAACAATTACTGGCGGGATCTATATGTAGATGCCATAAAACCATGCGAATCCATAATGGAAATCTATGGAGAAGACCCAAACTATTCCAACAGGGTCGAAGTTGCAAAAATTTGGGCGAGCTATAATTACTCTATTATTATTTCAACTTGGGGGCCAGTACCCATTAGCCAAGCCTTAAGTATCGATAATCTACCCGATGTATTATACGATACCGAAGAAGAGGCTTACACAATTATTTTGGATAGATTAAAAGAAGCCAGTGCATCAATAGATCCATCAGGAGACACCTTCATCAATAATCAAGATGTTCTTTATGGGGGTGATATGACAAAATGGAAAAAATTTGCAAATACGCTGCGCCTTAAAATAGCATTGAGAATTGTAGATGCTTTTCCTGCCTTGGCATCCCAGCACATTAATGAGGTAATTGCAAACGAGTCCTTATTAATTATGAATCCATCCGAAAACGCCATGTTATCTTGGGGGGATGATCAACAAAACTGGAGTACTTTTTACAATCAGCAGACAATCATACAAAATGAAAACCATATTCCTAAGATAAACGACGACTTATACCTTTACCTAAATACTTATAACGATCCACGAATCACAGCGTTTGCTGCAGAAGCGGAAGAAAAGGTAAGATTTGTTGATTCGTTGGAAGAAGGCGGAGGAAGCTCTACTAAAATTGCAGTGGAATATGCAGTACCCTATTTGGGAGAACCTCTTGGTACCAATGCAAACCGTACTTTGGATGCGTGGGGCCTAAACGAAGCAGATAACCCTATAAGGGATTATGTATTTGAAAATTATTCCAATTACAATAATGAATTCATGAAAGCAGACGCCAGTTTCACTATAATTTCATCCGAAGAAACTATGTTTATGCTTTCAGAATTAGCTCTAAAAGGATTTAATACCTCCAACAGTGCCGAAAATTATTATATTAATGCTATTAAGGCCTCTTTTGCAAGATATAATGTTTCGGGAGTAGATGATTATTTAACGCAAGACGGTATTGCATGGGGAACTACTTCAACCGGACAGCGAAACTACAATGGCATAGTAACTACAGGTATAACAACAAATCTAGAAAGGATAATAACCCAAAGGTGGATTGCGATGTTTTTCCAAGGTCACGACGGATGGTGTCTTCAGAAAAGAACTAGAGAAATAGACTGGGCTCCTTTCCTTAATCCTGCAGATAGGCTTGGCGTAGATTTTCTGGATTTCCCTGAACGTATGGCCTTTCCATTATCCGAAATTGTTGAAAACCCTAATGGATATCAAGATGGAGTGAACAAGTTGGGTGGTGAAGACAATCTTGTAACCAAACTTAAGATGAACAGCACAGAAGAAGGTATAAATTGGAACAATGCGGATGCAAGTTTTAATTCAGATTATATTTCCGAATACTATGGCCCGTCCGTTGATGATTTACTTTCAAATGGACTTATAGAAGTAGATCTTACAACTGGTACTCCTCAAGAAATCCAAGCTAAACAGCAACTTGTAAATGATGGTAAAGCATTTGTAAAACTGTAAATGATATAACATGAAAAAAATAAATAACATAATACTATTTGTGGGTATTGTTATGCTCGCCCTGTCTTGCGACAATACCGACACACCTACGGCAGAAGATAATTTTCTTAACTACGAGGTGGAAAGCGTACCTGTAACCGAGGACTATATCGTGGGTGCAAACTATAATAGATTTACTTGGGATCCCGATATTACCGAACAGCCCGTACTTGGACAATATGATGCCAGTAATGGAGACCCTGTAGCTTATCAAGAGCATATCGAGATGGCAAAACAAGGAGGAATTGATTTCTTTATTTTTGGAATGAGATCGGGAGTAAATCCTGCTAATTATTCCTCTGATAGTTTATATGTGGAAACACTGCAAACTGCTCCAAATGCAGGAGAAGTTAATTTCGCTCTAAATTATAATTTTCAGGCAATGGGTCTAAACAACAATACTTCCATCGAAAGTGCAGGTTTGGTCCAACAGTTTATCGATGATTTCACTGCTATGAGTTATTTCTTTCAGCAATCCAATTACATGAAAACTGACGACGGTAAGGCTATCGTATACATATCTCAAGCCAACGATTTAACATCTGATGACAGCGTAACTTTATACAACAATATGAGAGCTGCTGTCAATAGTCTTGGGATAGAGTTGTACATAATAGGAATTCAACCAGCTTGGACACCTCCCCTAAGATGGGATTTCAGATTTGAGAATGCGGTAGATGCTGTTAGCCACGCTACTTATATGGTAGTGACAAGAGCTTTTTACGACAGGTTTGAACTATTTGAACAATACACAGATCAGGCATTAACTTTTGCAAAGGAAGAATTCGAAAGAGTTGGTTTGGAATATGTGCCACAAGTTTCACCATCCTACGATCCTAGGATTTGGAACCCCAATAGCGGTAATTATGTTTTTCCCAAAGATGAAGAAACTTTTAGAACTTTCTGTGACGTAGCCAAGAAAGCTACATCTTCGAAGAGAATAATTACGGTAGATGCTTTTAACAATTGGAACTTTGATACACAACTGGAACCTGCCCAAAGTTACGGTACACAGTATTTGGAAATTTTAAGGGATGAATTTAAAGTAAATTAGATCCCACCAGTGGTTTTAGTGTATAATTCTAGTTCAACATAAAAATCCCTTCTCAATGCTGCTGCAATTTATCTGCAGCAGCATTTTTTATAAATATCTTATGTAAAGTATGAAAAACAGCATCATCTTTTTCCTAACCCTATTGATGTACATTTGTACAAATGCGCAAAACCGAACTCCCTTACCTATACCGGAGAATTTTGATCCTTCGGTAAACATGTTATCCACTATGGTGAATGGAGAGAAAATTCATTGGGCCTATGCAAATGCGCAATTTGTTGAAAAACTATTGGATAATGGTACACCACGGGATATTGAATTGGCAAAAAAAATAATCCCTTCCCTTCTTTCAACCCAGGAGCTAAGAAAAAAATCACCCCATTATGGCGGGTTTCGTTGGGAATTGGAATCTTCCATGGTAAACGACCTCAACGCCGTGGAATTTGTTTTAGATGCCTTAATCCCGGCCATGATCAGAAATGAAAACAAACTTGACAAACAAACAGCCGATACTATAAAACAAGCTATTCGCTTAGGACTAAAAAATATAGCGAACATTGATGTAGGACTAAAATATACTAATATTGTTCTTAAAGACATTTCCAATACCAGCTTAGGAGGGGAACTCTTGGGCGATACAGCAATAGCGAATCGTGGATACCGTAAAATGAAGCAATGGATGGAATTTACGGATCATTCGGGCAGTGCTTACGAATACAACAGTTTACCTTATACCGCCGTAGCGTTGGATGTTCTTTCAAAATTGGAAAAACAAATTACCCACGAGCCTACTCGAATAAGGGCAAAGCTAATGTTAGCCAGATTAAGTTTAACAACTGGATTACATATGCACGCACCTACAAAAAGATGGGCGGGGCCACATGGTCGAGCGTATCATAATTCGTACACCAGTGACGGCGGCTGGTACAAATTAGCTGCAGAAGAGCTTACTACTATAGAGGAATGGATAGAAGATGAAACCATTCCAGAATGGATAGAAGAACTATTGACCGAAAAAGCCTTGCCAAATGAAGTCATTGAAACCGTTGGACGGAATGATGAAATATTTATTTCAACACAACTAACAGAAGATTATACTTTTGGTGTAGCTTCCCGGAATATGGCAAATCAAGCTAACAGATTCATTGCTTGGCAGTCCAATGTTTTCAGTTCCAATTATGTACGCACTAAAAGAGAAGTCCCTGGGACAATCTATACGCGCTATATATTGAATAATGAGTGGTTGGGGGATTTTGCGGCTGGACCTGGAAGACCTAAGGATATGCTTATCCCGGATAGAGGCCATTTTCAAGGTATAATGGAAAACAATCGGGCAATAGGGCTTTACGCTCCCCGCGGTCTGAACGCTATGGACCATTATAGCAGTGCTAAATCTGTAATCGCTTTTCCCCGCTGGAACGATGCATATGACGAAATATGGATAGAAGACCAAAAAGTAACTACTTTCCCTGCCGAATTCAAACCTGGACAAACGGTAATAATCTCGAGTGGAGAAATGATGTTAGGATTACGTCCTTTCACCATTTCGAATTTAGCAACCGGGCCACAATTGTTTATCAAACTACTAGATGACCCTGATCATACTTTAGTAGTTGAACTTTATAACTATGATGGTCCGGAAAAAACATTTTGGGAACTGGCATGGCCAGGGACTTTTTACCAAGGGCAGCCTCAAAATGGTTTTTATGCGGAGATAGTTTCAAAAAAAGATGTTCAAACCCCCTCACAATTATCAAGGCTTATAAACAGGGGTGAATTTATCGATGAAGTTGACCCTAAATTGACCTATACCGGAGTGGAAAACAGATCTTGGAAGGTAGGGTATCAGCGTGATGGAAAGAAGTTGGGAATGACTGTAGATTTATTTGATTGGTTTAAATCGCCTAAGCGCTGGAATTCAAAAGGGGAGATATCCATGCCCATGCTCCAGAGTAAATGGGCTATTGAAAATAGAACCGGAAAAATTGATCTAAACGGTTGCTCCCTTGCCACCCTTTCGGAAAACGCAGCATGGCTCTACACCTCACCTAGTGGAAATACCGTTGTTGCAGGTTACCATGGCACGGCTCCTTCCCCACTCTATCTTAAATTAGCGGATGGCTCGTCCATTGAAATTCCTCAGATGGAGCAAGGCATAATTATATGGGAGAAAGGTAAAGTAAGTATCGATGCTTTAGGCATACATAAAAAACCTATTCTCAAGAAATGTTCTTTAAAATGAAAAAATACGCATTAATTTATACGTTTTTGACAATTCTTACATTTTCGGCTTGTTACAATAAACCAGTGAACAGTACATTAAACAGTTTTACGCAAATTACGGATGGAAGTTTTGAACTTCAAGCTTCTGATAACCTGAATTCCAGTTATATCACCCGACCAGACACGGCCAAGGCCAATTTTAGGATCGTAGAAGATGCTAAGGAGGCATATCATGGCAGAAAGTTTCTAGATTTGACGGCCCAAGCTGGGGACTGGTGGGGTATATCACAAAAAATTAAACTGAAACCCAACAAAAAATACACCACAACTTTTTACATTAAAGGCGATAGTGTAGAAATGCACTGCGGTGCGTTTAATTCAGGAAAATTCCTTGGATGGAACAACGCAATGATCCCTGAAGAAAAATGGCAAAAAGTTTCATACGATTTTTACACAGACTCCACCAATGCCAATACCACGATTTACATCGCTGTAAATCATTCGAGTCAAAACGTAAAAATTCAAATAGACAAACTAGAGGTCGTACAAGAACTACCTCAAAATAACTAACCTTTATTTTAATTTCGATGTAAAGATAAATCATCAAACAAAGAGCAGATGAAAATTTTAATACCTATTGCAAGTCTGATTTTCTTAACAAGTTGTTCCCGAGCAACCCATAAAGAAAACACATTCACCCCTGAAGATGAGAAAAAAGCAATTATAGCTATGACCAATGAACGCTTTGAAAGAATGTTAGCAGAAAAAGACCCACAGAAAATTGCACAAATATACACGGAAAACACGGTAGCGAATCCAGTTTATATGCCCCAGAATGACGAAGTTCTCATTGGAAAACAGGCAATTTTAAAATGGGGCGTACAGTTTTTTAGGACTTATGCACTAACTGCTGGGAATAGTAATCAAGTTCTCTACGATAATTGGATAATCTCCCCTACCACCGCTGTACACAGATACGAAAGCAAAGGTTACTTTATTGAGTTATCTACCGGTGACTCCATAAAGGTTGATCAAAAAACTACCGACGTTTTCGAAAAAGTAAACGGGAAATGGCTGTATTCCTCCCATATGTGGAACTGTAATTCCGAAGAAATAAAAATGTTTAACCCCGATTGCAATTAAAAACTATTTAAAATGATCCAAACCCCTCTTTTGCCCTTAGAAGTGTATCGCGAAATAAAAGAAATGACTGCTAGGTTTTCTGCCGAACACATTAGGCCTATTGCTGAAGAACTTGATAAAAATGAAAATTTCCCAGATGAACTTTACCGTAAAATGGGAGAACAAGGTTTGTTTGGTATCACGGTGCCGGAAAGTTACGGGGGTAATGGATTGGATGTGTATGCCTACGCCATTATTATGGAAGAATTGTCTAAAGGATATGCTTCCGTTGCGGATCAATGTGGGGTAATCGAATTAATTACAACCTTATTGAGCACTTACGGTACGGATTATCAAATAAATAAATATACCCAAGACATTTTAAAAACCAATATTAAAATAGCTTACTGTATAACAGAATCAGAAGCTGGCTCAGACGTCTCCAATGTGACAACTACCGCAACCAAAACACAGAAGGGTTGGGTTCTTAACGGAAGTAAGCAATGGATCCACAATGCACCCATAGCAGATATTGGTTTGGTATTGGCTCGAACGGAACCAGAGTTGGGACATAGAGGAATGAGTATTTTTATTGTTGACCTACATTCCAAAGGAGTAAGCCGAGGGCCCAAAGATCATAAAATGGGACAAAAGGCTTCCCAAATTGGGGCACTCTTCTTTGATGATGTTCTTTTGCTAAAGGAAAATTTACTCGGGGAATTAAACAAAGGTTTTTATATAATGATGAGTGTATTGGAGATAGGACGCGTTGGTATAGGAGCTCTTGCTACCGGTATTTCACAGGCAGCGTTTGAGAGGTCTTTGGATTATGCTAAAACCCGTAAACAATTCGGTAAACCCATTGCCGCGAACCAAGGTATTCAATGGATGCTTGCCGATATGGCCACACAAATTCAGGCAGGAAGGAACCTTGTACATCAAGCAGCCCTACAATTGGATAATAAGATTACCGCTGGAACGGCATGTTCCATGGCCAAGCAATACGCCAGCGATGTGGCCGTGAAGGTTACTGCCGATGCAGTGCAAATATTTGGAGGCAGCGGTTACATAAGGGGCTTCGAGGTGGAAAGATTATATAGGGATGCAAAAATTACACAGATTTATGAAGGAACCAATCAGATTCAAAGAAATATTATTGCCAAGCGTATTCTTTCTGATTGATAAAATTTCTGAACTATTATAAGTAGATTATCCTTCCTGTTCTCGAAGAGGTGTAAATAGCATCCAAAACTTGAATCGACTTTAAAGCTTCCTGCCCATCCACCTCTGGCTCCGTACCTGAAAGAATGCAATCTACAAAATGCTGATATTGCTTAATGTGAAGTCCTACATCAACCGCTTTTGGATCACTGGAAGCCGAGGTGGTGCCATCTTCAGGTTTTACTTCAAATTGTTCATTTCCTTTAATCCTGCATTGCGTAATTTTTCCAGCTTCCAAGATAATGCTACCATTACTGCCATGAACCTCTAGCTTCTCTGGAAATCCGGCATAAATCGCAGTGCTTCCTTCGATAATTCCTAGGGCCCCATTTTCGAATTCTAAAATAGCAGTGCCCACATCTTCCCCCTCGATATCATGATAATTGGTCTTGACCTTACCCTGTACCGATTTAACTTTACCCATTACGTGGAGCATTTGGTCAATAGAGTGAATTGCCTGTGTGATTAAGGCAGCGCCGCCATCACCATCTAAAGTACCACGCCAATTGTTTTCCTTATAATAAGAAGGTGGACGGTACCACTTAACCGAAGCACTAGCCAATATCAATGTTCCCAACGCCCCGCTCTCCACAGTTTCCTTAAAAGTAAGGTATCCCGGAATATACCTATTCTGAAATATACAACCTAAAATAACCTGTGATTTTTGACAGGCTTCTATCATTTGTAGACAGCGGGATACATTAATTTCCAAAGGTTTTTCGGTAATTACATGTTTTCCCGCCTTCGCTGCCAAAATGCAAGGTGTTAAATGAAATCCATTGGGAGTGCAAATAGAAATTACATCCAATTCTTTTAGCTTAAGCATATCATTTATATTGGCATATACCTCTATTCCGTAAGTGTCTTTAACCTTTCGCCTTTTCTCTTCACTACGGCTACAAAGCGCTATTAATTTAGCATTGGCTATGGTATTTATACTGGTTATGTGATGTTCAGCAATATTCCCATACCCTACAATTCCAAAATTTACTGTTTTTTTCAAAAATATTTATTTTACTTTATTCACAACATAGAATCCTATTTCTTTTCCTTGAACAACTCCATTTTCACAGGCATCGATATAATGAATTCCACCATACAGCCTGCTCATAGCTGCTTCCTGGGAAGCCTGATAAAAAGACGGAAACGAACGTTCGGGAAGTCCAAAGAAAACCTCTGTATCATCCACAAAAGAAAAATCTTCTCCAAAAAGGTGTGTCAAAATTACGGCCGCGGCACTTGAGGCAACACTATGCCCGCTGGTGTATTCCGGAAATGGGGGAGTTTGCAAAACCGGTTTCCAACTTTTATCAATATGCTTATTAATTACAGTTTCTGGCCGAATACGGTCGCTTCTATATTTTTCATCCCAACAACTTATAAAAGCATCGTGCAATGTTAACGCCACTAATGTATGCGCCAGCACTGTTTTTTCTAGATCGTAACCGGCTTTTTGACAGGAAATCCCTGTAATACCCATCCAATGCCCCCCTGGAGTGATTTTCTTAATTCCAATAGCCATATGGCCCGTATAACGTACCATAAAGGGGTTACAATCCCAAAATTTGGCTATCAACAATTGTTCTTCGGTGTTGTTTTTAACAGCATTATAAACTCCCATTAATTGATTTTTAAAGAAACTACTTTGTTCATCTAAACTAAAGGGTGTTGGCGGGATCGGCTTAAACTGCTCAGGGCTTTCAAGAAAAAAAGGTCGAATGATATTCCAATTGGGTTCTATGGCGGCCATATAGGCAGGAGGCGTGGGGTACCAATAACCAGGCTCATTTTTAGGGGTATACCCAATCATAGCACTTAATTTACTATAACCATCGGTGCTCGCATACTCTACTATAAACTCAGAAACCTTTCCAGCATAGGTTACAGTTTCCTGTATGTCTTTTTCAGAAAGCTTGTCAGTTTTCCTGTATTCATCCAACATTTGTTGTTGAATGTCTTCCAAAAGGTAACCGGAGGGCAACATTGCTTTGCCTACTTCCAGCAGCGTATAGGGTGCTGCTAAGTGATTATCCACATTTTTTGACGGAAGTGGAAACTTTGAAGAAAATTTGGGCAACACCGATAACAGTTTTAAATTTTTATTGGCTTTTGTACCATTCAAGGCAATATACCCCCCTAAACATGAGTAAGCGTAATAGCGTGCTGCAACGGGCGGGCTAATAACATCATGAACCATTACTTTAGTAATTTCGAACAATTGATCTTTATAGTAGGATGCTTCGCTTTTGTTTTCTTGAGAGAATCCCAGATAAGATAATATTACCGTAATAAGTGTTATTGTAAATTTCATTGTTTTTTTAAATATGTTTCTAAAGGGGCATTATTCATCCCGAATAAGTAATATTCTTTATTACCTACCTTTAAAGTATCGATAGATTTAACATCTCCTTTTAATTTTAGTCCGGAATCTTTTTGAGGAAGTAACCTAAAGTTCCCTTTACCGTCACCTAAGAAAACCTGACCGTAGCTAGCGTCTATTGCGCCCAGTCTTATTCGAATAAAACTCTGGTTACCCCCAGTTAGTATATCAAGGTATCCATCATCGTTTATATCCGTTGTAAATATACATTGAATAGGAGCGAATTGGGCCTCTAAAGGAAGGTTGCGAAGTATAAACCTTCCACTTACATTCTCTAGGTATACAGATGTAAGGTTTACAGCGGTCAAGATAGAAGCCTGTCCTAGCTGATTTTCGTCAAGTACCTCTTCCAAAATTGCTTCCGAAAATTTTTCATAGGTGGGGAATTTTCGTCTTAAAGAAATCATTTGGTTGGTAATTGCATCCCTACTGGCAAAAGGATATTTTTTTCCCTGAATGAAGGAGGTTACAATGGGATCTATTGCACCATCTTTATTGAAATCCCCAAAATAAATTGACAGCGGCTCCTTTACACTGGCTTTCAACTGGGAGTTGAGACCAAAATTCCCCAGAACCAAATCTATATCACCATCGTTATCGTAGTCTGCCTTTTCGATAGCGGACCATAGTCCAGTAAACCCTGATTGAAAAACTTCTGCCGTAACATTTTTAAAGCCCTTTCCACTTTGGTTTTGGTAAAAAGTTATGGGCATATATTCGCCTGCCAAGATGAGATCATCCCACCCATCCTTGTCAAAATCGAAAGAAGAGGAACTGGTGATCATCCCTAGATCCTCAAAGGATGGTGCTAAATTCTCGGTACAATCCGTGAAATTACCATGTCCATCATTACATAGTAGATAGCTTGGGGGAGTCAAGGGGTACATACCTGGAACTATTCTAGCCCCTACATATAAATCCAAATCTCCATCATTATCAAAATCCGAACTTGTAACAGAACCTGTGCTAATAGTCATAACAGGCAGATTATTCTGAAATTTAAATCTGGATTCAACATTTAAATATAATCGATCCTGTAAATTTTTATCCCTTGGAGTATAATCGTGGTAACCGCCGTTGCCTTCATAAATATCCAAGAGACCGTCCCCATTAAAATCGGCAAGCTCTAATGAGGTTGTGGTTCCATGGTTAAAAGTTGAATCTAATTTTTTAATAAGGAAAGTCCCATCTTCTTTCTGATAGTAAATCTCTGTATAGCTACCTTTTGAAGACCCGATGATTACATCTTCCAAACCGTCACTGTTCAAGTCGGCAGTTTTAATTACGGGTCCTGAATTTGATGGCATGGTCAATAAAAGTCGCTGTCTTTTAAAGTCATTGATAGGATATTCTTTGTGTTGATGGTTTATAATATCTTTTTTTCCCAATAGAACAGGGTCTTGATTCGTTTTATTCCTTGTTGATCTAATTTCACTTTCTTGTTTATCAATTACTATTGTGGTATTGAGTTTTGGGTTCTTAATTATGGATTTGCGGGTAGGATCCCAATCAATAACAACGGAATCAATTTGATTAATTTCACCCAGACCAATATGGATTAATGGACTCATTGCCGATTGAAATCCCCGCACGGGCATTTTTTCATAGAACTGGTTCCCGTTCTGGGAAAAAATGTTAATCTTTGAATTGTATGCACCCAAATTACCCTTTGATCCTTTAAGGTCTAATTTTATAAAGTTGCGATTGGGATACACCACATTAGAACGATTTTCGTATATGGAAGCGAATCCGTTAACATTATTTATAACAAGGTCCAGATCTCCATCCATATCCAAATCACTATAAGCAGCCCCATTGGAAAAACCAGGTAGATCAGAAATTCCCCAACATTTTGACATGTCCTTAAAGCGCAAATCACCTTCATTTCTATAAATATAATTGGAAATTGGGGTCGATACCGTATTCTTTACTATATAGGTAGTATCCGGCTCTTCCCCCTTAATTTGTTGTTCAAAATAATAGTCCCCCTTAAACTTCAGAAAATCTTTATTTGTAACATCTTTATAATAGCCGTTGGTAATAAATAAATCTTTCCAACCATCGTTGTCATAGTCAGCCAGTAGCGCACTCCAACTCCAATCCGTATTACTAACCCCTGCCAATTGACCAATTTCGCTAAAAGTTCCGTTACTATTGTTTAGATGCAGCATGTTACGCATACTTTGGTGATAGTATCCATTGAGAACTTGCCTGGCATAAGCCTCATAATTCTCGGGACCGTAAAGCAGTTTCTGTCTTTTATTGTCTTCTGGAAGCATATCTATGGTCAAAAGGTCTACGGCTCCATCATTATTGTAGTCGCTAAGATCCGATCCCATTGAAAATTGACTTATATGTTGAAAATACTGAGGCAACTGATCTGAAAAGGTGCCATTTCCATTATTGATGTACAGGTAATCAGGTTCTACAAAATCATTTGATATGTAGAGATCCGGATAATTATCTCCATTAATGTCAGCTACTGCAACTCCAAGTCCATACCCCAATGGTGAACCTTTTATTCCCGCTTTATTACTAATATCATGGAATTTTCCGTCCCTGTTTTCGAAGAGCTTATCACCGGCATAAAGATCACGGGTGTGTTTCACATACTCCCAATTGGTGGACGAAATATGGTCAGAATTATAATTCAACAAATACATATCCAAATCATTATCCCTATCAAAATCAAAGAAAACAGCTTGGACGCTGTACGACGCATCATCTAAACCATATTTTTGAGCTTCATCTTTGAATTTTCCATTTTTTTGATTGATATAGAATCTATTCTTCCGTTTGGAAGGCTCATCCCTATTGGTATAGCAAACATAAATATCCAGCCAGCCATCGCTATTTATATCAACCATGTTCACGCCAGTAGCCCAATGGTCTTTACCATCATTTACTCCGGCCTTTTCAGTTATATTTTCAAAATGCAAATTACCTTTGTTCAAATATAATTCGCTACTGCGCATATTGCCACTAAAGAAAATATCATCCAAACCATCATTGTTAATATCCCCAACAGCCACCCCGGCTCCGTTGTATATGAAAGTATGGGATAAAAAATTAACCTTACCCGTATCATCCAAGTCATTACGGAACTTCACTCCTGTTATCTTGTGATCTTTCAATTCAAAAAGTTTTGGAGAATGTTCGCATTGTGCGTTTACCCCATAAAGTAAAGCGTTGACCATAAATACAGCTAAAAAAAAATTAATTTTATTTTTAGCGTTCAACAGCTTCGTATAATTTACAATTCTTCTGTAATACATAAAATTGATTCTTAGAGTATTGTTTAGTATGTCTTTTCCTGAGCCCTAGAATTCGTTTTGATGGCATATAACGAAGTTCTCGCAGTAACGAAAAGAATATTTCTTTTCTCACCTCCAAAGGCCACATTGGAGGGAGTTTCAGGAATATCAATCTGATCTATGGATTCTCCGGAAACAGTATAGATGTTTATTGCATTTTGTCCTAGATCTGTTATATAAATACGTCCTTTATAATCCAAAGTAATACCATCTCCACCATGTTCAACCACTAACTCCTTGTTCTTCAATCCACCATTTTTATTTACAGTGTAGCGCCAAGTTTTATTATCCCCATGATCTGTAATATAAAGTGTATCACCCTTTGGCGTCGCTATTATCCCGTTAGGTCGGGTCAACGTCTGCTCAACACAAATAGGTTTTTCTTTATTCGGTCCTAAGAAGTATACACCCTCTATTTCTGGAGTGGAAGAAGTATCATAATTGGGATCGGTAAAATAAATGCCCCCAGAGGGCACTATCCATAAATCATTTGGGCTATTTAATGAATTGGAGGTTTCCGATGTCAACAAATGCTTAACCTTACCATTGGTCAACAATTTGACCAAATTCTTACCTTTATTTTGACAAAAAAACAAATCATTTGATTTAGAAATATAAATTCCATTCCCCCATTTTGTATCTTCAACAACTGTGTCTACCCCTTTCTTAGGGTTGAATTTGTATATTTTACTAGCTATCACATCTGAAAAATAGAGATTACCTTCCCTATCGGCAGCTGGTCCTTCTGTAAATTTAAACCCGCCAGCCACTTTTTCCACCTTTCCATATTTCAAATTTTGACCGTTACTAAAGAAACATGCCAAAAGAAGTACGATAACAAACATTCTTTCCATCATACTTCTATTTAACGGCTTAAAGGGTAGAAATCCTCGAGCATTTTCACCTTATCAATTTTCATGGGTTTGGATTTTTCAATATGGAAGGAACCGCCCCACACGACAGAAGGTTTCTCGAACATTTTTTGCAAACTCATGGTCATGGTCTTAAACGGAATTATTTCTAATGCCTCCTGAAGTGAAAACCACGCTATATCCGAACATCCAGGAGGAACCACAAGGTCTCCAGAATGATATTGTGCACTGTAGTAGTTAAAAATAATTGGATACTTAGCATCATTGTAATAAAAGGTGAACAATCCCCTTAACTGAGTATCCTTAATATTAACCCCCATTTCACCTGCCATTCCAGCCGTGAACTGTTTAATTGAGAGAGTGTCAACATATTTTTTCCCTGCTAGTTCCCAGATTCCCTTATATTTTACCAACAAAATTTCATTTTGGCTATTGGTCACACATAGTTTAAAATACGAAAAATTGCGTTGTTGAGCGTTGCTATTAATTGTAAAGAATAGATTCAATACAAAAAAGATTAAGAAAATCTTTAATTTATTCATTGTCATCGGAAATTATATATAAAATAGTTAATTTAGCACATTACACGTGTAATTTTACAAAATAATTTTGATTTTAACAAAAACTTTACACTCGATGAAAGACAAAATTTCAATTATTTCATCTCTATTTAACTTAGAGGAAAAATTTAGGTGTAAATAGTTTAAATTTATAAGAAAAGAAATCTATCGTATCTTTGAATACGCAAACAAATATTATATTTTGAAAATTAATCAAAAGTACATTGCCGATATTTTAAAAGTATCCCGGGTAACTGTAACAAAAGCGCTTCAGGATCATCCCGATATTTCGGAAGAAACCAAATCCAAAATTAAAAAGCTCGCCGATGAATTGGGTTATATCCCTAATGGGGTGGGTAGAAGTTTATCATTAAAGAGAACGGGAATGATTGGAGTTGTTATTCCCAAAATAAACCATTCATTCTTTTCTTCAGTTATTGAAGAAATGTATCAATCAGCGATAGAATTGGGGTATCAAATTATTCTTATGGTCTCTTTTGAAGATGAGGCAACGGAATTGGCAAATGTAAAATCATTGCTCTCTATGAATGTGGATGGTATCTTAATTGACTCCGTTTCCGTTAATCCTCCCTATAAAAGTTTTGATCTGGTGGTAAAACATAAAAAACCCTTGATTTATTTTGATAGAAAACCACTTGGAATCAACCAACCAGGTGTTTTTTTTGAAGATTATGAGCTATCTTATCAATTAACAAAAGAGATGACGAATAGAGGCTATCAAGATATTCTGTATATGACCGGTTCCCAGCAAATCAATATTTGTTACAATCGATTTGAGGGGTTTAAAAAAGCGCTAAAAGAGGCAGGCCTATCTATTGAAAAATCACGCATAATAAATACTGAATTGGATAAGAAAGATGCCAAGAAGTCTTTTATGAAATATATAAATAAGGGTAATAAACTACCACAGGCTGTAGTTTGTGTCAATGATTCAGTTGCTTTGGGGGTATATCTAGCTTGTGAAAAATTAAAAATTTCAATTCCAGAAGATTTAGGTGTTTTTGGTTTTGGTCACGTTCGTGTCTCAGGTCTGGTCCAACCACCTTTGTCCACTGTAAAATTAAATTTCAAGGAGGCCAGCCGGTCGGCCATTCAAAAATTGAGTTATCTCATTAAAGAAGGATCTCAAGACAGTGTTATTGAAAATCAGGTTTTTAACGGGGAAGTTATTTACCGAGGAAGCATAAAAGAAAAAGCTTAAATAATAAATTGCTACCATTTTCTCCAAGTAACTCAACTTTTTTTTTTGACTGGTATTCCCCATAAGGTCTATGGGCAAACGTTTTTAAACTTTTCAAAAGATAACTTTTCATTCTGGCAAATACCTCTGGGTTTTTATGCGTCAAATTTTCATTTCCAACGGGTCTTGATATAAATTAAACAACTGATCCCTTTCAAAATAATGTGGGTTCAATGATGCAGCGTGAAAACCCAAATGACTATTTATCACATAGTACTGCAATTTGTGTTTATGTACTTTCAACCCTTTAAACTCCACTCCATTTTCAATTTGATTTGGGTTTGCTCATCATAGCGAACAGCTATGTACTTCCATTCCTTGGCGGTTACTCCCCTGGCAAAACCCAGCGCAAAGAATAAATATTCATGCAGGGAATCTTTACTACCAATCAATGCATTTTTTAGACTAACCCCATCCATTGAGTATTCAACCTCATCCATATCCACTCCTGCGAGTTGAAGAAAAGTTGGCATGAAATCTATATCTTGCAATAGTTCATCATAAGGGTCCTTAACTATAGTTTTAGGCCAATGCGTTAATAAAGGTACTTTTACCCCTCCCTCATATAATGTTGTTTTTCCCAAATTGTAATTACCATGATCTGAAGTGATTACGATCAAAGTGTTTTCATAAATCCCATTTTCTTTCAATTTGGTAACCAATGCACCCACAGCGTGGTCAAACCAACGTAGCCAGGCATGATCCAATGATTTTCCCAAACTATCAATCTCTTCTTTGATTTCATCTTTAGATAGCAAGTAATTGTAGTCCTGCTCAACATACCCCTCACCCGTAAATGAAATGTTGCTATCCAATCCATATACATATTCTCCGTTCTTTTTAACTCATGGTGCTGGATCATGTGGTACGGTTTCACAGTAATAAAGAAAAAAAGGCTCTTTATAGAACTCATCAATAAAATCCAACACAGCTTTATTTTTCCATTCAACATTATGGCAATTCAAACTATCATTGAATAGCTCCCTCAAATTAGCGGCGTATACGGCATCGGCAAAATCAAAACCATAGTTCTTTATTTTTTCAGACCAGATACGATGATTGTGCCCCATTTTATTATTGACCTCCGTTTTTCTTGGATTAGCTGATTTCCCATAAACTTGTAAATCGTTTCTTTGCCAACTTTCCTTTACCTTCCTCTCGTTTCCTTTTAATAGATCATGATCTATCACGTGACATTTTCCTACAAATCCCGTTTTGTAACCAGATTTCTTGTAAGCTCCCCTTAAAACCGAACTGTTTAGAAGTATAATAATTTTATTAATTTTAAACAGCAATTATGAGAAAGAGTAAATTCAGTCCGCAACAGATCGCAAAGATTTTAAAAGAATTCGACAACGGCAAAACAGCTGCTCAGATCAGCCGTGAGCACGGTGTGAGCACCGCTGCCTTCTACAAATGGCGGGAACGCTATGCAGGGATGAGCGGTAAGGAGCTAAAACGGTTAAAGGAGCTCGAAGAGGAAAACCGTAAGCTCAAGCAGATGTATGCCACATTGGCCCTTGACCACCAGATGGCCAAGGAGGTTATCGAAAAAAAGCTTTAAAGCCCTGCCGTAAGCGGAGTATCAGCAAAGAGCTCATTCATTACGGTATCAGTAGGGCGTGCCGTGTCCTGGGAATGAGCAAGAGTGTTTATTACTACAACCCGATAGCCAAAGATGACAGTGAGATAGAACGAGCTTTGAAAGAGAAAGCTGAAGCGCATTCTGAAGAGGGGTTTTGGAAGGCTTACGACCGATTGCGGGAAGAGGGCAAGCCATGGAACCATAAAAGGGTGTACAGGGTCTATGTGTCACTGGGGCTTCCCTTGAGAAGAAAGGCAAAGAAACGTTTACCGGCAAGGGTCAAGGAGCCTTTAAATGTACCAGATCAACTTAACCATACCTGGAGCATGGATTTTGTAACCGATGTCCTAGAGAACAAAAGACGCTTCAGGGCCTTTAACATCATCGATGATTTTAACAGGGAGGCGCTCCATATAGAAATAGACTTTTCATTGACCAGCAGCCGGGTGGTTTGGGTGCTCAACCATCTCATCAACAAAAGAGGGAAGCCCCGGAAGATACGGATGGACAATGGGCCGGAATTTATCGCCGAGATCGCATCACAATGGAGCGAAATGCACGAGATAGCTTTCCAGTACATAGAGCCTGGGAAACCAACCCAAAATGCTTTTATAGAACGCTTCAATGGCAGCTATAGACGCGGGGTACTAAACAAATACATATTCCAGAACATTGATCAGGTAAGGGAACAGACGCAAATATGGGTCGATGACTACAATAACCACAGACCTCACGATGCCTTGGGAAAAATCCCTCCGGTAAAATATGCAAAACTTAATTCTACTTTGGCTAGCCAAAGTAGAATTAAAAACGGTATTTTTAAACCAGTTTTAGAAAATTAAGCAGTTCTATTATGGGGAAGCTTACAATACGAGATTTAGAAGTTCCACTATTTCGGAATCTGTCAATACCCTATTTTTAGCAATCAAAGAGTTTACTTCCAAAAGGTCACACCTGATTTCGCTTCCAAAAGAAATGGACCAATAAGTATTTTTATTTTCTATCACTGTCCTTCCTACCTGACTGAGAAGTAAACGTAACTTGCTGATGTTTACATTTCGATTGTTCTTAGCACTAGCTTCCGATTTGTCAAACCATATCAATTCCGTCAATGAATTTGATGTAATCCCTTTTTTACTTTTAATTGAGGCACATAATATTGTTACGAAGACTTCCTGTAATTTTGGAGTAAATGACGAAGTAATTTCCTTACCATTAGCATCAAAAGCCTGAAAACCCCCAAAGACCAGTATGCTGCTGGTATCCCATGTACCATCAAAATTCGGATATGTATTGATATTTTCAACTGAACCAATGCCCGTATCATCTCCCTGTTCAGCTCGGTTTTCAACTATTGCCTTTTTTCGTTTAAAATAAATAAATATAAAAACCCCAACTGGTAAAATTATAACTAGCAACCAAATAAAATTGTTCTTTTGTGTCTCCATGACATTCCTATCATAGATAACGTCGGAATATGCCAATGGAGGATAATTTAATGTATAAATATTTACATTGCCTTCCTCGCGCACGATCGTTACTAATTTATTTTGTGTGCTATCCAAGAAGATATCTGCATTTGACCTAACATCTTTAAATTTATAAGGTATGGAATCCTTGTAAAGAGTTAGACCGGGCTTTTCCAGATTGAATTTGGCCAGCCTCAGATAAGTATTATGATGTAAATTATTAAAAACCAAGGTATAAAAACCATCGTTTTTTTCATCAACCACCATAGATTCGACGGGCACAAATGGTGAATCTTCAAAAGTGTCGACGTTCCATAATCTTCTCACGTCAAAAGGATCTATTGAAACTTCATGTAGGTCATAAAAGAAACCACTATTTTCCATTTGCTCCCCAGTTCTACTGCCATAACCTCCATAAATAAGATATCTGTTATTTTTATACTCGCCCATTGAGCTAAGATATCGAGGTGCTATTTTATCAGCGGAATTATATTGCGATTTTAACGATCCGTCAGCATTATATACCGTTAATGCACTTTTGTATTTAAAAAACCCATACCCTCCAAAGGTTATGAGGGAATTATCAAAGGACGAGACTAATTTGGCATGATTCCAAAAGGCAGTTTCACCGATTTGGGTAATTGTGTCCAACGACCAACTCTTGGTGTTGAAGTTAAAACTATTTATGACGGGAGTGTCTAGGGAATATGACCAAATTTGATTGTTCCTAGGCTGATAAACAAATGCATTACCTTGAAAATCAAAAGGATTCCCAGTAAAACTTAGAGTATCTAAGGTACCATCTTTAATTTGATAGACCAATAATCTTTTTGACTCTATAAAAAAAACACGCCCTTTTTGTGAATCGCTGGTAAAACCCAATAAATTTTTAAAATGGAACTGTGCTTCTTTGTTCCATTTAATATGATCATCCAAAAGCCATCTAGCATTTTTTGAAGTAGCCGTATATTTAAAAGATTCAGAGTAGACATTGTCTGTAAGAGTATGCTTGGAGAGTGGCCAATTAATAGGAATATCTTCTTCATTGATTGACCGTAGAACTATCTCCCTTAAACTCATCGGCGCTACATCAGTTATCCAAAAACCCTCATAATCACTTTTTCCAAAAATAAACTCATAGAAATCAAGATTGGAAAAAGCTTCTGTACGGACACTTTTTTGAGAACCATTTATGTTTAAGTAACATATTGACTTTCTTCTATCAACCTTAAGTTCTATATCCATCCATTCATCAAACCTCATCAAAGACTTCTTAGACCAATCGAAATGGGCGATAACTGAATCTCTCAAAACCAAAGACAGGCCAGCTTTGTCAACTTTTGGATGAGAGTTAAGGTTTGCAATTAAATCTAGATTAATCTTATTATTACAAATTATCCTTATTATATTGCCGTAATAACCATTTCCAGAACGGAATTTAACTTTAAAAGCCAATTCAAAGCCTTCTCTAAAATATAATGGTTCCTCAGGAGTTAAGTTCAATGTTGTTCTCTTTTCTTGAACTTTTTCATGTGAGTAAAAAAACATTCCCCCTAAGGGGATACTATCCTGCGAATGAACTTGAATTACAGTTCCCAAAATCATGGAATACAAGAACAGAACTTTGCCCTTTTGGTACAAAAATGAACACAAACAGAGGATTAGATGAAAGGTTGACTTTTTATTCAACTTTATATTTAAATTTATTGCCTAATGCTATTAAAATACCCAAATTTAAATAAATAAAACTACACTTTATAATAGCTATCCGAGGTACTTTTCATTCGCTTTATCAAAAAAATAATTTCACGAAATGTTCCAATTAAAATCATAGAATATTCTTTGCAGAGTTCCAATAGAAGATATTTAATTACTATACATTTTCATTATATAAAAAGGCAATAAATATAATTTACTTACACTCTTTTAAATCCAGTGTAAATTCTTTTAATAAAAACTAATACATCATCTTAAATAAATAAAACCGTGCAGGATTATTGCCATACCCCGCACGGTTTTTTAAAAAAAGTTTCTAGAAAGTCCTCTATTTCAAATGTTCAGCAAAGAATCCCATCATGGCTTCGTATAAATCCATTCGGTTTTCCTCTTTCGCAAATCCATGGCCTTCGTCGTATTTTACCATGTAAGGTACTTCTATATCCCTTTTCCTTAACGCCTGTACGATTTGATCACTTTCATCAATGTTCACACGTGGATCGTTAGCCCCCTGAACTACGAATAGTGGCTTTTTTATTTTGTCTATATGGTATACTGGGGAAACCTCTTCCATTATCTTTCTTTCTTCCGCAACATCAGGATCATACCAAATAGCCTTTAACATCGGAAGATAAGGTGCCCAATAGGGCGGTATGGTCTCCATAAATGTAAATAAATTCGAAACGCCTACATAATCCACTCCACAGGTATATAAATCTGGAGTCTTGGTGAGCCCTCGCAGAACGTCATAACCGCCATGGCTACCTCCATAGATTGCTACTTTATCCTTATCCACCCATCCTTTTTCTATAACATATTTTAATCCATCCTCAACATCATCCATAGCTTTACGTCCTATTTGTTTAAAGCCACTGCGAAAAAACTCCTTCCCATATCCACCACTGATCCTAAAATTAACATGGAGCGTTGCATATCCACGACTTGCAAACAATTGTGCTTCAGGATTGAAACCCCACGAATCCCTTATTCCCTGCGGTCCCCCATGCGGGTTTACAATGACCGGAACTTTCTTTCCTTTTAAGGCTTGTTTGGGCAAGGTTATATATCCATGCAACTGAATCCCGTCCCTACTCATAAAAGAAATCGGTCGCATTTCTGCCATGTCCGCTTCCTTCAATTGGGGCATTAGATCAAACAGCAATTTAATTTCATCCTTGTCGACATCGTAGGAAAAGTATTTACCGTACAATCTATCGCTGGTAACATAGATAAGATACTGGCTCTCATCATCCGTTTTTCCCACAAGATTGAACTCATAGTCGGGGAACTCCTTTTGCAATCTTTTATGCAGTTTCTTGTAATATTTACTAACGGGTATTATTTGATATTTCTCACCTTCATAGCTATAATAATCCAATTCCCAATTTCGTTTGCGGGAAATGGATATGGAGGAGGCATCGTAATTATCATTGGAAAATAGCTTTTTGATCGCCTGATCCTTGGCTAAGTCGTATAAGTATATTTCGGCCTTATCGGAGGTCAAATTCGAGATTACGTAGGCATCATGGGGATATTCCGTCGCATAATCAAAACTAAGGATTGAAAAAGTATCGTCCCAATTAATGGTTTTCATTAACTTATAGTCGCCTGGCTCAACTGAATAATAAATCTCTGAATTTATGCCATCCTTCAATTTGGAAAACCCACGTAGCTTTCCGTCCTTATCGAATTCGTAACCTGTTATTGGATTGGTCAAATCCGTATTTTCATAAAGTTGTTCCAATTCCCCCGAAACAATATTGATTTTATAGGGGTCGAACACCTGGGGATTATTTTTATTCATGGAGATAATCATATGATCCTTGTCCTCCTTGAGCGATGCCAGTATATTCACCTTTACTCCATCATAGGGAGTAAGTTCTTTCTCGTTGGTACCATCAACATTTACTGCAAAAAGATGATAATCCTCATTACCACCTTTATCCATTACATAAATCAAACGATTGTCATTTGCCCAGCCATAACCTCGAACCAGTTCTTCACCTTCAGTTATTACCCGCTTTACTTCATTAGTTTCAATATTTTTGACGTATACATGGTTTTTAAGTTTTTCATCCTTTTCCCGATAGCTCATAAAGGTGCCATTAGGGGATAATTGAAAAGATGAAGAAGCAGGTTTGGCGAAATAATCGGATACTGAATACTTATAATTACCCGTTTCCTTATCAGCAAGTGCCTGAAGCTCTTCTTCAGAACTTGGCAATGAAGTGTTACCAGGTTTCTTGATTTCACCTTTACTAAGTTCAAGCGGGATTTCAGCACCTCCTTGCGAAAAAGTTCCTTCCATGGTTTCACCTTTGACCTGAGCCACGTAGGAAATCTGCCCGCTCATAAGGGACAGTTTCAACTCGTTATCATTATACGTTACTTTTTCAACCGGAATGCCATTGGCCCCCTGGGAAGGGCTGTCCATAGTAGCACTAAGTTGATCATCCTCTCCTGAAAAATGAAAAATCAAAGGGATTTCCTGTCCTTGGGCATTAATATTTCCACTCCAATCACCTTTGATCGTTTGTGCATTGGATACACCCACCAAAAGTATGAGTGTGGTAATAAATAAAAATTTCTTCATGATTGTTTAATTAAATAATGTAGCGTAAAGTTATAAACTTTTCGCTCTTAACATGTTAGTTAAACTTTAATAATGTTAAACACTGTAAATTCTTATGTTTTTTGTTGCAATTGATTTTCCAAAAAGGGATAATCGGTATACCCTCTCGCGCCTCCACCCCCAAACAGAGTATGTGTATCGAATATACTGTTCAGGACCGCATGTTTTTTTACCCTCTCTGGATAATCGGGGTTGGCCAAAAAATTTCTTCCAAATCCAATTAGGTCGACCAGATCATCCTCTAGAAGTGATTCCCCTTCAGACGGCGTTTTATTACCCGTAGCAATGATAGAATTTTTAAATTTTGTCCTAAGCGACCTCCTAAAAAGCAATGGGATTTTTGGGGCATCCCCCCAATCGGCCTCACACAAATGCAGATAAACAATGTCCAAGCGATCAAGTTTTTCGGCAGCTAACATGATGGTATATAAAATTTCGGGATCATCCATATCCTTGAATTTAATAAAAGGGGAAAGTCTCACTCCAACTTTATCACGGCCAATGGCCTCAGCAATCAATTCGGTAATTTCTAAAAGCAACCGTACCCTGTTCTCCATACTCCCACCATATTCATCGGTTCTTTTATTACTGTTGCTGCGTAGGAACTGGTCCAAAAGATATCCATTCGCTGCATGGATTTCCACTCCATCAAAACCAGCTTCCATGGCATTCCTAGCCCCATTTACAAATTCTCTCTTCACCTGTTCGACATCCCCTCGATCCATCTCCCTAGGTTGCTCCACAGGAATAAAAGTAGCATCCCCATTGGGGGCACCATCAAATACGTAAACATCTGTCTTGCTTGCCGTAATCGAAGATGGCGCTATTGGTTGAAGGCCATTTACCCTAGAGGAGGACACCCTCCCTACATGCCATAACTGAAGAAAGATCTTGCTTCCCTTATCATGCACTTTTTCGGTTATGGATTTCCATCCAGCTATTTGTTCCCGTGTATATATGCCAGGGGTATTGGCATATCCTTTTCCTTGGAGGCTGACTTGGGTCGCCTCTGTGATAATTAGACCGGCAGCGCTCCGTTGACCGTAATAGGTTGCCATCAGCTCGTTAGGAACATCCCCTGGTTGTGAACTTCTTGATCTAGTCATCGGGGCCATTACAAACCTATTCTTCAAAAGGTTCTCACCTAACCTATAGGACGAAAATAATCTTTTATATTCCATGTTATATTATTTACTGTTTAAATTCGATTGTCGTAAAAATTAGGGCCGTACACCCAATATTGATTAGATTATGAATCAAAGGGTTCTCTTTATCCAGACTTGGTAAATACTTTGTATCACCTCTTTGATACGTCACCTCCTGTACTTCCCCGTTATCGATGTAAGACCTTGAAATACCATCATTATGCGCAATGTACACATAGGGTTTGTCGTGTTTGTGAAAGGGAAGCTTCCCTTGCGGTGGCAAATGAATAGTCCAAATTTTTACGAATCGGTTTTCGAAAACCAAATTTTCGCCAACCTGTGAGTTCCGTTTTCCAAGTTCGAGTTCATCCAAGAGCTTTTTTGTCCAAGTTGAGCCCCAATCGCCTTTTTTATTCATTTCTTTGGCAATCATTAAAATTCAATTGCAATTTTACCTATTGTTTTATTCGACTCAAGTAGCTCATTCGCTTCGTTAAGGTTTGCAACGGTAAAACCATTCAGGACATGATTCAAGGTAGAAATTATGGTCCCCGAATCCAATAAACCTGCTACTCTATTTAAGATGTGATGTTGTTCAATCATATCATCTGTTTGGTACATCGAACGGGTGTACATGAATTCCCATGAAAAGGAAACACTTTTGGTTTTTAATTTATTGAGCAGGATGGGAGTCTCGTTTCCAGTTATGGAGGCGATATGGCCCTGTGGCTTTATAAGCTCTACCATACTATCCCAATAGCCATTGGTATCAACAAAGTCCGCTATGAAATCAACCTCTTTAAAACCCGCCTCATGTACCTGATGAACCAAATCTCTATGGTCCACCACATGGTCGGCTCCCATTTTTTCACACCAAGCCTTGGTTTCCGGTCTTGAAGCCGTTGCAAGAACGGTAAGTCCTGCCACCTTTTTTGCCAGTTGAATGGCTATTGAGCCTACGCCTCCTGCACCACCAATAATCAATAAGGTCTTGCCCTTGTCCCTGTCTTGGGAAAGCCTAATCCTATCAAATAATAGTTCCCATGCCGTCAAAGAAGTCAAGGGCATGGAAGCCGCCTGTGGAGCTGTTATTTTTTTTGGTGCAAAACCTACAATCCGTTCATCAATCAATTGGTACTCTTGGTTACTACCCGGCCTGGTAAGGTCTCCAGCATAAAATACCCTATCCCCCTTTTTGAAAAGTTCCGTACTTTCTCCCATGGACACGACTGTTCCAATGGCATCCCAACCTATAATTTTTGGGTCTTCCAAAACGGTTTCCAAGGTACTGTTCTGTCTAATCTTGTAATCGACGGGGTTTACCGAAATGGCCTCGATTTTCACCAAAAGGTCCCTTCCTTCTGGTTCAGGAACGTCTTTATGAAATTCCATGAAACTCTCTTCATGCGAAATTGGGTGCGATGTTGTAAATCCTATTGCCTTCATGTTCGATGTTTTAAATAATTATCAATTGCATATGCATTGTTGGATAAGTTGTTAATCAAAAAATAAAAGAAAAGTGAATAAATCATTTGAATCCCTACCCATTCCCAGCGTTGAATTAGGCAAGACCCAACAATTAAAATCACTATTAGAATGGCCCTTGTAATCAAGGCCCTATAGGTAAAAATCCCGAGCACCAATAAACCTCCCAAAGAAAATTCAATTATCGGTAGCACGGTACCCCATACAAATACTGCCCACCAAGGCAAAAACGTTTCCTGAAATAATTGATCCATCCAATTCCGGAACCCTTCGATATTCCCCATACGCACTATACCATGGCTCAATAAGTTCATCCCCAATGTAATTCTTAAAAGGAAATAGGCGGTCTGTTTTGAATTCTCGTTTTCCATAACACTAATTGCTTTTTCGTAAATATTGCGGCAATTCGTTTGAAAGCCAATCTTCACGCACCGGTATGTGAACATCCAGATCCAATGTTTTCTCCAAAGCATAGAATTCATGGGGTACATTTTCAGGAAATACAATAACCTCTCCCGCACCGACTATAAAATCCTTTGGTTCCCCATCAAGGAAAGTTTTGATCCTGACCTTACCCTTTAATATATAGGTAATTTGCTCATTTGGATGTTTATGCATAGGTATATGGGCCCCTTTTTCCAAATGGAAGTATGCCATCTGCCCTTTTCCGGCATAGAACCACTGCCTTGTAATCCCTTCCGAAATAGTATCCCTCGGCAAATTCTCAAAGTTGAAATGTTGAACCCCATTGGATTTATTATGGAAATCCAATTTATTTTTTTGTTCATGCCCTTGGGAAACCATTGTTTGGGCTGCAACGGCAAACAACAATATTAATAATTTCTTCATCTGAATCACTTTAAAAGTTTATAGCTTACTAACTTCCCATCCAACATAAGGGGTACATATAAAGTCTCTGTAATCTGGTCATATCCAACATCCGCAATACCTTTTGGCAGCTGAAGGGCAATCGAAATCCTCTGCCCCGATAAATTAGTATACCATAACTTTCCAGAAAGCCAATCTGTAACAAAATACCCTTCTCCTGTTTCAACGATCCCATCCAAGTTACCGAGCGGACCAATGAAGTCCATGATTCTCTTCGTCACTGTATCCACCTTTAGAATATTACCTTTTGTCTTGGTTTCGTACGTTTTAGGATCTAGGTCCACGCCCCAATTGGCCACTAAAAGACTTTTTCCGTCCATTAGCAAACCATTGGGCATCTGTAGGTCCTTGTCCTTCATCCACAAAGTAACCGTTCCATTCGGTGACAATCTATAAATCCCTGAAAACCCAAAAGTATTGCTGATATAAACATTTCCCTCCCGATCGACTGTGATATCATTTAAAAATGTGGCATCTGGCGTCTTATGGATTTTACGAACTCGTGTTTGAATATCTATTTCAACAACAACATCGATATCGGCCACATAGAGCTTCCCTTTGTAGATTCCCATACCCTTGGGCGCATTGAGCCCATCGATCCATTTTCTTTCAATTATACTTCCATCAATTCCCAACTTGGAAATATAGCCATTGCCATCCTTTTCCGCTGGTTCTCCATTGATATTTGAAATATAAAGCACATTATTCTCAGGATCTTTCAAAACACTTTCAGGCGCATCAAAACCACTAACTTCAAATCCTTTTTCCAATCTATAGGGAAATAGCTTTTGTCCCCATCCAGAAATTGTAGTGAGAAAAACTATAAACACGATATAAATTTTTCGATCCATGATTTTACTTATTGAATTGATGTTCAGCATTGTCAACAGGCGTCTTAGGATCGTTAACGACCATCTTGGCGACTTCATCTTTTCTCATGAATACCACTCCTTTATGTTTCTTAGCATATTCAATAAATTGATCCACCACTTTTACGATGGCGGGTGCACCACCGATACGATCATGCAAGCTTATGGACATCATCCTGCGTCTATGGGCGCCTTCGGCATACAACTGATCGAATTCCGTTTTCAACTGAGCCAAAAATTGGTCAGGACTCCAGTTTTTCCCCGCGATGTTGACAATATCATTGTTTCTAAGCGTATAGGGTATTACCACAAAATTTTCACCCCTAACCTTGGTTATAAAGGGCTCATCCCGACTGAGATCATCTATGTGGTACAGGAAACCTAGATCTTGAAGTACTTTTAAGGTGTTCGGACTTCTTCTCAGCCAATTACTATTGTATCCAATACCCCGTTTGCCTGTAATGGCCTCTACCGTATCCAACCCTTTTTTTATGAAAGTCTTTTCTTCTTCATAGCTCAAATTCCATTGATCATCCCAAGCGATACCATGGGCCGCAATTTCGTGCCCCCCATTGGCTATTGCTTTTGCCACCTCAGGGTATTTTATTGCTGCTTCCCCCACCACATGTGATGTTACCTTGATACCATGCTTATCCCATAATCGTAACATTCGATAAATCCCTTCCCTTGCTCCATAACGGAACCACGTCTGGGCAGGTAGATCTACTACACCTTTGGGGAGTGCGTTTCCTGAAAAAGGACTTTCCGCCCCTTCCGGTTGACCACCTGTTTCAAATTGCATGGAAAAGGAAATTACCAATTGTGCCCCGTTCGGCCAATAGTCTTTTCCATTGGTTTTGGATTGCGAACGGACATTGTGTGAAACGAACATAGCCAGTACCAGTAGGGAAAGTTTGCTTTGTACCGTAATCTTTGTCATCTGTAATTATTTAAGTAATGATTAGAAATCAAAATTAAGTGGATGTCAATCTATTACTATTGTAAAATAAAAGGTTAATTTTGTAAATAAATTACTTGACATGAAACGTATTTTCAGTCGTTATTCCTTAAATGTTTTTCAGCTTAAATTGGATGAATGGCCCTATCCTCCCCATACCCATAATTTCTACGAACTTATCCTGATCAATGAAGGTCATGGAAGGCACTTGCTTAATGGGGTATCCTTTTCTTACGGGCCTGGACATATTTTTTTGTTAACTCCGGACGACCACCATTCATTTGAAATCGATAACCATACGATATTTACCTATATAAAATTTACCGAACAACTGTTCGTGGAAAAACAGCTCAACGGTCAAAATACGCATTGGTTAAAAAATATTGAGAAGGTTCTGTACAATCCTAATACAACCCCTGAATGCATTGTAAGGGACAAAATGGATAAAGAAATGATTTTTTCCCTATCCAAAATGTTGCTTGAGGAATTTATACGTCCAAAAACCAATTCTAGGACACTTATACTGGAACTCTTCGGAGCTTTAATGGTTTTGGTATCACGTAATATTTCAAAAAGAAATTTGGACATAAGTAAATTGCAACAGGACGAACGGGAAAAAGTACAACAAGTACTTTTACATATTCGACAACATATGGATAAAAAAGAATTGCTAAGCCAAAAATATATCGCCCAAACTTTTAACCTCTCCCCAAATTATATAAGTAATTACTTAAAAAAACATACAGGTTTGGGATTGCAGATGATGATTACCGAAACCAGACTAAAGACAGCAGAAAGATTATTGAAGCAAAGCACCTACAGTGTTTCCCAAATAGCCAATAGAGTCGGATTTAACGATGCCAGTCATATGAATAAGACTTTTCAAAAATACCGTGGAAAAAACCCAACCGACCTCAGATGACAAACCTCTCCCCAGCAATTGTTACTTTAATGATAATATTTAAACTTTATTTACTTCATAAACAAATGGAGCCTTTCGCTTTTAACGGTTTAATCGCAAATTTGATTAGCCACCAAAATTCCTTATAAAACAAAAGCCCATGATGGTTACCATGGACTTTGCAAAAACTACTAACTATATGTTAAAATTTAATCATTCTTCTTCTTCGGAAGATTTTTTATTCTTCCTACGGGCCTTTCGCTGCTCTTTGGTCAAAATATCCCCAAAAATTGCTTTATTGTGTTTCTTTCTGGCAGCTTTCAGTTCTTCTTTATCACCTCCGGATTTTTTAACCTTCTTTACATCCATCAACATTTCAAGATATTCATTATAAAGCTGATCCCGTTGCTCTGTGCTAAGTACCAAATCGGTATCTTCTGCTACTATCGATGCATTTAATTCATCTACTTTATTTTGGGCATTCTCTTTCATTTTTTCCGATTGTGCATAGCTTGATGTTACTAATCCTACTATTGAAATTCCCAATAAAATCCATTTTCTCATCGTCTTTCTCATTTTAAGTTAATTATTAAGGTTAATTTGAAACGGCTTTTATGTTGTCAAATCGCCATCTCAGTCTGTAATTTTCAGTAGTTATGTTTTGCGTAATCCGAATTGCAATATAAAAATTCCCGGAGGTGTTAATGGAAAAATCCTCGCGCTTATAAGCATTGTTTCCAAATCCATCACTGTTCATAGTGGTGGTCGTTTCCGTACCCATAATTTCCCATTCACTCTCCGTAAAAGCTCCGGAGCCGTCATAGTTTTCCGAATAATAAAAAGTTACGGTTGCCGAATTCTGGTTCTTAAAGGCGTATGCCGCATCAATATTTACCGTTATATCTCCCGCCCCTTGCAATTCACTTGTAATTAATATATTATCAACTATTCCATCCCCCTCATAATTGCCATCTTGACCAGCATTGTAAAAGAAATTAAGTCCGTTATCCGAAGTACCCGTTGGGACTTGTTCGTCGCTATACTGTCCGCTATTGTTATTAGCATCCAGTATCTGATTATCCCCAACGGTTTGACCAGGAAGTCCAAAACTCTTATAACCGATATCTTCCAAAAAGGCATCACCCGTAAACCCTTCAAATGTTTCCAAGTAGTCTAGGCCAGTTTGGCTGCTAACGTTTTCCAATGTAAATGTTTGCTCCTGGAGGTTAAGTCCTTTTTCCAAGCCTCCGGTAACTTCGGTTATTGTAAGGGTAATAATTTCATCATCTTCATCGATCATGTCTTCCAAGAGCTCTAAATTAACAGCTATTGCATTGCTTCCAACAGGCACAGCGAGCATAAAAGGATTGCTTGTACTTCCTTCTATGGTAAAATCTTCACCTAAAGTAGCGGAGCCACTAATGCTAATAGCTACCGTACTCTCCTCGCTAGTGGTTTCAGAAAAGTCGAAATTTATAGTGGCATTGCCATCTGCCTCTGTAAAGCTTAGCACATTTTCCGAACTAAAATCAATAACCGGGACTGAAGGCAAATCATCGTTAACAATCGTTACTTCCGTATTTATCGCAGTCCGAAGTTCCAGTCCACCGGATACCTCGGAAATAGTAAAGTTCACCTTTTTATCTGCGTCAAATTCATCGTTATCCAAAGGTTTAACCAAAAAAGAAGCAGAAGTTGCCCCTGCACTTATCGGTATGGAAAAATTTGACGATGACTGACCTTCAATTTCATAATCAGTGTTGAAAACGGCATCCCCGGAAGTTTCAATAGTTATACTTCCTCCTTCGGTGCTGGCTTGATCGAAGTTAATAACAATCTCTGTTCCTTCCACATTATTTTCATCTATTGAGACCATTTCTTCAGCAAACTCTACCAAGGCGATATTGGGATTGTCGTTATCTATAATTTCGAAATTCAAAGTAGTTTTATCACCTACCTTTAAATTCCCCTTGGCATCACCTATACTGATAACCAACTCTTTATTTCCATCTATATTTTCATTATCCACGGGGGAAATAGTAAAGCTTCCCACAAGGGCATTGGCGGGAATCTCTAAATTAAATGTTCCACTTCCTTTATTCGACGTATAATCGGTACCGTACTCCCCACCTTCAATACTTACTGCTACACTACCGCCGCCATGATAGGGATTATCCAATCCCAGATTTACGAGCATAGGTTCGGTGGCATTTTCCACTTCCCTTAAGCTATCGAAAGTAAAATTCACTACAGCTATCCCACCAGATGTATTGTCATCGTCTTCATCACAGGAAATGGCTAAAATTAGTATTATAATGGCAACAAAAAGATAACGTATAGTTTGTATCATTTGGTCAAGGTTTTTAATTTTATTCTATTTGGTTTGATTATGTTCTTTCCAAAACTAGGATTTCTATCGTTATAGTAGGTCTTATTTCCGTTTGGAAGGGTTTAAGAATCGTCAAAAAAGTAAGTTATTCAACAAGTTTGCACCATTATTATATTAATTTGGATTGTAATTACTATTTAAAATAGGTTTTTCATATCCCACCTGCTCTTTCCATAATTCAAGTCTTTCCCTTAACTTATTTACTACCTTGGGATATTTTTTTGAAACCTCATTATTTTCATACGGATCCAAATTAAGGTTAAAGAGCCTGTAACTTTGGTTTTCGACATCTTCAGTCATTTTAAAACCATCCATCTGAATAACATTTACCCATGAAGAAGCAAATCTGTTGGTTCTTTCGTTGTACCGTGCATAATTGGTATACTCCCAAACTAAGGCATCCCTATCCGTATCTTTTTTTTCACCCAAGAGAATAGGAGAAATGTCTTCTCCGTCCAAAACATATCTTTCCTTTGGCTTTATACCTGTCAGTCCCAAAAAAGTTGGGTAAAGGTCTACATGTATTATTGGTACATTGGACACGCTACTTTCTTTAATCCTAGCTGGCCATTTAAAAATATAAGGCACCCTAATTCCTCCTTCCAAGGTTTGCCCTTTATAACCGTTGTACGGCATGTTAAATAAGTTACCGTTGGTTTTGTAGTGACCATTATCTGAAGTGAAGACGATAATTGTATTTTCAGCAATCCCCATTTCTTCGATGGAGTGTATTAGTTGTCCTACACAATCGTCTAAACTTTTGATCATTGCCAATACTTTGATTTCGTCATCACCCAGCCCGTCCACATTCTTTAATTCTTCCTTGAAATGTCTTAGGTGTACTTTTTTGGGTTGAAGAGGCTTATGGACTAGATAATAAGGAACATACGCGAAGAAAGGAGTAGCATTCTCCACCTGCCTTTTCATAAAATCAATGGTCTTTTTAGTAATTTGATCTGCTGAATATTCTTCAGGATCCGTTATATCCTGTTCTGGATATACCTTATAGTTATAATGTCCGGTCACTTCGTATCCCTCATCAAAACCCTGATTCACTGGAGTTGCTACCTTTATTCGGACATAAAATTTAAGACTGTTTGGTTATAAAACAAATATCTTAGAAACATGGAAAAACGATATTACAGTCCCGAATTAAAGGAACAAGCAGTTCGGTTAAGTTATCAGCGAGAAAACATCAAAGAATTAGCGGACGAACTGGGCATAGAAGTGCAAAGGATATACAAATGGCGCAAGGCAGCCAAAACAGCTAGATTGCCTAAGCCTGAAAAACCAATACCCGATGATAGCCTAGAGCTTAAAAGATTACGCAAAGCCCTTAAAGAAAAGGAGCTTGAACTTGAAATATTAAAAAAGGCCGTGCACATCTTCTCCAAGAGCGATGGGAAGTCTATGGATTTATAGCCAGTTACAAACATTTATACCCCATCGAGAGGATGTGCAAAGTTTTTAAAGTAAGTAGGAGCAGTTTTTATAGGTGGTACACGGCTGGTCCATCAAAACGGGCATTGGAACATAGCCTGTTCACCGATTTAATAAAAAAGGAATTTGAACTGAGCAAACAGCGTTATGGCTCCACAAGAATAGCGGAACAGCTAAAGCGCAAAGGTCACCGTATATCCAGATGCAGAGTGGCTAAAATTATGAAGGCAAACAATTGGGTGAGCAAACATAAAAGGAAGTTTAAGGCTACCACAGATTCCAATCACAAATACCCTGTTTGTAGAAATTTATTGAACAGAAACTTTACCCCAGACAGGTTAAATAAAGCTTGGGTTAGCGATATCACTTACATTCAAACCAATCAGGGATGGTTGTATTTTACAGCTATTATTGATTTATTTGACAGGCAAGTAATCGGTTGGTCATTAAGTACAAGCCTGCACACCAAGCAAACCATTATTCCTGCGTGGAAAATGGCTGTAAGCAAACGTAAGATAAACATGGGTTTAATATTTCACTCGGATCGAGGAATACAATACGCCTCAAAAGCATTTAGAACATTTATAAAATCTACCTCTCTGGTAACCCAATCCATGAGCAGGAAAGGTAATTGTTGGATAATTCCGTAGCTGAGTCTTTCTTTAAAACCTTAAAAGTAGAACTTGTTTATGATGGTGAGTTTAAAACTATAGAGCAGGCTGAAACTGCAATTTTTGAGTATATCGAAATATGGTACAACAGAAAACGTTTACACTCTTTTTTAGGGTATAAAACTCCTTTTGAAGTAGAACAAGAATTTTATCAATTTAAAAATGTAGCATAGGTCTTAGAAAAAATGTCCGACTTTTTGTTGCAAGTCCAGCTCAAAGCGATTAAAAAATATGAGAGGATTCATATGAGTAGAGTTGCATTAGCAATTAACTATTTGTTGTCATAATTAGTATTTTCCCGGTAAAGATTTCTAATAATTTCTTTATTTTTATTATCCAATTGGTAACCGTCATTTTCAAAAATATTATTAATATGCTGAGTTCAACCCATAAGTGCAAAACATTTGTTTCTTAGGACTTCAATTGGGTTTTGGTAATTAAATTTTCTAATCGGTCTGTAATTTAGTAATCTTTCAACTTCTTTTATTCTTTTTTCTGAGACTTTTCTCAGGTCTGTTTTCTTCGGAAAAAATCTTCTTATCACACCTATTCTATTCTCTACGGTTCCTTTATCCTGTGATGTATAAGGTCTGGTAAAGTATGTTTTTGCGTTGAGGAGCCTTCCTATTTTTTGATGCTGTGCAAACTCCTTTCCGTTATCGAAGGTCAAGGTCTTCACCCAAGATGAACTGAAGTTGGTGAGCCTCTTCTCCATTTTTTCATATACCTCCCCAGCTTCTTTCCCACTTAGTTTTTCCATCATCGTTACCAATGTGGCCCTGTCTGTCATTACCAAAAGAGCCGATCTGTGATTGCTTCCCATCATCAGGTCTACTTCAATATCGCCTATACGCTCACGGTGGTCCAGCACATCTGGGCGCTGGTCAATTCCTACACGGTTTTTAATGGCTCCCCGCTTATCCTTGGCGTTCCCTCTCTTTTGCCTCCTGCTACCATGCTTGAGATCTTTGTAGAGTTTAGCGTATTTAGCATCTGCCTTTTTCTTGCTCTTCTTAACGCTCCATATCCACTGGTATATTGTCTCGTGGCTCACACAGGTTTCCTCTTCAATAGCTAAGCGTTTGCTTATAAGTTCTGGACTCCACTTTTCATAACGGAGCAAACCCGCGATACGCTCTTTCAACTGTTCCGTGAGCTGTAATTTCTTGGGCTTCATTTTATGCCTGTTATCTGCTCTTCGCTGTGCATTTTTGGCTATATAGCTGCCAGCGGTCTTTCCCCGTTTGGCAATGTTCCTAGATAACTCCCTGTAAACGGTACAGGGGTCGACCCCGATAATTATAGCTATTTCACTTTTACTGATTTCTGTTTCCAATAAGGCTTCAATTTGATACCTTTGGTGGATGGTCAATTGTTTGTATTTTTTCATGCAAGATTAATATAACAATTGGTCCTAAAACTCTTGGGGCTAGCCCCAAGAGTTTTAAATATTAATTTTGCACTTATTCCTTGAACTTAGATATGTATATTCTTTTCAAAACAAAATTTATTTAAAATAGATAAAAAATCATACAAGGTATTACGATTAATTTCACAATCTAATAATATTATTTTTCTATTATCTTCTGATTCCAACCAAAAATTAAAAACAGCAAATTGGCCAAAGAGGGTTTTCTTATCATTCCTTTTATAATTAAAAACCAGAGAACTAATACTAAGTTGACTAATTATTGAAGACAAAGTTTCTTCGAGGTTGTCGAATTTTACATAGTCAGAATTAAAAAGTACAGTTGCACTAACAAACTTTTTAGGTAGTTGCATTTGAATACTTGTGTTTTGCGTTTTTTGGATTTTCAGGTTGTATAAAAATTTCAACATCCGTATTAAAATCTGGAATTTTAAGGCTTGCTGTTACCTTTGGTTTGTATATAAATGTAGAACCTAAATAACTATAGCTAATAATGGGGTTGTAATAAGTTGCTATTGCAATGTGTCCACTATCTCCTCCAGTTCTTGTTTCCCATCTAATTCTTTCTTCAAAGTATAAAATTTCACTTTCCACTTTGATAAAATTTTCAGGAATAATTGAAGTGTAAGAATTATAAATAATCGCGCTTGTAATGATCAATCCAATAACTATATGGACTACCTAATAAATTTGGTACTATTTTTATGCTACGTTATACATCTTTTTAATTTTTAGTTCCAACTCCTTTTCAGCTGGTGTTTTAAAGTCCAAGGCTGAATGTATCCTGACGTTGTTGTACCATTGGATGTAATTCTCAATAATTTGGTAAGCCTGCAGGTACGATTTGAAGCTATGCCTATAGATGCATTCGTATTTTATGGTCTTAAAGAAGCTTTCCGCCACGGCATTGTCCCAGCAGTTTCCCTTCCTGCTCATGCTCTGGGTTATTTTAGGGCTCATGTAAAAAAGGGACACCATTCTGTGGCAGGCGTACTGGCTCCCTTGGTCCGAATGGAAAAGATGGTTGTCCGTTATTTCCCTTCTTTTTCTGGCCAGGCTCCATGCTTTGTAAACGGTGTTCTCTACGGTCATATCTTCGCTTAAGACCCATGAAAGCACTTTTCTGTCCGCCAAATCCAATATTGTTGTCAGGTAATTCCAGCCATTCCCTATTTTGATGTATGTGATGTCCGATACCCATTTCTCGCCGAGGCTATCGCTGGTAAAGTCCCTTCCCAGTAGGTTTTCTGCAATCGGGAACGAATGCCCCGAATCGGTCGTGGTCACCCTGAACTTCCTGCTTAAAATACTTTTAAGCCCCATTTTTTTCATCAAAAGGGCAATGTAGGACTTGCTATAAAACACACCCTGCCTTTCCAGTACTTTCTGGATTCTTGAACTGCCATATATCCGGTTACTGCCATGGTATACTTCCCGGATCCTTTCTTTTAAGCCATCCAGGCCACTATTGGGCCTGCAGCCCTGGCCTGCCCTTAGCCAAGTGTAGTAGGCATTCTTGCTCACCCGCATGCATTTGCACATCTTTCCAACAGGGAATCTGCCTCTATGGTCTTTAATGAAACCGTATATCACCTGTCGCTCTTGGAAAAGATGCTTACCGCCTTTTTTAGGATATCGCGTTCCAACTTCACATCTTTCAGCTCTTTTTCCAAGGCTTTGATCCTCTGGTTTTCTTCACCTCCCAAAGAAGTATTTATACTGCCCGATGTTTTTGACATCCTTTTCCATCTGTTAATGGAGGCTTGACTGACACCATACTCATCCGATAGGGACTTGACCGTTCTGCCGGTACCCAACAGCTCTAGAATGGTAGCTTTAAATTCTTGGTCGTAATTCTTACTGTTCATAATACAAATCTAAGTTTATCACATAAATCCGTACCAACTAAATTAGACATTCCAATAAATATGGTATAAATCATATAATACTAATTTAAATTAATTGAAAACCACTATATCCATTTTTACCTATATTCAAACAAAACGGCTAGATATCAACAAAGAAGTTATTGTTTCTTCAAATCTAAAGAAGTATCTCGCTTATTTTATCTAGGTTGTGTGATGTTATCAACATTTTTATTTACAAAATTTGCTTACTGCTCATGTTTTACCATATTGGTTGGTTTTATCTCCTTATAAAAACCCTGAAAAAGGGATTTATACTAACTTGAAGTATAAAATTAATTGAGTATTTATAAGTTGCCTCTGTGGGTATTATTTTTACGACACGATAGCATACACAGCAAACCAAAAAATCAAACCTGCATAAGTTAAAAAATACAGGTTTCGTAAACGAATGATATCGTAGACAAAAAGTGACACCCATAAGGAAAGCCATATTAAAGGCGCTACAACTGCCGCATTTGTACCAGTATTCATGCCTACCCTGCTCAGCAAAGGTTCCATCATTAATAGAATCGCCACAAAAATAGCATGTTTATGAAATTCAGGTTTATCCCTTTTTACATAGGCCAAAACAATGAGCAGTATAAAAGCAGGAAAAAATATTCGATTGGCTTTTCCAAAAAATGGTAGCTCGGAATAGGGAACATCAATAAAGTTTAAATAGGCAATGCTTAGTATAACTAAAATGGCAATTCAAAAACCAATAATACCTAATCTCTTATGGGTTTTAACATTCAACTTTCTAATATGGTTGGTTTGAATTACTATGATAATATACCAAGAGAACATAATCAATCCATGAATAATGAACAATGGGTTGCTATTACTCTCTTGATGTACATCAAAAAGATAATTGTCTGAAAAGGCTATAAGGCCCAGAATTAAAATAATGAGACTTAAAACAAAAAAGTAATTTTTCGTATAAAAGTTATTTCTTTTTGGTTTTCTTGTTTTTTTCATACCCAGTTACATTTACACCAATGGTTGGTTATTGTTTCATAGCACAGTTTACATCTTTTTTTTTCAAGCAAGCCTTTGGATAAAAGGCAACACACCAAATTATATATCCGCTAGTCAATACGCTTCGGGATTTAATAGCAGGTAATACGAGTACCTAAAACCGAAATGCGAACCGCGGTAGTTTTATGTTGTTTTTATTTTTTATCCAATGCTGATTCGTGAATATGAATAATTTTCCAATCTCCATTAATCTTTTTCCAAACATAGGATAAAGCACCATTTCCATAGTCGTACGATTCTCCATTGGTCAATATTGTGGTGGTACTTTTGGTATTATATCCAATTATTACAATGTCCTGTGCCAATACTTGGACATCATAATTATCTACTTCCATTTTCCATATCTCTGTTGATGACATCCATTCCTTAAATACTTTTAAAAATTCATCGTTTGAAGATGCAGCTTTGAATCCGTGCCAGTAATATCTTATATCATCAGCGTGATATTTGGCAACCGAATCCATATTTACAGTTTCCCAAACTTCGTGGTAAGCATCTGTGATTTCAATGATCTGTTCTTCAATTTCAGAATCCGATTGCTTTTCAGATTTACATCCAAATAGCAAGAAGATAGTTGATAAGTATATTAATTTTTGCATTTTGAAATGTTTTTACAACCCCATATGATCAAATCTTACACACATCACTTATATCCAGCTAAAACGGGTATTTAATTTTTTGATTTAGCTAGAGACCTATTACACAAAACTCAATTTGTATTTTGAGCATATTTTTTTAACCATTTCTAAATCTGGAGGTCCAACCGGCAACTGAGATAATTCAACAAACATTTTTTCTAGTCCAGCAGGAAAAATACTTAACATGGCCCTCGCATTTTGGTTGCCAATTACTTTCCAAGAATGTTGAATTCCTTTGGGACAAAAAATTAAATCGCCAGATTTTAAAACTGTAACCTTTTCCCCGATACTCATTTCCACCTCCCCTTCTATTACTTGGAAAACCTCGTCTTCGTTTTCGTGAACATGCGGTGGAATACCAACACCAGGTTTATTATTCTGTTCTATAAGTGTAAACTGACCATTAGTATCTTCTCCCGTTAATTTAATATTCTGGTGGTCACCCATAACATTTAATAACTGCCCAGCGCTGTCCTTAACAATCTTTGGGTTTTGGGTTTCCTTAGTTTCATTTTGGGCTAATTCTCCTCCCGTTTGGTCCCTAGTTTCAGACTTACAACCTATGGCCATAGGAACAACCGATAAAAACCCAATATTTAGGGTAGCGAATTCAATAAACTTTTTTCTATTCATCATGGAATTATTTTTGCTTGTCATTTCGATTCTACCGTATTAAGCACAGAATTTTCGTATGTAAAGGCGAAAATTTTCACACTGAGAACACCCTTTTTGACAAAATCAAAGATTTTAATTTCTTTTAAATCATTACTCTACTTATTCTACAATAACAGATGAAACTTCTCTGTAAATTTTCCATTTACCATCACCTTTGTCTTTTTTAAGAATAACAAGAAAGGTATCATCTAATTCTATGGGTTCCCCTGCCGCATTGGTATAATAAACAGAGCTTGTTCCAAAGTCATACGCAATAGAGTCGCTGGCAATTATGTTTTCTTGAGGCCTCATTCATATACTATCGTAACTGAACTTTCCCATTGGTTTTTCACGAATTCTCTTGTATTCCAACCAATCTTCACTTCCTGGAGACACCCCTTTAAAGTCAGTTGTGGAATATTGCTTTAGGTCACCGTATCTTTTTTCTTTTATGGCAAGCTGAAATGCATTTCGTGTTTCCTCAATCAAATTCAACTCGGCTTGTAGATTAATTTTGTTGGGTAAGTTTGCGGTTGCATCGGTTTGTTTGGTTTCATCTTCACATGAGGTAAAGAGTAAAATTGAAACTAAAAATATTAAGGTTTTCATGAAACTACGATTTTTTAATTAACGACAACGCATATAAAACAAACACACTATATCGTTCGATCATAACTAAATGAAAATGAACTAAATATAGCTTTTATCTTTAGTTACTCAAACCTAGATAAAATCTAATAATTCTTATTAAAATTGGAAATTTCAGCAGAAAACATCGATAAACAGCAAAAAAAATGCCTTCTCAATTTGAGAAGGCATTTTCCTACCTATTACTTTTAAAATATTATATTCAAACTTTTCAGTTAAAAATAATACCTAAAAGTAAAAGGTATTATCACCTAAAACGGACTACTACTGTTCGATCCACTCACCGCTTTCGTTAGCGTATAGATGCCCTGCTTGATCACCCATTTTTACTTCAATCTTGTAAGTTCCTTTTTCATTAACATAAGCTTTCGTAAGCTCTGCTCCTGGATAATCTGCTGCCAATGCTTCTGTAATGGCTGCCGGTACTTCTGCTACCGCTATTTCCTTATAATCATCTTGCAATACCGCAATTTTTGTATCGTTGTTTAATGTTGCTGGTACATTTGCAAATGCTGTCATACTTCCTAGTGCCATTGCGGCTACCAATACTATCTTTTTCATAATCTCAATATTTTAAAATTAAACTTTATTCTTTATTTACATGGTAATGTGGTTGTGCATACTGCTCAATCCACTCACCGTTTTCGTTTGCGAACAGATGTCCAGTGGTATCAGCTGTCTTTGCTTCTATTTTGTAAGTTCCTTCTTCATTTACATATGCTTTGGTAAGCTCTGCTCCTGGAAAATCTGCTTCTAGTGCCTCTGTAATGGCTGCTGGTACTTCTGCAACTGTAATTTCTTTATAATCATCTTGTACGGTTGCAATATTCGTGTCGTTGTTTACGGCTGCAGGACTTGCTGCAAATGCTGTTAAACTTCCTAAGGCCATTGCTGCTACTAATACTATCTTTTTCATAACTATTTTATTTAAAATTTTAATTATTATAATTTATTTGTTGAAGTGAAAATTCTTATTGCTCCATCCATTCTCCATCTTCACTAGCAAAAAGTTGACCTGTTTGATCTCCAATCGCTACTTCGATTTTATATTTGTTCTCCTCGTTTACATAAGCCTTTGTAATTTCAGCTCCTGGATAATCGGCCGCCAATGCTTCGGTAATGGCTGCTGGTACTTCTGCCACAGCAATCTCTTTATAGTCATCCTGAAGAATTACTACTTTTGCATCGTTGTTTGTGGTTGCTGGTGCTGCTGCAAATGCTGTTAAACTTCCTAAGGCCATTGCTGCTACTAATACTACTTTTTTCATGATATTAAATTTATTGATTGTTAAACTTTAATTTCTTTGTTGCTTAGTATAGTACTATTATCATACCAACCGCCAGAAGGATGTGCTTACAATATTCAATTGACTTAAAATCAATTAATTATGTTTTTCAACTATAAAATGATACTGGGAAATTATTGTGTAATTGGGAAAAATAGTGTGTAATGAGTATACAGAAAATGATAAAACTGACCTTATTTTTCTTCTCACCTCGGAAGGTTGGTATGATTTTGAATAATAGAGCTGAATAGTTGTTATTAAAAGTCAGTTAGATTCTTTAATTCTTCTTTTGAAAGTTTCTCAGCATACAATATCAATCGGTATTTTAAAACAGTGGGGCGTTTTGTGTCAATTAAAACCGGTTTCCTGCCAGGATACACTGCATTCTGCATACTATTGGTATCGCGAAGGATCCAATAATTATTAGGTTCAGGATTCTGGTAACTACTCACGATTATCATCCCTGAGGTTGAACCATTGCCAAAGGAACCTGAAATATCCATATAATTTTTAGCCGTTATGGCTTCCTTCCTTAGCTTTATTTTTTTACGGCCAGAAGTAAAAGTAATATCTTCCGGAAGATTTACCCTAGTAGAAAATCCGCCGTAACCCTTCACATCATTCGAACCTCCAATTTTTACATTCGCTACCAGAGCGAGCAAATTAATTTCAAAGTCTATGATTCGGTAGGTATCTGTTGCTGGATATACCGTAATGGCTGCCTTCTCTTTAACAAAAGGAGCGTTCCCCCCTTGAAAACCGGATGACAACCAATCTACTTGGGTATGCAAAGTAAGGGAGCCGTTCTTATTTTCTTCTGAAGTCATTTCGGTTACCTGCCAAGTAAAGTCTTCACATAACCAAGCATCGCCCATTTGCTTTCCATCGACCATTGTTTGGTGCCAGGACCAAAAAACACCACGGTGATGTGGATGATCTTCTGGGAAGTCTTCCGTTAATACAGTTCCATCCAATTGATACAGCGGGTGAATATAATTGGCACGTGGAAACTTCCCTTCTATCGACTTTGTTTGCTGTTGGTAAAAAAAGACTTTTTGTGATCCTTCTAAAATAAGGATTCCTCCCTCCTTTTCTTCCACTTTAAATTGTGCATGGCAAACCTCTACCGCTAATAAGCTTATTATCAACAATAAGAAAAACTGTGGTTTCATGGTCTAATTGTTTTAATGAGGCTAGGTCAATTAAGAAACAATGCCAAAAAATTTAAAAAGTAAAAAGAATTCATCTTCTATTCTACCATAAACAGTGCATTTACAAAAAAGAGTTTTCCGTTTTCCCAAAAACCTCTAAAAATAGGGTTATCCACTAGATAGACCACTTTACCCCTTCCAAAATCTTCAGTTCCAAAAACCAAACTGTTCGATTGCAATTTTTGGGCATTACTACCTGCAAAACCCGCTATGGGTGCTTTTTCATCTTCTATGTAAACAGCATTTTCACTGTCTAAATAAGCGTAACCGTCACCACTTAATTTTAAGGTAAAATAGGTGTCGCCATATCCATAAGCAAGAGGATTGGTAACATCTACCTTTGTTTTATAGATAGCCCCAGTGATTAGATTCTTAATATATTCCCGGGAACTCAACGCATAACTTTGAGGGTTTTTAATACTGTCTTTTTCTTTCTCATCTTGTTTTTTAGCCTCTATTCCAAAAGCCTTGTCTTTATCCAAAACGTCAACGGCATTCCCAATGGCAATTAATTTTCCTCCATTGCGTACCCATTCTTTAATAGACTCCATACGGGTATCGTCGATGTTAAATAGCTGAGGAAGAATAAGAACATCGTAATCCCCAAGATCTATTCTGTCGAAATAATCATCATCCAATACGGTGATAGGGTAATTTAACTGTTGCTCAAAAAAGTGCCATACCTCCCCAAAATTAAGGGTCGATACGCTTCCACCAGAAAGTGCAGCTATTTTTACAGGTTTTATCATTTCCACAGCACTGGAACCGAAATCTTTTCCGGCATCTACAAAACCTGTCCCCACAGCAGTAATTTCCTGTTGATTTTCATTGGTTGCTTTTTCCAAAATTTTTAAAAAATCTTTTTTATTAGCATTATCACTTTTGGTCACGATAAGGCTTCCCCTATCAAACGACTTTCCGTTCAACTCAAAAGGCTCATGAGTAAAACGCACTTTTACATTTTCTCGTAACAATGCTGCAAGAAAACGGGCATCGTCCATACCATTCCAATCGGTTACATATGCATAAGCGTTGTTGTTAAAAGTGGTATTATTACTGCCTTCCATAGATTCCGATGTCGTATTTACCAAGCTTGTCGATGCTACCGCATCGAGTCCGTAAGCATAAGGAAGAGACCAAGCAGTAATATCATAAGTAAGGGAATCGCTCAATTTGGTTTCAGGTTCAAACAAAACCGTTACCAAAGTCGATTTTGGTTGATTTGTGCTTACTACCAATTTATAATCGTCGCCTTCCAAGCTTCCAGATTTTTTATCTGCAAAACGCATTCCTTTTACATTTGCCTTGGTGTAACCATATTTTATACGGTGTAAATCCAACACTTTCGTTAGCGCCTTGATCTTTTCATTATCTCCGGCGAGCGCATAACTTTTATAGGTAAAATCTTTATTGCTGTAAAATTCAGCAAACTGCTTATTTAGTTCTTCCGCATTTTTAGAGGCCATTTCTACGGTAGAGAGTCCCGTGGTGTAATGGTGTGCAATTCTATCTTTTAAAGTAAGTGTATCGCCGTTACTGGTTTTAACGCCCAGACCGGCGCGTCCACTTCCCCCTTGCTCGTAGGTCATGCCAATAGCACCACTATACATTGGATAGGTGTCGCCATAACTGGGGTAAAGCAGATCGAAACGTTCTTTGGTAAAATAAAACCAACCTTCTTTATCAAAATAAGTAGCATGGTTTTTACCAATAGCTTTTTGAAAATCCTTTTGCCAATCGGTAATTAATTCATGCATAGGCTCTGCCGCCGGAGGAAAATAATAGGGGTCGTCCATTCCCTGTTCATGGAAGTCTACATGAATATGCGGTAACCACTCATTATAAACCTTTAGGCGCTGTCTGCTTTCCAATTGTGTCCCCCAAGCCCAGTCTCTGTTTAAATCAAACATATAATGGTTGGGTCTTCCGGCCAACCATGGCTCATGATGTTCCTTGGAGTTTTTATCTACATTATAAGGTGTGTTTTTAAAACTGTTATAAAAATTTACATAGCGATCCCTTCCATCTGGATTTACACAAGGATCTATAATTACCAAGGTATTTTTAAGCCAATCTTTCTTGGTCGTTACCAAGTCGTAAATGGTTTGCAGGGAAGCTTCCGTGCTCACACTTTCATTTCCATGTACATTATAACTTAACCAAACTACGGCTTTATCGGCATTGGTATCACCATTAATAGCTGCGAGATGTTCTTTTTTTATCGTTTCCAAAGCCTTTATGTTTTCAGCATTAGAAACATAAGCAATAAGCAATTCCCTGCCCTCGTTGGTTTTCCCATACGATTCTATTTTAATCATTTCTGGCAAAGCATTAGCTAAATACTTATAATAGTCGATAACTTGGTGATGTCTTGAAAAATAACTTCCCAGTTCGTATCCCAAAAATTCAGAAGGGGATTTAACCGTTTGGGCATAGAATAAACCAGTAATAAAAAATGAAAAAAGTAGTAGTCGTAACTTCATAATTAGGATTCGAATTAGAATTTCAAAACTACTAATTAAATAAAAGTATTTTACAACTTCAGTTAAATTTTAAATGAAAAGCGCCATTTTGCTGGAAGTTTAAAATACCACTGTCTAAAAACATAATTTCACATTTTTTAGGGGCGCTCCCCAAAATTTATGATACACATAATTTTGGGTCGGGCTTTTCGCTGTATCTATTTTACCTTACTTTTACAATTCTATTGAAACCCGTTTTCGTAAGGTATTTTTTTACAGTCGACTTAAACGTAATGTAAGATAGGATGCCGCTGCAATCCCTAGCGCAAAAGAAAAAAGGTAGCGGTAGCAATTTATTGTATTGAATAAAGAACTATGCCAACAAATTATATATCATTTAAAGAAACAGGATATTTTTCGAATCTTATTTGCGATTACCTGGAAGAAAAAGATTCCTTAAAACCTTTTTACCATCGGTTTCCTCATTTAGAAAATTTCAAACTTCAAATAGAAGAAAAAGGCAAGGCTTTCCCTAAGAAAAATCGGGTCGTATTGGCAGAAGTACTGGAGCAACAGTACAGTTCCATAGAAACCTCAAAAACTACTTTACAACATATTAACAATCTAAAAGAAGAGAATACTTTTACCATTGTTACCGGGCATCAATTGAATCTATTTACCGGCCCCCTATATTTTCTATACAAAATTGTTTCTACTATTAATTTGGCCAAACAGCTTCAAGAGAGGTATCCCGACCAGAATTTTGTTCCCATCTATTGGATGGCCACCGAAGATCATGATTTCGAAGAAATAAACTTTTTTAATTTCCGAGGTAAAAAATTTCAATGGCAAGGGCCAGAAACCAAAGAAAGTGGCGGTGCTGTTGGCAACCTCCCAACCGATGGTTTAGAACAAGTATTTCAATTGTTCAGTCAAGAATTGGGCATTGGAAATAATGCCGAAACCCTTAAAAATTGGTTTAAACAAGCCTATCTAGAGCACGACAATCTAACAGATGCAACGCGGTTTTTAGCCAATAAATTGTTTGGGGAAAACGGACTTGTAATTATTGATGCGGCCGACAAACGTTTGAAAGAATTATTTATCCCTCATATGGAAAATGAATTGTTTCAACAGGATTCCCAAAAAGCAGTTACCGATACCATAGATAAGTTCAACAAGATTGATGCATCCTATAAAATTCAGGTAAACCCTAGAGAGATCAACCTATTTTACAAAGAAGGGTTACGGGAACGCATCGTGGAAGTAGATGGCAGTTACCAAGTTTTTGAAACCGATATTTCTTGGAGCAAAGAAGAATTAAAAGAACATTTGCAACAACATCCAGAGAGATTTTCCCCAAATGTAATGACACGCCCGCTTTACCAAGAAGTTATATTGCCTAACCTTTGCTATATTGGGGGAGGTGGTGAATTGGCATACTGGTTGGAGTTAAAAAGCTTTTTTGAAACTGCTGATGTCCCCTTTCCAATGCTTTTGTTGAGGAATTCTGCCTTGGTAATTACCGAAAAACAAGCCAAAAAACTCGAAAAACTAAATATTACACTTTCTCAATTATTTTTAAAACGGCATTCTTTTATCAACAGAAAAGTTCGGGAAATAAGTAATATTGATATTAATTTCGACCAACAAAAAGAGCATTTGGTACAACAGTTTGAAGAAATGTATCGTTTGGCAACGCTTACGGACAAATCGTTTTTGGGTGCGGTAAAAGCTCAAGAGGTAAAACAGTTAAAAGGATTGGAGCATTTGGAAAGGCGGCTATTAAAAGCACAAAAGAAAAAATTGGCAGATCAGGTTTCTAGAATGACCGATTTGCAGAATGAATTATTCCCCAATCAGTCCCTACAAGAACGCACGGACAATTTTGCCAATATTTATGATGAATTTGGAACAAAATTTATAAATGTTCTTTTTGCTGAATTAGATCCATTACGACAAGAATTTGTAGTAATTACCTTATAAGTAGATTGCTACTATTGGAGCTAATGCCATTTGAAAACCTTTAACTGATCTTTATAGTTTGTACCTTATACTTTTTACTTGGTACTTAGTACTTTATATACTTTAAGTTAAAATGCCTCTCCGATTCTAAAATATACGCCCCAATCATCTTTTCCAACGGCGGCATCTATTCCAATATTAAATTTCACTTTTTTAAAAGCCTGGTATCGATATCCTACCCCAGCACCAGGGTACAATCCCCAGTTAAAATCTTCCGTATCCGACCCATAAATAGTGGCAAGACCCGCAAAACCTACCAATCCCATTTTTTTGGCAAAGTTATAACGGTATTCTCCTTGCAACGCCATGAGTCCGTCTCCACGAAACTCCCCTTGCGAATATCCACGAATATCTTTCCCTCCAATAGTAACCTGTTGTTGGAAAGCAATGTCCCCCAAGCCAAATTTTCCAGAAAATCGCGCCGCTAACACATCCCTACCATTTTTCATCCCGATATATTTATTATATTCCGTAAGGATTTTATTGGCTGTAAATTCGTTCCCAAACCATTCAGGAAAGGCAATATATCTAAGCGAAACCTTTTCGCCTTTTTTAGGATAGTATACATTATCCCGGGAATCGTAAAGCGTGTTTAATTCAATAGCATTGGTCTCCACAATGGAAGGTGGTTGTACATCGTCTTCATAAACCGTATCGTAATGTGCATAGGTATAGGTCAACCCTCCATATAAATCTTCGATAATTCTACGCTGAAAACCGATACTAAAAACGGTGGCTTTGGTGCCGTAATCGTAAAAACCAGGAGTAACCTCCTCATCCTGCATAAAAAATTGGGAGTTGTAATCTCCTGTTATAAAAAACATTTTTGCCCGCCAACGATCTTCATTAAAGAAAAACCGATTAAAAACAGAAATAAAATAAGAGCTGTTGGTAGTGTAAACCGCAGAAAGACCAGAAATGGATTTTGGTGAAATAGTATCGTTCTTCTGTAGTCTATACATCGCCATAGGAATGGCTCCAAACATAAATTCCAAATTTCGGTTATAGCTCAAGAATGGCATTATGGTAAGATCGAACCGCTTGTCTTCAACAGATTTAGTGTCTACAGAATCTTTTTGTACCGTTTGAGATTGAAGAAATTGCGTAAAAAGGAGAAAAGACGCTATTAATATATACTTTTGCATCAGCTATTTTTTTAATTTGAAAAAGTGCTATTTTAAATATACAACCAAAAATTAACATGTTATAGTTTAATCAACTCAAAAACAACGCTATGAAACTCGTTTTTGCTACCCATAATAAGAATAAACTAGCTGAAGTACAGGCTATGATACCTTCCCACATAGAATTATTAAGCCTCGACGATATTGGCTGCCATGAAGAAATAGAAGAAACTGGAAAAACAATTGAAGAGAATGCTGCCATAAAAGCAAACTATGTATTTGAAAAATATGAAATAAGCTGCTTTGCAGATGATACCGGACTCGAAGTTAGCAGTTTGGATGGTGCACCTGGGGTATATTCTGCAAGGTATGCTGGAGCTCAAAAAAATTCAGAAGACAATATCGATAAGCTTTTAAAAGAAATGGAAGGCAAAAAAGACCGTTCGGGTAGATTTAAGACTGTTATCTCCCTTCGTACAGATCGAGAACGCATTATATTTAATGGAATAGTCTCTGGTGAAATTACCTCCGAGAGAAAAGGAAGCAATGGCTTTGGTTACGACCCTATTTTTAAACCAGAAGGATACACACAAACTTTCGCTGAATTGTCTTCAGAAGAAAAAAATAAAATTAGTCATCGTGCTAAAGCGATGGAACAGCTCATAGATTACTTAAAAGGCTAAAATACTTGAATACACTTTATGAAATTATCTTTTAAAATAATTGAAGAAAAACATCTTCCTTTGATTAAGGAAATCTATGATTGGTATATAGCAAATTCAACCGCTACTTTTCATACAGAACCCATTTCTTTAGATGAATTAAAAGAACTCTTATATTTTGATCATCACTTATACCATTCATTTTTAATTTATGCCAACGACGAATTGGCTGGATATTGTTTTACAACCCATTTTAAAAAGCGCCAAGCCTACGACCGAACTGCCGAGGTTACTATTTACCTTAAAAACGGATATGAAGGTAAGGGAATAGGCAAAAAATCTCTTCTTTTTATAGAAGAAAAAGCCAAAGCTAATGGTATTAAAAATCTGCTAGGTATTATTACAGGGGATAATATTGGCAGTATTGCCCTTTTCGAAAAATGCGGATATTCAATATGTTCAAGATTTAAAAATGCTGGGGAAAAATTTGGTAGAATTCTGGACGTGTTAGGCTTTCAAAAGGAGATATAAAAATTTTTAATAATTAATCGGTCATTAAATTCTCAACACTTACAAAAAATAAAAAATAAGTATCCCTTACCGTCTTAAAATCAATTTGAGTTACTTTTTCTAAAACTCCTTTTTCAGTCTTTTCTTCCGAAGAAGGAGAAATAGTAGCTATGTCAAAACCCAAAGTATTCTTACTGTTAGGTTTTCGCTGCATCATTATGCTATCGTTAAAGGTAATGGAGCTATTGAAGAAATTCCGCTGATCCCTTCCAATGTTTGAAAGAGCGCTTTGTTTACCAGATTTGAAGCGTAGATAGACTTCATCCGTTTTTAAGCGTTCGTCCCCTTCTAAAGCTCCAAAAACAATCTTGGAAGTAGAAGTGTTAGTGGAATTATAACTATTTAAAGGAAATAAATGGCCTCCTTTAACCACTGGCCTACAACCGCTATAAATAGAAATTTTGGATCTAGGTAAACTTTTATCTTCATAAATTATGTAGAGAAGCCACCCACCGGCACTCCCGCCAAGCAAATGCCCCTGTGTTGCACGCATATTGGCAACGGTATATTCACCAGAAGGAATAGTTAATTTTTGCAAATGGGAAGTCACATCTGCAAAACATACGTATGGCTTGGCAATACTGTCCACTTGATCTGTTAGGATTTCTCCGCGGACAGTTTGATAATTTCCTTCCGGTAATTTGAAGAGAATTTGATGGTATGTTTCTTTTCTTTTGGTTTTTTCGACATAAAGATATTCTGTATTTCCTTTTACCATTTCGCCCTCTTCATATGGGTAGGTAGCTGTCCAATACAATCCGGCGAAAGCTATTTTTTCGGTGGTTGATGGTAAACTCAAGGTAGCAGAGCTAGAACTAAACGTATTATCATTACCATCTATATCTATATAAACCATGGGTAAACGGTCGTTTTTTTCTGCACCATAACCTATAATATTATAAGGTTCAGTAGAATGGACACTAACTATGCTATTGCCTATCGCTACACTCGTTCCTTGCAGTTCTATTTCCTTTTGAAGGTCAAAATTTTTTATCTGACCCACTATTTGAAAGGATATAAACAACATAAAAATTAAAAATTGTATAGGACAGATAAAATTCAAAATGTACTGGTCTTGATAGAAAAATGACTTCTCTTAAATCATCATCTTAAAGATACTAAAATTACTGATTATCAATACTGTTAGATAAATACAGCGTTTTTATAACATATCACGGTCCAGTTTTTACGAAAAATTTTATTCTTTTTTTAATGGAAAATCTATTGAACTTTCTATTTTTGCAATCGTTATTTTCGGGATGTGGCTTCCCGATGCTTCGGGAGTAGCGTACACGCAACCCTGAACAATAAACCAAAGTTTTGTATAACGGATGTTTTAAATCGCCTTGAAATAATTCGGGATGTGGCGTCCCGATGCTTCGGGAGTAGCGTACATGCAACCCTGGGTAAGAAACAAAAGTTTTATATAACGGATGTTTTAAATCGCCTTGAAATAATTCGGGATGTGGCATCCCGATGCTTCGGGAGTAGCATACACGCTACCCCTGGCAAGAAACAGAAGTTTTATACAACCAATGTTTTAAATCGCCTTGAAATAATTCGGGATGTGGTGTCCCGATGCCTCGGGAGTAGCGTACGCGCTTCCCATGGCAAGAAACAAAAGTTTTATATAACGGATGTTTTAAATCGCCTTGAAATAATTCGGGATGTGGCGTCCCGATGCTTCGGGAGTAGCGTACACGCTACCCGTGGCAAGAAACAGAAGTTTTATACAACCAATGTTTTAAATCGCCTTGAAATAATTCGGGATGTGGCGTCCCGATGCTTCGGGAGTAGCATACACGCTACCCACGGCAAGAAACAGAAGTTTTATACAACCAATGTTTTAAATCGCCTTGAAATAATTCGGGATGTGGCGCAGTCTGGTAGCGTACACGCATGGGGTGCGTGTGGTCGCAGGTTCAAATCCTGTCATCCCGACGAACCTAAAAATAGGTTAAAACAAAACACTGTTAATCTGCTGATTTTCAGTGTTTTTTGTTTTTTTTCATTTGTTTGATTTCATTCAAAACCATATAATAGGTGTGCAATTAGGTGTGCAGTATTTCATTAAAAATGTACTGGTTTTAAAGGACTTCATTTTATCTCCCAATTACCTTAATCATATTTATTGAAGAAGTGTCCACAAAAAAACCCCGACCTTAAGCCGGGGTTAAAATATTCTTTTCTTAGAATTTTGCTATCCTTTTATTTTGTTGGTAGCCAACAATGGGAAACTTCGTATTTTACTTTTTAATGTTTCCGAAGCAGGCATTAGAGGAAGTCGGGTTAGGGCTGTGCTTAGCCCTAGGGTTTCAAACACTGCTTTAATCCCGGCAGGATTTCCTTCTTCAAAAATATATTCTATAATATCCATCAACTGAAAATGGATGTGATTGGCATCGTCTAAATTTCCGCGAAGTGCATAACGCACCATGGAAGAAAATTCCTTTGGTAACCCTTGTCCGATTACAGAGATAACTCCCGCTCCACCAACTAGCACCATCGGTAGGGTTATCATATCGTCCCCAGAAATCACTAAAAAATCTTTCGGTTTATCTTTAATAAGCTTCATAGCCTGAACAATATCCCCAGCAGCCTCTTTGACCCCGATAATATTCTTAAAATCGTTTGCCAACCTAATAATTGTTTTGGGCAAAACATTCGATCCTGTTCTTCCCGGAACATTGTAAAGTATTATCGGCAACGGAGAAACTGCAGCAATCGCTTTAAAATGTTGATAAATGCCTTCTTGAGTTGGCTTGTTGTAATATGGGGATACACTCAAAATAGCATCGAAGTCCGATAAATCGCTCGTTTGCAATTCGTTTACCACTTCTGCAGTATTATTACCACCAACACCCACTACCAATGGAACACGTCCATTATTTGCATTTATTATAGTTTGCTTTACAAGCTGTTTTTCTTCTATGGAAAGTGTCGCAGATTCCGCGGTGGTACCCAATACCACCAAATATTCCACACCACCATTAATAGCGTGGTTTACAATGCTTATAAGCGCATCTACATCTACGCTTAAATCTTCTCTAAAGGGAGTTACTAAAGCTACTCCTGTTCCTAAAAACTTTGACATACTTATATCTTTTTTAAAATGGTGAGGTATTTTACCAGCTCTTTCGTGAACTGCGAAAAATCCTTCTCATTTACCTTCAACACTAAATCGTTTATTCCCGCTTCATCGTTATTAATTCCAACCTTAAGATTACTTTTCACCAAAGAGGAAACCAACTGTAAATAAATATTATCTTCTGAATAATAATTAATCACTATATCGTACTCGCGTCTTAAAAATTCCTCCATCTCTGACGTTTTCAAAGCTCCTTTCATTCCAAAAGAAACATCTGAAAATACTGGAATAAGATAGTTTACATTTTTATAGACTTTTTCCACGTAACCAACTATAAATACATTCTCATTATCTACATTTATAGCTTTGGCTATATCTAAAAGTGGTTTGTAATCTACCAGTTTATCGTAATTTATAACGATTGCTAAAGAACGTATTACATCATTTCCTTGGTTGCCCGTTTTGGGTTTTACAAGCGCCGATTGTATTGCTTTTTTTATTGATTTTTCTTTAAGGCCTTTAAAAATCATTTACAATTCTGTTATTTTTGCAAATGTAAAACTTTCAATACATCTTGATATTAAAATTAAGAATCTTATGCGTAATAAAACGAAACATTTTGTTATATTTATAACAATCATAAGTTTCATTTCCTGTCAACAGAAATCAAATCAACCTCATAAGATCTCTGGAAAAGAAATTAAGATTACCGATTCCATTAAAAGCGTTGATAGTATTGAAGATTTTGTAGCACCCTACCGCGAACATATAGAAGAGGTTTTAGACGAACCCCTTGCGTACAACCCTACACCTCTGGCGAAAAACGACGGAAACCTAAATTCGTCTATCGGTAATTTAATGGCGGATATTACTTTTGAACAATCCAATCCGATTTTTAAAAAGAGAACGGGTGAAAATATTGATTTTGTTTTACTGAATCACGGAGGAATCCGCGCAACCATGTCTAAAGGTAATGTGAGTAGACGAACGGCCTACGAGATCATGCCTTTTGAAAATAAAGTGGTTGTACTCGAACTTTCCGCCAATAAAATAAAGGATCTTGTTAGTTATTTAGCCAAAAGCAATACGGCGCATCCGGTAAGTAAGCAGTTTCAATTAATTTTAAATGATAATAACTCCGTAAAAAGTGTTACTATCAATGGAAAACCGCTCCAAACCGATACAACTTATTTCGTAGCTACCTCTGATTATCTGGCCACCGGGGGTGATCATATGGATTTTTTTAAAAACCCCGAGAGCGCTACCGACATTGATTATCTTTTGCGCAATGAGCTTATTGACTATTTCGAAAAAATAGACACCATACGGGCACAAACCGACAACCGCTTTATTAAAATCTAGAAGAATGAAAAGAAGACAGTTTTTAAATAATACTATTGCCAGTACGGCCTTTATAACCGCCGGAGGATTGTCGTTGAGTGCTTGTAATACTAAAAACAAAAAACACCTTACCATTCTTCATACTAACGATGTGCATAGTCATATCGATCCGTTTCCGGCCAACGATACCCGTAACCCGAATGCTGGTGGTGTGGCAAGAAGAGCCCATTTAATAGAGTCCATTAGAAAAGAAAATCCAAACACATTATTATTGGACGCAGGGGATATTTTTCAAGGTACCCCCTATTTTAATTTTTATGGTGGTGAAATTGAATTCAAGTTAATGAGCATGCTTCAATACGATGCTGCTACCATAGGTAATCATGATTTTGATAATGGAATAGAAGGATTGTATGCTCAATTACCAAACGCTAAGTTTGATCTTCTTAATGCCAACTATGATTTTTCCAACACCGTTTTGGACGAAAAGGTAAATCCTTACCGAATTTTTAATAAAAACGGACTTAAAATTGGGGTTTTTGGTTTAGGGATAGAACTCGACGGACTTGTAAGCAAGGATTTATACAAGGAAACCAAATATTTAGACCCTGTTGAGAAGGCACAGGATATTACCAAAGAATTAAAAAAGGATAAAAAGTGTGATTTGGTAATTTGCCTTTCCCATTTAGGTTATAAATATGCTTACGATAAAGTTTCTGATGTAGTTTTAGCACAGAAAACCGAAGATATAGATCTAATTATCGGTGGACATACCCATACCTTTATGGATAAGCCAGTGGTGGAGATCAACAGAAAAGGAAAACAACTTCTTATTAACCAAGTAGGTTGCTACGGTATTTACCTCGGTAGAATCGATTTCTATTTTGAAACGGATGAATTGTCCTCCAACGGTGTTAGTATAAGCGTTTAAAATGAAAGGCTTTTATAAACCTTAGCAAAAAGAAATAGCAAACCACCTTTAACAACACGGCAGTAACGGAATAGAAAAACAAGGGAACTATAAAGTTATGAATGGCCGTCATAATATCTGCAATTAAAAAAGATACAGAAACCATCACGGGGTATAAATTTACCTTTTGCTCGTTATTGAAATAGTTCACCAATGAGATAATGGTAAAAGCACTAAGTACTATGGAATAAATAATAATATAAGGGTAAAGATCTCCCATTTGTTCCCCAAAAATATCCTTTATGGAATAATTGAAGTAAATAAACCAAAGTACAATCACCGGCACAGCTGAAAATATAAGCTTCTTAACATCGAAATCATGAATGGCACGAAAACAAATAACAGCAAATACTAGAAAACTAATTCCGTAGCAGATTAAAAAAGCACGCGTGGTAAAAGGAGTTAAATGCATGGTGAATAAATCTCCCAAGAAGCAAAACAAAAGAATTACAACTGGTACAATCTCTATTCTTTTTTTAGATAGGTAGTAATTTAAAAAAACAAGAGGGATTAAACTCGCTTTTGCAATATTTGCAATGAGGTCCAACTCGAAAACCCGCGACACTAAGTAAACTAAACTAAAACCAAAGAAAAGTTTTAGCATATTATTTTGCTCCATACTTTTACAGCATATCTAAAAATTCATCTTCGGAAATTATAGGAATGTTCAATTTCTCTGCCTTTTCTTTCTTACTCGGCCCCATATTGTCCCCAGCGACAACATAGCTCGTTTTGGAAGATATGGACGACGCTACTTTCCCGCTATTGTCTTCAATTAGTTTCTTAAGTTCGTTTCTAGATACTTTCTCAAAAACCCCCGAAACCACGAAAGTAATACCTTTAAATTTTTCAGTAATATTTTCAAGTTGTTCCGCAGATATTTCTAGTTGAACGCCATATTCCCTTAATCTGTTTATAATTTCTATATTCTTCTCATTCTGAAAAAACTCAACAACGCTTTCCGCAATTTTTATCCCTATTTCATCCACCAAAATCAATTCTCCTGCAGAAGCCTGAATAAGTGCATCGATGGACTTGTATTCCTTTGCTAATTTTTTAGCGACGGTTTCGCCAACAAAACGTATTCCCAAAGCAAATAATACTCTTTCAAAAGGAATTTCTTTAGACTTCTCTACTCCTTTTACTAAATTTTCTGCCGATTTTTCGGCCATTCGCTCAAGCGGTATTACATCCTCTTTGGTCAATGTATAAAGATCTGCATAATTATCGATAAGGCCTTCTTTAAAAAGCAACTCCACCGTCTCGCCCCCTAAACCTTCAATATCCATAGCTTTTCTCGATATAAAATGCTGTATACGACCCGTAATTTGTGGCGGACAACCATAGGTGTTCGGACAATAATGCTGCGCCTCCCCTTCCTTTCTAATGAGTGGCGTATTACATTCTGGGCAATTTTGAATGTAATCCACAGGCGATGCATCTGGTGATCGTTTGGTAAAATCGATCCCTACAATTTTGGGAATGATCTCTCCGCCCTTTTCAACAAAAACTTCATCGTTAATACGCACGTCCAATTTTTCTATTTGATCTGCATTGTGCAACGACGCCCTTTTTACCGTTGTTCCTGCCAATAAAACAGGTTTTAAATTGGCAACAGGGGTTATGGCACCCGTTCTTCCTACTTGGTATGCGATGCTTTCTAAAGATGTAGATACTTGTTCTGCCTTGAATTTATAAGCCATGGCCCATCGCGGTGCCTTAGCCGTATAGCCCAATTCTTCTTGATGCTGAAAACTATTTACCTTTACCACTACTCCATCTATTTCATAAGGTAGTTCGTGCCGGTGTTGATCCCAATAGTCCACAAACTCCAATACTTCTGAAGTATTCTTGCAAAGTTTCGCAACTTCCGGTACTTTAAAACCCCATTCTTTCGCTTTGACCAAGCTTTCAAACTGACTGGAAACACCTAAATTTTCACCAACAATATTATACAGCAAGCACTCCAAAGGTCGTTTAGCCACCTCGGCGCTATCCTGCAGTTTTAAACTACCACTGGCGGTGTTACGCGGATTCATATAGGGATCTTCCCCTGCTTCTATACGTTCTTGGTTCATTTTTGCAAAGCCTTCCAGTGGTAAAATAATTTCCCCACGAATATCAAATTTCGGTGGAAAATCAGCTTTCAATTTTAAAGGCACCGATCGGATTGTTTTTACATTATTGGTAACCTCATCCCCTTGAAATCCGTCCCCACGGGTAACTGCACGCACCAGCAAACCATCCTCGTAAGTTAAGCTCATCGAAGCGCCGTCGTATTTCAATTCACAGGTAAATTCCACTTTCACATCCCCAAGAATACGTTGAATGCGCTTTTCCCAATCTTCTAAATCTTCTTTGGAATATGAATTATCTAAAGAATACATGCGATAGGTATGAACAACCGTTTCAAAGTTTTTGGTCACCATCCCGCCCACACGAACGGTTGGCGAATTAGTATCGAAATATTCGGGATGCGCTGCTTCGAGCTCTTGGAGTTCTTTTAACTTACTGTCAAACTCAAAATCCGATATCTCTGGAGAATCTAAAACGTAATAATTGTAATTATGTTGAGAAAGTTCTTTGCGCAACGATGCTATCTTGGTGGCTATATTCATATAAAACACATTCTAATTACACAAATATAGGATAACGTTATAAAATATCTTTAATTAAAAAAACAAACCTTTTTTAGTAACGCTTTTGCTTTATGAGTTTTGTAAATTGCGGATAAATCATAAAGAAAAATAATTCTTAAGAGACTATCCACAACCATGAAACCTACCAAAACACCAACTTTAATCCTTTCTTTTTTTGCGAGCTTTGCCATTTATTGCCAAAGCGAAAATACCTATTCAATACCAGAACTGTTGACCTCCAATAGTAAAGAACAAATAACAATTACTAAAGATTGGGAAAGAAAAAGAAGGAAGGAAATTATCGAGCTGTTTAAAACCAATGTTTATGGCAGCTTCCCAAAACAAGAAATTACAGTTAAAAGTAATTTAATCTCGGAAGATAAAAATGCATTATGCGGGAAAGCAACGCGGAAAATAATTACCATTAATTTTATTAGCAAAAAAGATACTGTTAGAGCGGATTTATTAATCTATTTACCTAATCAAACGAAAATTCCAAGACCAGTATTTTTAGGACTTAATTTTTTTGGGAATCACACTATCCATCCTGATAAGAACATTCCTTTACCGAAGGGTTTTGTAAAAAACAATGCCGAATTTTTTATTTTTGACAATACCGCTACTAATAAATCCCGGGGAGTTAGGGCTAACCGATGGCCTGTAGAACATATTCTAGAGCGTGGATATGGTCTGGCTACTCTTCATTACGGTGATTTAGCACCGGATAACCCAGAAAAGTACCAAGAAGGGATATATAGCTTATTTAAAAACGAATCTATAGACCAAACTGGAGCTATAGCCGCTTGGACATTTGGACTACAAACAGCAATGGATTATTTAGTAACCGATAGCGATATTGATTCTGAAAAAATTACTGTTTTTGGACATTCCAGGTTAGGCAAAGCAGCTTTGTGGGCCGGTGCTTTAGACGAACGTTTTAGCATCGTTATTTCCAACGATTCCGGTTGTGGCGGTGCTGCCCTCTTCAGAAGGAAAAAGGGAGAAGATATTGCCGAAATAAATAAACTCTTCCCTCATTGGTTTGCTCCCAACTTTCATCAATTCAATAAAAAAGAAAACGAATTACCGGTAGACCAACATATGTTTCTTGCTTCCATAGCTCCAAGAGGTGTGTATGTTGGAAGTGCAGAACGAGACCTCAATGCCGACCCGTACGGAGAATATTTATCCCTTTATTATGCCAGCCCCGTTTATGAACTATACGGTTATGATACACCGCAAACAGAAAACCTTCCAACAATCAATAAACCTTTAATTTCTGGTAAACAGGGCTACCATATTAGGGCAGGCGGCCACGACATGTCTCGATTCGACTGGGAGAGTTATCTTAACTTTGCCGATTATTATTTTAATACCTATTAGCATGAATACGTTTCACCTCGCTTTTAAAGTAAAAGACATTGAAAGTACACGAGCTTTCTACATAGATATTTTGGGTTGTAAAGAAGGTAGGTCTACCGAAACTTGGATCGATTTCAATTTCTTTGGTCACCAACTTTCTGCACATTTAAGTACCAATATTCCGGATCTGGACTACTGTGGAAAAGTAGATGGAATAGACGTGCCAATTCCGCATTTTGGATGTTTATTATCAGAAGAAGAGTTCAACACGATTCAGCTTAAACTTGAAAAAGAAAATGTTTCATTTATTATAAAGCCACAAACGCGGTATAAGGGAAAAGCGGGAGAACAGCAAACCATGTTTGTATTCGATTTTAGTGGTAACCCCATTGAATTTAAGTCTTTTAAAAATAAAAATGAAGTGTTTTGAAATGGAATCTTTTAGTTTGAATTAACTATTTTCCTACACCTTTAAAATGTCTGGCGCTTTCAATAAAAACGGCACTTAAAATTAAAGCGCCGCCGATAACAGTATGCCAAGCTGGGAATTCCCCTAAAAAAAGCATGCCCATTAAAATTCCGTAGATAGGCTGTACACTGCTCATAATACTGGCGGTGGTGGCACTAAAATGCTTAAAACTCATTAAAAGTAACGAATGCCCAATACTAGTGGTAACCAACGCCAAGAAAATAATAGGTAGAAACTGCGATTTTACAGCGACTAAATCAGTATTTAAGAGAACGGGACTCAGCAAAACCATAATAACCAGTAGCTGATAAAACATTAATACAGAACCGTTGTAATTTTCTACTTTGGGTTTCATTAAAATGTTTCTAATAGCATAGAAAAAAGCAGAAGTCACTCCAAACAATACCGCAATAAAATGCTGATTTTCAAAGCTTACCTCGGGAACTAAAAAATAAACTCCGGTAAGCACCAATACGCCAAGAGCCAAATGAGCCTTTTGAAAACTTCTCTTTAAAATAATAGGCTCTAAAAAGGAGGTTATTACGGGGTACGTATAGATGGAAAGCATCCCTATGGCCACACTGGATAACTTTAACGCATAAAAATAAGTAACCCAATGGATCCCAAAAAAGGCACCACACAGCAGAATTACCGTTAAATCCTTTTTACTTTTTATTTTAAAATTGAACTTTTTATACCTACAAAATATATAAATAAAAACAGCCCCAAGAATAGAACGTAAAAATATAATTTGTGCCGGTGGTAAGTCTATGTACCTCCCCAAAACCCCAGAGGTACTAATGAGCAATACCGCCAGATTTAATTCTAAAATATGCTTAAACTGAAATTTCTTTTCTCCCAAATCAACAATCTATCGTACCAATTCTTTGGCTTTTTCTTTAATAATATCGCCCACCGGCCTGTTTTCTATGTTACTCTCCAGCCAGGAGATAATATCTAAATAGAGAAAAGCCCTTTTTTCGTAGGGATGGTTTTCATATTGTTTGAGTGTTTTATGGAGTTTTTTAAATTCATCTTTTAACTGATGCGGGAAAATCTCGCCGAGGTTTCGTAAAAATTTAATCATTTCCTTTTGTACGGCATGGAGATCATTCATTTTTAATAAAAACTTATATGTACTTTTTAATTGTACTTCCAAATGGTAATCCATCCCAGCTTCGTAATGAGCTACCAAACTCAATACTCGTGCAAAACACATAAGGTCCTCGCGCATGCTTAAGTTTCTATTATCTATAATTTTTTTAAGGTAGCTTATACATTTTTTATTATCTCCCACCCCAAAATACAAACAGGCTATTTTGTAGTATAATACCATAATATGGTGTTCGTCTATTTTATCACCATATTGTTTTATGCCATTTACAATTTCTTTCTCCAAATAGAGTCCGTCCTCGAAGGTTCCCTCCAAAAAGTGAAGGTTTAATTTATTGCTGTAGATATATAAAAAGGAGAGCACCTCTAAATTATCATTTTTGGGGAATTTATTTCCTGCGAGTACCGTTTCCAACTTTTCCAAGGCCTCTTTAAATCCGCCTCTGTTTTTAACATAAAACATAGATTCCAACAAGTAGTTGTTTCCCTTTAAGAAAAAGACAGGATTTAAATATATCATTTGCTCATTTTCATAAAAAAGCTCTACCCAACGTAGGGAATATTTGTAGCATGATAAAAAATCCTGTACCAGAAAGCTATACCAAAGCTGTGCTTTGTACAACCACAATTTTTCCCTGAAATCCAATTCAGAAACTTTAAACTGCGGAAGGTGGGACTTATAATATTCCGTAACCCATTTATATTCTTCGTCACTTTTTACGTAACCGAACTTCAACATAATCCCGTACAACTGAAGCGAAAGATTGGAAAGTTTACTGGTAAGCACATTCTGCATACTAAGCTCCTTGGCCTGAATGGCCAATTCGTCGGCACGCCCGCTAATACTTCGGGTAATGTATTGCGTTTCTATTACCTTTTCCAGTTCCACGATTTCGTAGGCTACTACCTTCTCCTGGTTTTCTATGGCCAAAGATTTGGCTTTGTCCAAAATCTTTAAACTTTGCTTGTACAAACCTTTGTGATATAGAATCGTAGCAAAATCCAACTGCTCCCGAATCTGCAATCGGATGTTTTGGTTAACGGGATTAAGCCGTAAGCTCACCAAGATCTGTTTGTACAAATGCGCTTTTAGGTTAGATAGCTGCTGTTTTTTTACAATGCCACTTTTTAAAATTTCCGATTCTTTATAATCATTCATTTTATCCAAAAGGTTGAATAATGCTAAAAATTTAGCATCGGCATTTACCCCCAAACGGTTTACATATAGCTTAAATTGCCGCTTTTCCGATTTTGAAAGGGATTTAATAAGTATAAATAAGGTGTCTTTTTGTTGACTTGTCATTGTAAAAAATAAAAATCAATTAACTGATAATCAATTACTTAAATATTAAAAAGTATACTTAAACATTGTAAAGAAATGGTTAAGCGACCCAGAAATTAAGGTTCTAAAATATAAATTCGTAGAACAAATTTGAAATTACATTAAAAAATCAAGATGAGTAAAGAAAAAGTCCAAATCTTTGACACGACATTAAGAGACGGAGAACAAGTACCTGGATGCAAGCTTAATACACAACAAAAGCTTGTTATTGCAAAGCGTCTTGACGATCTGGGGGTTGATGTTATAGAAGCAGGTTTCCCAATTTCAAGTCCGGGAGACTTCAACTCGGTAGTAGAGATTTCAAAAATTGTAAAAAACGCCACCGTTTGTGGGCTCACAAGGTCGGTTAAAAAAGATATTGAAGTAGCTGCAGAAGCATTAAAATATGCGGTAAAACCAAGAATCCACACAGGTATTGGTACTTCCGACTCTCATATAAAATACAAATTTAAATCCACCCGGGAAGAAATTATAGAACGGGCGGTAGCGGCTGTAAAATATGCCAAAACGTTTGTAGAAGATGTGGAGTTTTATGCAGAAGACGCTGGTAGAACCGATAACGAATTTCTTGCCCGTGTTTGCGAAGCGGTAGTAAAAGCCGGTGCTACGGTGTTGAATATTCCAGATACTACAGGGTATTGCCTTCCGGAAGAATACGGAGCTAAAATGAAGTATTTAAAGGAAAACGTAAAAGGTATCGATAACGCCATTCTTTCTTGTCATTGTCACAACGACCTTGGGTTGGCAACAGCCAACTCTATTGCTGGTGTTGTTGGAGGAGCTAGACAGATAGAGTGTACTATTAACGGTGTGGGAGAACGCGCCGGAAATACATCTTTGGAGGAGGTCGTCATGGTTCTACGCCAACACCCGTATCTCAATTTAGATACCAATATTAATTCTCAATTATTGTACAGTACCAGTAAAATGGTTTCAGAAAGCATGGGAATGCCTGTACAACCCAACAAAGCCATCGTAGGAGCAAATGCTTTTGCACATAGCTCTGGGATCCACCAAGATGGTGTTATTAAAAACCGGGAAACTTACGAAATTATAGATCCTGCCGATGTGGGTGTTACCGAATCTGCCATTGTTTTAACCGCAAGAAGCGGTAGAGCTGCACTGGCCTATCGTGCTAAAAAGGTAGGATATGAATTAACAAAGCTTCAGTTGGATGAAGTTTATAGGGAATTTTTGACCTTTGCTGATAGAAAAAAAGAAGTTCTCGATGAAGACATTCACCAAATCATCGAAATAAGTAAAATAGATATTAAAGCAATCGCTTAACATACATGAGCAAGACATTATTTGATAAAGTTTGGGACAGCCACGTGGTACATTCCGTAGAGAATGGTCCGCAAATATTGTATATAGATAAACATTTAATTCACGAAGTTACTAGTCCGCAAGCGTTTAACGAGTTAGAGGAGCGCGACATACCCCTTTTTAGAAAAGATCAGATTGTAGCAACGGCAGATCATAACGTTCCTACCAAGGATCAACACCTTCCTATACAAGACCTATTGTCTAAAAAACAGGTAGAGATGTTAACCGAAAATTGCAAAAAACACGACGTTACCCTTTATGGTTTAGGGCACCCTTACCAAGGGATCGTGCATGTAATGGCTCCAGAATTGGGCATTACCCAACCGGGCATGACCATGGTTTGTGGAGATAGCCACACCTCTACCCACGGTGCTTTTGGAACCATTGCCTTTGGCATTGGTACCAGCCAGGTAGCACAGGTTTTTGCGAGCCAATGTTTGCTGCTTTCCAAACCTAAAAGTATGCGTATTACCGTAAACGGAACGCTTAAAAAAGGCGTTTTGCCCAAAGATGTTATTCTTTATATCATTGCGCAATTGGGCACCAATTCGGGCACCGGATATTTTGTGGAATATGCAGGTGATGTTTTTGAAGATATGACGATGGAAGGCCGTATGACAGTTTGTAATATGAGTATTGAAATGGGCGCCCGTGGTGGTATGATCGCTCCAGATGAAACTACTTTTGAGTATGTAAAAGAACGCGAATTTGCGCCTAAAGGAGCTGAATTCGATAAAAAAGTGGCTTACTGGAAAACGCTTCCTACCGATGTTGATGCCGTGTTTGACAAAGAATATACATTTAAAGCAGAAGATATTGAGCCTATGGTTACCTACGGAACCAATCCGGGTATGGGGATTAAAATAACCGAGGCTATCCCTAGTAAAGATGATGTTTCCTTTGAAAAGTCCTTGGAATATATGGGCTTCCGTAAAGGAGAAAAACTACTGGGCAAAGATATTAACTATGTTTTTATTGGAAGCTGTACCAACTCTAGGATTGAAGATTTTAGAATTGCTGCGGAATACATAAAAGGAAAGCAAAAAGCGGCGAATGTAAACGCTTTGATAGTTCCCGGTTCCCAGCAAGTGGCGAAACAAATAAAAGAAGAAGGTATACAAGATGTATTTGAAGCCGCTGGTTTCGAAATGCGCCAAAGTGGTTGCTCTGCATGTTTGGGAATGAACGAAGATAAAATCCCTGCTGGGGAATATTGCGTGTCTACTTCCAATAGAAATTTTGAAGGACGCCAAGGCCAAGGAGCACGTACCATTTTAGCGAGTCCGCTTGTGGCAGCAGCTACGGCCATCGCTGGAAAAATTGTAGATGTAACCGAGGAAGTAGAGGAATTGGAATTGGTTTAGATAGTGAAAAGTTGAAAGTTGAAAGACGGAAGATGGGAGACGGAAGACGGGAGTTCAAAGTTGAAAGTTGAAAACGAAAAGTAAGATGCTGTCAGGCCGTCCCGAAGCTTCGGGAGTCGAAGCCTTTTAGTTAATAGTTTAAGCTATAAATATAAAAACGTCTTGGCGAGGAGCCTGTAGGCGACCTGGCCATCCCTTGAATAGAATTTGGATATAGCTTTGGGAGACTCCTGCCCGGCAGGCGGGGCCACACTCCACTTTGTTTCATTCGCAGTTACGTGTCCAATAAAAAGTGGTCAATAAGTTTTAAGATTTAAAATAGAAAATGGAAAAATTTGTTACATTAACATCTAAGGCAATACCGTTGCCTATTGAAAATATAGATACCGACCAGATTATCCCGGCGCGATTTTTAAAAGCGACGAGCAAAGCTGGTTTTGGTGAAAATTTATTTCGGGATTGGCGTTTTAAAAAAGACGGAACCCCAAATGAAGATTTTGTTTTGAATGATGACACCTATGAGGGTAAAATTCTGGTTGCCGGCGATAATTTTGGGTGTGGAAGTAGCCGAGAGCATGCCGCATGGGCATTAACCGATTACGGGTTTAAAGTAATTGTTTCCAGCTATTTTGCAGATATCTTCAGGGGAAACGCCCTTAATAATGGGTTACTTCCCATTCAGGTGAGTCCAGAAGTGCTTAAAGCAATGCTTTCCGCAGTAAAAGAAAACCCCAACACCGCCATTTTGGTAAACTTGGAGGAGCAAACCATTACGGTATCTGGAACCGATATCAAGGAAAGCTTTGAAATCGATGCCTATAAAAAAATGTGCATGATGAATGGCTATGATGATATCGATTTCCTAGTCAGTAATAAAGATAAAATAGAAGCTTACGAGGCTTCCAGAACATTTTAATGCAAAGAATATGAATTTAGACATTGCTGTATTATCCGGTGACGGGATTGGCCCGGAAGTCACCAAACAAGCCATAAAAACCTTAAAAGCCGTTGGAGAAGTATATAACCACAGCTTTACTTTTAAAGAAGCACCTGTAGGCGCCATTGCGATCGACCAGACAGGAGACCCCCTACCCGAAAAAACATTACAATTGTGTTTGGAGACCGATGCAGTGCTATTTGGTGCTATTGGAGACCCAAAATACGATAACGACCCGTCGGCTAAAGTCCGCCCCGAACAAGGATTATTAAAATTAAGAAAATCGCTCGGCTTATTTACAAATATCCGTCCAATTAAAGCCTTCCCTACCCTAATCGACAAATCACCTCTCAAGGAAGACCGTATCGCTGGAACAGACCTTACCATTTACCGCGAACTTACTGGCGGTATTTATTTTGGTGAGAAAAAGCTAAACGAAGAAGGTAGCGTAGCTTCCGATTTATGTGAATACTCCGATTACGAAATAGAGCGAATCGCTCACTTAGCATTTAAAGCAGCGCGATCCCGACGTAAGAAATTGACGTTGGTAGACAAAGCCAATGTTCTAGAAACCTCCCGTTTGTGGAGAAGAGTGGTAACCAATATAGGAAAAAGTTATCCCGATGTAGAACTCGATTTCCTTTTTGTGGACAACGCCGCCATGCAAATGATTTTAAACCCAAGTCAGTTTGATGTTATTCTAACCGAAAATATGTTTGGGGATATTATTTCTGATGAAGGAAGTGTTATTGGAGGCTCTATAGGCCTACTCGCTTCGGCATCTGTTGGGGATGAAAACGCTATGTTTGAGCCTATTCACGGATCTTTTCCGCAAGGTAAAGGTAAAGGAATTGCCAACCCTATTGCTTCTATCCTTTCTGCAGCCATGCTTTTGGAACACTTTAAGTTATTTGAAGAAGCCAAGGCCGTGAACAAAGCAGTTGAAAAAGCATTGGAAATGAAGGTTGTTACTCCAGATTTAGATCCCGAAAGCAAAAAATCCACCACCGATGTCGGCAATTTTATAGCGGATTATATTGCGAATGCAGAAGAGATCATTAATTACAATCAGGAGAACATAGATTACGGACAATCAACAATCATATAGCGATTAATTTGATTAGTTTTAGTGTTTTGAGGAAACCCCGGCAGCAATGTTCGGGGTTTTTTATTTGAAATATGTGGCCCAGATACACTTATCGAATAAAAAAATTGATATATAGAAAAAATAAACTATTTTTATTAAGCAATTCATTCAAAAATGACTTTTCGATAAATGAATACGCTTCCAACTGTACTAGTAAAAAAGTTAAAGCATCAAGAAAAAGATGTTCTGGGGCTTTATTTTGAATACAATGAAGAGTTTATAAAAATTTGCAAAAACATAAATTCTTCTTGGAGTAACTCGAAGCGTTGTTGGTGGTTATCGGACACTAAAGATAATTTAATCCATTTAAAAAACGCATTTAAGGACAAATTCCTACTTAGGTTCGAACTTTATACGGATGCTTCCATTAAAAAATCTTCTAACAAAGTAAATTTAGTGCCCGAAGAGTTTACAGCTACCTTACAGCGGAAGCGCTACAGTCTAAGCACTCAAAAAACTTATAGTTATCTATTTAATGAATTTTTACATTTTATACATCCTATAGATATACAATCCTTTGATGAAAACGATATACGAAACTATCAAGATTGGCTTGTTAATAGAAGAAAGGTGGCCATTAGCACTCAAAATCAGGCCATAAATGCCATAAAATTTTATTTGGAAAAAGTAGAGGGACAAGAACGCAGCACTTATTATATTGATCGGCCCCGAAAAGAATCTAAACTACCAACTGTTTTAAGTGAAGAAGACGTATTAAAGATTTTTGCTGCCACCAAAAACTTAAAGCACCGATTGGCATTTGCTTTAATGTACAGCACTGGAGTGCGCATTAGCGAATTACTAAACTTGAGAATTAAAGATTTTGATTTAGATAGAAATATAGTTTATATTCGAGGAGCGAAAGGCAAAAAAGATAGAGTTTCCATTATAAGTAAAGCTATAAAACCAGTACTTGTTACTTATTTAAAAGAGTATAAACCTAATTATTGGATTTTAGAGGGTTCAAACAGGAAAGCATATTCTGCGAGCAGTATACGAATGGCATTAAGGAAAAGTGTTAAATTGGCAAAAATAAATAAAGATGTCACGCCCCATACGCTTCGGCATACATTTGCGACACATCTTTTAGATCGTGGTACAGATATGAGGTATATACAACAATTATTAGGACATAACAGCCCTAAAACAACAGCCATTTACGCACATGTATCCACTAGATCGTTGCAAAACCTCCAAAACCCTTTGGATGCACTTTTAAACAATAAAAAACTGAATATCAATAACTTAAAATAAACCAATACAAAGTCTTATATATGCAATAGTCATATATACAACCGTTGGGGCGCATTAAAGGAAAGAAAATCCAGTTCCTCTAAGACAACCCAAAAAGCAGACAAAACTCGTTTCCATCACGAAATGTACGACGGAACTCCAATCTCCTTCCCTATCCAAAAATATGCGAACTTTAGGGAACTGAACTGAAAAACTATGGGCGGCGACGGAATGTAACGCGCCCCAACAGTAGCTATATGCCATTGCTGCTGATTTTCCTCAGCGGAAAATCAACGCAAGAACAGAGCTCTCAACTATTTTGATTATATTCGAAATTGAAACCGCAACGGACACATAGCATAAACGTTAGGCAACATTTGAAAAAAAATCTGCAAACATTCAAATAATTTACTTATCTTTGACGTTAGTAACGTAAAACAAAACTATGATTATTTCTTTTGGCTCAAAACAGACGGAACAAATCTGGAATGGAATCCGAGTAAAAAAAATGCCGATTGAAATACAGAACGTTGGACGTCGGAAATTAAGAATGTTGAATAATTCGCAGGATATATCCGATTTGAAAATTCCGCCTTCAAACCGACTTGAAAAACTAACTGGGAAATTAAAAGAGTTTTACAGTATTCGGATTAATAAACAATGGCGGATTATATTCAATTGGGAAAGCGGAAACGCAAGCGAAGTGGAAATAATCGATTATCACTAAAAAAAGTAAAATAATGGAAAAGTTAGCAAACGTACATCCAGGAGAAATTTTGAATTTTGAATTTCTTGAACCACTTGAAATTACGGCATACCGACTTTCAAAGGACTTGAAAATTCCTCAAACTCGAATATCTGAAATTATAAAAGGTAAACGCAGAATCACAGCAGACACTGCCTTACGATTGAGTAAATATTTTGGAAATTCTGCAAAATTTTGGCTTGGAATTCAAGATGATTATGACATCGAAGAGGAAAAAGAAAGTAAACAAAAAGAGCTGAACGAAATTGAACATTACGGAAATAAAAACGTTGCCTAACAACGTATATAGCTCATAGCTAAATAGTTACTTAATCGAAGTTAAGGCATTTTTGCAAGTCCGCCAAATTTTTTAATTTGGCTTATTGAAAAAAAGGTAATAAGAAAATTAAAAAATTCGGCTCGTGCTTAACCGAATAGTTATCGCTAATTTACACGCTACGAGCCATATACAAAACCGTTGGCAATAATTATGACCAAATTTAGAAACATATTGATTTTATTAATGTTCTTTACTTTCAATGAACTGATTTCGCAAGAAAAAATCGGAATGAAAGAAACCTACATTGAGAATAATTTGGTTTATAAAGTTTCAAATGATAAACTCTTTACTGGAACTGCTCAAAGCAAACGGAAAAATGGACATTTAGTTTATGAAGAGGTATATAAAAATGGAATAATTCTCTCGAGCAATTTATATTATAATGGAAAAGAAATAAGAGTATCCAATAAGAGCATTTACAATCCTGAAAAACCATTAGTTCTTTCAAAAGAAATTAAATACAATTTAGAAGGCGAAATCTTTGAAACAACAACCTATAACAATGATGGAATAAAAATTCTTGTAGAACAATTTAAAAACGGAAAACTGACTTATAGCTGTCAATACCTTGGTAAAAAGAAAAACGGACTTGAATTGGGATATTCAGAAGACGGAGAGAAATTGAAATATCGTTGTGAATTTATAAATGGAAAGAAAAACGGAATAGAATATTGCCTAAAAGATGATGGAGCCGAAACAAAAAAAGAATATAAAAACGGAAAGAAAATAAAATAACTATTGCCAACAACGTGTATAATTCATTGCTAGTAATCGCCTACTTACGAAAATCCTCACAGATTTTCTATTCGGTTTGTATTTGCTAATTTAGTTGCTCAAACACGCAACGAAATCATACACAAAACCGTTGGCAATAATTATGACCAAATTTAGAAACATATTGATTTTATTAATGTTCTTTACTTTCAATGAACTGATTTCGCAAGAAAAAATCGGAATGAAAGAAACCTACATTGAGAATAATTTGGTTTATAAAGTTTCAAATGATAAACTCTTTACTGGAACTGCTCAAAGCAAACGGAAAAATGGACATTTAGTTTATGAAGAGGTATATAAAAATGGAATAATTCTCTCGAGCAATTTATATTATAATGGAAAAGAAATAAGAGTATCCAATAAGAGCATTTACAATCCTGAAAAACCATTAGTTCTTTCAAAAGAAATTAAATACAATTTAGAAGGCGAAATCTTTGAAACAACAACCTATAACAATGATGGAATAAAAATTCTTGTAGAACAATTTAAAAACGGAAAACTGACTTATAGCTGTCAATACCTTGGTAAAAAGAAAAACGGACTTGAATTGGGATATTCAGAAGACGGAGAGAAATTGAAATATCGTTGTGAATTTATAAATGGAAAGAAAAACGGAATAGAATATTGCCTAAAAGATGATGGAGCCGAAACAAAAAAAGAATATAAAAACGGAAAGAAAATAAAATAACTATTGCCAACAACGTGTATAATTCATTGCTAGTAATCGCCTACTTACGAAAATCCTCACAGATTTTCTATTCGGTTTGTATTTGCTAATTTAGTTGCTCAAACACGCAACGAAATCATACACAAAACCGTTAGGCACAATAATTTACTTACGGCGGACACAATTCGTTTTTCCTGGGCTGCTTACTTTAAGGTTTTTATGGGAAGGAGCGGTAACCTGACGTTTTGGAAGGTTTACGGACAAGCTTTTTCGATTGGCATCGTGGGAAAGTTACACTTACCGGTACGCATGTGAGCGAACAAAAAGCTTTTGGTCAAGGTAGCGTAAATATTTGACAATGTCAAGTGTTTGCCAAGTTGAACCAGCCCCCAATAAAAAGGTAAAGGAGTCGCCACACGGCGCTTACAGTGCATATCGGGCATATACACCATAAGTTCCGCTCCGGAAAAATAATTGAGAAAATTTAGCGCACAAAGCGAAAAAGTAAGTAAATTACAGTGCATAACAATATGTATAGCCTATTGAAACAGGCCATACATTTGACCGTTACCACACATTTGAGAAATGACGACATTTATAGTTTTAATAACAATATTTTCAGGAATTAGTTTTGTGCTGATTTTGAAAAAATACAACTTTCCAAAATTGGAAAAAGTTATTAAAAAAATCTCATTTTACTCATTAATCGGAATTTTAATCTGTATTGTACTTCTGGTTTTTGACTTCCGACTAAAAGGAAAATACACAACCTCAATAATCGGGCTGATTTTCTTGCTGTCTACAATTCTACTTTTCGGATTGACTAAAAAAAGTATGACTAAAATATTGAGCGGAATTTTGACAATACCAATCTTTGTTTTTGGAATTTTAAGTTTGTTTTCGGAAATAGGACTTGTCTTTTTTTATTTGATAACTCTTCCTTTTCAATCACCTATGGCAAAATCGGAAATTAATGAAAATCATAATGTGGAAGTTCGAGTTGGCGGATTTTTCGCTTGTGGAGAAAGTTTAGTAATTACGAAATCACAATTCGGAATTTTGGATAAGCAACAATACGTTGGGAATAATTCTTGCGTGACTGGAATCAATAAAATAGAAACTATAGAATTTAAAGAAAATAACGTGGAATTTTTAATCTATCACGATGGAAAAACTGAATTTGAAAATCCATATAAATATCAACCTGAAATAAAAAACGTGTGGTAACACCGTGTATAATTAATGGCTAGTTAGAGCTTGCTTACGAAAATCCTCGCGGATTTTCTATTCAGTTTTTATTTGCTGAATTAGGTGCTTAAACACGCCACTAATCATACACAAAACCGTTAGCAAACATTTGAGTGAAAGACTGGAAAGAATACATAGAATCAACATTTAAACCAATTTCTGAATTCAAAATTGATGATAAAACTCAAATTGGAGAAATTGGAATTTATAGTTTGACTCACAATCTGACCAAAACAAGGTTTGACTTTATTTATCCTGACGAAGATTGGAAGAAAATCGGAGATGTTCAATTCTATAATTCTAAAACGAAAGGTTGGTCTGGAGAATTTTGGGAAGCGGAATTTAACGAAACGGAAAAGCAACGACTGAATGAATTTCTTGAACCTGCACTTGAAAAAGGCTGGTCGAGTAAGGATTTTTACTTACTCGGAAAACACTATCAGTCAAAAGTGTATTGGAATAAAAAATTTGACGGAAAAAATTTTGGTTATTATACTGGATTTGGTTGCTTATGGTTTGTTCTGTTTCCTTTTTTATGGATTTCGACAAAACTAATGGAACTGAATTTTATAAACGGAATGAAAAAAATAATAATTGAACCGACAAATAAAAACGTTTGCTAACAATGTATAACCGCAATTACGGCGGATTCGACTACGTCCGAATCCACTCGGAATTGCTAACACCTCTGCTAAACCGAAAAGTCTGCGTATATTAACCCGTAACTGACGGTTATACTAGACCGTTGTAGTGCATTTGAGAAACGACATACCGTAAGTGAGATGTAATTGAAATTTGAATTTATTCACTCTACATTTGAAACAAAAAACAAGATGATATTACACTCTTTACATTTCGCAAAAAAAATTGATGACATTAACCAAATATTATGGAAAGATGAATTAGAAATAACTTCATTAAGTAGAATGATATTTAGGAAATTTAATAAAAAAGAAGTTTTACATTATTACGACTTGATTTTTAAAAATTTCCCTTTAGAAATAGAAGAAGCAAATCAAGAAATTAGTGTTTCAGTTTTTGCTACAGAAATATTTGAATTGCACTATGAATTAATTGAACTTGATAATCAATTATCAATAGACAAAAAAAATGAACTTCTTGAAAAAAGAAAGACTTTTAAACCAGAACACAACTCTGAAACAATTGAAGATTTTATATCAACATTTTTTCATTGTTTAGTTTATAACTACGAAGACTTTTTAGCAAATACCTTAAAGCAACATTACTTTGTTGGAATAAATGATGAAACGAAAATTTTATTAAGTATTTTAAATAGATATAAAAGTGTTTTAAAAGATAAAACAAAGCAAATAGATTTATTTTGGTGTGTTAAACTTAATAAACAAATATCTGACTTGATATTAGAAATGCTTATTGAATTTATAGAACAACGATTAAATTTATTAACGATTTCAACTGAAAACTTAAGTATTGGAAATGAATTAAATTACGTAGAAAATAATATTTTCAGCATCGATTGGAATGGTTCTCAACAAGAACTTTGTGAATTAATTTTAGAATTGGAAAAAAAAGGATGGATAGCGGAAATAAAGAATGGAGATAGAAGAAAATTTGCTAATTCATTAACTAAAATTTTCAACCTTACAAGTACAAAGAAGAACAAAAAATCTAATCAAAATAATTCTTTCTATCAATTATTAAAGGGAGAATTTGAAAATAATGAGAGAATTTATCCTTTTATGGAAAAAGAGAATTATAAGAAACAATTTAACGGAATTATAGAAAATGAAAATAAGTTAAAATAAAAACGCACTACAACACCGTATATAATTTATTGCTAGTTCTAGCCTACTTACGAAAATCCTCGCGGATTTTCTATTCGGTTTTTATTTGCTAAATTAGTTGCTTAAACCACGCAACAAACCATATACAAACACGTTAGGCACAATAATTTACTTACGGCGGACACAATTCGTTTTTCCTGGGCTGCTTACTTTAAGGTTTTTATGGGAAGGAGCGGTAACCTGACGTTTTGGAAGGTTTACGGACAAGCTTTTTCGATTGGCATCGTGGGAAAGTTACACTTACCGGTACGCATGTGAGCGAACAAAAAGCTTTTGGTCAAGGTAGCGTAAATATTTGACAATGTCAAGTGTTTGCCAAGTTGAACCAGCCCCCAATAAAAAGGTAAAGGAGTCGCCACACGGCGCTTACAGTGCATATCGGGCATATACACCATAAGTTCCGCTCCGGAAAAATAATTGAGAAAATTTAGCGCACAAAGCGAAAAAGTAAGTAAATTACAGTGCATAACAATATGTATAGCCTATTGAAACAGGCCATACATTTGACCGTTGCCCACCATTTGAGAAAATCGGAACGAAATAAAATTTATGAAATGAATAACGAACTAATAGAACATAAAAGTTGGTGGAAACGGAACTGGAAATGGTTTGTTCCAGTTTGTGGAATATTTGTAATTGCGATTACAGTATTCTTTTCTTCTGGAATGAGCGGAATGGCGACTGATTTTGCTCAAGCATACGCAGATACTGAACTTTACACAAATGCAATTGAAAAAGTAAATTCCGACCAAAAAGTGACTGAATTACTCGGCGAGATTGAACCGATTGACAAAATGGCAATCTTAGAGGGGCAAACCGACTACAGCAATGACTATCGAACTGTGAACTCAACAGTTCGAATAATCGGAACGAAAGGAAAAGCTCGAATGGACATCACAGCGGACAGAATAAATAACGAGTGGAATTATTCAAAAATTAACGTTCGAATTAAAAATCCATCTGAAAAGAAACAAACAATTGAAATAAAAACAACGGAATAAAAACGGTGGGCAACACCGTGTAAAACCAATAATGCCAAAATCAGCATGCAGTTGGGCAAATAGTGATTTTTAGAGCCTGTTTGCCGTGAGAATAGCATTACTGGTCTTACACATAACCGTTGGGGCGCATTAAAGGAAAGAAAATCCAGTTCCTCTAAGACAACCCAAAAAGCAGACAAAACTCGTTTCCATCACGAAATGTACGACGGAACTCCAATCTCCTTCCCTATCCAAAAATATGCGAACTTTAGGGAACTGAACTGAAAAACTATGGGCGGCGACGGAATGTAACGCGCCCCAACAGTAGCTATATGCCATTGCTGCTGATTTTCCTCAGCGGAAAATCAACGCAAGAACAGAGCTCTCAACTATTTTGATTATATTCGAAATTGAAACCGCAACGGACACATAGCATAAACGTTGGGGCGCATTAAAGGAAAGAAAATCCAGTTCCTATACGACAACCCAAAAAGCAGACAAAACTCGTTTCCAGAACGAAATGTACGACGGAGCTCCAATCTCCTTCCCTATCCAAAAATATGCGAACTTTAGGGAACTGAACTGAAAAACTATGGGCGGCGACGGAATGTAACGCGCCCCAACAGTAGCTATATGCCATTGCTGCTGATTTTCCTCAGCGGAAAATCAACGCAAGTATAAACCTCTCAACTATTTTGATTATATTCGAAATTAAAACCGCAACGGACACATAGCATAAACGTTGTACACAATTTCCAGAAAATGACATTTAATGATTTAAAAGAAAAATATTCAGACCGAGCTCAAGCATTTCCATCAAATTCACCTGAACCAAATGAAACGGATTTGAATAAATTAATTGAGAAATATAATTGTAACTATCCAAAGTCATTTATTGATTTTCAGCTCAAATATTGTAAAGAAGTTCCTATTGGAGATTTTGCTTTTGAAGGGTTTGGTTTTGCGAATAAAAATTTGGAACCTTATATGAATTTAGAAGAGGTTTTAAAAGATTATGCTGAGTTAAACTTTCCAAAATACTTAACACCTTTTAAACGAGATAATGGAGACTTCTGGTGCTTTGACAATCGAAGTTCTGAAAGTGAATTTCCTATAGTTGTTTTTGACCACAACTCGAATGGAATTGAATCTGACCCAAATTATAAATGGAAAAATTTTATTGATTGGATTGACAAAACTATGGAAGATGAATATTAATAATTATTTATATAAAAATGGTTTTTAAAGAAAGGACAACGGACAATGAACTTTATATTTATCTCAACGGAAAATTGATTTACAAAAAGTGACTAAAGACAGGTGAATCAAAAGTATTTGATGTGATGGCTAATGATAAATACACATTGAAATCAATAACAAAAACGGAATAAAAACAACTGTGTACAACAAGGGCTATAATTAATACGGGGCTAAGTGCTTAATATAAAGTTTAGTGTATTTTTATAATGTCCGCCAAATCTTTTGATCTGGCTTTAAAAAATGAAAAATTAAAACAAAATAAAAAGTTTTGGCTAAGTGCTTAATCGGAAATTAATTTCTTTTTTATTCCCGTACTAATCATAGCCGAGATCGTTGGCAATAATTATGACCAAATTTAGAAACATATTGATTTTATTAATGTTCTTTACTTTCAATGAACTGATTTCGCAAGAAAAAATCGGAATGAAAGAAACCTACATTGAGAATAATTTGGTTTATAAAGTTTCAAATGATAAACTCTTTACTGGAACTGCTCAAAGCAAACGGAAAAATGGACATTTAGTTTATGAAGAGGTATATAAAAATGGAATAATTCTCTCGAGCAATTTATATTATAATGGAAAAGAAATAAGAGTATCCAATAAGAGCATTTACAATCCTGAAAAACCATTAGTTCTTTCAAAAGAAATTAAATACAATTTAGAAGGCGAAATCTTTGAAACAACAACCTATAACAATGATGGAATAAAAATTCTTGTAGAACAATTTAAAAACGGAAAACTGACTTATAGCTGTCAATACCTTGGTAAAAAGAAAAACGGACTTGAATTGGGATATTCAGAAGACGGAGAGAAATTGAAATATCGTTGTGAATTTATAAATGGAAAGAAAAACGGAATAGAATATTGCCTAAAAGATGATGGAGCCGAAACAAAAAAAGAATATAAAAACGGAAAGAAAATAAAATAACTATTGCCAACAACGTGTATAATTCATTGCTAGTAATCGCCTACTTACGAAAATCCTCACAGATTTTCTATTCGGTTTGTATTTGCTAATTTAGTTGCTCAAACACGCAACGAAATCATACACAAAACCGTTGGCAACAAGCTGAAAAACGAGAATAATTGGAAAATCCCATTTTTAAAAATGAGCGAAATAAAAAAAGTAACAATATTTACAATACTCATTCATTCGTTCATAATAATTGGAGCTGGACACGGAATTGGAATTATGGGAATAATTGATATTGCATATATTTCGAATTTAATTGATAATTACGGATTTACATTAACTGGAAATTTTGATGACAATATTATGACAATCGGACTTCTATCTTTAATTGGAAAAATATTGCTGATTTTGAGCTTATTTGTGAAAATAAATTGGACTAAAAACCTGACTCAATTAATCGGGATTTTACTCTTATGGATTTCGGTTTATTTTTTAACTTCTGGTAATTGGAATTATGAATCTCTTTATGAATTGGCTTTTTGGACAAGTATTCCATTTCTGATTTCGTCTATAATTCTAACTTATTTAATAGTTAAAAATATCAAACAAAATACAGAACGGAATTTTGAACTGAATGGAAAACTAAATGTATAACGGAATAAAAAGCCAGTTGCCAACACCGTGTATAATTCATTGCTAGTAAAGGCTTGCTTACGAAAATCCTCGCAGATTTTCTATTCGGTTTGTATTTGCTAAATTAGTTGCTCAAACACGCAACGAAATCATACACAATCACGTTGGCAATAATTATGACCAAATTTAGAAACATATTGATTTTATTAATGTTCTTTACTTTCAATGAACTGATTTCGCAAGAAAAAATCGGAATGAAAGAAACCTACATTGAGAATAATTTGGTTTATAAAGTTTCAAATGATAAACTCTTTACTGGAACTGCTCAAAGCAAACGGAAAAATGGACATTTAGTTTATGAAGAGGTATATAAAAATGGAATAATTCTCTCGAGCAATTTATATTATAATGGAAAAGAAATAAGAGTATCCAATAAGAGCATTTACAATCCTGAAAAACCATTAGTTCTTTCAAAAGAAATTAAATACAATTTAGAAGGCGAAATCTTTGAAACAACAACCTATAACAATGATGGAATAAAAATTCTTGTAGAACAATTTAAAAACGGAAAACTGACTTATAGCTGTCAATACCTTGGTAAAAAGAAAAACGGACTTGAATTGGGATATTCAGAAGACGGAGAGAAATTGAAATATCGTTGTGAATTTATAAATGGAAAGAAAAACGGAATAGAATATTGCCTAAAAGATGATGGAGCCGAAACAAAAAAAGAATATAAAAACGGAAAGAAAATAAAATAACTATTGCCAACAACGTGTATAATTCATTGCTAGTAATCGCCTACTTACGAAAATCCTCACAGATTTTCTATTCGGTTTGTATTTGCTAATTTAGTTGCTCAAACACGCAACGAAATCATACACAAAACCGTTATCTCTTATTTGGGAAAAACTTTTCGCTAATTAAAAAAGGCAGTTCACTCATTTTGACTTTTATGATTAATTGTCAAATAATACATTTGATAGAAAATAATCAGAAATGAAAATATTGACACTCTTACTTACGATTTTACTATCGATTTCTGCAAATAGCCAGACTGAAAAGTCGGAATTATATTTAACAAAAGACAGCGACACTCTGTTTTGGAAAAAGTATCAGGACAGTGATATTAAAGATTTTAAACTTCCTGAATTAGATACTAAATCGGAATTCGTTTTCAGAAGTTGGAATCCTGGAAGTTTACTCGAAATTACCAAAGACAATGATTCTATAAGTGGTAAGATAATATATTTTGTTTTCGAGGTTTGGGAAGATAATTATAAGGCGGACACATTTGTACAAACTTATTTGCTACCAAAATCAATCTCTAAAAACTTATATGAATACATATCAAATAGCGGAATTCAAAAAATACCGAGTGATAAGTATATTAAAGATTGGCAACAAGGATTTGACGGAATCACAAATATTTACGAATTAAAAGAGAATAATAACTATTCTTTTAAAAACTTTTGGACACCAACTTCACAAAAAGGAATTGAAGAAGCGGAATTTATAATTGAGTTTAATAAAAACATTGGAGAAATTGGAGAACTAGAAAAATACGGAAAGGATTTTGCAGAAAAAGTTCCGTTCATAAGCTATATGTATTCTGGTTCATCTTATGCTATTACAAAACCGCCGACAAAAAAGGAATTACGGAAATATAAACGTGAACGAAAAAAGAAACAGCGGAATAAAAACAAGAGATAACACCGTATATAATTTATTGCTAGTTCTAGCCTACTTACGAAAATCCTCGCGGATTTTCTATTCGGTTTGTATTTGCTAAATTAGTTGCTGAAACACGCAACGAAATCATACACAAACACGTTAGCAAATATTTACTTTGACCTTATTTATGAAGAAAATAGTGGGACTTTTATTATTTAGCTTTTTTATTGCCTGTACTTCAAAACCTGAAAAGAAAAGAATAAAAGAGCCAATTGATGTAGTAACTGGAGAATGGAAAGAAATCATTTCAGATGATGGACGTTTTAAAATTCAGTTTCCTGATTATGAATTGCGACAAGGGACAAATGTTTTCAAAGATGAATGGTTAGGGGAAATAGAAAACCATTTCTATCGTCTAAATATTCAGGACAGTATAAATTTGAACATGACCTATGATATAACCTATAGCCTTCGTCCAGATTTGAAAACGGACAATGACTTCGAAGAAATGATTATTAATGAAAAGGAACATTTAATTTCAACATTTAATGGACAAATTAATTACGAACAGGTACTTAAGGAAAGGGATTATCCTGGACGTGAAATATTGACAAAAATAGACAGTTCTAAAGTTCAGCTAACTAGCAGAATCTATTTGAATGACGGGATTTTATACAGAATAATGGTACTCACAGATGGCGGAAAGGGCAAACTTTTCAATAAATCACGTAGCAAGTTTCTGGATTCATTTGAAATTCTAGAATGAAAAAAACATTTGCTAACACAACCTATAAACAATACGGGGTTCGAGCTTAATCGAAAGGTTTGTGTATTTTTATGAAGTCCGCAAAATCTTTTGGATTTTGCTTTAACCAAGGAAAAGAAAAAACAAAACAAAAAGATTTTGCTATGTGTGTGGCGGAAAGTAAGCCCTGTTTGCTCCCGTACTGTTCATAGCCAAACCGTTGGGGCGCATTAAAGGAAAGAAAATTCAGTTCCTCTAAGACAACCCAAAAAGCAGACAAAACTCGTTTCCAGAACGAAATGTACGACGGAACTCCAATCTCCTTCCCTATCCAAAAATATGCGAACTTTAGGGAACTGAACTGAAAAACTATGGGCAGCGACGGAATGTAACGCGCCCCAACAGTAGCTATATGCCATTGCTGCTGATTTTCCTCAACGGAAAATCATCGCAAGAACAACCCTTTCGAGTATTTTGACTATATTCGAAAATAAAACCGCAACGGACACATAGCATAAACGTTGGGGCGCATTAAAGGAAAGAAAATCCAGTTGCTCTACTACAACCCATAAAGCAGACAAAACTCGTTTCCATCACGAAATGTAAGACGGAACTCCAATCTCCTTCCCTATCCAAAAATATACGAACTTTAGGGAACTGAACTGAAAAACTATGGGCGGCGACGGAATGTAACGCGCCCCAACAGTAGCTATATGCCATTGCTGCTGATTTTCCTCAGCGGAAAATCAACGCAAGAACAGAGCTCTCAACTATTTTGATTATATTCGAAATCGATACCGCAACGGACACATAGCATAAACGTTGGGGCGCATTAAAGGAAAGAAAATCCAGTTCCTCTACGACAACCCAAAAAGCAGACAAAACTCGTTTCCATTACCAAATGTACGACGGAACTCCAATCTCCTTCCCTTTCCAAAAATATGCGAACTTTAGGGAACTGAACTGAAAAACTATGGGCAGAGACGGAATGTAACGCGCCCCAACAGTAGCTATATGCCATTGCTGCTGATTTTCCTCAGCGGAAAATCAACGCAAGCACAGACCTCTCAACTATTTTGATTATATTCGAAATTAAAACCGCAACGGACACATAGCATAAACGTTAGGCAACATTTGAAAAAAAATCTGCAAACATTCAAATAATTTACTTATCTTTGACGTTAGTAACGTAAAACAAAACTATGATTATTTCTTTTGGCTCAAAACAGACGGAACAAATCTGGAATGGAATCCGAGTAAAAAAAATGCCGATTGAAATACAGAACGTTGGACGTCGGAAATTAAGAATGTTGAATAATTCGCAGGATATATCCGATTTGAAAATTCCGCCTTCAAACCGACTTGAAAAACTAACTGGGAAATTAAAAGAGTTTTACAGTATTCGGATTAATAAACAATGGCGGATTATATTCAATTGGGAAAGCGGAAACGCAAGCGAAGTGGAAATAATCGATTATCACTAAAAAAAGTAAAATAATGGAAAAGTTAGCAAACGTACATCCAGGAGAAATTTTGAATTTTGAATTTCTTGAACCACTTGAAATTACGGCATACCGACTTTCAAAGGACTTGAAAATTCCTCAAACTCGAATATCTGAAATTATAAAAGGTAAACGCAGAATCACAGCAGACACTGCCTTACGATTGAGTAAATATTTTGGAAATTCTGCAAAATTTTGGCTTGGAATTCAAGATGATTATGACATCGAAGAGGAAAAAGAAAGTAAACAAAAAGAGCTGAACGAAATTGAACATTACGGAAATAAAAACGTTGCCTAACAACGTATATAGCTCATAGCTAAATAGTTACTTAATCGAAGTTAAGGCATTTTTGCAAGTCCGCCAAATTTTTTAATTTGGCTTATTGAAAAAAAAGGTAATAAGAAAATTAAAAAATTCGGCTCGTGCTTAACCGAATAGTTATCGCTAATTTACACGCTACGAGCCATATACAAAACCGTTGTGTGTAATGCACAAAAAACGATGAACTTCAATAAAAAATGAGACAAGAAATTGTAAGCTCCCCTTATAACCGAACTGTTTAGAAGTATAATAATTTTATTAATTTTAAACAGCAATTATGAGAAAGAGTAAATTCAGTCCGCAACAGATCGCAAAGATTTTAAAAGAATTCGACAACGGCAAAACAGCTGATCAGATCAGCCGTGAGCACGGTGTGAGCACCGCTGCCTTCTACAAATGGCGGGAACGCTATGCAGGGATGAGCGGTAAGGAGCTAAAACGGTTAAAGGAGCTCGAAGAGGAAAACCGTAAGCTCAAGCAGATGTATGCCACATTGGCCCTTGACCACCAGATGGCCAAGGAGGTTATCGAAAAAAAGCTCTAAAGCCCTGCCGTAAGCGGAGTATCAGCAAAGAGCTCATTCATTACGGTATCAGTAGGGCGTGCCGTGTCCTGGGAATGAGCAAGAGTGTTTATTACTACAACCCGATAGCCAAAGATGACAGTGAGATAGAACGAGCTTTGAAAGAGAAAGCTGAAGCGCATTCTGAAGAGGGGTTTTGGAAGGCTTACGACCGATTGCGGGAAGAGGGCAAGCCATGGAACCATAAAAGGGTGTACAGGGTCTATGTGTCACTGGGGCTTCCCTTGAGAAGAAAGGCAAAGAAACGTTTACCGGCAAGGGTCAAGGAGCCTTTAAATGTACCAGATCAACTTAACCATACCTGGAGCATGGATTTTGTAACCGATGTCCTAGAGAACAAAAGACGCTTCAGGGCCTTTAACATCATCGATGATTTTAACAGGGAGGCGCTCCATATAGAAATAGACTTTTCATTGACCAGCAGCCGGGTGGTTTGGGTGCTCAACCATCTCATCAACAAAAGAGGGAAGCCCCGGAAGATACGGATGGACAATGGGCCGGAATTTATCGCCGAGATCGCATCACAATGGAGCGAAATGCACGAGATAGCTTTCCAGTACATAGAGCCTGGGAAACCAACCCAAAATGCTTTTATAGAACGCTTCAATGGCAGCTATAGACGCGGGGTACTAAACAAATACATATTCCAGAACATTGATCAGGTAAGGGAACAGACGCAAATATGGGTCGATGACTACAATAACCACAGACCTCACGATGCCTTGGGAAAAATCCCTCCGGTAAAATATGCAAAACTTAATTCTACTTTGGCTAGCCAAAGTAGAATTAAAAACGGTATTTTTAAACCAGTTTTAGAAAATTAAGCAGTTCTATTATGGGGAAGCTTACATCGGTCATGGATTTCAAAAAAAGACCCAAAAAACACCAAAAGACCAGATTGATAAAGCAGAGCAAATAAAAAAGGAATATTATGATAGCAAAGAATAAAAATTTGAAAAGCCTAGACCAATTTGTAGATGAAAAAATCGGCAAAAGAGGCACTGAAAAGCGTGAGGAATTTGAAACGGAATATGATGCTTTTAAGCTTGGCGTTTTGATACAACAAGCAAGGGAGGAGAAAGGACTTACTCAAGAACAACTAGCCGTATTGGCTGGAACAAATAAGTCGTATATTTCCAAATTAGAGAGAAATTTAAAGGACATTAGATTTTCGACCTTGCAAAGAATTATTAACGAAGGATTAGGCGGGCATTTGGACATCTCAATCCGGTTTTAAAAAAGAATGAATGTCATCTTACCTCATGAAGGTTGCCACTACCCTTGCCTGCGAAAGGCAGGCGCACTAATGTTTTTTTATAGTTTGTTATAATTGGTTAAGTAGGAAAGATTCAAAGATATATTTTTAATATTCAGTATTCAGTAAGGCAGTTTTTTGCTAATAGTTCAATGTTAATTGGATTCATTCGTAAATCAAAAATCGTAAATCTTTAATTGGGTTGGTTGAGTTGCAGAGGTTTTTGAGTAGGCAGTATTCATTAAGCAGTGTTCAGTAAGCAGTAAGCATTATGTCTTCGCGAAGGAGGGACGCCTGCCAGACGGACGGACTGTGGCGATCTCGCGACTAAGAGCAATTCTTGTGTTTAGGAGATGACCACGCTCCCGAAAAGTCGCTCGTCGTGACGTTTTGTGGATTTTGTTTATGGTTTATAGTTTTTGGTTCTTGGTTTTGGGGTTGTTGTGTTCTGTGTTATTGGTTAATCTTTAATTGTTTTGTTTAAGTAGCAAAGGATTAAAAGCATAAAGCTTTTTAGTAGACAGAAAATATTCTTTGCCTCATTTCGATCTCGAAGCCTCGGGAGAGAGATCCCATAAACTTGCTCCACAGCGGGATGAGATTTCTCCACCGACGCTGAAGGTCGATGTCGAAATAACTTCCATCATCCCGTTTCTAGCATCCAACATAATCGTGACCCTTAATACGCTTTACTATTTTCCTTTGCTCTCCAACTTCCTTGGTCTTCCTTTTCCTTGTTTTGTTTTCGCCTTATACCCTTCCAACTTCCTTTTAAGCTTTATCTTACGCTTTAAATTACTAACGCTGTAATCCAAACGATAAAAAAGATAAGCCAGACCAATACAGGTAGCTACTAATGCAATAATCATCCATAAATTGTTAGAAGTACTTCCTAAGACAATTAACAACACCACAAAAACAAAATTAAAACTAGCTATGATAAAGCTAGCCTGCTGATGGGATAAACTCAAGTAATCAACTAAAATATGGTGCGTATGATTTCTATCTGGTGAAAAAGGACCTCGCTTGCTAACTACCCTTAAAGTAAAAACACGAGCGGTATCAAATAAAGGAACAATTAAGATCCCAATAGCTACTAAGGGAGCATTTTCTAAAAGAAATGGAAGCTCTTTATAGGAATTAGGTTTCAAGGCCAAGAATTTTAGCGTAAACATTGCTAACATAAACCCAACAATTAGAGAACCTGTATCACCCATAAAAATTTTCTTGGTGGAAGATAAATTATATCCCAAGAAAGCCATTAGACAAGCATTTAAAGCTATGCACAGAAGTGCATAAAAATACTCATTAGACATGTAAAATATGGTGGTATATAAAATCAATATAACAATCCCAACCATTGCTGCCAACCCATCTATACCATCAATTAGATTGTATGCATTGATAATGGTTATCATGAGAAAACCGCCTATTAATAAATACAAAAAATAGGGAATTTCATTAATATTTAAAAACCCATGAAGTGAATGGATTACAAAACTGTCACTAGCCAGCACGAAAGAAACCGCTGCAATTTGTGCAACCAGCTTGGTTAAGGGTGATAAAACGACTAAATCATCCTTTAATCCGACAATAAATAATATGGTTAAACCAGGGATTAAATAAATTGCTTCATTATGCAAATCTTTATCCTTTAAAAAGAAAATTGCAAATACCAAGCAATAAAAAAAAGAAACACCTGCTAGCGTAGGTGTTACCTTTTTGTGTGAGCTTCTAGCATTTGGGTTGTCCATTAACTTCTTATGCTCCACTACTCCAATAATTTTTGGGATTGTAAAGTATGTTAGAAGAAAACATCCTATAAATAATAAAACCGCGGTTTCAAGGAAATACATTATCTGCTTTTTAAAAAAGTTAACATCTTAGTAGCCAAAAATTTTCTATCGAAATCAATTAGTATTTTTTCAAAACTATACGACCGATTTGAAAGAGACATATAATTTAAGGCTTCTTGAAAACTATCAAAATTTTCTGGTTCAAAACTGACTCCAACATTATAATTCTCAACAATTTCTTTTGCCTCACCTTCAACCCCAATCAAAATTGGTTTTTGCATTGCACATAATTCAAAAATCTTTGAAGGAATTACAGATTTAAATGTTTCTGATTTTTTTAAATTCACGAGTCCTATATCCAAAATCGAAATATATTCTACCACTTGTTCTTTTGGAACATTATCAATCATAGTAACATTTTGAAGTTTTAATTCCTCTTTTAGACGTAATAGCTCAGCCTTTTTTGCTCCGTCACCGACTAACAAAAAATGAAGTGTTTTATTGTTAATTTTTGCTGCGGAAGCCAATATAAAATCTAGAGCATGTGCCATTCCATGTGTACCAATATATCCAACGACAAATTTATTTTCTAAATTTAACTTCTTTAAAAGATTACTATTTTTTTCTGATGGTAAAAAATTTGATTTTATTATTCCATTTTTAACAACCTCAATTTTAGATTCCGAAACCTTATGTTGATGGATTAGATATCTTTTAAAGGAATCAGTTACTACTACTATTTTAGACGCAGACACATACATTTTTTTTTCAAGATACTCAAAAAAATGAATTACTAAACTGTCCTTCATTGCTCCTACAGCTTTTATGGATTCAGGCCAAATATCCCTTACCTCCATAACCCACTTTTTCCTTTTCCAGAAACTCAACCATCTTCCTGATATTACGGTAAAAAATTGCGGAGAAGTAGCAATTATTAGATCAGTTTTAATAAATAGTCCAGCAATAAAGGAACTCAACATAAAACTAGCATAGTCTATAATCCTTTTAGCACTTCCCTCGTTAGCAGTAATATAAGTCCATACTCTAATGACATTTATTCCATCTATTTTTTCTTTTTGATAGATTTTGTTTCTATAACCTTCAAATACTTTTCCTTTTGGAAAATTTGGAGCACAAGTTATTACTGTTACCTCCATTCCTTTTTTAGCCCATTCTTTGCAATGCTCATAAGTTCTTGTTGCTGGTGCATTCGTTTCAGGAATAAAGTTATCTGTTATAAAAAGTAATTTCATTATAAATAAGCTTAATTATTTTGTCCAAATTAATTCATTAAGAAATTTCAATAATGGTCATTAATTCCCGGTCGAATTCTATTTCTAACTTCCAAGCCTCTTTAACTAGATTAAATCCTAGAGCATATTTATAATTAGTTTTCGTAATGTTTAATGCATTTCTTAGTTTTATAACAACCTTCCATTCAATAAGTTTAATTTCGTTATCAATAACCTCTACAAATGAAATATCGGGATGAAAATGCAAATGAAAAACTTTTTTTAAAGATGAGTATTTTGAAAAATAATCCTTAATAATTATTGACCTACTCAAAGCTTCAAAACTTCTTGTATGAATTAATCCAAGTTTTTTATAACCATCATGAGAAGCCTCTACGTAACACTCTTTCTCCTTTATACTTACTATATTTGCCCTATCACCGACTCTAAATCCTCCCCATACTTCCGATTGATTTTTACTACCTAATTCCACCGTATTATGACTTGATGTAGATCTTTGCTTCTGTCGTAATTCATTTTTCTCATATGTAGAAATCCCTGTATCAACAATTACAGGTTGATTTCTTACATATAATTCAAAACTAAAAGTATCAGAATGAGCATGTCCAGGTTGATAACTTGGCCCTATTTCACCAACATCTATAAATAATTCATAATCTGAATTGACAAATTTACGGTAACCTGAAGAATTAAGTTCACTTTTCATCCATTTAATTCCTAAGCCTTCCGCATAATAAAACAAGTCTTTAGAGCTTGGGGCAATTCCGTTCGTACTATCATTGACCAAAGGAATGTCTCCATTACTATATGAAATTGTATCTAACCAACCCAACATCAATTCTGCTTTAGAAATTAAAAATCTTAGTAAATCATCCTTACTAAATTCATTATTTTGAGTCAATTGAATACAGTCCAACAATCTATATAATAAGATTTTATGGTACATTGGTGATAATTCAAAATGAGCTCCATCACTCAAAATTTGTTCATCAAGCTCATTGATTAAAATTTTTCTGGCTTGCCTATAAAATTTATCTTCTTTAAAATAAAATGCTCCAAAATAAAGTGAAAAACCGTTTTCTAATAGATGATTTCCAAGAATATGATATTCTAAATTATCAAGCAGTCGTTTATAGTTATTGAAAAGGTGATTGTTAATTTCAATATCTTCAATTTTATTTTGTGAAAGAAATTTGATCCAATTAATTCCCCTTAAAGATATAGGATATGGTTCTTTACCATCGATTATACATGTAGTATTTTCAATATAACTATAAATTAACTGCAAACCCTCCTTTGATGAAATATTATTTTGGTTAAGAAAATCAAAATAATTTAGATTATACGTCCAAAGCTTACCATAGTTAGAATAATTCCAATCTACATAATCCTCAAAAATATGGTCTATATTTAAAAAGGAGAACCTTAAATCACACTTATAGCTATTGTCATTAAATATCTTATTTTGCCAGATCAAATCTCCTTCTCGATCGAAATCATAATTATATGATTTCTTAAAAATCTTATTTCTTATTCGATAGAAAAGCTGATAAAAAAGTTGTTTTAACTTAAGATGCTTTATTGTATTTATTAAGAGTATTATTCTATTTCTATCCATTTTCCTTCTTTAAGGGACTCTATGGCAGCAAAAGAAGCTTTTGTTGTATTTACAATTGAGTCAAAAGGTATAATACCATCTACTCCACCTGACTTTTGTTGCTCAATCAACTCCTTAAATTGGTGCAAATGCCCTTTATCTTGTTTTGATTTGAAATTAGACTTACCTTTAAATCCATAGGTTTTAAGTTTCCTCCAATTATCCATTACCATAGTACGCTCCTGTGAATACACCTCTAATCTTTCCTTAGAATAAGACTTACTACCATTTGAAAAATAATTGATTACAGCATTAGAACCATTATCGTATTTTAATAATATACTCGCATTATCTGTATTCTCTTGAGTTATTTTTCCCATAGCGTTCATACAAATAGAAATAACCTTACTACCCGTTAAGTAACTACATAAATCTATAAAATGACAAGCCTCACCAATTATTCGACCTCCACCGATCTCCATATCATGAACCCATACATCCTGAGGAATGAAACCTGCATTCATAGTAGCTATAAGGTTAATAGGATTAGTATTATCTCCTATTAATGATTTCATTTTTTTTGCTAACGGAGCAAACCTTCTATTGAACCCCACTGAAACACTTACATTTCTTTTTCTATACTCCTTGATTATTTCTTCCAACTCAAACTTATTAAGAGCTAAAGGCTTTTCTACAAATACACTCTTATCGGCCTTTAATACCTCTAAAGCCATTGAAGCATGCATATTATGCTGAGTAGTTACCATAACCAGATCAACGTCTGCATCTTCTAGAATATTCTTGTAATTTGTTGTAGAATTGGCTATTGAAAATCTTTTCGCCAATATTGTTGAAGACAAACCTGCTGAACTGGCTATATATTTTATATTAGCATTAAGTCTCTTTAGTTTTGGTAAAATTGTTGAACTTGTAAAATTCCCAGCGCCAATTATACCTATTATTCCTTTAGTTCCTTTAAAATTTTTATTTTTAACAATAACGTTATCAGATACCTTTTCTGAGTTTGAATTATCGTAATTAATAATCGAAGCTATAGCTTTAGAATTGCCCATATCACCATATATTTTTTGGTAATCAGATAATTCGTAAGATTCTGTTATCAAACTTTTCACATCCAAACTCCCTCTTTTGATTGCATTTAAAACAGCTTCAAAATTCCTGTTTTCAGTCCACCTAACATAACCTATTGGATAATCAACACCTTTTTGTTCATATGATTCATCATATCTGCCAGGACCATATGAACATGAAACTTGAAAAGACAACTCCTTTTCATAAAAATCAGCTCTACTAATATCAAGACCAATAACACCTACCAAAACAATCCTTCCTCTTTTACGACTCATTTTAGCAGACTGTGAGATAATATCATTACTTTTATTAGAAGCTGTTATAATAACACCATCTGCACCAATACCATCTGTATACTCTTGTACAAATTTAACTTGGTCAGTTCCATCCGAAGGGTTTACTGCTAATACACCCTTTTCTTTGGCTAATTGTACTTTTACTGGATCATAATCAAATCCAATCACATTACACCCATTTGCTAGTAATAATTCAGCCGTAACCAAACCTATCAGGCCAAGCCCAACTACTACGATTGTTTCTCCAAATGTTGGTTTTAATAATCTAATTCCCTGCAAACCAATAGAACCTATAACTGTAAACGTTGCTTCTTCATCAGACACTTCATTAGGTATCTTAGCTACTAAGTTTTTGGGCACAACAACATACTCGGCATGGTTACCATTTGAAGCTACCCTATCTCCGACCTTAAATTCAGTAACTCCTTTCCCTATTTTCTCAACAATTCCAACATTACAATAACCTAAAGGTAATGGCTGGTTAAGTTTATTAAAAACAGCTTCAATAGTAGGTTTAAAACCATCTGTTTTGACTTTATCCAATACCATTTTAACCTTATCTGGTTGTTGTCTCGCCTTCTGAATAAAATTTGCTTTACCAAACTCTACAAGCATTTTCTCTGTTCCTAAAGAAACTAGACTTTTTGTAGTTCTAATTAAGACAAAACCAGATTTAACTCTTGGAACTGGAACTTCTTCTAAAATTGTATTACCGTCTTTAAGGTCTTGTATAATTTGTTTCATATATATTGTTTTCAGAATTAATAAAGCTATTCATTGTATTTCTTTGGGAATGGTATTATTTATAATGTAAGTTTTTTATAAAGTTAATTCACCATATATTTCCATGACACCATTTAATCAGAAATAGTAATCCTTTATGATAATACCAATCGAAGCCAATATCGTTCTACATTTGATAAATACCATACAAAACATCTATACTCTTTTTTAAATTATAAAAATAAAATATAGGATGCCGTGTTCGTTAATTGTACTTTCAAAATATAACTATTCCAAAAAACAGCTAATTATTCTTTATTTTTTTTAAATTAAAATAATAATATTTTTAAAACTTCATATAGTATTGCAATAATTCAATGTTAATCTTACTCTAAATGATATTTAATTTTAATCGCAACATAAAAAGCTATATTTACACTTTCAACTTCAGCCCCATCAAGCTGTGGACACCCCCCTTAATGGGTATTTCATTAATTAAATTATAATTTTTTTTGCATCTAAAACTATCCATTTCAGATAGTAAATTCTTTTCACTAGGTAAAGGTCTTATAAAAGATATTTGCTTTATAATAAAATAATATTTTCATAATTAAAAAAGGTTACTCTACATAATACAAATAAAATATTTTTCAATTGATAATTTTTTTTAGTAAATCCCATCTGTTATTCTTATAATGATCATCAAGAAAATCTTTTATATCAGGTTGAATTTCATTAAAATTATTCTTAAAAAACAATAATGAATCTTTGTATTCTTCAACTGATTTATTCTTTCTTATAACAGAACTAGGAGCTTCAATTAAATTATAAAGATCTGAATATACAAGTGGCAAACCTTTTGACAATAAATTAAAAGCTCTATTGCTAACTGTACAAGCCTGAACACTTTTAATGTTTTTATCATATGGCAGAATTGAACAAAAGACATCATCGGTTATTAGATCTTCAAAATTACTATAAGCTATGTATTCAAAATTTGGATTATTATTAGCAAGATCTATAATAATTGATTTATCAGTCTTCCTTATAATTGGTCCCACAAATCTAAAATGATATTCAGTAGACTTGACAAGTTTTATTACATCATCCCAATTTATTCGTCCAACAAAGCCAAAATATAAAACTGTATTTCGTGAACTTTCTTTATTAGGCACTTTATAATGGTATTGACTCCAGGGGAAAAGTAAAGTGACATTATTATTATAACATTTAAGTTTACTTCGAAGAGGATACGAAACAGTAATTATATGATTAGATATATAGCATGTATCCCTTAATTGATTTTTTATTTGTTTACGCATGCCTAGTTTTGCCTGCTCTTCAAAATCATCATTAATAAAGGTTACAATTTTAGTGTCTTTTACAATCTCTTTCAAAAATGAATAATCATAACAAAAATTTAAGATACAGTCAAAATCACGATTCTTTAATATTTTTTTTAAGTAAAATTTGACTACTAAATTATTCAAATTTTGAATAAGTTTAGTATATCTTAATTGATGATGTATTAATTCAGAATGTCTATAAAATTTGATTCCCTCTTCAATTCTCTTTTTTGGAATTATACTATTATAAGAGCTTTTTTCAACATAATGGACATTATATCCTTTCTCCTTTAATAATCTTGAAATTTGGTGCCTAATTCTAGGTGGTTCATTCCAATCAGTTTTTGTTAATATTAATACACTTTTCATCTATAATACTTTTATATAATTATCATATTTAACAGTTTTACGCATCCATTGTATTAGCAGTGTTTTTTAATAAGTAAAAGGAAACAAATAATAATAATAATCCCCCATGAGTTAATAAAGCACTTGGCAATGCTGAACTAATTAGAACAAAGAAGAAAAGAAAATAAATTCCAAAAAATTTACTACTAATATTTAATTGATTTAAAAACGAAAAATAAAAACCAAGAATTATACAATTAATAATAACTCCAATATACCCCCAATTCATATATCCATCAGATATTATACCGTTATTAGCTGCCCATACGATTGAATTAAAATAATTGTCTCCTATAATATATGAATGCGCATATTCATATGGATAGTCATAAAATAATCCATTAAATGTTTCAGACCAATAAATATAATTATTCTTGAAAAAATCAAAATATAAAACATCCAACAGTGAAGGCAAAAATAATGTCCTTCTAATAGTCATTACAGTTATGTAATCAAAATCAAATATTATAGAAAAAAACAAAGAAGATATAGTTATAAAAAGAATAAATTTTATGAAGTAATACATTTTCTTTAAATATTCATGCTTATATAAAACAAGAACCATTATCATTCCTACAAAAACTGCCTTATGCGCTCCGCAAAGAAATAAAAAAATAAGTGAGAATACTGAAATTAAAACAGTTAATTTATTTCTGTGATAAACTCCAAAAACAATTAACAAAGGAATTAAAATTTTATTAAACCATGAATATGTATAATTAACATAGATATTATTAACGGCATTACTCATTATAGCCCTAGTTTCATATATATCTATTAAAATAAGATTTTTAAAATTTAAATAAGGCGAATAAAGTATTAGAAATGGAAGCAAGCCTATTAGTATAGTCAACATAAGGACTTTTTTGGCTAGTCTAATTCCAACAGTCTTTGAGTTAAATCTGATTTTGACTTTACCAACAACAATAACGGATATAAACAATATACTATGTGAGGTAAAAATACCTATAGACAAATCTTTTATATTAGAATACAATATAGCGCTAGGTATAACAAAAAATATTAGAATAAGAAGTATAATAGAATATAAAAAATCCTTTACTTTAATAAAAACCGTACTTAAAATAAATCCAAAAATTATTAAACTAATCAAAAAAAACTTTAAAATATCAAATTCATAGTTTATACTTGCTCCTATTGAGGCTTTTTTAAACACATGTAACTCCCTAACAGTAAAAAAAAAGAGCACATTAAGTAATACATATAACAATACTAAAAGACAGAAGTTTTTATATTTTATATTATGCACTATTAATTTCATCATTTCTTTATCTACTCTTCAACTGGTTTATAAACAATAAAGCAATAAAAAAGAACAAATACAGAAATACCTGAATAACGATTAAGTGCACTTTCAAAAAAAAATAATATGAATGTTAAAAAGAAAAAATAATATCCAAAATTATTCAAATTAACAGGCATTCTTATTATTAATAATGAAATCATTATAAGTAAAAGAATAAACCCAAAATAACCTACCTCTATATAAGTTTGTAAAAACTGATTATGAACATTTAACTTATACTTTAAAGGGTAAATATATCCTTTAAAATTATAAACTTTATTTAATTCTGATTGAGCATCACCTATACCAACACCAAATATTGGATTCTTCTTTATAATATCAACAGCACTTTCCCATGACATAAGTCTCAAAGGATAACCATATCTTTCTTCAGGGGAAATTCTAAGTCCGTTATTCTTTAAATCCCTTATCATTATCTCTCCTCTTGGATTAAAATTCATAACATATAAACCTATAGAAATTAAACTTAAAAATATTAATGCTTTTAAAGTATATCCTTTTAGTCTACTAACTAAATAATATATGTAAATTAAAATACAACATCCTATTCCTAGCCTACTAGAGTTTAAAAATATTACTATTGGAAATAATAATAATAGAACTAAATAAATTCTATTTTCTTTCCACAAAGAAAAACATAAAACAATAGATATTGAAACATTTAAGTAGAAACTAAAATATAGAGGGTCATGAAAAATTGAAAAATGAGTTGAAAAAAAATAATTACCATCTCTTACAATAGCATACCAAAATGAAAAACTAGGATTGACAGAAGCTTGAAAACCAATTCCATTATTATCAAATAAAATTGAATTATAAATTGCATTAATAATAAGTAATAGACTAGCAATCAAACAGCCTAACACAAAAAACATCAATAACTTTCTTACATTTCTGTCATTAATTTTTAAAAAATAAAATATTATGGGGAAAGCTAAAAATGAAGCTTTTTGCTCTATAAACTTAAATTCAACTTGATCCGAATAAAACAAAGAAAAAAAACAAAGGGCAAAAAAACAAACAGGGATTAATATCAAAAAATTAATATTCATTCTTCCTCTTTCACTCTTAAAGAACTTAAAAATGGTCGTTAAAAATAATAGCACTAATATTATTGTTGATATTCTCTGTGAGATAGGTATAAAAACAACAAACGAACTTAATAAAACCTGACTAACATTATTATGTAAGAATGCTTTATATAATAATTTTAAATACATAATTTTTTTAAAGTAGTTAATTGCATTATAAAATAAATAGAGTATATAATCACTTCGTGTATAACATATATAATTAAAAGTGATTCCACTTTTACATTAAACATATAAATACATAAATACATTAAGCATAAAGTACTGAAAAAATATACAGATTGCCATACTGCAACAAGCTTAACTCTTCCAATAGCATTAAAAACAGAAGATAGAGGACTAGCTATTAATCTTATCAGAAAACTAAACGCCATTATTGAACCAAAGTAACCTGAACGACTCCAATTATCACCAAAAATAATTGAAAATATCTCCTCACCTAAAAATATAATTAATAAGCTAATTGGCAATCCAATTAAAAAAAGTCCTAAAGCACTCCTTTTAAAAAAGGCATAACCCTTTTTGTAAAATTTATTATTAATCAAATAAGCTATTCTTTGATAAAAGATATCTCTAAAAGATTGCCCTATCAATGCCAACGGAGCATTTAAAACAAGATTCGTTAGACCAAAGTACCCGAGATCAGATTTAGAATAAAAATGAGTAAAAACAAAAATTATTGATTGCATCGCTATAGTATTCATCAAAGCTGGTAAAATACCATATTTAGGATAATCTAAATATTTAACTCCAACTTCTAGAAGGTCTTTCACCTTTATGCTCCTAAAATTAATTATCACTTTTTTCCATAAATAAAAAGAGGACATCATTAGTCCGCCTACCCTCGCAGATATTAAGCCATAATATTTTACACTAAGCGCGCCAAATATTAAGCCAGAAATAACATAAGTTAATGATTGATAAATTTTTGAAAATGCATTATACCTAAACTTTTTTCTTCTTATAGAATAATTTGAAACAGAGCTCCAAATACCAAAAAATAATACATAAAAAGGAACTAGTAAATAAACTTTAGAAATATTAAATATTGTTACTTGATTTGAGACTAAAAATAAAACTACGACAAAACTTATTACAAAATATGCAATTGTCAATAAAACACTCAGAGTAAATAGATCTAGAGCATCCTTATCTCTCTTAGGAACAACAATTGCAAATTGATACCGTCCACCAACGGCAACTTGCAATACCATAGCTACTGCTAAAAAGGTTGCATATATACCAAATTCTTGTTCACTATACAATCTTGTCAATAACGGCATTGCTGCGACAGGAATAACCTGAGCAATAGCTGTTGTAAAAACCTGTAAAGATATATTTTTAAAAAACTCAGATGCCTTTAACTTATTAAATAAATTTTTTATGTAGTTATAAATATAAAACTGTGATAACATTCTCTATATCAAGGGATCAATTAAAAATTCATGATATTCACCTTTCAATCCAACTGGTTTTGAATTTCTAATATTATGTACAATATTTATAGCTGTTTTGGCTGCGTCTAGTCCGTAGCCTTTTCCTTCTAAAATATCTTTATAAACCATAGTGTGCAAGTCGGTAAAACCTCCACTAAACTCTAATTCTTCTCCATCAATTGTAATAGACCTATAAGTAGTTTGCCCTTTCTCCTTAATATCTTTAGGAAGGTATTCTGCGTTTATTGATAAAAACCAACGTACTCTTGCGTTTTCAAACTCTAAATAACCTGCTGCTCTATCATGTTCATGAACATGCACTATATTTTCTTGAACATCTCCAAAAATCCAAGAAAGCATATCATAGAAGTGAACACCTATGTTTGTAGCAATCCCTCCAGACTTATTGACATCTCCTTTCCATGAGGTATGATACCAATGCCCTCTAGAAGTTAAATACGTAAGATCTACTTCAAACTTTTCATTTTTCTTAGAATTTGCTACTTTTTCTTTTAATGCAATAATACTTGGATGCACTCTTAACTGAAGAATATTATATACTTTCTTACCTGTATTTTCTTCTACTTTTTGGAGCTTATCTATATTCCATGGATTAAGCACTAATGGTTTCTCACAAATAGCATCAGCACCACTTCTTAAAGCGAAACGAATGTGCGCATCATGTAAGTAATTTGGGGAACAGATACTCACATAATCTAAATAAGTATCCTTTTCATACTTTAACTTTTCTATATGCCTATCAAACCTCTCAAATTCAACAAAAAAGTCTGCATTAGGATAATAAGAGTCTATAACTCCAACACTATCTCCTTTATCATAGGCTGCCAACAGATTATTATTGGTGTCTTTAATAGCTTTCATGTGTCTTGGAGCAATATAACCTGCTGCTCCAATTAATGCAAAATTCTTCATTTTAAAATATGTTTATAAGATTGGTTGCTATATAATTTATTTCTTCATCTTTTAAATAAGGATTCATAGGAAGGCTCATAATCTCTTTTGAAACCATTTCAGAAACAGGAAAATCTCCTTCTTTATAATTGAGATACTCAAAACACTCTTGTAAATGTAAAGGCCTTGGGTAATGAACAGCTGTAGGAATACCTACGCTTTTTAACTTATTTTGAACCCCATCTCTATTTTTAACTCTTACAGAATATTGCGCCCAAACTGATGTTCTATCGTCTTTGACTATTGGAGTAATTAGCTTTTCTTTTAACAGCTCTGTGTATTTTTGTGCAACTAACTGTCTACGTTTAACATCTTCCTCATAATATTTAAGCTTAACATTAAGAACTGCTGCTTGGATGGTATCTAACCTACCTCCCATTCCAACATATTTATGAAAATAGCGTTCTGTCTGCCCATGCAACCTTAAGCTTTTCATTATTTCTGCTAATTTATCGTTATTAGTGAAAACAGCTCCCCCATCTCCAAAACAACCTAAAGGTTTCGCTGGGAAAAAACTAGTACATCCAATGCTACTTATGTTACAGCTTTTATCTCCTTTATATTCGCTCCCAAAACTTTGCGCAGCATCCTCAATAACAGTTAAATCATACTTACGTGCAATTTCATTTATTTCAGTCATATCTGATGGCTGTCCGTATAAAGACACTGGAATTATAGCTTTTGTTCTTGAAGTAATTGCGGCTTCAATTTTAGATGGATCTATATTATAACTTTCCTCATCAATATCAACAAAAACAGGCTTTGCCTTCAAAAACGCAATGGTTTCCGCCGTAGCAATAAAAGTAAATGGTGTTGTGATTATTTCATCTCCTGGCTGGATATCTATCGCCATCATAGCTAAAAGTAGAGCATCTGTCCCTGAAGAGCAGGAAATACTATGTTTTGCACCTGTATATCGAGATAGATTGTTCTCAAAGCTACTAACCTGAGCACCCATTATAAAACTAGAGTTATCAATAACTTTAGCTATTGCAGCATCTATTTCCTTTTTATGCTCTACATAAGCTAATCCTAATTTAGCAAAATCTATTTTCATCAATAATTACTTTATACGTTTAACCGAATCATTTTCCAAGATATACTCTTGATTACTCTCTATACATACAGCCTTATTACTTTCTTCAAAATCCAAACGATGACCATACTCACTAACCCATCCAATCTGCTTTGCTGGATTACCCACTAACAAAGCATAATCTGGAACTTCTTTAGTTACAACAGCCCCTGCTCCAATTAGAGCATATCTACCTATAGAGTTCCCACAAACTATAGTAGCATTAGCCCCAATAGACGCACCTTTTTTAACTAATGTCTCCGTATAACTATCTCTTCTAACAATAGCACTCCTAGGATTAATAATATTTGTAAAAACCATTGAAGGCCCTAAAAACACATCATCTTCACAGATAACTCCTGTATAAATCGATACATTATTCTGAACCTTAACATTATCTCCCAAAACAACTTCTGGAGAAATAACAACATTTTGCCCTATATTACATTTATTTCCTATAACACAATTAGGCATAATATGAGAGAAATGCCATATTTTAGAAGCTGCACCTATTGTGCATCCTTCATCTATCACCGCTGTTTCATGTGCATAATAATTAACCTTATCCATAATATGATTTCCTATTATAAACGATCCGTTACTAATTCTTTTGGCAAGAAACTTTTAACATCATAAATCACAGTATTATCATTAGATTTTAAAGCTTTATAATCTAACTTCTTAAACTCATTATGACCTACAGCTAATATAATTGCCTCATATTTGGATTTCAATTTATTCACTAAATCAACTCCATAATATTTCTTAACCTCATCTTTATCTGCATAAGGATCATATGTATCTACTCTCACTCCGAAACCTTTCAATTCATCTATTACATCAACAACTCTAGAATTCCTAACATCCGGACAGTTTTCTTTAAAAGTAACTCCTAAAATTAAGACTTTAGCGTTCTTAACTCGCAGCTCATGCTTAACCATAAGCTTCACTACATTATTAGCAATAAAAACTCCCATATTATCATTAATCCTTCTTCCCGACAATATAACTTCTGGATAATACCCTAAACTTTCTGCCTTATGGGTTAAATAATAAGGATCCACTCCTATACAATGTCCTCCTACTAAACCAGGCCTGAATGGTAAGAAATTCCATTTACTCCCAGCCGCCTCTAACACTTCTAATGTATCAATACCAATTCTATCAAAGATTAAGGCCAATTCATTAATCAATGATATATTCAAATCTCTTTGTGTGTTCTCTATAATTTTAGACGCTTCTGCTACTTTAATACTAGAAGCCTTATGAGTTCCTACTTCTATAATTACATTGTACAGATCATCAATAACCTGAGCTATTTCTGGAGTACTCCCCGAAGTAACTTTAACAATATTATGAACTCTACGTTCTTTATCTCCTGGATTAATTCTTTCAGGAGAATACCCACAATAAAATCCTTCGTTATACCTAAGTCCACTCACCTCTTCTAAAACAGGAACACACTCTTCTTCTGTACAACCAGGGTAAACAGTGGATTCATATATAACAATATCATCTTGGAGCAGATATTTCCCTACTATCTTACTTGCAGAAATTATCGGAGTTAAATCTGGCTGCTTAAACTTATCAATTGGAGTAGGCACTGTGACTATATAAACATTACAGGAAGACAAATCTGATTCTTGAGAACTGTAATTAATTTTCTCAGAAACTTTAATCAAATCTTCAGAAGAAACCTCATCAGTTACATCTTCATTATTTTTAAGTTGATTAACCCTAGTAGAATTTATATCAAAACCTAATACATTAAAACCTTTTTTAGCAAATTCTGTAGCTAAAGGCAAACCTACATATCCTAAACCTATAACAGCAATTCTAGAATTATTCATTTTTATTATTTATTTATTTAATAACTCCACAAAAATCTAGAATAACCTTTTCTTTCGACAGGTTTAAATCTTTAAACTCTTCATGAGCTACTAAAAAAACAATTATATCAGCATTATCAACTGCTTTTTTGTAATCTGTAAGTTTAAATACTTTGTGTTCAGTTATATTTGGTTCTACTATATAATACTCCTCATTATTTGCATTCTGTAGTACTTTTTGCGCTATATATTTTGCAGGAGACTCTCTTAAATCATCTATATTAGGCTTGAAAGCCAATCCCATTAAAGCGATATTAGGTTTTCTTCCATTTTTCAATTCAAATTCAAGCTTAGTAGTTTGTACTTTTTCGGCACACCAAAAAGATTTATAATTATTAATCTCTCTTGCTTTTCCAATAATTTGAGATTCCATTGGATAATCTGCTACTATAAAATAAGGGTCTACAGCTATACAGTGTCCTCCTACACCGCAACCTGGTTGTAATATATTAACTCGAGGGTGTTTGTTAGCCAAATTTATTAACTCCCACACATTAATATCTGCTTTATCACAGATTAAAGAAAGTTCATTAGCAAATGCTATTTGGACATCTCTCGAAGAGTTTTCAACTAATTTACACATCTCAGCCGTACGTGCATTTGTTTTATGCAACTCTCCTTTTATAAACTGACGGTAAAACGCCAATGCTTTCTCAGTAGATTTTTCATCTACTCCCCCTATAACTCTATCATTATGCACTAACTCGTACATTACATTTCCGGGAAGCACACGCTCTGGGCAATATGCAATATATATTTTATCTTCTAATTCTGGTCGTTCAGAAAAAATCAACTGCATCATTTTCTCCGTAGTTCCTATAGGAGAGGTTGACTCAATAATATATAAATCTCCTTCTTTTAATAAAGGGAGAACAGCTTTTGTCGCTGCTTCTACAAATGAAATATCTGGCTCATTCTTTCCTTTAAAAGGAGTTGGTACTACTATTAAAAAAGTATTCGCTTCTACTGGTTTAACATCTGCTCTTAAATAACCTTCTTTTACAGCATCGGCAACAGCCTTATCCAACTCAGGTTCTACAATATGTATTTTTCCTGCATTAATAGTTTCTACTACGCTTGGATTTATATCAACACCATGTACATATGTTTTGTTTTGAGCAATTAAAGCCGCTGTAGGCAGACCAATATAGCCCAATCCTACCATTACTACTCCCGGATTATTCATTAGATATTTGTTTTATAAAATCAACTATTCTTTCACATGCTTTCCCATCTCCGTAAGGATTGTGTAAAGCACTCATTTTTTTATAAGCATCACTATTATTCAACAATAATGTTGCTTCATCTATTATTCTCTTCGAGTCTGTCCCAACTAACAAAACAGTTCCTGCCTCTACAGCTTCAGGTCGCTCTGTGGTATTACGCATAACTAACACTGGCTTTCCTAAACTAGGAGCCTCTTCCTGTACTCCGCCACTATCTGTTATTATTAAGTATGATTTTTCCATTAACCATACAAATGCAGGATATGAAAGAGGTGCTATTAGTTTGATATTTTTAATCCCTTCTAAAAGATCATATACAGGTTTCTGTACATTAGGATTTAGATGAACTGGATATATAATTTGAGCATCTGGATGATTTTTTGCTACTTCCTTTAATGCAGCACAAATATTTAAAAATCCTTGTCCATGATTTTCTCTCCTATGACCAGTTACAAGTACTACTTTTTTCTTATTATCCAGTAATTGTTGCAGTTGAGCAACCTCCTTGTCTATAAAATTTGAAGATTTTATTTTATTTACACTAAATAACAAAGCATCTATTACAGTGTTTCCAGTTACCACAATACTTTCTTCACACTTGGATTCCTTTAAAAGATTATTTTTTGAAGTTTCTGTTGGTGAAAAATGATAGTTGGATACTACTCCAGTAACGCATCTATTCATCTCCTCAGGAAATGGAGACTGTAAATCAAAAGTTCGAAGACCAGCCTCTACGTGACATACTTTTGCTCCAGCATAAAACGATGCTAGACTGGATGCCATTGTAGTGGTAGTATCACCATGAACATAAACAAAATCAGGCTGAAAATCTTCTAATACTGGACTACCTAATAAATTTGGTACTATTTTTATGCTACGTTATACATCTTTTTAATTTTTAGTTCCAACTCCTTTTCAGCTGGTGTTTTAAAGTCCAAGGCTGAATGTATCCTGACGTTGTTGTACCATTGGATGTAATTCTCAATAATTTGGTAAGCCTGCAGGTACGATTTGAAGCTATGCCTATAGATGCATTCGTATTTTATGGTCTTAAAGAAGCTTTCCGCCACGGCATTGTCCCAGCAGTTTCCCTTCCTGCTCATGCTCTGGGTTATTTTAGGGCTCATGTAAAAAAGGGACACCATTCTGTGGCAGGCGTACTGGCTCCCTTGGTCCGAATGGAAAAGATGGTTGTCCGTTATTTCCCTTCTTTTTCTGGCCAGGCTCCATGCTTTGTAAACGGTGTTCTCTACGGTCATATCTTCGCTTAAGACCCATGAAAGCACTTTTCTGTCCGCCAAATCCAATATTGTTGTCAGGTAATTCCAGCCATTCCCTATTTTGATGTATGTGATGTCCGATACCCATTTCTCGCCGAGGCTATCGCTGGTAAAGTCCCTCCCCAGTAGGTTTTCTGCAATCGGGAACGAATGCCCCGAATCGGTCGTGGTCACCCTGAACTTCCTGCTTAAAATACTTTTAAGCCCCATTTTTTTCATCAAAAGGGCAATGTAGGACCTGCTATAAAACACACCCTGCCTTTCCAGTACTTTCTGGATTCTTGAACTGCCATATATCCGGTTACTGCCATGGTATACTTCCCGGATCCTTTCTTTTAAGCCATCCAGGCCACTATTGGGCCTGCAGCCCTGGCCTGTCCTTAGCCAAGTGTAGTAGGCATTCTTGCTCACCCGCATGCATTTGCACATCTTTCCAACAGGGAATCTGCCTCTATGGTCTTTAATGAAACCGTATATCACCTGTCGCTCTTGGAAAAGATGCTTACCGCCTTTTTTAGGATATCGCGTTCCAACTTCACATCTTTCAGCTCTTTTTCCAAGGCTTTGATCCTCTGGTTTTCTTCACCTCCCAAAGAAGTATTTATACTGCCCGATGTTTTTGACATCCTTTTCCATCTGTTAATGGAGGCTTGACTGACACCATACTCATCCGATAGGGACTTGACCGTTCTGCCGGTACCCAACAGCTCTAGAATGGTAGCTTTAAATTCTTGGTCGTAATTGTTACTGTTCATAATACAAATCTAAGTTTATCACATAAATCCGTACCAACTAAATTAGACATTCCATACTTCTTTAAGATTTGTAATGATATCAGCTGTTAAGGAATATAAATTTTGATTAGGCTTCATCAAATTGAGATCATAATCTGGTTTGATTTCAAAAAAATCCAACACTTGATCCAACATTTCTCTATGCTGTGCTGTTATGCAAACTTTGGTTTCAAATTGAGAAGTACTTTTTTGGAATTCTTTCACTAAAGGCGCCATTTTAATGGCTTCAGGTCGGGTTCCAAAAATGACTAAGTTTTTAGTCTTCATTAAGTTGTTTTTAAAGTCAGGTATCAAATTCCTGCAAAAATACAATATTCCATTTCTCCACAAAGGTTTTTTAGAATTTTTACTCTTTTGGTTATTTTGTTAGTAGTTATTCGTTGATTGTTTTTTTAAGTAGGCAGTGTTCAATGATCAGTGGCCAGTCTGTTATATGTCCCTTAGGTTAGGTGAACTGATTTTATCAAGTGGGTTCGTTGAGTTGCGGAGTGGGTGCAAAGTACAAAGTACAAAGTACGAAGTACGAAGTACGAGGTACAAAGTAGGCTTACTTTAATTAGGCAGTGCTCAATGACCAGTAGGCAGTTTTTTTGTTGATTGGTAATTTGTTCTAAAGTATCAAGTACAGGATACGAAGTACAAAGTATTAAGTACGAGGTACAAACTTTGATTACTAGCAATGAAAACTAAGCAGCTGGCAGTCAAAGTCGGCAAGAGTTTTTGTTAGCTGTCCAATGTTAATTGGATTCATTCGTTGATCTAAAATTGTATATTCTCTATGGTTTAAATTTTTAATTGGGTTAATTAAGTAACCGTTTGAATAAAGTACAAAGTATTAAGTACAAGGTACGAAGTAGGTTTCCTTTAAGTAGGCAGTGTTCAATGATCAGTGGGCAGTCTGTTATATGTCCCTTAGGTTAGGCGAACTGATTTTATCAATTGGGTTCGTTGAGTTGCGGAGTGGGTGAAAAGTAAGCAGTTGGCAGTCACAGTCGGCAAGAGTTTTTGTTAGCTGTCCAATGTTAATTGGATTCATTGGTTGATCTAAAATTGTATATCATCTATGGTTTAAATTTTTAATTGGGTTAATTAAGTAACCGTTTAGATAAAGTACAAAGTATTCCGTACAAAGCAGGATGGGATTTCTCTGCCTACCCTTCCGGTCGTCATCGAAATGACTTAACAATCCTTTCTATCTTCCGCACCCCAGTTTCCAATTAGGAGATCCCTATCCGGATTGGCAGACAGAACCACGCTCGCAAAGGTCGCTCGTGGAGACTAATGTGTTAATTGGTTAATGAAATGGGCATTGTTTAATTGCCAGTACAGTGTCATGCCGATACTGACCTTTTGCGTCGGTAAAGATATCTCATCAGGCTATGCAATAAATGTCTGTGTTTTCTCTGCCTTCCTATGGTCGGCGTAGAAAGGACTGAAGACTTCCAGCCTTAAGCATTCAACATCCATCAAACTCGTAAATCCAAAATCGTAATTCGTTAATTGGTTGATTTGGTTAATTAGATTAAGAAAGTAGTCCAGGGGTCAGTCGCAGTTGACAGTTAATTGGTTCATTCCTTAGTTTTCATAATATATCAAAGCAAGTTCATCTACTTTTTTAAACTCAGCATCTGCCGTAATAATCGGTAAATCTAAATATAATGCTGTAGCTATAATAATACTGTCGGGAAGTTTGGTATTGTATATTTTGCGTACTCTTATGGTATCTAGCTTAATATCATCGTTCATGGTGACCGTTTTGCATTGAGATACGAAACTCTTTATAACCTTCTCTTCTTTTTCCGTTATCCCTCTATACCCTAATAGCTCCAGCTCTGTGATTACAGAAATATAAAGCTGTTTATTGTTTAACAATTCGGCCAATGTAGTGTCTCCATTCAATAAATACAGAATGATATTGGTGTCTAAAAATAACTTATTCCCATTCATCACGAAGCTCTCTCTGTATGTTTAGCGCATCTTTATTTAAATGAATTTTTCCAACATACTTATAAATATTTATTCCTTTTGGCTTCAATTCTTTCGCCATATTTTCTAAGGTACTTTTAATGTTTTTTTTTGTTGCACCTTGTTTTATAGTAAGCACCATAATTTTTTGTGTTTTATTGCAATGTAAATTTAATAAATTTATTTATTCCTTCTCATTATGTTGCCAATTGTTGTTTGTTTAAAGTTACATAAAAAATGGAAAGCATGAGCGGAGTACTGTAGTTAATGCCCAGTGTACAAGGAAAACCAGCTCCGCATGGACTACCTAATAAATTTGGTACTATTTTTATGCTACGTTATACATCTTTTTAATTTTTAGTTCCAACTCCTTTTCAGCTGGTGTTTTAAAGTCCAAGGCTGAATGTATCCTGACGTTGTTGTACCATTGGATGTAATTCTCAATAATTTGGTAAGCCTGCAGGTACGATTTGAAGCTATGCCTATAGATGCATTCGTATTTTATGGTCTTAAAGAAGCTTTCCGCCACGGCATTGTCCCAGCAGTTTCCCTTCCTGCTCATGCTCTGGGTTATTTTAGGGCTCATGTAAAAAAGGGACACCATTCTGTGGCAGGCGTACTGGCTCCCTTGGTCCGAATGGAAAAGATGGTTGTCCGTTATTTCCCTTCTTTTTCTGGCCAGGCTCCATGCTTTGTAAACGGTGTTCTCTACGGTCATATCTTCGCTTAAGACCCATGAAAGCACTTTTCTGTCCGCCAAATCCAATATTGTTGTCAGGTAATTCCAGCCATTCCCTATTTTGATGTATGTGATGTCCGATACCCATTTCTCGCCGAGGCTATCGCTGGTAAAGTCCCTTCCCAGTAGGTTTTCTGCAATCGGGAACGAATGCCCCGAATCGGTCGTGGTCACCCTGAACTTCCTGCTTAAAATACTTTTAAGCCCCATTTTTTTCATCAAAAGGGCAATGTAGGACTTGCTATAAAACACACCCTGCCTTTCCAGTACTTTCTGGATTCTTGAACTGCCATATATCCGGTTACTGCCATGGTATACTTCCCGGATCCTTTCTTTTAAGCCATCCAGGCCACTATTGGGCCTGCAGCCCTGGCCTGCCCTTAGCCAAGTGTAGTAGGCATTCTTGCTCACCCGCATGCATTTGCACATCTTTCCAACAGGGAATCTGCCTCTATGGTCTTTAATGAAACCGTATATCACCTGTCGCTCTTGGAAAAGATGCTTACCGCCTTTTTTAGGATATCGCGTTCCAACTTCACATCTTTCAGCTCTTTTTCCAAGGCTTTGATCCTCTGGTTTTCTTCACCTCCCAAAGAAGTATTTATACTGCCCGATGTTTTTGACATACTTTTCCATCTGTTAATGGAGGCTTGACTGACACCATACTCATCCGATAGGGACTTGACCGTTCTGCCGGTACCCAACAGCTCTAGAATGGTAGCTTTAAATTCTTGGTCGTAATTCTTACTGTTCATAATACAAATCTAAGTTTATCACATAAATCCGTACCAACTAAATTAGACATTCCAGCACTACATTTCATTTGTTAGAGTACGAAGTACAAAGCTGCACTCAGTTCCCGTGGACAAGTTTTTTACTCACTAAGTGAGATTTATAATGCTCCGTCGCTTGCATCGAAAGATTCTTGTTTTTTTCATTCTATAATGCCTCGTGTGCTTGGACCGAGGTTGTATACTTAATACTGGCTACTGATGACTGCAAACTCGCCTTGGCTTAATTTGTTTAATTGTTAAGGCTTTGTGCTGGCTGCTGGGTGAGATAATGAACGATTATTTTAAAGTAGGCAGGGCTTTCGTTAATTGTTAATTGGTTCAATGGTTGATAGTGTTGATTGATTCAAAGAAGTTGGTAAAGGTTCAGGGGTACAAAGTCTTTAAAAAGTACGAAGTACAAGGTACGAAGAGGTTTGAAGTGGCCAGTGTCAATGGGCACTATCGTCTTCGCGAAGGACGGACGTCTGCAAGGCGAACGGACTGTGGCGATCTCACGATTTGGAGCGATATTTCCATTCAGTAGACCCCTACCCGGATTGGCAGGCAGGACCACGCTCGCAAAGGTCGCTCGTGGAGACGTAAGTCGGAATTGATTTGAGTGAGATGCTGAAACTCCCGAAGCTTCGGGACAGTATGATAGGTAAAACACTGAAGATGAATTCATTACTAGTCTTCGACACACTGAAACTACGTTCCACACAGGCGCTTAGCCTGACAGCAGAAATTATGAAAAATAATTACTTCTTATCCAATAATTTTTGCAAAAAAGCTGCTTTTTCTTTTTCGGCAGCTAATAAACGTTCATATAATTTTTTGTTTTCATCAACTAATTCCATGATTTTGTCGATAGGATTAAATGTTGGGTTATACAAAACACCGTTTAAAGCTGAATTATCATGAAATGTATTAGATATTATATTGAGTACAGATTCATCAGAGAAGTTTTCAATAGCATCTTTTGTTACCCCTAAAACCTTGGCAACCTGTTCCAATTTTTCATCTTCAATAGTTTCGCTTTGCTCCATTAAGGAAACACTTTGTTGGCTAATGCCCAGTTCCATAGCAAGGGCTTCCTGCTTCATCCCCCTTAATTCACGGATACGGCTTATTTTTCTTCCTATGTGGTTTGGTTTTGTTGCTACACTCATAGTGTAAATATAATACAATTTGTAAAAAATGGTATATAAATATATTGGAAAATTCGCTACCGCTATTGGTAAAATACCAATCATGTTTGGTATTCTACTATCCCAATTGGTTCGATACATCTAAATTTTAAACTTTCTTTCCTACCTAACACTAAACACTAGAAATCATGAAAAAAGAAGACCAAAGTAAACGCAAAGAGCTTATTAAGCTTATCAACTCTTTGAATGATAAGGATTTTCCTTCCCTGAAACCTTATCATTTTCCACAGGGAAATTATACTATAGGACTGATAACCAAAGGATATCTGGATACTTCTTATATAATAGCGAATCTGTTAAAGGTATGTTTATTGGCATTGGAGGCAGATACCTACTCTACCCGTTTAATCCCAGAGCCAGAACATAATATAAAAGAAGTTCTTGGCTATATCCTTGACCTTATACCCCATGATGAAATGGAGATTTTGGATTCCATACGATATTTGACAATAGACCAGGAAAAAATTTAAAACATGAATTCTAATGAGGAGAAGTCTTTAAAAAGTACGAAGTAGGAAGTACGAGGTACAAAGAGGTTGAAGTGGGCAGTGGCCAGTAATCAGTGTTCAGTAAGGTTGAACTAGACACTTCAAACATGCAACTTCGTACTTTGTATTTCTAACCTTGTACTTCCAGAACAGGATGGGATTTCTCTGCCTATCCTTCCGGTCGTCATCGAAATGACTTAACAATCCTTTCCATCTTCCGACCCCCCAGTTGCCAATTAGGAGATTCCTGCCTGCCGGGGGGCGGAACCACGCTTCACTTCGTTCCGCTCGTAATGACGGAAATCGGAATTCGTAAATTGCTTGATTGAGTTGCCTGTTAATTAGGTTGATGATGCGGTTGCGCAGGTACAAAGTGCCTAAGTTTTATAGTAAACAGTTGACAGTCGCAGTCGGCAGTAATTTATTACCTACTGAACACTCACCACTAGTGGCTGCTGAATTCTGGTATCTGCATAACACTTAATGTACACAATGCTTTGAAATACTGAAGCTACGTTCAGCACAGGCGCTCATACTTCGACTCCCGAAGCTTCGGGACAGCATGACAGGTAAAGTGCTGAAGCTGGATTCATTAATTACCCTTCGACATACTGAAGCTGCGTTCAGCACAAGTTTCAGGGTGACATTTGAAGATCCTGAAACTCCCGAAGCATCGGGACAGGATTACACAATCATACCTGCAGCAACGGTTTGGTTTGTCGCGGGGTCGACTAGGATTAAGCTTCCGGTGTTTCGGTTTTCTCTGTATGAATCGAACAATAATGGCTTGGTGGTTCGTAATTTTACCTTGCAGATATCGTTCATCCCCATTTCTTTATCTTCACTGCTTCTGGCTAAAGTATTGATATCAATCTTATAAATAACCTCTTTTACCATCGCCATCTGCTCATTGGATGTATGCCTTACTACATATTTGGTCCTCGGTTTGGCGGCTTCATTGTTCAACCAACATAACATCACTTCCAAATCTTGAGACGACTCGGGTTTGTTTTTTGTTCGCACAATCATATCCCCACGGCTAATGTCTATATCATCTTCCAAAGTAATAGAAACTGACATTGGTGCATAAGCTTCTTCCAATTCATTTTCAAAAGTATCTATCGATTTTATCTTTGAGGTAAAACCTGATGGCATCACGGTAATTTCATCACCTTTTCTAAAGATTCCGCTGGCAATTCTACCTGCGTATCCGCGATAATCCCTATGTTCGTCGCTTTGTGGTCTCAACACAGTTTGCACAGGAAAACGAGCATCCACTTTATTAATATCGCTGCTTATATGCATGGTTTCCAAGGTATGTAACAAAGGTGCGCCTTGGTACCAACCCATATTTTCAGAGCGCTTTACCACATTGTCGCCCAATAAGGCACTAATTGGAATAAAACGTACGTCTTTTACCAATAATTTTGAAGAAAACTCTTCGAACTGAGCGATAATTTTATCGTATGCTTCTTCTTTAAACTCCACCAAATCCATTTTGTTGATACACACAATAATATGCGGAATCTGTAACAAAGATGCAATAAAAGCATGTCGCTTAGTTTGTTCGATAACCCCATGGCGCGCATCCACCAAAATAATGGCGGCGTTGGCCGTTGAGGCTCCCGTAATCATATTTCTGGTATATTGAATATGACCGGGCGTATCAGCAATGATAAACTTACGCTTAGGCGTGGTAAAGTAGCGGTATGCCACATCAATGGTGATTCCTTGTTCGCGCTCGTCCCTTAATCCGTCGGTAAACAAAGCTAAATCTACTCCATTATGACCTTTTTTCTTACTGGTACTTTCAATCGCTTCCAACTGATCCTCGAAAATCGATTTGGAATCAAATAAAAGCCTTCCTATTAACGTACTTTTTCCATCGTCCACACTTCCCGCTGTGGTAAATCTTAGTAATTGGTTGTTGTCTATCTGCATGTCACTAATTAATGCGAATTAATTCGAATTTTATTTCGCTTTCTTTTTTTTGTCTATTTTGTTTTTTAAGAGGTCATGCTGAGCTTGTCGAAGCATCTCACCCTTATTTTTCATTTGAAATCTCTATGTCACCTTGTCCCGAAGCTTCGGGAGTCGAAGGGCTTCCATTCCCAAATTCCTTATAATTCCTTGAAAACTCTATCAACCTATCCCAATCCTCTTCAATCAAAGCTTTTTTCTTCCTTCTACTCCAGCCTTTCAATTGTTTTTCTTTTTTTATTGCTAAATTTACATCAGTGAATTCGGCAAACCATTTTAATTCTACAGGTCTTCTGGTATATGTATAAGCATCCTTTTTCTTCCCTTCATTATGACTCACAATTCTACCTAAAAGATTTGAAGTTATTCCTATATAGTAAGAATCGTCTTTACATTGCAATATATAGACATAATAAATTTTCATTTTAATAAATTATGCTTCGACATGCTCAGCATGACATTTCAAATCTTTTTATTTCAATTTTCTTAACTATACACATAAGTGCGTTGCTACAAATATGCTTCGACAAGCTCAGGATGACATTTCTGTTCTGTTCATTTAAATATCCTTTCGACATACTGAAGCTTGTTACTGCAAATGTGCTTCGACAAGCTCAGCATGACATTTCAAATCTTTTTATTTCAATTTTCTTCACTATACACATAAGTGCGTTGCTACAAATATGCTTCGACAAGCTCAGGATGACATTTCTGTTCTGTTCATTTAAATATCCTTTCGACATAATGAAGCTTGTTACTGCGAATGTGCTTCGACAAGCTCAGCATGACAAGACTTATTACTTGCTCTTTTTAACACACCTTTAAACAGGCTCAGCATGACAACAGTGTTTAACCTGCTCTATCAACATAGTCCTTCGGGGGATATAGGGGGCCTTTAAAAATACCCCTGTCTTTTCCGGTCTTCCATGGCGGTTTCAGAACGCTTGTCGTCGGAACGGTTACCGCGCTCGGTTTGTCGCATGGCAGATACTTCCTGCGCTATTTTTTCAACAGTATCGGCATCACTTTCTATTCCTCCGGTAATGGTAATATCACCTAAAGTTCGAAAACGGATTTTCTTACTTACCACTTCTTCATTTTCTTCTAACTGAAGGAATTCAGAATACGGAATCCACGAATTGCTTCTCCAAACTACTTTGCGCTCGTGAGCGAAATACAAGGACGGAATTTGAATGTTTTCCCTGTTGATGTAGTTCCAAACATCCATCTCTGTCCAATTACTGATAGGAAAAGCCCTGAAATGCTCTCCTTCGAATTGCTTTCCGTTAAATATATTCCACAATTCCGGACGCTGGTTTTTAGGATCCCACTGACCGAAATCATCCCGATGAGAGAAGAAACGCTCCTTGGCACGTGCTTTTTCTTCATCACGGCGACCACCACCAATAGCACAGTCAACTTTATTATCTTCAATAGCATCCAACAAAGTGGTAATCTGCAACGCATTACGCGTGGCGTTTTTCCCTTTCTCTTCTGCCACACGTCCTTGGTCAATAGATTCTTGAACCGAACCAACTATAAGTCGGACGCCGAGACTTTCTATTAAATCGTCGCGGAATTTAATGGTCTCTGGAAAATTATGTCCCGTATCCACGTGCATCAAGGCAAACGGAATCTTTGCAGGGTAGAATGCTTTTTTAGCCAAATGGGTCACTACAATAGAATCCTTTCCTCCGGAAAATAAAATAACCGGATTGTCAAACTGTGCCCATACTTCCCTAAGAACATAAATTGCTTCCGATTCTAATTCGTCTAAATAATTTAAATAATACTTACTCATTTAGAGGTATAATTTATCTTTTACTTTGTTATATATTTTTTCAACGGCTTCCGCCACACTATCATTTTCTTCCACAACCACATCCGCCGCTTCTGGGATTTCATAAGGAGCATTAAACCCAGTTAAGTTTTTTAAAACACCTTCTTCTGCCCTTTTGTACAAGCCTTTTGGGTCTCTATTTTTGCAGGTTTCCAAGCTTGTATTTACAAATACTTCGACAAATATATTAGGTTTTATTGTCTTTTCTACATATTCTCTATCTTTTTTGTAGGGTGATACGAAACTTGCCAAAACAACCGCTCCAGATTTCAATAATAAATCAGCTATTTCGGCAACCCTGCGTAGATTTTCAGAACGATCTTCCGCACTGAAATCCAACCCTTTGCACAAACTTCCTCTCACATTATCACCATCCAAAACCATAGTGCGTACTTTTTCTGAAATTAATTTTTGCTCCAACGCATCGGCAATAGTGGATTTGCCCGAACCCGATAATCCGGTAAACCAAATAAGCAACGAACGGTGTCCGCTTAACAAATTGCGGTCCTCTTGCGTTGTTTTAAATTGATATGGATATAAATCCTCTCCCACTTTTATGCGTTGCTTTTACGTTTATCCAATCCGAAATTAATTTTATACCATGTCCGTTCGTGCAGATAATATAATATCATTTTTGTAACCACTTCCGCAAAGCCAATCTTTAACCCTGTAAGCGGATTACCCGAAATTATCCAAGCCAGCAGCATGGTATCAATCGTTCCCAGGACCCGCCAAGTAAGCGTTTTATATAAATGACGCTTTTTACTTTCGGGAACATTGGCTTTAAACCAAATACGCTCGTGAAAATAATACAAAATCATTTTTGTAATCACTTCTGCGAAGCCAATTTTTAATCCTGTAAAGGGATTACCCGAAATTATCCACGACAATAAAATTGTATCTATAGTACCTACTATCCGCCAGGTAATGGCTTTGGCTATGTGTCTTTTTCTACTTTTATCTTGCATTCATTCAAGAACTCAAATCAATATAATTTAAAACAGTCTGTTCATTTTTTAGTTCACTCCTTTTTTATTTTTCCCACAAGGGATTCATGAATCTCCTCCGTCGATTTCAATTGATGAAAAAACAAACCCAACCAGTTCACCACTCCGAATGCAGACAGGAAAAAACATTTCAAAAGAACATAAAAATAACTCATTTTCACTTCAACAAAAAAAGATTAAATTTTAGATCCCGCTGAAAATAGCGGGATTTGTTCAACTTTCAATTTTGAGTTTCCAGCACAAGGCTGGTTCTCAAAATCGAGTTTCACAAACAAAAGATGGGTTTACCAGCTCTTTTTTATTATAGGTTAATGGTTTTTTGGTCTCGCTATGCAATACTTCAAAACCTACCGCCTTACAAATTGCATGCCCCGCAGCGGTGTCCCATTCCATGGTAGGCGAAAATCTTGGGTATACATTTGCTTTTCCTTCCGCCAATAAACAAAATTTCAGCGAACTGCCCACCGAAACGAAGGTGATATTCTTTCCATCATCATTTAATTTCTCAATATATTTCTTTGTTTCCGAAGAAAAATGAGAACGGCTTCCCACTATTTTTACTTCGGAAGTCAATTCCCTTTTTTGAGGCAACTCTTTTGCTAACGTTTTATAACCTTCTGAAAAATGTTCCAATCGCAAACGGAAGGCTTTTTTCTTTTTCACATCTGAAAAATATAGCATTTTAGTCACTGGCACATAAATTACCCCTAAAATTGGGGCTCCGTCTTCCACTAAAGCAATATTGACCGTAAACTCTCCGTTTCTTTTGATGAATTCCTTGGTACCGTCCAACGGATCTACAATCCAACAACGCTTCCATTTTTTCCGCTCTTCGTAATCCAAAGCCTTACTTTCTTCACTGATAATCGGAATGCCCGTTTCTTGTAAATGACTTACAATAATCCGATTTGCATTTTTGTCGGCCAACGTAATCGGAGAATTATCCTGTTTAGAGGAGACTTCAACATCGTCCCTTTCGTAAACCTTCAAAATCTCAGCACCGGCTTCTAGGGAAGCTTTTACAGCTGTATTTAATAAGTCATCAATAGGTATCATGGATTTTTTCGGCAACATATGAACTCCAAAAATACTATAAATGCTGTCTACCGCAAGTTATATTTCTAAAAGGTTGATGTTAGTTTGTGAAATGGAATGGTTTCTGGGTTTTGAGCTTTTAGTTGATGGTTGGTAGATGCTGTTATTTGGGTAATTTGATTTAAAGTACAAAGTAGGTAGCCAGTCATTTCAATCCCGAAACCTTGGGAGAGTAATCTCATAAACTTGCCCTTAGTAGGATGGGATGTCTCTACCGACGCTAAAGGTCGATATCGACATGACTGCAAACTTATTTCCAACATGCAGTATTCAATCAGGAGATTCCTGACCACCTAGCAGGCGGGACCACGCTTCACTTCGTTCCGCTCGTAATGACGTAAATTGAGTTTGGTGTTTCTTTTATCACTTCTCCGTTTTCTCCAATTCAATCTAATCGTCTTCGCGAAGGACGAAGTCCTGTGGCGATCTCCCGATTAGGAATGATTTGATTTGAAGCAAGAAGTACAAAGTACAATGTATTAAGTATAAAGTACGGTGCCAGTCATTTCCATCCCGAAGCCTCAGAAGAGAAATCACAGAAACTTGCTCCTCAGTAGAATTTGATCTAACTACCAACTCTTAAAACAAGGAGAAAAAGAGCAAGAAACGGTCGTTGGAGGAATAAAAACCCTAATCGCTGTAAAATTTCTTTTGAAAACTGTAATTTTACACTCTAAATTATTTCGTATGTCAGTTGCAAAGAAAGAATATAAAAGAGTTACCGTTAAATCGCTCATTGAAATGAAACAACATGGTGAAAAAATTTCCATGCTAACGGCTTACGATTTTTCTATGGCTAAAATTGTTGACGGTGCGGGTATTGATGTAATTCTAGTAGGGGATTCTGCCAGCAATGTCATGGCCGGGCACGAAACTACGCTTCCCATTACCTTAGACCAAATGATTTATCATGCCTCTTCGGTGATAAGGGCTATCAATAGAGCTTTGGTGGTAGTGGATTTACCTTTTGGTAGCTATCAATCAGATCCCAAAGAAGCTTTGCGTTCTGCCATTCGAATAATGAAGGAAAGCGGTGCACATGCCGTAAAACTCGAAGGTGGAAAAGAAATAAAAGAATCCATAAAACGTATTCTTCACGCCGGAATTCCAGTTATGGGACATTTAGGACTTACCCCGCAGTCTATTTATAAATTTGGTACCTACACTGTTCGGGCTAAAGAGGAAGAAGAGGCTATTAAATTGAAAGAAGATGCCAAATTACTGGAAAAAGCGGGATGTTTTGCTATCGTTTTAGAGAAAATCCCAGCAAAACTGGCTGAAGAAGTAGCCGCATCGGTTTCCATTCCCGTAATTGGCATTGGTGCAGGAAATGGTGTTGACGGCCAAGTGTTGGTGCTACACGATTTATTGGGGATGACCCATGAATTTCATCCTCGGTTTCTGCGTCGCTATATGAACCTCTATGACGAAATGACCCATGCGATTTCCCAATATGTAAACGATGTAAAAAGTAGCGATTTCCCTAATGAAGAGGAACAGTATTAAACGAACTTCTAGCAATTGTAAACATTGTGATTAACCTCCAACACCATCGATCTCATTACAATTTAACTATTCACGGTATCTGAAATGGCTGAACATTCCGACAAAAATAATCTCCAAGTTTTATTTGAAGACAATCATATCATCGTGGTCAATAAACGTGCCGGGGATATTGTACAGGGTGATAAAACGGGAGATAAACCGCTCTCTGAAGTGGTTAAAAGCTATTTAAAAGATAAATACAACAAACCTGGCAACGTATATTTGGGAGTGGTCCACCGCTTGGATAGACCAACAACGGGCATTGTTTTATTCGCAAAGACTTCAAAAGCATTGCCCAGGCTTAACAAACTTTTTCAGCAAAAAGATGCAAAAAAAACCTATTGGGCCTTGGTAAAAAATAAACCTACAAATGCTGCAGATACCTTAATCCATTGGATGAAGAGAAATGCGAAACAAAATAAATCTTACGCGCATAAAAATGAAGTCCCCGATAGTAAAAATGCCATTCTTCATTATAGAACCATAAAAACACTGGATAATTTTTATTTATTGGAGATCGATTTGGAAACCGGGCGCCATCATCAAATCCGTTCCCAGCTCTCTTCCATTGGCTGCCCCGTAAAAGGGGATTTAAAATACGGTTTTGATAGAAGCAATAAAGATGCAAGCATTCATTTACATGCACGACAACTTACCTTTACCCACCCTGTTAAAAAGGAAGAAATTAGTATTACAGCCCCCTTACCCAATGATTCCCTTTGGAACGCATGCTCTTGATTTTTTTACTATCTTTAAGGAAATGAAAGCGTTATGTTTAAAAAACACCTATTCGTAAGCCTCCTCCTAATTACTTTTTTAGCTGTTTCCTGCGGAAGTTCTGTAGAAAGCTTCTACGATAAACATAAAAACGATACCAATGTAACGGCTGTTCAGGTGCCGAAGTTTATGTATTCCATTCTTGGAAATTTATCCCCAGAAATGAATGACGTAATGAAAAATGTGTCGGATATTCGCTTTATGAACCTCCCCTCTAGTTCCTCCCTTAGAAATCAACAAATCAACACCGAAATAGATAAAATCACCAAAAGTGGATACTCTGATATTTTTCGAAAAAACAACGAAGAAAACAGGAGTTTACTAACTGTTAAAGAACAGGGCAATACCATAAAACAAATTATATTGCACAACAGTAAGGGCAACAACAATTCATTGCTCTATTTAAAAGGAAATTTTGATGCAGATAAAATAAAACGAATGGCAGAAGATGAGAAATTTTCTGAGTTCAACTCGATATTAGATAATAAATATTGATTCGTTTTTAAAAAGGATATCCAAAAGCAAAGTTTAAAATGGGATTGTTTAGATCAAAATTATAACGTCTCTCAAAGGGTTTATGAATCGGGGCCGCCAGATCGAAACGAATTACAAACCCTTGAATATCCACGCGTACGCCCGCACCTACACCAACCCCGAGCTCTTTTAAAAATCCGGAAGAAATCTCCCCTCCAGAAATTTCCGTATTCTCCTTTCGCAACCAAACATTCCCAGCATCTGCAAACAACGCTCCCTTTACGAATGAAACCAGTGGAAATCTGTATTCTAAATTCGCTTCCAAACGAATATCACCGGTTTGATCTAAAAAGGTCTGATCAGTTTCTTCATCTTCTGGTACTGTGTACGTACCAGGCCCCAGAGACCTAATTCTAAAGGCACGTACACTAAAAGGTCCTCCAGAATAATACTGTCTTGCGTAGGGCATGGTTTCCGAATTTCCATAGGCAATTCCTATCCCTCCAAACAAACGGGCCACCAAAGCCTGTTCTTTGCTTATTCGGTACTGATACCTAAAATCAACATCAGTTCTTACAAATTGGGCATACTCCAACCCCAATACTTCTTTTACTCCTTCTTCATTTGGATCCCTACTGAGTAAATCCAAAACATTCCCAGCAATTTCAAAATTAGCAGCAAAATATATTGGGTTTCGTTTTTTAATATCAGAAATCTCATTGTATACAAATCCATAAGTAAGTCCGGCTATAAATTTCTGATCGAAACTTCGTGCCAAAAACGGATTTGCAGTAAGAATATCGTTAAATTCATCAGAAACATTCGATAAGCTACTGTAGTTAAAACTAAGCGGAGTCAATTCGTGATACACAAAGCGATTGGCATTCCATGTATATCCAAATGTTGCCAGAATGGACGTAGTTGTGTAAAATTCTTCCCGATCCAAATACTCCAGTCCCAAACTAATTTTTGTTTTCGGGACTTCATATTGAAATCCATAATCAAATTTATATGGAAACAAGATCCTCGGAAAGATAAGATCGGTCTTTAATCCGAGCTGTAAACTGGTTAACCCCGCATTGCTTCCTCCGGCTATTTGCTTTTCGTACCCGAAACGTGGAGAAACACTAAATATTTCCCCTCCGTCAAAAATGTTTCTATTGGTATAGGTAAGCGCCAAGGCAGGCCCAACATAGTTATTCGATTTTGAATTTGCCTGTATTTCCGCCCTTAACGAATGTTTACTTCTTGGGGATAATAATATTTTAGCGTCCAAGAGGCCTATACTATCGCCCTCTTCAAAAGGTTTTACTTTGTCGTAGCGAATGGTAGTATATTTATAGATACCGATTTTTGAAAGTCGGTTACTGGTAAATTTAGAAGTTTGTGGATTGTAATATTGACCGGAATCCAACAGCACAAAAGGGTCTAATCTTTCCGGCTTAAAAAAATCGTCGTGCTGTATGTAATCCACACCATCAATAGTTACGGTGTCTTGGGAAACATTTTCGGTTTCCACCGAATAATTGGCATATACCTTAACCGAATTCAATTTATAGGGAATTTTAGATTTTCCCGGGGTTTCCTGTTTAAATCTCAGGTATAAATCGAACTTCTTAGTGTCATATTGATTGGTATCGGCTTCAAAAATTAAAAAATCATCATTAAAATTATAATATCCTTTGGCCTTTAAATAGGTATCAATACGTTGTCTTTCCTTTTTAAATAACGCCAAATCGAACCTTGAACCCTTTTTTAACAAGGTTTCATCCAAGGATTTCTGAATAGAATCGGATACCGCCAAGCTGTCAGCATCTAAACTCAGGGTCTCCAATACATAAGGTTTGGAAACCTCCACTTGATAAACCGTAGAGGCCGTTTTTTTCTTTTTATCTACAGTAGCGGAAATGATATTATTGAAAAAACCACGATTCTCAAGTCGGTTTTGAATGAGGTCTTCTGTTTTGGTAACATCTACATTGGAAAGGTAAACAGGTTCCTCCCCTATTTTCTTGTTTAAATATTTATTAATAAATCCCGGTTTCTCTTTCTGGTTCTTATAATGTGTTAGCAGTCCCCACCGAACTCCTAGAAATTTAGAATTTGGCTCAGGCCTTAAAAGGCCATTGAGCTCCGCTTCTATATCATCTTTGTCTTCTATTTTGGTTTCAGTTTTGAAATTGATTTCTGCGCCAGTGTAAAGCGCTTCATCTTCGGGGATGTACTTCTTTACACTACACGCATGCAGCAACAAAATGGAAATCAACAATCCAAAAAAATAGTATGATGGTATGGTATTTTTCAATTACTTCTGCTCTTTATTCGGTTCATTCTTTTCTTTTTCGGCCTCAGTGTTTTTGTCTTTTTCATCTACTTTTGAAGTTGACTGAGGTTTACTTTCTGGCGAATTTTCATCTTTATTCCCTTCGCTATTCTTACTGTTTTTTTCAATTTCTTCTTGTACTTGTTTTTTCCAAAGATTTTTAAATTTATTAAACTCTTTATTAAAAATAATAGATAAACCCGTAACAATAATTTCTCCGTCTACAATCCCTTCAAATTTATTTTTTCGGTAACCACGTAATCGGTACCTTCCATCCTCGGTAATTAAATATTCCAAACCAACATTTCCAATTACCGGCGCATTTCCATTTGAGTTTTGGCTACTGCCCTGTACATCTACTTCGCTACCCACTTGCACAACCAAACGGTCGTTAAACAAGCTCTTGCTAGCATTAATATCCAATTCTGTTCTTCCGGAATTTGTTTGATAGTCGGTATAACTATCCAATCCAAAATCCAATTGTATCCCAGTATCTCCCATAATCTTGTCTGAAATGGAATTAAGTTGGCCCGACAAAACATCGTTTATATTATCCCGGGCAATGGAAGCCGGGCCTCCAGTACTTCCACTACTACCGCTGGAAGGGAAAAAGCTACCCATTACCAATAAGGAAAACACCTGTTTATTGAGTTCTTCCTCTTGACTGTTCAACTGTTCTAGATAACCATAAATAGCGCCTCCAGCTGCTCCTTGATCGTCTTCTGGCATATCCAATTGAAAAGAAAGCTCTGGATCTAATAATTCCCCATCGACATTTAAATACACCATAAATGGTAGTTTTCTGCGGTAAGCAGTCATATCACTTGGTTTGAGATCTGTTGTCTGGGTTGCCATTAAAGCATCTGCAGTGGTTTTTACATTGTATACGGCCTTAATGTCTAAAGAAGCCTCCAGTGGATCTCCATTCCAAGAAATCCTGCTGCCTTCAGCAATGTCGAACTTACGTTTTACAATATTGTACAAACTCGCTTCATAATGCCCGTTATTCACTTCGTATTGTCCAGAAAGGGTGGTTCTACCATTGGGCTCCATCTTAAAATTAAATTTGCCCGTTCCAGAGACTTGTAAATTATCACCTGTTCGTTCGTTTATAATAATTTTGAAAGTAGACTCTTTCCCAATGGCTACTTTGGTATCTATATCGAAATTTTCAAGAACATTGGTAGTGGGTTGCTGTGCTTCCCTACGGGTTAAAATATCGTTTTCATTACTCCTGTTTACAAAAAGTACAACTCCTTCCCTCTCGTTAATATCCAATTGCGATTCTGGTACCACCACCGTAAATGTAGAACCTTCATTTATCTTAAGATCGCCACTTATTTTTGGTACTTCAAGATCTCCTTGAATGCTAATATCTGTAGTTAATCCAACCTTCCCATAAAAAAGTTCGTTATCTTCTTTTGTTGAATTGAGGATTTGAAAATTATCTGCCTTGAGTTTTAAATCGAAACTTGGATTGGTAAGGTTTTCGGTAAGTATGGCCCCGCTTAGGTTAAAGTTATTTCCATCTTTATCTTTAATACTGAAGTTTTCCAGATCGAATCGATCATTATTAAAAGTAAGTGACTCCTTGTCGATATAAAACATGGAATTAAGTTGTTGAACTAACATCTCCACGCCTTCAAAATTAAGTTTTCCATTGTAAATAGGTTCGGTGGTGGTTCCAGTAAGTTTGGCAGATCCTGTAATGCTTCCTTTAGCATTCGCAATTTCATCGGGCACGAAACCTTCTATCGCTTTCATTTTAAAATCGTTCAGCTTCAAATCGAGATCCAATAAGGCATTTTCACTTTGCGCAACGTAGTTACCCGTTAAATCCAGATCGATATTGCCTTCTTTTAGGGCTAAATCGAAAGTGTAATCACTGTAATTTTCTGAAGAAGCTTCCAAGGAAAGTGTTCCCAAAGGCACTTGCACCACCTGAAGGTTGTTTATTCTTAAATCTGCTTGTAAACCCGCATTTCCAAAAGGATCTTCTATGTTTAAATTTCCTTTTACAATTCCTTTGGCAATTGGCTCTTCGGGATTTAAAATACTGAGAAGTGTGCTTAGCGTAAAATTATCGAAAGAAGCACCAATTTTTTCCTTTCCATCTTCGTTGGTAGTCTTCAAAATACTCACTTTTTGATTTCCATTGGAAATATCGAAGTTTTCCACATCGATATATTTTTTGGCATACCTTATTTTATTATTGGCTGGAATGCTCCAATTTTTTCTATTGAGAATTAATTGATCAGGGGTTATGGAATATTGTATGGTATCCCCCTTAAATTGCATTTCGGAATTTATTTTGGCCACCATTTCATCTTCCGATAAACTTTGAAAAGAAAGATTTAAGATTTTGTTTTTCAATACCCCATTCAAACTCGTGGTGCCAATAGCAATGGGATCGGCATTTATTCCGCGCCATCCAAGGTTAAAATCAATCGTATTTTCAGTTCCGTTAATATCTAAATTTAGACTATCTATCTTACTTCCATTATATTGCAAAAATGGAATACTTAAATCTGCATTTACGGTACGCTGCTCTTCATCGAACTTTAATACTACCGTTAGCGAATCCATTTCTTCTATGCCAGGAAAATACACTTCACTGAGTGCTGGAGTTTTTCGCACTTTTACCCTCATATCCATTTGGGTATATATCATTTTTTCTACCCTACTGCTATCGACAAAAGCAGTGTCTTTCCAATAGTGATAAAACTGCTCTTGCAAAGCTTCAGTTAACACAGCGGGATTGCTATTCGATTTTAAATTGGCATCCAGCACGAGGCTGTTTATCTGTAATTCTGTATTTTCTTCTTGAATACTCGTAAAAAAATCGAAGTCCCCTATATTGTACGATTGGTTTTTATAAACCACCACTCCTTCGGAAATATCCCCATCTAATCGGAAATTGGAGAAATCCCCTTTATAATCGGCTCTCAACTTAAATCCTGTGCGGACGTCATTATTTGTGATACCCAGTTTGTAAAGATCGGCACCCTTTACATTTAAAAAAATATCGAACTTGGATTTTACAGAATCCAATACCATATGGGTATCTAAAATAACATCTAAATTATTGTCTTTAAAAACTAAATTCACATCGCCCTCTCCATTGGTTACTTTTCCGTCTAATTTTAAGGAAGAAAAATCATATCCACTGTAAACCAAGGAATCAAATTCTGAAGACAACTCTGCATTTAAGGTATTTAAAGTATTTCCTTTTCCCGAGGTTTTGATGCGGAAAGAAAGCGTCCCCAACTTATCGTTCTTTAAAATCTTTCCTAAATCCAATCTTCTTACACCGAGGTTGGCATCAAATGAAATCTCATTCAAATCGGTGTACCTTCCGTTTAACCGTACCACTCCGTCGGAAGTCCGTAAGGTTGTTTTAGTCTTTATTTGCTGAAGATTTCCAGTAAGATTCCCCGATAACTGAATTGTATCTGGAATGGAAATACCCAAGGAATCTTCATCCAGAAATTTCAATACATCCTTACGTAAAGTTCGCGCTTCCATTTGTGATAGGGTGAGATAAAGGCTATCTGTTTCGGTTACAGATGTAACGCTACCATTCAGCCTTATCTGCGTATCTTCACCCCAGTTTAGGTTGGTTTCATTAATATTTAAACTATCTAAAGTTCCAGACAATGCCAAGGCACCAGAAATATTCCGTTGAGAAAGGGAGTCCAAATACTTATTGTCTTTTAAGGCAGGCTGGAAATAATAGACATCTTTTATGTTGAATTGAACTTCGGGAATGGAAATATCCATAAAAGTACGTTCAAAGGAATTTATAAAAGCATCTACGGAAGGGAATTTCATGGATACTTCCCCAGATAAACGGCTTCTTCCGGTCTCAGCGTTAAGATTGGCAAGGGAAAGGACTTCATTGGTTAAGTCCATTTGAAAATTAAGCCCTTTTAACTGGAAATTACCGTTTTCAATAAATGATAATTCCGTTAAATCACCTTTTGCCATTTCTGGTTCGTATTCAAAATCTTCCAAAAATAGATTTAACTGCTTTAATTGAATATTGGATGGATTGAATGCATTTTCAGGAACAATGGAATCGTTTACCTTATAAATAATTTCGTTATTTTCTAAAGCAATAACATTGGAGGTTATATTCCAATCTGGCCAAGAAAATGATTGCCCCTGCCCGGTTTCCTGAACTTTTTCATCCTTCTTTTCCGGCTGACTTTGATCTACATAACTTATCTTGGAATTATTCAAGATGAATTCATTGAGTTCTATTTCTTGAGTATTTAGATCGAGATTTGGCAAGTCTAAAGTAAGTTCGTCCACATAAACCGATAGATTTGTTTGCGCTTCGGTTACAGTATATTGCGCAGTAATATCCATAAAATTTATATCCTCCAAACTTAATATGGGCAACGTGGCGGCAGAAGTGGTATCGGGATCTTCCCTATAAGATATTCCCTGAACGTACTCAATGGTGCCCCCTTCGAAGTCGAATCCATCTACTTCAAAACGTAATGCATCCAAATCGAATACCTCAATATTTGCATCAATCTTACCAAGTTTTGATTTCAGGTCGATTCCGGTGATTTTATCATCGTAGGTAATATCAATATCCTGTAATTTAATTTTCCCAAGATTGAATTTGGTATCGCTAGCAGTAGTATCAAGCTTGGTAGTATCTGCTGTTGCGAAAGCTTCTACGATATAATCAAAATTAAATCTTCCTAAAGTGTCCCGCGTCACCGTTGCTTTTAATCCAGACCAATCGATATAGTTAATATCTATTTCTGTACCCCGAATTAATGGCAATAAAGCCACAAAGGCCTCCAATTTTTTAGAATATACGAGGGTATCTCCTTTCTCATCTTCAATGTAAATTCCTTCCGCAGTTAAATTTCCAGAAAAGGTGAGATACAATTTATCGATAGCGACTTCAGTCCCTATCTTACTTGATAAGTAATTGACGGCTTTATTAACAATGAGATTTTGTCCCCATGGACTTCTAATAACAAGCACCAGCACGAAAAAAAGTACTATTAAACCCGTAAGAATTCTAAGAAAGACTCTTAAAAATTTAGATTTTATAAAATGTTGTTTTTTCGGCATCTATTCGCACTCATTTCCTATTAGAGCTATAACAAATATACGTTCAAGAAAGAACTTTCTAATCATATACTATTAAATATCTCCCTTCTTATTGAATTTATAAAAAATAAAATTAAGGATGATTTTTGTAATTGCTTTTTTTGTTATTTAGCAACGCCTAACAATATTAAAAAACACCGAATAAAATGTATTTAATCAAAAAATTTAAACCAACCCATAGCCCTAAAACAATCTAACCTGATGAAAAAAATTCTTTATGCCATCATGCTAACTGGTATGATGTGTTTGGCTCAAGAAAACACTACCAGCAAGCCAAACGAAAAACTTGTTTACACCGCTTCCTACAATATGAGCGGTCTTTTAACAACGTTTGCGCAAGTAACCATGGAAACTTCGGAAATTAAAACGTCCAAATCCACACTTCTCAATTTAAGGTGCAAAGCCATTACTTTTTCCAAATGGGATTCTTATTTTAAGATACGTGATATTTACGAATCTTACGTAAATCCAAAAACCCTAAAGCCAATATTATACAAAAGGGATATTGATGAAGGTGGTTATAAAAAACAATTGAAATACAGTTTTAGTTATTCCAAAGGAACCGTAAAGAGCGTACTGAATAAGAAAAATATCAAAGACCAGACCCGTACTTTAAAAATAGGCGCCAATACTAGCGACATCGTTTCCACTATTTACCAGTTGCGTAATTTAAATTTCGGAAATATGCAAACCGGTAATTACAACAATGTTACTATACTTTTCGACAATAAGGAATTTCCAGTTAAAATAAAGTATATGGGAAATGAAACAGTAGACGCTGGCCCTTTGGGGAAAAAAAATTGTTACAAACTTTCTGTTTCTGCAAAGACGGATGCCTTACGTGGTAAAGACGAAAATCTTATTTGGTTGACTGCCGATAACAAAAAAATACCTGTACAAATGAAATTCAATATTCCTGTAGGCACAGGACAACTAAAATTAACATCCGCAAGCGGACTTTAACTCTAAAAACCATGAGAATCACTTTAATTATTTTATCGGCTGTTGCGTTGGTTATAGCTGTTATATTTGCCATTTTACCTTTGGGAACCATAGCGTTGATCCCAATTTTAATTGCTTTACTTTTAGCTTTAATACTGAAATACAAATATTCTAAAGGCCAGAAACAATTAATGCCAAATATTTTCCTAGGTGTTGCTATTTTATGTGGGGTAATAGTTATTTCTAAAAGTCTGTTTGCTGAGGAAAAAGTAGTAGAAGACACCCAATATGAAGAACGGATTGAAGAATCCCAAGAAGAAGCCATAGAGGAATTGGAAGAAATCGAGTCGGAATTAGAGGAATTGGAATTAGAAGAAGATGCAGAAATTGAGGAAAATCTAGATACCATCAATTAGCATTCAATCTTACCGGATAAAAGATATGAGGTTTGACGAATCTTAAAACGATTTCACCAAACCTCATTTTTTTATTTCATCTTAACGATAATAAATTCTGAGCGCCTATTAATATTATGCTCTTCCTCTGTACATGAAACCCCGTTAGAACAATTATTTAGCAATTGAGATTCCCCATATCCAAGGGCACTCTCTATTCTGGCTGCTTCTATACCTTGGGAAACAATGTAATCGCGGGTAGCTTTCGCCCGTCTATCCGATAATTTTAGATTGTATTCATCATTTCCGCGCGAATCGGTATGCGATTCTATTTTTATCACCATTCCCGGATATTCCTTCATTAAACCAACTACCGTATCCAAAACCACTTCTGCACGTCGTGTAATTTTAGATTTATCAAAATCAAAATAAATAAGTCCGATTTTAATTTTTAAATCCTCTCCTTCCTGTACTATTAGTTTATGATTTATTTCGAGTGGGACTTCGTTTACAAAGTTTGGTTCTGCATTGGTATTGATACTTTTTTCAGCACTATCGAAACTCTCTTTGGCTGCCACAACCTTGTAAGCCTCTTCACAATTAACAGCTGTGTTGAATGCATACTTACCGTTGGCATCTGTAAAGGTGCTGTCTATAACTTTCCCATTGCTTAACAACTTTACTGAAACGTTGGCTTCTGGAAACTTACTATCCAAATTGGTGACTACCCCTTCCACTGTTTGAATGCAAGGCATATCCATACGCTGGAAAGAATAAATATCGTCGTCTCCGGCACCTCCCGGCCTGTTGGAAGAAACATAGCCTTGCCGTGTTGTTTCGTTTACGGTGTAGGCAAAATCATCCATTCCACTATTTAAAGGCCTTCCTAAGTTTTGAGGTTTGGAATAGCCTTCCCCTTCTTTAAAAGCCTCAAAAACATCGAGTCCGCCATAACCCAAATGTCCATCTGAAGCAAAATAAATTTTATCCTTAGTGACAAAGGGAAACATTTCCCTACCGCTGGTGTTAATGTTTGTTCCCAGATTTACAGGTTCAGAAAACGTACCGTCGTTCAAAATATTCACCACGTAAATATCTGAACCTCCAATAGTACCCGGCATATCTGAAGTAAAATAGAGTTTTTTACCATCAGGACTTAAACAAGGGTGGCCTATGGAGTAATTGTCGCTACTAAAAGGAAGTTCTGTAACATCCTGCCATTTATTATTGTTTGACAGAGTAGCGCGGTAAATTTTTAAATTGTTGGATCCATCTTCATCTCTTTTCAGGCAATCGTGTAAATAATTATTCCGTGTAAAATAAATGGTATCGTACCCTTTGGTAAAGGCTACACTGGCCTCGTGGTACTTACTGTTTAAATTTTTGGAAAAAGGCTGTACCTTTTTAAGGTCGGTTCCAGCTTGAACAGTATCTGCAATAAACAAATTTAAAAACGGTTGATCGTTCCAACGATATTTTCTGGTGGTAACCACGCTGGAGTCCCTTGCTGAAGCAAAAACGACCCTATTTCCGAACCTTACGGCTCCAAAATCAGAAAATTGAGTGTTGATGGATAAATGGGTTACATAAAACTTAGGCTGCATGTTTTGTAAAGCATCAATGAGCTTGTCGTTGTTTTTCAATTGATCGACAGTAAAACCGGAATCTTTTAACTTTTCAGTATAAATTTTCATAAGTCCCTTTGCCAAAACATAGTCACCGTTGGCCTCTAAGGTTTGGATATAGCGAAAAGCGTATTTGGGTTCCAGTTCGTTTTCGTATTTAGAAAAAAGTTCTCCATACCAATGGGCAGCCTTTTCCATATTGGAGTTGAAATAATAGGCATCGCCCAATTTCATTAATGTTTCTTTGGAGGTGTCCCCTCTTTTTACAGCACTTTCATATTGAGCGGCTGCTTTTTTGTACCAATATCTATCAAAATTCTTATCAGAAGCTCTATCCTTGGTTTGTGCACTCACCAAAACGCTCATCAATAGAATAACCATTAACACTATGTTTTTAAAATGCTGCATATTTAAAAGAATCGTGGTGATTTTAATTTTTGTTTGTTCGATTTAAATTCGAAACGCACATAAATTTCATGTGTTCCCGAACTGTAATTTTTTAAATTGGTGGTGGTGGCATCGTATGCATAACCAAGCCCAATACCATCTGTAATCTGTAAACCAACCAACGCACTAAAAGAATCTCCCCAACGGTAAGCAGCTCCAAGCGTGAACCGATCGTAAAACATAAAATTCGCGGATAAATCTGCTATAACAGGCGCTGCTGGGACATATTTCACTATAAATGCCGGTTTGAATTTAACGTCATAACTTAAATCAAACACTTTTCCACCGATGAAATAGAAATGAACGCGCTCCACTCCAATTTCTTCTTCCACATCATCGTAATGATCTTCAGCAAAAAAGTTGGGAACAGAAACCCCTAAATATCCTTTATTGGTATGGTAATAAACCCCCGCTCCAATGGTTGGGTAAAATTTATTGATATCCCCTTGAAAAGAAACATCGGGATCTTTATAAATCCCTTTACTAAAATCGGCATCAAAAAACCTTCCTCCGGCTTTTAGACCGAACGAAAGCAATTGGTCTTCCCCGTCCAATCGAACTGTGTAGGAGAAATTACCATCTAAATAGGTTTCGTTGGTAGGGCCCAAAGCGTCATGTACCACATTAAGTCCCAGTCCTACATTTTTTCCAACCGGTGTATCAATCCCAAAGGTCTGCGTTTCTGGGGCCCCATCGAGACCAACCCATTGCGTTCTATAGAGACCAACTAGGGATAAATGCCCCCTCGAGCCTGTGTAACCCGGATTAATGCTCATAGTGTTGTACATATACTGTGTGTATTGTGGATATTGCTGGGCAAAGGAAATGCTACCGCAAAGAAAAGCGACCACAATTACTATATATTTCCAATTTACTTTCATTCTAATGCTTTATTTTATTTGCATTTTAACCCGAAGGTTTTATTTATTTTAAATACTCCAACCGTAATTAAACAGACCATTATTTATTGATATATAACCATCCTGAAACAGGTTCTGAACCGTCCCCTAGATCTAAAATGTAATAATAAGTACCCAATGGCAATACCTTTTCGGTAGCAATGCCATTGGTGGTTCCTCCCCAATCGTTATTATATCCATTTTCGGCAAACACTAGGCTTCCCCAACGGTTGTAAACCTCCAATCGGTTGTTTGGATATTGCGAAATACAATCGATAAAGAAAAACTCATTTACCCCATCTTGGTTAGGTGAGAACTCATTATAGATAGTTAAACAATTAGGTTCTACAGAAACCTCTGCTCTATCGTTATCTGGATTAGTATCTATTTGATCTAGGAAAGCTAATGTAACCACGTTAACATAATCGTTTACATCCACCACTTCGGCAGTTATACTCAACGTTTCTGAAGATTCCCCAGGGAAAGTTGAAATGGACCAAACCCCTACACTTTCATCATAGTTTCCGCTCGTTGCGGTAGCACTCACAAATTGATAACCTGCCGGAAGTATATCTTCTACCCCAACATTCGTAGCTTCCGCGATGACTAGGTTTGAAGCAGTAATGGTAAAGACCACGTTCCCTCCTATGGTAGGCCTTGGTTTATCTACTGTTTTTTCAAGGCCAATATCCAATACCACCCTAGGAAGAATTTGAGCCTGATCTTGATCATCTTCATTAGGATCGCCATTTGCAGGTGTAGAATCGGCATCTGTTTCGTTGGCTGCTGATACTTCAGCAATATTAACATAGCTTCCAGAGGGGTTCACCGTAGCGGTAATTTCTAATGTTTTAGATTCATTATCGGCCAATTCTCCCACTTCCCAAATTCCTGTGGTGGCATTGTATAGACCAAAAACATTATCTGATACATACGTGTATCCAGCAGGAAGCATATCTGTTACCTGAACGCCAGTTGCCATACTCGGACCATCGTTACTAATAACAATGGTAAAGACAACCTCATCCCCGGTATCTGGCCTTAACACATTTACTGTTTTGGTTAAAGAAAGATCGATTAAAGATGCTGGTGTTACCAATACCTCAGCATAATCATCTTCAGTGGCATCGCCATTGCCCGGAGTAGAATCGGGGTCATTGTTGTTTGCCGCTGTAATTTCTGTTGTATTTAAAAACTCATTGGGTGTACCCGTAGCGGCGTTTACCCTTGCTACAATAGTTATGCTTTGGGTTCCTCCAGAAAGCAAAGGAGCACTTAAATCCCAAATCCCGTTACTGGGGTTGTACACACCATCTGTTGGAACCGCACCTACAAAAGTGAATCCATTAGGTAAGTATTCTGTAACCTCTATCCCAGTCGCTATTCCAGGTCCGTCATTATTAACAGTAATAATAAATTGGACATTCTCCCCTGTATTCGGAGTAGCATTATTTACTGTTTTTTCCAACGAAAGATCAGCGGCCGTAGTTGGTGTAACTATAATTGTGGATTGATCGTCTTCTGTTTCCACGCCATTGCCGGGTGTGGAATCTGGATCTGGATTGTTTGATGCAATTAATTCTGCTGTATTAGTATAGTTACCTATGGCTCTTACAGAAGCTGTAATATCTAATGTTACAGTAGCTCCATTTGCCAAATCGCCAATATCCCATGTTCCTACATCTTCATTGTACGAACCTAAAGAAGCGTTGGCACTCACAAAATTAAGCCCAGTAGGTAATATATCCCTTACAGATAGTCCACTGGCATCACTCACATAAAGTCCGCTATTTGAATCGTTTAAAACGGTAATGGTATAGGTAACCTCATCTCCTATTCCGGGGTTTTCATTATCAACGATTTTATCCACCTGGATATCCACTGGACGGAGCGGAACAACCGCAATGCGGTCGAAATCGTCTTCATTTACATCATTATTATTTGGTGTAGAATTAATGTCTTCTTGATCTGCGGCAGTAACCTCGGCAGAATTTAAATAGGGTCCAGATGCATTTACGGTTACAAATATTTTAAGAATTTCCGTTTCCCCTGCAGCTAAGCTTGGTACACTCCAAATGCCTGAAGCTTCATCGTAATTTCCATCAGTGTCTATAAATGTATATCCAGCGGGTAAAACATCAGTCACATCAATATCTGTAGCATCACTCGGACCATCGTTGGTCAATGCCAAGGTAAAGAAAATCCGTTCTCCAACTTTAGGGGTGAGCTTGCTAACTAATTTATTCAAAGAAAGATCAATCAATAAATTAGGAGTTACCTCAGCATCATCCGTATTATTACCAAGATCTGGATCTGTTTGATCTGCAGCCGTTATTTCTGCGACGTTAACATAATTCCCAGTGGCTTTTACCCGTGCAACAATGGTTCCATTTTCCGTGCCTCCAACCGCTATAGGAGTTCCCAAAGACCAAACACCTGTAGTCTCATCATAGGTTCCTGTTCCTGTGGCACCAACAAAAGTATAACCATCTGGCAATAGATCTGTCACTTCTACTCCAGTAGCAATAGCAGGACCGTTGTTAAGTATTTCGATGTTAAAGCTTACCAGTTTTCCTACATCTTGGGTTGTTGTATTTACCGTTTTTGTTAAAGCTAAATCGGCAGGAAATTGTGGGGTTAATGTTATGGTATCATAATCATCCTCGGAAGGATCATTATTTGCTGGCGATGAATCTAAATCCAATTGATCTTGATCGGTCACTTGAGCCGTATTCACATACGATCCTAATTGTTGAACCGTGACTGTAATTGTTAAGGTTTCTGAAGTTCCAGCGGCTAAGTCCCCTATTTCCCAGGCACCAGAAGCGGGTACATAGTTTCCTACGGACGTACTATTGCCAACATACCCAAATCCAGGTTCATTGAGTCGGTCGGTTACCACAACACTACTGGCATCTTGTGGCCCATCGTTGGTTATGGTTATCGTAAATACCACTTCATCCCCAACTATTGGACTCTGGTTATCAACTGTTTTCGTTACCGATAAATCTACGAGTGTAGGATTTGGGGTAACTTGAACTTCAGCATAATCATTTTCTGAATTACTTCCATTATTGGGTGTGGAATTACTATCTTCTTCATTTGCTGAAAAGACTTCTGCAGTATTCAAATAATCTGGTAACGGAATCGGCTGGGCATCATCGTACAATAGAACTTTTGTGGTAATATTTAAAGTTTCAAAGGCAGAAACTGCCAAATCCCCAATAGTCCAAATCCCAGTTGCCGTATCGTAAGCCCCTGCAGAATCATCTCCTACATATTCTAACTTTTCAGGAAGTAAATCTTTAACTGATACTCCAGTAGCATCGCTTGGCCCATTATTTGTAACATTCAAAGTAAAAACAATCTCATCGCCTATATCTGGAGTGGCATTATCTACCACTTTAGTAAGCGCCAAATCAATAATTGGTATTGGCATAACTTCCACCTCTGCAAAATCGTCTTCGCCATTGGCTCCGTTATTTGGGGTGGAATCTGGATCTGGATTGTCTGAAGCAGAAACTTCAGCTTGATTTAAATAATCTCCCGTTGGATTTACAGTGGCTGTAATTTGAAGGTTTTCGGATTCCCCTACCCCCAAATTAGTAGCGAGGGTCCAAACACCCGTTAAATTAATATAAGTTCCATCGGTAGTAGTTGCACTTACAAAAGAATAACCATCTGGCAAGACATCGGTGATTTCTACCCCAGTAGCTGTTGATTGTCCGTCGTTGGTTACGGTAATGGAAAAAACTACGTCTTCACCAACCACTTGTTCTGAAAGGTCAACCGTTTTTGTCAAACTCAAATCCGATTCCAAAGTAGCATCTAAATCAACTTCATCTTGATCATCTTCAGAAAGAACATTATTTCCTGGTGTGGAATCAGAATCTGTTTCGTTTAGGTTCGTCAATTCAGCAACATTCAAATATTCGCCAGGAGAAGCATTTGTATTAACATTGGCTGTTATAACAATCTCAATGCTATCCCCTGCATCTAAGTTTCCAATATTCCAAACTCCCTCATTAGTATTTGTGTCAAAGGTAAATGTAGTTCCTGCTGGAGCGGTATCGGAGGCATAATCTAAATTGTCTCCCATACGATCCTGTACAAGTACTCCCGTGGCATCGCTTGGCCCTTTGTTGGTAACTTGGATCGTAAAATTAACTTCATCCCCTGGGTTTACCGTTTGAATATCGGATACTTTTGTCACTTCTATATCCACCAAATTTTGTATTACCGTATTCGCAATCGCTTGATCGTCTTCACTAGGCCTATTATTATTTGGAGTAGAATCTGGATCAAATTGATCCACAGCAGTAATTTGCGCTGTATTGGTATGGGATAGCAAGGAGCCGTCCCCTTGAGTTACGATAGCCTCATAAGTGAGTACAACATTACTGCCATTAGCAATGGATAAATTGTTCCAAGTGGCTATATTGCCAGAAGCAAATCCGCCGTTGTTGACAGTTTGCAAATTATATCCAGATGGCAATATATCTACAATACTAACTCCACTAGCACCATTCGGACCATCGTTAGTTACGGTAACCGTAAAAGTGACACTTTCTCCAAGATTTGGAGTGGTATTATTCACTGTTTTCGTCAAACTTAGATCTGCCACTTGGGGAGTTACAGGAATATTAGCTTCATCATCCTCACTTTGGTCGCCATCATCATTATCTGGAGTGCTATCCACATCCACTTGATCCATGGCCGTAACTTGCGCCACATTTAGATATTCGTTGATTGTTCCTTTGGGTGCGAGAACCTCTGCCGTTACCACGGCAGTTAGTGAAGTTTGTGCAGGAATGTTAAAACCAGTCCATGTAATAGTATTTCCTGCTCTAATACCACTGTTGTTAATAGTTAAAATATCGTATCCAGAGGGTACAACGTCTTGAACAGTAACACCAGTAGCATCGGTATCGCTTTCATTGGTGAGTGTTAACGTAAATGTAACGGTTTCTCCCACATCTGGCGTATTGTTATCTACCGTTTTCGCCAAAGATAAATCTGTTTCAGCAACCGGAACAGTTAAATTGGTCTCATCGTCATCGGGTTCCCCATCGTTTAAGTCATCTACGTCGGTACTGGTAGTTGGATCGCTATCTGGGTCAAGATTATTGGAAGCGGTAATTTCGGCAACATTGGTATAATCGGTGCCTGTACTATTTGGAAAAGCCCTATATGTTAATGTACTGGTAAACCCACCGTTTAATGTAATATTGCTCCATGTTATACTTTTATCACCTGGATTGTAAACCCCATTATTACTTGCTGAACCATTTACAAAAGTGTATCCACTTGGGATGGTATCTTTTACTGCTATATCTGCAGCTCCTCCAGGCCCGTTGTTAACAAGGTCTAAACGGAAGATTACTTCTTCGTTGATATTCGCGGAAGATTTATTAGCCGATTTTGTAAGCTGTAAATCTGCCGGTTCCACTAAAACTAAAGCTATATCTTCATCGTCATCGGCAATACCATCGTTGAGGTCGTCTTCATTAAATCCAGCATTGGGGTCACTGTCTGGGTCAACTTGATCGGAAGCGATTATTAAAGCTCTATTCTCGAAATCCCCTTCTTTCTCTATCTCCGCTTGGAATGAAAGACTCACCGTTTCGCCGAGTGCAATAGACAGATCTTCCCAAACCACAGTAGAATTCCCAGAATAATAGATTCCGTTATTAGAAATTGTATTATTTATCAACCTATAACCATTTGGCAAAATATCTGCGACACTCACTCCAGTTGCATCAGAAGTTCCACTAAGGTTATTATTGAATACTTCCAGGGTAAAAGTTACTATGTCCCCTGGTGAGACCACGTTCGGGGTAAACCTTGTTACAGTGGCAACCTTGGTTAACTCCAAATCTGCGTTTCCTATGACTTCAATTTTAACTACATCGGAAGAACTATCGCAAACACCGTTTTCAATTGTCCACGCAAAGAAATAAGTTCCTTTGGTAACATCGTTTACAGAGGTTTTTGGATTGTTCGCATTGGTGAATACAGCATTGGTTGGCCCATCTAATTGCGACCACGTTCCTGTACCGGTCGTCGGCGTATTTCCATCCAGTATTAGAGGTGTGAATTCTGCAATGGTTTGGTTTGGACCTGCTTCAGCTTCCGTTGGTGACGCATATACAATAATGCTTACTGTGTCTTCATCTGTACAACCACCTTTTTCTGTGGTCCACATAAACTCATATATTCCAGCAACTAAATTTAAAACGGCGGTATTTGCGTTGTTGGCATTGGCAAAAGTTGGCGTATTTGGCCCGCTAACCAAAGTCCACGTTCCTACCGTTTGGTCTCCACTTGGAATATCTGCAGCATCTAGGGTGTTAGTAGTACTTGTGGCGGGGGCTATTAAACAAAGCTCTTGATCCATCCCTGCGTTGGCTTCAATAGGAGGCTCATCTACAAAAGTTATGTTTACCGTATCTTCTTTTGGGGCACAGGTTGAAGGCTCTGGAAAAGGCCCGGTAGAAACCGTCCAAGTAAGCGTGTATGTCCCTAAAGTTGTAATATTGGAAATCGTGGTGGTTGGGGAATTCGGACTATCTATAATTGCATCTCCGTTAGAGGGATCTGTTGCAAAAGTCCATGTTCCCACCCCAGCTGTTGGCGCCTCTGCATTCATTTGTGCAGAAAGCACACAGGCATTATCTTGATCTGGACCTGCATCTGGATCAGAAGGTTCTTGAAAAACCGTTAATCGCAATACATCCGATTCTGTTGTACAATTACCTACACTAAAATTCCATTCTAAAATATAAAATCCGGGAACGGTTAAATTAGTTATCGTGGTCGTAGGGCTTGACGGGTCGGTTATGGTGGCCCCTCCTCCGTCTGGTTGGTCGGCAATTCTCCATTCTGCTGTAACCCCGTCTGGCGGATCATTTCCGCTGAGCGTATACGTGTTTGCTGGATCTAAATCTGCTTGACAAACTTGGTCGTTGCTACCCGCATTGGGTGGGAATTCTGGTAATCCGCTGTTGTTTATAGCAACATCATCCGAAGAAATACATCCAGGCGTATCTGTTGTAAACCTAAAAACATAATCTGTGCCTGGTTCTATCTGAACATTGGCTATATTCGAATTACCACTTTGATCTATTGTAGCATTACTACCTGTCGTAGAAACCTGAGTCCATGTTCCGGTAGATCCTTCCTCAGCTTGCAAAAACACATTGGTAGCATTACACAAGTTTTGGTCTGCACCTGCATTCGCCGGAGTGGCAATAGTCACCAAAACTTCATCTGAACTGCTTGGGCAGTTAGGATCCCCTTTTATAGACCAAATAAAAGTATACTCCCCCGTAAGGAGTCCTGTAACCGTTGTATTTGGGTCGTTGGGATCTGTAATGGTAGGCGTCGTTCTAGCCCCTTCTGCGATGCTCCAAGTTCCCGTTTCTGTATCAGAATTAAAATTATTTGCTGAAAGCGTTACGGTGCTGCCACCGTTACATACAGTTTGGTCTGGCCCAGCATCTGCCTGTGTTGGAGGTAAACCAACATTTAAAGTAACTTGATCTGAATCAACAGAACATTCCCCGGCAGTTACGGTCCATTCGAAAACATACGAGCCAGAAAAGGTAAAAGTAATTTCGGTAGTCGGACTGGTAGGATCAACAATGGTAAAACCTCCAGGACCTAAAACTTGCGTCCATTCCCCTCTTCCGTTAGAAGAAGTAGCGGCCATTATAAAAGAACTGGAACAATCGGTTTGATCCGGCCCAGCATCGGCATCTGCTTCATCTTCAATAACAATCAATACATCGTCTGAAGTAGGATCACATCCATTTGGGGATTCAATAGTCCAAGTAAAAGTATACTCCCCGTCACTAGGAAGAGTTACTGTAGTACTCGGATCATTAATATCATCAATAACTGGACCCGATGGCATTACTGTCCATGTTCCTGTTTCAATTAACCTTGGCTCATTACCTTGCAGGGAAATATCAATAGTTCCAGAAGGATAGCACCTATCATCCCCCGCTTCTGCTGGAGTAGGCCCTTCAAAATCGGATGTAGTTATATTTACTTGATCTACACTTGAGGTAGTACAACTGGCACTTTCACTCGTTAAAAGCCATTGTAAAGTATAATTTTGATTATTTTGATCGAATCCAGTTGCGGTGGTATTTGGGTCGTTTACATCTTCAAAAACTACTGTTAAAGGCGCACCATCGTTTACTTGAGACCACGTTCCTACTTGTCCGGATTCTGGCTCATTGGCAGCCAATTGTACCTCTATCCCTGTACAAACCCCTGTTTGATCTGGGCCTGCATCAGATTCATCATCGATGATATTTCGGGAAACCACAACTAAAACATCAGATTGTGTGGTTTCCGAAGAAGTACAGGAGCCCCCAGCAGCTGTCACTAGATAACGAAATACGTAATTTCCGGGTATCAATCCAGAAACTCCCGTCACTCTCGCATAGGGATCGTCTATTATTGCCATATTAGGGCCCACCACTTGGGTCCATAACGAAGTACCAGACTCCACTTCGTTTCCGGTAAGTTCTGTAACCTCTACCCCGCACTCTAAAACTTGATTGGTACCACCATTAGCAGGCGTTGGAGACACAGAAACCGTCACGTTAATAGACGATGTCGCCACATCACATTCCGAAAGAATGTCACCTGTAACCCGTCTTCGCAGAGCAACATTATATGTTCCCGACTTTTCAAACATAATCACCAGTGGTGAGGTATTTTCAAAACTCTGGTAAGCGGTAGGATAGTTAAAAGCTCCCGCCGGCCCACTTACAATACTATATTCATTTATACCGTTACCAGTGGTACTAAAAGGAATTTCAATATTTAACACCCCACAATCAGCAATAATATCCATGCCACTATTGGCTTCTATCGATAAATTATTGTCACTATATCGAACCGTAACATTGGTTCTCGTGGAGCAACCTGTTTCTTCATTGGTAATAGTATAATCAAATTTATAAGTGTTATCGTAAGCAAGTCCTGTAACCTCAGTGGTAGAACTATTTGGGTTGGTTATGTTGGCCATAGGGCCACTCGTTTGAGTCCATTCCACCGTTTCCCCTGCAAATTCTGGTTCATTTCCAACCAGCGTTGTGCGCGTTACGCTTGGGTTACAAAACACTTGATCGTTATTTGCCACTGTGGCCTTTGTAACATCTTGAGTGGCTTCTTCCACAGTGATCGTAACCGTATCTGAACCCGTAACACAAGGGCCAGAGACATTCCATCGAAAAACATATACTCCTTCGTAGAGTCCGTTTACCTGGGTTGTATTATCATTTGGATCTACTATGTTTGGTTGGCGCGGACCGCTAACGAACTCCCAGGTTCCTTGCTGTCCACCACTACCATTCCCAGCGAAACTCCCGTTGAGCTGTGTGGATTGGGAAACCGTATAACAACTGTTTAGGGTTTTATCAGGGCCAGCATCTACCGGTTCTTCTCCTCCGTAATTAGTTATGGTTATTTCATCAAAGGTTTGACAGCTTTCACCAGGAGCGTATTCTGGGCCAGTAATGGTCCATCTCAAAGTGGTGCTCCCTGCCGAACTTTCCGATAGATCAATGGTTGTGCTATTAGAGTTTGGGTTGTTTATAGTAACACCAGCACCGTTCCCTCCTACAATACTCCAAGTGCCTACCTCCCCGGGAAAACTCGGTTGATTACCAGAAATTAATGTTCCTCCAGAACTATCTGGACAGGTTTCTATATCTTGACCTGCGTTGGCAACGGTAATATTCTGCACGGTAATTTCAACTTCTTGAAACACCTCCACTCCATCCTGACATCCAGCCGATAAACGGAAACCATACGTATTACCACCAACTATACCCGTGATTTCAGTATTTAAATCTGAAGCATCTGCAATGGTTACAGAAGGGCCTGAAATTTGGCTCCAAGTGGGTGGCGTACTAATGTTACCAGCTGAAGATCCAGAGAGATTGTAGGAAGTTATATCTCCACAAATAGTTTCATCGATCCCTGCATTTACGCTACAATCTTGTGCTTGTAATTGGTATATCCCGATACAAAAGAAAACTATTAAAAAAAAACGGTTTCTACACAGGGAACCGCGTAGTGAGAACTTTTTTGTTTCAAATGATGAAAACAAAGAAAAGTAATTTTGAGCCATGTAAAGTTAAGTTGATTCGTTAGTCAATTTCTATATTAATGGCCGGGGGAATATGTTAAGTAAATTTAACAAAAAAAAATTATAATCGACTTTAGATGTAAAACTCTTTTGCAAGTTGCTGAATATCAGAATTAAACTTACTTTAACAAGTTATTAAGTTTTACGGCTGCCATATATTGATCTTCCTTATTATCTTTGAAAAATTCTGAACTATAAAACATTCTAATACATGAAGAAAATCCTATACGCAGGGCTTATTCTAGCGGTGGGCTGCAATAGTGCCCATCAAAACAATAGCTCCTCTACGGAAAGCACCATTGCTTCTAATGAAGATCGAGTGGAATATGCCAACACCATTACCGAAGGTGAATTAAAAGAACATTTGTACACTTACGCTTCCGATGAATTTGAAGGAAGGGAAACCGGTGATCCAGGGCAAAAGAAAGCCGTAGAATATTTAAAAGCGGAATACCAAGCATTAGGAATCCCAGCCGCTAAAGGTGGCGACGACTATTTTCAAAAAGTACCTTTGGAAGTGAGTGGCGTTCCTACAGGAAGCATTACCATTAACAACGAAGAATTTAAATTGGGCGAAGGTGTCATCACATTTTCTTCAGTGGACAATAAAACCTTTGACATCGTTTATGCCGGATATGGCATCGAAGATGAAAAATATTCTGACTATAATGATATCGACATAAAAGGTAAATACGTACTAGTAAAAATAGGAGAGCCCAAAGATGAAAGTGGCAACTATTTATTAACCGGGAACACTGAGCCTAGTGTATGGTCTAATTGGCGTGAAACACTTACCAAAAGAATTGAAATTGCTACGGAAAAAGGTGCAGAAGGTATCATTTATTACGACGATGCTTTTTATAACCGTGCTGAAGGAAGATACCAACATTATTTGGAAAGTGGAAATGGCGGACAAATGTCTTTAAAGAGCGATGACAAAAAAGTAGCTAATATTTATGTGAACAAAGAAGTGGCTACTAAAATTTATGCTGATGTTGATACTGAAAATAAAGCCAAAGAACTAAACGAAAAAATTACCTTAAATTTAAAGAATACCTCTAAAGAAGTAGACTCAGAAAACGTGGTGGCGCTTATTAAAGGAAAAAGTAAGCCAGATGAATATTTGGTAATTTCCGCTCACCTCGATCACGTGGGTGTAGACCCCGATGGAAATGTTTTTAATGGAGCCGACGACGATGGTAGCGGAACAGTAGCTATCTTGGAAATTGCGGAAGCGTTTAAAAAAGCCGCAGAAGAAGGAAATGGACCTGAAAGATCGATTGTTTTTCTTCATGTTACGGGAGAAGAAAAAGGACTTCTAGGTTCTGAATATTATTCCGAAAATCCGATTTTTCCATTGGCAAATACTGTAGCTGATTTAAATATTGATATGATCGGAAGAATTGACCCGAAACGGGATGGAGATAGAAACTATATCTATTTAATAGGTTCTGATAAATTGAGTACCGACCTTCATGAATTATCGGAAGAAGTAAACGAAAAGTATACCAATATTGAATTGGATTATACCTACAACGATGAAAACGATCCTAACCGTTTTTATTATCGTAGTGACCACTACAATTTTGCTAAGCATAACGTGCCTATTATCTTTTATTTTAACGGAACGCATGCCGACTATCACAAGATAACGGACACCCCCGATAAAATAAATTACGATTTATTGACCAATCGTGCTAAATTGGTGTTTCAAACTGCGTGGGAAATTGCCAACAGACCAGAAAGATTGGTAGTAGACAAAGCACAACCAACGAAATAGTTTTTCTTAACATAAAACAAACAAAAACCGATAGTGCTTTGCTATCGGTTTTTTTATATTCCCTGAAAATGGTAGTATTATAATGCAAAAGCCGTTGTTTACCTGCAAATTCAATAGTTTTCTAAAACGGTAATTGAGAAATTCTTCAAAGTACAATGAAATATTACATCTCCGCTCAATTTGGCGAAAACATCCTTTAATTTACTTTTTAGACAACCACTTTTAAAAGCTTCAAAATTAAACTGTCCAAAAATTAAAAGCCTCCTCTTTTGCAAGAGAAGGCTTTTAATTCTTTTTCTTTAGCAATAATTCCCACCTTATGGTAGTAGAACGGTATCAATTACGTGAATAACCCCGTTAGACTGATAAACGTCTGCAATAGTTACTTTAGCTTTGTTCCCTTTACTATCCATCACCATTAATTTTTTTCCTTTCTTCATAAAAGTCAAGCTTTCACCATTCACAGTTTTAAGGGTTGCTTTTCCTTTTCCTTTTTTAATGGCATTCATTAAATCCATCGCATCCATCTTTCCTGCAACAACATGATAAGTGAGTACAGCTTGCAATTTTTCTTTGTTCTCAGGCTTTAAAAGGGTTTCTACAGTTCCTTCGGGCAAAGCAGCGAAAGCCTCATTGGTAGGGGCAAATACTGTAAAAGGACCGTCGGATTGTAAAGTTTCTACCAAACCAGCCGCTTTTACCGCTGCCACCAAAGTGGTATGGTCTTTAGAGTTTACTGCATTTTCTACAATGTTTTTTGTAGGATACATTGCAGCACCACCAACCATTTTAGTTTCTTGAGCCATAGTTACGGTAGCAATAAGAGATAAAGCCACTAGTAAAATTCCGTTTTTTAAATTTTTAATTTTCATAGTAATTGTTTTTTTGTTTTAAGTTTATTACACCCTCACTTACGCAAGATTTAATAACGGAGTTTTATTTATTTTGCTTTTATTTCTGAATTTTAACACAAAAAACTTTTAAATAGCTAATAATGAGTATTGTAATGCCGATATTATTTCACTAAATTTGATACCATCTCATCAAACTTAATAGAAGAATCATGCTGAAAAGAACGAATATTGAAGAGAAACTAAAGTCGTATCGAGATAAATCCCTTTCAGAAAAAGCCATTTTAGATCAAGTTCAAGCGATTTTAACGGAAGATACCAACCACGAAAATCGAATTTTGGAGTCCTTGGAAAGTGGCAATAACAGCAATCAAAATAATTTTGATTTCGATTTATTGGAGTCGAGCAGAATCTATCATATCGATCAAATTGAAAAAATCTGTATCGATTATCGCTTGCGGTTCTTAAACTCCAAGTATTTTAAGGGACAGATTCCACGGGAAGCAATTTCAGAAATAAAAAACCTGGAAAAATCCCATGATACCGTTTTAAGCGGACTCAAAATTATGGCACCGTCCAAACTTTTTAAACTCGAAAATGCCGACGACCCTTTGTTATTTGCGCCCATTGGAAACGATTATTATTATTTAATCCATAAATGGGGAAACGACCTTCATCCCCTTCGTAAATTAATGGTGCTTCCTTTTAAAAATTTATTCAACCTTATTGTTCTGGTCTTGCTGCTTAGCTATGTTGCCACTTTAATTATTCCTATGGAGCTCTTTACCCGGGATAACAGCAGCAGTAACTTTTGGCTTCTTTATTTCTTTATGTTTAAAATGATAGGCAGTATTACCATCTTTTATGGCTTTGCTTTAGGAAAGAATTTTAACAAAGCTATATGGAAAAGTAAGTATTTTAATGCGTAGCTTTAGGTTATGGAAAACGAAGATTACATTAGAATATTTACTGGAAGCGACATTCAAGCAACCTTTATAAAGAGTAAACTGGAAGAAGTTGGTATTGTTCCAGTTATTAAAAACGAAACAGAATCTGGACGCCTTGCTGGTTTTGGTCCGTCCATTGTAAATCAAGTTCGAATGTTTGTACACAAAGACGAACATACTGCAGCATTGGCAGTTTTATCCGATGCTGAAAAAGGATTGAACGATTTAAAATGACATTATTATTATTCAAACAAAACCCCAAAGGTTAAAAAATCTTTGGGGTTTTGTTTTTATTAAAAAATACTCTTCTACAATATATAATCTGTACTTACGAAATTAGAGGCTTTACTGCCTAAAAGATCATTAAGGATTCTATTGTTATATTCATTGTCTTTAGAAGCTACAAAGGTTCTTATGGAGAAAGATCTCAATGCATCGTGAACGCTTAAAGTACCTACGGCAGAATCTTTTCTTCCTGTAAATGGATACACATCTGGCCCACGTTGGCAAGAACTGTTAAGGTTTACCCTACAGACCAAATTAACCAGCGTGTCGATAAGTGGAGCGAGGGTACGTAAATCTGCTCCAAACAAGCTTACCTGTTGCCCGTAATTGGAATTGGCAATATCGTCCAATGGCTCTTCTATATCATGAAATGGTACAATTGGAATAACGGGACCAAATTGCTCCTCATGATAAACACGCATGTCTTTATTTACAGGATACAAAACTGCCGGAAATATATAATTTTCGGTAATTTGACCACCTTTTTTATTTAAAACAGAAGCGCCATGCGCTTTTGCATCTGCTATTAATTCTTGAATATATTGTGGCTTGTCGGGTTCTGGTAGTGGTGTTAATTTTACACCTTCCTCCCATGGATTTCCAAACTTTAATTCGTCTACCCTTTGCGCGAACCGCTTGTTGAACTCTTCCCGAATATCTTCGTGCACATACACTAATTTTAAAGCTGTGCATCGTTGACCGTTGAAAGATAATGTACCGGCAATACATTCGTTAATAGCCAAATCAAGATCGGCGTCGGGCAATACAATAGCCGGGTTTTTGGCTTCCAGTCCCAATACCAAACGCAGCCTATTTTTATAAGGGTGTTGATCTTGCAAAGCCACAGCCGATTTACTGTTTCCAATAAGTGCGAGGACATCTACCCTACCAGATTTCATAATTGGGGCAGCTACTTCCCTACCGCGACCATAAACAATATTAACCACTCCTTTCGGAAAACTGTTCCTAAAAGCTTCCAATAGTGGTGTAATCAATAAAACTCCGTGCTTTGCTGGTTTAAAAATGGCAGTGTTTCCCATTATTAAAGCCGGTATCAATAAAGCAAAAGTTTCGTTTAATGGATAGTTGTACGGGCCAAGGCATAAAACAATCCCCAACGGCCCCCTTCGTATGTGCGCATATATACCATCGCGTTTTTTAAAGTTAGCTGAATCTCGATCCAGCTGTTTGTAATCTTCAATCGTATCGTAAATGTATTCCACGGTCCTGTCGAATTCCTTTTCAGAATCCGGAAGGTTTTTACCTATTTCCCACATTATAAGCTTTACCACCTCGTCGCGCTTGGTTTCCATTTGTTTTACAAACTTCTCCATACAAGCTACTCGATCGGCAACTTTCATAGTAGGCCATAGCCCCTTTCCTTTATCAAATGCTTTTGCGGCGGCTTCCAAAGCCTCATCGGCTTCCGGTTCGCTCATATAAGGAATGGAGCCCAATAATGTTGGCTTATAATCTTCCGTAGAAGAAATAGTGGAATATACTTCAGTAGTTTTACCGGTCCATGGTTTTAGTTGACCACCCACCAGAAATTTGTCCTGGTGCACTAGTTCCTTTATTTGATATTTTTCTGGTATTTCCTTAAAAGTCGTGGTGTTGGTTTCCATATGGTATTTTATTTATGCGATAAAGCGCTCATTTTTTGTAATTCCTATAAATATCGTAATTAGATAGGAGAAATTCAATAAATTCTAGAAAGCTAATTTTTTAATAACATCACAATTAAACCAAATACTGAAATAGGTCTGGTTTGTTGTTTAAATATTCCCCAAAAAAGTTTCTGGTTTTCATGCGGGCAATAAGTGGTTCTAAATCCTTTTCATCTTTCAATTCGATCCCAACCACGGCAGGTGCATTTTCCTTTGCATTCTTTTTGGTGTATTGAAAATGGGTAATATCATCCGTAGGGCCCAAAATTTCAGCAACAAATTCCTTAAGCGCACCCGCTCGTTGCGGGAACCTTATGATAAAGTAATGCTTTAAATTGGCGTAGAGCAATGCGCGCTCCTTAATTTCTGCGGTTCGTGTAATATCGTTGTTACTGCCGCTTACCACACAAACTACATTTTTCCCTTTCAGTTTGTCCTTATAAAAATCTAAAGCCGCCAGTGTTAAAGCCCCAGCGGGTTCCACTACAATGGCATCTTTGTTATACAGGTCTAGTATTTCCTGACATACCTTTCCTTCCGGAACGGTAATCATTTCATCTAAAAACTGTTTGCAGATAGCAAAGGTTTTATCTCCCACTCGTTGCACCGCTGCCCCGTCTACAAACTTATCGATTTCTTGGAGTTCGGTATTTTTTTGGTTTTTTAAAGACGTTTTCATAGAGGGCGCCCCCTGCGGTTCTATCCCAATAATTTTTGTTTGTGGGGAAAGCACGTCGAAAACGCTGGAGAGTCCAGAAGCCAAGCCACCACCCCCCACGGCAACAAACACATAATCTATGGTCTTTTTGGTTTGTTCCAGAATTTCCAGACCAACCGTAGCTTGACCTTCAATAACTTTTTCATCGTCGAATGGATGCACAAAAGTTTTTCCCAACCGGTTACATTCCGTTAAGGCTGCTTTGTTGGCATCATCAAAAGTATCGCCTTCCAAAACAATATCAATATAATCCTCCCCAAACATTTTCACCTGCTCAATCTTCTGTCTGGGAGTTGGGGAAGGCATGTAAATGGTCCCTTTAATTTTAAGCTCTTTGCATGAATAGGCAACTCCTTGCGAATGATTTCCTGCAGATGCACAAACAATTCCTTTTTCCCTTTCTTCTTTTGTCAAGGAACTGATTTTATTGTATGCTCCCCTAATTTTATAGGATCGCACCACCTGTAAATCCTCCCTTTTAAGCAAGATATTGGCTTCGAAATTCTTGGAATATCGCAAGCTATGCGTTAAAGGCGTAACTGCTGCCACTCCGTTGAGAGTAGCAGCAGCTTTCCTTACATTTTCTAATGTTGGTATGTAAACGGTTTTTGTTTGCATAAATATCGGCCTACCACTATCCCGTCCCAAAGGGATGGGGATTTATAACGGTGGTATTTAATTATGCCCAAATTCTCTCCTCCCATTTGGGGAGGCTGGGAAGGGCGTTATACAATCTTTTTCATAGCGGTCATCGAGGTACGCAACCACGCTCCTACTTCTTCCACCGGGTGGTTACGGATTTGATCGTTAATTTCAATGAGTTCTTTGTTATCTACGCCATTCGATTCAGCAAAAGGTTTCCCAATAATATTGGTGTCCACTTTCTTCATAAAATCTGTTAGCAAAGGCTTACAGGCGTGATCAAATAAATAACATCCATACTCCGCCGTATCTGAAATTACACGGTTCATCTCGAATAATTTTTTTCTGGCAATGGTATTGGCAATAAGCGGTGTCTCATGCAGCGATTCATAATAGGCTGATTCTTCAATAATTCCTGCTTCTGTCATCGTTTCGAAAGCTAATTCAACTCCAGATTTCACAAATGCTACCATCAACACCGCATTGTCAAAATATTCTTGTTCTGAAATGGCTACATCCCCTGCTGGTGTCTTTTCGAAAGCAGTTTCCCCTGTGGCGGCACGCCAAGTGTGTAGGTTTTTATCGTCGTTGGCCCAATCTTCCATCATCGTTTTAGAAAAATGACCGCTCATAATATCGTCCATATGCTTTTGGAAAAGCGGACGCATAATTTCTTTTAATTCTTCGGAAATTTTAAAGGCTTCAATCTTGGCAGGGTTCGATAAACGATCCAACATATTGGTAATACCGCCATATTTTAAAGCCTCTGTAATGGTTTCCCATCCGTATTGAATAAGTTTTGAAGCATAGCCAGGATCAATCCCTTTTTCTACCATCTTATCAAAACTCAAAATAGAACCAGTTTGTAATAATCCACATAGAATGGTTTGTTCCCCCATTAAATCCGATTTAACTTCAGCCACAAAAGAAGAGCGTAAAACCCCCGCTTTATGGCCTCCCGTTGCAACAGCATATGCTTTTGCCTGCTCCAATCCTTTTCCTTCTGGATCGTTTTCTGGGTGAACAGCAATTAAGGTAGGAACCCCAAAACCTCTTTTGTATTCTTCACGAACTTCGGATCCAGGACACTTAGGCGCCACCATAATAACCGTAATATCTTCACGTATTTTCATCCCTTCCTCCACGATATTAAAACCGTGCGAGTAAGATAAGGTAGATCCTTTTTTCATTAACGGCATAATAGTGCTTACCACATTGGTATGCTGCTTGTCTGGGGTAAGGTTACACACCAAATCTGCACTTGGAATCAATTCCTCGTAAGAACCTACTTTAAAACCATTTTCGGTAGCGTTTAAGTAAGATTGTCTTTTTTCTTTAATGGCTCCTTCCCGCAATGCATACGAAACATCCAATCCAGAATCCCTCATATTAAGTCCTTGGTTAAGACCTTGTGCACCGCATCCAACAATTACTACCTTTTTTCCTTTAAGTTTTTCTACACCATCGTTAAATTCTGAGCTATCCATAAATTCACATACTCCCAATTGTTCTAATTGTTGTCTAAGCGAAAGTGTATTAAAATAATTTGCCATTTTGTGTTTATTAATTTTAGTTGTTGTTTTTACTCCCTCCACTAGGGATCGTAGTTTTTAAAATTCTATTGTTTTTTATTGATACTGAAATTCCTTTAAAATATTGGAAATTTGCATTTCCGACTTAGATACGGAAATTCTACCTGAACGCACGAATTGCATGATCCCATACGGTTTTAGCTGCTCGTACATTTCTTCAATTTCTTCACGCCTTCCCGATTTTGAGATCACAAAAAATTCAGGGGAAACGGTTACAATTTCAGAATGGTTGTCTTTTATGATATTCTGAATTTGCCGTTCATCGAACAATAAGTTTGAAGCGATTTTAAAGAGCGCCGATTCTTGAAAAATAGTTTCTTCGTTGGTGTGATAATACGCCTTGATCACCTCAATTTGTTTCTCAATCTGTCCCACAATTTTACGTGTCCAGTCTTCTGTAGTATGAACTACGATAGTAAATTTAGAAACGTGGTCTATTTCTGATTTTGAAACATTTAAACTTTCTATATTAATATGTCTCTTCAAGAATATTCCTGAAATCCTGTTTAATAAACCTACATTGTTTTCAGAATAAACCGATATCGTAAATGTTTTATTTTCTTCCATTTTTATTTCGTTGTTGGTTAATAATGGCAAGCTTTGCATGATTTTTTAGCTCCCTTTACAACTTTATAAACTTCTTTTTAACTCAAACGAATATCTGAAACCGAAGCTCCTGTTGGAATCATTGGGAATACATTGTCCTCTTTTTCCACCTGAACCTCCAAGAAATAAGCATTTGGAGATGCCATCATTTCTTTTACCGCTCCTTCTAAATCTTCCCTTTTGGTAACTTTTTTCGCTTGAATATGATATCCTTCTGCAATTTTTATGAAATCGGGGTTTGTCATTTCGGTAGAAGCATAGCGCCTGTCGAAAAACAATTGTTGCCATTGTCTTACCATCCCCAAGAAATCGTTGTTTAAAACAACAATCTTAACGGGTACTTTTGTTTGAAAGATGGTACCAAGCTCTTGAATGGTCATTTGGTAACCACCATCGCCTATAACGGCAACTACTTCCCTTTTGGGAGCACCCATTTTGGCACCAATAGCTGCTGGTAGTGCAAATCCCATTGTACCCAATCCGCCTGAAGTGATGTTACTTTTGGATGTATTGAATTTGGCATAACGGCAAGCAATCATTTGATGCTGGCCAACATCGGAAACGATAACCGCTTCGTGATTGGATTCTTTATTGATTCGCTCAATCACCTCTCCCATGGTTAATCCCTCTTTTTCAGGATGTAAATCGTTTTTTATTACTTTATCGAATTCTATTTTATAATGCTCTTTAAATTTGTTGTGCCATGCATCGTGATTATTTTCAGTAATCAATGGCAATATAGCTTCCAAAGACTCTTTTACATCTCCCAAAACAGGAACATCGGCATGCACATTTTTATTGATTTCCGCAGGATCAATTTCAAAATGCAATACTTTAGCTTGTTTGGCATAGGTAGATAAATCCCCTGTTACCCTGTCGTCGAATCTCATTCCCAAGGCAATAAGTACATCGCATTCATTGGTAAGCATATTGGGTCCGTAATTACCGTGCATTCCAACCATCCCCACATTTAAAGGGTGTGTAGAAGGCAAAGCTGAAGCACCCAAGATAGTCCAAGCCGCAGGAATTCCCGCTTTTTCCACAAAAGCTTTGAGCGCCGCTTCGGCTTTTCCTAAAATAATTCCTTGACCCCAAACAATCATTGGTTTTTTAGCTTTATTGATAAGCTCGGCAGCCTCTTCTATTTTATCTTGATTTATGGTGGGCTTCGCCGTATAACTTCTGATGGCAGTGCATTTTTGATATTCGAAATCGAATTCTTCAAACTGTGCATTTTTTGTAATATCTATAAGTACGGGACCAGGCCTGCCCGATCTAGCAATATAAAATGCCTTGGCCATTACTTCTGGGATTTCCGAAGCATTGGTTATTTGATAATTCCATTTAGTGACTGGAGTGGAAATTCCAACAATATCGGTTTCTTGAAAGGCATCAGACCCCAATAAATGTCGCGCAACCTGTCCCGTGATGCATACCATGGGAGTAGAATCTATTTGGGCATCTGCGATCCCGGTAACCAAGTTTGTAGCTCCTGGACCAGAAGTAGCCATGGCCACCCCCACTTTTCCAGAGACCCTAGCATAGCCTTGGGCAGCATGTGTGGCTCCTTGTTCGTGCCTTGTCAATACATGATGAAGTCGATCCCTAAATTTGTACAACTCATCGTATATTGGCATAATAGCGCCTCCGGGGTACCCGTAAACTGTTTCTATACCTTCAGCCAATAAACAGTGAATTACTGCTTCGGCTCCCGAAATCCTTATTTTAGTTCCGGTTTTACTTTCTTCTTTTTTCAATGTCTTTACTTCCATAAGTAACAATCTATTAGTTACAGGCTCGCCCTATAATTATCAAATTGATATTTCCCACTAAAATTCATCGGTTACACAACCTTTGGAGGCCGACGATACCGTTTTAGCGTATTTATACAAGATTCCTTTTTCTGCTTTTAATTTTGGAGCTTTCCACTTTGCTCGTCTTTCGGCCAATACTTCATCGGATATTTCTATGTTGATAGTGTTGTTAACTGCATCGATGGCAATTACATCGCCATTTTCCACTAAAGCAATATTTCCTCCCACTTGAGCTTCTGGTGCTACATGGCCTACCACAAACCCATGGGACCCTCCGGAAAATCTTCCATCGGTAATTAGGGCCACATCTTTACCCAAACCAGCTCCCATAATGGAAGATGTAGGTTTTAGCATTTCTGGCATCCCTGGTGCTCCTTTAGGACCTTCGTAACGAATTATCACCACATCGCCCTTTTTAACCTTTCCGCTTTTTATCCCTTCGTTTACTGCTTTTTCATTATCAAAAACATTGGCCGTTCCTTTAAAAGAAAGTCCTTCTTTACCAGTGATTTTTGCCACGGCTCCTTCCGTAGCCAGATTCCCAAATAAAATTCGGATATGACCGGTATCTTTAATTGGTTTATCCACTGTACGGATGATATCCTGATCTTCTTTTAGATTTGGAACCTCCTTTAGGTTTTCAGCGATTGTTTTTCCTGTAACAGTCAAACAGTCGCCATGAAGCATTCCTTCCTCCAACATATATTTTAAAACTCCTGGGATTCCACCTATGTGGTGTAAGTCTTCCATTGAATATTTTCCACTTGGCTTTAAATTTGCCAATAAAGGAGTGCTGTCGCTTATTCTTTTAAAATCTTCTAGCGTAAAATCTACTTTTGCAGCCTTAGCAATTGCCAAGAAATGCAGTACTGCATTGGTGGAACCCCCTAATACCGTTACCAAACGAATCGCATTCTCCAAGGACTCTTTAGTTACAATATCCGATGGTTTGATGTCTTTCTCCAACAGTAAGCGAACTGCTTCACCAGCCTTTACAGCCTCCTGTTCCTTAATTTTTTCATCGCTTACCGCAGGGTTGGAAGAATTGTATGGCAAAGACATACCCAAAGCCTCAATGGCCGATGCCATGGTATTGGCAGTGTACATCCCGCCGCAAGCTCCCGCCCCCGGACACGCCTTATGTACTACTTCTTTATACTCCGCTTCATCAATAGTACCTGCCACTTTTTGTCCATAGGCTTCAAAAGCAGAAATAATATCCAGTTTTTGTCCGTTATGGCATCCAGAGGCTATGGTTCCGCCGTAAACCAACACCGAAGGCCTGTTTAAACGCAACATGGCCATAAGGGCTCCAGGCATATTCTTATCGCAGCCCACCACTGTTACCAGTCCGTCATAACTCATAGCTTCCACCACCGTCTCCATGGAATCTGCAATAATATCCCTTGACGGCAATGAGAAACGCATTCCCGGTGTTCCGTTGGATATCCCGTCGCTCACTCCAATGGTATTGAATATCAAACCGACAAGATCAGCATTTGTTGCACCCTGCTTTACATGGGTAGCAAGATCGTTGAGGTGCATATTACAAGGATTTCCTTCGTAACCCGTACTAGCAATTCCTACAAAAGGCTTTTTTAAATCTTCATCTGTTAAACCCAGCGCATGCAACATGGCTTGTGCTGCCGGTAGCGTGGGGTCTTGTGTAACTTGTTGGCTAAACTTGTTTAATTTCACTTTATATGTTAAATTTTCGAGTATTATTTAATTTTATTCAAAATTATGCTATTGAATTTCTAATTTTCAGTTTGATTCTTTTATTACTTTAAATCCAATCCCCTTAAAAAATATTCAAACTTATGATTTACAACAAGTTAGACTCGTTTTTTTAGGACATTCAAACGTTTTTATTTGTTTATTTTCTGAAAATAAAAAAGGTCTGTACCTTTTATTGATACAGACCTTTTACAAATAGGGCGGTGCATCAACTCAATAGGAGTTAATGATAATTTTAATAATGACGTTCTTTTTAAAGTTCATACGGTTAAAAAAAAGCCTTCCCAAAATAGGAAGGCTTACTATATTAATTGAGCAACATTCCTTTTTTAATTCAGTAAAATAATTACCAAAGAAATGACAGAAATGATTACTGCTATTGCGTTTGCTTTTTCTAATATTTTAATTGTTGTTCTTTTCATTGTTACAATATTAGATATAATTTATAAATTGAAGAAGCTTTTTTAAATGTAAAATCTATGGAAACCGATATAACAGAAATTATAACCTCACAAAAAAACTATTTCAACAGTGGAAAAACCAAGGACCTAAAGTACAGAAAAAAACTACTGAAAAACCTGAAAGAAGTTATAGAAAACAGGGAAAAAGAAATCTGCAACGCCTTGTACGCCGATTTTAAAAAGTGTGAGTTTGAAGTTTTGCTTACCGAAACCCAATACATTCTAGCCGAATTGAATGATACCCTTAGCAATTTAAATTCTTGGGCGAGAACGAGAAGCGTAAGAGCTTCCTTGATAAATTTCCCATCTTCAGCCAAAATAATTAAAGAGCCGTATGGGAACAGTTTAATAATTGCGCCGTGGAATTATCCCTTTCAATTGGCGTTGTCACCATTAATTGGTGCTGTGGCAGCAGGGAATACAGTAGTACTTAAACCTTCGGAACTAACGCCCAATACTTCAGAACTAATTTCAGAAATAATAGAAACCGTCTTTCCCAAAGCATATGTAACTGTAATACAAGGCGACAAAGAAGTATCTCAAGCTCTATTGGAAGAACGTTGGGATTATATTTTCTTTACCGGAAGTCCGAAAGTTGGAAAAATTGTTTATCAAGCAGCGGCTAAACACCTCACTCCCGTAACTTTGGAACTGGGTGGAAAAAACCCATGTATAGTAGACGAAACAGCCAATATTGAACAAGCTGCCAAAAGAATTGTTTGGGGAAAATTTATTAATGGCGGACAAACTTGTATTGCGCCAGATTACCTCTTGGTTGCAGAAAAGGTAAAACATACACTCATAGAAGCCTTAAAGCAAGAAGTGATTGCCGCTTACACCAACCGACCAAAGCAATCTCCAGATTACCCTAGAATCGTAAATATGGATCATTTTGACCGATTGCAGCAACTGCTCGAAGGACAAAACGTCGTTTATGGAGGCGAAAATGATAAAAACGATCTCTATTTGGCACCGACCCTTGTAGATGAACCTCATTTGGACAGTAGTATTATGAACGAAGAGATTTTTGGTCCAATTCTACCTGTATTAGCATATCGAGAAGATGTGGACATAGAGAATATCGTAAAACGATTTGAAAAACCCTTATCACTTTATGTATTCTCCAAACGCCGCCATTATGCCAATCGGTTAATGGCACAATTTTCTTATGGTGGGGGTACCATAAATGATACTATTGTGCATTTTGTAAACAAAAGGCTACCATTTGGAGGTGTTGGAAACAGTGGGATTGGTGCTTACCATGGGAGCTTAACCTTTGATGTGTTTTCCCATAAAAAATCGGTGGTAAGAAGAGGTACGTGGTTGGATATCCCCTTAAAATATGCGCCCTATCATGGAAAATTAAACTTAGCGAAAAAACTCAAATCCTTTTTATAAAACAAGTGAAACACTATACATTTAGAAAGAATATTAAAATAAAAAGAGCTGGTACAATTAGATGTACCAGCTCTTCTGAAAAATGACAGAATTTATTAGTTTATTTAGCTCCCCACTCGGCTAAGGAATCTTGATTAAGTTTTACGTAATCTTTGTTGCCAGCTTTTTCTGCTGCAGCCAAGGACTGTTTGGCCGTTTCAATAGCTCCTTTTTTATCTCCCTTGGCAGCTAGAATAAGGGATTTTTGTCTTAGCATCCAAAACGGAGCTTCTTTTTGTGTAGCAATAGCTTTATCGATCCACTCTTGCGCCTGATCCAAGTTTTTTCCTTCCTGTAAATAATAAACAGCAGCAGCATAGTAATCTCCTCCCTGAGGTCCGCCCATAACTTTCTCAATACTGGCCATGGCTTTTTCTTGAGTAGGAACTTCAAACGGAATTTCCACATAGGTATTCTCCCAAACAATTCCCAAAGAAGCACCGTTGTTGGTTAGGTTATCCACATCGATTGTAAATGTTTCTACTTCAAAAGGTAATTTAAAAGTCTTTGCGGTTGTTTTAAGTGCTACTTTACTTTCATCCCACTCTTGTGGAGTTCCCCAATTATTAGTGTCTGTGTAAAACATTACCTCCCAATTATCCTTTCCTGGCTTTGTAAAAAGTGCATAACTTCCCTTTTTCAATTCCTTTCCTCCAATTTTAACATCATCGCTAAAAGTTACAATCGTATTTTGGTTTGCACCTGTACGCCATAGCGCACCGTAAGGCACTAAATCTCCAAAAACAGCCCTACCACGCATGGAAGGCCTTGAGTAGGCAACAGTAACATCGGTTAATCCAACTTTTTGTTCCAATTTGGAAGTCGGACTTGGTTGTGGTGTCACTACCTGTGCATTTAAAGCGAAACCGCCCAAAAGTGCGCAGGCCAATACAATTAATTTTTTCATGGTTTATTTTTTAAATTAGTTATCTAAGCCACTAAATTACGTATTAAGTTAAATCGAATTGTTAACAAAACCTTAAAAGGAAAGGAGTGAACATTCTATTTTGTTTAACTTTATTAATAGAAAAAGTCAACAAAATATTATTATTTTTATGGCTTTAAAAGACTCTGCTTAGTTATGAAAGATAAAATTTCCATTTTCTGGTTCCGTAGGGATCTAAGACTCGATGATAATGTTGGCTTTTTGGAAGCTTTAAAAGGCGATTTTCCTGTGTTGCCCATATTTATTTTTGACAAAGAAATACTGGACAAACTTCCGGAAGATGACGCGCGCGTAACCTTTATCCATAAAAAGCTTCAAGAAATGCGAGAGGAGCTTCAAGAAGAACATAGCAGTTCTATTGCCCTTTACCATGGAAAACCCCTAGATGTTTATAAATATTTAGTGAAGAATTACGAGGTACAAACCGTTTATACCAATAGGGATTATGAACCATACGCAAAGGAAAGAGATGGAGAAATTTCTGATTTTTTGGCTTCTGAAGATGTTGAATTCAAAACTTTTAAAGATCAAGTATTTTTTGAAAAGGATGAAGTGGTGAAAGATGATGGCGACCCTTATGTGGTGTACACCCCTTATATGAAGAAATGGAAAGAGAATTTCAGTAAAAACGATTTAACCGTTCATTATACCAGTCAATATTTAGATAATTTGGTTGAAAACACCCGTTTGCCACAGCTAAGTTTAGCTGATATGGGCTTTAAAAAATCGAAGATCGAAGTTAAAGATTACGATGTAACCCCTTCCATGCTCGATAACTATAAGGACACCAGAAATTTTCCTGCAGCGCATGGTACCTCAAACATAAGTGTTCACTTGCGTTTTGGTACCGTTGGATATAGAAAAATACTTAAAAAAGCGGTAGAAGCTAAAGAAGAAACCTTTTGGAACGAACTCATTTGGAGAGAGTTTTTCATGCAAATTCTTTGGCATTTTCCAGAAACCGTAGACAATGCCTTCAGGGAGAAATACGACCGAATAGAATGGCGAAACAATGAAAAAGAGTTTGACAAATGGTGCAAAGGTGAAACTGGCTATCCTCTGGTAGATGCTGGAATGCGACAATTGAACAAGAGCGGTTATATGCATAATCGAGTAAGAATGGTCGTTGCAAGTTTTTTGTGTAAACACCTTTTAATAGACTGGCGTTGGGGCGAAGCTTATTTTGCGGAAAAATTATTGGATTACGAAATGTCTAGCAATGTGGGTAACTGGCAATGGGCGGCAGGAAGTGGAGTTGATGCCGCACCGTATTTTAGAATTTTTAATCCGACTACGCAGATAAAAAAATTTGATAAAGACTTGGAATACATTAACAACTGGGTGGAAGATTACAACGAACTTTCCTATCCCGATAAAATGGTAGACCATAAAGAAGCTCGGGAACGTTGTTTAAAGACTTACAAATCTGCTTTAAACTAAGAATTAAATTGTCGTAAAGCCTAAATTTGCTGAGGATATGGTTTGGGATGTATCTTTTTTATAATAAAGTAAGCAACAACCAAATTTGGTACCCAACTCAACCAACCTACAATAAGATATGCAAGACGAAATTCTCCTAAAATTGCGGTTAACGCAGGTAGCCAAATACGTAATGTTACGGCGGAAAAACAAACTGCATAGCTGTATATCATATAGTTCTGATGCTCTCTAATTTTCCCTTTAACAATCGCGTTATAGGCTAAAGCTGTTGTACTTAACCAAACCAAACCGCTTAAGGTAAAACCAATACTATTGCTTATTCCTCCCGTAGCAAATTGTGCAATATACACGCCACAAGTTCCGCTTATTAAAACTGCAAAAATGTATATTTTACCGATGTTTCTATGTAATTTAATATTTCTTCTTCGAAGTTTCGAACTGAATTGCATCCATCCTATAAGCAGTGCAAGACCTCCAAGTGTTATATGTCCATAAAACGCAATATTCCATATTTGATCAGCTAGTAATTCTGGAGTTTTGTTGAGTAACAAGCCAAAATTACCATCGATTAAAAAATAAATTATTGGATAGAGCCCGATGCCAATGCACATAAATGCAAATAGCACCCAAATACTTCTTCTTGCTAAGGTCTTCATTTTAATTGGTTAGTTACTGATTAATAAGAAGTTAAATATATAAAAGTTTTCCAATTAAAACGATTACTGAAGGTTATTATAAGCTTAACAACAATTTAGATGTGTTGATCAAATAGAATAACATTTCCATCGGGGTCGGATATGGTAAAACTGGCAGGTCCCGTGGAGTCTTCTTGTATTTCTTTATTGATTGCAATGCCGTTAGCTTTTATTTTTTGCTGAATGTTTCTTATATCATCAAATTCTTTCAGTTTTTGGGCATTCGAATCTCACCCAGGATTGAAGGTTAAAATATTTCCCTGAAACATTCCTTGAAACAAACCAATTAAACAATCCTTATTTTTCATAATAAGGTAGTTTTGCGACATGGAACCACCAAAAACAGAAAATCCTAAATTCTCATAAAACTTTTTGGAAACGCTAAGATTTTCGACGCTTAAACTAACTGAAAATGCTCCTAATTTCATAACTTATTGTGTTGGTTGTTCATTACTTATCAAAGTATGAAATTAAAAGGAATAATGGAAGTTATTTTTTGGAAAATGGCATTAGATAAGGTGTTAACTCAATTCCTCCCAAAAATTCGCTCAGCATTTTTTACGAAACCGGCGCAATTAAAGCCGCATTAATTTTGATTTTTTCTTCTGAAGTTTCCACTTCAAAATCTTCTCCAAACTTTTTAATTCTTGTTATATCGGAAAGTTTTATTGATTTTTTGGGAAAAGAATTTTTAGTAAGGACTCCGTTTTCAATCAGTAAGTAAGGATTTATATTCCTGTACACAAAACGTCCATGATAGAGCGTGGCAAGTATGAGGTTTACAGATAAAAGCCAATAATTTCCATCCGTAAAAAAAAGGGTTGCGATGGCTAAAATTTCCCAGACTACTCCGTAAAAAAGATCACGCTGTAAAATTTTCTTGTTGTAGTTGATTTTTATAGCATCCATTCCATCAAGTTTTTATGTGTTTTGTTATTGAGGTAGGTAAAGTACTAAAACTAGGTTTTACGTATTTTACCTGTTAATAGAAATGCACCACCTACACCAATTAAAGCCCCAGAAAGAAAATTATAAAAATCGTTATCCAAAGTTTTAAGAATTATAATTCCTGCTATCAGAATTAAGAATCCAACAATTCTAACTTTATTGGATAATATCTGTTTTACTTGTACAAACATATTCTTACTGCTTATTTTCTTTAAAAATAGAAAAAAATTTAAATATATAAAGAAGACATAAAAAAACCACGCTCAAAGCGTAGTTCTGTCTAAATTGGTTGCCGCTTTTGCCGCCGCTCCAACACATTATCCTATTCTCAATATGTTTAGTGTTCCTTATTCTAAATTAGGTAAGGCTGAAAGTCTTTTTTTGTTTTTTTAAACATTAAAAAGAATTGATCGGAGTCTATTCTAGCCCCAATTAAAAGTAATATTCTTTTCAATATCAGGATGTAGACTGTAGATCACAGGGCAAGTATGAGCAGCACGTTCTAATATTTTTTTGGTTTTATCATCGGTGTTGGCAGGAATATCGAAAATAATATCTATTTGAGATATACGTCTAGGCTCCGATGCCATAGTTTTGGTTACCGTTGCCGTTGTTTCTGTTAAATCGATTTCCAAATCACGGGCTTTGATTCCCATAATTGTTAACATACAACTCGCTAAGGAAGTCGCCACTGTATCTGTAGGTGAAAAAGCTTCTCCTTTACCGTTGTTATCGGTTGGAGCATCTGTAATAAAAGAATTATTACTTTTTATATGAACACACTTAGTTCGAAGTGCTCCCAAGTACGTTACTATCGAGGTCGGCATTGTTTTTTGCTTCTTTAATTTCTAAATGATCGTATTTTACGATGTAAAGGGCCTGGTTGTAATAACCCCCGGTAAGCTCTTTCTTATAATCAAACTTATTCTCTATGTATTCCGTTTCACTTACATGAGCTGCTACATAATCTAAATTTTTATTGTAACCCAACCTCAAAATAACATCCATGGTAAGATCGAACCCCCTAATGGCATAACGATTGGGTGTAGTGCCATACTTAGCGCTATATTTTTTACTGAAACTTGTTTTTACATCCGATAATTTATCAATGGTAGGGAAGTGAAAATTAAGATTCGATAAATGCATATTAGAAATATTATCACTGTCGTAAGCACTTCCTTTTAAAGTAGTCATTAATGTTATAGGATGTTCTTCAGTTTTTGCTGAATTTACCACTCCCGTAATATTGGTAAGCAACGGAATACTATTGGTTTCAACGATTACCCAATTATCTTTTTCCGCAGAAAGAAATGGATTGATTTCATCCAAGCGAATAAATTTATCCTCTATAGGATTAATCACCTTTGCACCAGGGAATAGTGACAGTAATCTTGTTTTTATTGGAGTACTCTGCTTATCGGCGATGATAATAATATTCTTATCCACTCCATTTGTTTTTAAGTATCCTAGCATTTTCTCCCTTAACAATTCATCTGGAGGCAAGGTTTGAAAAACATTGTTGTACAATTGAAGTCCTTTATTGGAAAAAGGAGCGAAAACCGGAGTATTTAAAGTTCTCACATCACTCGCAACCCTATTGAAGGTATTAGGCATAATAGGACCGATGATGGCGTCTACCCCATTTAGTTTCCCGCTGGTGGTAAGTTGACTTACTTTACTAGGGTTGGCACCACTGTCAAATACACTTACATCCAAAGACAATCCCAATTGCTTGGCAGAGTCGATGGCCATTAAAGCTCCCGTATAAAAATCCAACGAAACACTCAACAATTTATCCTTTTCAATTTTATTTTTATTGGTGCTAAGGTCGTTAAAATCCAATTCGTCCAGCTTAAAAGGTAGAATTAAAGCCAATTTGGATTTCTGATTGTAATTTAGACTGTCCAGTAATGAGAATTTCTCGATAAGCTGACCGTTATTTACCGTCATTTCTCCCATTTTATCTTTTGGCAGTTTTAGCACCATTCCAGCCTTTAAACCATCCTCCTTAACTTCTGGATTTAGGGTTTCTATCTCCTCTTGGGTAACCCCCAACTTTACCTTCAACCGGTAAAACCCTTCTTTGGGAAGCACGGTGTAGTAGTTGTAATTATCAACCTCTACCGGCTTTTTATCGTTTCCGGCTACAAAGGGAACCCAAAGAGTATCACCTTCTTTTAATACTTCCTGCATTTCTGGGTTTAAAACCTTTAAAGAATCTACAGTAATACCATGTTCGTAAGCCACGCGCCAAGGACCCTCCTTTGGAGCCACAACATGAGGAATCAATCCTCTCCTATTTGGAATAGCACCTCCAGCAACCCTTTTGTAAACTGGGATCTGAATGATTTCGTTTTTACTTAATTGGCGACTGTATAAATCTTTATTGTACCTTTTTAAGTCATCAATAGAAACATTGTATTCTTTTGAAATACTGTAAAGGGTTTCTTTTCTCTTTACTTTGTGTTCCTTAAAACGTTCTATTTGATTGGGATCTACTACCGTAGCTGCTCCCGATGATGACGAAGAAGCTTCAGAAAGTGGAATAACAACAATAGTATTGGCCTTAACACCGTTTTTAACTTCTGGATTTAACTTTAAAATAGCATAGGGCGTTACTTGATATTTACGGGCTATACTTTCTAAGGTCTCTCCTTGTTTTACGGCATGTGTTTCAAATTTTTGTGCCTGTAAGGTTACACAAAACAAAAACGCAAGGATTAAAAGGACTTTACTATGGTTCATATTTATATTTTGGTTTCAGTTTTTTGTTCAAGGTTACAAATTCCAATTCAACGGGACGTCCATAAATTCACTACAAAAACCTTGATACAATAATTGTAATATTCCAGCTTAAAACTTCAAGCATGCAACGTAAACTTAGTCAATTATTCCCACTCGATTGTTGCTGGCGGTTTTGAACTAATATCGTACACTACTCTATTAACGCCTTTAACTTTGTTTATTATATCGTTAGACGTTTTTTGTAGAAATTCATATGGAAGATTTACCCAATCGGCTGTCATTCCATCGGTGCTTTCTACGGCACGTAAAGCTACACATTTTTCGTAAGTTCTTTCGTCTCCCATCACCCCAACGGAATTTACTGGCAATAAAATTGCTCCGGCTTGCCATACTTTGTTATAAAGTCCCCATTCCTTGAGTCCGTTTATAAAAATAGCATCCACTTCCTGCAGGATACGTACTTTTTCAGCAGTAATATCCCCTAAGATACGAATTGCCAGTCCAGGCCCAGGGAAAGGATGTCTCCCTAATAGCTCTGGGTTGATTCCCATAGAAGCTCCTACGCGGCGTACTTCGTCTTTAAATAGCATTTTTAGGGGCTCAACCACCTTTAATTTCATAAAATCTGGTAATCCACCTACATTGTGGTGACTCTTAATGGTTGCCGATGGGCCGTTTACTGAAATCGATTCAATAACATCTGGGTATATGGTTCCCTGCCCCAACCATTTAACATCGTTTATTTCGTGGGCTTCATCATCAAAAACTTCTATAAAAACCCTACCTATTGCTTTACGCTTTAGTTCGGGATCGCTAACATCTGCCAAAGCATCCAAAAAACGTGCCGAAGAATCGACCCCTTTAACATTAAGTCCCATGCCCTCGTACTGCTTTAAAACGCTTTCGAACTCGTTTTTACGAAGCAGTCCATTGTTAACAAAAATACAGTAAAGATTGTCGCCGATGGCTTTGTTCAACAAAACAGCCGCTACCGTAGAGTCGACCCCTCCTGAAAGTCCCAGTACCACTCTATCGTTACCCAACTTTTCTTTAAGTTCGGCAACCGTCATATCCACAAAATTATCTGGTGTCCACGTTTGTTTTACTCCAGAAATACTAACCAAAAAGTTTTCTAGAAGCTGTTTTCCATCGGTGGAATGATAAACTTCAGGATGAAATTGAATTGCATAGGTTGTTTCCCCTTCAATTTTATAAGCTGCATTTTGCACATCGTTGGTACTTGCCAAAACTTTCCCTGAAGTAGGTAATTGTTTGATGGTATCGCTATGACTCATCCAAACTTGGCTTCCAACTGAAATATTTTCGAAAAAGGGTTCATTTTCAGCAATAAAAGAAAGATTTGCCCTACCGTATTCGCGAGTATTGGAAGGTGCCACTTCTCCGCCCCCAAAATGAGCCAGGTATTGTGCCCCATAACAAACCGCCAACATAGGTACCTTACCACGTATTTGCGATAGGTCTGGATGCGGAGCATCTTCTGCCCTAACAGAAAATGGACTTCCAGATAAAATTACGGCCTTATAGGTGGAAAGGTCTTCGGGTAAGTTATTGTATGGATAAATTTCGCAGAAAATATTAAGCTCTCTTACGCGTCTAGCGATTAATTGAGTGTACTGCGAACCGAAATCTAAAATGAGTACGTTGTTTTGCATGCGCAAAAATACTATTTAATAAGAAAATGAAAAGGCTTGTTGGAAGTTTTTTTATCCCCAAAGAAAGTACGTTATTTTCCAATACCGGGATGCACAAATAAAGCTTCAAGAATTATCTTCGGATTTTCACGTTTCGACCACTTCTATTTTAGAATAAGCATAGCAGAAAAGCTCGCAATTCTTTCTATTGAAGAAAGGTCTGCGAGCTTTTATCTTAATTACAGCATTTTAATTTTATCCAGATTTATTCAAACTACCAATTACAATACCTCATTAGTTTAGAGAGCGTTAAATGATGCTGAACAATGCAGGATTATTTTTTTTTCAATCCAATTTTATGTCCGTGAAACGCATAATATAAAATAATGGCATAGCAGGGAAATAGCAGGTAATAACCTGTGGTAGAGGCTTGAGCTGTTGCTTTAGACATTTCCATTCCACTTTCTAATAATTCCAGTTTCTTTTCGTCTACAATATATCCATATAAAAGTGGGATAGTAGCACCCCCAGATATAGCCATGATTAAAAATGCAGAACCTGTTTTCGTAAACTTTCCTAAGCCATTTAAAGCCAATGGCCAAATAGCCGGCCAAACAAGTGCATTTGCAATTCCCAACGCGGCAACAAATAATACCGAAGTAAAACCAGAGGTGGATATAATTCCGATCGCAAATAATATTCCTAAAATAGCACTTGCCCGCAATGCGGTAGTTTGACTGATGTATTTTGGGATAAGAACCACCCCCAAGGAATAGGTGGCCACCATGGCCATTAATGTCATTAATGTAAAGGATTTAGCTTCTTCTCCCGGTATGCCCAGTGATAACCCGTATGAAATGATGGTATCCCCTGCAATTACTTCAACACCTACATATACAAATAGGGCTAATACCCCCAACCATAAATGTGGAAACTGAAAAATACTGGTTTTTTTTACAACTGCTTGGCCATCGGGAGATACTTCCTCCTCTACTTCTGCAGCCTCTACATGCGGTAATGGTGCTTTGGTTATTAAAATTGCCAAGAGGAATAGGATTGTTGCCATTACCACATAAGGCAACACAACACTATCTGCCATTTCATTTAATAATAATGTCTTTTCGTCTTGGGAAACTTGGGTAAGTTGCTCTTGAATTTCATCGATACCCGATAGAAGAATGGCTCCAAAAATAAAAGAGCCCAAGGCCCCTGCCACCTTATTGGCTATTCCCATAATGGCTATTCGTTTGGCAGCACTTTCCATGGGACCCAAAATGGTAATGTAGGGGTTGGAAGCCGTTTGTAAAAGCGTCATCCCGATTCCTTGAATAAAAATTCCGCTTAAAAACACCCAATATGTCCTTGCTTCTGCTGCCGGAATAAAAACCAATGCCCCGATAGCCATGACAATTAACCCTAAAGACATTCCTTTTTTATAACCTACTTTTCCTATAATGTAAGACGACGGAAGCGCCATCACAACAAAAGATATATAAGATGCCGAGGCCACTAAATACGATTGGGTATCTGTTAATTCGTTGATGGTTTTCATAAAAGGAATCAAAGCTCCATTGATCCAGGTAACAAATCCAAAAATGAAAAAGAGCCCAGCGATAATCATTATCGGCACTAGGGTGTTGGATTTTTGAGAGGTAGTTGTCATAGTTTTAATTTGACTGAGTTAGTATAATTTATTGGTTATTCGTTTAAAAGGTTTCCTTTATTTTTCAAGATGCTGTCCTTGGTATGCCGAGCATAGTTTCTTCCTATAGGAATTCGTTTGTTTTCAATTTCCAGTAAATTCCCTTCCAGCGACTTCACTTTGTCTACCGCAATGGTATACGACTTGTGCACCCTGATAAAATTTTCTGATGGTAATTCTTCAGTAATACTAGAAAGGGACTTATGGGAAATGTACGTACCATCTTTACTGTGGAGTTTTATGTAATCTTTAAGGCTTTCAATAAAGAGAATATCGTGTAAAAATATCTTGATGAGTTTTTTGTCCACCTTCAAAAAAATATGGGCATCCTGCTCAAAATCGATGGTTTGCTTCACTCCATTTATTACCATTAAACGCGCTGTAAGCTTGTTGATGGATTTTAAAAAACGGTTAAATGGAATGGGTTTTACCAAATAATCCAAAACCTCCAGCTCGTAACTTTCTATAGCGTATTCCCGATATGCGGTTGTGATGATAATTAACGGATGGTTTTTTAAGTTTCTTAAAAACTCCAAACCATTCATTTTAGGCATGTTTATATCTAAAAATATAACATCTATTTCTTCTTGTTCTATGGTAGAAAGTGCTTCAATAGGATTTCTAAAGACCCCGACCACTTCCACATTTTTAAATTCTTGAATGTAAGATTGTATAACTTCGATTGCAAGTGGTTCATCATCGATAATAAGACTCTTTATAATCATTGAATAGGTATTTTAAGCGTAACTACAAACATATTGTTATTTACTATGGTCTTCAAATCAAATTCATTTTTATAGAGTATTTCTAGTCTTCTTTGTATATTTTTGAGTCCGATCCCTCCCTTTTCCGAGGATTTTTGATTTCCCTTACTTACGTTATTTTCGACATAAAAAAACAAGGCATCTTCCCTTCTTTCGAATAAAATTTTCAGCTTAAGTTTATTATCTCCCGTTACTCCGTGTTTAAAAGAATTCTCAATGAAAGGGAGGAAAAGCAAGGGCGGTACTTTTATAGTATCTATATCTCCATCAATACTCAATTCTGAATCGATATTGGTACCATAGCGCAATTTTTCCAGTGCAATATAATTATCGATATAATTTATTTCCTGAAGCAAGGGCAATCTTTTTTTATTGGCGTCATAAATTACATATTGCATTATATCTGACAACCGCAGAACCACATCTGAAGCTTGGGAAGACTTCTTCAATGTAAGTGCATACAAGTTGTTGAGCGTATTAAAGAAAAAATGGGGCTGCATCTGGGCTTTTAAATACTTTAACTCTGTTTTAAATTGAAGCTCCCTAAGATTTTGGTTTTGATTTCTTTCATTTATAAAGTCCACCGTAAATTTAATGGCGGCCGTAATGCCCAAAACATACAACTCCCCAATACTTACAGCAACAATATGGTTAAAACCTAAGGGCTCTTGCGTGCCCTGTGCCTCCGGCCAAATATTTTCGGTCACCAGCCAATAGTTAAGTAAACTTCTTATAATGTAATGTACTCCCAAAAGCATAATTAGAGAGACTACATACATAAGGTATCGCTTTTTGTAGATAAATCTTGGGATTAAATAATATACATTGAAGTAAACTATTATTATATGAAGCGGAAATTCTACCAGGTTGGATGCAAACGAATATGCATAATCGTTAAAATAACTTCCCCAACGTACAAAGTTGATTAAGAAATAAATACCCCAAAAGTAACAGTGATACTTCCACGCAATCGTTTTCTTTAAAGAAAGCTCATTTACGATCATATTAAATAATATTCAGTGTTTTCAGCATTTTGATTAAAAAACTGTGAAAAAGTATAATTATTTACAGGAATAACCAAAACATTTTTAAAAATGACAAATGTTAAAAAACTGTTATCTAAAATTCTTTGTTGTTTGTTGGTAAAATGATGTTGTTTGTATAAAAAGATTTTTGGCAAAAGACTTTCGAAGTAATTTTTAACCATTAATTAACAAATTGATAATATGGAATGCCACGGTTGTTTAGATATCAGTCATTTAAAGAATCTAAACGAAATGGTATTCCATCTGACCAATGAAAAATCAAATAAATAACAACAGATGAAACAACAAAATTTACTTTTCATTCTCTTTTCACTTTTATCCCTTTCTGGGGTATTTGGACAAGATGTTCAAATAAACGGGGTGGTAAAGAGTAGTTTTGACGATGTGCCGCTACCAGGCGTTAATATTATGATTCTAGGGACCTCTAAAGGAACTCAAACCGATTTTGATGGTAATTATACCATTGAAGCTGCACCTGGAGATGTGTTGAAATTCTCTTATTTAGGAATGAAACCCAAAGAAGTTACAGTGGGTACCCAAACCAGTATTAATGTTAGCTTAGAAGAAGATAGCCAGAGTTTGGATGAAGTGGTGGTTACCGCTTTTGGTGTAAAAAAAGAAGCAAAAAAACTAGGCTATTTAGTAGAAGAGGTTGGATCTGAATCTTTAACAGAGGCCTCCAACCCTAATGTGGCGACTTCCCTACAGGGAAAGGTTTCTGGGGTGGATATTAAATCGGGAGCCACCGGGCCTGGATCTTCTACCAATATAACCATAAGGGGAATTAGTTCACTAAGTGGTAGTAACCAACCATTATTGGTAATAGATGGAGCGATTGTAAATAACAATACCTTAGGACAAGGAGATTTTGCTGGCGGATTCGATTATGGCGACGGACTTTCTAACTTGAACCCCGATGATATTCAAACGGTTTCTGTGCTCAAGGGTGGTAACGCCACTGCTCTATACGGGTTTAGAGGAATTAATGGGGTGCTGGTAATTACTACTAAAAGAGGTAAAACAGATAAAGCACGTGTTGAAATAAATTCTACCTTAACTTTCGATAATGTTCTAGTAGAACCGAAACTTCAAAATGTTTATGGACAGGGCCGTTACGATACCGCTACCGATCAATTAATTTATTCAATCGATAACTCAGGTAGTTGGGGGCCACAAATGGATGGCTCTCAAAAAGGAAGATTCGATGGTGTAGGTACTGCAGCTTACAGCCCCAACCCAGGAGACTTCAAAGATTATTACGATACTGGAGTAACCAGTTTAAATTCGATAAATGTTTCTCAAGCTAAGGAAGGTTTTAATTACAAACTTTCTTATGGGTATTTAAACAACAATTCTATACAACCTGGCACCAATTTAAAAAGACATAATTTTGGTTTAGCCGCTGGGATAGATATTGGTGAGCGTGTGGAAGTGTTCGGGAAATTGGACTATTCCAATCAAAATGGTGAAAACAGACCAGAATTAACAGATGGGCAGTCGAACACCATCAAGGCTTTATCTTTAAAACCACGAAACATCTCCAATCAACTTTTGGAAGATAATTATTTAACGCCGGAAGGCACCCCAAATAATTGGAATGGTAGCTTTATTATGAACCCCTATTACCCTGCCAACACTTTATTAAATGAAGATGAAACAAACCGATATATCGGATTGGTTTCTGTAGGGGTAGATTTATTTAAAGGAATGAAAGCTACTTTAAAACTTTCTCAGGATCAAAGTTTCCAGAATGCCTTTATCTATAGAAGGAAGGGTGCATTCGATATTGCTCCTAATGGTAAAATGGATGAATTCAATACCACTTCAGAATTACAGAACTATGACTTTTTATTAGACTATAATTCTAGTCTAGGATCAAACTTCTCGATATCCTCTACCTTCGGTTTAAGTCATATCGATCAATCTGAAAAAATACTCATAAACACAGGAGAGACTTTTGTTCAGAACAACATATTTTCATTTAACAATTTTGTAAGTAAAAATATAGACTCCAGATTGTTTAGAAGCACCTCAAATTCGGTTTTTGGATCTGTAAATTTTGGGTATAAAAACTTCGCATTTATTGAGTTTACCGGAAGAAACGACTGGTCTTCAACCCTGCCTATTGATAATGCATCGTTCTTTTATCCTTCCGTTGGTGGGAGTTTAGTCCTTACCGATGCGATCCCGAGTATAAAAAGTGACGGAGGTTTAACCTTTTTAAAATTAAGAGGTAACTATGCTAAAACGGGAAATGCTACGAGTCCATACAGCCTAACCAATACATACAACGTGTCTACGGCTCCCTATAATGGTCAACTTTTTAATTATTATGGACAAACTGAAGAAGGTGCCGGACCTGGTCCAGATCTTAGAAATCCAGAGTTAACTGCAGAAATATCTACTTCTTTTGAAGTTGGTTTAGATGCCCGATTCTTTAATAATAGGCTTCGTTTGAATGGAACCTACTATTCCATCGACACAGAAGATCAAATCCTACAGTTAAGCTTACCGCCTGCAAGTGGTGCTAACTCTCAATTTATCAATGCAGGTTTAATAACCAATAAAGGGGTAGAACTCGTACTTTCAGGAGATATTATTAAGGGCAAGGATTTTAGTTGGACTTCAACTTTAAACTTCTCTAAAAACGAAAATAAAATTGAAGAACTAGCTCAAGGAATAGATGTTCAAATAGTAGAAAGACAATTTAACGACGTGGTACAGGTTGGAGCAAAACTTGGAGAATCATTATGGACGCTTTTCGGGTCGACATTTGAAAGAAATGACGACGGAAAAATTGTTTACGACTCAGACGGACTTCCCGTTGTAGGGGAAATTGGTGAGATAGGAAGTACCAATCCAGATGCTTTGGCAGGTTTCCAAAATACATTTAGATATAAAAACTTATCGCTTTCTGTTCTATTCGATGCAAGATTTGGTGGAGACATTTTTTCTTTCTCAGATCTTGTTAGAGCAAGTTCTGGAACCGATGTAGTAACCTTAGAAAACAGGGATTATTTTACAGGTGGAACTGGATTTACCGTTCCAGACAATGCCGTGATCGATGGATCCCTTAACGCCGACGTAGTGGCTCGTGGAGTTAACCCACAGAACCACTGGGGTCGATTAGCTCAAATCTCTGAGAATTGGGTATACGATGCGAGTTATATAAAACTTAGGGAAATTAATTTCGGTTACGATTTTAGTGGGCCGTTCTTAGAATCACTAAATCTTACAAAATTGAGATTAAGCTACATAGGAAGAAACCTAGCGATCCTCCATAAGAATACAGATAATTTTGATCCAGAAACAGGTTTCAACAGAGGGTTTAGCGGAGTTGAATACTTTGGATTCCCTTCGACCTCTAGTCATGGTTTTAAGTTAAGTATTGCCTTTTAATTGAAACTATATAGTTAAATGAATAAAATATTTAAAGAAATGAGATCCAATAAAATAATGTTCCTATTAATAGGAATAAGCAGTTTCTTCTTAGCTTGTACTGAAGATTTTGAAGAAATTAATACAGATCCTTACAAAGCCACAACAGCTCCTGTAGAAGGTATTATGGCTGGTGTTCAATACTTTGAATTCGCCGAACCTAGATTTTTAACATGGCGAGGAAATATTATTTACAGCAGCCAATTTGCAAACCAAATAAGCTATAATTATGAAGGTGCCTGGTTTGGGGCAGATGCATACCAAAATAATCAAGGGTGGACCAACGGTATGTTTGATAACAGCTACAAAAAGGTGACTCTAAATGCTCGAAATTTACTAAAAGCTTATACAGAAATAGATGATAAAAACGGTATTGCAGTAAGTAAGATTATGATGTCGTGGTTTTACCAAAAAATGACAGATATTTTTGGGGATGTTCCATATAGCGAATTAATAGGAGACCAGCTTATTTTAGAAAACCCTAAACCCATTTACGACTCTCAAAAGAGTATTTATATGGGAATTATGGAAGATCTAAAAACCCAAATGGAGTCCATTGGAAGTTCTACTGCTATTATTGCGGGAAGCGAAGGGGATTATATTTATGGAGGAAATCCTCAAAATTGGAAGGCTTTTGCCAATACCCTTAGACTTAGAATGGCTCTAAGGTCTAGGGATGCTTTTATTGCTGATGGTGAGCAAAGTTATATTGATGCTATAATTAACGATTGTTTATCTAATGATTTAATAGACGAATCTAACCCCGCTTTACTAAAAAGGTCGGAGTCTCCATTACTTCTATCTTTCTTAGACGGAGGTTACGAAGATGTTTATTGGGGATTTGGAGGTATTGGATCTAAATTCACTTTTACAGATCGATATTTAGATATGCTTTCCACCAACAACGACCCAAGGTTGGCGCAGGTTGCAACTCCATCTATAAATAACGATGAATTCAAAGGTTCGCCAATTGGTTCAAGAACTCAACTCCCAAGGGAAGATTTTGCAGACCCTTCTGAAATGGTTGTGGGATTATCTACAACCGAGGTGGCAAATTTAGCACCTGTAAAAGTATTGTCAGCTTCAGAATCTTATTTTCTTCAGGCAGAAGCCGCTGTCTTAGGATATGGTGGTGATGCAAATTCATTGTACCGTAAGGGGATAGAAACTAGCATGAGCTTTTGGAAGGTTGATGCTGGGGCTATTGCTACCTATTTATCTATGGAGCCTTCTGCAAATTTAAGTGGCGATACAGCTTCACAATTAGAAATGATCTGGAACCAAAGATGGTTAAATTCCTTAATGAACGGTTATGAAAGTTGGGCATTGGTAAGAAGAACAGACCTAATTCCAGCACTAACGGATAACGCTAACTTCTTTGTAACCCAACCTAATAACGGTATGGTTCCTAAAAGACTTCAATATTCTGCTACGGAAGCAATTTCAAATGAAGAGAACCTTTCTGAAGCTATTGAAAGACAGGGTCCAGATGAAATGACAACGAATATCTGGTGGGATATTAATTAATATTCAAGCCTAAAAAAACAGGCTCTCATGAGGGTCTGTTTTTTAATGCCAATGAACCAAAAGCTGAAAAGAAATATTAAAGGCTATTTTTTAGAATGATACAAGAAATTAAATATAAACAGGTTGGTAAGTTTGAAGATACCAAGTTCGAGAAGATTCATAATGAAATTTTTGAGGATTCGAACTACGCTTCTGTTTTGGTTGCCCATGAAATTGCTGAAATAATCAAAGACAAGCAGCAACAAGGAAAGCCTTGTGTGCTCGGGCTCGCCACTGGGTCTTCCCCCATAAAGGTTTACGAAGAATTGGTAAACCTTCATAAAAAAGGAGAATTGAGCTTTCATAATGTAATTACTTTCAATTTAGACGAGTATTACCCCATGGAACCCGAAAACCGCCAAAGTTACTATTACTTCATGCATCAGCATTTGTTTGATCATGTGGATATAAACCCAGAAAACGTAAATATCCCTTCAGGAGAAATTTCCGTTGAGGAATTGGATCAATATTGCATTGATTACGACCTAAAGATAAAACAACTCGGAGGGCTCGATTTTCAGTTGCTCGGTATTGGTAGAACAGGTCACATTGGTTTTAACGAACCCGGCTCCCATAAAAATTCAGGTACTAGAATTATCACCCTGGACCATGTAACAAGGCGGGATGCAGCATCAGATTTCAACGGAATTGAATATGTGCCCAAAAAAGCCATTACTATGGGGGTAAGTACGATTATGAAGGCCAAACGCATTATTATGCTGGCCTGGGGGCATAAAAAAGCATCCATCATAAAGGAAACTATAGAAGGACAAATAACCTCTAATATACCGGCTACTTTTCTTCAAAATCATGAAAATGTTTCCATGATTCTAGACGATGAAGCAGCTTCTGAACTGACGCGAATTAAAACTCCGTGGATTGTAAGTCAATGTATATGGACGGATGAGCTTAAGGTAAAAGCAGTTACTTGGTTGAGCGAAATACTTAAAAAACCGGTTTTAAAGCTTACCGATAAGGATTACAACGAGCATGGAATGTCTGGATTACTTACGATTGAAGGGTCTGCCTACAATTTAAACATCAAAATTTTTAATAAAGTTCAGCGCACCATCACTGGTTGGCCAGGTGGAAAACCAAATGCAGATGACAAAAACAGGCCAGAACGATCGACACCTGCTAAGAAAAGGGTCATTATTTTCAGTCCCCATCCGGATGACGATGTGATTTCCATGGGAGGTACTTTTTCCAGGCTTATCGATCAAGGTCACGATGTTCATGTAGCCTACCAGACCTCTGGTAATATCGCCGTAACAGATGAGGAAGCCCTTAAGTTTGCCGAAGTTTCTCAATTAATGGACTGTAGTACAAAAGAAAGCAACTTTAAAAAAGTTATTTCCTTCTTAAATTCTAAAACTACCGCTTATGAGGATAGTTTGGAAACCAGAAAATTAAAAGGTCTTATCCGCAGGATGGAATCTTATGGAGCTACCCGATACCTAGGTCTAGAAGATAAAAAAGTTCATTTTTTAGATCTCCCATTTTACGAAACGGGAAAAGTGAAAAAAAACCCCATTGGACAAGAAGACATAAACATAATTTCTGACTTAATAAAAAGCATAGAACCGCATCAAATCTATGCTGCAGGAGATTTAGCCGATCCTCATGGTACTCATAAATTATGCCTCGACGCCATTTTTGAAAGCCTCCATCAAATAAAACATGAAACGTTTATGAAAGATTGTTGGGTTTGGCTTTACCGCGGAGCTTGGCACGAATGGGATATTGCAGATATCGAGATGGCAGTTCCCTTGAGCCCAGATGAGATGAGTAAAAAAATAAATGCTATTCTTTTCCACCAGTCCCAAAAAGACCGAGTAATGTTTCAGGGCGAAGATGCTAGGGAATTTTGGGTTCGTGCTCAAGAACGCAATCGAAATACCGCCCTCCTGTACGATAACTTAGGATTGGCAGAATACGAAGCTATTGAGGCTTTTAAGAGATATCATTTCTAAGGTTCTAAAAAACCTTAGCATAAAATGAGATTGCATTTTTTTGGATTCAGATTCACTAAAAAAGACTCATCTAGAATTTAAGTTTAAGTTAGCGTGTTTGGTTAGTTTCAAAATAGCCCCTCTTCCTTTTGAGGGGTTATTTTAACCAAAAGAACTTTCTCTTTTAAAACCTTTATAGCTAATATACCATTTAGAAAAAAGAACAGATCCATGATTTTAGTTGCAGATAGCGGTTCTACAAAGTGCGATTGGGTGATTTCTACCCTTACGGGAAAACAAATTCTTGCCACCACAACAGAAGGCATTAATCCAACGATCCTTTCAGAAAATGCTATTAAAAATATTATTTCAAACAATAAAGACCTTAAGAGTTACCAATCCCTTATAACACAGGTTCATTTTTACGGAGCAGGTTGTGGTACCAAGGATGCCGATAAAAAAATGAAAGTTCTACTTAAAGATTTTTTTGAGAATATCGTTCATATTGGTATAAAGGAAGATGTTATTGCCGCCATACACGCTACCACTGCTAAACCGGGGATTATTTGTATCCTGGGCACTGGGTCTAACTGTTGTTTTTACGATGGAATAAACGTTCATCAAAAAATACCTTCGTTGGGCTATATTTTATCCGATGAAGGAAGCGGTAATTATATCGGTAAGGAATTGTTAAGTGCGTATTTTCAAAAGAAAATGCCTAAAAATATATCCACTTGGTTTGAAAAAGAATTCAATACCGATTTAAATGAAGTGTTTAAATGTGTTTACCATCAACAAAACCCAAATAAATACTTAGCTTCTTTCGCCGAATTCGCTTTTAGGAATAAAAAAGAGGCATTTATAGCAGCGTTGCTCGAAAAAACAATCGACGGTTTTATAGAAACCTACCTTATACATTATCACGAGGAATTACAACAACATCCTGTTCATTTCGTAGGTTCCATAGGGTTTTATGCTCAAGACTTGATTACAAAAAAACTACATAACAAAGGGTACCGGGCTAATACATTTGTTAAAAAACCAATAGATAATCTATTAAAATACATTACTGCCCAAAACTGTGAAGCCAAAAATTAATACGATGAAATTTATATACATACTACTCTCTATCGTAACCTTTCTAGGTTGCACCCCCCAAGAAAAAAATGAAACCCCGCAAATCGGCTTAAATGATATTACCCCTCTACCACAAAAGGTTATGGAGGCAGATGGCATATTTTCTTTATCTGAAAAAACAGCGTTTTATTTTCACAATGAAGAAACGAAACAGATAGCCGTTTTTTTTAAAGATAAAATTTTGGCCTACACAGGAATGTCAATAAAGCTTTCCGACGAAAAAAAAGACAATAACGTTATTCAATTTCATTTAGAAGACTCTTTAAAGGTAAACGATGAAGGTTATAAACTAACTGTAGATTCCAATAAAATTGATGTTGTAGCAAAGACGTATCGTGGTATTTTCTACGGAATGCAATCCGTGCTTCAGCTTTTGCCAATTGTTACCAAAGAAGAAAGCAAAATAACTTCTGTTGAAATTCCAAATGGGAAAATAATTGATGAGCCCACCTATTCCTGGAGGGGAATGCATTTGGATGTTTCCCGCCATTTCTTTTCCATAGAAGAAATAAAAAAGCAATTGGATGTTTTAGCCTTATTCAAAATAAACAAATTTCACTGGCATTTAACAGACGATCAAGGATGGCGTATTGAGATTAAAAAATATCCTGCATTAATCACCAAAGGGGTTAAAACGGAAGCCAATTCCAACGAAAAACAATATTACACCCAAAACGAAGTAAAAGAAGTTGTTGCCTACGCCCAAGAGCGCTTTATAGATGTAATCCCAGAAATTGAGACCCCCGGCCATGCCGTTGCCGCCCTTTCGGCATATTCAGATTTGGCTTGCAACAAAGACATTATTTATCAACCTAGGGAATTATGGGGAGTGGATTACAATATTTTCTGTGCAGGTAATGAAAAAGTATTCGATTTTATTGCGGATGTTTATGATGAAATCGTCCCATTATTCCCTTATGGTTATTACCATGCTGGGGGAGATGAAGCGCCCAAGCGAAATTGGGAAAAATGCCCACAGTGCCAGAAGCGTATAAAGGTAGAAAATCTTAAAAATGAAGCTGAGCTGCAAAGTTATTTTATGGCTAGGGTTGAAAAGATTATTCAGGAACACGGTAAAATAATGATTGGTTGGGACGAGATTTTGGAAGGTGGAATTACACCCACTACCAATATTATGTCTTGGCAGGGGGAAGAAGGCGGAATTAAGGCTGCCAATGCCGGGCATGATGTTATAATGACCCCGCTTAATTATTCGTATCTCAACTTTAGCCAAGGAGATTACCGTGTGGAGCCCATGGCTCATGGTGGCTATATCCCTTTGGAAAAAGTATATAATTACAGTCCGATTCCAGCAGAAATCGACGAAGACAAGAAAAAACATATCTTAGGGATGCAAGGTAATATTTGGACAGAATATGCATACACCGGAAAAGATATTGAATACTACGCTTACCCTAGAATTATTGCTATTGCGGAACTTACATGGAGCGGAGAAGAACGAAAAGACTACAATAATTTCTTAACCCGCTTGGATAATCTCTACCCTACTTTAGACATGTATGGTATTAATTACCACATACCGCTACCAGAAGGCCCTACCGCCAACGGTATTGCTTTTACAGATAGTTTAACGTTAACCTTCAATACCACGCATCCTATCCCCATGAAATATACATTGGATGGATCTAAACCAAATGAAAATAGTAATACCTATACCGAACCTATCACATTTGCCTCCAACGCGCAAATAAAGATTGCCTCACTGCTACCTACGGGAAAAGTAAGCACCGTAAGAAACATAGATATTAAAAAAGTTAAATTAAAAGAGGCTCACAATATTACCAACTTGGCTCCAGGTTTAGAGATGAAAACAGTGGATGGCCATTTTAAAGAGGCTTCGGAAGTAACTGAAAAGCCTAACGAAAGTACTATTATAAATACAATTGCTGATGCTAATAAAACCTTTGATTGGGGAAAAGAAATCGATACAACCAACTTTAGAGCGGTGTTTTTAAAAGGTTTTGTAGAAATTCCAGAAGATGGTGTTTATTATTTTGCAAGCAAACAGGAACAGGTGAAAATATCCGATTCGGTGATTATAAACCCGAATTATACCTTAAAAAGATTTCCCCTAGAAGGCACAATAGCCCTTAAAAAAGGAATGCACCCTATTGAAATAATATATTTAAACAATGCGGTTAAAGGATGGGCATCCGACTGGAATGATGTAGAGGTTACTTTTAGAAAGGCAAATGAAGAAAACTATAAGGTTATAGACAGCACTATGATTTTTCATTCTACCGAGTAAGAAAACTAGTTTAAAAGTTAAACTTTTAATGTGACTTAAAATTCCGAAATCTATTCCAAACAGCAGCATAAATCTATATGCTCATCATTTATAACTTTACTGAAGAAACCGTTTAGGGAGCTTCAGTAAAGTTTTTATCTTTAACTAGCATCCCTTATTCCTATACTTGCGAAATACAATTAAATTCTGTAAAAATGTGGTACATAAATCGGTTGAATACAGCTTGATTTAACACTGTATATTTAAATAGTTGAAGAGAAGAACTATTTCTTCGGTAGCGTGAAAAAGAAGCTGGTTCCTTTTCCTATTTCAGACTTTATCCAAAGCTTTCCATGATTCTTTTTAATCATTTCCTTGCAGAGATTTAAGCCCAGGCCAGTACCTTTTTCATTATTGGTTCCGTAGGTGGAATCGAATTGGGTTTTATCGGACAATATAGTGTCAATGGCTTTTTGACTCATTCCAATTCCGCTATCCCTAATCTCAACTTTCCAATGTTTTTCCAATTCGGTGCCGTAAATCTCTATTAGTCCGGTTTCGGGAGTAAACTTAATGGCGTTGTTTATTATGTTTCGAAAAACCAAATTAACGTGATCATGATCTGCAAAAACTATTGCTTTATCCGGGATAATATTTTTAATCAATATTTTCTTCTTACTGGCGAGCTCTTTCAAGAGATTAATGGTATCTGCACAAATTAATTGAAGATCGATTTTCGAAGGGCGCGAGTTGGCGCCTTTCATTTGTGCCTGCCCCCAAACCAAAAGGTTATTTAGTGTAAAAGATATGCTTTTTACCTGTTCACTAAGTTTTGGCGCAAACTGCATAAAATCCTTGGCACTTATCTGGTTGTCTTTTAAAAGATCTATAAGGGAATTTAATGAGCCAATTGGTGCCCGTAAATCGTGTGCTATAATAGAGAAAAACTTATTTTTTGTTTCATTAAGCTCCTGTAATTCCTGTTCGCGCTTTTTTAAATCGTGGTTCTTGTTGGCCAGTAAACCGTTTAATTTTCGCTCTACTTTCCTGCTTCGTTGGGTAAAAAAAAGAATGGTAAGCAGGATAATAACGCCTCCCGTGGATAAATAAATAAAAAGTCTTTGTTTGCTGAGCTGTTTATGACTATCCAGTTTTAGTTGGTTTTCCATTGCGATAAACGACATCTGAGCCTCATGCGCAGCTACACTTTTTGTGTTTTCATGATTAAATATACTGTCGTTATAGTTTTTAAATAACTCATGAAACACCAAAGCATTCTCATAATCCAATGTTTTTTTTGCAATGAGATATAAGGTTTTGGAGCATTCTTTAATGTCTTCAAAAGAGTTTAATTCCTTCGCCAGTTCCATAGCGTCGTCGGCGTAACTTTTGGCCAAATCGAACTCCTGCATCCCACAATAGGTTTTTGCTATGTCGTTCAACAAGGAGGTTTTTTCCCGCTTGTCTTCAACTTTTTCATAAATAAGTAGCGACTGCATAAATATATCCAAGGCCTTTTCATATTCATTCATCTCTACAAAAAGCTCCCCTTTTACTTTGTATGCGAATGCTAACCAATCTTTGTATCCCAATTCTATAAACATAGGAATGGACTTTTCTACATTTTCCATTCCTTTTTCGAATTCGTTTACTTTTAACTGAAAGCTAGCAATATTACTCAGAGTTTGTGCTTGGGCCAGTTTACTATCGGTTTTCTCATTAATTTCTTTAGCTTTAATTAGAAAATCCAACGCTTTATCATACTCCCGCTGCATTCCATAAGTAAGTCCCAGGTTTTCGTAAACCAAACTCAAATACAAAAGCTCATCCCTTGTTTTATTCGGTCTGTCTTCAGCCAAACGAATGGCTTTTAAACTGGACTCAACCGATTTTTTTATGTTCCCGGCATAATCATAAATTGTAGCAAAATTACTGTAGCACAAAAGCATGTGCTTAAAGCTGTTGATTCGCTTGGCATGGGAAAAAGCCTTTTCTATATAAGAAATCCCTTTATCATAATTCCCAGATTCACTTTCGTAAAACCCCAAATTTATAAGTGATTCAATCTCCCCTTTTATATATTTTATTTCCCTAGATAGCTTTAAACTTTTGTTTGCATAATGACTAACCGTATCATTACTAACGTAATAATTGGCCAAAACATACTTATTGATTAAATTGATGTAAGAGGTATCTTTTTGTTTTTCTGAAGGTAACTGATTATAAGCCTTTACTGCTTGAGAAAGACTATCTAATTGCTTTCTTTGGCAATGTCCGGAAACGGTAATGAGGAAAAATAAAAAAAATATTATCAGTCTTAGATTCATTCAGGGAGCCATAAATAATTCCAAATTTAACATAAAATTTGGGTTTCATTGTTGTTTTTACGTTAAATGAACAAGAAAAATTTTATCATTTGTTGATATTTTAAAAAATGTTATAATTCAATAAAAAAAGGCATCATTTGTTATAAAATTGATGCCCTTTGTCCCTTAAAATTGATTTTTATCTATTGATCAATATTTTTAATTTTCTTAAGCTTGGCTTTCCATAGATTGAGATCCTCCCGATGCTTTTCGATATTTTTAAGTACCTCTTTTACAATTGGATTGCTTTCATCGGCATTGATAAATTGAAGGTTATTTTCCAATTGCCTAATTTCTGATTTTACTTCATCGATTTTTCTTCTAATAAAGATTCGCTCGTTGTTAATGAGGGTATTGTTATCGGCATTTGCCAACTGGTCTAGTTTGTTCCCATACTTTATAAGCTCTGCTTTTTGCTTATCTAAATCCAATTTCTTGAACAAAGCATCCAGAATTTTATTAAACTTCCCTTCGATGCTTTTCTTGCTATGTGGAATTCTACCAATGGCCTTCCAGTCTGCAATGAAACCTTTAATCTGTTCGAGATCTTTTTCCTTATCTCCAGATAGCTCATAAGTCTTTAATTCATCCAGAAAAGCTTTTTTCTGCTCAAAAGCTTCCATTTCATCTTTAAAATGTTCATTTTTCTTGGCGTGAAGTCTATCGAAATAAAAATTACAAGCTGCTTTAAATTCATTCCAAATTTTATCGGAATACTTTCGGGGTACATGCCCGATTTTCTTCCAATCTGCTTGGATTTTTTTCATTATTGGCGTCGTTTCTTCCCAATCTTCACTATCCTTTAAAGATTGCGCCAACTTTACCAATTCCATCTTTTTGTCTAAATTCTGTTGCTGGTCTTTTTTAAGGTTCTTATAAAAAGAGTTTTTATTCCTGTTGAATTTTCGAACGGTTTCCTTAAAAGCAGCCCATGTTTGTTCATTAACTTTATAAGGCACCCTTCCAGCATTAAAAAAGTCTTCGCGTAGCGCTTCTACTTCCTTAATTTGTTTTTGCCAACCGCTATGGCTGTTGGCAGGCTGTTTGGTAACGGCATCGATTTTTTTAATAATCTCTTCCTTTACCACCAAATTAGCCTCATGAATGGCATCTTGATTTTTAAAATATTCCTGCCTTTTTTGGTGAATCACTCTAGTGGCTGCGCTAAAACGGTTCCAAATTTCATCCCTGTGTTCGCGATCTACAGGCCCTAAATCTTCTTTCCAAATTTTATGTAGCAGCTGTAATTCCCTAAAAGCTTTATTTACATCGCCAATTTCGGCTAATGCTTCTGCTTGGGATATTATTTTTTCTTTCTCTTCGAGATTGTGCTTAAAGTCCAAATCCCGAAGATCTCTATTAAGGTCTAAAAAGTCGTAAAATATTTCTACGTGGTGGTGGTAGGTACGCCACACATCATTATAACTTACCCGGGGAATAGGACCGGCATTTCGCCAGCGTTCCTGTAATTCCTTAAAGTGTTTGTATGTATCGTTTATATTTTCTTCAACATTAATAAGCCCTTTAAGCTCTTCTATAATTTCCAATCGGTTTTCCAAATTGGCATTTAACCGATTTTCCAGGTTTTTATAATACTGATTTCTTTTTTCTTTATACTCCCCATAGAGTTCGTTAAACTTTTTCTTTGCTGTTGTACTGTAAACAAAATCGATTTCATTACCACCTTCATTTATAAAATCCTCTTTTTTCTGCTCTAACAGTTCCTGAAACTTTAGGTCGAATTCCGATTTTATCTGATCGACATGCCTTTTTATAGCTTGAACCTTTTCTTTTTTGAGTAATCGCTCCATTTCTTCAACCAAAGCCTCCATGCTCATGGCGTGATAATCGAGCATAGGTATCTCATGGCGATCCTTATGCCCTTCATCCTCCGCATCTTCGGCATTCGACTCGTCGATCTCGTTTTGAGGATCCTCCTCCTGCTCTTCCTCTACTTCATTTTCAACCTCTACCGCAGGAATCTTTTCTGAAGATTCTTGAGGAGTTTCTATATTACTTTGCTCATTTCCGTCTGCATCTGGTTGCAGGTTATCATTTTTTTCTTCTAACATTTTATAAATGTTTAAGTTCATCACTACTTTCAAGCTGAAAGATACTAACAAGTAACAAATTAGCCAAGTGTTTTTATTTTACACTCCTTAAATATCTAGTTGCTCCCTAATACTTTACCTAATGCCATACATTTATATTAATTTTTGATAGAACTTTAAACCTGAAGATTTCTTGAAATTAATTACCAATGGAACCCACTAATTTTATACTGAATGGCACAATAGTTGTTTTTAAGAAAATTCGTAACTTTAAGAATATCACTTTAAACGAAAAAGAATGAAAATTCTACAAATCATCGGAATTTTTGTGGTTTCACTTTGTGTTTTGAGCTGCGGAGGAACACAAAATGCAGTAAGCGATGCAGATTTAGCAGCATTGGACAAAATAATAAACGATAAAAATTTCCGTATTGAATGCCAATGGGCAATGCCCACGGTAAGTACTAGCATGATGCAAATTGCTGGAAGTGGTCTTTTGGCACCCGGTAATAATGTACAGCGCATAGATTTGAGTGGAGATGGTGCTTTTCTAGAAATCAAAGGTGATTCTGCCAAAGCAGATCTTCCTTTTTATGGAGAACGCCAAATGGGCGGTGGCTACAATCCAGATGGCGAAGGTATAAAGTTCGATCAAGAAGTGTCGGATATGGAAATTGAATATCAAGAGAACAAAAAGCATTACAGAATAACCTTTTCTGCCAATGACGGAACGAAATCCTTCAATGTTACTTTGATGGTTTTTCAGAACAAAAAAACCTCGGTTTCAGTAAATAGTTCTGAAAGGGATTTTATAACCTACGATGGAACTCTTGAAGAGATTCCCAAAAAAGAATAAACATCTAGGTTTTAAAAGCCTAATAAATACTTAAAATTCGCTTGTCCATTCGCATTCTCTATAAAAATCCTTAATTTTATGGGGCTATGAATAAAACGAAAAGAAAAGGATTTGTATTTACCAATTATGAAGCTCCTGATCAATCTCCTTTTGAAAAATTGTTTGAGATATTCAAGGAGTTAATAACCCATACTTCTGGAGATTTTGATGAAGCTATTGATTGGCTGCGGGAATTGGATAAGGAATACCAGCTTACCGATGAAAATTACACCATTGAAGATTTTATTGAAGATTTAAAACGTAAGGGTTTCATCCAGGAAGAAATCGATCCCGACGGCGATGGTAGCGGCGATGGCGATGGCGATGGTAAATTTTCCATTACAGCCAAAACAGAACAGCTTATACGCAAGCATGCGCTGGAACAAATTTTTGGTAAACTGAAGAAAAGTGCCAGTGGGAATCACCGTACCAAACACACCGGAAGGGGGGACGAACACACCGGGGATTTTAGGAGTTATCAATTTGGTGACGCACTAGAGCGAATCTCCATGACTGAAAGCATGCGTAACGCCCAAGTCAATAATGGCCTGGACAATTTCACGCTTCACGAAGACGACCTTGTTGTTGAAGAAACCCACCATAAAGCTCAGATGAGCACCGTATTGATGATCGACATTAGCCATAGTATGATTTTATATGGTGAAGACAGAATAACCCCGGCCAAAAAAGTAGCCATGGCCCTCGCCGAACTCATTACCACACGATATCCAAAAGATACCTTGGATATTATAGTTTTTGGAAACGATGCTTGGCCAATTTCCATAAAAGATCTTCCTTATCTTAAAGTTGGGCCATATCATACAAATACGGTGGCAGGACTACAACTAGCCATGGATATTTTGCGTAGAAAGCGAAACACAAACAAGCAAATTTTCATGATTACTGATGGTAAACCAAGCTGTATACGGCAGCCAGATGGGGAGTATTATATGAACAGTGCAGGTTTGGATAAATTTATTGTAGATAAATGCTATAATATGGCAAGGCAAGCCCGTAAACTCCATATTCCCATAACTACGTTTATGATTGCCCGGGATCCTTACCTCATGCAATTTGTTAGGCATTTTACGGAAGCCAACAAGGGAAAAGCATTTTTTACAGGTTTAAAGGGATTAGGGGAAATGATTTTTGAAGATTACGAAACCAATAGAAAAAAAAGAATACGATAAAACTGCTCGAAAAAGAAAATAAAATGCAAATAGAAAAAATTAAAACCTTAGGAGCTTTGAAAGCCTCCGGATATCAATCAAAATCCATAAAAGATGAATTACGTGACAACCTGATAAAAAAAATTCAAGATGGGGAAACCACTTTTGAAGGGATTCACGGTTACGAAAGCACGGTGATACCAGAATTGGAAAGAGCCATACTTTCCAAACACAATATCAATCTTTTGGGATTGCGCGGGCAAGCAAAAACAAGGCTGGCACGACTCATGGTAAAGCTTTTGGATGAATGGATTCCAGTTGTGGAAGGTTCAGAAATAAATGATGATCCCCTAAAACCATTATCACGGTATGCCATGGAGACTATAAAGGAAAAAGCGGATGAAACCCCAATAATTTGGATCCATAGAGAGGAACGTTTTTTCGAAAAGTTAGCAACGCCAGATGTTACGGTAGCCGATTTAATTGGGGACGTGGATCCCATAAAAGCGGCCAACTTAAAACTTTCCTATGCCGATGATCGGGTAATTCATTACGGAATGATTCCTAGAGCAAACAGAAGCATTTTTGTAATTAACGAATTGCCAGATTTACAAGCAAGAATCCAAGTAGCGCTTTTTAACATCCTTCAAGAGGGAGATATTCAAATTAGAGGGTTTAAATTAAGGCTGCCCATGGATATGCAATTTATTTTTACGGCAAATCCAGAAGATTATACCAATCGTGGTAGTATCGTAACGCCGCTAAAAGACAGAATTGGCTCGCAGATATTAACCCATTATCCCGAAACCATAGAAATCGCCAAAAAAATAACAAAACAAGAAGCTAAAGTTGAAGAAGAGCAAAAATCGAACATCTATGTTCCAGAATTGGTTTACGATCTACTGGAGCAAATAGGTTTCGAAGCCAGAAATAGCGAATATATAGACCATAAAAGCGGAATAAGTGCGCGGTTGAGTATTACCGCCTTCGAAAACTTAATGAGTACCGCCGAGCGAAGAATGCTAAAAAATAAGGAAGAAAAGACCGCTATTCGGTTAAGTGATTTTATGGGGGTAATTCCAGCCATAACGGGAAAGGTAGAATTGGTTTACGAAGGAGAACAGGAAGGAGCAGCTTTCGTCGCTCAGCAATTATTGGGAGAAGCCATTAAAACGATGTTTCCGCAATATTTCCCTAAAATAGATAAGTTGGAGCGTCCCAATGCACCCAGTCCATACGATGCAGTTATAAATTGGTTTTTTGAAGGCAGTGGTTTTGAACTGCTGGACGATGTAACTGATAAGGAATATAAAAAGCATCTAGACGAAATAAGCCCTTTGGAAGACTTAATTAAAAAACATCAACCAGAAATCGAGCCTGAAGATGCGTATTTCTTAAAGGAATTTCTCCTATGGGGACTGGTGGAATTTAAAAAATTAAGCAAACACCGTTTTACGGAAGGCTACCAATTTAAAGATCCGTACGGAAGCTATATAAGTGGCTTGTAGTAGCTACTATATAAAATGTTTAAGGGATTTACCGACCAGTAAATCCCTTTTTTTATTGAAGAATTTTTGGTTTGGTAAGCAATTAAAAAATTAATCTTCGGTTTGTCTGTTATCTATAAAATCAAGCCAATTGTATAATCGGTCTGTCCAGGACTGTAGGTGTTTATTATTTAATGCCAAACCAAAGCCATGACCACCTTTGGGATAAAGGTGCATTTCCGCAGAAACACCATGTTTGGTAAGTCCTCTATAGAATAGTAAACTATTTTCCACTGGAACTGCTTTATCGTCTTCACAATGCACTAAAAATGTTGGTGGTGTTTCCGAAGTTACTTGAAGTTCATTGGAGTATAATTTAATTTTTTCTTCCGAAGGACTCTCTCCCAGTAGCGCTTTTCTAGATCCCATATGGGTATATTTTTTATCCATGGTAATTACTGGAAACGCCAAAATCAAAAAATCTGGTCGTGCGCTTATGTCTTTATATGGATCTTTAGGTATGCCGGTATCTGAATTAAAATGGGTTGCCAGCGTAGAAGCCACGTGTCCTCCCGCTGAAAGCCCCATGATACCGATGCTTTCTGGGTTTAAATTCCATTTATCCGCATTTTTTCTAATTACCTGAATAGCTCTTTTTGCATCCTGCAGAGGAACTTCAGCTTTATTTTTTACGGTGTTGGCAATAGGGAGCCTATATTTTAAAACAAAAGCCGTATAACCTTTACTATTGAACCATTTTGCAAAGTTGGTACCTGCGTAATGATACGCTAAATAATGATATCCTCCCCCCGGACAGATTATAACAGCCTTTCCATTAGCGTTTTGTTTTGAGGGTAAAAAAGTTTCAAGAGTTGGTTCTTGAACGTTGGAAATTTCTAAAAGACCATTATCTGTATGTATTTCTTTTTCAGAAATACCGGTACTATTTGGAATTTTACCATCGTACAAAGGAATTATTTTATCTTGGGAAAAAGTACAGAAGGAACAGAAAGCAGAAATCGCCAATAACCTAAAGTGCATCATTTGTAAAAAATTTTAGCTATTGGTTTTCGACTTCCAAAAATTCTAGCCATTCAAACAAACGGTCGGGCCATGTTTTTAAATGATCGTTGCTGAGCGCCAAACCAAAGCCATGACCTCCCTTTGGATATAAATGCATTTCAGAGGGCACATTTTTTTCTTTTAAAGCCTTGTAAAACAATAAACTATTCTCAACAGAAACACCGATATCGTCTTGAGAGTGTACTAAAAATGTAGGGGGTGTGTCTGGGGTTACCTGAAGCTCATTGGAATATCTTTTTATCAATTCTTCAGAAGGATTCTCTCCCAATAACGCATTTTTAGAACCCGAATGGGTGGAGCTGTCCTTCATGGTAATTACAGGATACACCAGAACCATAAAATCTGGTCGGGCGCTTATGTCTTTATAGGGGTCGTTTGGTATTTTGGTATCTTGATTAAAATGAGTTCCCAATGTAGATGCCAAATGTCCTCCCGCGGAAAATCCCATTACACCAATTCCATCTTCCTTTAATCCCCAAGCTACGGCATTTTTCCTTACAATTTGAATCGCTCTTTTTGCATCTTGCAAGGGGACTTCATTCTTATTGATTACTGTATTTGCTATTGGCAAGCGGTATTTCAATACAAATGCTGCGTACCCTTTAGAATTATACCATTTGGCAATATCGGTTCCTTCCCAATCGTAAGCCAAGATATGATAACCACCACCAGGACAAATAATTACCGCCTTGCCATTGGCATATCTTTTTGCTGGATAATAAGCCTCTAAAGTAGGTTTTTGCACATTCGATATTTTTAAAATACCGTCTTCTTCCTGGATTTCCTTGGCTTCTTTCTCCAGTCTATTTGGTATTTTCCCCTCGTAAAGTGGAATGATCTCTTGGCAGAATATACTGCTGGTTGCTAACAAAAACAGCAATAAGGATGTAATTAATGGGTTGGTTTTCATGGTTGGTCTTTAATATTTATTCTTTTGTATTAAAAATTAAAAATTTCTTTTTCTTTTCCTCTTTATCATCATTTAAGCACTCTTCTATAAAATTGGTGTATGTTTCTTTTCCTTTTACCAAAACACCACGGGGAATACGTTCATTTTCACTATGGATATTATCCAAATAACTCATATCCAACTGAATGGGAACCGTGGTAAACGTAGAAATTCCTTTGGCCCTAAAAACCCCTGCATCACTGGTGTTTGGAAGTAAAATCGTAATAACATCCGTATTCGGGTATGTCTTGGTAATCGCGTTTTTAAGGTTTTTATAAAAAATACTTTTATCATCGGAAGATTCCATTTTTGGCATGGAATAGATTACGGAAACTTCAATATTGTCATTTTTTAATCGTCTTTTTATATCTTCAATAAATTCATCTTTTGAAGCCTCGGGCAATAAACGGCAATCTAAAAGGGCGGTAGCTTCACTGGGTATTACATTTACCACATCGTTATTACTTTCTAAACTGGTAAGGGTTATGGTATTGGAAAAAATAGAGAAAAGCTCGGGTTGTTTGCGTAGTTGCGGCGTAATAAACATTCTAAAAAGTCTGGGGTGGCGCATGGCAAAGCCAGTAAGTCCTTTTTCCAATTTCCCCATATCCTTCAGCATTTTCACATTAAGATCGGTATAAACTGCTTTTTGTTTCTTACCCAATAAATTATCCAATGCTATAACCATCTCCTTGTTGGCATAATGCAATGGAGTGACCGAACCATGGGCAGAAGTATTAATTTTAAGTTTTAATTCAAGCCAAAGGGCTCTTTTGTGCGCTACAGAGATTGGAAAGACTGCTTTTTCGGGCCTGGTTTGTAGGGCTCCTTTAATCGCTGGTGGTCCTTCGCCTATTACCACGGCCGGATTTAATTCATCCAAATAATGCTCAATGACGTACTCGGCACCTCCCCTACACTGGGTTTCTTCGCAGGAAACTGCCAAAAAAGTTACGTTAAATGGTAATTGTATGTCTTTGTATTTATTTAAAATTTCCACCACACTAAACAATTGCATGATGGCATTTCCTTTATTATCCCAAGAACCACGCCCCCATATTTCGGTATCGGTAATTTCTCCTGAAAAGGGCGGGTATTCCCATTTATCCAAATCCCCCGCAGGAACTACATCGATGTGGTTGAGAAAAACAATATTTGGCAAACCGGAAGAAAGCGGATATAGTGAAGCTGTAAAATTATATTCCGCATCTTTATTCCCCATTTGTGTTATGGACAATCCGTTATTTTCGCAAACCTTTTTTAACCATTCCCCTGCCTCTTTTTCATGACCACTTATAGATGCAAACTTTACGTATTCGCTTAAATATTTTTCAATATTCGAGTCATTTAACTTCCCTAAAGAAGTCGAAACGTGATTTAAGGAATCTATTTTTGGTATAGAATCGAATTGGGCATAATTGAATTGTAAGACAAAAATTATATAAACCAAGCTTAAAAAAGCCTTATATTTAATACGCATATATCCTTAAAAAGTTTGAAAACAATATATTGATAATAATTTTATTTCTACAAAATTATTGCAAGTAAAATTGAAGGGAAAAAAGTATATTTTTAATAATTGTATATTTGAAGCTACCAAAAGATTCAAATTAAGAAATAAGCTTTACGTTTTGGCTTTAAACCCGCTTCCCATACAACCACCTGCATTTATCTCTTACTTAAGGGTTGGGAGGCTCTTGTATTTATCACTGATTTTATTTATATTGGAATCTTGGGTTTATTGGAGATTTTTAGATACTGCCATACAACAGTCTTCTTTAGTTACCATTGTATTCTGGGCTTGGTGTTTTATGTTTTCTTTTATACATATTTATTTAGTAATGATGGATGGTTGGTCACGCTATCAAAACTATAAACGCGCCAAAGATCAATTGTACGAATACGGATTTAAACCACGTATTGCAGAAACCTATATGGGTTCTAAATGCCAAAGGATGGCTGCGGAAGTTGCTGCGGAAGAACTTGGGATGGAAGAACAGTTGAAATCTTATTACCGTTCACGCGGAATAAAATGGTACCATTACGTTCCTTATTTTATGCTAAAAGAGCCGCTTTTTTTGTTCAAGAAAAGCTTTTGGTCGAGAACATTTTTAGAAAAAAATTATCAGGCGAAATACAACTTTAAAAACCTGCAACTAGAATCCACTATATGATTATCGCTAAGGATATTTCCAAAAACTACGGAAACCTAAAAGCGCTCGAGAAAGTTACCCTTTCCTGCAAAAAAGGAGAGATTGTAGGGCTACTCGGAAGAAACGGTGCTGGAAAAACCACCTTGTTTAAAATATTCTTTGGACTTGTAAAACCCAATTCCGGAACGCTTACCATAGATTCAAACAGACCAAAACCAATTGGTGGTATAATTGAAAAACCTGCGCTTTACGAATACTTAAATGCAAAAGAGAATCTAAAAGTCTTTTCCAAAATTCAAGGACTCCAGGTGAATAATAATACCATAGAAGCGCAATTGTTAAAAGTGGGACTTTCGCCTGAAAGGATTGATCCGGTAAAAAATTATTCTCTTGGAATGAAACAACGGTTGGGAATAGCCGTGGCATTACTCAATAATCCCGAATATTTAATTTTAGATGAACCCTTTTCTGGACTGGATCCCATCGGTATAAAATCCATTCGGGAGCTTATTTTGCAGCTGGTAGAACAGCAGCAGATTGGGATTATTATATCCTCCCACATCATTGAAGAGCTTCATAAAATTTGCGACACTCTTTATATTATCAACAAAGGAAAAATAATAAACAGTGGTAAAACCCAGGAAATTATAAGTAAAAACACCCATTCTTACGTTATTTATGCTTCAGGAATAGAAAATTCAACAACACTAGAAAAGTATCCATGCGTGCTCAGAAAAAATAATGCCCGTGTAAACATTTCACAGGAAAAAGTACCAGAACTCCTTCAGCAATTGGCACAGGAAAATATACATATTACAGCATGCGTCCCAGAAGTTAATTTTGATGAATTGTTTGAGCCAGAATTATGAAAAACCTTCTATCCACCGAAATTTTTAAATTACTGAAACAGGGTAAAACCTACTATGCGCTAGCTGCTATTTTCATTATTGAGTTTCTAATTCTCATTGGTGCCTATTTTCAGGGGAGCGCTATAATCGATATTTTACTCAGCAACCTGAAGGAATCTTTTTACTTTGAAGGCACCCTGTTAAATGGAAACCTAATGATTTACTTAATATTAAACACTTTATGGTTTCATTTACCGCTGATATTAATGATTATTATTTCTGGCATTTTAACCACCGAATACAAAGATAATACGATACAAACCGTAATGCTTCAACCAGTGGTAAAATGGAAATTTATAAGCAGTAAGTTTTTGGTTGGAGTACTTTTTACTGTAGTAGTTGTAATTCTTACTGCTTTTTCTGCCTTCTTTTTTTCTTATTTATTTTTTGGAAAAGGGGACTTAGTAGTGTACTTGGGAGATCTTAATTTTTTCGAGGCGGAAGATGCCCAAAACCGACTACAGCTTGCTTTTCTTTCTGGTATAAACAGCATGGTTTTCTTTTCTGTTGTAAGTTTAACTATTGCTGTGCTTCTAAAGGAAGCCACCAAAACATGGATTGTAGCAGCTTTCTTTTTAATCTTAACCAACCTATTGCAAAAATTTGAAAGCGGCAACACCATTTTTAATCAATGGTTTTTCCCAAAATTAAATAACACCTGGCAGTACTTTTTTTACAATGAAATCCCTTGGGATGCTATTATTCATAATAATTTAGTGCTTTTTGGGTATACCATACTATTCTTTTTTATTGGCATAGTGGTTTTTAATTCCAGGGACATTAGTTAAAAACTTTCTGCGGGCATTCTTATTTAAATCGCTATTTTTAAATTGAAAATTGGTTACCTATTTAATGAAAAACATAAAATTGAAAAGAATCTTCCCTGCCCTTATTTTTCTATTGGTAAGTTCGCTTAGCGCTCAAGAGATAGACCCAGATTTACAAATTATAAAAACCCGATTGGACAGCCTTGAAACCTTCACGGCCAAAGTAGAACTTAATGTAGATATCAGTTTTATTAACATGCCTACCAAATATGCGATAATGCACTATAAAAAAGGGCAATCCATGCAGTTTGAATCCAACGATTTTGTAATGATTCCCAAGCGCGGCCTAGACCTCTCCATGCGCGAACTATTTAAACATCCATTTATAACGGTAGACAGGGGCACTGAAACATTGGAAGGTAGCAATTTTAAGAAACTAAACATTATCCCAACAGACCAAAAAGCTGATTTCGCCATTGCCACTGTATGGATAAACCCTAAACTGCAGCGAATTAAAAAAAGTGAGATAAGTACAAAAAAAGACGGTACTTTTAATGTAGTAATGGATTACAAAAATCAAAAAGACATTCTCCCTAGCGATATCGTAATAAGTTTTGAGATTGAAAAAATTAAACTCCCCATACAATACCTTGCTAAAGAAGTGGATCTAAACAGAAAAGAAATGCGATCCCAAAAAGTTAAAACAGGTAAAATCCTGCTTAGCATGAGCGATTACCAGATCGAAAAGATCAAATAAAAAACACCCCAGAATACTGAGGTGTTCTTTAACTAACTAACCAAACTTAACATTATGAAAAACTAATCATTCCTTGAGATTATGCAATCTCTATCAATCTTTTTGGTTTTGGTAGCGCCTCCTCCTTTTTAGGAAGAGCCAAGATTAATACGCCGTCTTCATAAGATGCATTAATCTTATCGCTATCTACAGATTCTGGAAGCGTAAATACTCGCTTAAAGGAATTATAACTAAATTCCCTTCTGCTATAAACGCCATTTCCATCCTCTTTTTCTTCATTTTCTTTTTTTACTTCCGCAGAAATAGTCAATATATTTTTATCCACTTCTACGTTAAAATCGTCTTTTTTCATTCCGGGAGCAGCCAATTCCAACGAAAACTCATGGTCTGCCTCCTTAATATTTACCGCAGGAACGGAAGCTCCATAATTTTCCATCCCACCGAACCAATCTGGTTTAAAAACTTCATCAAAAAAGCTTGGTAACAAATTGTTGTTTCTTCTAACTAAACTCATAACTCTATATTTTTTTGATTAAACTTTAATTTTATTAAATGTTCATTCCTTCATAGACAAATTCAATTCCATTTTAATTTTAATGACTTTTTGTCATTTATTACTAAATAAACACTGTCAAATAGTCGGTATTTATAATGTTTTAAGTTATTTCCAAAGCATTCTACTGTCATTAGCCGGGAAACAATTAAATTTAATAGCGTAAAAACAGCTATGAATGAAGTTATTATTTAGAAAACTAAAGGCTTTCTTTGACAGTATTGAGAGTCAGATTGCTTTTTACCCAACTGTTATTGCCATATTAGGTTCTGTATTCGCCTTTATTATGATTTATTTGGAAACCTTGGGTGCCTCCAAATACTTTAGGGACAACATTCCACTATTGGTTTTGGATAATGAAGAAACTGCACGCGCCATGTTGGGCGTTTTTATAGGCGGGCTCATCTCTTTAATGGTATTTAGCTTCTCGATGGTAATGGTGCTTCTAAACCAAGCCTCCAACAATTTTTCCCCGAGGATCTTACCCGGGCTTATCTCCAACAGAAAGCATCAATTGGTTTTAGGCTTTTATTTGGCCACTTTGCTTTACTGTATTTTTATTCTGGTTTCTATTGAGCCAACCGCAGACAAAGATAAAATACCAGGCTTCTCCGTATTGGTTAGTATTATCCTCACCGTTTTTTGTTTGGCTGCCTTTATTTATTTTATTCATTCCATTTCGCAATCCATACAGATAAACAACATTCTCGAACATATCTATGAAAGCTCCAAAAACAGGTTGCAGAGCTTAGTAAAAGACCAAAGAAAGCACGAAAATAATTTTCCCGACACCTCCAATTGGCATCAGTACAACTCCAATAGGTCTGGTTATTTCCAAAATATTGCCATAGATGCCCTAATAGATATTTCGATAGATAAAGAAACCAAGTTTAAAATATTAGTGGCCAAAGGAAATTTTATTCTAGATGGAGTACCCTTATTTTCTTCTGAAAAAGAATTGGAAGATGAAGTTGTTGAAGAAATTTTAGGTGCCTTTCTTTTTGCGAAAGGAGAACTTATAAAAAACAATTATATTTTAGCTTTTAAGCAAATTACGGAGATTACGGTGAAAGCCATGTCCCCCGGCATAAATGATCCAGGTACTGCCCTCAACGCCATTGACTATTTAACAGAACTATTTGCGCTTCGAATGAAAAAAGAAGATTTAAGCATTTATTATCGCGAGGACGAACAATACATTTATCAAGTTTCCATAAGTTTTGAAGAACTCATATATAATGTCATGGCCTCTATTCGTCTTTATTGCAAACACGATATTATAATTGTACAAAAACTTTTGGTGATGTTTAAATACCTGCAATACCAGCCCTGTGCAGACGATAGCTATAAGGATGTTATCTTAAACGAAGTTAAAGTACTGGCGGAAGAGTCCCGCAAGAACCTTAGCAATGATAGGGACCTACAAACGTTAGAGCATTACTTAGAAGACTTCGAGGTAAAAGATTAATTGTAGTAAGTTTTAAATATATTTACCAGAATTTCTGGCGGCACAACCCTATTCGGGTAATTATCCATGGTTTGCAGCACTCTGTCCATTGCAAAAGGGCTAAGCCCCATTCGCAAACCAAACTCTTTTAGACGTTTGATCTCATTGGGATGCTGTTGCTCATCGATATTCATTAGCAAAACCAATCGATGGAATTGCAGGATTCTTTCAGATTCTGGCGTTGGCGGGATGTATTTTGCAGTTTTGGAATTAAAAAGAGCATCCAGATCTTCTTTGGGAACACTCATATGTTTGGCAATCGCATAAATAAAATTATACTCTTGTTCATTAACCACATGATCGGCTTGTATAAGTGCTATCATTTCCGATAGCAGACTAAGTTTTTGCTCTTTTTCACTCATAACATTGGGGCATTAGAGTTATTATGCAATCTAAAATATACATTTTTTCGATGGAACCACTGAAAACAAATTAACTTTTCGACAAGAAGCATCCGTACAAACGATAAAAAAGCTATCTTGCATCTTTAAACTTATACTCTATAGAATAAATAGACTGATATGCTTACAACGGAAAAAAGAGTATTTACCAATAAACAGATCGAAGATCTCAACAAAAAATACAAACCGCTCACAATTCATCAAAGAATTGCAGCGCTTTATACAGATTTTGATGAGTTAGAAATCATGCTTACCAGCTCTTTTGCGGCTACCTCGGCCTTTTTACTCCATCTATTTTCCGAAGTAAATAAAAATCAACGCGTCTACTTTATAGATACGGGATTTCACTTCCCTGAAACCTTGGATTATAAGGAAAGACTTACCGAATTATATGGATTGAATGTTGCGTCTATTAGTGCCGTTTCAGAAGATCATGCGTTTACCGTAAAAGATGAAACCTATAAGAAAAATCCAGAATTTTGTTGCTCGATAAACAAGGTAAAGCCACTAGACATTATAAAAAACAAATACAGTGTTTGGGTCTCGGGGCTTATGGAGTGGCAAAGCGACCATCGGTCGACGCTGGATATTTTTGAAATGCGTGGTGAAATTTTAAAGTTTTATCCCCTATTGGATATCACCAAAGAAAATAGGGACGATTTTATAAAAGAGCACCAATTACCTTTTCATCCTTTGGTAGCCAAAGGCTATAATTCCATAGGCTGTAAGCATTGCACAGTTCCTGGCGAAGATAGAAGCGGGAGATGGAACAACAGCCCTAAAACCGAATGTGGACTTCATTTATAAGCCTATATCTTTTCTAAAATAACAATAGCGTTTTGATTCTTTAATGCTGAAGGGATTTCTAAATGCATCCAAACTATATCTTTAAAACTATAGGTTCCGCCATCGCTATACGTTCCCGTTAAAGGATCGAACCAAGTGACCTTAACCTCATGCCCGTTTAAAACTGAATCTGTCATATGTCCGTTTACCGATGTCATGCCACCTGTAACGTAAAATATACAGGTATTTTGTTTATTGGACAGCGCATAAGGCGTAAAAGAAAACTGTGTCGGACTTAATCTTTCAAAATTGTATTTGGCCATAAATTCAGCTAAATATTTATAATATCGAAAGTGCGGCTGTTCTTCTTCCGGCAAGGAAAAGGGATCGGGAATAACGTTATACCAAGATGTGTTTTGCCAATAATAAGTACTGTAAGTACCGGCAAAAACACATTGATAGTTTCTATCTAAACACACCAAAGGATCGGTATACTGGCCGTCGAAAATGGAATGCATGGTTTTTTCATAGCCACCGTGCTCGATATTCATTACAGGCTTGTTATCGTATTTTTCCCATGTATCGAGCATTAGATGATGTAGATTCGGACTCCACTGCTGTATCGAAATAAAATCGACCTTATCGGGATGAGCCTTACAATAATTATAATCGTGTACGGTAACCAAACGATCGTAAGCATCCAGTTTTTTTAGTCGCTCTATTCGCTCGGTAATATACCCCATATCATCCCTTCCGTAATCTAAAGCCTCTTTAGAAACATCCCATATTAAATTAGGGAAACCTTGATATCTTTTCACCACATAATCAAAAAACATATTATCCGCTTCAGAGTTCGGCTCAGGCCAATTCACTTTTTTATTCCATACATAAATCATTAAATGGGATACAATACCTTCTTCCTTCAAGTGTTCTAAAACTCGGTCTAAATGTTTAAAAAACGCTATATTTAAATTGGAATATTCGGGATTTTCATTACTTCCTTCGAATGGAAAAAAAGAAGGTTTCGCATAATTGTTTTCTGGCTTAACTTTATCCTTTTCGCCCCAGCTGGCATCGTAGGCATATACATTCATGACTACTTGATTAAACTTATTTTCCCTGATATGGGACACCAGTTCTTTTGTTTTTGGAATGTCATTTCCGTTGGTGGCATCCAGAGCAAATAACCAATCGGCTTCAAACGCCAAAGCATTGTATGGAGAGCCATCTTGATAGTTAAATTTTCGCCTATTTTCCTTAGAGACCACCACGCTGCCATGATTGTTCTCACTATTTGGCATCACCTCTATAGTACCTTTGGTAGGTTTTACAGAAACTCCATTGGCCTCCACATAAAATCTCCAATTCCCCTCTTCGGGTGCGTTAAAACGAACCATCCACTCTTTTCCCCCATTGTAGAAAGCGGGAACTACTAATTGCCTATCATCGTTTTCGAAAATTACATTTATTTCTTGTAGTAATGGTGACTCAACCATTTGTTTTGACTGAAAAGTAATGGTTAAAACATCCCATTTCTTTACAACATATTTCGCATGAATGGTAATTACATTTATAAAAACAAAAAATAAACTGGTAATTAAGAATTTGAATTTTAACGGCATGTATATAAAGTTTTATGCCATAAAATTAATTGATTCTTAGGATACTTATTACACTATTTTATCAAAAGGTACTTAGATATATACAGAGAAACACCTTGCAAAAAGGCTTTTTAAGATAAATTAACGATACCCTAGATAGAATAACAGTTCGTTAAGAGAATATTGGCTGTTGGTTGTGACAAAAAGCATATTTATAATACGATCTTAGAGATATAATTAATCATTAAAAAAATAGAACTATGAATACTAAAGAATTAGAAGGAAAGTGGAATCAAATTAAAGGAAAAGTAAAACAGAAGTATGGTAATGTTACCGACGACGACCTTACCTATTCTGAAGGAAAATTTGATGAAATGTTAGGTAGAGTTCAAGAAAAAACGGGTAAAACCAAAGAAGAACTCCGTGATGAATTAGGAAAACTGTAATTGATCAACAAAAACAGTTTGTAAGCTCCATCTATTAAAAAATAGATGGAGCTTATTTTTTATTGAAACAATATACAAACAGGACTCGGGGCTTCAATCTCATCTACAAATGTTAACAATCCTGAATCCCGATCCCTTTTATAGGAAACAATATTGTTGGTAAATTGGTTTGCCACCAAAAGAAAATTCTCATCTGGCGAAAAAGAAAAATTTCTTGGACCATCACCTCTAACAGACTCATAACCAATATTTTCTAACCCCCCATCGTCCAAGACTTTAAATATGGCAATAGAATTATGCCCCCGATTGGATGCGTATAGAAATTTACCATCTGAAGAAATATGAATATCTGCCCCTTTGCTCTTATCCGTAAAATCTTCAGGTAAGGTAGATATTGAATTTTTTACTTCATATGTTCCTTTATCGTTATAATTTAGCACGGTAATGGTATTGTTCAATTCGTTAAAAACATATGCCATATCTAAAGTGGGATGAAAATCCATATGGCGTGGCCCTGCCCCATCGGCCATTGCTAATTTTTGTGGTTCTTTTGGCTCCAGCTTATTCCCGGAAGCATTAATTTTAGAGAACCACAACTCATTGGTTCCTAAATCTACTGCAATTACCTCATTTTGGGTAGGCTCAAGCCACACCGAGTGTGCATGAGGTCCTTCCTGTCTGTCGGTAGTACCTTTTCCCGTATGCTTCTGCACATCTAACAAGCTCGATAGTTTTCCATTATCATTCAATTTATGCAATCCAACCGTACCACTACTATAATTGGCATTTAGCACAAAACCCTCCTTATTACTTACGATGTAGCATGGATGTGCGCCCCCTGACGGGCTCTTACTTATAAATGTTAGTGTATCTTGTTCTCTCTTGAAAGATACCACTGCCCCATCCTTAGACTCATCTACCGCCAACAGATAATTTTTGTCAGCGGAAAATGCTAAAAATGATGGATTTTCGGTTTTCGCAACCAGTTTACCATTCTTTAAATTTCCGTTTTCGGTTAATTCGTAGGTATAAATTCCTTCTCCATTTTCACGTGTATAAGTACCTACATAAAAAGTAGAGGCTTTTTTAGATGGTTCCATTTCTTTATTTTTTGTTTGTGGATCAGCTGTCTCCACAGTATTTTTAGTGTTTTCCTTACAGCCTGTAATAAGCAATAAAATAACCGCTATGGGTAAAAATTTCATGTTTCAAATGTTAATTAAATTCTAGAGGAAAGATACAATTTATATAGATAAAGATATTCGAATTTCTAAAATTGAATAACAAAAAGGTATTTTAAATAAGCTTGAATCCCCAATTTATACACTTGCTAAAAAGCCATACAAATGGAAAAAATCAATCTGACTCTCCTTGCTTTAATTTTTTATTTTTTTGAAAAATCTTACCGGTATAATAACCAAGTGCAAACGGTAAAAACAGAATAATAATGAAGAATAACAGAAGGTAAAACAATACGCTGGTAATGATATCTTTTATGTGATCCATAGTATTGTCTACCACCCTTTCAGCTAAAATATTTGTTTCCTTTGTAAGCGCTTTCCTTTCGCGCATTATAAAGCTATCTATCGCAATTCTTTCCCTTTCTATAATGGTGTCTATAGAGGCACGCTCTTCAGAAAAAAATTCTTTGGAACTTTCAATATCATAATGTAAACCACGAAACAACACATACATATCTGCTCGAAAATCTTTTACCGATTGATCCAATAGCTCTGGTGTAGTTTCAGCGGTGGTGACCAATCGATCCAAGCTTCTATCCATATTCTCAAAGGCTTTTTGCAAGCTGACGGAATCTACTCCCTGCTCCCTCAAAATGAGCTCTGCATTCCACTGCAACTGTTTCCCTGTACTCTCGGAAGTATACACCAAACGGTTTGAAAAGTTATTCATTACCTCCGAAAGTGTTCCAACCGTTTGGACCGCATTACTATCAGGAATATTTTGAGCAGCCAAATAAGCATCCCGTATCGAAGTGTGCTGAAATGTTAATTCATTAATTGGATTTTCTCCTGCATAATTATACACCAAAATCCTTAAATCTTCATACTCTCCCTTTTCTAAAAGGCTCCTGGCATATCTCTCAATCTCCAAAGTATTGGCATGCGATACCTTGCTAACGTAATCCTGCCATTTCCCAAACATGGTCTTGGCCTTATTGGTTTGCATAAAGTTATCTATGGCAATACTAATTTCCCATGAATCCAGCAGGGCCAATTGAGGCATGGTTTGAAAACCCACTTCGCGGTATGCCGTTAGCGCCTTCAACTTCCATAGATATGCGTTTTTTTCAATAGCCTTATTTGCTTCAGAATCAATAATGCTATCTGCTGCCGCCTCTACCCTATCGGTGGCATCTGCAATAAATTGCTGTGTTAACAGTCTGGAGTTTAATTGGCGCTTGGTGAGAGGTTCCTGTGCGCTTTCAATACGCAACAAAGAACAAGACTGAAAAGTCCATATTAAAAGGAGCAGAACAATGTAATAGTTTGACTTCATCAGTTTAATACATATTCTAGTTAACCGAAAGAAAAGTTATACTTAAATATAATTAATAAAACTGAAAAAAATAACTAACTAACTGAATATAAATTGCATATAAAAAAAGCTCGGTATTGCTACCGAGCTTCTACATATTTTAAAGGGATTGCTATTTGGCAATATTTACAGCCCTAGTCTCCCTAATTACAGTAATTTTTACCTGTCCGGGATAGGTCATATCCGTTTGGATTTTTTGCGAAATCTCAAAAGACAATTCTGAAGCCTTATCATCGGAAACCTTCTCGCTTTCCACAATAACCCTTAATTCCCTTCCTGCTTGTATCGCATATGCTTTCTTAACCCCAGTAAAACCAAAAGCTATTTCCTCAAGGTCTTTTAATCTTTGGATATAGGAATCCAACACTTGGCGTCTTGCACCGGGCCTTGCACCACTAATGGCATCGCAAACCTGTACAATTGGAGCCAGCAAGGATTTCATCTCAATTTCATCGTGGTGGGCACCAATGGCATTGCAAACATCTGGTTTTTCACCATATTTTTCTGCCCACTCCATACCTAGAATAGCATGTGGTGTTTCCATTTCGGTTTCTGGAACTTTACCGATATCGTGTAAAAGTCCGGCTCTTTTTGCCATTTTTGCGTTAATCCCCAATTCGGCTGCCATTACGCTACAAAGCTTGGCTACCTCCCTGGAGTGTTGCAGTAGGTTTTGACCGTATGAAGAACGGTACTTCATTCTACCCACAGCTTTAATAAGTTCTGGATGCAGACCGTGAATTCCAAGATCGATAACCGTACGTTTACCTACTTCTATAATCTCCTCTTCAATCTGCTTCTTGGTTTTCTTAACCACTTCTTCAATTCGCGCTGGATGAATACGTCCGTCGGTCACCAAACGGTGTAAAGACAATCGGGCAATCTCACGACGAACAGAGTCAAAACAAGAAAGAATAATAGCTTCTGGAGTATCGTCTACAATAATCTCTACCCCTGTAGCTGATTCCAACGCACGAATATTTCGTCCTTCGCGACCGATAATTCGTCCTTTAACATCGTCTGACTCTAAATTGAATACAGAAACGCAATTATCAATAGCTTCCTCGGTACCGATACGTTGAATAGTGTTAACAATGACTTTTTTGGCTTCCTGCTGTGCAGTTAATTTAGCTTCTTCCATGGTATTCTGGATGAAAGCCATGGCGTCGCTTTTAGCATCAGACTTTAAAGACTCTACCAATTGAGATCTGGCTTCGTCTGCCGATAACCCTGAAATTACTTCTAATTGCTCTATTTGGCTCTTATGAAGTTTTTCAATTTCATTTTGTTTTTTATCCAAAAACTCCAAGCGGTAATCGTAATCTTTGCTTTTCGCTTCAATTTCTGCGCTCAGTTTTTTGTTCTTTGCAAGTTCGTTGGAAACTTGCGATTCTTTATCACGGGTTCTTTTTTCGGCCTCGGCTATCTTTTTATCTTTAGAAACGATAACCTTTTCGTGTTCTGCTTTTAATTCAAGAAACTTTTCCTTCGCCTGTAGTATTTTATCTTTTTTAATACTTTCCCCTTCTGTTTTGGCTTCTTTTAATATCTTTTGAGCTTCTCTTTTTGCTCCGGAGATTAATTTGGTAGCGTTCTTTTTTTCGAGCACTTTGGCTATTAAAAAACCAACTATTATCCCCACTACTCCAACTATTATCAATAGTGTATTGTCCATCTTTACATATATATTTAAAAAAAAAGCCTACATTGGTAATTGAAGTTTTGTACAAACTCCTATAAACAGGTTTAAGGCTACCAAACTGATCAAGGATCCGCAGTCCTGTGTTCTGAAATTAATCAGAGGAGCGGCTTGCTTTTACAATCTGAACTCACCTTTTTTAATTAATACTTGTTGAGTTTGTCAAAAAAATGCAACCAATGTAGGCAGTAACATTATTTTATTTAAAAGAACATTTTTATTTCATTCAGCCCAAATGTTGGGATATTAAAGCATCTAAACCTTTTAAACGCTCTTCCATCTCTTCACTTGTTTTGTTAGTATCAATACCTTCTTGTTCTACCTTAGAAGCAAATTGCAAGGCACACATGGCCAATACATCTTGCTTATCCCTAACGGCATAATTCTGCTCAAATTCCTTTATTAAATTATCTATTTTTTTAGCGGCCTTACGAAGACCTTCTTCCTGCGCTGGATTTACAGTTAGCGGGTATACCCTATCTGCAATAGATATTTTAATTTTAAGCTTATCTTTCATTTGTGGTCTAGAACGTTTATTCGGATAACTGAGTTATACACTGGTCAATTTCCCGAATTAAAGTATTTATTTTAAGCTTAGCTTCAGTTTTATTTTCATTACTGCCAAGCATCGAATTTGCTAGTTTAAGCGATTCATAATTAGCCTCCCATGCTTCTATGGAATTAGCTAGATCCTTATTTTCATTTTTAGAAGCGGCCAATTCTTCTTTTAATTTTCGGTTGGTTTCCTGCGCTTGCTTTAACTTATCAAGCAGCTTTCCGACCTTACTTTCCAGAGAATCAACAATTTCTATAATCTCACTCATACATGCAATATTCAACGCATATCTTTACAAAGTTAATATACCTTTGCATACCTCACAATAGATTATAAAAAATTCTTTTAAAACTTGTTATTACCTATTTACCCGCATCTCGACAACTATTTTATCGCCAAGTATAAATTGTAAAACAAGTTAGTACTAGAACTTTTAATACTATTTGGTACAAACAGAAATATATTAATGATACTAAGATAAGGAAAAATGCGTTTTAACCGTAGATTTTTCCGGTTTAATTATCTATTACTTACTTTTGTTGCATAATATTTTTTCAATGCGCTACCTGTCGTTATTACTAGTTTTATCTTGTTATTTTATACATTCCCAAAACAATTATCCAACCGATTATTTCCGGTCTCCCCTGGATATCCCTATTGTTTTAGCGGGTACTTTTGGAGAGCTACGCTCCAACCATTTTCATGCGGGAATGGATATTAAGACCCAACAAAGGGAAGGTTTGCCAGTATTTTCTGTAGCAGATGGTTATGTTTCCAGAATTAAAGTACAAACCTATGGTTATGGAAAAGCTATCTATGTTACTCACCCCAATGGATATACTTCTGTTTATGGGCATTTACAGAGTTTTTCTCCGGAAATACAAAAAATTGTAAAAGAGGAACAATATAAAAAACAATCTTACGAAGTTGAAATTTACCCAACCGCGGAAGAATTTCAGCTTAAAAAAGGAGATCTTATCGCATACAGTGGAAACACCGGAGGCAGCGGCGGCCCGCATTTACATTTTGAAATTCGGGATAGCAGTGCAAAACCTATAAACCCTTTATTATTTGGTTACGAGGTTAAAGACACTAAAGCCCCACGGGTTTTGGGAGTGTATACATATCCCATAGGGGAACAATCAGCAGTCAACAATACGACCAATCGCATGGAGTTGCGTCTACACAAAGAAAATGAAAATACCTTTATAGCTGATAAAATTGAAGCTATTGGGGATATTGGACTCGGCGTGGAAACCTACGACCAACTGGATATGGCATACAATAAAAATGGAGCCTATAAAATATGTACTACGGTGAATGGCACCGTAAATTTTGAATACAACTTCGAAAAATTTTCGTTTGACGAGAGCCGATATATTAATACTTTAATAGATTACCCAACCTATGTAGATAGCAGAACGCGAATACAAAAATGCTATATAGAACCCTACAACAAATTAAGTATCTATAAAAACAAAGGGGATAACGGTGTAATCGCCATCGAAGAAGGCATGTCTTACCAAGTTACTTTGGAAGTATCCGATTTTTCTGAAAACACAACGACCATTATCATTCCTGTGGAAGGCAAAAAACAGGAGTATACCAAACCAAATAACAATCCGAGTAACGGAAAATACTTGTTGGCTGCAAGGGATAATATCTTTTCCGTAGGGAACGCTTCTGTATTTTTTCCCGCCAATACATTTTATTTCGACTTTTTTATTGATTTGTCAGAATACAAAGACGGTATCGTAATACACAACGCCCGAACTCCCGTAAAAAGCAACTATACCATAAGCATGGATATAAGCGGTCTCGACAAAAATAATAAAGACAAACTTTTTATTGCTCACGAAGATGAACACGGAAACTATTATTATGAGCATACCTACAGAAAAGGGAACACCTTAAGCACACGAACCCGGGATTTGGGTAAATTTACGATCGCAAAAGATACCGTTGCCCCAAAAATAAGACCATTAAATTTTAGGGACGGACAGTGGCTTTCCAATTTTAGGTATTTAAAATTAAAGATTACAGACGACCTTAGTGGTATTAACTCCTACCGTGCCACCATAAATGGAGAATGGATTCTAATGGAATATGAATACAAGGAAAACAGTTTAACATACGATCTTAGCGATATCGATTTTGGTGATGAAGCCAACAATTTAGAAGTAATCGTAACAGATAATGTGGGAAATAGTACTACTTTTAAAGCCGAATTTCATAGGAAGTAAAACTTTTAACCATTGAATTTAACCAACCGCCTGCTTTTTGCACTCTGTTTCTTGACGATAACTTCCGTTTACTGTCAGACCGCTACCATTACTGGGATTGTGCTCGATAAAAACAACACCCCTGTTCCCAATGTAGCTGTCATGGCCGAAAACAGCAGTACAGAAACCAACGATAACGGTTTTTATCAACTGGTTGTACCTGCGGAAAAGAAAGCAACCATCACCTTCCGCCATATCTCTTTTAAAAAAATAGACTTAAAGCTCAACTTAAAAAAAGGGGAGAATTTTGAATTTAATCCTGTGCTTCAAGACCAAGTGGAACAGATTGGGGAAGTAATTATTTCCACCAACAATCAAAAAGAAATTGAAGGTATACAAAATATTTCCCCTGAAATGGTACGCACCATTCCTGGTGCCAACGAGGGAGTAGAAAATATATTGAAAACACTGCCAGGTGTAAATTCCAATAATGAGCTAAGCACACAATATGCTGTGCGTGGCGGTAATTATGATGAAAACTTGGTTTATGTAAACGAAATTGAAGTATACCGGCCTTTTCTTATCCGCTCTGGGCAACAGGAAGGTATGAGCTTTATAAATACAGATTTAATACAAAATATAGACTTTTCCGCAGGTGGGTTTCAAGCCAAATACGGCGATAAACTTTCTTCCGTACTCGATGTAACCTATAAGACCCCCACTCAATTAATGGGTGGTTTTAATGCCAGTTTCCTAGGCGGTAGCGTATTTCTAGGAACAGCTTCCACAGACAAACGCTTTACCTCTTTAACCGGTGTACGCTATAGGGATAATAGCCTTTTGGTAAACAGTAAAGATGTAGAAACCAATTACAATCCCATTTTTGCGGATGCACAGACCTTTTTAACATACAGATTGTCTGGGCGGTTTCAATTGCAATTTCTTGGAAATTTATCGCTTAATGAATACGATTACCAGCCCCGAAGCAGACAAACCACCACCGGCACCTTCGATAATCCACTTGCCATCCGTGTAGATTATCAAGGAGATGAAGAAGATTCCTATAAAACAGCATTTGGGGCATTTAAGGGTAATTACCAACTGAATGACCGTGTGACCCTTAAGTTTATCACATCTCTCTTTCATACTGAAGAAAAAGAACACTACACGATAGCGTCCCGCTATCGTATTGGTGAGATTAATCCAGAGATGGGCGGTTTGGTAGAAGATTTTGTAGACGTTGGTAGTCAATTTGAATATGCTCAAAATAATTTGAACGCTACAATTTTTAACCTTCAGCATAAGGGATTTTATGAAAAAGAAGAAACAACTGTAGAATGGGGCATAAAATACAGCTACGAAAAATTTGATGACCGATTGGATGAATTCGAAGCCATCGATACTACAGGGTTTTCTAACGACAGCATAAACTTTCCAAACGAATGGGTTATTCCACCTTTTAACAACATACATGCGAATAACAACACTAGTAACAATAGAGTTTCGGGATTTGCACAATGGAGCAAACTCACCACTATTGGGGAGGCCCAAGTCTGGTTAAACGCTGGTGTAAGGGCTCAATATTGGAATATCTCTGGAGATAGCATTGCAAATGCTTCTCATTTTATTGTGAGCCCGAGAGCGCAATTTTCCATCAAACCAAACTGGAAAAAAGACATGCTTTTTAGATTGGCTGTAGGAATTTACCAACAACCTCCTTTTTATCGTGAGTTGCGGGATAGCACAGGAATGGTGAATCCAGAGGTTAAAGCTCAAAAATCCTACCACGTGGTTTTTGGACACGATTACAGCTTTAAAATGTGGAACCGCCCTTTTAAACTTATCTCGGAAGCTTATTATAAATATATTGACGATGTAAATCCATATACCCTAGAAAATGTGCGCATACGTTACGAAGCTAGCAATAATGCGGTGGCATACGCATATGGTGTCGATTTACGATTGAATGGTGAATTTGTACCCGGCACCGAATCCTGGGTTAGTTTAGGATATCTAAAAACTGAAGAGAACATCGATGACCGTGGTTACATACCAAGGCCTACAGATCAGCGGTTAAAGTTTGCAGTGCTGTTCCAAGACTATATCCCGAGTATTCCAAATGTAAAGCTCTATTTAAATGGGGTATACAATACTGGTGTGCCCGGAGGATCCCCAAATTATGCCGATCCCTACGAATACCAAATTAGGTTGCCATCATACAAACGTGTAGATATGGGCGTAAACTATGTGATCGTAGACGGAAAAGAAACTACAAAACCAGGGCATTGGAGCAACAAATTCAAAGAAATTGAGGTAGGCTTCGAGATTTTCAATATTTTTGACATCCAAAATACGATTACCAATACATGGGTAAACGATTATTACACCAACCGACAATACGCCATACCAAATTACATGACAGGAAGGATTTTTAATATTAAAGCAGGATTGAGGTTTTAAAAATGAAGAAAAATATATTTTACCTAGTTGTACTTCTTATAAATGTTGTAGGATTCAGCCAAAAAACAATTTACCAGAGTGATTCTTTTGAAGAGCTCAGCAAAGACCATAAAACAGTTGCCATTTTACCTTTTGAAGCAAGACTGGAACTGGAAAATAAAAATTTATCAAACGAGCAATTAAACAAGCTTCAGGAAAAAGAAGGTTACGAAGTACAAAATGCTTTGGAGACCTATTTTTTAAAAATGCATAAGCGTAAGGATTACCGCATAGAATTTCAGGACATACAAAACACCAATGCTTTATTGGCACAAGAGAATATCGACTTGATGAATCTCGATATTTATACCACTCAAGATTTATGTAAAATACTGGATGTAGACGCCTTAATATCGGGCGATCTTACTTTAAATGCACTAATTTCTGAAGGGGTTTCCACAGATTTTGATTTTATGTCTTTCATATCGGGAACCTCCGATTATGGTAGAATAGCCATAAAATTAAGTGATGGGGATACAGGCAAACTTTTATGGAAATACGAAAAAGTGATAACCCGTAAATCTGGTAAAAACACTTATGATATTATAGAAGCCATGATGCGTAAATCTACCCGCAAGTTTCCGTATGATAAATAATATTACCTAAAAATCAATCTATTTAAAAAACGTTGAGCAGTAATCTTCAACAATCCTTAACAGCTTTTAAACAACATTTCCATTTTCTAAAGTAAGTATTTTATTAACACAATTGGGAATCTCTTCCTTCTTGTGCGAAACATATACCAATGTAACTTTATCGGTTTCACAGATGTGGTTTAGTAAGCTTTTAAAGTACGATATTTGATCTGTATCCATTCCTTGGCAGGGTTCATCTAAAATAAGCAAAGGCGGATTTTTAATTAAGGCCCTTAACAATAATAAAACCCGCTGCTCCCCTAAAGAAGCATGCACAAACAATGCATTCTGCATGGAATCCAAGCGCACCATTTTCAACCATTTTAAGGCAATTTCCTCTTGATGTTTGGTCGCTTTGGAAACGGTACCTATTTCATCTTGATAACCTGAAATCAATACATCCAAAAAAGTTAACTTACTATAATTCCCTGCTTGCGAAGTAATCCCAGGAACCGTGTGCCGCACCCCTTTACCACGCATAAAATAAAGATGAAGCTCTGGCGACAAGTACCCTATTTTCTGTTTAATATCCCAAATACTTTCACCACTCCCCCGCTGCTTATCGAATAAAACCAAATGGTTGTTATAACCTTGAGGATTATCTGCTGTTATTAAACTTAATAAGGTCGATTTACCAGCTCCATTATGCCCTAAAAGCGCCCAATTTTCCCCTGGTTTGATGATCCAATTTATATCCGATAAAATAGGCTTTCCCTTCATTGCAACATTCACTCGCTTCATTTCCACTATAGTTTTATAGTTCTCTGAAGTGTTTTCTAATAAAGAATCGACCTCCAAGGAGGCGTTAAAAGTTGTACGGCGGTTTTTGTTTTCTTCTGAAGCATTGAAGGCGCTTAGTTTTCCTCTTTCCAAAACGACAATATTTGTTACAAATGGCGGAATTTCATTCGCACTACAAATAATAAAGATGGAAATTCCATCCTGCTGCAGTTCTTGAAGATATCGGGTTAGTTTTTTTCGAAAAGAAACATCCAATCCTACAAATGGTTGATCCAATATTAGGAATTCGGGTTTTTGCAAAAGCGCTAAAGCTATCTGTAGCCTTTTACGTTCTCCATTGCTCAACGACAGCAGGTTTTTAGGACGCAATGAATCTATTTCCAGAGTCTTGAAAATACTTTTTAAGGCTAATGAATTCAATTCTTCTGCCTCTACCTTATTCTTAAGCAAAGAATCGACCGTAAGCTGTTTTTCATACTCGTGAAATTCATATCGTTTGCTATAATAATTGCTTCCAAAACCGGCAAGCTCACTAAACTCATCTTGCTGAGGCACCAAAACTGATTTTAAATTGTTCACTAACTTTCCATCTGTCAGTGCTTTTTTACCTACCAGTAAGTTTGCCAATGTAGTTTTTCCGCTACCAGAATTGCCAATAACGGCCAGAGACTCCCCTTTTTTAATATCCAAATTAATGGTATTTAATATAGAATGTCCGTTTATACTATAAGATACCTGTTCTAGAACTACTCTTTTGTTTTGTGCTAGCATGTTGAAATATTCAACTACAAATTTGAAAGAAATAAATTAAAAATCAGCTTTAAAACCCTTATTCTCTTCAGGAGTTGTTTTTTTCGTTAATTTTATAAGAAGCAATAATGGATTTAAATCTTTAGGTATGAAAAATTACTTCTTTGTTCTGTTCCTCCTTTTACTTCTTTCGTGTAAAAATGAAAAAAAAGAAAGTTCCAATAGCAATACTGAAATTAAAAGCGATAGCGTATCTGTTGAAAATACTTCAGTCAATGCTCCCACTGACTATGCACCGCAATCGGTAAACGATTCCCTCGCTGAAAAAATTGCCGCTTACCTACGAGACGATTATTTAAAAGACGATATTGATATTTTGGATACTTCCGAAAGAAAATTTCAGCTCTATGAAATTGATCTTAATGAAGACGGACAAAAAGAAGTTTTCATTAATTTCATGACGCGCTATTTTTGTGGTACTGGAGGATGCAGTATGCTTTTATTAAATTCTGAACTTTCTAAAATCACCAATTTTTCCGTGATGAATCCGCCTCTATTTGTGGAAAAAATCAAGAAAAACGGTTGGAGGATTCTCTTAATAAAAGACCGTGGTGAATTGAAAGAGTTGGTTTACAAAGACGGAAGCTACCCTAGTAACCCCAGTGTCCTGCCAAAAGCTCCTTACGATGCTCCCAGCGGACATGCCGAAATTCTCTTCGATGAAAATTACAGCAAGCCTAAAACGTATAATTTCTAAGAATTCCTAAACTCAATTTTGAAAAGCCAACTTTTGCTTGGCTGCCTTTTGTTTTCTGTAGAGTAATATACTTACCGCCAAGATCACACCGCTAGCTGCCATGGCTGCACCCACAACACTCGCAGAGGTATAACTAAAACCGTACGCAATGGGTAACCCCGCCAAATATGCCCCAGAAGCATTCCCCATGTTAAAAGCACTGTGATTGGTAGAAGACCCCAACATTTCTGATTCTTTGGCACTATTTATCACTGCCATTTGAATGGGCGTAGATACGGTAAAGGCAATCATCCCAATTATAAAGGTCATTAATAGCACTATATAACCACTGGATGCAACAAAGCTATTTATAAGTAAAACCGTTACCATTACCGATAAGCTAATTACAACTGCTTTTAAGGGAGAAAATATTTCAGCCAACTTCGCCCCCACAAAATTACCAACTACCATTCCTAATCCGGCAAGTATCATAGCATAACTTACAATAGCATCACTTAAACCTGAAACTTCTGTAATTAGCGGTGCTATGTAGCTATACCATGCAAAAAAACCTCCGGTACCCACCATGGTTAGTACGATAAGTCCTAAAAAATCAAGGTTTTTAAACAGTTTAAATTCATCTTTCATTCGCTTTGCTGGAGCTTTTTCAATTACTGGCATCCAAAAATGAATACTTAAAAGAGTTAATATTCCAATAACCCCTACAATCATAAAGGAAATACTCCAATGAAAATGGTGTCCAACATAAGTACCGATTGGAACCCCTATTACATTGGCAACGGTAAGTCCAGAAAACATAGTTGCAATGGCTTTTGCTGCTTTTCCTTTTTTTGCCAAGCGACCTGCCACCACGGCCCCGATGCCAAAAAAAGCACCGTGTGGTAATCCTGATAAAAACCTGGTAAGTAAAAGAAGGTAATAATTATTAGCAAAGGCCGAAGCGGTATTGAATACCGTAAACCAAATCATTAGATAAAGGAGTACTTTGTTGGGGGAGAATTTATTACCAACAGCACTCAGCAGTGGTGCACCTACCACAACGCCTAAAGCATAAGCAGAGATAAAATGTCCCGCCTGTGGTATTGTTATATTAAGAGCGTTAGCTACATCTGGAAGGATTCCCATAATGACGAACTCCGTCATCCCTATCCCGAATCCACCTATAGCCAATGCCAGTAATGCTTTTTTATTAGTTACTTCTGCCATAAATTAAACACCTAATGTATTTGAATGCAAAAGTAATACTATTAAAAAATAATTGGTTGTGTTCTATTATCAATTATCTGCAGTGAAATAACAGAACGTAAGTATGTGGTTATGAAAATTGACTGAAAAGGAAAAAGTACTTCTTTGCTAAAAGGCTATTCCGTTTTGGGGACGATTTTTACAATCCCCCTATCTTCTATTGCTAAATATAAATAACCATCTGGCGCCTGTTTTACATCGCGCATACGCCCTTCGTCTTCAAATAACTTTTCTCTTTTGGTTACTTCATTATTTTCGATAACCAAACGCTCAAGGTATCCAAATTTCAAGGAACCTACCATAAGGCTCCCTTTCCAGTCTGGATATACATCTGAACTTACAAAAGCCATTCCGCTAGGGGCTATGGAGGGAACCCAATAATGCAATGGCTGCTCCATCCCTTCTTTCTCTGTAATGTCGGTAAATGAAGTTCCATCGTAATTTTCTCCATAGCTAATAACCGGCCAACCATAATTAGCGCCTTTTTTAACGATATTGATTTCATCACCTCCCTTAGGCCCGTGCTCGTGTGTCCAAATCTCACCTGTTTGATAGTGTTTTACCATTCCTTGCGGATTTCTATTTCCGTAGGTGTAAATCGCTTCTTTAGCGTTATCCTCGCCCACAAAAGGATTGTCTTGTGGAATAGAACCGTCTGTATTTAATCTGTAAATCTTACCACCGTCGCGCGTAATATCCTGCGGATTAACATCTCGCTCCCCACGATCTCCAATGGAAAAATAGACGTGCCCTGCATCGTCGAAAGCTATTCGTGAACCAAAATGTTGTCCTTTTCCTGTATTGGGCGTAGCTTTATATAAAACCTCGGTTGATGTTAAACTATTACCTTCAATTTTTCCACGAGCCAATGCAGTATTAGCTCCATCACCATCGCCCTCACTAGAGGCATAAGTAAAATAAACCCATCCATTATCTTGGTAATTCGGGTCTAAAGCGACATCCAACAAACCACCTTGACCCTGTTCCTTAACGGATAAATTATGACTGATTTCTGTTTTCTCTGAATTTGAAACCCTGTAAAGCTTACCAGATTTCTCGGTAACCAAAATATCCCCATTCGGCAAAAAAGCCATTCCCCAAGGAATATTAAGTCCTTCTACCACGGTTTCTAGCTCATAGCCAATAATTTCTGGAGTTTCTATTGTTTTATCTTCCTCTGCGCAGGAAACTTGAAGGATCACCGTTATGAATAACCAAATAATATTTTTCATCACTTTATTTTTATCAGATACAAGTGTACAAATTAAATTAAGATTTTTTGAGGTCTTAAAATTCAATCACCTCATTTATTAATTAAAATACCACTCCTCAATATAAAATAATTCTATGTAACTTACTGTTTTTCAATCTTAAAAATTAGTTAACTTCAACTGATCAAAAAAAACATTGAGATTTATTTAATTATTAAAAAAAGAATTATACTTTTGTGCCCGCTTTAAGGGAAACATTTTCCTGCAAAAAGCACCGAATTGAACTTTACTCAAAAAGTTTTCGGGGTGTAGCCTCTCAACGAAGTTCGAGATAAACTACACTACGAAAAATAGTTCTCGGGGTGTAGCGTAGCCCGGTTATCGCGCCGCGTTTGGGACGCGGAGGTCGCAGGTTCGAATCCTGCCACCCCGACAAACCTAGCAATAGGTAAAGACTAAACACTGTTAATCTTATGATTTTCAGTGTTTTTTTTGCTTTAGTGATTACCTAATAATTTCAGTATTACAACTAAAAGTGTAGTGCACTAAGATGAAATCAATTATCACATATAAACTTTTTCTTTTAAAATTATTCCCTTAAGCTCCAAATTTCATGTATTGGATTTCCTTTGCTAGATAAACCAGAGTGATGCCATTTACCATCTAATAACTCATAATTAAATTTTAGGGTGAGACCTACTTTTGAATCATCTTTTGAAAAGAACTCAATATTTTCGGTATACTCCCCATCCACAGTTGTATAAGTACCACCACCAGTACCCATAAATTGTTTAGTTTGTGTATTGTAAGCTGTCCATTGAAAACGAGTACCAGATAATATTTTCATAGTTTTTCTAGGGCTACTTATATCCCGTTGCTGTGTCTCACCATTTCTTACTCTTCCAGACATTAACCAAGCGCCATTAAGCACTCCTGGCTTTCCGTTATCTACTCTTTTATATTTCATATGGCTATCGTTAATTTGAAGATATTGATCGGTAATCGATACTTCCAAGTTATTTTCTGTTCCAGCTGCTTCAGTATTTTCAGTATTAAATTCTATTTTCCCTTTCAAAACACCATTTACCAAATCCCATGAACCTCCTTCTGTATGGAGAAATTTTCCAGTTGCGGCATCGTACGTAGTTAACGTTTGATATCCATCAGCAAACATCCAAATGCTTTTAACTCGATTCCCTCCCTCAGATATGTAATTGGCTTCCCAAGCGCCATTTAGGTTTTGGGCATTCACAGAAATACTTAAAAAAGTACAGATAAACATTACTACATATTTTGCCATGATCCCTTTTTTAAATGTTATTGATTTAAAGGTACTGTTTATATAGAAAAAATAACTACCTCATATACACTATTATATTTTTTTACTTAATACCGAATATTGCATGGTATACTTACAATCCTTTTTAACCTGAATTGCTACAATTACCATAGACATTTGCTTACCACAGCAGTAAGTTTCTAGCTGTTAAGCTGAATTAAACAAACAAAAATTATTTATTTTTATAACTGTTTGCATAGAGAATGTATTTTGTAATGCAAAATTGTTCTATATAGCTTACATTTGCATCTTAATTCGTAGATTTGATTATGGCGAACGAAAAAAATCAAGAAATCGTTAAAAACGTGTTCACTAAATTTTTAGAAGAACACAAGCACAGGAAAACTCCTGAACGATATGCTATACTTCAAGAAATTTACGACAGTACCGAGCATTTCGATATAGAATCCCTTTATATCAAAATGAAAAATAAAAATTATCGGGTAAGTCGTGCTACACTATACAATACTATAGAACTTCTATTGGAATCTGGTTTGGTGAGAAAACACCAATTCGGCCAGAACCAAGCGCATTACGAAAAGTCTTATTTTGACAAGCAGCACGACCACGTAATTTTAACCGATACCGGTGAGGTTATGGAGTTTTGCGATCCACGGATTCAAAATATAAAAAAAACCATCGAAGAAGTTTTCAATATAAAAATACAAAACCACTCGTTGTACTTTTACGGTACTAAAAACGAGAAGAGTTAATAATTTATTTCAAAAAAATGGCAGTAGACTTACTACTAGGATTACAATGGGGAGACGAAGGTAAAGGTAAAATCGTCGATGTCCTCACCAAAGATTATGATATCATAGCACGTTTTCAAGGAGGTCCAAATGCAGGGCATACTTTGGAATTTGATGGCATTAAACATGTTTTACACACCATTCCTTCTGGGATTTTTCACGACAATGCAATAAACGTTGTTGGGAATGGCGTTGTGATAGACCCTGTTATCTTTCAAAAAGAATTGGAGAACTTAAATAAGTTCAACATCGATATTAAATCTAAACTTTTAATTTCCAGAAAAGCACATCTTATCTTACCCACGCATAGGTTGTTGGATGCGGCTTCTGAAGCTTCCAAAGGAAAAGCCAAAATTGGTTCTACCCTTAAAGGAATTGGACCTACCTATATGGACAAAACCGGAAGAAACGGTATTCGTGTGGGAGATCTGGAATTGGATGATTGGAAGGAAAAATACAGAAATCTGGCCGACAAGCATGAAGCCATGATTAATTTTCACGATGTGAACATTCAGTATAATTTAGCTGAATTGGAAGCTGAGTTTTTTGAAGCGATCAAAGTTTTAAAATCACTCACTTTTATAGATAGTGAAGAATACATTCACCAAGCACAGCAGGATAAGAAAACTATTCTGGCTGAGGGTGCTCAAGGTTCTTTGTTGGACATCGATTTTGGAACGTATCCATTTGTTACTTCTTCCAATACTACCGCAGCTGGAGCCTGCACAGGACTGGGAGTAGCACCTAATAAAATAGGGGAAGTTTTTGGGATTTTTAAGGCATATACCACCCGTGTTGGTAGTGGCCCCTTCCCTACCGAACTTTTTGATGAAGATGGAGAAACCATGGGTCGGGTAGGAAACGAATTTGGTGCTACCACAGGCAGAAAAAGAAGATGTGGATGGCTAGATCTTGTAGCATTGAGATATGCAGTACAGGTAAGCGGTGTTACGCAACTTATTATGATGAAAGCTGATGTGTTAAGTGGCTTTAAAAAATTAAAAGTGTGTACCGCATACAATTACAGAGGCGAAGAAATACATCACCTTCCTTATAATATCGAGGCAGAAAATGTAACTCCAGTCTATTCCGAAATTAATGGTTGGGACAAGGATCTAACAAAAATTAAAAGCAAAGAGGAATTTCCTAAGGAATTAAATGAATACATTGAATTTTTGGAAAAAGAATTACAGGTGCCTATTAAAATTGTTTCCGTTGGCCCAGATAGAACACAAACGATCCCAAGGTAAATTCTTTTGAGGATACAACAAAACAAAAAGACTTTCGAATATGAAAGTCTTTTTGTTTTATAAATTATTACTAACGCTTCCGCTTCTAAACGAAAAAACTTTATTTTTGAAGCAAAATTTTATAGGGTTGAATCAATTACAAACATATTTTTGTCTCTTTCTTCTTTGCTTTGCCAACTTTCTTTCAGCACAGGAAAAAAAGGAAATTACCATTGTGCACGGTGGGGATTTTAATAAGGATGAAGAGAAATATCCAGGGGCTTCTATTTTCAGTAAAGACAATCAACAAGTTCAATTCGAACATCAAGGAATAGATCTCTGGTGCGACCTAGCCGTTTACTATCAAACGGAAAATAGGATTCAGGCCTATGGAAATGTATTCTTTCAGCAAGGGGACTCCATTAAAATGAATAGTGAATATGTTGAGTACGATGGAGCTACTAAAATCGCTTTGGCCAAAGAGAATGTTATTCTGCGGAACAACTCTATGACCCTTACAACGGAAGAACTCGAGTTCGACAGAAACCAACAGGAGGCATTTTATGAAAATTTTGGAACTGTAAAGGATAGTGCCAATGTTTTAACAAGTGATAAGGGCCGCTATTACATGGAAATTGATAAATACGAGTTTAAAAGTGATGTGAAAATTACCAATCCGGATTATGTTATTAATTCTGCCCGTATGGATTACTATACCAACACCAAAAATACCTATATGTATGGGCCATCTACGGTGGTTGGAGAAGACTATAAAATGTATTGCGAACGCGGGTATTACAATACCACTGCAGAAACCGGTTATGGGGTAAAAAACACGCGTATAGATTACAGCGATCGCATTATATACGGGGACAGCCTTTATTTTGATAAAGCTACCGAATTTGCATCGGCCACCAACAATATTAAGGTTATCGATACGGTAAACGACGGGGTTCTGCGCGGTCATTATGCAGAAATATACAAAGCCAAAGATTCTGTTTTGGTAACAAAAAAGGCTTTGGCAATTAGTGTTTTTGAAAAAGACTCCATGTACATCCATGCCGACACCCTTATGGTTACCGGTAAGGAAGACGAAAGGATAGTACGTGCGTTCCGGGACGCCCGCTTCTACAAGACCGATTTAAGTGGTAAATGCGACTCTATACATACGGATGAAAAGACAGGGATCGCCCAATTAATTACAACCATACCCCCAAACACCCCAGAAAACAAAATCTCTGCCTTTAGGCCTGTTCTATGGAGTGGCCTAACGCAGATGACAGGAGATAGCATACACATTATTTCCAATGTGAAGACCGAAAAACTGGATTCCCTAAAAGTTTGGGACAATGCTTTTATCATTCAAAAAGATTCCTTGAGTGGCATTAAGTTTAAAGATTCCTTAAAACAAGGTTATAACCAAATTAAAGGAAAGTATCTTTACGGACTTTTTGAAGAAAATGAATTGAAGATAGTAGACATTGTTAAGAATGCAGAACTCATCTATTATCTCTGGGACGACGACGATGAATTTGTAGGAATCGACAAACGTTTATGCGGACTTATACAAATGGTGATGGAAGACAATGAAATTGACAACACCACCTCTTTTATTAATGTAGAAGGCGATATTTTTCCGGATAGCGAACTTCCGGTTAACGGACGTAAGTTTAGAGGATTTTATTGGCGTGGGGATGAAATCATTTTGAGTGTAGACGATCTTTTCAGTGAAGAAGATAAAAATATTAAACTTCCTGTAATCAACGGAGTTAATAATCCAATCGATATTGATAATCCGAATCTTGCACCCGAAGAAATACTGAAAGAAGGGATAGAAGCACCAGAGAAAGAGGGTGGTAAAGAAACTCCTAAAGACACTACTAAAACAGGGAACAAAAAAGCTACCCGACCACAAAAAAGCACGTTGAAAAAAAACAAAAAGAAGAATCAGCCACCCAATAAGTCCGCCATGCAAAAACAAGAAGCACGAAGAAAAGCATAAGACTCGGACATGAAGAAGGACTTTTTAAAATATCAGGCGCAAACGGGCCCATCACCGCTGGGAATGGAAGTATCCCACGCAAAGGGAAGCTATATCTACGACATTGATGGCAAAGCTTATTTAGATTTTGTAGCTGGGGTCTCTGCCAATACCCTAGGCCATAGTCATCCCGATATTGTGCAAGCGGTACAAGAGCAAGCAGCCTCCTATATGCATGTTATGGTTTATGGAGAATACGCTCAAAAACCAGCCGTGGATTATGCTAAGTTATTGGCCGAACAATTACCACCTTCATTAAGCACTACCTATTTGGTAAACTCTGGAACAGAAGCTATAGAGGGCGCCATGAAACTGGCAAAAAGAGCTACAGGCAGAGCAGAAATAGTCGGAGCAAAAAATGCATATCACGGCAACACACAGGGAGCAATGAGCTTAATGGGCTTCGAAGAAAGGAAAATGGCCTATCGCCCACTGTTGCCAGGAATAAAATTTATTACTTTCAACAACGAAGAAGATCTTAAAAAAATAACACCCAAAACGGCTGGAGTACTTATAGAAACCATTCAAGGAGGTGCGGGATTTATAGAACCCGTAAATGACTTTCTAAACAAAGTAAAGCAACGTTGCGAAGAAGTGGGCGCCCTACTTATTTTAGATGAAATTCAACCAGGCTTTGGAAGAGCAGGTAAGCTATTTGGTTTTATGAACTACAAAGTGCTTCCAGATATTTTGGTTATTGGTAAAGGGATGGCCAGTGGAATGCCGGTTGGAGCTTTTGTAAGTTCTAGTGACACAATGGCATTACTAAAAGAAAGTCCGAAAATGGGACACATTACTACCTTTGGAGGACACCCCGTAATTGCTGCGGCCGCATTGGCTACATTGAAAAAACTCGTCAATTCCAATTTAATGCAGGAAGCCCTGGAAAAAGAAAAGCTTTTTCGCGCACGTTTGGTACATCCTTTGATTAAGGAGATTAGAGGAAGAGGTTTAATGTTAGCAGTAATTGTTGAAAAACCGGAAATAACAAATTTTCTGGTTTTGGAAGGAATGAAAAGAGGACTCATTTTGTTTTGGCTACTTTTTGAAACGAAAGCCATAAGAATTACGCCTCCATTAACTATTTCGAATGAAGAAATTGAAAAAGGTTGCACCCTAATTTTAGAGCTTCTAAATGAGTGGAATGACCAAAATGTTAACTAAATTGTTAATAACAATAAGGTTTTAAGTTCAATCATAAAGCTTCAAACCCTAAATTTATTAACGTAGAAATCTAAAAATGCATCGCCTATGCCATTTAGTGCTCACGAAGATCATAACTTGCCGTTAGCAAAATTCGAATCAATGCTAAAAACAAATGATGTTTATTTCTTTGATTCAGAAGATTTCCAAGAGATCATTCACCATTATCTAGACTCCGGAAAAGTTTCTTTAGCAAAAAAAGCCATTAAAATTGGTTTGGAACAACATCCTACATCTTCAGAATTAAAACTTTTGAATGTGGAAGTCTTGGTTTTTGAAAATCGATTTGATGCTGCTGAAAGAATTTTGGATGAATTGCAGGCCATAGAGTCTTCCAACGAAGAAATCTTTATTCAAAAAGCTAACATCTATTCCAAACAGGACAATCACCAAAAAGCAATCGAGTTGCTCCACGATGCCCTATCCATGACGGATGATAATGCTGATATTTGGTCGTTATTGGGAATGGAGTATTTGTTTTTAGATGACTATGTTTCAGCCAAAGATGCTTTTATTAGTTGCCTAGAAAGCGATTACGAAGATTATGCCGCACTTTATAACGTTATTTATTGTTTCGATTTTCTGGAAGATTTCGACGGGGCCATTGAGTTCCTCAATTCATATCTCGACAGAAACCCTTACTGCGAAGTCGCTTGGCATCAATTGGGAAAACAGTTTGTAAGCAAAAAGATGTATAAAGAAGCGCTGTCCAGTTTCGATTTCGCTATTTATTCCGACGATACTTTCATTGGCGCCTATTTAGAAAAGGGAAGGGTTTTAGAACGTTTAAAAAGGTACAACGAAGCTATTGAAAACTACGAAATTACCCTTGGCTTGGATGATCCTACTTCTTTTGCTTATTTAAGAATTGGGAAATGCCACGATAAGTTGGGGAATTACGATCTAGCCAAAAAGTTCTTTTATAGAACCGTACACGAAGATCCTCTCTTGGATAAAGGGTGGATTGCCATTACCGATTTTTACTTTAAACAACGAAATTACCAAAAAGCGTTGTATTACATCAATAAAGCGATTGCCATAGATAGTGAAAATGTGCTTTATTGGAAGCGGAGTGCAAAAATAAATGAGTTGCTTCATTTTTATGAAGAGGCCGATCTCGCCTATCAAAAAGCAGTGGAATTAGGGAATTATGAGCTACAAACATGGATCTCTTGGTCAGATATTTTGCTGAAACTTGGTGAGTACGACAGTGCCATCCACACCCTTTTACAGGCATTGGAATTCTATCCAGAACACGCAGATTTAGAGTATCGTTTGGCAGGAATGTACTATCTATCCTCTGATTCTTTAAAAGGCACGTATCATCTAAAAAATGCCTTAAAACATAATTACGAGGAACACGATACAATGGAAATTTTGTTCCCAGCTGTTTACAGCAGAAAAACAGTAAAAAATATCATCCATAGTTTTAAAAATGCGCCTCTTTAAAAGGGATTGATGTATTCTTTAAAAAGGTTAAATTTTCAACTACTTCAGTAAAATTCATGATTTTTTTTCATTCATCCATTGGGTGTCCATATTTGAAAAAAATTCATGTATTTTTGTTCGCCTAAGAACAACGTATGCAAAGATCATTTTTAGACTACCTCATTATTACGCTTAAAGGAATCGCTATGGGTGCGGCGGATGTCGTTCCAGGGGTATCTGGCGGCACTATCGCTTTTATCTCCGGTATTTACGAAGAGCTTATTACTTCTATTAACAACATTAGCTTAGAAACTCTAAAAATTCTTAGAAAAGAAGGTTTTAAAAAAGCTTGGGAACAAATAAACGGTAATTTTCTAATCGCTTTATTTCTAGGAATTGCCATAAGTGTTCTTTCCCTAGCTAAATTGCTGGAATGGCTTTTAGAGCACCATCCCATTTTACTTTGGTCTTTTTTCTTTGGGCTGGTGGTAGCAAGCGTTATTTTCGTTGGTAAACAAATTACTAAATGGAATATCGGCACGGTTGCTGCCTTTATAATTGGGGCTATTGTAGCTTATTTTATAACTACCCTCCCCCCTATGCATGAAACAGGAGGCTACTTACACTTATTTTTTGCAGGTGCTTTAGCTATTTGTGCTATGATTCTTCCAGGGATTTCGGGTGCTTTTATCTTGGTACTTCTCGGGGCTTATGGAATTATTTTGGGTGCGATAAACACGAGAGATTTAAAAACGATAGCTATTGTAGGTGTAGGTGCTATCTTCGGACTACTAAGCTTTTCCAAACTTTTAAAATACCTTTTTGATCATTATAAAAATGGTACACTAGCGGTTTTAACCGGTTTTATTCTAGGTTCTTTAAATAAAATTTGGCCTTGGAAAGCTATTACAGAAATTAAAAAATTTGGTGATAAAACTATCATCATCGACCATAGCACGAGTCCGTTTAACTACGATGGCGATCCGCAATTATTTTTAGCAATTATCTTGGCAGTTATCGGTTTTTTAACCATCTTTCTTTTAGAAAAACTAGCTACCGTAAAAGAAAAATAAATGCAGCATCCAACCCGCACCGTCCTAGACAAATTTTTCCTTTTTATAAAGGGATTGGCTATGGGAGCCGCCAATAAGGTGCCGGGAGTATCTGGAGGTGTCGTTGCGTTTGTTGCCGGATTTTACGAAGAATTTATTTATTCCCTTCAAAAAGTAAATTTAAAAGCATTAAAACTTCTTCTCAATGGCAGATTTAAAAGTTTTTTTCAATACATAAATGGTAGATTTTTAAGCTTGCTGCTTTTGGGGATGCTTGTTAGTTATTTTAGTGTTTCTAAAATTCTGGATTACTTTATAGCCCAAAAAGAATTATATGTTTGGGCGGCTTTCTTCGGAATGATCCTAGGTTCCATCTACTATATTTCCAAGGATTTTCACCATTGGAACAAGAGAACCATTATCTTCAGTTTAATAGGAATATTAATTGGAGTTTCAATCAGTTTTTTAAACCCTGCCAAACAGAACAACAATTTATTTTTTGTTTTTTTCTGCGGAATTATAAGCGTTTCAGGAATGACACTTCCAGGACTTTCAGGGTCTTTCATTCTTATTCTCTTGGGAAACTATGTATTGCTATTGGTAGATTCTGTTAATGCCTTATACGACACTTTTGCGGAAGCTTTACAAGGAGATTTTAGCTTTGTTGACAATTCAGAGCGGATTGAAATGTTGAAAATATTAGCGGTTTTTACCATAGGTTCCGTCACGGGCTTGGTAACTCTTTCTCATTTACTTAGCTATGTTCTCAAACACTATAAAAATAGTACCACTGCAATAATACTAGGTTTTATAACAGGTTCTTTAGGTGTTGTTTGGCCCTGGAAGCAAACGATCTACCGTTTAAATGAACTTGGGGAAATTGTAAGGGATTCCGCTGGGGAAAAAATAATCGTGAATTATCAAAGATATATTCCAAACATTATGAATCTAGAAACTTGGATTGCATTTGGATTTATTATAATTGGAATATTAATTGTATTGGCACTCGATTGGTACGGTAAAAAAACTTTAAAAAATGCGTAAACACTTTGGTCTATTAGGTAAGAATATTTCGTACTCTTTTTCAAAAGGATATTTTACAGAAAAATTCAAAGAGCTGGGTATTGAAGACACCCACCAATACGTAAATTTTGACTTGGAACAGGTAACGGATATTAAAAACATCTTAGCCTATGACCCTCATATAGTTGGGTTTAACGTTACTATACCATATAAGGAAGAGATCATTCCACTATTAAATGAAATAGACCCTAAGGCGAAAGAAATAGGCGCCGTAAATACAGTTAAAATTACCGAAAACGGACTAAAAGGTTTCAACACAGATATTTTTGGATTTCAAAATTCCATAAAACCTTTTGTCAAATTATTCCACAAAAAAGCATTGATTTTAGGCACTGGGGGCGCTTCAAAAGCAGTAAAACACGCTTTGATAGACTTAGGCTTAAACACCACATTTGTCTCTAGAACTGCCTCCAAAGGGCAATTAAGCTATGAAATGTTGACTAGGGAAATTATTGAGACAAACCAGGTGATAGTAAATACTACCCCGCTAGGTACTTACCCTGATACTGCGCAAAAACCAGCCATTCCCTACCACTTTCTAACCAGTAATCATTTGGTTTTCGATCTTATCTACAATCCATCGAAAACCACCTTCATGAAATTATCAGAAGAAAATGGCGCTACCGCAGTTAACGGTCATAAAATGCTAACCCTCCAAGCGGAAAAAGCTTGGGAGATATGGAATGATTAAATCTTCAGTTAATACTCAAACCTCTTAAAAGCTTCGATGGCTGCATAATCCGCTAAACCTAGTTTACGGTAATGTGCAGCTGTTTTCTTATTCCTATCTTCGGCACGTACCCAGAATTCCCGTAGATCTTCCCCTTGGAATAGAACACCGTCTTTTTGGGTTTGATGAAAGAAAATGGCCTTACGTTTACGTAAAACTTGATCCGGACTCATAGGAACGGCCATATCTATTTCATGGATTTCCCACTCGTGCCAAGCACCTCGGTAAAGCCATAGCCAACAATCGTCCATGTAGGCTTCTGACTTTAATTCGCGCATTGCTTTAAAAACAGCATCCAAACATACCTTGTGGGTTCCGTGGGGATCTGCCAAATCGCCTGCAGCATAAACTTGATGTGGCTTTATGGTTTCTATGAGGTTTTTTACAATATTTATGTCTTGTTCGCCTAACGGATTCTTCTTGACTGCACCTGTTTCATAAAATGGAAGGTTCAGAAAGTGTACTTGTTCGTCGGGAACATCGAAATATCGGGTAGCAGCAATGGATTCCCTTTTTCGTATTAAACCTTTAAGCTCCCTAACTTCTATAGGATCTATCTCATTCTCCTTTTTCTGTTCAATAGCTTTAATGGTACTTCTCAATTTTTCCAACTCTTTTCCTTCCGGAAGAAAATCCATAGCCACCTCGGCAAACTTCAAAGCATCGGCATTGGAAACTGCTATATTACCAGAGGTTTGATAAGCGATATGAACTTCGTGACCTTGTGCCACCAATCGATCGAATGTCCCCCCCATGGAAATTACATCATCATCTGGATGGGGACTGAAAATAATAACTCTTTTTTTCTCAGGTGATTTACGTTCTGGACGTTTACTATCATCGGCATTTGGTTTACCTCCTGGCCATCCGGTGATAGTGTGCTGTAGTTGATTGAACATTTCGATATTCAAATCATAGGAAGATCCTTTTTCCGTTAATAAATAAGCTAATCCGTTTTCATTATAATCCTTGTCAGTTAATCTTAAAATAGATTTTTCCAACTTATCGCAAAGCCATATCACTGCGCGTTTGGTCATTGCATTGGTCCATTCCACCGCATCAACCAACCATGGAGATTCAAAGCGCGTTAATAAAGAAGCGGCCTCGGTATCTAGCACAAAAGTGGTATTAGAATGCTCTTGAAGATATGTTGCCGGGATTTGACTTGATATCTCCCCTTCTATTGTTCTTTTAATAATTTCTGCTTTTTTATGACCCCAAGCTAGAAGAACAATACGTTTGGCATTGGTTACCGTGCCAACTCCCATGGTAATAGCCTTTTTAGGTACATTTTCAATCCCTAAAAAAGAACTGGCAGCATCCTCCCTAGTTAATTGGTCTAAAGTGATGCTCCGGGTTACAGAATTATAGTGGGATCCTGGTTCGTTAAACCCAATATGGCCAGTACGACCAATACCCAATAGCTGAAAATCAAGTCCGCCATAGCTCTCTATTTTATTTTCGTACGCCGCACAATATTCATGGATTTTCTCTTGCGGAATAGTTCCTTCTGGAATATGAATTTGGTCTTTTGGAATGTCTATATGATTGAAGAGGTTTTCATTCATAAAGTAATGGTAACTATGAATGCTTTCTGGATTCATGGGATAATACTCGTCCAGATTAAAAGTAATAACGTTTTTAAAACTTAAACCCTCTTCACGATGCATTTTTATTAACTCCTCATAAACCCTTATTGGCGAAGATCCTGTTGCCAAGCCTAGAATGCATTTTTCATCCCTTTTGGCTTTGGAACGTATAAGATCTGCTATCTCTTTGGCTACTAGATAAGAGGCTTTCGAAGATTTTTCAAAAACAACATTATGAATTTTCTCGAATCTGCTGAACTCATAAGTTCCTACCTTTTCGTGTTGAATACTAAGTGCTTCAGAAGAGATTATTTCCATTTAAATTTATTTTTAGTTCAAAAAAAAGCGAATTGCAAAGATAGTTAATTATTTAACATTTTTTGTTAGCAATGTGTAAATTATTATAATAATTAGTAGATAAAAACAACCTTACTTAGCCCAGAGAACCGAGACTCCAATTGGAAATGGCATTGTAAACTTCTAAAAATGCGTTGTAAAACACTTCAGCTAAGATCATTATAAAAAGCAGTGTTTTTCAATAAAAATTTACGGAAAACAATTTAAGCTACCTTTTTAAGTCCCTTATTAAAGAATCTCTATTCAATTAAAGACATGCTGAAGCATATCTAAATAAATATTACCACAAATTTTCTGCCTTAGGCCCTCCCCATGTTAAAGTAGCCAAGAAAGGGTTGTCTATAAAAGGGTTTCTGTTCCCTTGTACTAAAAAGATTTGCTCGTTGCGCTGTTTCTCAAATTCGGAAACAGGATCTTCGGCATTCCATTTTAAAAACAAATTCAAACCTCCTACGTCTTCAAAAGATTCATCATAGCGCAAACTTAAGTACATAATCATGCGGGCTACATCGCCTTTCCACTCATCGCCGGGGTACCAACTTTTATATTTCAGCTTATATCGACCAGAACCATCGGTAAACGGATTATTGCTCCTCCTTGTATTTGTACGTTCATTGCATACCCGAAGATGATGCAAGTCCCCTTTTGCAGTATTTTCTATGAGCGATTGTGGATAAACATGCTCTGTATTGAAAGTTTGAACGGGATAGTTGTTTTTACCAGAAACATACTCTTTCCAATAGCGCTTTTCACCGGTATACATTAATATTACGCTATCTTTTTGGCGGGGAACAGCATCTATTTTATATAAATAATTATGGCGTTTGCTATAGGTCAATATATTAGTATGATTTGCAATGGTAGCAACTGCCAGGGCGTCGTATAAATCTTCTCCTCTAAAAGAGAAATCTACGTCTTTATAATATTTTTTCAGCTGTTTGGGAGCCCATATCTTTGTTGAATCTTGAGAAGAACTAGCAAATATTGCCGCTGCTGAACCTCTGGATTCTTGGCTGCAGGAAAAATTAAAAACTAAATAAAGAAGTATTATTATTTTAGAAAACATGCGGGATTGTTCGATTAAGTAATTTTGAGGTGTATAAATAATAAAGCCCCCAAATATAAGGATAACATTCAGAAAGATATTTATGTTTTTAGGGGAAGTTCTTTTAGTATTTAAAGGTATAAACTCTTCCTTTTTTGTGATGCTTTGAATAAGTTTTGGCTAACTTTGTATTGAAAAATAAAGAGCCTTGAAATTCAACCTATTCATTTGTATCGCTTTAATCCTTTTTGGATGTAACAAACAGCCCATTGAAGACATTTCCTATCTAAATGGATATTGGGAAATTGAAAAAGTTACTTTTCCTTCCGAAGAAACAAAAACCTATAAGGTGAATACGTTAATAGATCATATTCAATTACAAAAAGATTCGTCAGGGGTTCGAGAAAAAGTAATACCTAAACTTGATGGAAGATTTGTTAGCATGAATGAAAATGAAGATTTCAGTATCGAGAAAGAAGGTGAAAAGTTGTTTTTAACATATACAAATGAAGAGGACAGCCGAAAGGAAGAACTCATATTATTGACCCAAGATAGGTTTGGTGTTAAAAATGCACAGAATAAAGAATATTATTATAAACGTTTTGAAAAATTCTCATTAAAATAATGGCAAAAAGACGCAACGAATACATTTCCCTCAACGATGCCTTAAAAGAATTTGTTACTGAAAACAAATTGGAAAAGGGCATGGACAAAGTAGATGTGCGCAATGCTTGGCAGAATTTAATGGGCAATGGTGTTAATAACTACACTACTCAAGTTCAATTAAAAGATGATACTCTTTACGTCTCTCTGTCTTCTGCTGTTTTACGGCAGGAATTAAGCTATGGAAAGCAGAAAATTGTAAATATGCTTAATGAAGAATTAGGGAAAGAAATTATCAAGAAGATAGTATTGAGATAAAAAAAGCCCTACTTAAAAGTAGAGCTTTTGTAGATATTATATTTTAGTTTCCTTAGAAAACCTCTCTTCCAGAAAAATGAAAAGCCCCTTCGATAGCAGCATTTTCATCGCTATCAGATCCGTGAACTGCATTTTCCCCAATAGAAGTTGCAAATAATTTACGGATGGTACCTTCTGCCGCCTCATCTGGATTGGTCGCTCCAATAAGGGTTCTAAAATCTTCTACTGCATTGTCTTTTTCAAGGATAGCAGCCACAATAGGTCCGCGTGTCATAAACTCCACCAACTCTCCGAAAAAAGGACGCTCGCTATGTACCGCATAAAAAGCTTCTGCATCGCGCTTACTTAGCTGCGTATACTTCATTGCAACGATTTTAAAACCTGAAGCTGTTATTTTTTCTAGAATAGCCCCGATGTGTCCGTTTTCTACAGCATCTGGCTTAATCATTGTAAATGTTCTGTTTGTTGCCATTTTTTTAATAAAAGTTTTACAACCAAATTAGGTCGTGTTTTACTATACTAATTTATATACAACCTTATAGCCGTATTTAAATTTGGCGCAAAAGTACGTGTTTTTATAATAAAAATATATCGCTACGTGATAAAAGTTAAGTTAGAAATTTATGAGTTGATTTTATTACAGACTTTCGGTTTTTTATATTGATGGTTATTTGGATTGATAAAGATCTATATTGGCAAAAACATAAAGCCGTAAAGGTCTAGCACGAAATAAAAAACAGACCGGTCTTTAGCTTGCCGTTTTGAGTGATTCCGACCGAAGGGAGCAACCTCATTCATACTCGATTAAAAATACTGAGTAGCGTAAACAACCTTCACAAAAGAAATCCTCATAAATCTTAAATCGAAAATTGTAATTATTTAATTGGTATGCTTTTAGAAATTGACCTCCAACACGCTGTAAATCGGTCTTTCCGCTATTGTTTTATAGGTATTGTCTTTAATAACCTTTATCTCTCTAAGATCATTTTCAGTAAGTATTTGTTTTGAAAACCCATACCATGTCATTTCCTCTCTATCACAAAAATGAAAAACACCGTAGTCTTCTGTGTTTTCTTCAATTTTGCTTAAAATCTTAGTAGCCAAATTTACGGTATCGGTCGGACAACCAGTTTGGGCATCCGTTATAAACAATTCTTTTTCCGTCTTGGCTTTCCTCAAGATAGTTTTGTAAAAATTATTGCCAAATTCTTTACTGTACAGCCATGAAGTTCTAACGATAACATATTCGGTTAAAATATCCTGTATATATTGTTCTCCCTTTAATTTCGATTTTCCGTATTGATTAATGGGGTTAGGAAGATCATCAACGCTATAAGGCCTTCTTTTTTTGCCATCAAACACATAATCCGTGGAAATATGAATTAATGTAGTTTGATATTCTTTACAGATTTCGGCTAGATTTTTAACCCCTTCTGCATTTATCTTAAAAGCTTGATCGGGTTCCTTTTCGGCTTGCTCTACATTGGTGTAGGCTGCACAATTAATACAGAAATCTGGATTGAATTCCTTAAAAATCTCCTGAACAGACTCTTTATGGGTAACGTCTAATTTTTTTGAAGAACAAAAAATAAAATGTAGATCACCATAATTTTTTGATAGGTTTTGAAAGGTTGATCCTAACTGACCATGGGCACCAGTGATTAAAATGGATTTCTTCCTATCTTTTATTTTTTGTGATGGACTATCTGCCATTCTATAGTGAAATTATAAATTCGTGAAATTATAAATATCGTATCTAAAGTTTTACCTATATCTCTTTCTATTCATTTAAAGCTTACGCTTAAATACCCTAATTATTAATCGAAAATACCTTCCAATTGCTTTCCTAACCCTCCGGTTCCAATAGCTCCTTTTTCAACAGCCTCAACTAAAGTGACCATGTTTTCTGGCTTCATTTTATTACCTAGCACGCGTACCAAAGCAAAACCATGCTCATCGTCGCTACCAAAAAGAATTACCTCGTCTATGGAATCGTCGTCTCCTAAATATTTTACAACACCTTTGTTTTTGCCACTATTTACAATCATGAGATCTTCATATTTCTCATTTTTGAGGATATCCTGTACCGTAGTCTTTTCAGCTTCATAAGCGGCCTTGTTATCGTCATTCAATTTAAAAGCCAACACATTTAATTTTTTTACTGATTGGTAAGCCTCTTTTTGTTTGGTATCTAAGGAGGTTTTGTTTACATCTAAAATACTTGACGGGATGTCTAAAGAAATAAAATTAGGGTTCTCCCCCTTGGTAACAAAATACTCCTGTAAACTTGGCTTTCTATCGCCACAATTGGCCACAGAAACTGCCAAAAAAAGAAATGCAATGATGTTTTTAATATTTTTCATGATACTGTTTTTAATTACAAAGTTTTTCCAAAACGTTTTTACAGCGAAGCACGAGAGTGATAAGCTCATTAGTGAAGCAAGCAACTTTTTCTTAAAGTAGAGAGGTTGCCACAGCACTTCCATGCTTCGCTAAGACGCGATTCCCATCTATTTTTTATTCCCTGCTTTCCCTAGTTGATCTCCACCAGGAAGATCCATCTTACTGGTAAGTTTGGAAATTTGACGCAAATCGATATTCCCAGTTAATGAAAGCAAAACGGTTTCTGGCTTTTTCCCATTAAACTTCAACTCATCGTAATTTAAGTCGGTAACAAACATGAGCAATTCCTTGACATGGTTTTCATCTGCTCCTTCTTTTACGTAGAATTTTACATTGGATTCTCCATCGCGAACACGCATTAATTCTTCAAAAGAAGAACTTTTTAAGTGATTGCTAACCCAACCATCGATGTCCTTGGTTATTTTAGGGTTTTCGGTAGTAATAACCTTAAAACTGGTAATATTATTAACCAGTTCAAACACGGCCTCTGCATCGGGATCGTCTGTATCTATATTGATTTTACTGAGCATTTGAAACATTTTTGGCTGTAACGCCACAAATGTTACCTCGTTATTTTCAGCATACTTATCAAAAATAGACTGTGCTTGGGAAAAAAGCGGCGCTATGGCCAACGCTAGTATTAAAATTATTTTTTTCATTTCCTTATTTTTTAAAATTGTTTTTTTTTCTTTTACCTTCTTCAAAAAAGGTTAGTGTTATTTTTTAGATGATGAATTTGTTGAAAAACGATTGGTCGTTTTTTCAAACTCTTTTAAATAAGCCGCGCCTTGTGTTCCTTTATTAAAATTATCTGTAAACAAAGCTAAAGCTAATTGTGCAGACTTGATTTCCTCGGGCGAAAACTCTTCTTGTAGCGCCACTTGCGGACTTACAGGCCTATTAAAATAAACACCAAAGGCGATGGCAACCACGGCTGCAACAGAAATCCATTGTAAATACTTTCTATTTTTTCTAGGTTCTAATGGAACGTCTTGCGTGCTTCTTTCTTCCTTGGCCACAGAAAAATAATTAAACAAAGGCTTGTATTCTTGCAAATGTGCCGCGACAGTATCTTTAGAAAAATAATTTTTCAATCCCTTTTCTTCTACCACTGTAGTTTCACCTTCAAAATATTTTTCCAGCAGCTGTTCTATTTCCTTTTCTGTGTATGGTGTAGGTGCATCCTTAGAATTACCAAACATGCTTCTTACCTTTTTATTTTCTAAATCTCCTTTATTTACTGATGCCATAACTGTGTTTTTTTAGTAATTGTTCGCGAACGGTTTTACGGGCTCTCGATAAAGTCACTCGAATTGCAGTCGGATTCATATCCAACATTTCTTCAATTTCTTTATACTCATACTGTTCTACATCTCTTAATTGCAACACCATTCGTTGTTGTTCTGGTAAAGTATTCATTATTTTTTGCATCCAATCGAGGCTGTCGTTTACCTCTACTTTTTTCTGTAAAGAGGTGTTGGAATCTTCATAATTGGTATGCACTAATTTTAAATTACCCGCTTGTTTCGATTTTAAACGATCGAAACAATAATTTTTTGTCATCGTCATGGCAAACGCTTCGATGTTTTTATAATTGTGCATTTTCTTTTTGTTGGACCACAATTTTAACAACACTTCTTGGGTAGCATCTTCTGCCTCTTCGGTAGACACTAACAATCGTTTGGCCAATCGAAACAGTTTATCTTTAAATGGTGTTACAATATTTAAAAACTCTGTTTGTTGCATTTTTTTTGAGTTGGTTTTGCAGCTTTAAAAACTGCTCTCTACCTTCTAGACGAACCACAATAAATTTTGTTACAAGGTTACCGTTTTAATATTAAATTTATCGGGATAAATTTTTTATTTAAATAAATGTAAGTATTATTACAATGTAAACGCTAATGAATAATCGGCACACAAATTGATAGGTTTTAGTTGGTTATACGACCTATCCTCGTAGTAAACCGGTTATAATTTTAAAAACAAGCTATGAAAAATTTATTAAAACTAAGATGGATGCTTTTACTGGCATTGGTCTTTACCTACAGTTGCAGTAATGATGATGATGGTGAAACAGAAGTGACCCCTCCTTTATCTATAAACGAGTTTGAAGTTCAAGACTATATTTGGCAGGGCATGAATCTCTATTATTTTTGGCAAGATGATGTGAACGATCTAGCCGATAATAGATTTGGCAATGATACTGAGTATATAAACTTTTTGAGCAAATATGAAGATCCAGGAGATTTTTTCAATAATATTCTTTTTTCTGAAGATCGATTTAGCTTTATCTCTGATGATTACACCGAATTACAAAATTCTTTTCAAGGAAATACAAACTCGAGTGGTGCAGAGTTTGGATTGGTAAGATTTTCGAATAGCAATAATATATTTGGATATATTAGATATATCGTTCCAAATTCTGATGCTTCTACAAAGGATATTAAAAGGGGAGATATTTTTATTGGTGTAAATGGTCAAGATCTAAATTTGGACAATTACCAAGAATTACTTTTCGGAGATTCTAATTCTTTAACGTTCAATATGGCTGAATTTAATGACGCTGGTGCTATCGTTCCCAATGGGATAGAGGTATCTCTAACTAAAACTAACCTAGCTGAAAATCCAATATTTATAAGTAAAACCTTTGATGCAAATGGGCAAAAAATAGGCTATTTAATGTACAATGGTTTCTTTTCCAATTACGATACTCAATTAAACGATGCATTTGCAAGTTTAAAAGCTGAAGGTATAAATAATTTAATATTAGACTTAAGATATAATCCCGGTGGTTCAGTAAATACCTCAACTAATTTAGCAAGTATGATAACTGGACAATTCACTAACGATCTTTTCGTAAAGCTTAAGTATAATTCTAAGATATCTGAAGCCTTAGGAAGCGACAATACAGATTATAATTTTAGAGATAAATTAGACAACAATACCAATATTAATAAATTAAATCTTACTACTCTTTATGTAATTACAACTGGAAGAACTGCTTCAGCCAGTGAACTTATAATCAATGGATTAGATCCTTATATTAGCGTAATTCAAGTTGGAGCTACAACTACAGGTAAAAACGAAGCATCTGTGACTTTGTATGACTCTCCTTCTTTTAGGTTTGATGACAGTGGCTTAAATAGAAATCACAAATGGGCCATCCAACCGATCATATCTAGAAACGAAAATGCCGACGGCTTTTCAGATTACACCCAAGGTCTTGTTCCTGAAATAGAAATAAGTGAAGATTTAGAAAATTTAGGTGTCCTTGGAAGTGAAGACGAGCCACTTTTAGCCAGAACAATTCAAGCAATTACTGGAACAGGTGCTAAATCTTCTAATAAAGAAGTTGTATATCCTATAAATGCATTTTATGGCTCTGAAGTAGCAACTCCATTAAAAAATAACATGTATATAGATTTACCGTCTTTAAAATAAATCATGTCCAAAAAATTTAAAAGCCCCGAAATTCGGGGCTTTTTTCAATCAACTAACAAATAAAGGGGTGTAAGTTTAAAACTTATACCCTTCTCTTTTTATCTATAAACCCAATCTAAAGCCTATTTTTATATTCCTTCCCCGAGTGGTATAACCAATTACTTCAAAATAGTCCTCATTAAAAATATTATCCAGATTAAAAAACATCACAAACTTTTTAGAAAAACGGTGATTCACATTAAAATTAAGTAATGAAAAGGCATCCAATTCTAGGTTCTCAAATGTGCTAAAATCAGTATCAAGTCTCTTTCCTGTATATTGATAAGCAAACCCAAAATTGGTTTTCTCAAAGAGTTGATAATTCACAGTGGCGTTTACTTTGTGTTTTGGGATGCGTAAAGCAACTTTATCCCGATTTTCGGTAAAAGTATAGTTTACATCTAGCGCTAAGGATTCTATCGCCTTTAAAGTGGCCTCTACTTCTACCCCATTTACTGTAAAATCGTTTTCAACATTCGTGTACAGGCCTTCAAATGTATCTGGATCGATGATGGTGTAACTTATAAAATTCTCTTCATTTCTATTAAAATATAAAGCACTCAACCTAAAAAGATTACTGTTGTATTCCATTCCTCCTTCTATGGTAAGGTCTTCCTCCGGTTGCAGGTCTGGATTGGCACCAAAAGCGCCGAATAACTGAGATAAAGAAGGCGCAATATAGGAAGTACTGTAAGAACCTAGGATTTTTAAATAATCATGATCAAATTTTATACTGTAAGACGGATTTAAATTGTAGGTAAAGTGACTCCCATATTCGCTATGGTTGTTCCAACGCGCACCAGCGTTCATATTCAAGCCAAAATTAGAAACCCAAACCACATTTGCATAAGGATCGGTAATACTAAAATCGGTCTCTGCGCCCAAAGTTGCTTTGTTTTTAATATAATTAAGCCCCAGAATCGTGTAAAACTGATCCCCAAAGTTGTACTTATTAAATAAATCCACTACCGTACTATTGGCTTCATAGGAATTGGGAAATGCAGAATAAATATCCCTATCTATTGTATTGTATGCCGTATTTAAAGTAAGGCTTCCGTTGGAATAGGTATACTCTGGAGCGATGGCAACACGAAATTGTTCACTTTCAGAATAGCTGTCGTCATCTTGTAAAGCGCCTCCATCATCAAAAGCCGCTCTAAACTTATCGTAATACCCCAAAACTTTAAAAGAGAATTTTTCAGAAAAACGATAGCCTAGGTTCACATTGGAGTTAATTCTGTTGAATGGATCTTTTTCTTCTCCTATTACTGCGGAAAGTCCGTCGGTATACTGATTGCCAAATCCTGCCAAATACGAGAATTTACCAAGGGTACCGTTTACCGATGCCCTATTGGAAAAATCGGTTAAATTGTAATCACTATCTTCTGAAGATTGATTGGAGCCAATACTACTTTCAAAATTAGCGGCTATTTTTTTGTCGGAAGCACCTTTGGTATTAATATTAATTACTGCTGTAGCTGCATTATTTCCGTAAAGTGTACTGGCAGCACCTTTAACAATTTCAATAGACTGAATCTGATTTAAATCCAATAAACGCATATCGAAATCTGCTGCTGTTTGAGAAGGATCACTTACTTGAATCCCGTCGATCATAATCAATACCTGGCGATTGTTTCCACCTCGAACATAGTAACCTAAATTCTGTCCGGCATTGCTTCTACTTCCGTTAATTTCAATACCACTCTTCGTATTGATAACTTCGGCAACCGATCTTCCTTGATTTCGCTGTAATTCCTCTTGGGAAATACTAATTACCGTTTTACCGGAGTTTTCACGTTTCAACTCAAATCGGGAGTCGGTTACAACCACTTCTTCCAGTTGTTCAACGTCTTGATCCCGTTGATTTTTTTCTTGTGCGATGGCCACGGAACATAAAATTCCAGCTGCACAAAGAGAAATAATTCTTTTGTTCATTATTAGTTTTTTAAAAAAGGGAAAAAAGTATGAGTTTACCCATACGCAAACCTTTATCCCGAAAGTTTGACAATATCCATGAATTAAGGCAGGTCTCCTGGCTCACTTTTATGTTATTTAACCTTCCCATTTCGATTTAAACATCAAAAACAGTGGTTTCTACGAAGTAAACAACACACTTTAAAAAGACGCTGCAATGAACAGCGTAAAGTTTACAGTTGCGGGAACAGCTCCGGATTTTAACCGGATTCCCTTTTAATTTAAAACTGTTGAAAACAGATTTAAAACCATAAATTCGCCACGAAAATAAACAATTTCGATAAGCTTGCATTAAAAACATTTAATAATATTACTTTTAATGCTGAATTTTCTAAAGATGCTTTTTGTATAAACTGAATACGGCCTAAATGAAAAATATTTTCCTATTGCTAACCCTTTTGCTTTTTTGGAACTGTAAAGAGTCGCCAAAAAAAAGCACGCAAAATCCTCCTGAAGAATTTCCTGTAGATATTAAGAAAGCAGTCGAAATAGCATATGCCAAGGGTTTTAAAATCGAGCATCAAGGAAAAATCACCGTCGTAAAAGTTACCGCACCATGGCCCAATGCCAACCGCACCTACACCTATGCGCTCATTGATAAAAAAGATTTAAAATCCATAACTTTCGATGCCTCTCTATACGATGCCATTATTCCTACCCCTGTAGCAACTTTTGTGGCCACTTCTACCACCCATATTCCTGCTATCGAATCTTTGGAAATAGCAGATAAATTAAATGGGTTCCCAGGAACTGATTATATTTCTTCTGAAGCCATCCGTAAAAATATCAATGAGGGAAAAATAAAGGAATTAGGTCTTAACGAAACCATTAATATAGAAGTTCTGCTAAATTTGGAACCAGAAATGGTGATGGGTTTTACAGTTGAAGGCGAAAACAAAACCTACGATAACATACAAAGTGCTCAAATTCCTGTGGTTTATAACGGGGATTGGGTAGAACAGACACCACTTGGCAAAGCGGAATGGATAAAGTTTTTTGGAGTTTTTTTTAATAAGGAGCAATTGGCAGATAGCTTGTTCAATGAAATCGTATCCAATTATAAGGAAGCTAAAAAAATTGCCCAAAATGCAGCAGAAAACCCTACTGTTTTAAGCGGTTCTATGTTTAAGGATATTTGGTATGTACCAGCTGGCGATAGTTGGATGGCCCACTTTTTAAAAGATGCCAATGCCAATTACCTTTGGGAAAATACAGAGGGAACGGGCAGCCTTTCGCTTAATTTTGAAAGTGTGCTCGATACCGCAAAAGATGCAGAATATTGGATTGGTGCCGGGCATTTTACCAGTTTTACAGAACTGGCAGAAAGCAATGGACACTATACAAAGTTTGAAGCTTTTAAAAACAAAAAAATTTATACCTATAGCCTTACCAAAGGCGAAACCGATGGCTTACTTTTTTACGAATTGGCACCTTCCAGACCAGATATCGTTTTAAAGGATTTCATTCATATTTTACACCCAGAAAGTTTGGAAGATTATGAACCTATTTTCTTTAAACCTCTGAATCCTTGAATTCTGTTAAAACATACCAATTAGAATACTCGGTTCTCTTTTTGTTACTGATTCTTTTTTTCTTGATAAATATTAGTTTGGGGTCGGTACGAATCCCTCTACAAGAAATTATCAATACGTTGATAGGAAATGAACCCAGCAAAGAATCGTGGCAATATATTGTATTAAATTATAGGCTGCCAAAAGCTTTTACCGCAATAATAGTAGGAGGAGGTCTCTCGTTGAGTGGATTGTTAATGCAGACCCTTTTTAGAAACCCATTGGCAGGCCCTTTTGTTTTAGGGATAAGTTCTGGCGCCAGTTTGGGAGTAGCCATTTTGGTAATGGGTTCTTCACTGTTCACTGGTATTTTTACCAACTATTTAATGAGTAGCTTTTCAATAGCAGTAGCGGCTACCATTGGCAGTTTTTTGGTTTTTCTATCTATTGCAATCGTGGCCAACAGGGTAAAAGACACGATGGCATTGCTTATTATAGGTCTTATGTTTGGTAGTATTACTACTGCGGTGGTAAGTGTACTGTCTTATTTTACCAGTAAAGAAAGGCTTCAGCAATATATATTTTGGTCTTTTGGGAGTTTAGGCAATCTAAGTTGGAATCAACTATCGCTATTAACATTTTTATTTATAACAGGAATTTTAATAACCGTCGCTGTTTTAAAACCTTTAAACGCTTTTTTATTGGGAGAAAATTATGCGCAGAGTATGGGTGTTGCTTTAAAAAAATCTAGATATCTAATAATTGTTGCGGCCAGTATCTTAGCAGGAAGCATCACCGCTTTTGCTGGTCCCATCGCTTTTATCGGTTTGGCAGTTCCCCACCTTACCAGACAGCTTTTTAAAACTCAAAACCATCATGTACTCGTTCCTGCTACTATTTTATTTGGAGCCATTTTAATGCTCTTGTGCGACACCATTGCCCAACTACCAAATACGGCATATTCCCTTCCTATAAATGCCATTACTTCCATAATTGGGGCCCCGGTGGTAATTTGGTTACTTGTACGAAAGCGAAAAATGGTGTTTTAATTTCTCTTTAGAATCGTAATAAATAACAATTATTTAGTATTTTAACTATATATTATTTGTATAAAACTAATTTTATAGATACCCTTGCAACTTATTAAACCCAAAAATCTTATTATCATGAAAAATTATTTTATTCTAAGCATTATGCTTTTTGGACTTATGTTCGTTTCGTGCAGCAAAGACGATGATAGCAATGAAACCGAACCTGAAATCGAAGAAACTCTCTTAACTTATGAAGATGTTGAATTTGGTCAAAGTTTAGATTCTGAAATCGGTATATTCTTTGCAACTGGCACCGGTGAAGTTTTCACAATGGAAGAAGCTATTGACAACGCTGATGTTATAGACTTATATTATTATGGTAGCGAGTCTGCTTTTATATTCTTTGATACGCCAGATGACACCTTTTTTACCGACTTGGAAATCCCTGGAGCGCGATCCACAAAAATTATGAATTACGAAACTGGATTTACTCCACAAATGTTTGATGATTTGGATGAGGCCTCAGATTTTGATGATGTAGAAGTTATCCACGACGATAAAGCTATAGGAACTTTAGATTTCCCAGTCGTAGTATTATTTGAAACACAAGACAATAAAAAAGGTGCTATTAAACTGACTGCAATAAACAGTTCCAGATTATTGGCAGATATTAAGGTTAAGAAATAACAATTATGCAAAATATTAATATCTTTAAATCCTCTACGAATGAATTGTAGGGGATTTTACAATTTTAGTCCTTAATAACCCGATACCATAAAACAAATAGCTACACATACAATCCTAGAAACATTCAAATTAGAAGTAGGCTATTTAGGCAAAAGCGGTAAAACTTCTATTGCCACAAACATTAATTTTCAATTGTTGCCAGGTGAGCTTACTGCTGTGGTTGGCGCCAACGGCATAGGTAAATCTACTTTACTGCGAACCTTAGCAAATGTTCAAGATAGATTATCGGGGGAGATTAAAATAAAAAAAAAGGAATTAAAAATTTATTCTTCCATTCAATTAGCCAAAGAAATTAGTGTGGTCCTTACGGAGCATATCCCTGCAAAAAATTTAAGTGTTACTGAAGTCATCGCCCTTGGAAGACAGCCTTATACCAATTGGATCGGTGTACTTTCTGAAGCTGACAAAGAAAAAGTAAATGAAGTAATTAGTCTTGTGGGCCTAGAATCCTTAAAAGATAAAAAGTGTTTTGAATTGAGCGACGGACAGCTGCAGCGGGTAATGATTGCCCGTGCCCTTGCGCAAGATACCTCCATTATTATTCTAGACGAGCCTACAACACATTTAGATATTTATCACAAGGCCTATGTTTTAAAATTATTGAAAACCATAGCACAAAAAACAGGAAAGACCATTCTGTTTTCTACACATGAAATAGACTTAGCCATTCAGCTGTGTGATAAAATGTTGATTTTAGATCGAAACACCTCCGCCTTTAACGAACCTTGTAACCTTATTTCAGAAGGGAGTTTTCAAAATCTTTTCCCAAAAGATCTTATTTCCTTCAACGCTGAAACGGGAACCTTTAAAATTAATAAATAAGCTCTAGTTTAGTTTTGCGTTGATAAATATAGTATTTATCGATTCATAGAACATCTTTTCATTTCTTTTGCTCGCCCAAAAGAAACGAAACAAAGAAAAGGGCACCTTATCCAAGGAATTTTTTCGACCATGAAGTCGAAAAACCGTAATCAAAACTCCGCGTCGCTCCGTACCTACGCTCCTGCTCTCGGAGCTTTTAATTACTATTCTGAGGATAAGGAGTTTTCTTAAGCGGCTAATTTCAACGCTATTTTAAACTAGAGCCATAAGCAACTATTGTTCTTAGTTTTTAAAATTTAAATATGCGATTACAGGAAAATGATCAGATGGGTATTTTAAGTTTTTGGAATCACTTAAAATGCCAATTTTTATAACTTCAAAATCGCCTTTAGAAATAAATACAAAATCGATTCTTCGCTTTACAGGCTTTTCAAAATGAAAGCCATTAAAGGTTCCTTCTGGACCGAAAGCATTTTTTCCAGCCTCCAAATGTGTATCCAATAGTTCATCCTTTATGGCAATAACACCAGGAGAATTACTTTCCAAATTAAAATCCCCCGTTAGAATTACAGGAAGTTTTTCAGTATTAATTTCTCTTATCTTTTTCAAAATCAGTTTTGAACTTTCCAAACGCGCCTCCTCCCCTACATGGTCGAAATGCGTGTTAAAAAACATGAACTCCTCACCAGATTGTATTACCTTAAAAATAGCATACGTACAAATTCTTTTAATCGCTGCATCCCAACCTTTGGAGGGTGTCTCTGGCGTGGTTGATAACCAAAAGGTACTTTCTTCTTTAACTTTATATTTTTCCGTGTTGTAAAAAATAGCAGAAAACTCTCCTTCATTATTCCCATGGTCCCTACCTACACCCACAAATTTATATCTTGGGAGTCTGTTTTCAATATCTTTCAATTGATGATGTAGCCCTTCTTGAGTCCCTAAAATATCGGGCGCATAAAAATTTAATTGGGAGGTTAGAAATGCTTTCCTAGCCTCCCAATTGTTTGCTGTGTCTTTCGGATTGTCGTATTTAATATTATACGTCATTACTTTTAAATCCTGACCAATCATTGATACGGAAAAGATTAAAAAAATAAACGCTATTGTCTTTCTCCCAATTTTATACATTTTCTAAAACTTTTTCAATTTTTCTTTTGCCCATTATTTAAAAACGTCATCACGAACGTAACAAAGTGAAGTGTGGTAATCTACAAAAATGATTACTGTTTTTTTGATGAGATGGCCGCGCTTCGCTCGCCTAGACGTACATCAAATTTATTCAATAGGTGTCCCACGCATTCTATCAAAAGTTTTATAACTATTCTCCACTCTCTTTTTCGGGGCTAGTTCAAATTCTTTATCTGTCACCCCATACACCTTTTGTAACGAATCGAGCTTCTTGTGCATTTCTTCAATTACGGAAGTGTAGGCCTCATCATTTATGGCATTATGCAATTCTTGTGGATCTTCTTGTAGATCGTAGAATTCCCACGCATCAATATCATCGTAAAAGTGCATTAATTTATATCGTTTGGTTTTTACGCCATAGTGTTTCTTTACCATATGAAAAGCGGGGAAATCGTAGTAATGATAATATATGGCGTCCCTAAAATCATCATCTTTAACCGTACCATCCAGCAATGGTTTTATAGATTTACCCTGCATATCTTCTGTCAATTCTGTTCCCCCCGCATAATCTAAAAATGTTTGTGCAAAATCTAAATTCTGAGTTAGGGCATTGACAACCGTTCCCGGTTTGATTGATTTTGGGTACTGAATAAGAAACGGCATTCTAAACGATTCTTCATACATAAATCGTTTATCAAAAAAACCTTTCTCCCCCAGATAAAATCCTTGGTCGGAGGTATAAACCACAATCGTATTTTCTGCCAAACCATTTTCCTCTAAATAATCTAAAACCTTCCCTACACCATCATCGACGGCTTTTACCGTTGCCAAATAGTCGTGTAAATAACGTTGTCCTTTCCATTCGTCTAAGTCCCTTCCGTGCAGATCTGCTTTCCAAAACGCATTGTTTTTGGGCAAATAAGCTGAATCCCATACTTTTCTTTGTTCGTCATTCATCCGATCGAAATCATTCGTCCAAGGGTTTACAGAAAGTTCAGTGCTACCATATTCCTTGCTCAGCTTAAGATCGTGCCCTTCATACATATCATCATAAATAGTTTGTAATTGCTCTTGAGCGGCTATTTGGTTCTCATGCTTATCGAAATAAGAATCCGGTAAAGGAAAATCAATAGAATCATACACTGTTAAATACCGTAAAGGCGGCATCCAATTTCTGTGGGGAGCTTTGTGGTGGAGCATCATGAAAAATGGTTTATCAGCCGTTTTTTTCGTTTCCAACCAATTTATTGCATCATCGGTTATAATATCTGTTGCATAGCCTTCAATTTCAATGGAATCTCCCATTCTTATAAAATCTGGATTGTAATAATGCCCTTGATCGTCGATTATATTCCAATAATCAAATCCCTGAGGATAGCCATATAAATGCCATTTCCCTACCAAAGCTGTTTGGTAACCAAGCTTCTTAAGTTTTTTAGGCAATGTGGGCTGGTCGCCATCAAATCGCTCTCCGTTCTGTCTAAATCCGTTAATATGACTGTGTTTTCCAGTGAGGATTACCGCCCTGCTGGGCCCGCAAATTGAATTTGTACAATACGTATGATTAAAAATCGCCCCGTTTTCTGCAATTCTATCAATATTGGGCGTTGGAGCTAATTTACTTATGGAAGAACCGTAAGCGCTAATAGCTTGAAAAGCATGATCATCGGCCATAATAAATAAAATATTAGGCTTTTGGGTTTCTGCTACTTCTTCTTTTTTGGCACTTCCTTTTTTATCTTCGCAGTTGGTAAAAAAAACTGCAATAAGAAACAAGGGCACTAATTTTTGAATCATTTTCATCTCGTTGTTGATATTTGAAAATTGGATTGTATTTTATTTTGTTTGATGATTGCTTCTGCAATAAAATCGGCTATTTCGTTGGTGTATTTATAAGACTTGTTTGCCCAGTCATGGTTGCCTTTTGGATCGTGCACCACCAAATACGATTTGTTTAAAGTCCGTAACTTTTCAGCTATAGCTTGAGGTCCGAAGAGCATTAAATAACCGGAAGCACCTTCTTTACAAAAATGGTGCGGCGCAACTCCGTAGGGCACTAAATTATCTTTTTCGCCATGAAAAAAAACAGAGGGAACGGCTGTTTCAGGAGTTATCCCATCTAAATTGGTTAGCGCTCCTGCAAAAGAAACCACGCCGCTATATTTAATATGGCTATTTTTATGTGACTGGTAAACGGTATTTAAAACAGCCTCTGCTCCTGCACTACTTCCTATCAATACTATTTTAGTAGGATCGATCATGAGTAAATTGGCTTTTCCTACCAAAAAGGAGGTAGCGTCGATAATATCCCTACTAACGGAATTAAAAGTTTTAATCTTTCCTTCGGAAGGATAATCGCAGCCAAAAGACTTCCCTTTTCTTGTAAGATGATAACTTATGGACGCAACGGCATAACCTCTTTTTGCCATATCCGTACAGAATTTCTTTTCCAAAGGATTGTATCGTTTTCCTGAAGAAAAACCGCCCCCATGAACTAATATGAGCAGCGGTTTATTATGAGATTGATCTTTATTGGACCAATAGAAATCCAATTTTAAGGTATCCTTATAGGTATACGTTTCAGAGGTAATTTTATTGAAAACAATATCCTTAAATCGTTCTTGGGCTGATAGTTGCCAAACTAAAAAAATAATGATTAAGAATACTTTATGCTGAAAATGCTTCATATTGCCTTTTTATTCCAGAACAAATGATTTTTTTAAACTAGCATTGGAATCTCCACCTACAAAAACCTCAAAAGTTCCAGGTTCTGCAACAAACTCTAAACTAGAGTTATAGAATTTTAAATCTTCTGGCTTTAAAGTGATAGTGATTGTTTTACTTTCACCTTTCTTTAAAAACACCTTTTTAAATCCTTTTAATTGACGGTTGGGAGGCGTTATACTACGAACCACGTCATGCAGGTACAACTGCACCACTTCTTCCCCATCGAACTTACCTGTATTTTTTAAGGTAACAGAAACTTCAACAGCTTCATTTACCTTTATCTTTTCTTTACTGATTTTTAAATCTGAATATTCGAAAGTGGTATAACTTAATCCGTACCCAAATGGAAGCAATGGCGAATTTTTTTCATCTAAATAATTTGACTTAAACTTTTGGAATTCTTCTGAATCGGGTGCCGGTCTTCCAGTATTTTTCATACTGTGATAAATTGGAATTTGTCCGATAGAACGAGGCCACGTAGCTGTCAATTTTCCAGACGGATTGTAATCCCCAAATACAACATCGGCCACCGCATTTCCAGCTTCTACTCCTGGGTGCCATACTTGAAGGATACTTACCGGCAAATCGAACTCCTCTGGAATAGTTAAAGGCCTTCCACTCATAAGTACCAAAACTACAGGTTTTCCAGTCGCAACTAATTCCTTTATCAACTTCTTTTGGGTATCTGGAATTGAAATATCTGTTCTGCTGGCAGCTTCTCCACTCATTTCAGTAGCTTCTCCAACAACAGCAACAATAACTTCCGACTTTTTCGCAACTGCAAGAGCTTCATTTAATAATTCATCCGGTAATTCTTTGCTTATTTCTATACGCGGGCCAAATACATTGATGTTCTTTGCCAATTCTTTATCATTCAAGATATTGCTTCCTTTGGCATACTCAATTCTTGCATTTGGGGCTACATTTTTAAATCCTTCAAGTATGGTAACGGCATTTTTTATTTCCCCTGTAGGTGCCCAAGTCCCCAACATATTATTTCTACTGTCGGCCAGAGGACCAATTAGCGCTATGTTTGAAGATTTCTTTAATGGAAGGACATTGTTTTCATTTTTAAGCAATACAAAAGAACGTTGGGCGGCCTTTCTTGCCACCGCTCGATTTTCTGGGGTAAGGATATCTTTCTCAGGGCGCGACTCATCTATATATTTATATGGATCTTCAAACAATCCCAATTTATATTTTGCCTCTAGGACATGTCTACAGGCATTGGTAATTTCTTCCTCGGTGACTTTTCCTTCATCTAGAGATTTTTTCAAAGTAGATAGAAATCCTTCTCCCACCATATCCATATCCAATCCAGCTTTAAGAGCCAAAGCAGAAACTGCCTGTAAATCGCCCAAACCATGCGCCATCATTTCATTTAAAGAAGTATAATCAGAAACCACGAAACCGTCAAAATTCCAACGATCGCGTAAGAGATCGGTTAACAACCATTTGTTTCCAGTGGCAGGAACTCCATCTACATCGTTAAAAGACGTCATAACACTTGCTGCACCGGCATCTATAGCGGCTTTGTAAGGTGGTAAATATTGATTGAACATTTTTACACGGCTCATGTCTACAGAATTATAGTCGCGACCCGCTTCTACTGCACCGTAAAGTGCAAAATGCTTTACACAGGCCAACATGGTTTCTTCGTCTGTTAAATCTTCTCCTTGATACCCGGTTACCATTGCTTTGGCAATTTCAGATCCTAAATAGGCATCTTCCCCTGCTCCTTCGGCAATTCTACCCCAACGTGGATCGCGGGCGATATCTACCATGGGTGAAAAATTCCAATTGATACCATCGGCTGTAGCTTCCTTTGCGGCAATTTGAGCCGTTCGTTTTATAAGATCCATATCCCAACTTGCTGAAAGTCCCAAAGGAATTGGAAAGGTTGTTTTATATCCGTGAATAATATCCGACCCAAAAAGTAACGGAATTTGCAGGCGTGTTTGTTTTACGGCCAAATCCTGCGCCATTTTCATTTTAGACGGACTCGCAACACCAAACAAACCACCAACATTACCAGCTTTTATTTTACTCTCTACGTTTTTACTTACCACAGAACCGGTAGCTACACCGCCACCGGGCGTTAATAAATTTAACTGTCCTATTTTCTCTTCAATGGTCATTTTCCCCAAAAGCTTTTCAACTTCTGGAATGCGTTCTTGGTTTTGTGCCGTTATGACGTTAGTGACAGCCAGTGATATGAGTAGAAATAAAGGTTTTGCTATTTTCATTTGTTACTTTTTATATTTTTTGAATCCGTAGCAGATTGATTTTCTATAGTTTATTTTTGTCCTTGAGTACGTTGATGGGAAAACAACCACGATAAAAAATCTGGTTGACTGAATGCAGGATCCCACGAATTATGATTGGCATCATCAAACAACGTAAATTTAGGATGTCCCCCCGCCTTTAAAAGTGCTGAAACCATTTTTATGGAATACATGGGATTCACTACATTATCCTGTGCTCCATGGAATATCCAAAGCGGGGTGTCTACATATTTGGTCACCGCTTCTTCACTTCCGCCCCCACAAATAGGAATCGCTGCAGCAAAAGTTTCGGGTTTTCTAGATAAGATTTCAAAAGTTCCCATGCCACCCATAGAAAGTCCAATGGCATATACTTGATCTTTTTTTATAAAGGATTTATCTAAAAATTGCTGTAATAATTGCATGGTTAAAGCCATTGGTTTGGTAGCTTCCTTATCATCGTGGAAAACAAGTTTTACACCATCATCCGAACGGTCTACATCGGCATTGGACCAATAGTCGTTTTTAGGACACTGCGGAAATATAACTACCGCAGGATATTTTTCCCTATTTTCTTCTGAAGCAAATAAAGAACTTCCGTGAGTTAATTGAGATTCGTTATCATTACCACGCTCTCCCGCGCCGTGCAAGAACAATACCAAGGGATATTTTTTATCTTCTGAAAAGTTTTTCGGCAACATGATACGGTAACGCAACGTGTCCCCATCTTTAACAAAATTGTTTTTTTCGTAAAGACCCTGTTGCGCTACCATAATCATGGGAAAACACAAAATTAAAAAGCTAACTAACTTCAACTTATTTTTCATCTATCTATTTCTTATGCTTCAACTAAATTTATTTTTACTTTTTCAGCGTGTATTTCTTAACGGATTAAAGTTTAAACTGATTAATTTTATGTGGAATAAACACAGAATAAATATCACTTAATACGAAAAACCTAATCTATCGAGTCCATTTTTTACGTCTTCATTCTTCATAAACAAATCCCATAACAATCCAGACCTGTAATTTTCAATCATAATTATTTGAGGCCCTTGGTCTATGGCCAAATATGCTTCCCCTACCCAATAATTATTTTGTGGACTAAAAGCATCGTAAAAACCAGCAGGCCCTAACAAAATGTCTTCTATTCCATAAAAAAACTGCATAGCTGCTAAAGACTCTTCCGGCGTGTAAGGAATAGAACTAATGGCTGCTGTAGGAGAAATAACCCCGAGATCATTGGATGGAGAATGTGCTGAATACCCCAAGCCTCCATCATTATTCCGCGTATAACTCGCTGTTAGTCCCCAACAATTTTCTCCGTAATCTGTAAAACCTTTTGGATTGTCTACACAGTAACTATAATTGATAAGGGAATGATTTTTATTCACATCTAAATAATTGGCATACTGATCGGAAAGTCCATTTGGGTTTAGTCCTAAAAAAGAGTAATGAGCAAAAAATAAAGGTCCGGTTTCATTGGCATTTCCACCGTGCTTTACTAATAGCGGAATGCTGTATTGTGTTCCTGAAGAGACGATATTCCCATTGGAAGCCCATCCTTCGTCATAGACCACTTTATCAATCCCGAAATCTGGTGAAGCAGCCGCCAAAACATAGGTAATCAATGTTTCATTCCATCCCTTTAGAGGTAAATTAATTGCGAAATCATTATTAGGGCTCCAATGCCAATAAAGTACATTTTGGTTTTGGGAATACCAATTCCATTCTACACCTTTCCATAGGCTTTCAACCTTGGAAGCCAAGTTTGCTTCCTCGGTGCTACCTGTATTAAAATATTCCTGCACGCATATTAAACCTTGAACCAGCAATGCGGTTTCAACGAGGTCTCCGCCATCATCAAGATCGCTAAAAGGAATTACATTTCCGGTGGCACCTTCCATCCAATGTGGCCAAGCACCGTGAAACCGGTCTGCATTTTCAAGAAAGTCAACAATTTTAGTAATCCGCTGAAAGCCTTCTCCTCGCGAGATATACCCCCTTTCAATCCCCACCAAAATACTCATCAAACCAAATCCTGTTCCTCCTGAGGTTACAATATTTGCATCTTGAGATGGATTTGCGGGAATATACCGTTCCCGAGCTCCGCCAGAATTGGTTTCCGCAAAATCCCAAAAATAGGCAAAGGTTCTTTCTTGAACCAAATCCATGAGTTCTTCATCAGAAAGTTCTACGGGTTCTTCAGGTTCCGTCGGCGGATTTCCTCCTTCTCCAGGTAATTCTGGTGGTGGCGCAGGGCTATCGTCTGATCCAGAACAAGCTACCAGCATTAAAAAACTCAATAGTATTAAAATTTTTTTCATGATTTTTTGTCTAGGTACGGACTTTTAAAACCTAATTTTACAAGTCCATTATTCACATCTTCATTTTTCATAAACAAATCCCACAATAAGCCAGACCTGTAGTTTTCCACCATCACGGGAATTGGTCCTTGATCAATTGCCAAATATCTTGGTAAGTACCACTCTTCTTCTAAACTAAAAGCATCGTAGGGCCCATATTTTCCAATTAAAGAATCTTGTTCTCTATACATATACCTTAAAAACTGAATACTTTCTATGGGTGTATAAGGCATGGAAGATAGTGCAGCCGTAGGGGAAATTACCCCTAAGTCGCTCTTCCCTGGATGATGCCCAGCATATCCTCGCATGGAATAACTGGAAGTTAAGCCCCAACAATTTTCACCATACCCCTTGAAACGTTTTGGGTTGTCCACACAATATCTATACTGAATAAGAGCGTGGTTACGATTGAGTCTCCAGTAATCTCCATACTGGTCTTCTAAACCCTTAGGGTTTAAACCCAAGTAAGAATAATGAGCCCAAAATAAGGGACCTACCGGATCATTATTATGCTCATAATGATCGAGCACAGTACTCAAACCGTAATAAGTAGTGTCCTTGGAAATGGCACCATCTTTTGCCCAACCCTGTTCATACACTTCTTTGGAAATGGAATGTGTAGGGGATGCAGCCGCCAAGACATACATAACCAAACATTCATTATAACCACCAACGGGAAAATTCATTTTCCAACCAACATTGGGCGACCAATGCCAATAGAGCACGTTTTCACCTTTTGTGTACCAATCCCACTCTACTTCCTCATAAAGTTTTTGAATATCGGCGACTAATTTTTTTGCCTCTTCGGAAGGGTCTCCTTTATAATACTCCGCCACCGTAAGAAGTCCTTGAATCAAAAATGCAGTCTCTACTAAATCTCCCCCATCGTCGTATTTACTAAATGGTTTTACCTTCCCAGTATTATCATCCATCCAATGTGGCCAAGCACCGTGAAAACGGTCTGCTTTTTTTAGAAAATCTACGGCTTGGACATAGCGGTCTAGCGCTTGCTCCTTAGTAATATATCCTCGCTTCACACCCACCAAAATAGCCATGAGTCCGAAACCACTACCCCCTGTAGTTACTATATGTTTATCGTTGGAAGGATAGATATTATTTAAATGAATACGCTCTGCTGCCAAACCGGAATTTGGCTGTGCCCCTTCCCAAAAATAATCGAAAGTTTGTTTCTGGAGGGTATCCATTAAAGCAATATCTGCCCTAGACGGCTCAAATGTTTCTGTAGCTGCGGTGTCTGGAGTTGCTGTATTAGCAACTTCATTTTTATCTGATTTTTTAGAACTGTCGCACCCCACTAAAAGGGATGCGACAGTTAAAAATGCTATAATTAATCTCATGAAGAAATTTTTATATTTTAATAACCTGGATTTTGGGTTAGTACATCATTACTCAAAGTAATTTGATTTGCAGGTATCGGGAATATCTCATTGACACCATCTGTAAAGCTTTTACCTTTGGATCTTAAAACTTGTCCTGCTCTTCCTGTTCTTACTAAATCGAAGAATCTTTCCCCCTCCAAAGCAAGTTCAACCCTTCTTTCGTGATAAATTTCTAATCTTAAAGCGGATTGATCTGTAGTTTGTGAATCTTCTAGACCGGCTCTCTCTCTCACTTTATTTAAGCTTTCCAATGCCGCACTAGTATTTCCCAATTCATTATTAGCTTCTGCATTCATTAAAAGAATATCTGCATATCGGAGAACGGGAATATTGGAATCTGAATTTTCGGCACAATTATTTCTACGGAAATCGGCGGAAGACACATAGATTTTCTGGTTATATCTCGGTGGATTGGATGCGTCATTACCGGCGGTAATTAAATCTCCCTCTGGAGTTGTTTCTCCCACAAATAAAATCGAAGCATCTCTTCTTACATCCCCTTCTTCGTAAGTATTTGCTAAATCTTCTGAAGGAGAATTGAAGCCCCATCCATATTGTGCTCTAACACCTTGTATTTGCCCGTATTGTGAAGAAGCTTGACAGTTGCTATCGGCAGTAGATTGTATATCAAAAATAATTTCTGAATTGTATTCATTTTGATACCTGAAAAGTTCGTAGTAATCTGGATAAAGTGAATATCCCATCCCCATTACTTCCTCCGTTAGCATTTTTACCTTTGCCCAGTCCTTTTGGTATAAGGCAATTTTAGCAAGTATTCCTTTGGCAGCTCCTTTGGTTGCCCTACCTTCATCGGTGGCGCCATAAGAAACAGGCAATACTTCTGCAGCTTCCGTTAGGTTTTGAATGGCAAAATCGTAAACTTCCTCTTTGGTATTTCGAGGAATATTGTAGTTTCCATCCTCTGGAAGTCCATCATAAATAGGAACTCCCGCAAAAACCCTCACCAAATTAAAGTAGTGATATCCTCGGAAAAATTTCGCTTCTGCCAACAATCTATTTTTAAGATCGGCGTTCATATCAATATCAGGAACATTTGTAATTACCTGATTAGCGAAGTTAATGCCTCTGTACTGGCCAGTCCAATATCCATCTATTGAAAACGCTGAAGCATCGAAAGTAAATTTATCAAAATCATTCAGAAACGCAGCATCTCCGGGATTACTTCCTTTATCGGAATCGTCTGATGTTATATGAAAGATTGCTAAATAAGGAAAACCACAAAGTGAAAAGTTTCTTTGATAGGCATATATTTGATTCGTTGCTTCTAAGGCATCTTCTTGGTTAACAAAAAACTCTTCTGCAGGTGTACTATCTTCCAAAGGCACGTCCAAAAAATCATCATTACAACCCGCGAATGCCACAAGACTGAAAATTATTAGTAATTTTTTCATTTTATTCTGCATTTATTTTATTAAAAAGTAATATTAAAACCTAAATTATAAGTTGCGAACAACGGATATACGTTTCTGTCGATACCAGAAACAATAACCCCACCATCGTTCTGCTCTCCATTGATTTCAGGAGAAAAACCATTATAACTGAATAAGGTTAATGGGTTTTGCGCATTTAGGTAGATCCTAAAGCTTTCCCATAGCTGAGATGAACCAATTTTAGCGTTAGGTAATACATAACCCAATTGAATATTTCTTATTCTAAAGTAATCTCCCTTCTCTACAAAGAAAGAACTTGGCCTTAGCGTACTTTGATCTGAATTTGGTGCTGGATAAGAGTTTGTAGGGTTATCTACAGTCCATCTGTTATTATAAAAGTCTTGATCCCAGTTCTCGTTCCCAAATCTAGAATTTCTATTAAAATTATAGATTTCGTTTCCAGTTACTCCTTGAAAATCTATGGCAAAATCAACTTTTTTATAAGTCATATTAAATCCGAAACCATACGTAAACTCTGGGATGGGACTTCCCAAGAAAGACTTATCATCTTCTCCTATTTGACCGTCGTTGTTCAAATCCTTGAATTTAAAAGCACCTTTGGGAGCACCAAATTGAGCGGCTTCTTCATCGGTTTGAATAACTCCGTCTACTGTATATCCATAATAAGAGCCTATTTCTGCACCTTCTTCAATTCTAACGATTGGATTTCCAAATAAACCTGGTCCAGCATTCAAAAAAGAAGAGCCTATAACTTCAGTAACTTCATTATCTATGGTAGTATAGTTACCATAAACTCCATAGCTAAAATCATCGCTTACTTGTTTGTTCCAAGAAACACTGAATTCAAAGCCTTTGTTTAGAAAACTACCAGCATTGGTTAAGATTGAAGTGTTTGTTGCTCCAGAAGACCCTAACTGAGTTACACTAAAAACCGCATCGTTAGTCTCTCTATTGTAATAATTTAATTCTCCTTTTAATTGATTCTGAAAAAAAGCAACTTCAACACCTATATCATATTCTTCTACTACTTCCCAAAAAATGCTGGGATCTGAAAATTCACTAATGGATCTTGAAACATAAGGTTGCCCACCGAAGTAAGTTAAACCAGGATCGGATGCTGTAACATCAAAACCTCTAGGAACGTTGGCATTACCCAATTTACCCCAACTTGCCTTTAATTTTAAGGAAGTTAGGTCTTCGTAATCCATAAAATCCTCATTACTAATTATCCAACCTAAACCTATAGAAGGAAAGATTTCTGTATTGTTGGAATCTGGGAAATTTGAAGCCCCATCTTGTCTTATAGTGGCATTCAACAAATATTTATTATCAAACTTATATTGTAATCTTCCAAATAAAGATTGATAATGTACTTTACTACCTCTATCGTCTACTTCTTCCGTTGATCCATCCCCCAATCCTAAATAAAGGGAAGAATCATCTCCATTATAAGCTACATCATCAGCAATTCCTGTCATACCAAAAGAAATACGTTCTTCTTGGGAAAAACCCCCCAATAACGTGAAATTATGTTTATCAATAGACTTACTCCATGTTAATGTATTCTCCCAAAGCCAGTTATCGTTTTCGAAATAATTTCTTGTAAGTGTACTAATATCAGATCCTTGACTTGGACTAATACGATAAACTGGAACATAATTAAAATCCCTTCCATCAGAATAGTCTCCAGAAAAGCTAATTTTAAAGGTAAGATCTTTAACTGGTTCTATTTGTGCATACACATTGGTCAAGACTCTATTAGACTTCCCTTTGCTTCTTCTAAAATCCAAGGAAGCTCGTGGATTTGCAAAATTACCTACGCCAATAGGCTCCCCATAAGATCCATCTGGATTGATAGCATTAAAAATTGGAGGAGCTATATATGCTTGGTAAAAAGGTTCATCAGAATTATTATTTTGTGTATCTGTATAAACGATAGATCCACCAATGGTTAAATAGTCTTTTACATCTACATCCAATCCCGCTCTAGCTGTTAGCCTTCTAAAGTCGTTACCTGAATTAATATTCTGACCGGCATCTAGGATACCATCTTGACCGAAATAACCAAAACCTAAATAATATCTCGTCTTCTTTGAAGATCCCGTTACGGAAATATTGTGGGATGTTGTTAATGCAGCATCTTTAGTAATCTCATCAAACCAATCGGTATCCGCATCGTAATCCTCCAAACTAATGAAATTATTACTGCCTTCGAAGACTTGTTTTTCATTATACATTTGAACATATTCCTCCGCATTAGCCATCTCGGGGGTATTGGCGACAGTTTGCACACCCACAAACCCATCGTACTTTAAACTCGGTTTTTCGTCTACTCCTGTTCCCTTTTTTGTTTTTATAACAATTACACCATTTGCCGCCCGAATACCGTAAATAGCCGATGAAGATGCATCTTTTAAGATGTTCATACTTTCAATATCCGAACTATTCAAGTAAGATATATCATTTGTAAGAACTCCATCTACTACATATAAAGGACTAGAGTTACTTACACTACCCACCCCTCTTATTTTAACATTAGGAGATGCACCAGGGCGTCCAGAATTTGTAATATTCACTCCGGGAACTTTACCCTGTATAGAACTTACTGGATTAGCATTTGGCTGTTTAGAGATTTCTTCACCACTTACTACGGAAATAGCTCCCGTAACATCTTCTTTTTTCTGTGTACCGTAACCAACAACTACAACTTCATCCAATTGGTTTGTAGATACGGTTAAAGAAGTATTGATGGTTTGCTTGTCCCCTACCACTATTTCTTTGGACTCCATACCCACATAAGAGAAAACCAATGTGTCTTCATTACTGGCATCTATGGAATAGTTTCCATCGAAATCTGTTTGGGTACCACTGGAAGTACCTTTTATTAATACTGTTGCTCCTGGTAGTGGCATATCTTGATCATCTGTTACCACCCCGGAAATTGTCTTCTGCTGGGCGAAGCCAGAAAAACAACACAACATTAAAAATGTTAATAAATAATTTTTCATACTCTATTTATATTAAAGTTAGCTTCTTAAAATTATAACAAACTATAACGATGTAGCTGCAAAACACCACACCTTAAGTACATCAAAGGCAAAATAGCCATTTTATTGTTGATTATCAATAGATTACAAAATGTTAAAACGGGAGATTTTATCTTAAATTTACAAAATGATGTAGTAATGATGAGTTTTTTTATTGTTAAATTAACAATATGAAGTATTAAAAATGAGAATATTGTATAAAAAAGTGGCTATTTTGATAAAATCGTAATGCTCCTCAATCAGAAAACAACATACTAAAGAAGGAGATTTACGTAGAATTAACTGCAAATAGTCATAAGCTTTACCATTATCTGGGAGGAATACGAATTAAAAGCTCATTAAATATTCGTTTAAGTTTTGTTCAGAGGAAAGTTCTAATTTTTTGCGAAGTCGGTATCGGTGTATTTCAACTCCTCGAACCGAAATACTCATTAAAGGTGCTATCTCTTTACTCGATAAATTCATTTTAAGATACGCACATAACTTTAAGTCTTTAGCGGTTAGCTTTTCTGGATGTTGCTTGATGAGATTCTTGAAGAAAGATTCATGAATTTCATTAAAGTTTGATTCGAAAACTTCCCAATCGTTCGCATTATTTATATTGCTATTAATATTTTTTAGTAATTTATTATATCGGGATTTATCAATTATTTCTGATTTAAAATAGGCCAGTTCTTCCTTTAAATTGAGTAGCAACTCATTTTTCTTGGTCATTTCCAAGGCAGTATTTGCCAATTCCTTGGTTTTTCCGTGAAGCTCTTTTTCATGTTGCTCCTTTTGGATTTCATTCAACTTTTTCTCATGCCGAAGCGCTTCCTCTTTTCTATTAAGTTCTTTTTCATGTTCAAATTGTTCATCCAAATAATTTTTGTGCCTTATCAACATGTATTTATTTACAGTAGCAATTGCGAGCACTAGAAGTGTTACCAACACTGTTAAAGCCACTATTCCCCAGAAACCCAAATACCAAGGTTTTTGGGTTTCCAATTTAAGTTTTATTCCTGCTTCTGCAATTTTAGCTTTCACTTTCGAGCGTATATCGATTTCGGTTTCCCCATAAGGCAGGTTTGTCAATTCTATTTTTCCATCAACAGCCTTTCTAAATTCTGAATTTTCCTCATTGGATAGTGAATAAACTATGGAGTTATTAGAGAGCAACGGTACCGAGGTTTCAATTAAAACCGTATCCCTTTGGCGCAAAGTAACTATCCCATCCAGCGCCTGAGGTTCTCCGTTTTTATAAATTCGGTTAATGGTTGGTTCTGCTTGGGATGTATTTCCCGAAATGCGATTGGCGTTGACCGCTAAAATATCGTTATAAAGGGCAATTTGTATTAGGGAGTCGTTTACGACTACTGCTTTTTCATCATTTTTTAGCAACCTGTTTTCGTAATATCGAACCGGCAAATAGAACTGGGAAGCTTCATTGTTTAATTCTTCGCGAACAAAAAGGGAACCGTCAGCTTTTTTAAATACTATTGGGGACAATTCATCATCGGTAACGGGGTAGGCATCTTTATCTTTTCCCAGTATATTTCTAAGTGATACAAATGGCTCTATTTTTCGCTCTAATGGATTGTACACAAACCATTCATCTTCATTATAAAACGCTATTTGTCCTTCTATTTTAAACAGTTTAATTAAATATTCATTTGCAAATTGCTCATTAAAGGATTTTTCAATTTTAACGACTTCCGTATAATCATCAGAAAAATGAATTCTATACACCCCTTTATAGGTATGCGCGACCCAAGCTACATGATCTTTTTCAAAAACAATTTTTTTGACTGGGAAATCTATTCCCTCAACATCTTTAACTTTCCAATTGCCATCTTTTTTTGTGTACAACGTTAAGCCCGAATAATTGCCTTGTATAAACGTTTTGTTTAACCCTTCTACAGGTTTAAAGACATATCCCCCATTTTCAAAAGAAATACTTTCCCATTTTTTATCCTTTATTTGGTAAGTCCCTAAATTGTGTCCACATATAATAGCATCGTCCACAAGAGTTAAATCCCAAATGTGTCCTTGAGACCCCTTAATAAAACTAATGCCGTTTCTATTGCTCACGTAGACGCCGGTATTGGTAGCGATATAGGTTTCATTATTGTAATCTACCATGTCGTAAACACCCCCAATATCCTGTTTGGAAGGATTGAGATAGTATGCATCGAACTTTATAGGGATTGCCGAAACTCCATTATCCAGTGCCAACCATAAGATATTCCGATCGCTGTATAAACTTCCTAAAACCGTATTGTTTTGCAATCCGCTTTGTACATTAATATGGTAATATTGGTTGGTGTTCCTGTTTAGTACATACATCCCATTTTTTATTGTTCCCAGAAAAATATAATCTTTGGAAACGGTAATTTTGTTGAGCTGATTCTCTTTCATTAAATCGTTCAACGGATTGTTCCAAGGAAGAAGTTGGTTGTTCTGCCAAACAAAACAGCCATTTAGGGAAGTCCCTATTAGAATTTTACCTTCTTCGAAAGCATTAAGGGACTGTACTTTGAAGTTTTTAAGGATGGAGGTTTCCTTTTGAAGGCGAAGTTCGTTGTTTTCCAATTTTAAAATACCTTCATTTCTACTGAAAACATAAAAATCATCTTCAACAACATTGGCACCCAAAATAGTGTTTTTGGGCTTTAGCGTGGTAATTTTACCGTTCTTAAAAATAAAAAGGCTGCTAAAAGATTTAAACAAGACCGCATCTTTAAGTTGGTAAATGCCCCAAATGGATTCAGCTTCTATATCTTTTGAAGAAAGCTTTTTGCTTAAACTCACATAACCCAATTCTCCAGTGATGGTTTTCTCCCAATAGCCAAACTCTTCGTAAGAACCGGTATATACCTTTCCATCGAAATATGCGATGGAACGAACAATGGTTTTATTCGGAAGGGCATAAAACCTCCAATTGCTGCCATCGAACTCCAATAAGCCCTCGTTATTGGCCACATAAATATTCTTATCGCCCTGGGTGATTCCCCAATTTTGAATTCCAGCAGTGTAATCGTGTACATTGAAATTGTGAATTGGCGGCTGATTTTGCGCGCTTATTATCCAAGAAGAAATAGCGATGCTTACAAAAAGAACTATTTTTAAAACTTGTTGAAAACGCATGGCACGACTCTATTTTTAAATTATTTCCCTTAAATTAAACACTAAACCCCAAATGTTAGGGAGGAACATTTTAATTTGATGCTATTCTTTTATCTTTACACCAGAATAGAAATCTATAAATTTTCAACGAAAATACATATAATGACTGAAAATCTTCTTTTAATACTGGTTGCTTTTATATTCGCCGGATTTGGCATATTTATAGGGGTCTATATTCAGAAATTAAAAAGCAGCAATAACCAAGGGGCTTTTGAAGCTCGGGAAAATCAACTTCTACAAAACATAGCAGCCTTAAAAGCCGATATGGAAAAAGAAGTGCTTAAGAAAGAGAAAATTCGGCAAGAAAAAGATTCCTTGGCCATTCAACTTTCACGTAAAGAAGTGGATTTTGAAAATCTGTTGGAAAGAAATAGAGAGCAAAAAGCTGAAGTTGAGAAGCTTCAGGAAAAATTTACTAAAGATTTTCAAATATTGGCCAATCGCATTTTGGAGGAAAAATCAGAAAAGTTTACACTTCAGAATAAAGAAAACATCAAGAATATTTTAAATCCGCTTCAGGAAAAAATTCAACATTTCGAAAAACGTGTAGAAGACAGTAATAAAGAAAGTATTACCCGCCATTCTGCTTTGCAGGAGCAGTTAAGATATTTAAAAGACCTCAACCAGCAGATTACCAAGGAAGCTTCCAATTTAACCAAAGCCTTAAAAGGCGACACTAAAATGCAGGGAAATTGGGGAGAATTGGTTTTGGAAAGGGTTTTAGAAAAGTCTGGTCTTGAAAAAGGAAGTGAGTATACCGTACAGAATAGTTTTACAACCGATGAAGGAAAACGTGTATTGCCCGATGTGGTGATCCACCTTCCAGATAATAAAAAAATGATTGTAGACTCGAAAGTTTCCCTTATTGCTTATGAGCGTTATGTGAATGAGGAAAATGAAGAATTGAGACCTGCTTTGCTGAAGGAACATGTGAATTCCATTAAAAAACACGTTGACCAACTAAGCGCCAAAAACTATCACGATTTGTATAAAATTGAGAGTCCAGATTTTGTATTGCTATTTATCCCTTTAGAACCAGCCTTTGCTACAGCTTCCCAACAGGAACCCCAACTGTACAACTTAGCTTTTGAGAAAAATATTGTAATTGTTACTCCTTCTACGCTTCTAGCGACCTTGCGTACCATAGACAGTATGTGGCAGAACGATAAGCAACATAAAAATGCATTGGATATTGCCACGCAAGCCGGAAGACTTTACGATCAATTTAAAAACCTTTTGGACGATTTGGAAAAAGTTGGGAAACAGCTGCAAACCGTACAAAACACCTATAGTAGCTCTATGACCAAACTTACGGGTAAGGGAAACCTTTTAGGGCGTGTTGAAAAACTCAAAAAACTCGGAGCGAAAGCCAGTAAGCAAATAGACCAAAAATGGATTAAAAGAGCTTCGGAAGATGAGGATCTTGAGGAATTACCAAGACCAGATAATAGATTGCTCTAATTTAACTTATAAGAAAAATAACCTTAAAAACACCAACCATTTTATATGACACCAAAACTCAAGCCCGTTAGCGCTTCCCGTGTAGAAATTTCTGAATTAATGCTACCCTCCCATTCCAATTTTAGTGGAAAAATTCATGGAGGGTTTATTTTATCATTATTGGACCAAATTGCGTTTGCATGCGCCTCTAAACACTGTGGTTCTTACTGTGTAACGGCTTCTGTGGATACGGTGGATTTTTTAAAGCCCATTGAAATCGGCGAATTGGTAACTATGAAGGCCTCTGTTAATTTTGTAGGGAATACTTTTATTGTTATAGGTATTCGGGTGGAAGCAGAAAACATCCAAACAGGGGCTGTTAAACATTGTAATTCTTCCTATTTTACAATGGTAGCCAAGGATGATGAAGGTAAGAGCGTAAAAGTTCCAGGACTTATCTTAGAATCTGAAAAAGACCTAAAACGATTTTTTAAAAGCATCAAACGAAATCAATTGCGTAAAGAACGGCACGATTATTCAAACGAATTGGAATATACCGTTAACGAACTTATTCACGAATTGGAAGGCTATAATGTTCAAATAAAATTATAAGTTTCCTCACCCTATTTTAAATTTGCATTTATCGGTTTAAAACCCGATATTTGGTTTTATTGGTTTAAAAGCCAATAATATTAAATATTGGTTCTAAAGCCAATATCTATAGTTATTGGCTCAAAGCCCAATACACCAATTAAACAAAGCAATGTATGACGAGTGTAATTACAGGTGATATTATTAATTCGAGAAAAACCAACAATCCAGAAAAGTGGCTTGCGGTTTTAAAAGAGGCTTTTAACTCTCTAGCGCCTTCCAAAAAATATTGGGAAATATACCGTGGCGATAGTTTTCAAATAGAGATTGGCAACATTTCCAATTCTTTCCTGGCCGCTATTTTAATAAAATCGACCATAAAATCCATAAAGGAACTAGATGTACGCATGGCTATTGGTATTGGCGACAAAACCCATGAAGGACAAACGATATTGGAATCTAATGGAAGTGCTTTTGTAAACTCGGGAATACAATTTGAACAATTAAAACAACAAAAAGTTAATCTGGCTGTTTTAACACCGAATGACATCATCAATGAAGAGCTCAACCTTTATTTTAAATTGGCTTCGATAGCTATGGACAATTGGACCAAAAGTTCAGCTGAAATTGTAAAGGTCTCCATACAAAACCCTAATTTATCCCAAGAAGAACTGGGAAATCTCATTGGTATAAAACAAAGTGCCGTAAGTGAGCGTATAAAAAGAGCTGCACTAGATGAAATCCTGGAACTTGACACCATGTACCAAAAGAAAATAAAAACCCTACAAAACACATAAAATGGAGTTATTCTTAAAACTATTTTTAGCACACCTATTGGGGGATTTCACCTTTCAATCCAAAAAATGGGTCCTTGATAAGGAGGAGAAAAAACTTAGATCCGGCAAACTCTATTTTCATACCCTCATTCACATTGTTTTGGCATTCTTATTTATTTGGGACCTCAGCTTGTGGTACATTCCATTGATTGTCGGGATTACACACTTTTTAATAGATGCGGCAAAATTGTCCCTTCAAACAGCCCGGACAAAAAGATTATTGTTTTTTCTTGATCAGCTGCTGCACATTGCCGTTATTATTTGCATAAGTTTATTGCAAACTTCAACTAAAATAGATTTCAGCAATATTTTTAACAGTGAACTACTGTTGCTTTTTTGTGCGGTTGTATTTTTAACGGAACCTGCCTCAATTTTAATTAAAACCATTATCTCGGTCTACACCCCTAAAACCGAAATGGACAAAGGCGACTCTTTGGAAAATGCCGGAAAATACATAGGTATGCTCGAACGCCTTTTGGTTTTTACCTTTATTGCCACCAATCATTGGGAAGGAGTTGGTTTTTTAATAGCTGCCAAATCCATTTTTAGGTTTAGCGACCTTACCGAGGCCAAAGACCGTAAGCTTACCGAATACATTCTTATTGGGACATTACTAAGTTTTGGTATCGCTATTGTTACTTCCTTACTTTATATTTCTGAAGTGTTCCATTTATAAAGTGTTCTTATTTAATAAAAATCCTCATTACAACTAAAAAAAAAGAAAAGGTCAAAGCGACATTCTAAATATAAAAGATTACCAAGCATTTTATACCGAGAGTCAGGTAGAAAAGTACATTAGTAAAAGTCCTTAGATTTAATCCTTTAGAGACGCATATCTAGCATCTTCTTTTTCAAGGTTATAAAGTAGTTTTATAATTCCATCGGAAAGACCAATTTTGGGAACGTGGATTTTTTTTGCGCCGCTCCATTTGGAAGCATTGAGGTAAATACGGGAAGCAGGAATAATTACATCTGCCCTATCTGGGTTCAATCCCAATTCTGAAATTCTATCTTCATAGCTCATTTCCTGCAGGAATTGATACTGTGCATTTAAATAAATATAAGATAAAGGCTCCCCCGGTTTCCTTCCCGACATTTTAAAAAGCTTATTGATGTTTCCACCAGAACCTATTATTTCAATGCTTTTATGTTTCTTGGAATGGTATTTAATCCATTTCTCTATATCCTTCCAAGTTTCTGCGGAAATCATTTCATTCAACAATCTTACCGTACCTATTTTATAAGATTTGGAAGCTATTATTTTTCCATGGCTGAAAATAGTAAACTCTGTACTTCCCCCTCCCACATCTATATATAAGTAGGTTTTATCTTTATCAATAAGGGTATGCAGATCTGTAGAAGCAATGATGGCAGCTTCTTTTTTCCCATCTATTATTTCAATTTCTACCCCAGATTTGTTTTTAATGGTTTCCACCAATTCATTTCCATTATTTGCCTCACGCATGGCGGAAGTGGCACACGCCATATATTTTTCGACGCCATGTACTTTCATTAAAAATTTAAAAGCCTTCATGGTATCTATCATACGATCGGAATTCTGTTTGGATATTTCACCAACCGTAAAGGAATCTTGCCCTAAACGCACCGGAACCCGAACTAAAGAACTCTTTTTGAATTGTGTTTCCCTACCTTCATATTCAATAACATTATTGATCAGTAATCGAATGGCATTAGACCCTATATCGATTGCAGCAAACTTCCTAATTTTCATTTATTTGAAAATTTATTTCTTTTATTTATTAAGAATCTGTTTTTTAAGATAGTATTCGTAAGTTTCGAATTGGGATCTAAACTTGGCACCCTTATTTTTTCGATAGGCATTGTCTTGCCTTTCAGAAAAAACCCTGGCTTTTACATTATCACTCCAACAAATATCGAATGTTTCTATTAATTCTTGCTTAATGTCTTCATCGTAAATTGGGCAACCTACCTCTACACGAAAGTCTAAATTACGTGTCATCCAGTCCGCAGAAGAAATGTAGCATTTGGTATCCCCTCCATTGGCAAAAACAAAGAGTCTGGTGTGTTCTAAAAATCGATCTACAATACTTATGGCTTCAATATTTTCGCTCATACCCGGCACCCCAGGAATTAAACAACACGTTCCCCGTACAATCATTTGGATTTTAACTCCATTCCTACTCGCTTCGTAAAGCTTATCTACCATTTTATAGCTGGTAAAGCTGTTCATTTTAATTTTTATATAAGCTTCTTTTCCAGCTTTCGCATTGGCAATTTCATTATTGATAAGCTGGGTAAAAACTTTCTTGGTATAATGTGGTGAAACAATAAGGTGTTTGTATTTATTAATTTTGTAGTTCGTCTCGAAAAAATCGAAAACTTTATTCAGTTCTTTCAATATAGGTTGATGAGCGGTAAAAAGTGTATAATCCGTATAGATTTTGGCCGTGGCTTCATTAAAGTTTCCAGTGCTTATAAAACCATATCGCTTGGTTTTATTGTTCTCTATACGCTCTATCAAACAAATTTTACTGTGCACTTTGAGTCCTTGAACCCCAAAAATAAGTTTTACACCTTCTGATTGTAATTGTTCGGCATATTCAATATTAGCCTCTTCATCAAACCTTGCCTGTAATTCAATTTGTACCGTTACTTCTTTCCCGTTTTTTACAGCGTTAATAAGCGAACTCGCAACTTGGGAATTTCTAGCCAAACGATAGACCGTAATTTTAATGGATTTAACTTTTGGATCGATCGCCGCTTCGCGTAAAAACTTGATGACGTTGGAGAATGTATGGTAAGGGGCATATTGCAGATAGTCTTTTTTGGCGATAGCTTCAAACAAACTCCCATCGTGTGTGAGACCGTTCACTGGTAATGGAGGGAATTTCTTGTACATTAAATCGGCTCTTCCCAAGCTAGGAAATCCCATATAATCCCTACGGTTATGGTACCTACCGCCTGGAATTACGCTATCGGTATTATCGATACCCATTTTATCCTTCAGGAATTTTAAGGTATCCTTTTCAATCTCTTTATCATAAACAAATCTTACAGGCTCACTAATTCTTCTGCCTTTAACGCTGGAAGATATTTTTTCCATAAAGCTTTTACTCAAATCACTATCAATATCCAATTCGGCATCCCTAGTAATTTTAATCATGTGTGCAGAAAGCGACTCATAATCAAAAATATTAAAAATGCTACCCATACAATAGCGAATAAGATCGTCCAGAATAATAATGTACTGTTTTTCTCCCTGACTTGGCAATACTACAAAGCGCTCCACCGTTTTCGGAATTTCCAAAAGAGCATAGCGCACCTCTTTCGATTTGGGTACAAATATCCCTTTTACCCCTTCATTAGGTTTTTGCTCTTTCATCACCATTTTTACCGCCAAGTAGCCTGCGCTATCCTTTAGGTTGGGCAGCTCGTCTAAATCACTAAGCATAATGGTTACCAAAGCCGGACTCACTTTTTCGTAAAAGTAGTTTTTAATGAATTCGCTATGTTGCGGCGTGACTTCATTTTCCTTAACACGGTAAATATTTTGAGCTTCCAGCTCTTTTTCTATATCGCGAAGAATACGTAAACTTTCTGTTTGATGGTTAATTACGATTTGCGTAATATCTTCCATTAGGTCTTTGGCCCGCGAGCCTCCCAACACACTTTTCCCTGTTTTTCCCGATAAAGCAATACGTTTTACGGTAGCGTACCGAACCTTGAAAAATTCATCCAGATTGTTTGAAAAAATCCCTAAAAACCGAAGTCGCTCAATAAGGGGGACGGTTGTATCTTCTGCTTCCTGTAATACCCTGGCGTTAAAATACAACCAGCTGATTTCTCTATTTATGTATTGATTCTTTACTTCGTTCATTTATTTAAGCTGCTTTGGAAAAATAATTCGTTCTGTTGATCCACTTGTAATATCCTCCCATTTATCAACATCAAAAGTTAAACTAACTAGTCCAGATGTTGGAAGGTTATCGATGGATTTATTCCCAAAGATATTAGAAATTGACGTGAATGCATGATTATGACCAAAAATCATAACGTTTTTATAGCTTTCATCCAATTTCTTCATAAAACGGATTACAGAATCGCCATCGAAATCATATACCTCATCTGTAATTTTTACTTTAGAAAGTTCAATATTGCACTCACGTACAAATATCATACATGTATGTAATGCTCGATTGGCGGGACTGGCAAAAATAGCATCAGGTGTTTTAAATTGGTCTTTAACATGTCTAGAAACCAAGATGGCATCATTTATACCCCGCTCTTGTAAAGGGCGATCTTTATCCTGTACATCGTAATCCCAAGATGATTTCCCGTGTCTCATTAAAGTAATTGTTTTCATAAATAACAATTTTATATTTTAAAGAAAGTGCTGTTGGTCGTTAAAAATAAACCGCTTAACCAACTAAAAATTAAGTGTTTTCAGATAAACGATTTTAAGAACGCTTTAACACTTTTTTTTCTGCATCATTTTAATTCTTTCGAATTTAGATAAAGAAAATGAGCCCCATTTAATCTCACCCTTTTACAGTTTTTTTCGCTACCTGCTTTATATGAAAATGGGATAAATAACCTCAAATTTATCTTGCTTAACTGCTTGCAACAATTTGTTAGCAGAATGAAAATACTAAATCTTTTTTTGATATTAATACTTTGTGGTTCCTTTTCGTTGAAAGCTGAAAAGGAAACTTTAGCAAATAAAAAAGCACCCTACACTTTTAAGGTTAAAGAAACCATTAAACATATTAGTTGTGTATTGAATGGCGTATCTTCTAATGACGGAGCTATCGATCTCTTAGTAAAAAACTATTCAGGTACTTTACGCTTTGAATGGTCGACAAACGACGGCAGCGGATTGAATCCCAGTGCCCAAAACCAAAAGAATTTAAGCGAGGGGCGTTACACAGTAAAAATCTACGAAAATGGCAATCGTATCTTCAAGAAAACATATGCGGTCTGCAAGTACCCAAATTTTGATGTTTCTGTCTCTAAAACCGACAATTACTGTTACAATGCTGCAGAAGGAACAATTTCAATAGATGCTTCCGGTGGAAATCCTCCCTATGCCTTTTCGATTGATGGTGGCCAATCGTTTCAAAATGATCCAGATTTCGAACAACTCAAAAAAGGGACATATCACGTGGTGGTTAAAGACAACAGATTATGTGTTTACGAAGAAGATATAAAAATTTCCCAAGGGGCTTATTTTTCAGTGCATCATCCTGGCGACCTTACTATCGATAGTTGCCTCAGCCAAGAGGAGGTAAACACGCAGTTTGCAGAATGGTTGGATTTATTTCATTACAACGGCGGCACAAAACCTGTTGTGGAAGAGTTTAAAAACGATGTGGCGCCAAATAGTTGTGGTGGAAGCGTTACGGTTACTTATATAGCTACAGACGATTGCAATGTGCGCAAAGAGTGCTCAGCGACGTTTACCGTAACCCCTCCAGAGCCCATCAGCTTGGATACCGAAGCTCAAAATACTAGTACTGAATGTGATAGAGATTCCGAAAGTGTATTTCAAGATTGGTTGACTAATAATGGGTATGCTGAAGTTACCGGAAGCTGTAACAACCTTACGTGGAGCAACAATTACAATGAGTGTGTTTGGCAAACGATTTGCGGAAATACTAAATATATTGAAGTTACTTTTAAGATTACCAATGGTTGTGAAAAAGTAAAAACCAAAGCCAGGTTCACCATAGAAGACACGCAAGCGCCTATGTTTGTAGAAGCATTGCCACAGGATGTGACCCTCAATTGTTCGGAAATCCCACAACCCGAAACACTTACCGCCACCGATAACTGCGATACCAATATTGAAGTGGTTTTTTCAGAAGAAACCAATCAAAATGACTGCGGAACCGCTTCGATCATCAGAACTTGGACTGCTACCGATTGCTCTAACAATTCAATCAGCCACATTCAAACCATTACAATTCAAGACACGCAAGCACCAATTTTTGTAGAGGCATTGCCACAGGATGCGACCCTCAATTGTTCGGAAATCCCACAACCCGAAACCATTACCGCCACCGATAATTGCGATACCAATATTGAAGTTGTCTTTTCAGAAGAAACCAATCAAAATGACTGTGGAACCGCTTCTATCATCAGGACTTGGACCGCCACCGATTGCTCTAACAATTCAATATCCCATTCGCAAACCATTACCATTGAAGACACGCAAGCGCCTATATTTGTAGAAGCATTGCCACAGGATGTGACCCTCATTTGTTCTGACATCCCACAACCCGAAACACTTACCGCCACCGATAATTGCGATACCAATATTAAAGTTGTCTTTTCAGAAGAAACCAATCAAAATGACTGCGGAACCGCTTCGATCATCAGGACTTGGACAGCGACCGATTGCTCCAACAATTCGATATCCCATACGCAAAACATTACCATTGAAGACAACCAAACGCCTATGTTTGTAGAAGCATTGCCACAGGATGTGACCCTCAATTGTTCTAACATCCCACAACCCGAAACCCTTACCGCCACCGATAATTGCGATACCAATATTGAAGTTGTCTTTACGGAAGAAAACAATCAAAATGACTGCGGAACCGCTTCGATCATCAGGAGCTGGACCGCCACCGATTGCTCTAACAATTCGATCAGCCACATTCAAACCATTACCATTGAAGACAACCAACCGCCTATGTTTGTAGAAGCATTGCCACAGGATGTGACCCTCAGTTGTTCTGACATCCCACAACCCGAAACACTTACCGCCACCGATAACTGCGATACCAATGTTGAAGTGGTTTTTTCAGAAGAAACCAATCAAAATGACTGCGGAACCGCTTCTATCATCAGGACTTGGACCGCCACCGATTGCTCTAACAATTCAATATCCCATTCGCAAACCATTACTATTGAAGACAACCAACCGCCTATGTTTGTAGAAGCATTGCCACAGGATGTGACCCTCAGTTGTTCTGACATCCCACAACCCGAAACACTTACCGCCACCGATAACTGCGATACCAATGTTGAAGTGGTTTTTTCAGAAGAAACCAATCAAAATGACTGCGGAACCGCTTCTATCATCAGGACTTGGACCGCCACCGATTGCTCTAACAATTCAATATCCCATTCGCAAACCATTACTATTGAAGACACACAATCACCAATGTTTGTAGAAGCATTGCCTCAGGACATAAGTGCAAGCTGCGGAGAGATTCCAATTGCAGCTACTTTGACTGCGATCGACAATTGTGGAAATGCTATTCCGGTAGTTTTTTCAGAAGAAAATACAGGTGATGATTGCAATAGAATTATTAAAAGAACTTGGTCTGTAGTAGATTGTTACAATAATAGTAGCTCCCATACCCAAACCATAATGATTCAAGATATAGAAAAACCGGAATTGATAAGTGATCTGGACACGGAAATAACAGTGTTTAACAATAACATCCCAGAAATCCCCAATCTTAATTTTCAAGATAATTGTGATCCTGATGTGACGATAAGCTTTGAAGAAATTTCAAATTTTATTTCCGAGGTAGAAAACTATGAAATTACCAGAACGTGGACGGTAACAGACAATTGTGGCAACGAATCTATTTTTATTCAAACCATTTTTGTACGCCCTATGCCAAGTCCGGCTCCTCCGCCATCCATAGACCCAGTTAGGGTTTGTGTTGAAGATGCCGTTCTGGATTTACAAACCTTCATTCCGGAAACTTACTCAACGGATGGTAGCTGGGAAGTTGTATTGGGAAATACTTCCGTTAATCAAGGGATTTTTAACCCTAATTCCAGCGCTTTGGGATTTTATGAAATCGTTTACACACCTACGGAAGCAAATAGATTTGAGATTTCCATAAACATAGAAGTACATGATGAATGCGTGGTACTCCCCTGTAATTCCATCGAAAACATTATGATTTCTAAAACCATCACTCCCAACGGCGACGCATACAACGAATTTTTTACGGTAAGTGGCTTAGACGAATGCGGCTTCAAAATGATGTTGGAAGTTTTTAACCGTTGGGGAAATATTGTTTATAAATCCAACGATTACCAAAACGACTGGAACGGGTACAGCAATACCGGTATCGGCAATGCCAACCTCATCCCAACCGGAACTTATTTTTATGTTTTAACCCTCATAGATAGCGGATTTGATCCCATTAAAGGATATTTCTACGCTGGAACCAGCTCCAAATAATTATTTTGTATGAATTTTATAAAAAAAACTACCCTTTTAGTTCTTGTTTTCTGCTCTTTTCATTCAATAGCGCAACAATTACCACAGTTTACGCAGTATATGTATAATACCGTTTCTATAAACCCTGCATATGCCGGAAGCAGAGAAGCCTTAAGCGTGGTCGCTTTGCACAGAAGTCAATGGAATGGCTTTAACGGCGGCCCTAAAACAACCACGGTTTCTGCCAATTCTCCGCTGAGAAATGATAAAATCGGATTGGGAATTTCTTTTATCAGTGATCAACTGGGATACGAAAGGTTCTCTTACTTATACGGAGATTTCTCTTATACCATACGTACCGGTTTAAATTCTGAATTGGCATTTGGACTCAAAGCTGGTTTTACACAATATAAGTTGGACGAAGACCTATTAAACGATCCTTCTGTAATAAACGATCCTTTTTTCAATGATATTTCCAATCACTGGAGTCCGAATATGGGTTTAGGTATTTACTGGCATTCCGAACGCTGGTACGTAGGATTATCGTCACCGAGAATCTTTACAACAGACTATAATGAACAAGCTGAATATGAAGCTTCCGAAAGGGTTGGCTATTATTTAACTGCTGGTTATGTGCTGCCATTAACCCAAAATATTAAGTTCAAACCTTCATTTTTAATAAAAGCGACCAATGGGAGCCCTCTTTCTTACGATTTTACAGGAAATTTCCTTTTCTATGAAAAAATGTGGTTAGGCTTAGCATACAGGCTAGATGATGCCGTTGCAGTGCTCGTAGACTTTCAAATAACACCCCAATGGCGAGTAGGATACACCTACGAGCAACCCATCTCCGATATTAGACCATACAATTCTGGAACCCACGAAATTTTACTCATGTTCGAACTTAAGTTCAATAATTCCAAGTATAAATCACCTCGTTACTTCTAATCGATTTTAAATGAAAAATTTGCTTAACTATTGTACCGTCTTTTTCTTAGTCAGCTTTTATTGCGGCAATGCGCAGTATGCCCTACAGAAAAAAGCAGATGCACAGTTTAATAAATTCTCTTTTGTAAAAGCTGCCCAAAATTATGAAGATGTGCTAACCCAAAACTACAATAAGGATTATGTGGAGCGCAAACTGGCAGACTGTTATTTCTTACTTCGGGACGCTGAAAAAGCAGCGCCATATTTTAAATCGGTAGTAGAACAACCTGAAATTCCTATTGAATATTACTATAATTACGCTATTGTGCTCCGCTCTTTGGGCGAATACCAAGAGGCCGATATCTGGTTAAAAAAATATAAGAATGAGGGAGGTAAAAACAAAGCTGTTAAAAATGTTGCAGACAACCCGGTTTTATTTGAAACAAAACCGAAATACGAACTAAAGGAATTCGATTACAACTCAAAAAACAGCGACTTTGGGGCTTATCAATTTGGGGATATACTCTACTTTATCTCTTCCAAAAAAGAATCTGGACCCGAAAAAAGAATTTACAGCTGGAACCAACAACCCTTTCTAGATTTATATACACTAAATTTAAGCGATTCCATTCCAATTATCGAGCCCGTTCCTGGTGCCATAAACACAAAATTTCACGAAGGCCCTATTAGCATCTCCAACGACGGACAAACTCTCTATTTTTCCAGAAATAACTATTTTGAAAAAACCAATGAAAAGGATAAGAAAGGCATCAATCACCTTCAAATATACAAAGCTCAAAATATAGGAGGGCGATGGGAAAATATTCAACCCCTTCCCTTTAACGACAAGACCTACTCCACGTCTCACCCTGCTTTAAGTTCCGATGGAAAAACACTCTATTTTGCATCGGATAAGCCTGGTGGCTATGGAAAAACAGACCTTTACAAAGTTGCCGTTCAAGAAAACGGAAGCTACGGAAAACCAGAAAACTTAGGTCCGGTTATTAATTCGGAAGGTGAAGAGCTTTTCCCTTTTGTTAATTCTGAAGGCACTCTCTTTTTCTCCTCCGACGGTCATGAGGGACTTGGCTTATTAGATATTTACGCCACTATCTTGAATGAACAAAATGAAATTACAGACATCGTTAATTTGGGAGAACCTATAAATAGTAAGAAAGATGATTTTTCATTTTTTATGAATAAAGACGGACTGTCTGGTTACTTAGCCTCCAATAGGAACAATAGCGCTACCAATGATGATATTTATGGTTTTGAAACCATATTACCACTTATGTTGAAGGGTGTGGTGGTCGACTCAATAAACAATAAGCCTATTGCCAACGCCAAAATTCAGTTGAAAGATGAAAATCAATACGAAATAGCTCATATATTAACTGACGAAAATGGATACTATGAAATAAATATAGAAAGGAATACCGATTATGTGGTTTCGGGAAGTAAGGAAAAATATACTGATAAAAGCAAGGCCTTTTCTTCTAAAAAGATAGGCAAAAAAGTAACAGAAATAGTGGTAAACCTAGCCTTGGTTCCTGTAAACGATTTGAATGTTTTAGCTGATTTAAACACAATTTACTTCGATTTTGACAAGTACAATATTAGACCGGATGCCGCAAAAGAGTTGGATAAAATAGTTCGCTTACTTACTGAAGAATATCCCGAAATGGTAATGAAAATTGAATCGCATACCGACTCCAGAGGGTCGCTTTCTTATAACGATAAGCTATCCATTGACCGTGCAAACGCAACGTACGACTATTTAACGAGTCAAGGCCTCGATAATACCAGAGTGGTAACCCATGATGGTTATGGGGAAAGAAAACTCACCAACGGTTGTTCCGACGAAGTAAAGTGTGAAGAACCAGAGCATCAAAAAAATAGGCGCACTGAATTTATTATTTTAAAAATGAAATAGCTTTGAACTATTTACAACCTATTTTTTCACGAAAATGTGGGTGTAATAAAGGTTTCCATCTTCATCGTTACTTGCAGAAATTCCACTTGCCGTAAAATCCCCTTCTATGTTTTTTTTATGGGAGGGGCTTTCTAACCAAGCTTTTACTACTCCTTCGGCAGTATAAAATCCATAGGCTACATTTTCCCCTACAGCTATGGCATTATTATTTTTTAACTCACGCTCCCTATTACCAAAAAAATGATGACACACTTCATTCATTTCTATCATATGACCATTATGTCTGTTGGCTTCCAAGGTAGCGAGCTCAAACTTCTCAAGTGCATTTAAATTTTGGGAAATTCTGTACTCGTTTATAAGTTCTAGCACTTCATCTTCCAGCACGTATTGAGATGCCGGTTTTTCTACATAAATTTTTTCCTGATTTTCTTCCGCAGAACAAGCGTAAAAAGAAGAAAAACTACAGAACAGCAGGGCAAGCGCTATAGTCTTCACTATGGCATTCATAGGTTAAAATATTAAGATTTGGCAGGATCAATATACAAATCTTAATGAAGTAACTTTAAAAAAAGTTCAAAAACTCGATAAAAGACGCTAAAAACTAAGGGTTTAACCTTGTAATGTTCCAATTATAATCTTTTTGAAGCGTGTAAAGTATACGGTCGTGAAGTCGATTAGGCCTACCTTGCCAAAACTCAATGGATACTGGCTTGATAATATATCCTCCCCAAAAATCGGGTCTGGGTACTTCCTTATTTTTATATTTTTCCTCGACATCCTTCAGTTTTTGTTCCAACACTTCCCGAGAATCGACCACTTTGCTTTGCTGAGATGCAATAGCACCTAACTGGCTTCCCCTAGGTCGGGACTCAAAATAACCATCGGAAAGGTTTTCGGGTACCTTTTCAGCTTTTCCCTTAATAATTACCTGCCGCTCCATATTTGGCCAGAAAAAAGAGGCACAAACATGAGGATTTGCTGCTATGGCCTTTCCTTTTTCGCTTTCGTAGTTGGTATAAAAAATAATACCCTCTTCCGTAAACTTTTTTAAGAGTACCACCCTATTTTTAGGGTATCCATCTAACCCAATGGTAGTAACGGTCATAGCATTTGCCTCGTCCAGACCACCACTGTTCTCCACTTCGTAAAACCATGTTTGAAACAGTTGTAAAGGGTTTTCAGAAATACTATTCTCTAGAAGTTCGCTCTTTTCATAAACTTTACGATAATCGCTAAGGTCTTTTTCATTCTTCATAACACTATTTTTATACTAAAGGTAACTATTTCTTCCAACTATTCTGCTCCAACAAAATTGAGAAAATTTCAGAATAAAAAGGTTTTACCATCCTCTGCCAATTCTGTATTCCCAAAAAATTCTTTAGCTTCATCCTGAAACATTTTTAAGTCTTTATACCGCGTTGAATAATGACCTAAAATTAGTTTTTTAACATTTGCTTTCTCGGCTATGGTAGCAGCCTGTTTAGCGGTAGAATGCCCAGTTTGTAGCGCCAACGCCTCGTGTTCATTTAAAAACGTGGATTCGTGATAAAGAAGTGTCGCATTGTTTATTATGGGCACTATGGCTTCGCTGTAAGACGTATCACTGCAAAACGCATAACTCTTAGGGGCTGGTGGATCGAGTGTCAAAACTTCGTTTGGCACTGTTTCTCCACTTTCTAGAACTACATCTTTACCTTTTTTTATATTCTGAAAATAACAGGTGTCAATTCCATACTCATTCACCGCATTTATATTGAGTTTTCGATCGCCTTCTTTTTCTTTAAAAAGAAATCCGTTTGTATAAACCCTGTGTTTAAGCGGAACGGTATGTACTTCTACGTTCTCATCTTCAAAGATCAATTCGGAAGCTTCTGACTTTAATTCGTGAAAATGTAAGGGATAATTTGTCCAAGCCTGCCCTACTTTCAACATGGTAACCACTGCGTTCTTTATTCCCTTTGGACCATAAACGTGAATTGGAGCTTCCCTCCCTAATAAACGAAATGTAGAAAGCAATCCCGGAAGACCGAAGAAATGATCACCGTGTAAATGCGAAATAAAAATATGCTTTACCCGAGCAAATTTTATTTTTTGTTTGCGCAGCTGCACTTGCGTGCCTTCTCCACAATCTATTAAAAATATATGATTTTTTAGTTCTAGGGCTTGCGCTGTAGGGTTGGTAAAAGCCCTCGGTGTTGCGCTGTAACAGCCCAGAATATGTAGTTTATTAAGGTTACTCATAAAACGACACTAGAAGTCTAAATCGCGTTCTATCTCTTCCATTTCAATAACATCATAAGCTTCCTTTAGAGATGGAGTTACCACAAGATCATCATGAATATCATTAAAATTAATGTTGTTGGCTACAATTACAAAAGATTTTTTAGTACCTCTATGATCTCTAGAGATTTCGAGAAATTCCATTAGATCGTTCGCACTTAAATTGCTTAACGACAATAAGTTTAAAATTAAATGGTCTTTTTGGACATTCGGGTAAGATTCCTTCAGTTTTTCAATAAACTTACCCAAAGAAACATTCTCTTGGGTTATTACTGTGATATTCTCCTGTCTGTCAATAATCATAATCCTACTGTTTTATTTTGGATGCTAATAAGTATATTACCGCCATTCTAATGGCTACTCCATTCTCCACTTGGTTTAGGATAATGGCCTGTTTAGAATCGGCTACATCACTGGTTATTTCTACACCACGGTTGATGGGGCCCGGGTGCATAATTACTATTTCTTTGTTTAAGGAGTCGAGCAAGGCTTTGTTAACTCCAAATTGCTGGGTGTACTCCCGCGTTGAGGGAAAGTAGCTTATATCCATTCTTTCATTCTGAACCCGAAGCATATTGGCAACATCGCACCATTCCAAAGCTTTTCGTAAATTAGTCTCTACTTCTACTCCCAGGGAGGTAATAAATTTAGGGATTAATGTTTTGGGGCCACATACTTTTACTTTGGCTCCTTGTAATTTAAGCGCAAAAATATTGGAAAGCGCAACCCGCGAGTGCAAAATATCCCCCACGATCACCACATTTTTTCCAGCTACATCACCCAATTTCTCTCTAATTGAATAAGAGTCCAATAGCGCCTGCGTAGGATGCTCATGAGCTCCATCCCCAGCATTAACAATACTTGCCTTTACATTTTTTGAAAGAAAAACCCCTGCCCCTGGATTGGGATGTCTCATCACCACCATATCCACTTTCATGGAAAGTATATTATTAACAGTATCGATAAGCGTTTCCCCTTTCTTTACTGAAGACTGCCCGGCGGAAAAATTAATAACATCTGCGGAAAGTCTTTTTTCAGCCAATTCAAAAGATAATTTTGTTCTTGTACTATTCTCAAAAAATAAATTGGCAATGGTAATATCCCTTAAAGAAGGTACTTTTTTTATCGGTCGATTGATTACTTCTTTAAAATGATCCGCAGTTTCAAAAATCAACTGTATATCAGCTTCATTTAAATATTTAATTCCTAATAAGTGGTTTACACTTAGTTCGCTCATCGTGCAGCTATTTATTTATCAAATATACTTTATCTTCTCCTTCTTGTTCTTTCCACATTACTTTTACCTTTTCTTGGTTTATGGCATCTACCTGTCTACCTCGATAATCGGGTTGTATGGGCAAATGTCTACTAAAACGCCTGTCTATTAAGGTGAGTAACTCTATTTCATTGGGTCTCCCAAATGATTGGATGGCGGTTAATGCCGCTCTAATACTTCTTCCTGTATACAAAACGTCATCTATAAAAACCACATTTTTGTCTTCCACCAGAAAATCTATTTTCGTTTTATTGGCTTCCAACGGTTTATCGCCACGTCTAAAATCGTCCCTATAAAAGGTAATGTCCAAATAACCCAATTTTACTTCAGGAATGGCATAGTCTTCTATAAGTATTTTTTTTAGTCGCTCGGCCAGGTAAACCCCTCTTGGTTGAATACCAATTAAAACCGTATTTTTAAAACCGATGTGATTTTCAATGAGTTGACAAGCCAATCTATGAAGTATGATGTTGATTTCTTTCTCGGAAAGCAAGACTTTTTGACTCATATTAATTAAGAAAATATATGGTTTGTAAAATTACGGATTTTTAAGGAGAAAAATAGCGAGTTGAATTATTTTAGTCGATTTTAATATATTTCATTCATCTTAAGATCTTAGGCTACCTACTTTGGCGGAAGTCCAAATTAAGTTCATAGCGAGTTAGGAATTAGAATCTTTAATGATATAGCTCAAAAATAACAGTAAAAAGAATTGATCGACGGTTTCCGATTTACCTTATCGTAATGAGATGCAATGAAAATTCGTTCCAAAAAGTATTTCAAAACGAGATAGTAGTTGTTTGATAAAAGTAAAAAAGTTCCTCTCGAGGAACTTTTAGTAGAATTCTTATTTTAAATATTTTTAATCCAGCCTTACTATTTTAGCCCCGATTGCTTTTAAGCGGGTATCAATATCTTGATAACCTCTATCGATCTGCTCAATGTTATGAATGGTAGATTCCCCTTTTGCAGATAGAGCCGCAATTAATAGTGAAATCCCTGCTCGAATATCTGGAGAGGTCATGGTAGTTGCCTTTAAAGTCGATTTAAAGTCATGACCTATAACCGTCGCTCGATGCGGATCGCAAAGAATAATTTTTGCACCCATATCTATTAACTTATCAACGAAGAAAAGCCTGCTTTCAAACATTTTTTGATGTATCAAAACGCTCCCACGTGCTTGTGTTGCCACTGTTAAGATGATACTTAACAAATCTGGTGTAAACCCTGGCCATGGTGCATCGGAGATTGTTAAGACCGACCCATCGATAAAATTTTGCACTTCGTAACCGTCCTTATGCTCAGGAATATAAATATCATCTCCTTTTTGCTCTACGGTAATTCCCAATTTTCTAAATACGTTTGGAATTTGGCCTAGGTAATCCCACCCTGCATTTTTAATGGTAAGTTCACTTTTGGTCATAGCTGCCATTCCTATCCAACTCCCAATCTCAATCATATCTGGAAGAATGGTATGTTCGGTACCGCCTAGCTTTTTTACCCCCTCTATAGTTACCAAATTAGAACCGATTCCGCTTATTTTTGCCCCCATTCTATTTAACATAGAACAAAGCTGTTGTAAATAAGGCTCGCAAGCAGCGTTGTAAATAGTGGTAGTTCCCTCTGCCAAAACAGCTGCCATTACAATGTTAGCTGTTCCGGTAACAGATGCTTCATCCAACAGCATATAAGTACCCTTCAGTTTTTTGGCTTCTACACCATAGAAATACTCTTCGCGGTTGTATCTAAATTTAGCGCCTAATTTAATAAACCCTTCAAAATGGGTATCCAACCTTCGTCTTCCTATTTTATCACCGCCAGGTTTTGGGATGTATCCTTTTCCGAAGCGAGCTAATAACGGCCCAACAATCATAATAGAACCTCTTAATCCACGACCATCCTTTTTGAATTGATCTGATTGCAGGTAGTCTAAATGAAGATCATCAGACATAAAGGTGTAAGAAGAAGATCCTACTTTTTGGATTTTCACTCCTAAGTTTTCGAGTAAATCTATTAATTTATTTACGTCGATTATATTGGGGATATTATGTATGGTTACTTTTTCATCCGTTAATAAAACGGCACAGAGAATTTGTAATGCTTCGTTTTTTGCACCTTGCGGAATAATAGACCCTTTTAATTGGTTTCCTCCTTCTATTTTAAATGTTCCCATGTAGATTAAGTAGGATTTTTAATAACGTTTTTTGCTTCTGCCTTTGCTGTGGTGTTTTCTGGAACCAGAGTTTCGAACGTTTTTATTGGTAGGCTTGCTACGCACTAGATTTTTACTTTCCGCAAGATCTTCATCGAACCTGGCCAAGTTTATCTTTCCATCGCTCAACTCAAATAAATGATTGAAGATTACTTCATCTTCCACCGTATCTTTATTCCAGTTTAAGTAACTTTTTTTCATATGGTTGGCTATGGTAAACTTTAAAGCATCTTTTAAATCGCCTTCTTCCCATCCCACGCAAACATCGATCATACGTTTAATATTATTTCCGTAAAAACGATATTTTGGATGGTTTTGAGGATATTCCAAACGCTCTGGCCTTTCTGCCAATAACTCTTTTGTAGGCTTTGGATAGGGAGAATTAACATCCAATTTAAAGTCTGATATTATAAACAATTGATCCCATAATTTGTGCTGAAAATCGGGTACATCACGTAAATGTGGGTTTAAGTTCCCCATAACACCAATAATGGATTGGGCTACTTTATTACGTTCTTCCTTATTTTCAATGGAAATGGCATAATCTACCATTTTCTGTATGTGGCGGCCATATTCTGGGATAATAAGCTTAGGACGCTCGCTGTTGTATTCTAGAGTATCTATCAAAATCTATGATATTATTAAAATGAAGTTTAGAAATTATGCCCAAAAGCATAATTATGTTTGCAAAATAACAAATTTTAAGCTGTATCAAAGCAATTTACAAAGAAATTACGCCTTCTACTACGCTTACTTCCTTATATTTTTCAATAACGGCATCTGCGCTTTGCATGGTTACCTCGATGGAGATACTTGTGTATTTTCCATTAGAAGAAGTTTTGGTGGTAATAACGGCACCTGTATTGTTAAAAATGGTTTCAATTTGGTTTATTTTACCATCATCCGTAGGGACAATAAATTTGTAGAGATACAGTGCAGGAAATTTGGTAGTCCTGTCCAATTCATCTTTCAACCGAATGTAAAATTCTTCAACCTCTTTCTTATCTTTCATCTATTTATTTTTTTGTTTCCGAGGAGTGAAAAACAATAATAAAATTCAACCCTAGGAAGGTAACCCACTAATTTTTAATCTCAGTTAAGGAATGAGTTAAAATCAATTGGGTTATTTAATACAATAAATTCGTTAGCCACAAAGATAGGTTTTTAAGATTTTATTTTCCTCTGTAGTTAATATTTAAAATATGATGAATTTCTTAGGTAAGAAATTCTTTGTACCGCAATATTCATAAAAACGCCGCAAGACATCTCAGTTTAGGGCATTAACTGCCAAAATTAACTTACAAAGGTTTTTTGTGGCCATAATTTTCTCATTTTTTAATTAGGTTAGCATTTAGTTACTTTGTCCTTTGGATTTAATTGAAATGAATACAAATAAAAAAATAGTTATTACTGGAGGTCCCGGTACTGGGAAGACATCGGTTATCGATTTTTTAAAGAACGAAGGTTATCAATGTCTCCTCGAAATCTCAAGGCAGGTAACCTTGGAAGCCAGGGCTGATGGTATAGAACAGTTATTTTTAACGGATCCCTTACTTTTTAGTAAGAAATTATTGGAAGGGCGTATGCAACAGCACCGTCAATCGGAAGCGCTTACGGGAACTGTTTTTTTCGATCGGGGTGTTCCAGATGTTTTGGCATATATGGATTATTCCGGAGATTCTTATCCTGAATATTTTGAAGAAGCGTGCCAAAAACATCGCTACGACCGAGTGTTTCTTTTACCACCTTGGGAAGATATCTATACTTCAGATAACGAACGTTATGAAAATTTTGCGCAAGCACGGGAAATCCATAAATTCTTGGAACAAGCATATTTAAGAGCTGGCTACGATTTGCAGGAAGTCCCAACGGGAACCGTAGAAGAAAGAGCCCACTTTATACTGAAAAATATACACTAAATTTAGTCGTAAATAGCAAACTATGGATACCACCTTAAAACCTCAAGCAGTTTTAGAGAAATATTGGGGTTTTACTTCTTTTAAAGATCCACAGGAAACGGTAATTGAACACACCATAGACGGAAAAGACACTTTGGTGTTACTTCCCACTGGAGGTGGTAAATCTATTTGCTACCAAATCCCGGCATTGGCAAAAGAAGGTATTTGCATTGTGGTCTCCCCCCTTATCGCCCTTATAAAAGATCAAGTAAATACTTTAAAAAAGAAAGGCATCAAAGCCATCGCCCTTACAAGCGGTTTGAAATTTGAAGAAGTGGATTCCCTTTTGGATAACTGTATCTACGGAAATTATAAATTCTTGTACTTATCACCAGAAAGGCTACAACAAGAGCTGGTGCAGGAGCGCATTAAAAATATGAACGTAAATCTTATTGCAATCGATGAAGCCCACTGTATCTCCCAATGGGGAAACGATTTTAGGCCTGCATACCGCAATTGCAATATTTTGAAGGAATTCTTTCCAAACACCCCCATGATGGCACTTACAGCTTCAGCAACAGAGCTTGTTGCGAAAGACATCATGGAAAACCTTCAACTGAACAACCCGATAACCATAAAAAAAACCTTCCGAAGGGAGAATCTTTCCTATCAAGTTTATCATACAGAAGATAAACTTACCAAGCTCGAGCATATTTTAAAAGAAAACAATCGGGCTGCTATTGTTTATGTGCGTAGCCGGAGGGCAACAGTAGAAACCACTGAAATTTTAAACAAGGTTGGAATAAGTGCCGCTTTTTTTCATGGCGGACTAACCAGTGAAGAAAAGACCAAGCGATTGGATTCTTGGCTGCAGGACTACACGCGGGTAATGGTAGCTACCAATGCCTTTGGAATGGGGATCGATAAGCCCAATGTAGGTGTAATAGCACATATAAACTTTCCCGAATCTTTAGAAAGTTATTATCAAGAAGCGGGAAGAGCAGGAAGGGACGGGGAAAATTCCATTGCCGTTTTATTAAAAAATGAAAGTGACGAGATACAACTTAAAAATCAGTTTATAAAGACGTTGCCCAGTGTAGACTTTGTAAAATTGCTCTACAAAAAGCTTAATAATTATTTCCAAATACCTTATGCCGAAGGCTCTCAACAAACTTTTGCTTTAAATTTCAATGAATTTTGCGCTACCTATTCCTTGAATCCCATACTGGCCTTTAATGCATTGAGAGTATTGGATAAGCATTCGGTACTTTCTTTTTTGCAAACACACCTTAAAAAAACCAGCATCCAGTTTACCTGTAGCAATCCGCAATTATTTTATTATTTAGATCAGCATCCTTCCGTAGAAAAGATAGTTCAAACTATTTTAAGAACCTACGGCGGTGTATTCGATATCGCTACCAACATTAATTTATCGCTCATTGCCAAGAAAACAAATACCTTCGAGAAAAGGGTGTTGCAGACATTGGAGCAACTGGAAAAGGATAACATCATTTCCTTGGAAGCCACCGATACCGATGCATCCATTACCTTTCTTGTTCCTAGGGAAGATGATAAAACCATCAATATTATTGCCAAGGAGATCGAACAACAAAATAAACTTAAAATACAAAAAGTAAAAGCAGTTGTAGATTATGTAAACAACGACAAGGTTTGCAAAAGCCTACAACTTCTCAGGTATTTCGATGAAGACGTTAAAGATCCCTGCGGAATCTGTTCGGTTTGTTTGCAAAAGAAAAGCAACATCTCCCCTGATATTCTTTCCATTGCCAAAGAAGAGGTTTTAAAATGCCTGCAGAAGCAACCTATGAGCTCCAAACAACTGGCAGAGGACATTACATTTAAAGAAATTTATATTCTGGAAGCGTTGAAAGATCTTTTTGCTGAAGAAGAAATTGCCTTGAACGATAAGAATGAATATCGCCTCCCGTAGGTCTTCTTTCAATTTAAACATCCCACTTATTACAACCGCACTGGCTTCTTCAGAAGAATCTGAGTATCTTTGAAAAGATTTTTTTCAGAAAAGATATTATGAGTAATAAACTAAGAATTGTATTTATGGGGACACCAGATTTTGCGGTGGCCACACTTAAAGATATTTTAAAAGCTGGTTATGAAGTGGTAGGGGTTATTACTGCGCCAGACCGACCAGCTGGAAGAGGTAGAAAACTGCAACAATCTGCCGTAAAAACCTTTGCCCTTGAAAATAACTTGAAGGTACTGCAGCCTACCAATTTAAAGGATGACGAATTTTTAAAAGAACTGAAAGCCCTAAATGCCAATCTACAAGTGGTGGTTGCCTTTAGAATGTTGCCAGAGATGGTGTGGAAGATGCCTCCCTTGGGTACTTTTAACCTGCATGCATCGCTGTTGCCAGACTACCGGGGTGCCGCCCCAATTAATTGGGCTATCATCAACGGAGAAACAAAAACAGGAGTTACTACTTTCTTTATAGATGAAAAAATAGATACTGGGGCCGTAATTCTTCAGGAAGCCGTAGCGATTGAAAAAACGGAAAGTGCGGGAAGCCTACACGATAAATTAATGGAACTCGGTGCCAAGGTTGTGGTGAAAACCCTTCAAAAAATAGAAACCAATACTGCCACTACAACAGTACAACCCAAGGAAAAAGATTTGAAAACGGCCTATAAGCTCAATAAGGAAAATACCAAAATCGATTGGAATCAAGATACTGATTCGATTTATAACCTTATTAGGGGGCTAAGTCCATACCCAACGGCTTGGAGTTATCTAAAAAACGCCGAAAACGACCCGGTTAATGTAAAATTTTATGAGGTAGAGAAAGATGTTAAGCCCCATAAACGCGCTCCCGGTGCTATTATAGTAGAAAACAGTAAAGTATTGGTAGCCACAATAAATGGCTTTATTATACTGAAAGAGATACAGTTACCTGGAAAAAAGAAAATGCCTATAAAAGACATTTTGAACGGATACACGTTTGACGAAAATGCTAAAATGCTCTAACACCGCATTATTATTGAGATTGCGGAATAATCATAAAAACAAGACTACTTTATTAACAATAAGCCCAAGTTATCAACAAAATCCCCGATTTCCTTTGATATTACTTGCGTGGGAAGTAAATCCGTATAATTTTGTGTAGCAAATTAAATAAATGTTTAACCGTATATTCATTTAAAATCTTTAAATTATGAACAAAACAGAATTAATCGATGCAATGGCTGCTGATGCAGGAATTACAAAAGCAGCGGCAAAAAAAGCATTAGAATCTTTTTTAGGTAGTGTAGAAAGTACACTAAAAAAAGGTGGTAGAGTTTCCTTAGTTGGATTCGGATCTTGGTCAGTTTCTAAGAGATCTGCAAGAGAAGGTAGAAATCCTCAAACTGGAAAAACTATTAAAATTGCTGCTAAAAATGTAGTTAAATTTAAAGCAGGTGCAGAATTAGCAGGTGCTGTAAATTAATTAAACAAGCTCAAAATAGTTACAAAAAGCGTCTCTAAGACGCTTTTTTTGGTTTTAGGCTAAAAAATTTAACATATTTATTTGACTATTGACCTTTTTTTTATAGATTTAAAATAAAAATTCTCAGCTTATGGTTGCTTTAACTCCCAAGAAAGGCCATTTGCTAATTGCCGAGCCCTCTATAATTGGTGATGTAGCTTTTAATAGGTCAGTAGTTTTGCTCGCTGAGCACAATAGTGAGGGATCTATAGGTTTTATCTTAAACAAACCTCTAGAGTTTCGCCTGAACGATCTTGTGCCCGAAATTAAAAAATCCTTGAAAGTATATAATGGTGGCCCTGTAGAGCAGGACAATCTCTATTTTATACATAAAATTCCTCATTTAATATCCAACAGTATTGAAATCTCCAATGGTATTTATTGGGGCGGCGATTTTGAAACGATTATCGACCTTATAAACCAAGGGGATATTAAAGATTCTGAGATAAAATTCTTCTTGGGATATTCGGGATGGGATATTCTACAATTGGAAAAAGAACTTACCAGTAATTCTTGGGTTGTTTCAGAAAATAAATACAAGAGCAACGTTATTAAAAAAGCGCCCATGTATTTCTGGAGGGAAAAAATGGTAGAACTGGGTGGCGATTACCTTATTTGGTCCAACGCCCCAGAAAATCCAACTTTAAATTAGGAATTAAGCCAGTCTAGCGCGTGCATTCAATTTCCCAATTAGCTGTTTTGCTACATTGTTCTCGTATGTTTTCTTGCGGTATTTTGTAATTGAAGTGATTCCCTCAACTACATTGGTTAGAAACATTTCATCCGCTTTTTGGAGCTCGAATGGCGAAATAGCGGCTTCCACCAATTCAAAGTCCTCCATCTTTCCTAAAATTTCAATTAATTGTTTCCGTAGTATTCCATTTAAGCAACCTTCTGTTATTGGCGGTGTTTTTACCGTTTTTCCATTTACGAGAAATAGATTTCCATTGGTCGCCTCAATAACGTTCTTTTTCTCATTCAATAGCAGGCAATTGTCATAATCGTTTTCCTTGGCATAAATACCTGCCAAAACATTCAGGGCCTTGTTATTGCTTTTAATGGTGGATAACAGTCCAGAGTTCAGATAATGATCTTTAAAAAGTTCTACTTCGTAAAAAGATTCATTCAAGGTGTAAAACGGATTGGATAATTCTTTAGCTTCCATAATAAAGGAAACATCATTGGTAGTTGGCGTGTAAAGACCGCCCGAATTTCTATAAACCGTTATTCTAAGGCGCGCTGGTTTATCTTCTAATTGATTCTTTTTAATGGTCCTCTCGATTTCTGATTGTAAAAATTCCATGGTAAAACTCATGGGTATTTCCATTCTTAAAATACGCATGGAGGCCATTAGGCGAAGGTAATGAGATTCCCAGAAGTAAATTTTGTTATTAACCACCCGAATGGTCTCAAAAAGCGCATCCCCATACCTAAGTCCGCGATTCTCCTCATTTAAAAAATTGGTTCCCCCTTCTACTATTTCGCCATTAAAATTCAACATAAAAAAAGTGCCTTGAAATTTCAAGGCACAAATATACTTTTAAAGATTAAGGATTCCTAAGCAGAACCTAATACTTGTTTAAGATCTGAAATTTGGTTTTCCCAAAGCATTTTAGCCTCATCGACCTCATCTTCATCTGTAAAATCGGTAATCATTAAGGAAACGTCCTTGGTAATTTCGTCAACCACAATTTTTATTTCAAAGAAAGTATCTTCATCACTTTCGGTCCACTTAAATTTTACTAGCTCACCACTCTTTTTACGTACTAATTTTGCCTGCTCTTCTGCACCATCCCATATAAATGTAAAAAGCTCTCCACGAGAGTTCACGTTGTCTGCAAACCACTCTGATAACCCCGATGGGGTAGAAATATATTGATACAATAATTGAGGTGAGGATTGTATTGGGAACTCTAATTCATATTTTACTTTCTCTTCCATGCTTTATTCATAATTTATAAAGCGACAATATAATTATTTCTGATTAACTACATCAATTTTTATTTAAAAAATATTTTTCGTGTTTGGTTTGATTAAGATGATTTTGTTTTTATATTTGCACCCGCATTCACAGAGCTATTGCTTGCAAAGGGATACAAGCCTTTATAATATCTAAGCTTTTAGTTTTATTTTTAAGTGAAATGCAAAATGGCGAGGTAGCTCAGTTGGTTAGAGCGTCGGATTCATAACCCGGAGGTCACGAGTTCAAATCTCGTTCTCGCTACTAGAAAAGACAAGGCTTCACAGAGATGTGAAGCCTTTTTATTTATATAGTGATTGTAATCAACTATTTAGACACCTTCTTGCTCTCGATTCAATAATACTGGAAAGAATTGACCTTCTAGTTTTTCACCTTTTTTAAATACGGGGACCCCTCTTAGCAAGGGTTCATCGGAAGCGGAAACCGTACCGTCAGCAAAAACATTTAACACAAAAGCCCGTCGGGGATTATCTGACTTGTTTTCGTAAGAACCATGCACCATTAAAGGATGGTGGAAAGTAGCATGTCCCTTTTTCATTTCAATTGGAACCGCATTTTCAAACTCTTTAATCTGACTCTCGTTTAATACACTGAACAGCCCCGTCATTTCGCCCGTTAAAACCGGTTTATCCAAAAGCCCCCATTGGTGACTTTTGGGGATATAGTGCAAGCAACCGTTGGAGATAGATGCATCGTCCAGGCCAATCCAGCAGGTTAAATGCTGCATTTTAACCGTTCTTGTCCAATACGAATAATCTTGATGCCACGCTACTACCCCGCCGTGTTTGGGAGGCTTACAAAATAATTGATCGTGCCAAAACCTTACGGATTCATCTCCTAAAAGCTGACTGGCCGCCATAAGAAAAGCCGGATTCCAATTTACGTCGTGAAAACCAGGGGTAATTCTCCAATGCCCCAAGGAATGAAAAACCACTTTGTTGGGATCTGTAGATTCATTGGAAAAATATTCGTAAAAGAGATCATGTTTAGGATGTTCTGGATCCATCAATTCTTTTAATTCTTCATTTAAAGCATCCACCTGCCATTCTTCTAACAATTTTATATTGGACAAGTAGCCATATTCGTGAAAAAAATCAACTTGTTCATCACTCAATTTATACTTCTCCCAATCTTTTTTACTTTGGGGCCATTCAAATAAATCACTTATTAATGTATGAACTTTGGAAAGATCTCTAGGTGTTTTCATAATCTATAGTTTGTTTTTTATTATTTGTCGCCCCTGTCATCAAAATCAAGCAATAAACATTTTTAGTACCGATTTCTTAAATAAAGGGCTTTCACATCACAAATTAAACATTTTACCCTAACTTTTATTATACTATTGATGATCTATTAACTTCTGATTCATGAAAACAGAGTAACGTAAATGCTATTGTAAGTATGTTCGCCATAAACTTCAACCAAAAATAAATGTAATGATATCTAAGTTTAAAATCATCTCTTTTCTCCTAATGCTCCCTATTTTAATGAGCGCACAATGGACGTCTATTAACCCAGGCGCAGGTGGACAAGTACAGGATGTAGTTTGCGATCCAAATATTGAAAACAGGCTCTACCTTGCTTCAGATATGGAAGGGATTTATGTAAGTGACGATAATGGAAATTCCTGGCATCCCAAGGGGGATTTATTGCAAAATAGAGTTTATGCCATAGCCGTTGCCCCCGGCAACTCTAAAAAAATGTTTGTAGGGACTTTGTACGGCCTGGAAGTATCTGAAGATGGAGGGGAAAACTTCAGCCTGGTAGAAATCACCCGAAAAAAATCCATTGGGGCAATTGCCGTTAACCCAAACAATCCCGAACATATAATTGCGGGGTTGGGATGGCGCGACGATTTGGACTTTTCCCATTATTTCGGTTTACAGTCTCAAGGCCGAGGGGAATTGTTCCAGTCTCTGGATGGCGGAAAAACCTGGGAAACTATTATCTATGAAGATGAGGCAAACACAAACCGAAATGTCCTTACTATTCAATATCACCCTACCAAAAAAAATATTGTTTATATAGGAGCTTCCAAAGGAATTTATAAAAGTGAAGATGCGGGAAGAACTTGGAAAAAACTGAAAGCTCCAGAAAATACAACACAAAATTGGGGCGCTGCTTTGAGTCCGAATGGAGAAATTTTGTATGCTACCTATGCCGTAAAAGACAATAAAGGATACGTTTATGCAACACCAACCAGTACCATTAATTGGGAAAAGATAAACAATGGTGAAGGAATTAAGTTGGGAATGTTCGATTTTTGGTATCCTGAAGTGGATCCTCGCTCAACCGAAAAAAGTCATAAACTCATAGTGGGACTTCAGCATAGTAGAGAAGGGCTATTTGAAGCGACATTAACCTGGGACAACAACAAGCTTTTAAAATATTCATGGGAAACTATTTGGTCTGGAGTTGGAGGTTTCGATACTGGTTGGGACTATGCTCATACCAATCCACGCTTTGTACATTATACCCCAAAAAACTGGAAAAGAGCAATATGGTCTACCACTAATCAGACAATTTTTGAGGGTATTGCCAAGGAAAACTATTACCAATGGAACAATAAGTACTGTATTCCCAATTTTAATTTCCAAGTGCCTCATTGGGAGTCTTGGTGGCCTACCTACAGTAGCAGGGGAACCGAAAGCACCTATACTTATGATATTACTGCTGATAAAAATTATGTTTTACAAGCGCAGGGAGATAATGGTTTTGTAGAGAGTTGGGATTATGGCAAGAGCTGGTCCAACATACAACACCGCAATGCAAACATGAACCTATCCGATGTTCAATCTGTTGCAATTGCCCAAGGAGAAAACAACCCTATAGTAATAGCTCAAGCCACGGGGGGTTATGGAGGTGCTGCTGTAGATGGTAGATTATATATTAAAGAACTTAAAACCCACACGCCCAATGATAAATGGATATTCCTAGCTGGTGGCCCAGATAAAAAGGGAGGAATGCCCAGCGGAATTTATAGAGATATAGCCGTTTCCCCAATCAAGCAAAACCGTGTCTTTGCATTTTCCTCCGATAATGGACTTTATATGATTGACGATATAGATATGGCTATAGGGCAGAGCAAAGCGAACCAAAAGATTTCCTTTGAAAAGATTTCAAATGGCGTCTTGGACAAAGTGAAAAGTGTAAAGAAAATATCGCCACATCCCACAAATGAAAACATTGTTTTTCTAAACGCAACTACGGGCGATCAAGGAGTTTACAAAGGAGAAAAAGATAATGGCTCTTGGAAATGGAGTAAAATATACAACGGTTCCAGCTGGGATGCCGAAGTTGATTCTTGGGAGCATAACGGACAAGTGTACCTGTTTTTTTCAGGGGAATCCAACGAAAAACATGGAGATGGCAAGAACTTTATAGGGGTACTTTCCCTAGATGAAGGTAAAACATGGAAAGTTGTTTTCACAAAAGAAATGGCTATGGAATTGAAAACCAATAAATGGTACAAGCACATTAAAGACGATTATGTTTTTAGTAACAAAGGAGGTATTCTAGGTTTCGATAACCATATTATAATGAGTTACTACCACCATAGAATGCAGAAAGCATATGGCATTTTCAAGGGAAGTATCGATTCTAAAGGAAATGTCACTTGGGAAGATTATACTGGAGATATCGGTTATGGAGGTTTAACTTCCGCAGTAATAAAAGTAATCGACGGACATAAGAAAATCTTTGTTTCCACAGCCGGTGCAGGAGCTTGGATGCGAGAAGAATAAACAAAAGTTTTAATAATTAACTTTTGATAGCAAGTTTTATTTAATAAAAGAAGCCATCCTAAAACAGGAAATCGGCTTCTTTTGTTGTATACAGCTATTTCAGTTTGGAGAATATTAAAAAAGATTACAATTATAACGCTTCTACCTACTTCCGCACAACCTCAACTTATAATTTGCAAATTTACCCTCTCAAAATTATCTATTTCTGAATAATAGTATCGATAAAATGCATAATTCTTAGATTATTAACTTTTGATTTGTGAAATGAGAGTGCCTCAGCTATCAAATTCGATATGTTCGCTTCGTTATAATTAACTAATAATCAAGTATTAACAAAAACTTCAAAAAATGAAAAAGAAAATTACTATGCTCTGTCTCTTAGCAATGGTACCATTAATTGGTTTCTCTCAGTGGCAGTCATTAAACCCTGGAGCTGGGGGTCAGGTTCAGGACATTGTTTGCGATCCAAATACTCCCAACAGGGTATTTTTAGCCTCCGATATGGAAGGAATTTATGAAAGCACCGATAACGGTCAAACTTGGAAAGAAAAAGGATATTTAAAACAAAATAGGGTCTATGCCATAGCCGTTACCCCTGGCAACTCCAACAAAATGTTTGTAGGTACTTTATACGGTCTTGAAGTTTCCAATGATGGAGGAAACAACTTTAACCTAGTAGGTGCATCAAAACGGTTCTCCATCGGGGCCATTGGTGTGAGCCCGGCCAACCCAAATAACGTAATCGCCGGTGTGGGATGGCGAGACGATAACGATTTTGCCAGCAATTTTGGTATGTCGCAAAATGGAAATATCATTACGTATCGATCTACTAACGGAGGTAGTTCATGGACCAAAGTTGAGATTAGTGGATCTGGAAATAGAAATGTTTACACCATTCAATTCGATCCAAACAATGCCAATGTTGCTTATATGGGAACGTCGCAAGGTGTTTTTAAAACCACCAATGCTGGATCCTCATGGTTTGCTTTAGGCAACAACCCTGGCACTAACAGCGGTGTCGCATTGAGTCCGAACGGACAAACCCTCTACGGAACCTTTAATCACGATCTTTATGTTACCAGCACTTCATCCATTAATTGGCAATCTAAAATGTCTGGTTTGAATGGAAGTGCAAAATATTGGTATCCAGAAGTAGATCCTAGGTCTACTGGTTCTTCGCACAAAGTAACTATGGCTATTTTGGGAGATCGTCCGGGTTTATATGAGGGTACATTTAATTGGAGCGGGAATTCGCTTTCCAACTATTCGTGGAAAAAAATATGGGAAGGCACTAGCGGTTACGATACTGGTTGGGATGTCGCTGACCCTAACCCTAGGGTGGCGCATTATACCCCTACAAGTTGGTCTCGCGCTATTTGGTCTACCACCAACCAAACAATTTTTCAAGCAACCCCCAATGGATCTTCCTCGGGCTGGGGTTGGAATTGGAATAACAAATACAGTGTTCCCAATAACAATTTTAGCGTAGGCGGCTCCCCTACCTATTCCAGTAGAGGTACAGCTAGTACTTATACCTACGATATTGCGGTTCAAGACAACTATGTTTTACAATCCATGGCAGACAACGGTTGGGTTGAAAGTTGGGATGGTGGTAATTCTTGGAGTAATTTGCAAATGCGTTGGAAAGGTCAGCAATCCGATGCTCAAAGTGCAGCCATAGGATATGACAATGGAAAATATATTGCAATTACGGAATCTTCTCCTTCTTGCTATGGTGGCTACTGCTTTGGTGGCGGAAGACTTTGGATGAAAATTTTAAACACAAAATCTCCGTCTGACGAGTGGAATGAAGTAGCAGATAGCTATAAGGCATCTATTGTTGGCTTCCCAAATAGCGGTCAATACCGAGATATTGCTATCTCCCCGGCTAAAAAAGACCGTTTATTTGCTGCAAGTAATGATCATGGACTTTATTTAATTGATGATATCTGGGCTGCTGCCAACGGTGCATCGATAATGCAATTTATTGGCATGAGCGGCGTGAGGGTAAAAAAGATTGCTCCACACCCTACCAATCCAGACGTTGTATTTTTAACTTCAAACACCGGAGGTGATCAAGGATTATTTAAAGGTGTAAAAAATGGTTCTAACTGGAATTTCAGTAAAATATACAGCGGATCGGGTTGGGATGCCGAAGTATCTGTTTGGGAACATAACGGGCAAGTATATGTATTCTATTTTGCCGACATTGGAGGTGAATTTAAAGGGGTTCTTTCATTAAATGAAGGCAATGCCAATTCATGGAACACCGTAATTACTTCCGCCACGGCGAAATCCCTAAGAACTCCATCTTGGTATAGTGCAGTTTCTGAAGACTTTAGATTTAGCAGTAAAGGAGGGATAGCCGGACACGAAAATCAGATCATTGTAAATTATTACGATCATAGACAACAACAAACCTACGGTATCTTTAAAGGTACCATTAGTGGTAGCAACGTTTCATGGCAAGATTGGACAGGAGATATTCATTTTGGTGGTGCTACTTCAGGAATTGTTGCAAAAGGACTTGATGGTAAAACATATTTTTATGCTTCGACAGCCGGAGCAGGCGCTATTAGAAGGGAATTGAGCAGTAGTGGCACAAATCCAACTGCTCCTGCTGCACCTAGTAATCTATCTACCAATGCAACGTCTTCCAGTCAAATCAACCTATCGTGGAGTGATAATTCCAATAACGAATCAGGTTTCAAAATTGAGCGTAAACAAGGAAGTGGATCTTTTAGTCAGATTACAACGGTAAATGCCGGTATAACTTCTTACAACAATACTGGCTTAAACCCATCTACGAATTACACCTATAGGGTAAGAGCCTATAACGCCAGTGGTAATTCATCATTTTCCAATACAAGCAGCGCAACCACAAATTCTGGTGGAGGCGGAGGTTGCAACAATGCAAATCTCATACAAAATGGTGAATTTAATGATGGAACCAATAACTGGACGCTGTACAACAATACAAGTGGAAGTCCGTCAGCGAGCGTAGTAACCGATGCTGGAATGTCTGGAAGCAACGCTATAAAAATAAACATTAGTTCTTCTGCCATGGGAAATACTGACAACGATATACAGTTTTTTAGTCCCACAGGAAATCTGGATAATGGCAAGACTTACCAAGTAACTTTTAAAGCAAAAGCTACTGGAAACAGAAGCATGCGTTTAGGTGTGTTACAGAGCGCAAGTCCGTGGAACAATTACTTAACAGAGAACATTAACTTAACAACTTCTACCCAAGATTTTGGACCGTTTGAATTTACAATGACGGAGACTTCCAACAACAGTAGAATCGATTTTTTTGTAGGAGGTAATTCCAAAGATATCTTTATTGATAAAATTGAAGTTAAAGAAAAATGTTCGGGCTCATCAACGGTTCCCGTAATCAGTGTAGGAATTAGTGGATGTAATTCCAGTGTAACGGTAGGGAGTTCATTTACCCTCACGGCCAATGTAAATCCGTCTAACGCCAGCAACAAAAATGTTAGTTGGAGTTCTTCCAACAATAGCGTTGCCACAGTAAATAGTTCTGGAACAGTTACGGCCAATGCTACGGGGAGCAGTACCATTACCGTTACCACCGCAGATGGAAATAAAACAGCTACATGTAAAGTTACAGTAACCAGCAACGGTGGTTCTACTACCGCCTATAGATATTTAAGGTTAACTGGGTATGGTACCGTTCAAAATGAGGTTACATTACAACAAATTCATTGGATGGTTGGCAGTAGCTCTTACCCTAATCCAAAAATTACTTGGAACACTCAGTCTCAAGTAACATCCAGCAACAATGCATCCAGCGATTATGCGGCTTACGATAATACTAATGGGGGCTGGAATGTAGGTACCTCCTACCCTGCTTGGATAAAAATAGATTTAGGTGCTGGCAATGAAATAGCTCCAGATGAAATAAGACTGAAAGCAAACGCAGACAATAGAGGCTTTTCTTCTTTTGAATGCCACGGATCGAACGACAATTCCAATTGGACATTATTACATAGTGAAAGCGGACTTACGCCTGCCGATTATCCATCGACTTGGGGTGTTTTTCCCTTCAGCGGGACTTCTTCTAAATCAACCAATGCCACTGCTGAAGTTTTTCAGCTTATTGACTCTAATTTCAGTGTATACCCAAATCCGTTGCCAACAGATGCAGATTTATACCTGACAGCGACATCGGGCGCTAGTTTCGATTTGGTTATCTATAACGTAAACGGCACCCAGGTTTTTCACAATACTTATAACGAAAGTACGCAGAAACCGTTAAAAATAGATCTAAAAAAACAATTGGCTACCGGAGTTTATTTTATCAAATACATTTCTGAAAATGAAGAAATTACTAAAAAGTTGATTATAAAATAGCTTTCAAATAACTATCATCTTGAAACCATTTCAGGATGATAGTTTTAAAATATTCATTTTAAAAAAAAGCCCTCAAACCATACTCTTAAAACAATTTAAGTGTAACCAAAATAACCAAATTATGAAATTCAAATATTTTTTTACCCTGTTCCTGACGCTAATAAGCGTATGGGCAGTTCGGTCTCAATGGGAAGACCTCAATCCTGGTGGTGGCGGTCAAATTCAAGATGTAGTTTGCGATCCCAATATCCCTGGTAGACTTTACCTTTCATCCGACATGGAAGGTGTTTACAGAAGTGACGATAATGGAGAATCCTGGCATTACGCTTCGGAAGGTTTGGTGCATTCCCGTGCATTTATTACCACAGTAGACCCCACTAATAGTAATCGGATTTACGTGGGAACCATGTACGGATTATCAATATCCAACAATGCCGGGCAAAGCTATTTTTTCGCTCCCGAAACTGCGGATAATTCAATAAATGCTATAGCGATTGATCCTTTTGATTCTAACCACATTATTGCTGGGGCAGGTTGGAAAGACGATTACGATTTTTGGACGTGGGGTATTGGGCGTGTAGCTTCCTCTGGACCAGGACATTATTTTGAATCATGGGATTATGGGGCTTCATGGACCGAAGTCACCTACAATAACATAACAGATAATTATTTCAACATTTATTCTATTGTATTCGATAAAACCTCTCAAGGAACCATTTATATTGCCGGAGACCAAGGTTTATGGAAAACAACGAATGCAGGAACCAATTGGAATTTAATTCCAGGGCCCACCCAGTATAAGTGTAGAGGAATCGATTTATCTCCTCAAGGTGACGTTATTTACGCAACTTATGCCACCGATAATGGTGATTATTTTAACGTAGGATCTGGATCTAAAATATATGCTAGTCGAACCTCTTCCATTTCTTGGAATGATATAACCAGCGGATTAACGTATACGAGCCAAATGTGGTACCCTGAAGTAGATGACCGTTCTACGGGAAACACTCATAATCTGTTAGTGGCCTACAGAAATGCTAGATCAGGATTGTGGCAGTGTACTATTGATTGGAATGGGAATTCCATAAGTTCCTACAACTGGGAAAATATATGGAATGAGCAAGACAATTTCGATCCAGGTTGGGATACTTGGTATCCAAACCCAAATGTGCGATGGGCCCATTACTCCCCTACTACTTGGGATAAAGCCATTTGGACTACAGGTAATCAAACATTGTTTTCTGGAACTCCAAATGGAACAGAATGGCACTTCGAAAACAAATATTGCGAGCCAACAAACATAATTACCCCGGCCACTGGAGAACCTACTTATCACAGTAAAGGTTTTGCCAGCACTTTTACTTTCGACGGTTCCGCATATGCAAATTATGCCATACAAAGTCAAGGAGATAACGGAATTCAAGAAAGTTGGGATTATGGGTATTCCTGGAACAATCATTCCGTACGTGAGTTTAATAGACACAACCACGCAGATGCAGTAGATTTTGCTATGGTCGATGGTGTTCCAACCGTAGTTGTTGCTGCCGCCCAAGGTTGGGGTGGTGTAAATTTGAGCGGGCATACCATAATGACAAAAAAACTGACCAATTTGGATCCTACAGATACATGGCAGGCCAGAAATGGCAATCTACCTAACAATTACAATGTGAAAGCCTTAAGGGTCTCTCCCCACAATCAAAAAAGTGTGCTAATGGGAATTTATGGGAGTGGGATATGGTGGATTGAGGATATTAAGGATTTTATTAATGGAGGAAGCGCTCAAAAGATTGCGGATAAAGATACTGATAATATTGCCGGCGCAAATTCCATTGCCTTTCATCCTTCAAACCCCAATATCATCTACGTAGCTTCCAACATCTTTGAAAACAGTCCGACCACCAATCAAAAACAACATCTATTTAAAGGTACAAGATCTGGAAATTCCTGGTCTTGGGAACAAATAAATGATGGAATAGGCTGGGGTGCCAGTATTACCGCTTGGGATTATAATAATAAAACATACTTGGTATATTCCGGGCAAGAAAAAGATCCTGGAACCGGTGCTTACGATTCGAACATGTCGGTGCAAATTTCTACCGATGATGGAGCTACTTGGAATACCATCCTAAATAAAGAAACTACGCTTCCCCTAAAAAATCACAGTTGGTATGATTACATTTCAGATCGATACAAATTTAATTATGGGGGCGTGGCCGGCATTGACAATCAAATCATACTTGGTTGCTATCATCATGAGTTTGGTAAACCTTATGGGGCATTTAGGGGAATAATTGAAAGTGACAATTCGGTAACATGGGAAAATTGGACCGATAATATAGACTTCCCAGGCTTTACCAAAGCACAAATTAAAAATATAGAAGGTAAAAATTACTATTACGGTTCAACCGCGGGAACAGGACTATGGAGAAGAGAAATTACCCCAGTTGGAGGTTCAAGCATTACCCCTCCCTCTAACCTTCAAGCTGAAAATAGCGGTTCTGGAATCGATTTGTCATGGAGCGATAATTCCAGTAATGAAAGTGGATATAGAATAGAGCGTGGGAGCGATGGAAAAGGATTTTCAGTTTTGAAAACAGTAGCGGCAAATACCACCACCTATACAGATGAAGGATTTTGCCCAGGTAAGAATTTTAATTATCGTGTAAGGACCGTAAGCGGTTCTTCTGTCTCTAATCCGAGTAATTCCGTTACAATCACCAGTTCTTCACCAGGGCTTCCAGAAGGAAGCGCCAATGGTTTAATCGTGGAATATTTTGATAATATTGATTTCACCAACTTAGTTGCCACTGGAATTGAAGAACCAATTAATTTCGATTGGAAACGAATAGCTCCCAACAACTGTATGGATGTAGATACATGGTCTGCACGATGGACTGGGGAAGTGGTTGCCCCGACTACAGGAACTTATACTTTTGAAGCAACTGCAGACGATGCTGTGAGCGTATGGATTAACGGAGAACTTATAATTGAGCAGACTTTGGAAGATCCAAACGACCCAGTTTCTGGAACAGTGGCTATGACTGCAAACACAAAATACGCTATTAAAATAGAGTATGCAGAGGATGGATGGGATGCTAATCTAGTTCTCAAATGGGCTGCCAATGATGAAGCGTTAACTATCGTTCCTGCAAGTGCCTTGAGTTCAAACGGGATAGCTCCGCAAGATCCGCCCGCTTCTCCATCTTCTTTAATTGCTGCAGCATTCAGCGAAAATCAAATTGATCTTACTTGGAATGATAACTCAACCAATGAAAATGGATTTAGCATCCAACAATTAACCGATGGAAACTGGGAAGCTTTAGCAACAGTATCTGCAAATGTCTCGTCCTATAGCGCTACCAATCTGGAAGCAGATAAAAGTTATAGTTTTAGAGTAAGAGCCACTAATAGTGGAGGAAATTCCAATTGGTCGAATGTAGCCTCAGCAACTACAGACCCTCTACCTAGTGATCCGCCAAACGCTCCTAGCAATCTAACTACTTCTACGGTTTCGTCTTCTTCCATATCGTTAACATGGACCGATAATTCCAATGATGAAAACGGTTTTAAAGTCGAAAGAAAAATAGGTAGTGAGACTTTTAGTGAGGTTGCGATGGTGAATTCCAATACTTCCTCTTTTTTAGATACAGGTTTAAATGAAGAAACTACATATTATTACAGAGTAAGATCTTACAATAGTAATGGTAACTCGGCCTATACTGCTACTAAAAGTGGCACTACTGGATCAGGAAATGATAATGGCTGTCCAAATCCAAATTTAGTCCTAAATGGAGAATTCAATAACGAACTGAACAATTGGAACTTCTACCATAATACATCAGGAAACCCTATGGCAACAGTTGTAAACAATGCTAATTTAAGTGGTTCCAATGCCGTAAAAGTCACAATTAACAGTGGTGCGACGGGAACGAATGATTCTGATATTCAGTTATTTACAAATACAGGAAGCTTAGAGAGTGGAAAAACTTACCAAATAACTTTTCAAGCCAAAGCCACAGCGAACAGGTCTATGCGAGTTGGGGTTCTCAATAATGTGAGTCCGTGGAATAATTATTCATCAGATATTGTGAACTTAACAGCCACCTCCCAAACTTTTGGACCGTTAGAATTTAGCATGTCGGAAACCACATCAAACGCAAGACTGGACTTTTTCTTGGGAGGAAATTCGAATAATGTATTTATTGACAACGTTTCCATAAAGGAAAAGTGTAACGGGTCCACCAATATACCAGTAACAGCCGTAAGTATAAGTGGATGCACTTCTTCTTTAACCACAAACAATACTATGGACCTTAGTGCCAATGTAAGTCCATCTAATGCCAGCAACAAAAATGTTATTTGGAGCTCTTCCAACAATAGCGTTGCCACGGTGAATAGTTCTGGAACAGTTACAGCCAATGCTGTTGGGAGCAGTACCATCACCGTTACCACCGCAGAGGGAAACAAAACCGCCACCTGTAAGGTAACCGTTTCCAATGATGGAGGTTCATCTACCGCTTATCGCTATTTAAGGCTTACTGGGTTAGGAACCGTTGGAAATGCTGTAACCATACAGCAAATACATTGGATGGAGAATGGAAATTCATATCCTAATCCTAAACTCACTTGGGGAACCAAAGCTAAAGCTACTTCCAGTACGAATGGACAAGATGATTTTGCAGCTTTCGATAATACAAATGGTGGTTGGAATATAGGAACTTCTTTTCCAGAATGGATTACAATCGACTTAGGGATAGGAAATGAAATAAATCCAGATAAAATTAGGATTAAAGCAAACGCTTCAGATAGAGGTTTTTCTTCTTTTGAGTGCCATGGATCAAACGATAATTCCAATTGGACATTATTGCATAGTGAGAGTGGTCTTACGCCTGCCGATTATCCATCGACTTGGGGAACTTTCCCCTTCAGCGGGACTTCTTCTAAATCGACCAATGCCAATGCTGAAGTTTTGCAGCTAAACGATACAGATACAACATTCAGTATGTATCCCAATCCGATTGAAGCTGGTGAAGTTCTGAGTATTAACACAGAAACAAACGATAGTTTTGAAATTGCTATCTTTAATACCAGCGGAAGCAAAATTTTAGAAAGAAAGTTTGACAGAAAAAGTGGAACTTCTATTGAAGTACCACTTAGCAGTACGCTGGCTTCTGGTATTTATTTTATAATCTATATCTCAGAAACCAAAAAAGTGACAAAAAAGATTTTTATAAAATAATATTTAACCATTTTTGAGTCTATTGGTAGTTTTACATCTGTAAAGCTATCAATAGACTTTTAATTATTACTATAAATGAAAAAAATACCTTTTATCTTTTTATTGTTAATGTCGTTTTCCTACGGCCAGCAAAAATCAACCTCTAAACTTAAAAAAGAATCACGACCTAATATCGTTCTTATCCTTGCAGATGATATGGGTTATGCCGATCTGGGTTGTTACGGGTCAGAAATTTCTACACCAAACCTAGATGCTTTAGCCAATAATGGCTTACGAATGACCCAATTTTACAATGCTTCTAGATGTTGCCCGACAAGGGCTTCTTTATTAACTGGGCTATATCCACATGAGGCCAATATGGGCTTTATGCAGGAAGATTGCGGTTTACCAGGATACGGGGGGCATATCCCCAATGATGCTGTAACTATGGCACAAGTTCTTAAAGAAAACGGGTACAACACCGCTATGTCTGGAAAATGGCATGTTGGAAACGATCGTGAGTATTGGCCAACTCAAAAAGGTTTTGAAAAGTTTTATGGTTTCCCTCATCACGGAGGAGCTTATTTTTATCCTTTTCCAGGAGATCAAGTAGTGGTAATTGGAGACAGTATTATTACACCAAAAGACGATTATTATTCTACGGAAGCTATTAATGAGTACGGAGTTAAATTTGTAGAGGAAATGGTAAGTGATGAAAAACCATTTTTTTTATACCTAGCACATATCGCACCTCATTTTCCCTTACAGGCGAGGCAAGAAGATATTGCGAAATATAGGGGCAAATACCTCAATGGTTTCGAAAAAATAAGGGAAGATCGTTTTAAAAAGCAAAAAGCATTGGGAATTATTCCAGAAGACTACCCAATCTCTAAGTCAGATCCAAAAGTTCCCGATTGGAATAGCCTCTCGCAAGCCGAGAAAGACGATTACGATCTAAGAATGTCTGTTTACGCTGCACAAATAGAATCTATGGATCGTGGTATAGGAGACCTGATAGAAACCTTAAAAGAAACTGGCGAACTAGAAAACACCCTTATCGTTTTTCTATCGGATAACGGTGGTACGCGAGAAGATTATTCCAATCCAGAGCTCACAGCCCCTATTGGGCAAGTGGGATCTTTTGCCTGCTACAAATTACCGTGGGCAAACGTGAGCAATACGCCATACAGAAAGTTTAAACACTGGGGAAATGAAGGTGGAATTAGGAGTCCGTTTATCGTTCATTTTCCAAAAATGATTCAAGAACAGCGTATTGATAATCAACCCGCTCACATTATTGATATTATGACCACATTCACAGACCTAGCCGAAGCAAATTATCCTTCCACCTATAATGGCATCAATATTAAGCCTACTCAAGGAAAATCGCTTATTCCTATTTTTAAAGGAGAAAACCGAACTGCACATAAAGGACTCTTCTGGGAACATGAAGGAAATAAAGCTGCAAGAATTGGTAATTGGAAATGGGTGAGCATATACCCAGAATATGTGGATGAACTCTACAACTTGGCTGAAGATCCAGTGGAAGAATTTAACATGGCAAAAAAGAACTCTAAAAAACTAAAAGAGTTAAAGCAACAATGGCAATCTTGGGCGGATAAGGTTGGCGTTATCCCATGGGAAAAAGTATTGGAAAGCAAACCCGACCAAGCACGTTTACAAATTTGGTACTAATACACAATCAACAATTACTAAAACGGCGGAACCTTAATTAAGATTCCGCCGTTTTCAGTTTTAAATATTATAAAGATTAGTCTTCTTAATTTAAAAAATCTTCTGCTATAACGATTTCGCGTGCATTTGTGAAGCATTCCGAAAATGTTAACTATTCTTAAAACAATAAGAATACAGCATCAAAAACACCCATTAAATACATCTTCTGTAAAAATATCAACTGTTATTTTACAAATTAACAGTATGAGAGTGTTCGATCAGAGTATTTTTAAAATGACTAAATAAATTCAATTAACAAACAAATCTAGGCTTAATGAAAAACAAAATTACATTCATTTTATTATGCTGTTTCGGAACATTTTTAGGTTTTACGCAATGGCAACCAATAAACCCTGGAGCTGGAGGTCAGGTTCAAGATGTGGTACCAGATCCCAACCAGGAAGGAAGATTGATACTTGCCTCCGATATGGAAGGTATTTATGAAACAACCGACAACGGACTCTCTTGGCACATTCATGGCGATTTGCTCAACAATCGTGTCTACTCTGTTACCTATGCCCCGAGCAATCCCAATAAATTGGTAGTAGGTACATTATATGGTTTGGAAGTTTCCGATGACGGAGGAAAAACTTTTAATTTTATTGACAGTACACGAAAAATGTCGATAGCATCTGCAGCAGTAAAGCCAGATGATGATAAAGTAATACTGGCCGGTATAGGGTGGCGGGATGATTACGACTTTTCCGATACTTTTGGAATGCAGCAGAATGCAGCCGGTATGATTTATCGATCCACCGATGGTGGTATTACTTGGAGTGAAGTGATGTTTGACAATGATATGACTACAGACAGAAATGTATGGACCATTCATTTCGATCCCTCCAACACCAATATTGTTTATATTGGCGCCGCTAAAGGGATTTTTAAAAGTACAGATGCCGGTGTTACATGGACAAAAATCAGTGCTCCGGAAGGGACTGGCAAAAACCGAGGCGCCACTATTTCTCCTAATGGAAAAGTACTTTATGCTTCCTATGCCACCAATGGTAAAAAAGGAAACATCTATGCGACTTCAACGGCATCGATTAACTGGACAAAAGTAGCGGCCGGAAATGGGGAGTCCTTAGATGAATTGGCGTTCTGGTATCCGGAGGTAGATTCAAGATCTACAGGCGATACCCATAAATTAATCTTAAGTTTGGAAGGAAGCAGGGAAGGTTTGTTTGAAGGAACTTTTGTATGGGAAAATGATGCCATTAAAGAGTATGCCTGGAAACTTATATGGAGCGGTACCGATGGCTATGACAATGGTTGGGATAATGCACCTCCAAATCCGAGGTATGTTCATTATACCCCTTCTTCCTGGGAACGTGCCGTTTGGTCTACAACAAATCAAACTATTTTTAGAGGGATAATGGATGGAGACACCTATGAGTGGCTCAATAGATATTCTAAACCCAATTTGTCGATTACAGTTTCCCAATGGGGAGCAGACTGGCCAACCTATACAAGTCGCGGAACCGAGAGCACCTATTCCTATGATATTGCAGTACACGATAATTATGTAGTTCAAGGACAAGGAGATAACGGAGCCATGGAAAGTTGGGACAAGGGATTTTCATGGTCTAATATTCAGCATAGACTAGGAAACCCTCCCTTATCGGACGTACAAGCGGTAGATATTGGTGATGCTTGGGGAACACCGACGGTTGTAGCCCAGATGACCAGTGGCTATGGCGGGAACGCAGCGAACGGACAGTTATGGGCGAAAAAATTAACCAATCATTCGCCAGATGATAAATGGATTATGCTGGCCGGCGGTTGGGAATGGAAAGGCGGCCTGGCATCTGGAGTTTTACGGGATGTTGCCATTTCCCCAGCAAAACCCAGTCGTGTTTATATGTTTTCAACAGATTATGGTCTTTATATGCTCGATGATATCGGTTGGGGAATTAGTGAAACCGAACAAGGGAGAACAGCCTGGTGCACCAAAATAAGTAATGGAGTGGCAGATGGCATCTATGCCGTGAAAAAAATTGCCCCCCACCCCACCAATCCGGATATTGTTTATATGAACGGAACCGGAGGTAGCAATCAAGGAGTTTTTAAAGGTGTAAAAACAGGAGACGATTGGGTATGGAGTAAAATTTACGATGGATATGGATGGGATTCTGAAATTACCGCTTGGGAACACGAGGGTCAGGTTTATCTCTATTTCTCCGGAAGTTCAAACGAATCAGGCGGTGATGGCAGCAATTATGTTGGTGCCCTTTCTTTAGATGAAGGCGCCACTTGGAATACGGTTATTACTAAAGATATAGCTATGGGACTTAGATCCAACGATTGGTATGAAGAACTGAAAGACGATTTTAGGTTTCAAAATAAAGGTGGAGTTGCCGGGTACGAAAATCAAATTATAATGAGTTATTACGACCATAGAATGCAAAAAACCTATGGTATTTACAAGGGTACAATAGATGGCAACGGAAATGTATCTTGGGAAGATTGGACAGGTGATATACATTTTGGAGGACTCACTTCCACAATAGTAAAAAACTATCAAGGAAGTCCTTATGTTTACTCAACTACCGCTGGAGCAGGTGCTTGGAGAAGGCCTCTAAAATCCAATGCTACTAGTACCCTAGTCCCTGTTGCACCCACAAATCTTGCCGGGGAGGTGCTCTCGGGTACAGAAATTAAGCTTACTTGGGAAGACAAAGCAGACAACGAGGACGGATTTAGGCTGGAAAGAATGGATGGAGATGCGTTTGTAACTGTCGCTACTTTAGACCCTGATACCACAACATTTACTGAAGAAGAACTGAAAGGTGATACAGAATATACCTACCGTATCAAAGCATTTAATACCGCTGGAGATTCTGATTACTCTGAAGAATTCAAAATAAAAACAACCAATGAAGAACAGTTGTGCGATGCCTCCAATCTTTTAGGCAATGGAGAGTTTGATCTTCCACTCGACGGGTCTTGGGAGTTTTACAACAACACCTCAGGGGCGGGAAGCGCTACTATTTCCCAAGAAACAGGTTTTTCGGGTGCTAATTCAGTTTTAATAGATATCGAGACAGTAGAAGGTGCGGGAGAGTCAGATATACAGTTCTTTACTGCATTACCGACCTTAAAAAAAGGTAAAACCTATCAAATAACCTTTCAAGCAAAAGCAGTTGCTGCTAAGGAAATACGCTTGGGAGTGTTAAAAGGTGAGGCTCCATGGACCAATTATCTTTCAGAAAACATTACTGTTTCCAATGAAATTAAATCATTTGGTCCCTATAGCTTTACAATGGAGCAGGAAAGTCTTAATACCCGTTTGGACTTTTTTCTGGGAACCGATAACAACAATATTTGGATAGATAACGTGGTATTTCAAGAAAAGTGCAGCGATGAACCCGTTAAGGAACTGGAAACTCCAACTAAATTAACCTCTATCGCTTTAACAGGGACTGCAGTAGCACTTTCTTGGGAAGATAATTCCGAGGATGAGACCGGTTTTCTTATCGAGAGAAAAAAAGGGAATGGAGATTATATTAAAGTTGCGACTGTATCAGAAAACAGTACAACCTTTGATGATGATGAACTTACAGCTTTAACTGAATATACTTACAGGATAAAAGCAGTAAGTGGCGACGGAGAATCTGCATACTCCAATGAAAGTATGGTTACAACCAAAGAAAACGGTACTGGTGGCTGTAACGATAAAAACTATATTAATAATGGGGAATTTACTCAAGGTGTAGCCCAATGGATATTCTACAATAACACCGATTCTGATGCTGTTTCTGAAATAAAACCAGTAACAGGACAAGGGTTGTCGGGCGATCAAGCCGCTGAAATTACTATTGAAAGCGCTGGAAAAGAGGATACCGATGTACAATTGTATTCCATTCTTCCAACTTTAAAAGCTGGTGTTACTTACGAATTGAGTTTTATGGCTAAATCAAGTGGCACTAAATCCATTCGCGTGGCCGTTTTGAAGGGCGAAGCGCCATGGACCAATTTTTTTGTGGATAACTTTAACATTACCAGCGAAGTACAAACTTTTGGACCTTTTGAATTTACTATGGAAGAAGAAAGTGCCCTAACGCAATTTCACTTCTTTGTAGGGGCAAATGCTCAGAACATAACTGTAGATGCCGTTTCTTTAAAAGAAAAGTGTGAAAGCGGCGCCTTGCCTCCTACGGCACCATCCGAGCTTACCGCAACCACAATCGATGAAAATCAAATAAACTTAAGTTGGAAAGATAATTCTGACAATGAAAACGCTTTCCGGATAGAACGGAAAACTGGAGAGAACGAATTTGAGATAGTAGCCACCGTTCAAGAAAATAAGGTTTCTTTAATAGATGATAAGTTGGAGTCTGGAACTGCTTACACCTATCGTGTAAAGGCCGTAAATTCCACGGGCGATTCGTCTTATTCCAATGAAGTAACAGCCACTACAGAAGGAGAAAGCACTAGCAATTGTGATGACACCAATTTTATAGCCAACGGAGAATTTGACAATGGGGTAGCCCAATGGATATTTTACAACAATACCGATGCCAATACTGAAGGTAAAGTAGAGCCAGTTACCGCCCAAGGGCTCTCAGGAGCTAATGCAGCAAAAGTGAGCTTACAAGCAGCTGGAGCATCAGACTCTGATGTTCAATTATACTCCTACTTACCAAAATTGGAAAAAGGTGAAACCTACCAATTAAGTTTTATGGCGAAGGCAAGCGCCAATAAAGCTGTTAGAATTGCAGTACTTCAAGGTGAAGCTCCGTGGGCAAATTATTTTGTGGAAAACATCAGCATTACAACAGAAGCGAAATCTTTCGGACCTTATGAATTTACCATGGAAGAGGAGAGCACCGTGGGGCAGTTTCACTTTTTCCTAAGTGAAGATGCCAACGATGTAACTATAGACGCAGTTCTTTTAAAAGTGAAATGCGAGGAGGTTACCGAAGTTCCTTTAGCTCCTACCGATCTTATCGCCACCGCATCGTCTACTGAACAAATAGATATTAAGTGGAAGGATATTGCAACCACAGAAGCTAATTATGTTGTAGAGCGTAAAACCGATGGTGAGTTTGAAAAAATTGCATCGCTGGATGCCAATACAACCACTTTTAGCGATATTGGTCTATTGCCCGAAACGGAATATACGTACCGTATCTATGCCAAAAATGTTATTGGAAAATCAGATTATTCCAACACAGCATCGGCAACTACACTTACCGAAGGTGGGATAGCGTATAACAATTTTTCAATTGAAAGTATTGGCGAGACTTGTCCGAATAAAGAAAATGGAGAAATAGTGATTAAAACTAAAAAATCCTTTAATTATAAAACAACCATAGCGGGCATGAATTATACTTTTACAGATTCTCTTTCCGTAGGTAACTTAGCACCAGGAAATTATGATTTTTGTATTTCTGTGGAAGAGGAAGATTTCAGTCAATGTTACATGCTAGAAATTGAGGAAGGAGAAATTCTAGATGCTCAGGCTACCCTAGGTATAGCTAAAAATTCAATTTCCATAAATGTAGAAAAAGGTACTGCCCCGTTTAACGTAATGATCAATGGGAAAAAGGCTTTTTCAACCTCAGCGAAAACATTTTTGGTACCTGTTAACCCTGGAGACCAAGTAGAAGTTCTTAGTAAGATTAATTGCGAAGGCATGTTTGCAACCAACTTAGAATCTTTGTTGGGTAGTACAGCGTATCCTAATCCAACACGGGATTTTGTGGAAATATCAATTCCTAGTAATCTCAAGGAGGTTCAAGTAGATGTGCTAAACTTTCAATCACAACTACTGGTATCTGGAGTAATGAAGGTTGAAAACAACAGGATTAAAATTGACTTGCAAGGAAAAGCTGCCGGAATTTATTTAATTAAAGTTCAGCTTGATGAGTTAAAAACGTTCAAAATTGTAAAACACTAAGAAAATGAAAAAAATACTATATATAATTGTGTTTGGTGCTGGCCTCATAAGTTGTAACAACGAAGATACATACGAGTCCATTGAAAACAACCCTCCCACAATTCCAGTACAAATTTATCCTTCAGATAATTTACTTTGTATCGATAATAAAGTCACTTTTGAATGGGAAGCAGCCAGTGATCCAGATGGTAACGAACTCACCTATGATGTCGAGATTGCCAAGGATAGGGCATTTACAGAAATTGAGGAAGTTTCAGAATATATTCAGGGAACTTCGGTAACCATTTCACTGGAAAAGGGAATAGCCTATTATTGGAGAATTAGAGCGGTGGATTCCTACACCTTTGCAGGTGAATATTCCGCGGTAAATCAGTTTTACGTGGAAGGAGAAGGGTTGTCCAACTATTTACCATTTGCCCCACTTTTGGTAAGTCCGAAAATGGACGTAAACATTACGGGAGATGAAACCACCTTGCAATGGAACGCAAATGACCTAGATGACGAAAACTTGATGTACGACGTTTATCTAGCTACCGTAAACCCTCCTACGACACCAATAGCAGAAAATGTCATGGAAACCAGTATGACTACATCGCTGGAAAGCGGAGTGAAATATTACTGGAAAGTAGTAGTTAAAGATGAAAAGGGAGGTCAAACAGTAGGCCAAGTCTGGAGTTTTTCAACGGAATAAAAAAACCGTCAACAATAATCGGGTATTGGGAAAATTCTTAATACCCGATTTTTTTTACCAAAAAGAAAATCATTAAATTTAACCGTTTAACACTACCGCAACCAACTTATGAAGCTTAAAATATCAATTATTACCTGTTTAATATTTGTTTTTCAAATAACCATATCCAATGGGCAGGAAACAATACCTTCATTAAAAGAAAAATACAATAAATTCTTCCCTCTTGGTGTGGCCATGGGCGAAAAACACTTGCAACGACAGGATACCGTATTGGTTCCTTATCACTTTTCGAGTATTACCGCGGAAAACGACATGAAACCTTCCAGAACAATTGCTTCTGAAAACAAGTTCACGTTCGAACGCGGAGACGCCCTTGTGGATTTTGCCAAAAAACACGGTTTATTGGTAAGAGGACATACCCTAGTTTGGTACAACCAAACGGATGATTGGTTCTATGAAAACGACGAAGGAGAATTACTTTCCAAAAATGAATTATTTAAAAGGATGAAATCCTACATTAAAGCAGTATTAGATCATTACCGCGGAGATGTTTACGCTTGGGATGTGGTAAATGAAGCTATTTCAGATGAATCCGATTTATTTTACCGGGAAGACATCAAATGGTTTCAAATAGGAGGACCGGAATATATTGAAATGGCTTTTCGCTATGCCAGAGAGGCCGATCCCGATGTAAAATTATTTTACAACGATTACGACCTTATAAATCCGAAAAAAAGGGACAAAGCATACAAAATGCTTAAGGAGCTTTTAGAGAAAGGAGTACCCATCGACGGTGTGGGTATGCAAGGCCATTGGACATTGGAGGACGTTAATAAAGAAAATTTAGGAAAAGCAATCGACCTCTTTTCTTCCCTAGGGTTGGAAGTACAAATTACCGAATTGGATATCTCTGTTTATCCGTATTACCACAATATGGATAGAAGCACCTTACCTAAAGAAATTAAGCCTTACACACCGGAGCTCGCCTCCAAACTAGCAGAAAAATACAAGGAGGTATTTGAGCTTCTGAGAGCAAAAAAGGATAAAATAACAGGAGTTACCTTTTGGGGTGTTGCCGATAATAAAACTTGGTTGAGCAATTATGTGGTGAAAGGCAGAACAGATTACCCATTATTATTCGATAAGGATTACAATCCCAAAAAAGCATTTTACTCGATAATGGACTTTTAATTCGTGCCTATTTTTTCTCTATTAACTTTTCAATAGTTAGGATTAATGTATGAATAATCTTAATATGAATTTCTTGAATTCGGTCTGCATAACCAGTGTGAGGAACCAAAATTGACATATCGGCAAGCTCCCTTAACTTCCCTCCGCTTTCGCCAGATAACAATACCGTTTTAATTCCTAAATTTTTTGCGGCCTGGAAAGCCTCCACGATACTTTTGGAGTTGCCACTCGTACTAATGCCCAGTAAAACATCTCCTTTTTTGCCGAGACTTTCCACGAATCGCGAAAAAACAAATTCGTATCCGTAATCATTACTTATACAAGAAATATGACTCGGATCGGAAATTGCTATTGCTGGCAACGCCTTTCTATTTTCACGATACCTACCCGTAAGCTCTTCAGCAAAATGCATGGCATCGCAGTGGGAACCTCCATTCCCACAGGAAATTATTTTATTGCCACTTTTCATGGCATTTGTCATTAAAGTTGCTATTTCTACAATCTTAGTGAAATTGCTATTATCTTTCATGAAACTGGACAAAACGTCCTGTGCCACTGCAAACTCGTGCTTTATTTGTTCTTCTAAATTTTCCATAAATTATTGTACTAACATTGCTGCCCCAAAAACACCGGCACTATCCCCCAATTCCGGTTTTAAGAACATGGTTTCTATCGTTTTATTAAAAGCGTATTTTTCTGCTCTTTGAACTCCTTCCGTATACAACAAATCGATATTGCCTACCCCTCCACCTATAACAATAACATCTGGATCCAAGGTATTTATAATTGCTGAAATCCCTTTTCCGAAGAAATCCAACATTCGCTCTATGGTAGCTTCTGCATATTCATCTTGTTGGTTTTGGTATAGCGTATAGATTTCCTTTAACTTTCTCTTCGTTCCGCTAAGCCTTTGGTAATGCAACTCCAATGCCGTACCGGAAATTACGGTTTCTACGCAACCGGACTGCCCACAGTAACAATCATCGCCATTTTCTTCCAAATAATTGTGCCCCCACTCACCTCCTATACCATTTCGCCCGTTTAAAATTTTGCCATTAATAACGACTCCACCTCCCACGCCAGTCCCCATAATAACCCCGAATACATTTTTGGCATGCGGGGCCATCTTTGGGACCACACCCAGCGTAGCTTCCGCCAGGGCAAAACAATTGGCATCATTGGCAATTTCAATGGATATTCCCAATAAATTTTCTAAATCCTTTTTTATCGGTTTCCCTATTAAACAAACCGTATTGCTATTTTTTAAAGTCTGGGTTTTAGGATCCAGGGAACCAGGAGTTCCAATCCCCAAAGCTGTTATTTTTAAATTCCCTCTAGTTTCCAGTAGCTGTACTACCTTTTTAATTTGAGATAGAATATGTGTATAACCTTTTTCTTTCTCGGTAGGAACCCGCAACCTTTCAATTACTCGAAAACCAGTTTTATTTTTTTCAATCAAAACACCTTCAATTTTGGTTCCCCCTAAATCGATGCCACAGCATACGCTCATAATTATTTAAGTTTTATTTTTTGAGGAACTAAAATAATTCAATGTAAATAAACATGAGCTTTAAATAGTTTTTGAATTTCTATTGTTTTGTAAATACTGACAAAATAATTGTTTAAATTTTACATATTTGATACTTTTTAAACATTACAGTGTATATTTATTAATTATTTATAACTGAAATTGAATTATTACCATAACTGAGAAATTAATTATGAAAAACACCTTTAAGAAAAGTGCATTGCTAACCTTACTTTTCACCTGCTTATCTTCTTATGGACAAAAGTATATCTTGGATTCCGACACCGGGAATGAAATTGATGACCTGTACGCCATCGTCTACGCCATTGCCGAACCGGATATGGAGCTTATAAGCCTTAATTCTGCACATTTTAATAATGTTCAAATGGTAATAGACAGCTCATGGAGCGGCAACAAAGTTTCCAATTTTGTAACGGTTCAAGAATCTCAAAAACTCAATGAGGAGCTTTTAAAAACTATGGATAGATTAGATATTCCGCACCCTATGGGTTGTAAAAATCATATTGGTTATGCTTGGGGCTATTACAAGGGAGCTACGATTCCAGAATCCCCAGCAACCGACTTTATTATTTCGGAAGCAAAAAAAGCAAGTCCCGATAATAAACTAAAAGTAATTTGTATCGGCGCATCCACGAATTTGGCAGCTGCTATTCAAAAAGACTCTACGATAACCAAAAACATACATGCTTTTTTACTGGGTGCACGTTTCGATAAAGAAACAAATGTGTGGAATAAAAGTGAATTCAATATACAAAGGGATCTAAATGCTTTCGATGTTCTGTTAAACGAACCCGATTTAGAGTTAACTGTAATGCCCATCACTACGGCGAGACCCTACACTTTTAATAAAGATAGAACCCTAAAAAAACTATCTACATACAAAGCCACCGCTACCGATAAGCTGGCAGAACGCTGGACTTACATGAATGCCGGTGACGAAAGGGTAATGTGGGACTTGGCCTTGGTAGTTGCCATTCAAAAACCAGAGTTGGCTACGCTGGAAACAAGACCTGCTCCACCAGAAAATAAAAGAAAATCATTGAAGGTTTATACCCAGATCGAAGTAGAGAAAATGCACAAAGAATTTTGGGACACCCTAGATGCTTATTTTTCGAAATAATCCAGATTAATAAATCCAAAAAAAATGTTTAAGTAGAGCTGTTCATCGCTATTAATTTATAAATCCTCAGCGGTAGAAACTTTTTTACACTCATATTTACAACCAAACCATTTCTACATTATTTAAAAAAACATACGGCTGAAACAGCACTACTTTTATGAATAACAAAAACTATAATTCTAGCCTCGTAGTTCTTACTACGTTATTCTTTATGTGGGGATTCTTAACTTGCATGAACGATATTCTTATTCCCTACCTCAAGGAAATTTTTGTACTGAAGTATTGGCAGGCTATGCTTATACAATTCTGTTTTTTTGGAGCCTATTTTATTGGCTCCCTTCTTTACTTTTTACTTTCACTTAAAATTGGAGATCCCATAAATAGAATAGGCTACAAAAATGGTATCATTTTAGGTTTAATTATCTCTGGGATCGGTTGTTTCTTATTCTATCCAGCTGCACAATTTAAAATATATGGACTTTTTTTAGGGGCCCTGTTTGTATTGGGGCTCGGTTTCACCCTGCTTCAAATAGTTGCCAATCCATACGTATCTATTTTAGGGGATCCAAAAACAGCATCGGCACGATTAAATATGTCGCAAGCGTTCAATTCCCTTGGCACTACGATTGCCCCTATTTTAGGAGGGTATCTAATCTTCGAATTCTTTTTTAAAGAAGGTTCCGAAGAACAATCCGCTAAAATACCTTATTTGCTTTTTGGCATTATTTTTATACTCATTGCTATTTTGTTCAAATTTATAAAGCTACCCGAATTTGTTAATAAAGATGAAATCGTAAAAGGGGTAGAAGCATTGAAGTTTCCCAATCTATCCTTCGGAACGCTCGCTATATTTACCTATGTAGGGGCAGAAGTGGCCATTGGCAGTTTTTTAATTAATTTTATTGGGCTCGATACCATCATGGGATATGAAGAAGTAGTCGCCAAGAATTTTTTGGCCTATTATTGGGGAGGAACTATGATTGGTAGGTTTTCGGGAGCATTGTCCCTTAGTAGTATGGAAAAATCTAAAAAATATGCCTTAATGTTGCTTCTTACGGCATTTTCATTTCTTTTAATATTTGTAATTTCTGGAATGAAATTTAATACGGTCACCCCCTATCTTGCCATTATTGGTATTAACTTTTTAGCCTTTCTTTTGGGAAAAAGTATTCCAGGCAGAACTTTAGGCTTGTTTGCCACCATAAGTGCTATTTTAATTATCCTCGGCATCACTACCTCTGGTAGTTTTGCGATGTGGTCTTTAATTGGGGTTGGGATCTTTAATTCCATTATGTGGTCCAATATTTTTACCATCGCAATAGAAGGGTTAGGTAAATATACCGGTCAAGGTTCTTCCTTACTTGTTATGGCAATTCTAGGAGCAGCCCTCGTTCCACTTCTTCAAGGTTTTCTGGCCGATAATATAGGCCTTCAATTATCTTTTATAGTTCCATTGGCTTGCTATTTCTATATTATGTTTTATGGATTTTATAGTAAGAAGTGGATCAACACAAATGAAGAAAGCGATGTTACAGGCTATGTAACTAATTCAAAAAAAAACGTCCTTAGAAAGCATTAATAATTAATACCGCACAGCCCATGAAACGAGATATTATTGAATCTGCTGAAGTTATCGTCTGTTCCCCGGGAAGGAATTTTGTTACGGTAAAAATTACCACTAAAGCCGGATATATTGGGTATGGGGATGCTACCCTTAACGGAAGGGAACTGGCTGTGGCCGCCTATCTTGAACACTACCTTTGTCCGCTTCTTGAAGGCCGGTCTGTATTTCAAACAGAAGATATTTGGAATTATTTCTATAAAGGTGCGTATTGGCGTAAAGGTCCTGTTACCATGACAGCCATTGGAGCTATTGATATGGCGCTTTGGGATTTAAAGGGAAAAATACTAGAGACCCCTGTATACAACCTTCTAGGAGGCAAGAGTAGAAGTAAGATGTTGACATATACCCATGCCAACGGTAAAAACCTAGAAGATACCTTAAAAAGGGTTGAAGAACTTAAGAAAGCTTCTTTTGAAGCCATTAGGGTTCAATGTGGGATTCCTGGAATTGAAAAAGCGTACGGAATTGGGGAAAAAGGAATTTATGAACCTGCCATAAAAGGAAACAAACCTTTTGAAGAAAGTTGGAGCACCCCTAAGTATTTAAATTTTATCCCGTCGGTTTTTGAAGAAGTTAGAAAAGAATTTGGTGAAGACCTCCATTTACTGCACGACAGTCACCATAGGTTAACCCCTACCGAAGCGGCCCGTTTGGCAAAAGACTTGGAACCTTATCATTTATTTTGGCTAGAAGATGTTACCCCAGCAGAACATCAAGAAAGTTTTGCACAGATAAAGCAAAAATCGGTAACTCCCTTAGCAGTTGGAGAGGTTTTTAATACTATTCACGATGCACATCATTTAATATCCAATCAATCCATCGATTATATAAGAATGACGGTAAGCCATGGTGGCGGAATAACACCCATGCTTAAAATAGCACATTTTGCAGAACCTTATCACATAAAAACAGGTTGTCATGGACCGTCGGACATCTCTCCAATTGCCCTGGCAGCTTGTTTGCATGTTGATACGGCCATTAATAATTTTGGGATTCAAGAATATATGGGATATTCAGAAACTACGGAAGAAGCGTTCCCCCATGAATATTATTTCGAAAACGGACATTTACACCTCACTGAGGCTCCCGGACTTGGGGTTGATTTTAACGAAACCTTTGCCAGAAAATTTGAATATGAAAAAGCTTACCTTCCTATAAATAGATTGGAGGACGGAACCATGTTTAACTGGTAAATTTATATATATGTACAAAGATTTAAAGAATAAAACCGTAGTTATAACAGGTGGTGCCAAAGGTATCGGACTGAGCACTGCGGAAGTGTTTATTAGGGAAAAAGCTTCTGTAATAATTTTGGATATTGACGAGGAAGCAGGTATAAAAGCAGAGGATAAACTAGGCTCCAATGCCCTATTTGTAAAAACAGATGTAACGAATTCTGAAGCCATAAAATTGGCTTTGAACAAAGGCTTGGAAAAATTTGGAAATATCCACCACTTGGTAAACAACGCTGGTATTATACATTATGCCAATGCGGTTACCTGCATGGAAGAAGACTGGGATAGGGTTATGAACATTAATTTGAAATCTTACTATCTCATGGCGAAGTATACCGTTCCTATCATGAAAAAAAATACAGGTGGAGTTATTATAAATGTAGGAAGCGCCCAATCTTTTATAAGCTCCGCAAATATGGTGCATTATACTACTGCCAAATCTGCTGTTTTGGGACTTACAAGAGCCCTAGCGATCGATTTTGCGCCGGAAATACGGTGCCTATCCATTTGTCCAGGTACGGTAGACACTCCCATGGCAAGGAATGCTTGGGCAGAAGCTTCCAATCCAGAGCAAATACATCAAGACAGTATCGATATGCACGTGCTAAAAAGAATTGCGAAGTCTGAAGAAATCGCAGAAATGATCGTCTTTGCCACCTCCAATCGATGTGCTTTTATGACAGGGCAGCACATACGGGTAGACGGAGGTCTAGGTATTCAAATTCCTGGGAGTGTGGAAGAATAAATCCATAAATTACAGTTCTAACGAGAATCAATAAAATACCCCCGAAAGAATTTTCGGGGGTGTTTTGTTTTAAAGAGTCTATGTTTTAAACTGGCTATTCGATAGCTTCTGTAGTTTTAATCTTCAATACGGCATTCCCTTCCACCAGCTTTTTATGGTCCACTTTAAACCCTATGATAGAATCGTTTAAATAGATATTTTCAATAGTTCCATCTACAGGGCCATCCCTTTCAATAGTTAATGTCTTTCCGCCGTAGAATTTATCATTTAGCGAAATTTCAACCTTTTCAAACATCGGCGTAGTAACCAGGTAATCTGGATCGCCTGGAGTATCAGGATAAATTCCCATCATAGCGAAAACTACCCAAGCAGACATCGTTCCGGCATCATCATTCCCTGGAAGTCCATTTAAAGCATTTGGAAAGTGTTGTTTTAATAGTTTATGTACCGTTTTTGATGTTTTGTAAGTACTATCCTTAGTGTAGTTGTAGAAAAATGGATATCCCAAATCTGGCTCATTTGTCATATCAAAATGTTCATCTTCAAACATCGTATTTAGTTGTTTCAAGAAAACCTCGTCACCCATCACGGCCTTTAAAGTGTCTATCCCATGAGGAATTGAAAATAAATATTGCCAAGCAGAACCTTCCACGAAACCGGGGCCCCCACGCAATCCAAAGTTCATTTGGTCGTATAATTCCTGTGTAGGATCGAAGGGTTCGTACCAACTTCCATCCGTATTTTTTGGGCGGAATAATTGAAGTTCTGGATCGTATAATTTCATAAAAGACATGGAGCGGTCGTAAAATTTGTTATAGTCATCTTCTTTACCTAAACCTTTCGCTACCTGTGCTACATTATAGTCGGATAAATTAAACTCCATTGTGGTAGAAACTGGACCCCAAACCACTCCGTTATTCCATTGAAAATTGGCGAAATCACTCGTCTTCCCATCCATAGGAATATAACCCAGCTCTTTGTATTCTTCCAGTCCTCTTCGCAATCTATTATTTTCCAATTGATCGGCCTGTTTTTCCATCGCCTCGTAGGCCGTTTCTACATCAAAATCGGTAATTCCACGAACATACGTATCTCCAATAACAATGGAGGCAGGGTCTCCGACCATTAAATTTGGTTCAGAACCAAAAATTTCCCATTTCGGTAACCAACCAGACTCTTCATATATAGCTACCATGGTTTTAACCATATCCAACTCTCTTTCTGGATAGACCAAAGAAAATAATGGATGAACAGTACGATAGGTATCCCATAGAGAAAAAGCTGTGTAACGGGTATAACCATTGGCTACTCCAACTTCATTGTTTTTTTCTTCATCAAAAAAATTGGTGTGTTTTAAATATTCTCCATTATGGTCGCTAAATGTAAAAGGCATTAACAGACTTCGGTACAACGCAGAATAAAAAACGGTTTTATCTTCTTCTGAAGAAGATGTTACTTTTACTCTCGACAGCTCTTTTTCCCAAACTTTTTCAGCATTTTCCCTCACTAAATCGAAATTAAATCCATCTTGTTCAGCATCTAAATTTCCTTTGGCATTTTCAATAGAAACATAAGAAACCCCTACTTTTATTTGAATTGACTTTGGATCCTTATTATTAAAGGTATAAACAATTCCGCTTGGCTTATCATCTAAATTTTCCTGGAATTTCTCTGTGGTTTTATTTTTATATACCAAAAACAGGGAATCTGCCGGAGTGTTCATTTCTACATTAAAATAAGCATTACCTCTATTGGTAGAACCACAAAAGTAGCCTTCCAATTGGTATCCAGATACGGCAGTTTTTGTATATTCCTTAATCTCCCCTCCTTTTATGTGCCCCTGCTGTGCAGTAAGGTCTAGATATATATAGTTTTTGCCTTCAGGAAGTTGAACTTTAAATATCCCAGAACGAACTGTACTGGACACTTCCACTTTAATACTTTCGTCATCCAAATGAACTCCATAATAACCCGGTGAAGCTTTTTGATCTGAAAACTTAGAGCCTCGGGGAACTGTATCGAAGGATTTTGACAAAAATTTAAAAGGAACGCTTCCGCCTGCAGGACAACCGACTCCAGATAAGTTTACGCAACTAAAACCAAAAATCTCTTTTTCTTCGCTTCGGAAGCCGGTAGCGTTGTGCATACCCGTAAAATCGAAAGATTGTGGACTTATGGCCACCATTCCCCATGGTAAAACGGCTCCTGGATGTGTGTTTCCTATGCTATGTCTTTTACCGTTACCCGTGCTTCCTATAAACGGATTTACATAGCTGGTTAGTTTTGATTTTGATGGTTCTTGAGCTTCTGTTTTTATATTCTTGTCTGAGCAGCTCGAAATAATAATTGAAAAGATGAAAAAAGGCAAGGCTATTTTCCATTTGGCGGTAGTTGTAAACCAATTCATGTAGTTAAGTATTAAAAATAATATTAAAAGTAAAAATTACAGTAGTTAAAGCCCTTTTGTTTTAGGAAACAGAATAAAAAGCAGTCCTAAAAATATCGAAAAATAAATAAAGGGATATAAAAAATTCACCTTTTCTCATTTCCGAAAAACACTTAAATTATTATAAACTAACCGTTTAAATCTGTGAAATCGCTTCTCTCTTCAACGGCTACCGAAAAAACAGAAACAAATTTTTAAAATCAACTTTTTACATGTATTTTCTTAAAATCGACTTCAATATTACTGAAATTGGTGTTTTAAATTACTATTGATTTATAAAATAATAAGCTCAAAGTCGCAACAAAATGCATATTTGATAAATTTATACTTCTAAAATTATTTAATATGAAAATTAAGGGTTTAATTCTCTTGGGATTTATTTTTTCATTTATTACCATCGCCTGCAAAACTGAAAATAAGAAAAAAAATGTGACCACTTCTGAAATTAATTCGGAAGATATATATCGATGGAAAACGTACCGTGGCGTTAATATTGGTTGCGATATTGAAAAGGAAGACCTAGAACATCTATCTACGACAGAAGCGAACTTGGTAAGATTAAGTATGCCTGTTTGCACCCTAATGGATTTAGAGCCCCCTTATGAAATGAACGAAAAAGCGTTTCAAAAACTAGACAGCGTTTTAAAATGGAGTGAAGAATTCGGACTTCATGTATTAATTGATCCACATAGATATCCAGGAACGAAGCACAAGTGGACTATGCTTGGAAACGATCTTTTTTTTAAAGACTTTAAATACCATGAAATAGTTATCAACTTTTGGAGTGAGCTTGCCAAAAGATATGCTGAAAAAGGAGATGTTATTGCTGGGTACGATTTGTTAAACGAACCGCAAATCCCTATAGATATGGAAACCAATACGCCCGAAGACATAAATTTACTTTATCAAAAAATAACGGATGCCATTCGCAAACAAGATACCGTACATACCATTGTTTATGCTCTGCCAAGAGTTCATGATGAAGAGAAAGATACATTGTATGGATACCATAAAGGAATAGATTATATAAAAATCCCAAACGATAAAAACATCTGTTTAGAAACACATACCTACATCCCTGTGCCATTTACGCATCAAAATATTTGGGAAGAAGGAGAATATGTACCCTACCCTACTAAAATTGATAGTGTGATTTGGAACCGCTCTCAACTGGAAAAAGAACAAAAAGAACTTATCAAATTCTCTCAACAACATCCAAATATCCCTATATTGGTAGGGGAATTTAGCAGTCCGCGTTGGACTGGAGAAGATGGATTGAATTACCTTACCGATGTTATTGAAATTGCAGAAAAATACAATTGGTCGTGGGCCTATCACGCATATCGTGAGAATCAAGTTTGGGACCCCGAAATGTCCATTAGTGACCGGAACGACAGCATTAGAAAGCCAAATGCCCCGCGCTGGAAACTTCTAAAAAATTATTTTTCCAAAAATAAATAAGAATATCTTTTTTTATCTCAACAACTTAAAATGAAATTAATACTTCCCTTTTTCCTATCTCTCATCATTTTCTTTAGCTGCGATACTGAAAAAAAGTTCGAAATCCTCGATAAAGATCACACCCATATAGATTTCAACAATAAAATTACAGAGAATGAAAAGTTCAATCCGTTAAATTTTATCTACATATATAATGGTGCTGGGATTGGTACTGGTGATATTAATAACGACGGTCTACCCGACCTGTATTTTGCCGGTAACAACGTGCCTTCGAAGCTATATCTCAACAAAGGCAATTTAGAGTTTGAAGATATTTCAAAAACTGCGGGCATTGAAAACGATAAATGGGCTACCGGCATAAATTTTGTGGATATCAATGCAGATGGCTATTTGGATATTTATGTGTGCGTTGCCGACAGGAATTATACAGAGCAAGGCGAAAACCTGCTTTACATTAATCAAGGGGACAACACCTTCTTGGAAAAAGCCAAGGAGTACGGCCTAAACGATGCTGGATATAGCACTCAGGCCGTTTTTTTTGATTTTGATATGGATGAAGATCTCGATGTGTATATTCTTACCAATGGAGTGGAAAATTTTAGCCATAACAATACCCGACCTAGAAAATTAAACGGAAACGGTATTAGTACTGATAGATTATATGAAAACAATGGGAATGGAACTTTTACCGACATTTCGAAAAAAGCAGGTATTACAGCCGAAGGATACGGCCTGGGGGTTGGAATCCTAGATGTTAATAAAGATGGACTTCCAGATATATATTGTGCAAACGATTTTATTACTAACGATTTGCTATGGGTTAATAACGGCGACGGCACTTTTACAGATAAAATACGCGATTATATTACGCAAACTTCGCATAATGGTATGGGAATCGACATTGCCGATTACAACAATGATGGCCTTTTGGATATTGTAGAAGTGGATATGCTTCCTGAAAGTAATCTTCATAACAAAACCATGACTCCAGCTATGAATTACAATAATCAAACCTTACGGTTTAGATTCGATTACTTACCACAATACGTGCGCAATTCACTTCAGCTTCAAAACAAAAACACATTTTTCTCAGAAATAGGAAGATTTTCCAACATCTCCAAAACAGATTGGAGTTGGGCACCTCTTTTCGCAGATTTAGACAACAATGGCTATAAAGATCTTTTTATTTCAAACGGCTACGGAAGGGATATTACCGATTTAGATTATACAGTTTACTCGTCTGCGGCTACCAATCCGTTTGGAACACAAGAAGTAAGGGAAAAGAAGCTTTATGAAAGCATGAAAGCCCTTCCACCGATTAATTTATCCAACTATTTTTTTAAAAACAACGGAGACTTAACATTCATCGATGTTACGGAAGACTGGAGCGAGGAATTGGAAAGCATGTCGAACGGAGCTATTTATGCTGACTTGGATAATGATGGTGACCTGGATATTGTTACCAATAATTTAAATGGCCTTGCTTTTGTCTATAAAAACAACACGAGGGAAAAAGATGTTGAAACTAGCAATTACCTAAAAATAAAACTTATTGGACCTAAAAAGAACACCTTTGGTATTGGAACAACAATTAGAGTTTACAGTAATGGGCAAGCACAGCTTTATGAGCAATATCCCGTTCGTGGCTACCTTTCTTCGGTAGATTACAATATACATGTAGGTATGGGGGAAGCGCAGAAAATAGACAGCCTTAAAGTTATTTGGCCAGATAAGCGCTCACAATCTTTTTATAATGTGGCAGCCAATAAAACTATCGAAATAACATATTCCGAAGCGAACGAAACATATCAACCATTAAAAACCCTAAATAATACCATTTTAGAAAAAACCAATGGTAAAATAGATGGTCTAGTACATAAGGAAAATCCTTTTATCGATTTTAATGAACAGCCTTTGCTGTTAAAAATGCTCTCAAGGGAAGGACCGGGCTTAGCAGTGGGCGACCTTAATAATGATGGTTTAGATGATATTTGCATGACCACAGCCTATAAAGATTCTACATTCACCTGGCTCCAACAAACAAATGGCGAATTTTTAAGAGGGGAGTTACTTAGTGATTCATGGAATTTGGAGCAACAAGGAGTTCTAATCTTAGATGTGAATGGTGATTCTAGAAATGATATTTATATCACAAGCGGCGGAGCCGAGCTGCCTTATGAGCAGCCACATTTTCAGGATAAACTTTATATCCAACAAGAAAACGGAACGTTTAAGGAAAAAGCATTGCCACCAATGCTTTCCAGCACCGCCACTGTAAATGCCGCAGACTTTGATAACGATGGAGATCTGGATTTATTTATTGGTTCGAGGCTCAAACCAGCCAGTTACCCCATATCTGGTGAAAGTTTCCTCTTGCAAAATGATAATGGAAACTATAAGGATGTAACCAAAGAATGGTCTAAAGAGATTTCCAATATAGGGATGGTAACCTCCGCTTTATGGACCGATTTCAATAATGATAATCTAATGGATTTAATAATTGTAGGGGAATGGATGTATATTTCAATGTTTAAAAACGAAGGTGACAGGTTTAGCTCTATTACAGCAAAAACCTCTTTAAAGAACCTAACTGGCTTTTGGAATAGTATTCAAGGAGCAGATTTCGATCACGATGGGGATATTGATTACATCGTGGGTAATCTAGGAAAAAATTCCGCTTTAACCGCCAGTAAAGAAGAACCTTTGAGCCTAATTGCCAAAGATTTTGATAAGAATGGAAGAATAGACCCTATAATGGGATACTATATACAAGGCACCAGTTATCCGTTGCCATCGAGAGATGCACTTATTAGTCAAATTGCTGCTATGAAAGGTAGGTTCCCTTCCTATAAAAGCTATGGCGAGATTACATTTGAAGATTTATTCACAGATAAAGAAAAAGAAGCTGCTATCAATTTAGAAGTAACGGAATTACAAACTATTTATATTGAAAACTTAGGAAATGAATCTTTTAAAGTGAAACCGCTTCCACTGCAAGCCCAGATGGCTCCAACTTATGGAATTAGTACTCTCGATTTGAATAAAGATAGTTATCCAGATCTGTTATTAACAGGAAACAGGCGAGATGCCGAAACGTTAAGTGGATATTTAGATGGATCCATTGGCACCACTCTTATTAATGACAAAAATGGATGCTTCAAAGTCATGGATCATACTGAAAGCGGATTTGTAACACCCGAAGATACACGAGGAATTGCCAAAATTAATACAAGTAGCGGGATAGGACTTCTAGTTTCCAATAATGATCAGCCTTTAAGTTTTTATCTCCTCCCTTCTGAAGCCAAAACCATCCAATTAAACCCATTGGAAGTGTATGCTGAAGTAACACTTACGAATGGGAGTAGTTTTAAAACTGAATTTTATTACGGATCCGGATATTTATCCCAAGACTCCAGAAAATGGAGAATTCCGGAAAACACCAAACAACTCGTGATTTATGACTCAAAAGGTTCTAAGAGAAAAATAAAAATAACCAACTAATTTAACTAGACTTTGGCACCTAATTTCCTTTGCTTATATTGATTTGGAGTGCAGCCGCTTATTTTTTTAAAGTTAACATAGAAAACCGATTCCGATCTAAAACCACTATCTATTGCCACCGCAAAGACGGTAAGATCTTTGTGCTCCTTACTGGTTAATAATCGTTGTGCTTCTTCAATACGTTTTTCATTAATAAACTCACTAAAAGATTTTCCTAAATAGTCATTAATAAGTTTGGATAGTAAATAAGACTGAATACCCATTATATCTGCCAGTTTTTTTTCATCCAACTCAGTATCTAAGTGAACTTTTTCATCATCTATAAGAGTATTAAGCTTTTTTAGAAGTTTTTTACCATCCGGCAAAGCCGCTTCATCGACCCTTTTAACAATAGGAGCGCCAGATAAAATTTTAGGGTATTTAAAAGCAAAGAATATGGTCATGAATATAATGGAGCTCGTAAACAAGAGATAATTTATTTCTGTTAGCTGTTGCATGATCTGCGCAAACCCGGAAGCATCGTGATGTACTCCCACAATAAACCAGTAAATCATATTCACAAAAGCTATATATGCGATTAACCCCATAAATATCACCAATACCTTCGGCCAAAGAAATAGGGAAATATTCTTGGAATTTGCAAGCTTAAATTCTTTTTTATAAAGGGTTAACGCTTTATAAAACAAGAAAAATTTCCAACCAAAAATTATCGATAAACTCAGTTTATGAAAATTGGTGCCGATATAGGTCTCGAATGTAAAACTTTCAATAAGATTGACATATAATATTAGAATGACGGACCAAATAATAGGAATTATAAAATACCCATATCTTCTTTTTAACAAAGGTTTTCCCAAAATATAGTTCACGTAAAGCAATACCAAGGAAGGTAGCACTAGGTCTAAAATATCGGGTACTATTAAATAATTAGGATGGGTATTCTTTAGTTCGCGATAGCGTAATAAGTATTGAAATAATATATTGGAGGCGGTGATTATAAATATTGCTGACAATAAAAAATTAGCCTTTACCCGCTTTACCATAGGAATAATAAGTCCGACAATAAAACTTTGGATAAAACCCCAAATGAATAATGCTACAGCCATAGGAAAAATAAGATATTTTTAAAAAAGAAATACTATTTTATCAAAATGATAAAATAAACCTTCAAATTAACTTTATTTTAAGGAAAATTAAGTTTTGTAAATCTAATAGATTTTTAACAATACAAAAAGTATATCATCAATTTTTATTGACAGAATTAAAAAAAATTTAAACAAGTTAGACACCTCATAATAGTTTAAAAAGACAAAGCCCCTTTAATAAAAAAGGAGCTTTGAAAAGCTAACTAACTATGTAACTCAACTTAATTGACTTATTGTTAACATTTTAATAATTACCAACCAGGATTTTGAGGTGCTAAATTAGGATTTGAATTCAATGCTGATGCAGGAACAGGAAGCAATTCATTCTTGCCAACTTTAAATCCGGGCATTTCACTTCCTAAGCCCCAACGTATAAGATCAAAGTACCTTGAAACTTCAAAAGTTAATTCCAATCTTCTCTCCATACGGATGGCATTAAAGAATTCATCTTTAGACATCCCTCGTGTTAGTGGATCTACCATGGCTCTTGCCCTTACCTCATTAATGGCCGCGTAAGCCGCCGCTGTTGGCCCACTAACTTCATTCTCTGCCTCGGCAAACATTAATAAAACATCTGCATACCTCATTAATCGCCAATTGATCCCAGATTGTAGTAAAGATTCATCCGGCCCTAAATTACCCTTTCGAATTGCAGAATTCCCTCCAGCTTGAGGAATTCTAGAATTCCAGTCTTCAATTTCAACCGGATCCCAAGATCTCCAAGTATCTCCTGGTCTTGCTACGGTATACTTTCTTCTAATAGTATCATTCGGATTAGCGTCGAACATTGCATTTACATCATCAGATGGGTAGGCATTTCCAAAAACCTGAGGTCCTGGACCAAATAAAGTTCCGAAATAAGTACTCTCAGTTTCTTCACCAGTATCATCACCTGCCCAAACATTACCTGTTCCGCCTACGAATTGAATTTCAAACAATGACTCTTGATTGTTTTCATTAGTATCGGTAAAATTATCTTCATAATTAGGCACTAAAGCATAATTTCCAACCTGTCCGTCAATTACTTTTTTAAACGCATCCCTAGCTTCTTGAAATTTTTCTTGATATAAATATACTTTTCCCAAATATCCTTGGGCAGATCCTTTCGTAGCTCTTCCAACATCAGCATCAGCATAATCTTCTTTTGCGGGGAGCAAATCTATTGCAGCTTTTAAATCCGCTTCAATAAATGCATAAACTTCTTCTTTAGGACTTCTAGAAGGAAAGTAAAGAGGATCGCTTGGTCCTTCAACAATTTTGTCTATTATGGGTGCATCCCCATATAATTTCACTAGAAAGAAATAATAGAGACCTCTTAAAAAATGTGCTTCGCCCAATATTCTTTCTTTTAATTTTTCATCTGTAAATTCAATTTCGGGAACCCTTTCTAAAACCACATTGGCTCTAGCGATACCAAGGAAAGATGAATCCCAAAGACCTCTAACCTCTAATTGCGTATTATCGAATTGAAAATTTTCAAAATTTGCATATTGAAACCCTCCTTCCGTAAAGGCATAATCACCCAAGGCATACTCCAAAGCATAGATTTGAACCTTGTAATAATCTCTACTTTGCAGTATAGTATACGCTCCAGTTACTGCGGCTACAGCATCATCTGGTGATGAATAGAAAGTAGATCCGTTTAAGTTATTTAGGACTTCCGCATCTTCTAGAAACGAATCGTTACAGCTACTAAAAGATCCTATTAATAATAGAAGTCCTATTGTTAAATATTTTATTGTTTTCTTCATAATATTTTTATTAAAATCCTAATTGTAAACCAAAAGTAATTGTTCTCGCTTGTGGATAAACCACATTGTCTATACCTCCACTTCCAATCTCTGGATCGAACCCAACATCTGTATAATCGGCTATGGTAAATACATTCTGTCCAGCCATATACAACCTAAATTTCGAAAGGTTTCCAAGCTTATCCAGGACTTCATTCGAAAAAGTGTAACCAATCTGAAGGTTTTTTAGACGTAAGTAAGAACCGTCTTCGATAAAGAAATCGGAAACGCGATCATTATCCGCCAACGTTTGAGGATAGGTTCTTGGTGTAGTGGTAGATGGGTTTTGCGGAGTCCATGCATTTAAAACAGCCGTTGAAAGATTATTTGTTCGCGCATAACTTTGAGTATAGAATTTGGTTTCACTCCAAATATCATTTCCATACACCCCTTGAAATTGGGCACTAAGATCGAAGTTTTTATAACCTAAATTTAAGTTGAATCCGTAAGAAACATCTGGAACTGCGTCTCCAATAAATGTTCTATCGTTTTCATCAATTACGCCGTCTGGAGTACCATCTGGACCACTAATATCTGCATATCTCAAATCCCCAGGCGCCGTTAAATCACCTTGGTCTGCTGCTGCATTCACTTCTGCGATGGATTGAAATATCCCTTCTACCTTATATCCGTAAAAAGATCTAACAGAATGCCCAACCTCTACACGTGTTCTCTGAGCTCCTGAAAGCTGACCAAAAGCAGAACCTTCAAAGGCCTCTAAATCTTGAGCTAGCTTTGTAACTTCATTTTTTATGGTGGTGAAATTAAACCCGGCTCCGAGTCTAAAATCTTCACCTATACGATCACTATAATTAACAGTTATTTCCCATCCTTTATTGGTAACCTCTCCTGCATTTAAATTTATTTTTGTAAAACCAGTAGTGGTAGGCGTTGGAACTGGAAAGAGTAGGTCTTCAGATTTTTTATCGAAATAGTCTACTGTAAAGTTTAATCTATTTTCAAAAATTCCTAAATCCAATCCAAAATTTGCTTGTGTTTGGGTCTCCCAACTAAGATCCCTGTTGTAGATTGTACCTATTGGCACTACCCCTGATGTAATAACTTGGCCTGTTCCTAGTACATACCTCGCGTTCTGATTTAAGGTAAAATTTGGTGCCCCAGAAATTTGATCGTTCCCCAATCCACCATAACTAGCTCTTAATTTTAAATTACTTATGAAGCTGTCCTTCATAAAATCTTCGTTACTAATATTCCAACCGGCTGAGAAAGAATAAAAATTACCATAAAACTTTGAAGGGTCGAATCTTGAAGATCCATCTCTACGAAAATTTGCCGTAAATAAATAACGGTCATCGTAATCATACATCGCACGGCTGAAAAAAGAAGTAATTCTTCCTTCATTAATTAAACCACTTGCTGTATTTATATCGTTGGAACCATTGATTACTGGCAGTCCTGTCCCTACATATTCTCCGAGCACTCGCACTCGCACGTCTGAATATTCCGTTTGTTGAATGGAATAACCGGCTAAAAGGTCGATATTATGTTTCCCTAATTTCCTTTTATAGTTTAGAGTGTTTTCCAATAATATGGAATTGTTTTCACCTCTATATTCAGAGACTTCTGATCCCTGTTCAAAACCAGGAATTTGCAAACCTCCTAACTCAAAATCTGGTGCTGCGAAACGATCATGGAATGTTATTAAATCGAAACCAGCATTTACTTTAAAAGTAAGTCCGTTTAAAATATCGTATTGTGCATATACATTCCCTAAGATTCTGTTTACAGTGTTTTCACTGGTCACCAACTCTTGCGCTGCAACCGGGTTCAAGGTAGGTTCTCCATCTGCAGGAGTCGGTCCACCAAACCCTCCTAAAGAATCAGGATTATAAACCGGTACGTTTGGAGCATTTACAATTGCCCAAGTTAAAATTGTCTGACCTGCATTAACACTCTCTTTATCAAACTTAGATCTAGAAACGGTCAAGGAATTCCCCATTTTGAATTTCCCTAAACGGGTATCAGAATTTAGTTGTAATGAAAATCTTTCCAATCCCGTACCAATAACTATCCCTTCTTGGTTTAAATAACTTAAGGAAGTATAATATCTAGTATTTTCACCTCCGCCAGTTGCACTTAACTGGTAATTTTGCATAGGAGCCGAACGCAATACTTCATCCTGCCAATCGGTATCTACGGTTAAATTTGTACCATCCAAAGCAGGAATTCTGCTTTCTCCCGCATTATCCCTAGCGGCGTTCCAAACCTGTTGATATTGAGAAGAATTTAGAAGATCTAAGGTATTAGTGGCGGTTTGAAAACCTGTGTATGTGTTAAATTCAATTTTCGCTTTGCCCGATTTACCCCTCTTTGTTGTTATCAAAATAACCCCATTAGCCGCTCTAGAACCATAAATTGCAGACGCAGAGGCGTCTTTTAATACCGTCACAGATTCAATATCGGCAGGGTTTATAGTGGACAATGGATCTGGTTGTGTAAATCCTGGCCCTTGACTACCAATAAAATTATTCATAATGTTTCCATCAATTACATATAAAGGAGAACTTCCACCTGTAATACTACCGACACCACGAATAACTGCACTACTTCTCCCTCCTGGAGCACCAGAACTACTTGTAATGTTCAATCCTGCTACTTGTCCCTGCAATGCATTCTGAAAATCTGCTACGGGACGACCTTCTAGATTCTCGGATCCGACAGATGCTATGGCTCCAGTTATATTTCCCTTTTCTTGAGTACCATACGCAACAACAACAACTTCATCTAGTTTTGCAAAATCTTCTTTAAGAGTTATGGTAAAATTGTTTTGACTTTGAAGTGGGAATTCCTGTGTCGCGAAGCCTACATAGCTTATGGTTAACACTGCCTTTTGTGGATTTTCCACACTAAGACTAAAATTTCCGTCAAAATCGGTTTGGGTTCCATTCGATGTGCCTTTCTCTATAACAGTGGCACCCGGTAAAGGAACCCCATCTTCACCCAACACTTTTCCCGAAATGCTAGTGGCGTTTTGCGACCAAACATTTGAAATGTTGAATGCGAAGAAAAACAACAGTAAAACAAAAGTTTTTAAGTAATAGCTTGTTTTCATATTTTTCAGTTAATTAATTAAGTTAGTTTTTAACGATTTCGAAAACGTTTGAAATATGAATACTGCATTCTAAATCAACTTACTTTGCGGAATCGCTAAAATTCACTTTAAAATTATGAGATAAGAGTACCTCACTCACTTTTGATTTCCAAATTAGAATGAAATTAACCTTAGGAACTTGAAGAAAATAAACGTAATTTACTATAAATCAGATATTTGAATCTCAGCACTAAATGCCTTTCAGAAAAATAGAAAAATGCGATTAACACTTGTGTTTCGTATTTATAATTACAAATCCATAGGAGTAAAACAGGATTTTTACAGATATTGTGAACCTAATTTTTAAGACAAAACAAGACTAATTAACCATAATTGAACAATGAAAAAAATCACTTTTGAAGATTACAAAAATAAAGTCCTAGGAGGATGGGTTGGAAAATGTGCCGGTGGAATTTTAGGTGCTCCTATTGAAGGATTCAAAAATTTTAATAAAATACCCTTTACCGACGATCTTTTTGCTACAAATTTTGCCAACGACGACCTCGATCTACAAGTGCTATGGTTGGACATGATTTTGAAGAAAGGAGCAGATGTAAGGGAACAAGACTTTAATGAGCATTGGCAAAATCATGTGGAATTCCCTTGGTGTGAATACGGAATTGCCATGAGAAATATTAGATTAGGTCTAGACAACCCCTCTACAGGAAAACACAATAATTGGTATTGGGATACTGGTATGGGATCACCCATAAGAAGTGAGATATGGGGAATGGTTACCCCAGGACATCCAAAATTGGCTGCTTTCTATGCAGGAATTGATTCCCGTTTGGATCACGCGGGTTTCTCGGTTACCGCAGAGCAATACCTTTCTGCCTGTGCTTCCATTGCTTTCTTCGAAACCGATATTAAGGAAGTATTAGTAAAAGGATTAGCATATATCCCAGCAGATTCTGATGTTGCTCAGCTTGTAAATCAAGTTTTTGAATGGGATAGGGATTACGATTTTAAAATAGTTGCTGCAAAAATAAAAAGTGTTTATGGCGATGCAGATTTTACCTCTGCTCCAATGAATATTGGGTTTACTATTTTATCCTTGCTTCATACCGAACATTCTTTCGATTTCTTGATAGATGCTTTGCACCTTGGCCATGATAGCGATTGCGTAGTAGCAACAGCAGGAGCCCTACTTGGAATTGTGTTGGGCTACGATGGCATTCCGCAATTATGGAAAGATAGGGTTGGCGACGAATTGTTGGTGAGTCCAGAAATTGTAAATATCTATTGTCCAGATACACTTACCGAATTAGCTGAGTTAACCTGTAAAGCTGGATTGAGTTTTGTGGATACCGAAAACGGTATTGAAATTACAGATTGCCCAAATGAATTAAAAACAGATTTCCCTAAAAAGCTTTATGCCTTAAATGTGGAGACCTTAATACTCCCAAATCCAGTTACCAAAACTAAGGGACACGCTGTAATTCATTATGAGAATCTTACAAAACAAGACCAACAAATACGCCTATCGATAGATAGCGACTATTTAAAAGGACAAAAAATCGATTTAGCAGTAAAGGCAAAAAGTAAGGTTTCTGAAAAAGTGGAGATTGATTTAAAGAAAGTAAATTTCGATAATTCCAAAGTTACTATTCCATACAAAATAACTGTTAACTTGAATGATCATACTGAAAGTTATAAAAAAGGATTCCCTTTCTACGGAAGTTGGCTTTTAATGGGACCTTTTATAGAAGATGATGAAAGTTTAGTGCCTTTTCACCCGAAGTATCCAGATCATGGATTGGATTCCCTGCCTTCTGTAAAATACATGAATCAAGATAAGAAGTGCGCAGAGAAAGAATTTATCTCAATACCCGAAATTAAAACGCTTATAAAAGATAAATCTATTTTTGCACAACCTTACCAAACCAAAATAATCTCCCCTAACGAGATGAAAATGGATCTAAAGGAACACTTCCATGGTATCGGGGAGCGCGCTTTATATTTGTATACTGAGGTAACCTCTTCTACGGATGTAAAAAAATGGTTGGCCTTGGGTGCCGCCGGTTATCTTACCGTATGGTTTAACAACAAACAAGTTTATAAAAACGACCAGTTAGTTAGGTCTTACCCTATAGCTCATAGCGTTGAATTGGATTTTAAAAAAGGAACAAATTCTATTTTAATTAGATTGGACGCCTTCCTAGATGACTTTAAAATTGAAGTTGGACTCAAAGAGTTCAATAACAAACATCCTCATCAAGAACAGTGGGATACAGAATTACAATTTAATTGTATCGATAGTTTGTCATAAAAAAATGATACGCTTTAAAACGGAATGAGAGTTAAATTCTCATTCCGTTTTATTTTTATAACCATGTATTGCTGAGATAAAAGATTGAATTACATTATGTAAATACAAAATGAAAGTATGTATCAATATCAAATAGAAACAGATTTTAATAAGAAATCTCATCTTAAAAAACCTCTAATATGAAAATTTCAAGATATATTTTCCCATTGGCTATTTTACTAATGGTTTGTATTTCCTGTAAAGAAACAAAATCCAAAAAAGCCTCTTCTACATTATCAAAAAAACTACCCAATATTGTTCTAATTGTAGCAGATGATATGGGTTATGGAGATATTTCTGCGCTAAATCCTTCAGCCAAGTTGAAGACCCCGCATTTGGATTCGCTTCTAAAAAACGGAATACATTTTACAGATGCGCACGCTTCTTCTTCCGTTTGTACCCCAAGCAGATATAGCATCTTAACGGGAGAGTATGCTTGGAGAAGTTCACTAAAAAGAGGGGTTACTTGGGGATATTCTCAACCTATTATTCCGAATGAAAAAGAAACCATTGCTTCTTTCTTGAAAAAACATGGATACGAAACAGGGTTTATAGGCAAATGGCACCTAGGCCTTGGCTGGCAGGCAAAAAAAGGAATTACTCCACCTTGGGAAACCGAAACACATCCTTCAAAATATAATGGAACCGACATTGATCATGCAGCTTCATTAAAAAGTGGGCCAACCACCCTTGGTTTTGACTATTTCTACGGAATACCAGCTTCCCTGGACATGAGCCCTTATTGTTTTATTGAAAACAACAATGTTTTAGACCTTCCTATGCACCCAATAGAAGCTAAGGAAAGTGAGAAAATCCCTGGGCTTACTCAATGGAAAAAAGGCTTGGCCAGTAATAATTTCTCACATGGGGAAGTTCTGACCAAATTAACCGATAAGGCCATTAATTATATAACCGAAAATACAGCTAAAGATGTCCCCTATTTTTTAAATTTCTCCCTTACCGCTCCACATTCACCCATACTTCCTTCTGAAAAATTTATGGGAAGTAGCGAAGCAGGACCTTACGGAGACTTTGTTCAAATGGTTGATGCTGTGGTGGGAAAAATAACCAGTACTATTAAAAACACCAAACAAGTTAACAATACTATTATTTTATTTACAAGCGACAATGGCGCACCTCTTTTCTACCTAAACCCTGAATCTACCCATCAGCCAAATTACATTTATAGAGGCCAAAAGGCAGATATTTATGAAGGAGGCCATAGAATTCCACTTCTCGCTAGTTGGAAAGGTCATTTTCCTGAAAATCTTAAAATTGATTCCCCTGCGATTCTTATGGATATCTTCGCAACTGTCGCAGATATAATTGAAAAGCCAATTCCACCAAATGTGGCCATCGATAGCAAAAGTTTTTTACCTAATTTAAAAGGGGACTCTACTTTTGTGGCACATCAAGATTTTTTAATACATCATAGTTCTAGAGGTTTCTTTGCCATTAGAAAAGACTCCTTAAAATTAATAGATGGTTTGGGGTCGGGAGGTTTTACTAAGCCTTACAAATTAAAACCTGAAGAAGGACAACCAAATTTTCAAGTCTTCAACTTAAAAAAAGATCTAGAAGAGGAAAATAACTTAGCTTCCGAAGAGAGTAAAAAGCAGGATAGCCTATTGCAAATTCTAAGAACCTTCACCAAAGACGGGAAATAAACAAAACTTATCTAAAGTTTAAAAGCCCAAACTGTTATTAACAGTTTGGGCTTTTAATATATTTCTAGTGCCTTTTTACTCAAAAACAACGATTGTATCACCTTGAAAAGAAACCCTTTTAGCATGTGGTTTCCTTTTTTTCATTTGAATATCCCATGCGTGAAAAACTACCAAAGTGTCACCGCTTACTTGTGGCAAGAACAAACTATGTCCTGTCCCTCTCATTTCTTCTGTTTGCCATAATAAGGTATCGTTTATTTCATGGTAAGGCCCTGTAATTTTATCAGCTGTTGTATAATGCACATAATATATGGGTTTTTCCATCTTTCCCTTTGCCGGTTGCAAATAAATAAAAGGTGTCTTTTTCCTTCAGTATAAAAGGATCCGCCAGATATTCTTTTATAAGCAGATCCTTTAAAACAACATTATTTTCTTGCCTTACACTAGGCTCGCAATGGACAGCTAGTAAAATGAGTAAAGCATGTAAAATATTTCATTAATTTTCTAGAACTTGTGTAATGGTATCGCTTGCTTTGTAGCCATATCTAACACTTTTTACAAAAATTTGCTTTTTATCTTCAACCGAAACTGGAGCTGTATAGATTTTCCAATTTTCGTTTTCATTAAATTTATATGCAATGCTAGCACCTTCGGTAGGACAAGAGATTTCAATTTTATCTCCATCTTTTTTTATCACAGGATTTGCAGTCAACGGTTGTTTCCCACCAGGCCACATTTTTTCCGCCTGCTCTGTTTCTGGTGTATCTTCCCAATCCCCATATTCGTTTTGCCAGTCTTTTAAAGCAGTTCTCATACGCTCCAACACGGGCTTATAAGCTTCATCTTCCGCTAAATTATTCAGTTCAAAAGGATCTTTTTGAATATCGAACAACTCTTCTTTAGGCTTGGGTTTATCCAACCAGTACGATTGATCCCTATTTAGTTTTCCAGCCTTTTCCATTTCCCAAATTTGATGCATTAATGGCATTTGATTTAAAAAGGTAATTTGCTGGGAATAAATCTGTTCTGGATTATAGTTGTAGATATACTTATATTGATTATCCCTAACTGCCCTTCGCGTATCGTATCGATTATCCATACGATCCCTTCCGGCATAAATATATTCTCTTGGCGTTGAGTAAAGTTCATTAAAGATTTCTTTTCCTTGAATCCATTCTGGTACTTCCGCTCCTGCCATATTTAAAACTGTTGGCGCCAGGTCGATATAACTAATTAAATCTTCTATTCTTGCTGGCTGCTCCACTCCTTCTGGAAGATATTTCTCTGGGATATATATAGTTAATGGAGATTTTATACCACTATCGTAAATCCAACGTTTGGATCTTGGCAAACAGTCCCCATGATCGCTCATAAAAAATATGATGGTATTATCTAATAAACCATCTTCTTTGAGCTGTTTCATAATTTCGCCAATCTGGTGATCCATTCGGCTAATATTATTGTACAATCTGGCAATATGATCTCGACTGATCTCGGTATCTGGTAAAAATGGTGGCACTTCAACCAAATCCGGCGTCACCTTATGAAGCGTGTCGTAATAAGGCCTTTCTGCTACATCTGCAGCCATTCGTTTTCTATCTAAATTAAACTCTTCTATAAATCTATTTTTAGTAGAATCTGGCCAAATATTTATCTCATGTGTAATTTCAAATGTATAGTATATAAAGAAAGGGTCTTTTTGCTGAGATTCGGTTCGGTGTCTCCAACTTGGCTTTTCTGTAACCTCATCCCAAATGGTAAAAGGCTCCCCAAATTGATAATCCAGTTTTTTATAACTTGCCGTCCAATATCCAGCTGCTCTTAATAATTCTGGAAAGGCCTTAACATTAGGCGGAGGGACCGCATTATACTTAGGAAAACCAGGCATTGGAATTACACTGGGTTTTTGCCGCATATGTTGCGTACCTATGCTTGTAGGATACATCCCAGAAATAATGGACGACCTACTCGGAGCGCATACACCCGCAGTGGTAAATGCATTTTCGAAGATGATACTTTTCTCAAATATCTTATTTAAATTAGGTGTATAAGCCAAAGAATCTCCGTAAGCAGAAAATCTCGGACTCACGTCTTCTGCAACCAACCAAATAATGTTCGGTCTTTCTGTTTCAATTGTGGTTGATTGTTCTTTTTCTTTTTTACCGCAAGAAAACTGCAGTAGAGCTCCCAAAAACAAGAGCTTAATTTTAAATCTAATCATTTTATTTATATGTAACTATGGTTATTGACTTTTTAGGCAATAAAAAATTTTCATCCCCTATTTTTAAATCTCTTTGCTCAATACTTTCAAAACCTTCAGTTATGGGAGTCGCTACGGAAGCATAATACGACCTAGCGTTTATTAAACTATTATTTTTTGGCAATTTCAATGTATGTCCATTATCAGAATAATTAATTACAATGGTTCTTACCTCCCCATTCTCGCTCTTGAAAGACCAGCCTTGCAATGCATCGTAGGTATTATTTCTGTCGTCTCTTAAAAATGTGTTGTTATCAATTTCTATTGGGGCTCCTAAAGATGCATTTTGTATGGCCTGTGAAAAGAGGTTAACAGCGAGGCCTCCTGCCGAAAATTGATATGGTTTTGATGTACGCTTTTCATTCTTTAAATGATTGAAGGTGGTTTTATTGGTGTGTAAGACCCCGAACAAAGGCCCAATTAGGTTATGTATATTGGTAATTTCCACATCCCTTTCCAAAAATGCCAAATAGTATGCAGAAACCAATAAGGTTTGCGACCAACTGTGCAAAATTACCGAATTGTCATCTCGCATATTAAACTCTGTGGACCAACCACTTAAATCTTTTGGTATTTGCGTTTTTTTGTAGCTTTCCAAACTAAATTGAATATTGGTAAGCATATTGTTAAATGCTTTTTCGTCTTTTAATTGTTCCAATTCCCATTTCTGCCGTTTAGCTATATTTTTGGGAGCTTTTCTGGTGGCTGTTGTTTCATCGGCAAAACCTTCGCTGCCCGCACTGATCTTATTTCGTTCCTTACTGCCATCCAATCCAGAAGGATTGTATTTATGAAAGGTAACGGCATCTGCATTATGGCAGGTAGAAAGCACTCTTTTTGTCCAATCTATTTGTCTATCGTGTCTTTTTAAATAGTTTCCAACAATCGCAAATTTTGCATTCGGAAATTCTTTTTTCAAGGTATCTATCCATTTTTGACATGTATCCCCATAAACTTCTGGGGTTGGGTACTTCAATAAAGGATAAGGAATATCGAAATATAATTCATTTCCTAATTCTACATATTCAATGGGTAATCCCAAAGAATCTGCTTTTTTTAAATTTCTTTTGGAATGTGCCAAGTCTTTACTAAGCATATTCAACATGAAGACAGGCTTAATTCCTGTTTTTTTATAAAGTTCTGCTAGGTTTTCAAGAGTATACCTGTTTTTACTATTTTTCAGTTCGTTTTCTACAACCCATTGAATCATTAAGCTGTCTTCCACCTCTTGATCGATCCAACCGATATCCCAATCCCAGTAATTACCTATAGTTCCGCCGGGATAACGAACTGTTTTTACACCCATTTTAGAAACGGCTGCAACCAAGGAATCATTACTCCATGGTTCGTGGAAACCCGTAAGATTTCCGTTAACCCCTATAAAGTCGGGATTAAAACTTTTAAAAGGACCATTTTTTAGTGTTGAAGTTGGAGCAGTGCTACAACTGAAAACGGTAAAAAGCAGCCCCATTACCAGGGCTGCCTTGCTAACTAACAATATATGAAGAACTATTGTATATTGTTTTCTTATCATTCTTTGAAAATTTTATAATCGGATGTGTTACTATTTGTTTGAATTCTAACCAAATACAAACCAGAAAGCCAAGCGGTAGCATCAACCTTAACCTGCTGTAATGGAGAATTTATTTTTATGGTTTTAACAAGCTGCCCTGCTAAATTGTAAATAAGAATATTTTGAATGAATTCTTCGCTTCCACTGGTAATAGTGAAATAATTGATCACAGGATTTGGATAAACAGTAAGGCTCATTTCTCCTGCCGTAGTCTCCGTTTGGGCGGTATTCACTATTTCTTCACATAAACTTCCAGAAGAAGCTTTTACAGTTTTAATCAATTCATCTTTTTCATTCAACCAATTAATAACTAGAGTGTTTGAACCTCCTACTGCTGGTGTTTCGAAAAAGGAAGTACCGGAAGGAACATTCCATACCCCACTATTGGAAGTACCATAAAGTTTCCATTCTACAGATAATGCGGTTTGATTAGGATTGGAAATTCTCCATCTTCTGGATAGTGCCGGCTCATTGGAACACATAGAAGTAAGTTTTAACTTTTTAACTTCTGTATTTTTATTAGCCATTACAGGAGTCCCCTTTACCTGAATATCGTCAATGCGATATCTAGGACTTGCGAGCGCCGTAAATCTTAAATCCAACGAATTATTAACTGATATTGCTCCAGGGAGGTCAATTAAATACCAAAAACTGTTGGTATCGGTTCCCACCGGTAAATTAACGGGTATTGCTGTCCAATTACCTCCTGATGTCTCTTTGTACTCCAATAATAAGTTAGAACCATCTTGATTCTTACCATTTTTTCTAATTCCGAAACTAAGTTTAAAATTATCGTATCCCGTAACGGATATCCCGCTAATAGTATAAGAAACCTGTGGGTTGTCCAAGAATACATGACTACCGTTGGATGATCCATCATAAGCTCCATTATTTTGGGTAGATGATATAGTTGCAGATCCGCTGTGCGTGGCTGCACTACTATAACAACTATAAGTATCTACTGTACTTCCGGTGGAACTACAATTAGCTTTATCAAATGTTTCAAGGAACAATACCGTCTCACCAATAGCCTCTGTTGAAAATAACTTTTCTGTCCATGCTGAAGTTGTATTTGCACTACACAAGGTTCTTACTTCAAAAACATAGGCGGTATTTTCTAAAAGATTATTTAAACTGAAACTATTTGTTGCTATGGTTACCGTTGGCTCCCAAGTTGCTGCACTTTCTTCTTTAAAACGAACTTCGTAACCATTTGTAGCCGCACTTAGCGCAGGCCATTGAAGCGCTGCACTTTCAGTTGTTAAATCTTCAACATTTATATTTTGAGGTGCATCGCAGGTAACTTGGTTGGCATCTTCACCCTTTACCAAAATATCATCAATCCTGTATTTGGATGTTCCTACCGCGGTAAAACGAATTCCAAAATCTGTGGTTTCCACAATATTAACTTCAGGAACAATTACATACCAGAAATCGGCACTATTTTCTCCAGATGGCAAGCTCACAGGAACTTGGCTCCATGTACTTCCATCGGTGGTAATCTCCAGTTTTAAATCAGATCCATCTTGGTTATTTCCATTTTTTCGTATTGCAAATTGGAAGAATGTATTTGTATATCCGGTAGTATTAATCCCCTTGATTTCGAAAAATAAATCGGTGGCTGAAAGGAATACGTGATTCCCATTTGAAGCATCTTCATAATCTCCATCATTAAAAGTATCGTTAAATTCTGCCGTACCGCTGAAGAATGAAGTAGAATTGGTATAACACTCGTAACTAGCCACTGTGGCTTGAGAAGATGGAGAACAATCTGTAGCATCGAAAGACTCTTCAAAAATAGTTGTTAAAACCGGTGCTTCTGGTGTTGTAAAATTTGTACCGCTCACCCAAGTGGAAGCTCCTGTTATACAATTTTGTCGCACTCTCCATTCGTATTCCGTGTTGGGCAGTAACTCCTGAAAAGTATATTGCAACTCATTTTGCACCTCTACCGATTGCCATGTCGCTTCGGAAACTTCTTTAATTTCAACCTGAAAAGTATTTAAACCATCCAAGGTAAGAGAATATGCCAAGGTAGCCGTAGTCGGTGTAAGTTCTTCTACTCTTAAAGCAGCAGGGACGTTGCACACTTCTTCCGTACCAAAATCGATCAACAGGTTATCGATAGAATGAAAAGTTCCACCTCTATCATTTGCTATTTTAACGATAATTTCGAGTTGATTCCCAACCAGACCATTTCCAGAAAGCTTTATAAATGTATTGTCCTCTGCATTATCACCTACCAATTGATCTATTAATTGCTCCTCTCCACCATCTACAACCGCAAAAAGCTTTATATAATTGATATCTCCTTCCCTTAGGTTATCTCCCTTTTCTTTAGCGTCGAGACTTATACTCACATTCGCTACCTGGGATATATCAATAATTTCCGTTTTAAAAATAGCCTCCCCATCAAGGTCACGAGCCTCTAAAACACCTTCCTCGGTAACTTTTAAATAATCGTTCTCATCAGCTAAATTGGTATTGGAAAGGTCTAAACTCCAAGCGGTATTACCATCGTCTAATGTCGTCTTTGCAGCCAAATCAAAGGTCTCTAACCAAGGAACATCTGGACCGTTTATTCTAGCTGTTCCCCACGTGAATGGATTATTGGTATCTAAATTTTTATCGGTAAACCATTGGTTCGCTTGATCGATGCCTTGACCGTCTTGATTATCGGCCACTTGAATTTCAAAGCCTAAGGCTGTCTCGTTAACGGGAATGTAATCTAAACTGGACCATGGAATCGCTACTTCGTAAACATACCCGGTAGCTATGGCATTAACGGCATATAAGACGTTGTCTAAGGCTCCCAGCAAATCTATTTTACTGTTGTCGCTGGTTATGGCAAAGCGGTAATCGTTAGCCCCAGGAACACTTTTTTTGTCGTTATTTACATCAATAGCTATTTGAAAATGATCGCTGGTAAGATCGCTTCCTGTATTTTTAGAAGAATCTTGCACCCTTACCAAGAGGTATAGATTCTCTCTAGTATAGGCCAATTTAAATTTATCTTTGGAATCTTTTGTAGAACCAAAAAGGTTAACGTCGATATTTACCCAATCTAAAGCATTCCATTGGCTGTCCTGTATACCATCTATTTCAAAAGTATTATTAACATAATTTACAGGGATTGGGGTTCCAACTTGCGTGACAAGAATCTCAATTTCTTTATTCCCTGAAGTTAATAATACTGTGGCCGTACGATTTTGAGGTTCTACATTTTCTGCGGAAGTAGTAAATTGAATACTCACATTTCCAGAACCAGAAACACTGCTGGCATTTAGCCAACTAGGTATATTGTTAAGTGCCCAATTGCCATTTGCATTTATCTGAAGGTTTTCTTCACTCCCTGAAGCTGCAGCAAAGCGTATTGCACTTCTATCTACCGTTAAACCATTTGTGTTTACACCAGAATCTATGAGCCTTCTATAAACACCAGTACCAAATGTTGGAATGTAATAATTTACATCACCATTAGATTCAATGTTAATTTTAGAATCTGACGAATTATCCCTGGAATAAATGAAATCCTTACCAGAATCGTCCGTAGAAAAATCTTCCCAATTTACTTGGGTAATAGAATTAATGGTTCCCTTAAAAACGCCTAATCCCTTTTTATGTTTTCCATTCTCTGTACCCACATATATTTGGTCCTTATAACCAGCCATCAAACCGAATGCAATGGTTTCATTTGGCTCTACCCATACTTGAGGTCGTATATTTAGGGTTTCATCAATAGTAAGTCCGGTACTTATAAACCTTGTCTCATTGTTCCAACCTGGTTGATCTGGGTTTTCAATTAAATAAACCTCAGCTTCATCCCCTTCCGAAAGTGCTACAGCGACCCTTGTCGTTCCATTATCATCCCAAACATACATATCTTGCATGCTTGTTTCGTATTTTTCCCATGTCCAGGTGTTGGGAGCTGTACGCACTCCTCTGTATAGATCTCGAGCAGCAGCCCACATAATATTCGAATTGTTGGGATCTATAAATAGGTCGTTAAATGCGCTTTCATTCCGCATCGAAGAATCCGAAATTTCGATCCAATTGGCTTTTCCACTAAAAATAGCCTCTATTTCTTCCGTAGCATAAATTCCTCCAACGCTAAAAATAGATCTTAAACCCAAATATACTCTACTGGGATGTAGATCATCTAAAGCCATCCCCTGTATTTGCCTGTTTGGCAGGCCATTTACGATATTGGAATTATCGGTACCTCCCCCTATTAAACGCCAATCGCTAGCAGCTGGTTGGGAAGTGAGGTCGGTTAATTCCCGAGCATATAAGCGGCCAATGGTTTGACTGGCAATACCAAAACCGGGTCTGGTATCTATAAGCACCAAAGGCGGATTGGTATTTGTAATTATGGTCGATTGTGCATTGGTAATCCCTCTTGGAACTGTATTTTTTGTCCAACTCTTTCCATAATCCCAACTCTCTAGAACGCCTTGATCTGCATTCCCCTGTACCGCATAATTTTCATACGTCGCAATATCGTAAGTTACTGTATTGGCAAATCCTGTAGAAAACCATGTGTGTTCTTCTCCAAAATCTTCATCCGATTTTCGGGTGTACAACGGCAACCAACTGTCTTCATCGTAAGGCCAACCAGCGGCTGAAGGATCGGTGCTTAAAAAATAACTATTCCCACCACCGGTTAAAATTCTTCTTTCGGGCCAAGAAGTTGGTGTATAACTATAGGTTCTAGAAATGAGACTAGCGGTTTCCCAACCTTCTTCAAAAGCAAAAGCTTCGTCTTTGGCTATAATTTGCTGCCATGAATTGTTAACTAAGTCACCATTGGCGTTGTAGGTAATTGTCCCTTCAAAAAGTCCTACCCTGTTCTCTCTCCCAAGGAAGGTGGTTCCCAGCAGTATTTTTTGATTGGTTGCAGTGGAACGAGGGTCTATCACTGGATTGTACCACTGTGGTTTATCTGAAAGATTATTGCTCACTTTAACCCAATTCGGATTTGTTGGCGCGATATCAGAAGTTTGAATAGTGTAAACCGCCCAAGCTGCTTCACCTGTTTGATAGGCTGCATATAACCTCGACCCGTTGTCTACAAATCCCATTCCAGATATTCCACCACTAAACTTGTAACCATTTGGGTTAGGTGTTCCATCATCCCTAAACTGTGTTATGGTCTGTATCCCTCCATCTTCACCCAAATAGGCATCTGTAGGGTTAGGAATTCGCGTCCATGAGGTTCCATTGGCATCTGTGGAGACATACAATCCAGAGGCTGTACCTAAATAAATAATGCCTGTAGTTGGATGTATAAAGGCATTATATACTTGATAATAACCTGGAGTATTTTCATATGTTACCTTACTGAACGAATTCCCACCGTTTGTAGAGATGTATACATAACGCTCCCCTGTTAAAGGCTGAATAGGATCAGAAATACTGGCCTGTATCTTTTGAGGGTCTTTAGTATGCCAACTTGGCCCAAGAACCATTGTACTACCATTATTATTAAATGCAATCGTGGCAATAGCATCTGCTTTGGTTTCGGCAATTCGCGTCCAATTTTGTCCGTTATTAGTAGAGACATGGGCTCCCCATAAACCTCCTTGGAAATACTTTCCATTGGGAGATTTTCTAATTTTAAAGGACATTCCATGACTTAAATCCCTTCCTATAAAATCCCAAGAATCCCCGAAATCGTTAGACACATAGCTCCCTTCTTGATCGCTGGACAACCAAATTCTATCGGGAACATCTGGGTCGAAATAAAGGTCTTGTACTTGCCCCCCTGCGCCTGGAGCTAAAGTCTCCCATACACTCTGCTGTGCAATGGCAGCTTGAAAAAAGCCAAAGCATAAAAGCAGGTTAAGTTTAATAAGTAATTTTGTGTTCATAATTAAATTATTTACAATTATTTGAAGTTAGAATTGAAAATTACTCAATATACAAGCCCTAAATCGGTTAATTTATGAATCAAAAGATTTTAATTTTTAAAGGTTTATATTGATTTTTTCTTCTAGAACCTCTTGAACATCAACTAATTCAAGAGGAGATAGAAACTTTGTTTATTATCTTTAGCGATATTTTTGTTTAGATTATTTGTAATATACATGACATTATTATTGAAAATTTTTCATTTTAAATAGATTTTAAACTCTTTGAATTTTTAATTAATAAGATATTCTTAAAATAAATAGTCATAAAAAACAGTATGTTTAAATAAATAGGATGAATTTTATGTTATTGATAATATGCTGATTATTTCTTTTTGCCATAATATTCGTACAAGTCGAATTTGGTTACTTCACTTTTTATAATGGTATCTGCGGTTTTCAACCTCCATTTTTCAAGTTCTTCTTTATAGGTGCGCACTATTTTTTTATAGGCACTATCGTATGCGAGATTATTAATTTGGTCTGGATCATCTTTTAAACTGTAAAGCTCATATTCAGGTCTTTTTTCGGTAGATAGTGCATAGAACCTACTGTATACACCATTTTCATCTTTTTTGGATACCATAACACTTTTGGAAGGGCCGTTATCGATATCACTATAATTCCATTCTGGGGATCCAGCAGGCCATCGATGAGATCTAAGGTTATGTATGAAGAGGAAGTGATTATCACGAACTGCGCGTATAGGGTACGCATAGTTTTCTTCCCTTGCGAAAGCATGGCGCTCGCGCTCTAGAAACACTTTTTCCTGCGGCTCGTAATGGGTATTGGACAGTAAACCGTAAAAACTATGTCCTTGCATCTCTTTAGGAACTTCCAATTTTGCAGCCTCTAGTATAGTTGGCGCTATATCAATAAGGTTAATGTAGCTATCTATTGTCTTCCCTTTTGCCAAATGTTTTCCCCATGATATCGCCAAGGGAACTTTTGTACCAAGATCGTAACAATTTGCCTTCGCCCTTGGGAAAGGCATTCCGTTATCACTGGTAACTATGATTATGGTATTGTCCAACAAGTTATTTCTTTCCAAGCGGAAGAGAATTCGGCCAAGGTCGTAATCCAATCGTTGAACTTCGTAATAATAATCCAATACATCAGATTTTATTACGGAGTCCTGCGGCCAAAAAGATGGCAGCTCTACCTTGTCCATGCTTAAGCCTGCCTCAACTCCAAAGCCCTGTGTATAAGGTCGATGAGGATCTCTCGTTCCGTACCAAAGACAAAATGGCTTATCTTTTGGTGTATTCTCAATAAAGTGTTCGAAGTTTTCTATCTCGGTCCCAGAAGGATTTCTCTTGTACCCTCCAACTTCATAGTTTCCCGGGGCCCATCCTTTTTCTTGAAAAGCCACTATATAACCTGCGCTTTCTAAAATTCTGGTGTAATTAGGGAAACTATTGGGTAAGGTTCCCCATAAATTAGCCCCTTCATTTAACGCATGTGGGTACCTACCCGTTAAAATGGCAGCTCTTGCTGGCGTACAGGAAGGTGCAGCACTATATGCATTGGTAAATAATAATCCATTTTTGGCAATACGATCAAAATTTGGTGTTTTTACCACTTTGTCACCATATATACTGGCGTGTGGAAAGGACCAATCGTCTGCCAAAACAAATATTACATTAGGTCTTTCTACTACTTCCCTATTAACTATCTCTTCTTGCGTATAACTTTTAATAAAGCTCAAAAACAAGCATATTCCTATTATTTTTTTCATTTTAAAATAAAAATCAAATTTGATTAAAACCGACCTCAAATCGTATACTTCATAAATACTACTTTGAATGTCTTTTCGAGATTATTATATTGTGAATTCTTATTGCTTAAAAATGGAAATTATACAGAATTAACTGGTCAAATCGAGTAATTTTGAAATCAAGAGACAGTTTTGGATGTTCTTGGACAGTTCCTTTTGTTATTTTCGGCATACCTAACCCCTAAAATACCTAACTATGAAGTACAGCTTAAACCCTTATTATCAATATAAAACAACCTCACACAATCTGCTTTTTATAAGCTTAAAAATCATCACGCAAACGTTGTAAATTTCAGCAAAAAACAGACTTTCAAAACTCTTTGAATTTTAAATTTCTAAGAATAATTTATTTTTTTCAAGAATAATCAATCACTTTACAAAAAACCCCTATAAACCCTTGATATATCGACAAAAAAAGAGAAAATTACATGGTTTAAAAGTCTATTTAATTTGAATTTTGAAATCGAAAGGGTTTAGCAAACTATTATTTCAAAATTTAGAAAAGATTAGAAAGTCATTTTTGTCGGGACATCAGGCTAACAAACTACAAAACCCTCAACCTGATCAATCGAAAACAATGATAAAATCAATTTAAAATTTTCACTAACTAAACATTTAACGATGACCTTTAAGATTTACACAAAGCTAACTGTATGTATGCTGATGTTTTTTGGTTTTAGTTCGCTAAGCGCCCAAGAGATAACCGGTAACGTTACAGATGAAAACAACACCCCTTTACCGGGAGCCAATGTTGTTGTAAAAGGGACCACCAACGGTACCCAAACAGATTTCGATGGTAATTACACTATTACCGTGCCCTCAAATGATGCTGTATTGGTATTCTCTTATATAGGATACAACAGTCAAGAAATTTCCGTTTCTGGAAAAAGTTCCATAGACGTAACTTTACAGCCAGATATCGCCAGCTTAGACGAGGTGGTGGTTATTGGTTATGGTACCCAGGAACGATCGGATGTTTCTGGTGCAGTTTCCACGGTTAGCTCTGAGGCTCTAGAAGGAAGACCCGTTGCCGATTTTCAAAATGCATTGCAGGGACAAGTGGCAGGTCTTCAAATAACCAATAGCTCTGGAGCTCCAGGGGGCGCTACCTCTGTAAGAATTAGAGGTACGGGAAGTATTACGGGAGGAAGTGCTCCGCTTTACGTAGTGGACGGTAACATTATTAGTGCAGGTGTTGGTAACACTCAAAACGACCCATTTGCTACTATAAACCCATCTGATATTGAGTCTATTAACGTTCTAAAAGATGCTTCGGCAGCAGCCATTTATGGTGCAAGAGCAGCGAATGGAGTTATTATTATCACTACGAAGAGAGGTAAATCTGGAAAACCCCGTATAAATTTTAATACGTTTGCTGGTTTCCAAGATGCTACCAATACTTTAGATTTATTAAATGCCCAACAATATCAATCGGTAATGAACACCGTTAGGGACAACGCTGGGCAGCCCCGTATCCCTAACCTCGATGGTACCACTCTGACTGAATCTACAGACTGGCAAGATGCCGTTTTAAGGTCTGGTGCGGTAAGCAGCTACGAGTTAAACGCAAGTGGAGGTAGCGATTATACAAACTTCTATATGTCTTTAAGCCACTACGATGAAAAAGGGGTGGTTATAGGAACCGGATTTAAAAGAACATCTTTTAGAATAAACTCTGACACTGAATTGGGTCGTTTAAAAATTGGAAATTCTTTAACTGTTTCCCGTTCTACATACGATAAAGAATTTAGAGCCAATGGAAGAAGTATCCTATATTGGGCACTGGCAAATTCTCCTGCAATTCCTATTTACAACGAAAATAATGTAGGTGGCTACAACGGGCCTACTGGGGACGATGGCGATACAGGGGTTTTAAACCCAGTAGCCGCACAAAACCTTATTGATAACGAAAGTATCGTTAATCGAATTTTAGGAAACGTATATGCAGAAGTAGATTTATTAAAAGACCTGACCTATAGAATTAATTTTGGTGCTGATATCTCTTCTTTCAGAAACAACCTTTTTGCCCCCTATTTTGTATTAACGCCTGGTGAAGCCGTAGTGGGATTACCAAACGGAGCACAAGTGGACAATGGGAATGGAGAAAACGTCTCTCTACTTTTAGAAAACACTTTGCAATACAAAAAGCAACTTGGAAACCATAATATTGACCTACTAGCTGGTTACACGGTGCAAGATGACGAGCGCGTAAATACAAGTGTAACTACGGTTGGTCAAAATATTAGTGACGATTTTCCAGTTATAAGTGGTTCTAGTGAATCTCCAATCCCTCCTTCAGGTGTTCGAATAGAAGAAAGAACTGTTTCTTATATAGGAAGGGTTTTATACAACTACGATAGAAGATATTTGGCAACCTTTAACTTTAGAAGAGATGGATCTTCAATTTTTACAGGTGATAATTTGTTTGATAATTTCCTTTCCGGTTCTGTAGGTTGGGTTATTAGCAAAGAAGCTTTTATGGAAAATAGCGTTTTTAGTAACTTAAAACTTAGAGCGAGTTACGGTTTCTTAGGGAACGACCAAATTAATGCGAACGCTACCACCTCCATTTTAAACACAAACCCTCGATATGTTTTTGGTTCCCCTCAAGCCGTTATTTCTGCGGTAGCACCCGATGGGCAACTTGCCAACCCTGGTCTAACATGGGAAAAACAAGAACAGCTTAACATTGGACTTGATTTTGGACTGTTTAAAAACAGGTTTACCATGAGTGCAGATTATTTTATTAAAACCTCTAACGATCTGCTTCTAAAATTTCAATTACCGGATGCCACTGGTTTCGAAGAAGTTTTTATTAACGCTGCTGAAGTCGAAAATAAAGGATTGGAATTAATCGCTAATTTCAATGACACCAAAGGGGATTTTAGCTATGGAGTTAGTGCCAACGTAACATTTTTAGATAACAACGTAAATAAATTAGCAGAAGGACTAGAAGCTATAGAATCAGAATCTTCAAATGAATTTCCTGCAAGAAGAAGAATCGAACCTGGAAATTCTTTATTTTCATTTTACGGTTATCAAGCCGATGGTATCTACCAAACTCAAGAAGAAATTGACAATGGTCCTACTCCTTACGATAATAGTGTTGCACCTGGAGATTTAAGATTTCGGGATTTAAGTGGTCCTGATGGAACTCCAGATGGAAGAATAGATGAAAACGACAGAACTTTTATTGGGGATGCAAATTTAGATTTTCAATATGGTTTCACCTTTAATATGGGGTATGAAGGATTTGATTTCTCTGCACAATTTCAAGGGGTGGCAGGAAATGAAATATTTAGTGATACCAAATTCTATACACAAGGTTATTACAGAACAAATAACTTAACTACAGATGTACTGAATGCTTGGACACCTACCAACCAAAATAATACCACTCCAAGGGCTATCCCAAGCACAAACAGCAATAACGATCTACCATCATCTTTCTTTGTAGAAGACGGTTCTTACCTGAGATTGAAAAATCTTCAGGTGGGTTACAATTTAAACCAAAATACCCTAAATGCCATCGGTTTGGCTAAAATGAGAGTGTATTTCGCCGGTCAAAATGTATTCACCATTACAGATTACTCAGGATTCGACCCAGAGGTAGGCTTATCTGGTTTTGACAACGTACAGTACCCACAATCAAGAAGATTTACTGTTGGATTACAATTAGGATTTTAATAGATAACCTTAAAAATTAGAAAAATGAATTTTAAATATATAAAATCAAGTGCCAAAATTTTAGCATTCTCAATGCTAACAATGGCGGTAAGTTGTGGCGAGGAATACCTTGAAGATGCCGATGTATACCAAAATCTAGACACAAATACTTTCTATCAATCACAAAACGATGCGGTGTTGGCCGTAAATGCCACATATACTCCATTGCAGTACCAAGGGCTTTACAGACGTTACCGTTATTTATTGGATTATATGAGCGGGGATTTGGACATTACCAGTGGAGGTTTTCAATTGACCGAATATCCTGGTTTTAATTTCAACCCCTCCTCTAACCATTTAATACCTGCGGCATGGGAAGCTTCCTATGTAGGAATTTCTAGAGCAAACACTGTTTTAGAAAAAGTGCCACCCATTCAGTTTGAAGACCCAGATTTAAAACCACGTTTATTGGGTGAAGCTAAATTTTTAAGAGCACTCTACTATTTCAATTTGGTAAGATTATATGGGGGTGTGCCTATTTACGATCGTGTATTTTCAGGAGACCTGAACGATCCACTCTTTCAACCCGAAAGAAATACTGAAGAAGAAGTTTATGCTTTTATAGAACAAGATTTAAAAGAGGCTGTAGATATGTTGCCAAACAGCTATGGAGCTGGTGAAAAAGGTAGAGCAACCGCAGGTGCGGCTCAAGCAATGTTGGGAAAGGTATATCTATATCAACAAAAATATGCCGAATCTAGAGCTGCTTTGGAAAAAGTAATTAATGGAACTTACGGAAATTACAGCTTGGTAGATTTTATAACCAATTTTGATGCTAACAACGAAAACAATAACGAATCTGTTTTCGAAATTCAATTTGAAACTGGTGTGGGTGCTGGGTTCTCAGATGGCGATACCGATAGAACAGCAGAATCTTTTTGGATAGCAACAGCACTTAACCCAGGAAGGCAAAGAGCTTTTGCCAATGGGGTGCCATCTGTAGAAGTAAACGAGTTTTTCGATCAATTCCCAGAAGAAGATGGGGTAAGACGTTTCTTTACCATAGCCAGACCTGGCGATACTTGGGGAAGTTGGGACCCTATTGCCGAAGATCCCGTAGCTGCTGGGCAGTGGAGAGATCGTACGGGAGAACGCCCTGGAGTACCCTTCAGCGGAGTAAGAAAATACACCGAAGGTCCTTTTCCTGTAGGGTTTGTACAATCTCCCCGTAACTTTAGACTCATGCGTTATGCAGAAGTCTTACTTATGTTCGCAGAAGCTGAAAATGAAGTAAACGGTCCTACCGCGGCTGCTTATGCCGCTGTTAACGAAGTAAGGGAAAGAGCACAGGTAAGCGATTTACCCGCAGGACTTTCTAAAGATCAATTTTTCGTAAAAATAGTAGAAGAAAGAAGATTGGAATTTACTTTTGAGTTTCAACGTTTCTTCGACCTGGTTAGATGGTCCAAAAGATCGAATGTTCCAGCGATTGCATCCCCAGAACAAATGCCTGGTTTTGTAAGTGGCAAAAACGAAGTATTACCAATTCCAACAGGGGAAATTATATCGAACCCCAACTTAACTCAAAACCCAGGTTATTAAGAATATTCTATGAAAAGATATATATTGTAAATTACTTTAATTCAACTTGTTAAAACCGTCAGGGAAAAGCTCTGACGGTTTTTCTTTACTTTAAATTATCAATTTATTAATAATCGTATATTTTTTTTAGCTTTTTATTTATATTTGGCTTACATATGGCAGTATTTATATTTATTTGGGGATTTTTACAAAGTTTTATCGTTGGTTTAATAATTCCTATTGTTAAATCAGCGCGTAATAATTATATGTTGTCGGCCATTTTTATAATGACTGCCTTCAACGTGCTCCTTCAATATCTACTCCGCTTTGAAAACCTTAGAATAGATTACCCGCATTTTTTAATTACCCCAGATATCTTCGATTTGTTTTTACCGCCATTGGTGCTGTTGTATATTAAAGTAATGATGGGGCAAGACATCTCTACCAATAAGTACCGTTACTTTATCGTTCCTTTGGTATGGAGTGCCGTTTTGGTATGTTTTGTAAGTTTTTCTTCAGATATTTCCCATAAATCATATCTTGGAAGCACTTTTCATAAAACAAGTTTGTCGGTAATTTTCTTATGGAAACTTTTTATTGTGTATAAAGGGTATCAGCTTTTAAAATTTAGTGATCTTAGCTTGAAACAAAAACAAGAGGAATTATTACTATGGCCGCGGGTACTGGTTATTTTCTTGGGGATCTTAACATTTATTGCCTTTACTTATTTGTGCTACTTCATGCTCATTACCCCAAATTTTGAAGAGAAAAATGTAGTTAGGGAAACCGTACGCAATATGGTGCAAATGAACTACGTTCTTTTTACCTGTTCCATTATATTTTTAACCATCTTTTTCTCTCTTAAATATCCACGTATTTTATCTGGACTCCCAGTAATAAAAAGCATCGAGAAATCAGATTTCCCTGAAGGAGAAGCCTACGTTAAGGAGTTGGAAAAATTAATTTACGAGAAAAAGATTCATTTGGATACAGAGCTAAACGAAAAGAAATTGGCGGATGCCATGGGCATTCATTCCTACATTTTATCGAAACTTTTAAATGAGTATTTAGGAAAATCTTTTAGTGAATATATAAATGAAAAGAGAATAGAGGAGTCTAAAAAGCTATTGAGCAAAGAGACCAATAAAAAGCTTACTAATTTTGCCATTGCTGTAGACAGTGGGTTTAGGTCAGAATCTGTATTCTATATCAACTTTAAGAAAATCACCGGGTACACACCTACGCAATACAAAAAGCAAGTGATGGGTAAGAAATCTGCATCCTAGCATATTATTCAAATGAGGAAATCATAAATTGCTTCTTAATAACAGCCCCATGTTCATTTTTTAACTGAAGAATTACTGCCTCTTTCTCCAAGCGTACCGAAATAACCTCAACAATTTTTTCATTCAATAGGCTGGTAAAAGCATAGTAGGATCTGGTGATATTTTCCCCTGCATCGATATAATCAAAAGAATTCCTACCGTAAAACTTACGGTCATTTTCCATCATTTCCTGAAAAGATATGCCCATACCACACGTAGCAAATTCTATTGCCCTACCGTTAATTTTTCCCTTTTTGTACTGCTGCCAAAAATTTACCCATGGGTACTCTTTAGTTTTCCAAACATAGCCAACAAATAAATTTTGTTCTGGTTGATAAATAACCGCCCATCCTATGGAATCCTTGACGATATGAGAGGTGAGAAATGTTCTTTTTACAACTCCAGTCGTTTGAAGGTTTAAGGTATCCTTCCCTAATATTCCGTTAGGCCATATAAACGCATTTTTGGATACTTCATTATAATCTTTCCTCGGAAAGCTTCCCTTTTGGGTAAACCCTTCCCCGGCATTACTAAAAATTATACTGTTATCTACAAATTGACCTCCAAAGGTGGCATGTTGTAAAATATTATAAGGTCTTCCGATGGGCAAATTATTATGTACGGTTTCTGTAATCTTAATAACTCCACCCTTAGCTGGCACCGAAACAGCACGACTTACATCTAGCTTTTCAATCGTACTATGAAAGGAGGTGTACATTGTTTTAAGTGTTGGTTGACTTTCTACACTATCGATCACCCATTTCTTTTGGTTGGCATCCCCATATAATTTCACTCCTGCTCTTTGTTCTCCATCCGTTGGCATCCCCCAAGTGCCCAAACTCAAAAAATGGCCTTCAAAGTCAAAACCATTTTTGTTGATTCCCGGCTGATCTTCAACCCCTAAGCACCAATCGAAAGGGTTGATTGATGCTTTAAAAGGTTTAAATTTAACGATTGAAGAACCGTTTAAAGTTGCCCTGAAAATAATTAGATCATTTTTAAGTTGATAACCATCTTTGAAAGAAGTAATTTCTTGAGCTGCCAATGCACTGGCATATAGACATAAGAAAAAATATATTAATTTCTTCATTATTCTTTGGGCTTGGGCATATTTGCGTTTACCTCTTTTTGCCATACTAAGATACTATCTTTTAATTCTTGGGTTAATTCAGGCATTTCTTCTGCCAAATTGGTGGTTTCACCTATATCTTTTGTCAAATTATACAAAGCTACCGACCCATCTTCTAAAGATAAAATTAATTTATAATCCCCTTTTCGTATGGCCGCATTTGGTTTTCCTCCTTGATTACTAAAGTGAGGATAATGCCAATAAATAGCCCCCTCTCTTTCAAGTGGTTTTCCATAAAACGCATCCATTACGTTAATTCCATCAATTTTATGGTCAATCTGAAGAGAATCATCAGCTAAACTCAAAAAAGATGGATATAAGTCTATCGTCGAAATAATACTGCTGTCTACAGTTTGTGGAGGAATTTTTCCTGGCCATGAAGCGATCATCGGTACACGAAGCCCCCCTTCGTAAATTGTGCCTTTTCCGGCTCTTAGAGGTGCATTGTCCGTAGGCTTAATTCCACCTTCGCTCACAGACAAACCACCATTATCAGAAACAAAAACTACCAGCGTATTATCGAGTAAGTTATTTTCGCTTAGGCTGGCCATAATAGCTCCTACCGAGCTATCCAGTTGATCTAACATAGCGCCATAAATAGGACTAAAATCTTTTGGTCTTGGATTTTTCTTATTTCTATACTTTTCAATCAAGCTATCTTTACCCTGCAACGGCATATGCACCGCAAAATGAGCGACGGTTAAAAAGAAAGTAGTGTCCCTATTTTTTTCTATAAATTTTTGTGCATTATGCGTAATCTCATCCGTTAAATGTGGCAGCTCGTATGCTTTTGTTGCATCTCCTATCTTAAACCACTTATAGGTATCATCAACTTGGTTCAATTCGTAATCGAAGCCCTCAGTAACGTCAAATCCATGAAACTTAGGGTCTGATTCACCAAACGAAGTATTCTCTCCTAAATGCCACTTCCCAATAAGTGCCGTTTTATAGTTTCGCTTTTTTAATTCCTCGGCAATGGTAATCTCCTCTAAAGGCAAGCGGTCTTTAAAGTCTGCTGGGAGCACTGGGGAAGCTTCTACCGTTTTTGTTCCGTATAGATAATTGGTCAACCCCACACGTGCAGGATACCGGCCGGTTAATATACTTGCTCTAGTTGGGGAACAAACGTGGCAAGCGGCGTAGGTATTTGTAAACCGAACTCCGGCTTGTGCCAAACTGTCTAGATGGGGAGTTTCAAAATAAGTATTGCCATAACACCCGAGATCACTCCATCCCAAATCGTCGGCTATAATTAAAACGATGTTTGGTTGCTTTGTTTTTTCAGAGAGTTGTGCATCTTCTTTTTTTTCCTCTTTTGAATTACAGGAAATTATTAAGGTGATGGAAAAAAGTAATAAAACCTGATAGATTCTTTTAGTGCTCATAATCGATTTGTTATTTACACAAAATATCTAAATATTTTATCGACTTCACTATTTTTTTATAATTTCGGAGGAGCATAAATAATATTTAAGGCCTATTTTTATCAAAAATTAAATAACAGAATTAAAATCATGACTCATTTTACTTCAGAAAGTTAAGATTTTCAACTGTTTAAGCATACATTATTGTGCATTGCTAATTACTATACTCGTTTGTAAAAATGCTGAACTTCCTTTCTTTGATTTTACAAATTCTAAGTTCAGGAGGAAAATATTTAACCATTTTTACCTTGACTGATTAAGACTCGAATCTAAAAACTAATAACAAGATTAAAACCTAACGAATGAGTATAAAGAAATGGCTTAATTTTGGAGAGGCCAAAAATATCGAAGAATACGAGCGTACCCCCGTACCGGAATCTAAAACTAAAAATTTCAAGGATTTTGTGGGACTTGTTGCCGGCGAGCATATTGCAGGTACCGAATTTGTAATCGGCCCTCTTTTTGTATTACACGGAGTTTCTGCAAAAGATCTTATACTCGGACTTCTCATAGGAAATATTTTAGCTACCTTAAGTTGGGCATTAATATGCGCTCCTACAGCTGTTAAAACAAGACTTACCATATTCTACCAGCTGGAAAAAATATGTGGTTTTAATTTAGTTTCCATTTACAACTTTGTAAACGGACTTCTTTTCGCGGTTTCGGCAGCTGCCATGATTGGGGTTTCCGCCTCCGCCATTGGTATTTTGTTTGATATTAAAGGACCTGGATTAACAAGTCTATATCCCGACAGTTTTTCTTGGGTAATGATAATTGTAGCAGTAGGTTCTGTTATAGCCATCGTGGCAACCTTTGGGTTTGAGATTGTAGCTAAGTTCTCTTCTTTATTTGCCCCTTGGATGCCTTTGATTTTTTTGGCAGCAGGACTTGCCATTTTACCGCAACTCGGTGTCACGGGGATAGGTGACTTTTGGGAAGTGGCCAATGAAAAAATTTGGACCGGAGTTCCTGTTGCAGGACAAACAAAATATACTTTTTGGCATGTTATGATATTTGCTTGGCTCTGTAACAATGCCATGCATATTGGTCTCTCTGATATGTCTATCTATCGATATGCGAAGAAAGCTTCTTATGGTTTTGCATCGGCGTTTGGAATGTTTATAGGTCATTTTATGGCGTGGATCGCTTCTGGAATATTATGCGCCTATGCAATTAATATAGGAAATACCGATCCGTCTCCAGGGGAAATTGCCTATTTGGGAGCTGGTATTGCTGGTTTGTTGTGCGTTGTAGTTGCTGGATGGACCACAGCCAACCCTACTATTTATAGAGCTGGTTTGGCCGTACAAGCATTGATGCCCTTTATGAAAAGATGGAAAATTACAGTTGCTGTGGGAGTAACGGCTACTGCTATGGCCTGTTTTCCCGTAATTATAAGTAAACTAGATCAGTTCTTAGGTATTTATGCGCTGGTAGCCGCTCCAGTAGGCGCAGTGGTTTTAGTGGATATTTTTATATTCCCAAAAATGAACCTGACCTCAAACCTTGCTGAAGTTAGAAAAATGAAATTCAATCTATCTGTGGCCATCACCTGGGTAATTGCGATGGCTTCAGGATACGGACTCTATAACTATTTTAATTCTGATTTTTATTTCTTTATGGCACTGCCCGGCTGGATTGTAGCCGCCATTGTTTACGTTATCGCTGGATACCTTCAGCAAAAAGTATTTGTAAAATCTCCAAAAACAGTTAAAGCATGATTCCAGTTTTTAAAATAGTCTCTTATTTAGGCCTCGTATTGATATTTGTGACCTCCATTTTGGTTTTCCTCCGCATTGTTTCTCTATCGGAATATAAAATTCTGCTTTTGGTAGGTTCTGTTTTGTGGTTGGCAAATGCACCCTTTTGGATGTTTAAAAAGGCGGAAGAATAGAATAAATTAAAGTTGATTGCAAAAAAAGGCTCCTCTACGTTGAATATACAAAACGCTGAGGAACCTTGTTTTTTACTGTTTTCTGAATATAACTAAACCCCGCTAAAAGCGCTAAATCCGCCATCTATTGGCACTACAACACCGGTTACAAAAGATGCACCCTCACTGCATAACCACAATGTAGTACCAATAAGATCTTCTGGCTCTCCAAACCTTCCCATAGGTGTTTGGTTGATGATGGTTGTTCCCCTAGCTGTAAGTTTGCCATCATTATTGGTTAGTAGCGTTCTATTTTGGTCGGTAAGAAAGAAACCTGGTGCTAGTGCGTTCACTCTAATACCTTCTTTAGAAAAATGGACTGCCAGCCATTGAGTAAAATTGGAAACCGCTGCTTTGGCTCCACTGTAAGCAGGAATCTTTGTTAATGGAGTAAACGCATTCATGGAAGAAATGTTTAAAATACTACACCCTTTTTTCCCTACCATGTCTTTCGCAAATACTTGTGTAGGCAATAAAGTACCAATAAAATTCAGGTTAAACACAAATTCAATACCCTCACTATCCAAGTCGAAAAACGTTTTAAAACCTTCATCCTTGTTCAATAAATCTTCTTTGAGGAAATGTGGGTTGGAAGTGGTTCCCAGAGGATGGTTACCTCCTGCCCCATTTACTAAAATATCTACAGTACCCAAGGTATTGTTTATTTCATTCTTGGCTTCTTCTAGGGAGTCTTTCTTTAAAACATTTGCAGCAACCCCAATTGCTTTTCCCCCTTCTTTATTGATGTCATTTGCTACCGCATCGGCTGCATCCTTTCTTAAATCTAAAACTGCAATTTTATGCCCCTCTTTCGCCAAGGCTTTTGCCAAAGTGCTACATAAAACACCTCCTGCTCCTGTTAAAACTATTACTTTACTCATTGTTAAAATTTCTAATTGGTTAAAAAATATTAGCGTGTACGTACACACAAACAAATATAATTAAAAATATGTGTACGTACACACAAAATAAACTTTTCGCGCTAACTGGCTATTTGAGAAGCTTTGAAGAAAAAACCATTAATTGAAAAAAAAACACAACAATTTGAAAACTAATATTTTAACATAAAAAACATCATCGATTGACCAATTTCTTCGATAACTTTTCATAAATTGCTGTTAACAAGTTCTTTAACATTTTAACAGCAAAACTATGAGAAAAAATTACTTTCCCATACATCTTGCACTGGCCTTCCTCCTATCCTTTTTTTGCCAGTTAGATGTATTCGCTCAACAACCAAAAAAATTACCGGCCACTCCAGTTATTTGTCCGGCTAAATTTCAAGACATGAATACGCGGGTGAACATTCCACCTGAACGTAGTAAAGCTTTTCAACAACGAATGCAGAATGTAGCAACGGCCGAAATCCAGGTAACTTACGGACCTGGCGCTCAAGCGAACCCAGATGCTCAAGCTGCTTTTCAATTTGCCCTAGATATTTGGGCAACACAAATTGTTTCCCCTGTTCCTATTAAAATCTTTGCGGATTTTGCAGATCTTGGTCCGGGTGTTCTTGCCTCCGCAGGTCCCGCTTATAACGTTAATGGCGTTCCAGGAGCTCCAGATCCCAATGTTCTATATCCCGCCGCACTGGCCAATGCCATTGCCGGTGAAACCTTATTTCCCGATGAAAATTTCGACCTCATCGTGAACTTAGGTAATGGGATACCTTGGTACTTTGGCACCGATGGAAATACGCCCTCTGGCCTATTTGATTTTGTGACAGTAGCATTGCACGAAGCAGGTCACGGACTTGGATTTACTACCGTTAGGGGTTTTAACAACGGCGTTGGTACTCTAAGATCTAATGGGTTGCCTTCTATTTTTGGGGTATTTATAGAAGATGGTGATGGCAATCTCCTTCTGGATTTCCCAGACCCCTCTACAGAATTAGGTGATGCTTTTACTGGAGGAGATATTTTTATGGGTGGAACCTTTGCCGTTGCAGCACTTGCGGGAACACGTCCCGAATTGTATGCGCCACCAACATGGCAAGGCGGATCCAGTTTGGCTCATTGGGATGAAGCTGCTTTTCCTGCAGGAGATGTAAATTCCCTAATGACTCCTCAAATAGGTTCTGCTGAATCTAATTTTGATATCGGTGATATTACACGTGGCCTTTTTAAAGATATGGGGTGGGTTATTAACGATGCTGAAGCTCCACCATTATTGGTCTCTCCAAATTCCATAGACGAAGAATTATTTGTGGGCGACACCATTCGAAGAACTATTACCATTTCCAACATTGCAGATGTAGAAATTACAGCCACAGCGGGAACAAACTCCACAAATTCGACCATCGAACTTATCGACCCTCAGCAAGTCACTATTCCGTCGGCAAGTTCAGATTCCCTAGAGATAAAATTAAACACAAGCGGACTCCCAAAAGGGGTTTACAACGATACCATATTCATTTCGGCACCAGAGTTGGTGGCGCCCATTGCAGTTCCTGTGGAAGTGCGGGTACTCGACGGCACAGAAACACCATTCTTAGTGGTAACTCCGAGTTCGTTTGAAGAGACCATACAACAACTACAAGTAGTAACGCGCGACTTAATAATTGAAAATACAGGCGATGCCGATCTTGAATTTAATATCCTAGTGAATGACGAAACCCCTATTGATTTTGCCAAACGGGTAAAAATGAGCAATAAAGCTTTAGCAGCCACAGGAAAAAATAAAAAGCAATACAATTTTGCTTCCAAAACAAGTGGAATTGCTTCTTTGGTTAAAACAAAAAGCAATCAGTTTACAGAAGTTGTAACTTCTTTGTATTCCACAGATTTTGAAGAATTTACTCCCGGGGATATCAACAGTCAGTTAGGTTGGGTTTCCCAGTTCGCTGATAATTGGATTATCGCTACTGAAAATTCTTTTGAAGGAAACCAGCATTTTAGAGGTGTTTCCGATGGTCTTGGAGGTACAAGACCTGGAAATATATTGGCAATTTCACCCAGTATCACCCCAGCAGCCGAACCCTTTATGGTACTAAGCGCGCAAGTGAATATTCAAGGTACGGGAACTAGTTGGGAGGTAATTCCCCAGTCCCCTACCGCAGGGTCTGTAGTTACCAGATTACGGTTCAATGCCGATGGAACCATTGATGTTTTATCGGATCCAGATTTTGTTAGAATCGAAGCGACCACTCCTACAGGATATTTCGAACTGCGAATTATAGTAGATAAAGACGATGCTACCTTCTCGATATATTTTGATGACGAATTAGTATTCTCAGGACAAGGTTTTGCACCGATTATCGAACAGGCTGTATTTCTTTCTGGCATGGAAAATACCGGCTCTACCTTCGATGTAGACAACTTGGAGATTACCGATGGCGACCCCAATGCTTTCTTTTTATCAGTGGCACCCAATTCGGGCATTGTAGCCCCAGGAAGTACACAAGCCGTACAAGTTAAGTTCGATGCTCGGGCGATAGATCCCGGGAATTACGAAGCCTCGCTTACGGTAAACAGTAACGATTCGGTGAACTCACCGGTTAATGTTCCAGTTTCTTTAACCGTTCTGCAGCCCCCAACAATCGAGGTAGCACCAGATTCACTTAGTGCTTCGGTAAATGTACAAACAGATATTCCTCCAGTAAAAACAGAGACTTTTACCATTTCGAATTCTGGAGAAAGCAATTTAGATTTTACCACTTCTTTGGGAGCATTGCAGTTTAGCAGTTCCTCTTCCGCTTCAGAATTTGCCCTAGGGAATCTAGATATGGCGAGGTACGGAGAAGGAAAATCTGGTAATTTTAAAGAAAAACTAGCGGGAGTTACCGAAAAAAGCAGCAAAACACTCCTTATACAGGACAATGCGACTTTTACGGATTCTATTTTCTACGATAGCGGAATACCTTTCCCCGATAATTTTGCGGGAGTTCAAACCAGTGCCTACACAAGTGCCGTAAATTTTGATGCTGAAAGTGAATTCACTTTAACGGCTGTGAGGAATGGCTACCGTACGGAAGCCGTTACCGACGCGCCCATTATTTTGGAAATTTATAGAGGTGGCGCTACCCCAAATGATGGGGAATTACTTCTTACACAAACTTTTGAGCAAACAAGTGCAGAAGGTATTCTGGTAGCAGAAGAACTTAGCGAAGCGCTTACATTTAGTGCAGGGGAATCTTTTTGGGTAGTACATAAATATCCTGATGGAATTGAGTTTCCGCAGGGTGTAGACGATACCGCTACGCAACGCCCCAACACCTATTTCTTTAGTGGGGATGGTGGCGCTACTTATAATCCATCTGGTTTTGTATTCTTTGTTAGGGCCCTAAGCGGTGAGACAGAAGAAAGTTATATTACCTTGGAACCTTCCGAAGGAACTGTGGATCCCGGAACTTCGGTGGATGTTACGGTTACTTTTAACGGTGAAAGCTTAGCAAACGGAACCTATAACAGGGATATCATAATTTCAAGTAACGATCCCGTTACTACAGATGCTACGGTAGCTACGAATTTCGAAGTGAGTGGGCAACTTTCAGAAATTAGTTTATCAGATGATTTTCTTCTTTTCAACGATGTATTTATAGGCGCAGAAAGAGAACGTAGTTTTACTATTTTCAATACCGGTCTCGCCTCATTAGATATCTCAGAAATAACGTCGGACAATACTGATTTTACTGTAGAACCGGCTTCAGCCAGTATAGGGGCATCTGATAGCTTACAGGTGAAAGTAACATTTGCACCATCTGAAGTTGGAAATGTAAATGGAATTATAACCATAAACAGCAATGCAGACAATGTAGAAACCTTAGAAGTAGTGGTCAATGGAGTTGGTGTAGAACCCCCCATTGCGGTATTGGATCCGCAGGAAGTGGCTTTAACCACCGATGCAGGAATTACCATAGACACTAATATTTCTTTGAAGAACGAAGGGAAGGCGCCGTTAATTTTTTCGTTCCCAGACTTAGCAGTTATGGCGGCATTGGCAAAACCAAATGTAAAGTTGAACGATACCAAACACATTAATTTTGAAAGCTTCAGCTTATCTCAAGAAAAAGGTTTTACAGATAATAGAAGAGGTGCCAATGTAGAATACAGTGTAGGTATGGACAATGGTTTTGGCTACACTTGGATCGATAGTGATGAGCCGGGCGGACCAGTATTCAATTTTGAAGATATTACCGCCATTGGAACCGATATTACAAGTTTGGTTGGCGGAGATGGCTCTACGGAAGTTTCCATTTCTTTCCCTTTCGAATTTTACGGGGAAAACAATGCTTCTGTATATATAAATGCAAACGGGTTCTTGGCTTTTGAAGAACCTGCTGGACTTACCTATGTGAATACTCAAATTCCAACTGAAGATGGCATCAATAGTGTAATTGCCGCATTTTGGAACGATATAGAACCGCAAAACGACAACGGCGCTGTACATTATTTAGACGACGGAAGCAAGTTTGTAGTGCAATGGACGCAAGCCCCTATTTTCTTAGGCACTGCAGAAGAAACTGTTACCTTTCAAATTGTATTGTACCCAGATGGGAACATCGATTTTTATTATGAAGATGTTGAAACAGCTCCGTTTAGAAATAGTGCAACCGTAGGAATTGAGAATTTTGATGGTACCGATGGCGCACAAGTCGCTTTTAATACCGACTATGTAAAGGATAATTTGGCCGTTCGCTTTGTAAAACCTTCTATAGCCTTAACAGATCTCATAAGTAATGTGAGTCCGATTTCGGGAGTAGTCCCTGCAGGTGGTTCTAAAGATTTAATGGTAACCTTGGATGCCACCGAATTGAACGACGGCATTTACTTCGATGAGTTGATGGTTTCCAGTAATGCTCCAAGTGATTCGTTAAATACAACTCTTTTTGAATTAACAGTGATAGGTTTTCCAGAAATCTCGGTTCAGCCTGATACACTGCAATATGAACCAATTTTTGTCGGTTTAGAATCGGAAGCCAATTTCTTAATAGAAAATACAGGATCGAAAGCATTAGAGATAACTTCGCTTAGCAACGAAACCAATGATTTTGTTTTAGATACTATTGCACCTCTAACCATAGCTCCCGATGAAAGTTTACAGATTGGAGTAACTTTTAAACCAAGCTCTGTTGGGCCAATTGAAGATAAAGTTGTTATAGAAAGTAATGACGCGTTTGGAATGGAAACTGCCATTGTCTATTTATTCGGGGAAGGCGTAGATCCTCCTGTTATTTCGGTTATGCCAGATTCCTTAAACTTTGAAGTAGTTAGGGAGATGAGCATTACAGAAACCGTAACAATTGAAAATACTGGTAATTCCACGCTCAATTACGCACTTTCACCTCCATTTTTTGGGAAAGCTGGAGAAGCAAACCAGAAAAGCTTGAACTACGAAAAAATGGACTATCCAAAAATTCGCAGTAAAGAGACTTTAGATACTCGGGTAGGCCCTAAACTTTTAAACGCCAGTGGCGGTCCGGGGACTTTTGGTTATACTTGGGTAGACAATAACAGTGGCGGTCCAGAGTACGATTTTATTGATATAAGTTCCGACGGCCAAATAGCCAATGTGGGAGCAGATGGAGATGAAACTGTGGCCTTGCCTTTCGCATTTAATTTCTTTGGGGAAGAACAAGATAGTATAACCATTGCAGCCAATGGATTTTTAAGCTTTGCGCCAATAACTGGCTCTAATTTTAGCAATGCTCAAATTCCAGATCCTGCAGATCCGAACTTATTCATTGCACCGCTTTGGGACGATTTAGAACCACAAGATGGCGGTGGGGTGCTTTATATGGGAACTTCAGAATATTTTATTGTACAGTACGAAGCTGTTCCCGGATTTGGCTTCCCTCCTTTTCTTCCCATTCCAGACCCGGTAACTTTTCAAGTTATTCTTTTCCCTGACGGAGGTATTAAAATGCAATATGCCAATGTAGATTCCACGATTCGTACCAGTAGTACAGTCGGTCTAGAAGGTCCGCAAGGATTGTCTGGCTTACAAGTAATTTTCAATACAGAATATTTGACGGACGGATTGGCGATTACCTTTACGCCTCCTGTTTCTGGAACGGTCGAACCAGGTGAAACAGCGGAAGTGCCCGTGACTTTTTCTGCGAAAGGATTGGCTGCCAACACTTCATACGAAGGCGATATTCTAATTAGTAGTAACGACCCTTTAAATCCAGAGGTAAGTATTCCCGTAATACTGGAAGTACTCGATGCTCCAGAAGTGGTCAGTTTTACCTTAATAAATGCTAACACCAATAAAGAAATCGGAATGTTAGAGGAAGGTGATGTCATCAACTTAGACGATTATAATGTAAATGCTTTTAGCGTCGTTGCCAACATTGGGGATTTACCGGTTGGAAGTGTCATTTTTGATCTAAATGACAAAGATAAGTTCCAAAAAGAAAATATAGCACCATACGCTATTGGGGGAGACCAGCAGAACGGTACGGTATTCAACCCTATAGAATTACCGTTGGGGGAAAATACCATTACAGCCACTCCATTCACCGAAAAGAATGGAAAAGGGATGGAGGGTATCGCTTTAACCGTAAACTTTGAGGTTACGCAGTCTCCATTAATGGTAAATAGTTTTACATTATATAATGCCGATACCGATGAAGCTATAGGGCCTTTAGAGAATGGCGCTGTAATCAACCTAGATGAATACGATGCCAATGCCTTTAGTATCGTAGCCAATGCTACAGCCATAGGCACCAAAAGCGTAATCTTCGATTTTAACGGTAAAACTAATTTTCAAAAGGAAAACATTGTTCCCTATGCTTTAAAAGGGGATAAAAACAATGGAACCGATTTAAATGCGGTTGAATTTCCCGTAGGAACAAATTATGTGACCGCCACTCCTTACGATGGTAAAAATGGTAAAGGAAAAGCGGGAATTCCGTTGACTGTTATTTTTGAAGTTACCAGCAGTGAAGCACAGGTGGCGACAAATCTTCCCGATATGGATTCTCCGGAAGAATTTAGCATTAAAATTTATCCGAACCCGGTAAGGAATGAAGCCAGCTACCAATTAATTGGAAAAGCAGTTTTAAATGAAGGGTATCTCTATAATTTAAGCGGAATTTTAGTTAAAACTTTCGCAGTGGAGAAAACCAACAGTGGCACCATTAATATGAGTAGTTTCCCAGCCGGTGTTTATCTTTTGAGGCTTGTGGATAAAAAAGGTAAAATGATTGCGCAAACAAAGGTTGTGAAAAAGTAAACCGATTTTAATAACTAAATAATAAAAATAGCAATTTCAATGGTCATTCTTCGCTTACCGGAGGATGACCATTCTTTTGTGCAATTATTAATGAAAAAAAATCGGGTACGTAATGCTATCCATAAATTTCATATCCCTTTGCAAATATATCCTAAGCGTTTCTAGATTAATTATAAAACTTCTTTTACCCAAAAACCTTAACAACTATAAATTGCTTAAAAGGATAAAAAAGTACTACTTCACCCTTACGGTCCATTCAAAATCAAACGTAGAAACTACATCCCCAACTTCATCCTTGCCTACAGATTGCATCCAAAAAGTTTGTCCCTCTCCTGTTTCAATTGTTTTTTTAATAGCTTCGTCGATTAAATGTCCGTCTTTACATTCAAAAGTAATTCGGCCCTTCGCTTTTTTGGAAAAGTTAGCTTTGTTATTGGCGACCAGCATAGAAATTTTATGCTCTTGTTCCCTTATTTTACCAATCACAATAGCTCCTGTAGACAACTCGGCAGCCATCCCCTGCACTGCCCAAAACATAGAGTTAAAAGGATTCTGATTAATCCATCTATGCTTAACGGATGTCTTACAACTGGTATCATCTATAGCTAAAACCCTTACCCCACAGAGCCATGCAGAGGGTAATTTTATCATTGAGAACTTATTGAGTTCAGAAGGTGTTAATTTCATATTCTTGCTTTATTTTATGGTCTTTCCTTGATCTACATAACATTAGGCAATTTGCGTTAGGAAAGATAATTTCTTCAAAAGTAATCAAATTAATTACTTCTACATATTCTTAAATTTTTGTTAAATATAGGTACTATGTTTTGCATAATACCTTTTTTTAGATATATATTTGTAATAGAAATTAGTAGGTTATATATTTACAATCAAAAGTCATCAATCACTTACATCCACGCTGTGGACAATCAAATCAAAAAACGAACATGGAATCAACCATCAGCAAACACGAAAAAAATCTGGCAGCTATTATCCACCTGTCTACTTTTTCAAAGTATTTTATTCCTTTTGGAAATTTTATCATCCCATTACTTCTTTGGACATCAAACAAAGAAAAACTAGGCTTTGTAGACGAAAATGGGAAGCAAGCCATTAATTTTCAAATAAGCATTTTGCTTTACAGTATTATTTTAGGCTTGGTAGCCATTCCCATCGTTTTATTTACAGCTTGGGAATTTGTGGGCTTTGCCAATTTATTGGAGCACAATAGGCACGATGTAGATTTCAATTTTGAGCATCTTTCGGGCTTTGGCTGGAATGCTGGCTTAATTGGCCTTATCGGGATGCTAGGTATTGCCTTGCTCATTACGGATGTATTTTGTAGCATTATTGCCACCATTAGAGCAAACGAGGGTACGGTATACAAGTATCCATTTACCATTGCGTTTATAAAATAATTAAAATATCATCAATTAAAATCAATCACATCCACGCTGTGGACAATCAAAAAACGAACTGTTTAACAAAAAGTATCATGAAACCATGAATATAGAAAACACAAAAGCACAAATGCGTAAGGGGGTTTTAGAATACTGTATTTTATCCATCCTGGAAAATGAAGATAAATATGCATCAGAAATTCTTGAAACCTTAAAAAACGCAAAAATGCTTGTAGTAGAAGGTACTATTTACCCCCTGCTTACAAGGTTAAAAAATGCTGGCTTACTGAGCTACCGTTGGGAAGAATCGACCTCTGGTCCGCCACGGAAATATTACACGCTTACCGAAGAAGGTAAACTATTTTTAAAAGAACTCGATACCACCTGGGACGAGTTGAGAAATGCAGTTAATCTGGTAACAAAATAAAAACACTAACTATGAATAAGACTATAAATATAAATCTGGCAAATACGTTCTTCCACATAGATGAAGATGCCTATATAAAACTACAGCGGTATTTGGATGCCATTAAGCGTTCATTTACAGATTCTCAAGGTAAAGCCGAAATTATTGCCGATATAGAAGCAAGGATCGCCGAATTGTTTTCTGAAAAACTAGCGCATGAGCGCCAGGTAATTACCAACACCGAAGTTGACGAAATTATAGCCATCATGGGGCAACCAGAAGACTACTTGGTAGATGAAGAAATTTTTGATGACGAACCAAAAGCACATAGCAAAACAACTAAGAAAGAGCGCAAACAACTCTTTAGGGATACGGAAAACAAATATATCGGTGGGGTTAGTGCCGGTTTAAGTCATTATCTCGGGATCGATGCTTTATGGGTGCGATTGCTATTTGTACTTACCACTATTTTCTCCGGATTTGGAATTTTGGTTTACATCCTTTTCTGGATTTTAGTGCCCGAAGCAGCTACCACCGCGCAAAAAATTGCAATGACCGGAGAACCTGTTAACATAAGTAATATTGAAAAAAAAATTAAAGAAGGTTTCGACGGGGTGACCGAAAAAGTAAAAAGTGTAGATTACGACAAGATGGGCGAATCGGTAAAAAAAAATTCCAAAAACTTTTTTGATTCCGTTATAGCCGTTATACTCTTTCTTTTTAAAGTCCTAGCAAAGTTTATAGGTATTATTGTTATAATCGTTGCTGCCACTGTTTTAATCGGACTTTTTATAGGTCTCTTTACAGCAGGAACCATTGATCTTTGGGGAAATCAGCCGTGGAGGGAATTTATAGATATTACAGTGAATGCGCCCGTTTGGTTAATATCTCTATTATCGTTCTTTGCCGTTGGAATTCCGTTTTTCTTCCTGTTTTACTTAGGACTAAAGATTCTCGTGAACAATTTAAAGTCGATTGGGAATTTTGCCAAGTTTACTTTATTGGGTGTTTGGCTACTATCCATCATCGGACTCATAACTTTAGGGATAAGAACAGCAACCGATTACTCTTATAATGCCCTAGCAACGGAAACTGAAATCCTAAGCGTTGCAACTAACGATACATTGGAAATAAGAATGCTGGAAGCACAAAACTTAAAAAACAGGTATTACAGGGACTCCGACTTCGATATTGCGATGGATGGAGATAGAAAAATGATATATCGGGAAGATGTAGAATTAACCATAAAACAAGCGCCAACCAATGAAGTACGTATAGAAATAGAAAAACATTCCCAGGGAAGTAACTACAATGATGCTTTTGAAAGAGCTGATGAAATTGATTACACCTATAAAATGGATGATAAAATATTATTTCTAAACAATTATTTAACCACAGATTTCGATAACAAATTTAGAGATCAAGAAGTAGATGTTACGCTTTACGTACCAGAAAATATGTTAGTGAAGCTACACAACTCCATGAGGTATAACATTTCTGGGAATATTAAAAACGACCAGAATTACTACGGAAGATCACTCGCCAACCACACTTGGAAAATGGACAATAATGGTATTTTAAACTGTACCGATTGCCCGATTGAAGAGATTATTGAAGAAGACGAAGGTGTTAACGAAAAACCTTCCGAAGAAATAGAAAAAGTAGACAGTTTAACAACAAAAAATATCGATTCGATAACTGTCGATAGTTTATAATAAACCAATTATCAATCACAAAAAACGAACATTATGAGTACTTTAATCAAAGTTTTTATCGCCCTAGTAATTTCCATATTTTTAATTTCCTGCGACTTTAATTTCAGTAATGGAACCCAAGGAAATGGAAATGTAGTAACCCAACAAAGGGAAGCCAACCAAACCTTCGAAAGCATCAAAGCTTCGGAAGGGTTGGATGTATTTGTCACACAAGAAGATCAAACTTCCATTCGCATTGAAGCCGATGAAAATGTAATAGATTTAATTGAAACCAATGTAAGTAACGGAAAATTAACCATCGAATGTAAAAATCCTATAGGTCGGGCAACCTCCAAGAAGATTTATGTTTCCTTACCAGAGATTCGTAGTTTAGAAAGCAGCAGCGGGGCCGATTTGAGTACGATGGGAACCATTAGAGCTGACAAAATATCACTAGATGCTAGTAGCGGCAGTGATATTAAAGCAGAGCTTCAATCTAACGAGGTTTCCCTGAATACCAGTAGTGGTGCAGAAATTGAGGTTTACGGGGTTACCAACACCCTAAACGCACATGCCAGTAGCGGGAGCGACATAAATGCGCATCGTTTAAAATCTAAAACCGTAGATGCCCATGCCAGTAGCGGAGCCGATATTGATGTAAATGCTGCCGATGAAATTGCCATCCATAAATCTTCTGGTGGAGATGTAAGCTACAAAGGGAGCCCTAAAGTAGTAAGCAAAGTAAAAACAAATTAAATAACCATTTAAAACAACTAACCAATTTTAAACAAGCATTCTGTTAAGGAATGCTTGTTTTTTCACGGGATTTTTAGAGAATTCTCAACGGTATTTTTGACCTCTATTTTATACCTTCGTAAAAAACAAAAAACATGAAAGTTTCGCTCAAAAAATACGTTCTGGAATTAGAACATACTTTTAGTATCTCACGGGAATCCCACGATTTTCAAGACAGCTTAGTCGTTGGTTTAACCCTTAATGGAAAAACAGGGTTTGGTGAGGCTACGGCGAATCCATATTATAAGATTACAGTGGCTTCTATGATGGATGAAATAAAATCCATTGAGCCAGCGATCAATGATTTTGATTTTGACAAACCAGAAGATTTTCATGCTTTTTTAAAAGAAAAAGGATTGAGTAATTTTGCCATATGTGCACTAGATTTGGCGGCTCATGATCTCTACGGAAAACTGAAAGAAAAACCACTTTATGAAATTTGGGGAACTTCTAATGAAAGCTATCCCATTACCAATTATACTATTGGTATCGATACGGTGGAAAAAATGAAGGAGAAAATGCTGCAAAAACCTTGGCCTTTGTACAAAATTAAATTAGGTACCCAGAACGATGTCGAAATCATTCAAGAGCTTAGAAAACACACGGATGCTATTTTTCGTATTGATGCCAATAATGCTTGGTCTCCAGAACAAACCTTGGAGCTAGCCCCTAAATTAAAAGAGTTGGGCGTTGAATTTTTAGAACAACCCCTTCCTGCGGATAATTTAGAAGGTTATAAGCAAATAATAGATGAGTGCGTGCTACCCATTATAGCCGATGAAAGCTGTATCGTTGAAGAAGATGTAGACAAATGTTACGGACATTTTACAGGAATCAATATTAAATTAACCAAATGTGGCGGTCTCACCCCTGCGCTGCGTATGATAAAAAGAGCTAAAGAACTAAACTTAAAGGTAATGGTAGGGTGTATGACAGAATCTTCGGTGGGAATTTCTGCAATTGCACAACTTACCCCTCAATTGGATTATGTGGATATGGATGGTGCTATGCTCTTAAAACACGATATTGCGAAGGGCATTGAGATTTTGAAAAGTGGAAAATTAGTATTTCCAGCCCTAGGAGGATCTGGAGTAAAGCTCCTTTAAAATGGCACATCTCATTGATGAATTTCCCGGAAGGACGATTACTACTAAAGATGGAACATTTCTTTATTTTGGTGGCACTGCCTATTTGGGGTTGCAAACCTTACCAGAGTTTCAAGAGCTATATATAAAAAACATCAAGAAATACGGTACTAATTATGGAGCCTCCCGAAAATCCAATATTCAATTTTCCATTTTTGAAGAAACCGAAAGCCATTTAGCAACAAAAATAGGAGCACCAAAATGTTGCACCCTTTCCTCCGGCTATCTAGCTTCCCAATTGGTAAGTCAGTTATTCTCTACTGGACAATATCAAAAGTTTATAGCCCCACATTCACACTCATCACTTATTGGTAAAGGCGATATTCAGTTTAAAGAAATAGAAGGTTTTCGTAAAGCCTTTAAAAACCCCATAGCGGAAAAAACTCCGGTTATTTTTTTGGATTCTGTAGATTTTACCAGAAGCACGTATCCAAATTATACAATTTTAAAAGGTTTGGATCTTTCAAAATCGATTTTGGTCTTAGACGACTCCCATGGCTTTGGGATAATAGGCCAAAATGGTTCTGGTGTTTATGGATTATTACAACAATTTAAAGCCAAAGAAATAGTGGTTTGCGGCTCTTTAGGAAAAGGATTTGGTATACAGGCGGGAGCTATTTTTGGAGATGAGGAACGAATCGCATCCATAAAAAAATCCAATTTTTTTGGTGGTGCCTCCCCCGCCCTCCCTGCAGCAATGGCAACCCTAAAAGAAGCGGAGTCCATTTACAAAAGCCAACTAAAAAAACTAAGACATAATACTGTTTACTTCAGCAAAAAATTAAACGATAAATTAACCTTCACCCAATTGGGTGATCATCCTACCTATACTTTCTTCAGCAAAGATTTGACAGAACACCTATATCAAAAAAATATCTTGATTACAAGTTTTCACTACCCAACCGAAAATGATCCATTAATGAGCAGAATCGTTCTAAATGCGCAACATACCAAAGAAGATTTGGATCAATTATTAGAGGCCCTACATCAATTTACATTATAAAAAAAGCTCGAAAATCGAGCCTTTTTTTGATTGAATTGAAATATTATTTATCCCACCAGACATTTCCATAAATATCATTTTCACCTCCAAATTGTCGTTGTATAGCTTCGTTATAGCTATCTTCATTATTAAATGCTTCATTATCCGGATATCCTAGTCTATTTGGTATTTCAACCCCATTAGGTGAAACAAAAATATCTGGTAAGCCTGTTCTTCTATATTCAGACCAAGCTTCATATCCAAACATGTACAAATGGATCCATCTTTGCAAAGCGATTTGTTCCATAGCCAAATTTTCATCAAAAGAAATATCGGTTTGATTTAAATATTCAGAAACGCTCTCAGCACTGCCCGTCCATTGCAAAATAGAATTTTCAATTGCACTTTCGTAATATTGTTGGGTACTGGCATTTATCCAACCTTTCTCTGAGGCCTCAGCCATTGCAAAAAGAATTTGTGCATACGTTAGTAAATAAACGGGAGCGTCTTGAGCATAAATATCGTCTCCCAATAGAGAAAACTCTTCGGTACCGATATTCTCTTCCTCCCCATAAGGTAGCCCAATATACTCGCCATTACTTCTTGCTTGATTTGCATAAACAACTAATCTAGGATCATTAAAAGGCTTCATTTCTTCAACCATACCTTCTGTTATGGCCCACCATTCTCTATTTCTATCCACAATTTGAGTATACCAATAATTCTGATTATTTGCTTCTGCTAAATGTTGAAAAAACAAACTATCATCGTTTGAAGAGAAAACGCCTGCATTCATAGCCGCAATGAATTCTTCCCTTGCTTTACCTGGGTCTACTTCAGAAAGTCGAAGAGCCATTAAAAGCCTAATGGAATTGGATAATTTTTTCCATTTCTCCATATCTCCATTGTAAATAATATCATTATTTAGATCTCCACTAACAATCATTTGAGAAGCTTCTTTAAGCTCTTCAAACAAATCGTTGTAAATAAATTCTTGGGTATCGTATTTCGGGGTAAAATTCTCTTGTCCTTTTAAAGCATCAGTATAAGGAACATCTCCCCATCTATCCGTTATATTCCAAAAATAATATGCTTTTAATATCTTGGCAACTGCTAATTGATTCAAAACTGGTCCATCTGTAGCAGAAAGATCTTCAGAAGTTAAAACAGCTTCTAAATCCGCAAGAGGTCCCTGATACCAACCATAAAAACTAGTGTTCTGTACTGGATATAGCGACACACCTACGTATTGAGACTCAGCCAAATATTGGGCAAAAAATTCTCCTTGTGGAGAAGAACTCAATCCCGGAAGCGATAATTCTGCCTGAGCTATAAGTTGCATCCCAGAGGCCTTGTTTGGTGCATTAGGATTTGAATTTATCTCATCATCAAAATTACTACATCCTGCTAATAAAATGCCAATGAGTAATATATTTATAAAGTTTGTTTTCATTTTAGTTACATTTAAAAAGTGACATTTAAATTCAATCCGTATGACCTTACAGTGGGCAATTGTCCAGATTCATACCAACTAATTGATTGTGCTCCCGTTGATATTTCTGATGGATTTATTCCTTCTGGAGCTTCTTGCCAAATCATAATTGGATTTCTTGCTATAAAAGACAAGCTCATTGTTTCAAAAGGTAAACTATTCATTAAACTTTTTCCAAAGTTATATTGCACCCTCAATTCCCTAAGCTTAACGTAAGAAGCGTCGTATAGCCATTCTTCATAAATTCTTCTACCCAGAGTATTTCTGTAATAGGATCGTGCGTCAACATATGCAGTAACAGGTTCCCCTGTAGATGCAGAAATACCACTAACTTCTACACCCCCTCCTTCTTCTAAAGGATCTCTAACATTCATACCGTTATTGTTGGTAGCAACGGTTATAGCATCCTGTCCAGTTCTAACAGCTAACATTTTAGATCTACTAAAAAACTGACCTCCTCCTTGGAAATCAATCATCCCTGTAATAGCAAACTGACCAATTCTAAATGTATTTTGTAGTCCTCCATTAAAATCTGGAAGAACAGATCCAAAATTAAAAGTTGCATCGGTATATAGAGGCATATTATTATCATCAAGAAGAATCTCACCAGTAGCCTCATCTCTTTGATAGGCCTGTCCAACTAAACTTCCAAAAGGCTCTCCAACATAAGAGTTTAGATAACTTGTTACCGAGGCGTAGGTTGTAGAGTCATAGGTATAAACGTCTATGCCCGGAGCAAGCTCTGTAACTTGACTTTCGTTTTTATTAATATTAAATGTAAAATCCCATGAGAAAAAATCACTTTTAACAGGGGTTGCCCTTACCGTTAATTCAAACCCGTCGTTTTCGATAAGACCTGCATTAATAATGCTGGAACTATATCCGCTTGTTCCAGATACATCTAAATTTAATATTTGATTTTTATTTTTTTGCTGATAATAAGTAAAATCAAAGCCCAATCTATTACTTAAAAAGTTTAGTTCTAAACCTGCCTCAAATGAGTTTGAAAAGGAGGGCTCTACGATTGGATTATTAAGCCTATCCGGAACGAAAAGGGTATTAACACCATCGTAAACAGTTCCTACTCCAAAATAAGTACTTGTTTGATAAGGACTCAAGTCAGAACCAGCTTGCGCATAACTCGCTCTAACCTTACCAAAAGATAAAGGCTTCCAGTTGATTAATTCACTAAATACAATACTTCCAGAAACAGAAGGATACCAATAAGAGTTATTTTCGTCTGGAAGAGCAGAAGAATTATCATTTCTAATTGAAGCATCAATAAAATAAGTTCCATCGTAACCTAGTGAAACCAAACTATAAAAACTTCTAATTTTTTTCTGTAGAAGATACGAAGTAGTATTAGGTCTATCGATAGACGCATCTATATTATAAAATCCAGGAGAGGAGAGCCCACCTACGGTACTTTGGGAAAGATAAGAATAATCTCTCTCATAAATGTTACCTCCAATAGTTGCATCTAAAGAAAACTTATCCCAAGCTTTTTTATATTGAGCTAAAAGTTCATAATTAAATTCTTTGTTTTGATATTTACCAACAGAATATGACGGCAATCTCGTTCCTCCAAAAGCTTGTCGCTCTTCGATATTTTGAGTAAACATATCCGTTCTTATGAATCCACTTATTTCTAATTCTGGGATGATTTTATATGACATACCTACATCTCCAAAAAAACGATCCCTGTAGTCGTTGCTTATGTTCTCATAAGCCTCGAAATAAGGATTATTCCAGTAGAGAGGATCGAAATTAGTAATTTCTCCAGTATTAGAATCAGGTCTTCTTAAATTCCAATGCAAAAAAGTCCCATCTTCATATTTATAATCCCTTAAACGGTTCATATCTATATTCCTTTGAAACCATTGTACTAAATAACTACCTCCGTATTCTGACCCCTGTGAAGGTCTTTGTCCCTCATTTCCAGCATAATTAATATTACTGGAAACACTCAGGTTTTCAGTCAGATTTAAACTCGCACTCAAACCAATATTGGTACGGTCTAAATGTGTATTGGGAACCACTCCTTCCGTATTCGTATGATTGGCACTTAACCTTATTGAAGTGTTTTCGTTTCCACCAGTAATAGAAATATTATTATTAAAAGTAGTTCCAGTGTTATAATAGTCTTCCACATTGTTTGGATGCGCTACGAAGGGAGTTAATTTACCATATTCAGCATCTTGTGGATAAAAACTATAAACTTGTCTAACCGGGGTACCATCCATTTTAGGTCCCCAACTTTCATCCACACTCATATCAACATATGGATCTCCATTCGGTAAGGTTCGAAAACTTTGACTAGACCCTCCTCCGTAAAGGTTTTGAAGAGGAATAAAATTGTAAGCGGACTCTAAAGAAAATGATGAAGAAAATTGAACTCCGACTTTTTTAGGCCCTTTCTTACCTTTTTTAGTAGTAATCATTATAACACCATATTGTCCTCGTATACCGTACAATGCTGAAGCTGCAGGCCCTTTTAAAACATTTACCTCAGCAATATCATTCGGGTTGATATCTTGGGCAAGGTTACCATAATCTGCTTGATCACTTCCAGAAAAATTAGCATTTGAAATGGGAGTTCCATCAATTACAATTAAAGGTTGGTCTCCACCGCTAATTGAATTAACTCCTCTAATTTTAATTTTTTGAGTTCCTCCCATACTAGCGCCAGAAGATCCAGTTACTTGAACACCTGCAACTCTTCCCGACAAAGAACCCAAGACATTCTGTTCATTTGTTAAAGTGAAATTATCTCCGTCCACTTCTTGAGTGGCATATCCCAAAGACTTCTTATCTCTTGATATCCCCAAGGCCGTAACCACAACCTCGTCAAGACTTTGGGCGTCTTCCACCATTGTAACGTCGATTACGGAATTAGAACCTACGGTCTTGTTAACAGTTTTCATCCCGACGTATGTAAAAACAAGTACGTCGCCTTCGGAGGCATTTAAGGTGTAATTACCATCAAAATCGGTTGTAGTTCCTTTTGAAGTTTGATCTACTACAATAGTAACTCCTGGCAACGGAGTTCCTTGTCCATCTGTTACTGTACCTGAAACATTCTGAGCAACCCCAAAACCAGCATACAATAATAGCGACATTGTAATTAATAGTTTATTCATTTTGTAATTTTAAGTTGATTGAAATGTAAAAATAAGAAAACTTTACAGTAATTTAACAATTAGAAGCGTTTTTGTTAAATTTATAAAAACACTGTTAGGTTTAAAAAGCATTAGTATACAATAACCTAATTTTTTAAGAATAATGCAATAAAAAAAGGATATCAATTTTTTGACATCCTTTTAAACAAATTTACTGTTTTATTTATAAAAAGTGAAAATATTTCAACTTTAGCTGATTTTAATTCTCAGCTTCACTCTTAACAACTAACCTAAATCCTTCACCGTGAATGTTTAAGATTTCAACCTCATCATCCTTTTTAAGATACTTACGTAATTTTGCGATGTAAACATCCATACTACGGGAAGTAAAATAATTATCGTCTCTCCATATTTTTGTTAATGCTAACTCCCTTGGCATTAAATCGTTTTCATGCAAAGCCAATAAACGTAACAATTCGTTTTCTTTTGGAGATAATTTTATAGGCTCTTCTTCTTTATATGTAAGGAAACGCAATTTTGAATTTAAATGGAAGTTTCCAATTTCAAACTCAAACTGTTTGCTGTCTGCCAAAGATTCTGTAGACTTTCTCTGAATAATTGCCTTAATTTTAAATAATAAAACTTCAGAATCAAACGGTTTGTTCAAGTAATCGTCTGCGCCAACCTTGTAACCTTTTAGCACATCTTCTTTCATTGTTTTAGCTGTCAAGAAAATAATTGGAATATTTTCATCCTTTTCCCTTATTTCTTTAGCCAACGTAAAACCATCTTTGTAGGGCATCATTACATCTAGTATACACAAATCGTAGTGATCTTTTCTAAACTTCTCATACCCTTCCATCCCATTTTTAGCTAGGGTTACATCAAAATCGTTCATTGATAAATAATCTTTAAGAACGATTCCAAAATTGGGATCATCTTCTACTAATAAAATCTTTTTGTTTACTGTTTCCATGTTTCTATATTAAAGGTAACTTTACAAAAAAGGTACTTCCTTTGTCTTTTTCACTCTCGGCATAAACTTCTCCCTGGTGGTCGTCTACGATACTTTTTACATAAGCCAAACCAAGTCCATGCCCTTTTATATTATGAATATTCCCTGTTGATTCCCTGTAGAATTTTTCGAATATTCTTTTAAGCACGGCTTTACTCATCCCGGCTCCTTTATCCGTAATTTTAATAACAATGCTGTTTTTTACCACTTCGGTAAAAACGTCTATCTCTGGTGCATTCGGTGAATATTTGTTGGCGTTATCCAAGATATTCACCAAAATATTCGTTAAGTGAAAATCGTTTCCTAAAATTTCACTTCTAGATGCGTTTAAATGGGTTTTAACATGTCCGCCTCGATTCTCAACCATTAACTCTACATGGGCTATGGCTTCATCTATAATATCATGAACGTCTACTTTATCTTTACTGATGTCTAATTGGTTTTTTTCCAACTTAGATATCCTAAGGACATTTTCAACTTGGGCATGCATCCGTTTATTTTCATCCCTTATCATTTGCAAATAGCGCTTTACCCTGTCGGAATCTTCAAATGCTTTCGGGTTTTTCAAACTATCCAACGCTAAATTTATGGTAGCAATGGGTGTTTTAAACTCATGCGTCATATTATTGATAAAGTCTGTTTTAATTTCAGAAATCTGCTTCTGTTTTATCAATTGATACAAAGCACTGGAGTATGCCACTAAAATAATAAGTGTAAACACCACCGATAAAATAGCCATTTCGATGATAGAAGAAATTAAAAACTTTTTCTTTTCCGGAAAACTTACCAATAAATCGTAATTACTGTTGCCTTCACTATCTTTAAAAAGTGGTGTTTTGTAACGTGATTGTGCCAATTGAATTCTATTACTAGAACGCACTTTGGTAACCAAACCTTTGCTAAATATCCCGTAGTCAAAATTCAGCTTAATTCCTCTATTTTTCAATTCCTTTTGAAGCAACAATTCTATCTCCTGCCTACTTACCCTTTTATGGATAGGCACTCTTTTGGCCGCCTCCTTAAAAACATCTTCAAACTGAGCTTTGTCTAAGGCAGAAAAACCACCTATTTTCTCTATTCGCTCCACAGGGGAATACACTTTCCCATCAATTCCATATTCCTCCTTAAAAATTTGAGTGGTTCTCTTACTCGTATAATTTTTTATGGTTGAAGAATCTGCATTGTTATTATCAAAGAACGTTGAAGATATACCATAATCTTCTTCTAAAATTCCGTGGGAATAAATAAGTGTTTCATTACTATTCCTATCTTTTTCAACAAAAAAGAACTCTCTTAAAGTGGCTCCCTTTAAATCACCAATACTGTCTTTAAGCTTAATATATTTATCGAAATAATCTCTTATTTCCCGATCCTCTATTTTTTCTGAAACAGAATGGAGAACTTGAGAAATCATATTCGAAAACTGTTCTTCCTTGTCGTCTACTGCTGTCTTTATCCAATAACCTTGAACGAATATAATCCCCATTAAGGATAAACTCATTAAAATTACCAGAAGTACAAATAAGCGTCTACTCATTTGGTCAAAATTAAGGCTTTGTAATAAGGTATGTTAAGCATTTAACCTAACGTTAACAAAAATGTTAAAATTTTTGGTTCAAATGCTTTTTTTGAGTATTAAAGAATGGACTTTCGTCACAAATTCTTTGGTGGTATCCAAATTTATATTTTCAATGATAAAATCAGATTTTTTTACTTTTTCTTCTTCACTCCACTGATTTTTCATGCGCGCTTCAATAGCTTCCCTTGTAGCAGTATCGCGCTGCAAGACCCTCTGAATTCGTATTTCTTTGGGGGCAGTTACGGTAAGCACTATATCGCAATCTTTATAACTTCCGCTCTCAAAAAGAATGGCAGCTTCCTTAATAACATAAGGGGCCTCCTGCTTTTTCATCCAGCTGGAAAAAGACCTGCCCACCGCCGGATGAATGATTTTGTTTAACTTTTGAAGTTTTTCTGGATCTTTAAATACTATGTCTGCAATATATGTTGTATTCGGGGAATCACCTTTGTAAGCCTCCTCTCCGAATTCATCAACGATGGCATTTTTAACGGCATCATCGGTATGCATCAATTTCTTTCCTTCCGTATCGGCTATAAATACAGGCACCCCTAATTCAGCAAAAAAATCTGCCACTGTAGACTTCCCACTACCTATTCCACCTGTTAAACCAACTATCATAAACTATTGCTTTTTAATAAGGAATTCCAATTTTGTATCCAATATCTTTACGGAACTGATATATGAAGGTTTTTCCTCAAGTTGTGGTATTACAAAATTGCCGCTGTTTTTTATCTCGTTGTAATCGCAAACCACCTTAAAGGCATTTTCATTTATATTCTTAAGCTGGGAAATGGGAGCTTTACAGAGTAGTTTTACCTTTTCTGGGTATAGCTTTACACTCCTGTTTTCTGGAAGGTTTTTAACCTGCACGGGTACCAAGATAATTTTTTCTGAATACCTTTCCATTATACCACTAATTTCAACTTTTTGGGCTTCAAATTCTAGACTTTTAACCGAATCTGGAATTTTTAGAGGCAAAGTATATTCGAAGGTGCCTCTTACATTTTTATAACTGGCTTCCTCTGTCTCTACTTTAGAAATCTTTTTTACCAGATCTTCGGGACCGCGCACCCAAATGCTATCTGGGGAAATGGTCAACGAGTCTTTTAATTGATGATCTTCCGCAAAATTAAAACTGACGTTGGGCACTATTTTTATGTACTTCTTTTTATTAACCCCCAAATTAAGTAAAATGGAATCTTTTTCAATTCTCCGCACAATAACAGACTTATACTGGCGCTCTATCTCCTTTTCAATATCAGAATCAAGCATAAAATAAGAGTCTTCCCCTTTCTCATTAAAATCTGGTAGTGCTAAATTGAGTTCCCTCTTAAAAATACGATAGTTCAAAATTTTAAAACCTGAAGCTTCTATATTTACTGTAACATCCTTTTTGGGATTCCCGAGCATTAATTTATCTTCTGGAACCTGGGTATAGTTCAACTTGAAGTTGACGTGGGAAATATAGGTATCCGACAATGATATTAAAAACCAGATAAAAAAGGAAATCACCAAAAACATCAAAAAAATTGACGCTTTGGGCTTCCTTAAAAGAGTCCGTAAATACACTAATAACCTTCCTGCCATTAATTAAAAAAGAGTTTTGGAAATATTTGCTCTGGTTTTTTATTGGAAAAGGTAATTAAAAAAGTAGATTTTACAAAAGCCAATCCATAACCAAAAAACTGAATTACCATCGCAAAAATCGATAAAAATGCGATTTTTACACTTTTATTTTGAAATAGTGACTCCATGAAAATTGCCACAAAATATACTCCATAGAGTTTTAAGAATAATGAAACACCTGCTGTCCATAAAAGTAAAGACACTATAAAACCAATAACAAAAAATGAAGGGAACCAATAAGTCAATTTTTTAGTTTCGGGATGCCATGAATTTAAAATTGGTCGTGTCAATCCGAATTTTTGGACTTGCTGATAAAATTTCTCCCACGAGATCCTACGTTTATGGTATACAAAAGCCTCAGGGATCAATATTGTTTCAAAACCTGCCTTCCATAACCGTATGGTAAGATCTGGATCCTCGCCGGGATGTATTTTACCGAATCCCCCAGTAGCTTCAAACGCCTTTCTGGAAAGTCCCATATTAAAACTACGTGGCTGAAATTTATTTACTGCTTTTTTACCCCCGCGAATGCCCCCAGTGGTTAAAACAGAGGTCATACTATAATTAATTGCTTTTTGAAGATCGGTAAACGACTCATGGGCAGCATCGGGTCCACCATAACAGTCCACATAATTTTTCTCCAACGCCTTATGCGCCTCTTCCAGATACGAAGGTGGCAGGATACAATCGGAATCCAATATAATAAAATAGTTACCTTTTGCCTTTCGCATCCCATAGTTTCTGGAATCGCCTGGCCCTGAATTTGGCTTAAAATAGTAGGAGATATGTAAATCTTCGGCAAACATTTTCACCACGCCTTCCGAAGAAATCGTAGAACCGTCCTCCACGATTACCACTTCAAAAGGAATAGCACCTGTAAGGGATTTCATACTTACGAGTAATTCTTTAATTTCTTCCGGACGGTTATAAACCGGAATGATAAAAGAGAAATCTAAATTCATTTAATTGTTATTATTCCCAACGATCAATCAAGAAAGTGAAAATTTGATGCTTGTATAAAAAAACTGTTTGAAAAGTGTTTTATTGCATTCAACTTGCACCTCTCAAACAGTTCTGTATATTTTTTAAAATAGCCGTCCACGGAAAAATCCAAAGAGCAACGCTTTTAAATTTAAATTCGCGTGTGGAACTAATCTTCTTTCATAAACTTGGCCATAACCTCATTACTAACCCCAGTATTCGAGAATCCTCCGTCATGGAAAAGGTTCTGCATGGTTACTTTTTTAGTAAGATCAGAAAATAGACTTATGGTATAATCAGCACAATCTTGAGCGGTTGCATTCCCCAAAGGAGACATCATGTCTGCATAAGCGATAAATCCGTCGAACCCTTTAACGCCTTGCCCAGCGGTTGTTGGCGTAGGTGATTGTGAAATGGTATTAACACGTACGTTTTTTTCCTTTCCGAAGAAATAACCAAAACTTCTTGCTATCGATTCTAAATAAGCCTTATTATCGGCCATATCGTTATAATCTGGAAAAACACGCTGCGCCGCCATATAGGTAAGCGCTACAATACTTCCCCACTCGTTCATGGCATCTTTTTGGTAAAGTGTTTGACACACCTTGTGGAAAGATAAGGCAGAAACATCCCAACCTTTTTCAGTAAAATCGTACTTCTCATCGGTGTAATGCCTTCCTTTTCGAACATTGATGGACATCCCAATAGAATGCAATACAAAATCGATTTTACCTCCTAAAATCTCCATGGATTTTTCAACAAGGTTTTCCAATTCTTCAACATTGGTAGCATCGGCAGGAATAATTTCAGATCCTGTTTTTTCTGCCAACTCCTTAATTTGTCCCATTCGCATGGCTATCGGCGCATTGGTCAAAACAAAAGTAGCTCCTTCTTCATGGGCTTTCAACGCTGTTTTCCAGGCAATTGAATTTTCATCCAATGCTCCGAAAATAATTCCTTTCTTTCCTTTTAATAAATTATATGACATATTTTTCTGGTTAATTGCTTGTTGAACTTCAGAAGCTCAAAATTATTCAAATTATTTGTAACTAACCATCCTTTATTGCAAATAAATAAAGCTGAACTTCCTATTCCTACTATATGGACGAAAAAACAATTTTTTTGAGAAGAATTAAAACTCTCTTTTTCCAAACTCACTTTCAATAAATTTAGATTTATTTTTGTTTTTATTGAAAGTGTAGGAAAGGTTTAAAATAACCATATCTACCTCATAAACATAATTGGTAGTAGTGTAAAAACTTCCCGGTTGTTGGGTTGTGATGCGCTGTTCGTTGGTATCCAGTAGTCCCATATCCATATTCATCCATTGAAGGGATGCTGTTAATTGATTGTCAAAAAATGATTTCTGAAACGTGAGATTGGGAGAATAAAAGCGGGAATCTTCGCCTTGAGCAGTTTTCCTTTCTGACAAATAATTAAACGTAAACTGAAGCGAAGCCGTATCTGAAAAGTCGTAAGTAGAATTTAAGTTGATGGAATACTGCCAACTGCTCTCATCTATTTTATTGCCGTTATAGCTTCCATCAATTTCGTAATTATACACGTTCAACCCTATAAAATTAGACCATTTTTCAACCACTTCCACTTCAGAGCCTACTTCAAAACCAAGGGATTTTCCATTCCCTACATTGGAGTAAATTCTATTTAAAATAGTATCGTTATAAACAGTATTTACTCGATTTATAAGGTTATCTACGTTTCTATAATAAGCGGTTACGTATAAGGAATTGTTCCCTTCGAAAGATTTGGTCATCCCTAGTTCAGCCAAATCGATAAACTCTGGTTTTAAAGTAGGATCCCCCTGCTCCAATGTTTCAGAATGTTCCCGCTCGGGAAATGGGTTCATTTTAAATGAAGTGGTTCTTTCCACACGTTTGCTATAAGCTGCTTTTAGTTTTAGATCATCATTTACGGAATATTGCACCGCTGCGGAAGGGAAGAGCTTTACATAATTGTACCTATAAGTAGTGTCTACCACCCCTATTTTATCTTTCAAATCCAAATTTCTATCCATTGCTTCTAAACGAACTCCGGCACTATATTCCCACTTCTTCAACGATTTTGAAAGCTGTAGATAGCCAGAATGTATTTGGCGGGTTAAATCCACCTCACTGGAAAATTCCGGTACCAGTTCGTATTCCCCGGTTTCTTGATTTCTCCGTTCGTAAACAAAATCACCCGTATGGTCTAGGTTTCTAAATTGATATCCTGTTTCCAATTGTCCGATTGCCAAAGGCTTCCACTGATAATCTACTTGAAAACGGATTCCGTGCAGCGGATTATCATTGGTATTGTATTCATCCTGTAAAACCACACTGGTATCGGGATATCCCAAATTCAAATTCGTTGTTGGACCACCCAGTAAAGTATATTCATATAAAAAGGAAGTTGAGATGTTTGAGTTATTTTGAAACGTATGGGCATAATCGAAACTCCCCAGTACAAAATCCCCTTTTCGAATTCTTAAGTTCTCATTAAAGTATTGGAATGTATAAATACGATCTTGACTTTCCGGAGGCGAAAACGCGTGATTATCGTAATAAAGGATATCCGCCGTACGGTCTTTAGAACGCTTTCCGGCATAGAGACCTAGGGAATAGGTATTTAAAGTATCCAGAGTAAAATCTATCGTGAACCTCCCGGAATAGTTGACCTCATCAAAACTTCGCTCCCCATCTGAAGGGAAGCGTGTTAAGGTGTCGTTTACAATCGTAAAGACATCCCCTTCCCTTCTTCCTGCAATATCATTGCGTTGGTAACTGGCGCCCATCGAAATATTCCAATTCCCCGTTCTTATGTTATGAGTAATATCGGCCCCATAACGTTGTACAGGCTCGCTGTTGTTATAATCTTCAATACTGGGGAAACCAGCCCGTACATTAATCTGTGTAAACGTACCATCTGCAGCATCTTTTTTGGTGATAATGTTTAAAATTCCTGCTTTTCCTTCTGGGTCGTATTTAGCGGAAGGTGCTGTAATTAATTCTACTCGCTCGATGGCATTAGCGGGTAACTGCCCTAAAATTAAGGTGGCATTGGACTGAATTGGTTTTCCATTTAACAAAACCACAAAGCCATCGCTTCCACGTACAGAAATCTCCCCTAAGGCATTTACGGAGACCGACGGAAGGTTTTTTATCACATCGGTTCCACTGCCACCCTGACTGTTTTTAAAAGCGTCAGCCTCATAAACCTGTCGATCTACTTTATTGATTACCGTGGACTTTTTACCGGATAACACCACTTCATCCAGAAAAAGCTGACTCGGATTAATCGATAAATTTCCTACTTCTTTTTTTTGGTTATTATTAGTAAGTTGAAATGGTTTTCCTTTCTTGGTTTCATACCCAATAAAAGAAGTCTCCAAAAAATAAGTCCCTTTCTTAATGTTCTCAATAGAGAATTCTCCACTCACACCCGTTACCACTCCAGTAATCAAGGTATTATTCCCCGCATCGTAGATAGCAACCGTGGCATACTCCAAAGGCTCTCCATTGGTAGCGTCGATTACTTTTCCTTTAATTTGAGCCGCTAAATTTTGGGTTAGGAAAACAGTGCAAAAAAGAACAAACAAAAAAACATTTCGCATGGGTTGGTTTACTTTATAAATGAAATATCAAAAATAAAAGTAAAATTCACCTTAAAATGGTCTATTTGATTTTTATAATGGCTTATTTGGTGTATTTCTGAATTTTAACGGGGTAGTTTCGTTGTGCTTTTTAAAATATCTAACAAAATGTGAAGTGTCTTTAAAATGAAGGGTAAACGCTATCTCTGAAACAGATTTTGAGGAAAAACGCAAAAGTCGTTTTGCTTCTTTATTAATTTGATAAGCAATCATTTCAGTAGTGGTTTTTGAGAAATGCTCTTTACACAACTGATTGAGTTTTTGGTTAGTCACTCCTAGTTTATCCGCGTAAAACCCTACATTGTTTACTGGACTATCTGTTAGTAATTTCAAAAACTCATCTGGTTTGGACAAATTTTTAAAATCCAAATTTTTATTAATCTGAGACAACAAAGCTTTTAACAAGCCTTCAAAGTAATGTTTATTGGGACGGAGGCTTTTGTTGGATTCTGCAACCAACAAACTAAATAAATTCTCCACCAAAAAAGGATCTTCACAGCGTTCCTCATAATAGTTTATCAACTGAAATAACAAACTGTTAAGTGTTTTATCTGTGGTATTTTCTAAAAATGCTTCCTTAAAAATTATTACATATCCTTCTGGTTCGTTGGTAATATCCCAATGGTGCACGGCATCTTTTTTTACAAAGAAAAACGTAGGCGCTTCAATTTTGTAAGCTTCATCATCTATGTAGTGAAATCCTTCTGCTTTACTTAAATAAACAATTTCGAAATATTTATTATGGCGATGTGGTTTAGTCTTCTTTTTGGCTGGATCAAAAGGAGCTATTTTTAGATCAGAGTAATTGCTAATTTTATTTTTTACCGGAATATCATTCGTCAACGCCATCAATACACAACTATTTTTTTTGAACCAAAAGTTCTTTAGCATGCATTTTGGCAGCATTGGATACGTCTTTACCGCCCAACATTTCTGCAATTTCCTGCACACGTTCCTCAGTGGATAATTCTTTCATTTGAGAAGACGTTACGCCCTTCTTGTCTTCCTTAAAGACCTTGAACTGCACATCGCCTTTAGCCGCCACCTGAGGTAAATGGGTTATGGTAAAAACCTGCATGCTGCTACTCATTTGTTGCATGATCTCTCCCATTTTATTGGATATCTCCCCAGAAACACCAGTATCAATTTCATCGAACATTATGGTTGGCAAGTGCATGTATTGTGCCAACAAAGATTTTATGGCAAGCATAATTCTGGAAAGTTCACCCCCCGAGGCCACTTTTCGCAATTCGTTAAAACTCCCTCCTTTATTTGCTGAAAATAAAAAGTGAAGCTCGTCTTTTCCGTTTGAAAAATACTTGCTCGTGGGGTTCAATTCAATTTTAAATTGCGCATTTGGCATCCCTAAAAAAGAAAGTACATTTTCCAAGTGTTTTTTCAGTGCTGGAACGGCCTTTTCCCTATTTTTATGAAGCTTGGTGGCAAGCGTATCCAATTGCTTCTCCTGCTCCAGTAATTTGAGCTGAAATTGCTTAATATTGCTCTCTAAGCTTTCCGTTTTAGACACTTTTTCTGCCAACTCTTCTTGAACGGCCAATAATTCTGAAATTTCCAGAACATGATGTTTCTTTTGAAGACTATAAATTATTTGAAGCTTGTTGTTGGTTTCTTCCAACTGCTGTGGGTCGGCCTCTAGACCTTCTTCCATGCGCTGAATTTCCACATGGATGTCGTCCATCTCGATTAAAGCAGATTGTACTCTACTATAAAGTTCCTTATACGCATTCCCGAAATGGGAAAGTTTATTGAAAATAGTTTTTAGTTCGTTGAGTCCGCTTAAAATGCCTATTTGTTCTTCCCCTAAAATTTGTTGCGAATGAGAAATGTTTTCTGCAATTTCCTCAACATTATTAAGTTTTTCATAGGTTGCTTCCAGCTCTTCCAGCATACCCTCTTTTAGGTTCGCAGCCTGCAATTCCTGCAATAAAAAAGAATTATAATCGTATTCCTTATCGGCCTCTTGCTGAAAGTCGATTAACTTCTTGAGTTCCCTTTTTATGTTGTGGTAAACTGCAAGTTCACTTTCATACGTTTCCAACACTTTCTGGTTGGAGGCAACCGCATCAATCACTTTAAACTGAAAAGCATTATCGGTTAATTGCAACGTTTGGTGTTGGGAGTGAATATCAATTAGTTGTACGCCCAATTCGGTTAATACATCCAGGGTTACTGGGGTATCATTAATAAAAGCACGGGATTTTCCACTTGGTAAAATTTCCCTCCTTATAATGGTCTGTTTTTCAAAATCGAGATCCGACGCTTTAAAAAATGATTCAAGATTGTAGTTTTCTATTTTAAAACTGGCTTCAATAACACATTTTTCATCGCTATTTTTAATACTGCTTAAATCTGCCCTCTTCCCTAGCACCAAAGAAAGTCCACCCAACAATATGGATTTTCCCGCTCCAGTTTCTCCGGTTATAGTGGTAAACCCTTCAGAAAAAACAACTTGAAGGTGATCTATTAATGCATAATTTTTAATAGTAAGTGTTGCTAACAATGCGTTTCGATTTTATAACTCAAAGATAATTGTTATTTCAACGGAAAAAAATATTGTTGATTTTTTATGAGTGTGGACATACTTAATTTAATAAACTAATTCAACTTGCCCCTAAATTCTAATTTACAGTAAAACAAGGCATTACAACAAAGGTGCCCATAGCCTGCAAAAGGACTCTTTTAATTTTTGAAAAATACCACGATCCATCCATCTTTCTGGATCCACTTGATCGCAATGCTGAAGATCGTCTGTAAAAATCTCCAACATCCGTTTGGCTACCCCTTCATCGTAAATAAGGGCGTTTATTTCAAAATTGATATGAAAACTACGGTAATCCATATTGGAAGTTCCAATGGTAGTAAACACATCGTCTACGATCATGGTTTTTGCATGAATGTTGCCTTTTTCGTACAAATAGATTTTAACCCCTGCACGTAATAACTTTTCCAAATAAGAATAGGTGGCATATTTTGCGGCCCAAGAATCGCAACTTTTAGGTATTATCAAACGCACATCCACTCCACTTTTGGAAGCTGTGGCCATGGCTAGGGAAATTTCGTCGTTGGGTATAAAGTAAGGTGTTGTAATGTAAACATACCTATCGGCCTCATTAATGGCCGTAAACATGGCTTCCATAATATTTGCCCATTCGGTATCTGGTCCACTAGCTGCAATTTGGATGGGCGTTTTATCTTCGATAGTTATTTCTGGGAACCAACTCTCCTCTACTTTTATATCGTTATCGCATACAAAATCCCAATCCAAAGAAAAGTGAAACTGCAACAAACCAACAGCTTGACCTTCTATCCTTAAGTGCGTATCCCTCCAGTATCGCCGCCCTTCTTTGTTAACGTATTCGTCGGCTATATTGATTCCTCCCACATATCCCACCTTACCATCAATAACAGCGATTTTTCTATGATTTCTATAGTTTGCTTTACTTGCAAATTTTGGAAAATAGACAGGCATAAATGGATAAATTTCAATCCCGTGATCTTTTAGACCAGATATCGTATTATTGGATAATTCACTGGCTACCGAATCGTAATTTACCCGAACTTCAATACCTTCATCTGCCTTTTGTTTTAAAATATCCATCAACTCATCTCCCAATTCACCATCTTCGATGATATAATATTCCAAATGGATGGACGATTGAGCATTTCTAAGGTCTTCGAACAGATATTTAAACTTTTCCTCCCCATTAATAAGTATTTTAACTTTGTTATTAATGGTTATCGGGGCACGGTTTTCACTATCTATCAGCTTAATTATCTTGGTATTGCCATTTAAAACTTCCTTACCAATGTCGTATGCCTCTTTTTTATTCAATACCAATTCTTGTGCCCATTCTTTTATGTTTTTTTGGTTGAGCACATTTTTTTTCTTGAAAATTTTAAATTTCCGGTAGTCTTGACCAAAGAAAAAATAAACCACCAACCCTATAAAAGGAAATACCAGCAAAGCCATAAGGTAGGAGAGCGTTTTTGTAGGATTTATATTTTTTAACAAAATAGTTACTGCCGCAATGAGCGCCAGTAGGTAGTTTAATCCTAATAAAAACTCCCAAAGGTGATCTTTAATATAGCTCCACATTATTTAATAGGCGGGTAATACCCTTTCTTGGGAATTTCTATAAAATATTGCTTTCTGGAGGCATTGTTTAAATTGGTCTCACGCAACCAAGGATTGTGTATTTTAAGGGTTTTATAGGTAATGCCGTAGTCTTTTGCAAACTTCGGAAAATCGGAAATTGCCGTATCTACGCTTACCTCATTAACCGGTATATTTGTATATAAATCGTCTTCTTCAAAATTAAAACCATATTCCGTAGGATGCGATAAAATCTCTTTTATGGCCAGAATTCGGAAAACATACCTCCCTGTTTCTTCCCCCAAAAGCACATTGTAATATCCATCAATCTCCTGTCTTTCCAATTGCTTGGCCATTCCAAATTGTCCGGCATTATAGGCGGCGGCGGCCATCGTCCATGTCCCAAAACGCTCCTTGGCCTTTTTTAGATACTCGCAAGCTACTTCCGTAGATTTTTTGATATGGTAACGCTCATCGACATTATCGTTTACCTCAAGACCATATTCCCTTGCCGTGCCTTTCATTAATTGCCAAAAACCGGTTGCTCCTGCCGGGGAAACCGCTTGTGTTAAACCACTTTCTATAACTGCCAAATATTTTAAATCGTCTGGAACACCATTCTTTTTTAAAATAGGCTCGATAATAGGAAAGTATTTATTGGCTCTCTTTATCAATAGAAGTCCGTTCGACTGCCAATAGGTATTTACCAAAAGCTCCCGGTCAAGGCGTTCTTTCACGTCGGGATCTTCCACAGGAACTCTTTCCCCTGCAAAATTGATCCCATCGGGAATTTTTAATGCATACACGTTGTAGTCATGCAATAGACTTAAACTATCTTTATCCGTTGTTTTTTTAACTGGTTTGTAAGCATCTGTATTGGTAGACTGCACTGCGTTGATAAACACAGCGGACACAATTACAACTCCTGCTAAAATAAATATGGTTTTAATACGCTTCATCTTGCCCCAATTTTTTTATAAATATACAAATTTGATTCTTCAATTTTCTAAGATTAATCTAGGTAAATGCTCATTGAACCACTTAAACCTATTAATAATCATGATGTGCGTCCCTCCCTTAATTTTAATACAATCTTTTATGTAAACCGAAGGAAAAACGGCGTCTTTATCTCCATGAATATGGATTACATCCTTTGTTGGCTCTACTTGTTTCCAATTAACAATATTGTCGATGGACCAATCTATGTAATATTTGTTTCGAACCGATAGATATTTCTCGTACAAATGTAATCGTTTAGAAATATTTTCGCCAAAAGCGTACTTTGCCAAAAGCTCGATGTTGTGAACAATTCCCGTAGGCAACAATTTATGCGCCTTGGTATATCTGGCAAAAATCATTCGTCTTGGCAATTCCTTATTACATTTAACGCTGGAAATAATAATTATTTTTTTTACTGAAATAAATTTTGCCATTTCCTGAACTAAAATACCCCCGAAAGAAACCCCAATTAAAACCGGATTCTCATGTTCAATATCCACGACCATTCTTTTTGCATAGGCTTCTATGCGTTCATTCTTACATGGTATTTTCCATTCCAGGTAATGAAGTTTAAATGTATCTTCGGGTAATTTTATCTGGTCGAATATTAAGGAATTTGCCGCCATTCCCGGCATGAGATAAACATGTATTACTTCGGAAGCCATAGATATTAACGATTGAAAAATAGATGATTAGCTATTTTTTTGTACCTTTGCAATGCTAAAGGTATATAATTCTTCATCAATATTAATAGCGACCAAAACTAATTTATACCAAAATAACTAAGTACAACGGTTTAATTATTGTTGTGCTGAACAGAATTGGCTTTTTGGCAGTTAAAAAATGATTTTTTAAACCTCGTAATAATGAATGAAGTAGTAATTAATGACAATGAGTTTTTACGTCAATTCGAAACAAAAATTGATGGTAAGCTAGCAAAAATTGAGTATGCCTCTCAAGAGCGAAAAGTTTTTTTAACAAAACTCGTTATTCCAGAGGAGGTTACAGATCCTGACTTCAAAGATGAATTCATCACAACTGTTTTGAAACATATTGAAGGTAAAAATTTAAGTGTAGTTCCTACCAGCCCCCAAATTGCCGGTTTTCTTAGAAAACACAAAGAATTTAAAGATTTATTACCTGTAGGAATTAGAATCTAAAAAATTTTCAAAAACAAAATGTCTGCTTGAGCCTGCCCGCTTGCCGGGCAGGTCGAACGGATTTGTTTCGACAAGCTCATGACGACAGCTAATTTACTAGGCCTTCAACAAAGCACTGAATTATACAGCAACAGTGTGCTCTTCTTCCACAAATTCCAATCGTACCAAGCCATCCTCGTCAATTTTAGTGAGCTTTACCTTGTGAAGTGTATTTACCAATGCAGGGTCCCATGGAGCTTTAACTTTCACGTAATTCTCTGTAAATCCATGGATATACCCTTCTTTATTCTCCCCTTCAAAAAGAACAGTTCTATTGGTATTAAGCTGACTCTCGTAAAAAGCTCTTCGCTTTTTAGCCGATAGACCTCTAAGCATCTTACTGCGTTTCGCCCTTACTTTATTTGGTACAACTCCCTCCATTTCTGCGGCTACCGTGTTATCCCTTTCAGAATAAGTAAATACATGTAGATAAGAAATATCAAGTTCGTTTAAGAAGTTATAAGTTTCCAAGAAATGTTCGTCCGTTTCCCCAGGGAAGCCAACTATTACATCTACACCAATGCACGCATGGGGCATCACTTCTTTTATTCGGGTTACACGATCTACGTACAACTCTCTTTTGTACCTCCTGCGCATTTGCCCTAAAATATAATTACTGCCACTTTGCAAGGGTACATGAAAATGAGGCACAAAAGTTCTACTTTTTGCTACATAATCGATGGTCTCGTTTTTTAGCAAATTAGGTTCAATGGAAGAAATCCGAAGTCTTTCGATTCCCTCTACGTCATCTAAAGCTGTTACCAACTCGTTAAAAGTATGCTCGTGTTTTTTATTCCCGAACTCCCCTTTTCCATAATCGCCAATATTAACACCTGTAAGAACAATTTCTTTAATTCCCTGTTCTGATATTTCCTTGGCATTCTGGAGCACATTCCCTAGAGTATCGCTTCGCGAAATCCCTCTCGCCAAGGGAATAGTGCAGTAAGTACATTTATAATCGCAACCGTCTTGCACTTTTAAAAACGCACGGGTACGATCTCCAATGGAGTAACTTCCCACGTAAAAATCGGCTTCCTCGATTTCGCAACTATGAACTTCCCCAAAATCGTTTTTGGAAAGATCGTTTAAATAATCGGTAATCTTAAATTTTTCAGTAGCCCCTAAAACCAAATCCACCCCATGAACATCTGCCAACTCCTCCGGTTTCAATTGCGCATAACAACCGATGGCTGCCACAAAAGCATCTGGATTAACTTTTTGCGCTTGTTTTACAATAGATTTAAACCGCTTATCCGCATTTTCTGTAACCGAACATGTATTGATTACATAAATATCTGCTTTTTCTGAAAATTCAACACGATCGAATCCTTCCTCGGTAAAATTACGAGCAATCGTGGAGGTTTCAGAAAAATTAAGCTTACAACCTAAAGTATAAAATGCTACTTTCTTTTTTTCCATTTTTGGATACGTTTTTGGCTTTTAAAAAAGCGTACAAATATACCAACTTCTTTGGAGGTATTAAAACATTCTATTGATTTGATAATCAAAAGTTTTGAAGTATTGAAAAGGGAATAACTAACACCAACAGGCAATGTATGACTTACTTTTTAAATAATTTGATATCTATCACCCGAATGGAATTTGAAGATAATTCACTTTACACTGTATAAAACCATCAATCCTTACGCCATTTTTTGGTATTTTCAAAGATATGATCGAGAATTCCTTCTTCTTCAGCAGTGAATTCGCAATTTCTACGCTCCATCATCGCTTTTGCCGTTTGGTATGCCTTTTTTGGTTGATAGGTAGTAAAACCAGCAGTTCCACCCCAGCTAAAACTCGGTATAAAATTCTTTTGATATCCACTACCATAAATATTGGCGCTCACCCCTACTACAGTTCCCGTATTAAACATAGTGTTGATACCGCACTTGCTATGGTCGCCCATCATAAGTCCGCAAAACTGCAAACCGGTTTTTGCGAAGTTTTCGGTTTCATAGTTCCATAAGCGCACTGGGGAATAATCGTTCTTTAAGTTGGAAGTATTGGTATCTGCGCCAATATTACACCACTCTCCCAGCACAGAATTGCCCAAAAACCCCTCGTGACCTTTATTTGAATTTTGAAACAATACCGAATTATTAATTTCCCCACCAACTTTACAGGCAGGCCCCACGGTAGTTGCCCCATAAATTTTTGCACCCATTTTTACAATGGCATTTTCGCACAAGGCAAAGCCTCCACGAATAACCGTACCTTCCATTACCAAGGAATCTTTCCCCAAATATATCGGTCCCATTGAAGCATTTAAAGTACAGAACTCTATAGTTACCCCTTCCTCTAAAAATATGTTTTCTGGAGCTATAACGTTATTACTGGAAGGAATCGGTTTGCTGGTTCTTCCCGACGTCAGCAATTCGAAATCGGCTTCCATAGCTTCTCCATTTTTAGAAAAAATATCCCATGTATTCTGAATTTGAAGACAATCGCCATTGTATTCAATAGCTTCATAACTATTTAAATCTACTTCTTCCTGTGCTTCCGTAGTGTAAAAAGCAATTACTTCTTCGCCATGAAACACAGCCTGCTCCTTATCCAATCCTTTAATCAACTCCACCAATTCTTCATTTGGAAGAAAAGCGGCATTGATAAGGACGTTTGCCTCCATTTCCACCATTGGATGTTTATCAGCCAGATAATCCTCGGTGATTGTAGTTGTGGTATATCCCAAAAACTTTTCCCATTTCTCCCGAATGGTAAGAATTCCAATACGAATATCTGCAACGGGACGGGTATACGTAAAAGGCAATAATGCGTTACGAACGGGGCCGTCGAAAAGGATATAGTTCATGATGCTTAAATTTTAAATAAAGATAATGTAATGCTACAGAATTGTAAAAAAATCTAGATGAATTCAACATAAACCTGTATAGTTTTTAAACAAAACAGATTATATAGGCTCCTTCAATCGACCCTAGATGGGTTCACTAACTCTTTTTTTGAAAAATTCAATGGGACACCCACATTAAAGGTCGGGGTTAGTCTTCCTATCTGTGATACGTAGACAGGTTCAACTTACAATTTTGATCTTATTGTATTTGCAACTTCTCAAAATTGAGTTTCACTAACAAAAAAACCCCTGATAGCATCAGAGGTTTCAATAGAATATATAAGTTTCTTATTTTTTGAACTTTGCGTATTTGTTCTTGAACTTATCGATACGACCAGCAGTATCTACAAGTTTAGACTTACCTGTATAGTAAGGGTGCGATGATCTAGAAATCTCCAGTTTAATTACAGGATATTCAACACCGTCAACCTCTAATGTCTCTTTAGTTTCTGCTGTAGATTTAGTGATAAAAACATCATCATTAGACATGTCTTTAAACGCTACTAATCTATAATTTTCTGGATGTATACCTTTTTTCATCGCTCTATATTTTAAACTTCAGAATTTTTTCGAGGTGCAAATTTATAAATTTATTTTAGATAACCAATGCTTTACACCAAAAATTTGCAAGTATTTTTTTATTATTCCTTAACTGTAACAAATATACGAGAAAAGCTACTTATTTTAGTATAAAACTAATTCAACTTATAAAAATGGAAAACACACAACCAACAACAGGAAAATATGCTTTGCAATATGGGCTCTTATTGGGAGGAATAAGCGTAGTATTTGGACTCATGCTTTATTTTGCAGATATGCATTACCAACAGGGCATCCCTACATTAGTAATAAGCCTAGTTATTATGCTAGCAGTAATTTTAATTGCTTTAAAACAATTTAAAAAGGCCAATGGAGGTTATATGACTTTTGGTGAGGCCTTGAAAATCGGAATCGGGTTATGCCTTATTGGAGGTATTATAGGTATGCTATTTAATTTATTGCTCTCCAATGTTATCGATCCAGATATGGTTGAAAAACAACTGGAAATAGCGAGGGCCAAAATGGTAGACTACGGCATGACACCAGAACAAATTGAAAGTCAATTGGAAATGTCCAGAAAATTTTCTGGTCCGCTTATCCAGGCTGCTTTTGGATTGCTGGGAAGTATCTTTTTTGGTTTTATCTTGACGCTAGTTCCTGCTTTGATCATGAAAAAATCTAAAAGTGAATACTAATTTATATCTTTGAATTTATTTTAGATTATAAATTCACCCATGGATATATCAGTAGTAATACCACTACTCAACGAACAAGAGTCTTTAAAAGAATTACACGATTGGATTGTAGCAGTGATGCAATCCAATCGTTTTTCTTATGAAATTATTTTTATAGACGATGGGAGCACCGACAATTCCTGGGCGACTATTCAAAATCTTTCTGCAAAAAACACAAATGTAAAGGCCATTCGCTTTCTTAGAAATTTTGGAAAATCGCAAGCCTTGCATGCCGGCTTCGAAATGGCTCAAGGTGAGGTGGTAATTACCATGGACGCCGATCTCCAGGATAATCCGGAGGAAATTCCAGCTATTTACCATCAACTTAACGAAAACAAGCTAGATCTGGTTTCAGGGTGGAAAAAAGTGCGGTACGATTCGGTGATTTCCAAAAATATGCCCTCCAAATTATTTAACTGGGCGGCACGAAAAACTTCAGGGGTTCAATTAAACGACTTCAATTGTGGACTCAAGGCTTACCGAAAGCAGGTTATAAAAACCATCGATGTACATGGCGAAATGCATCGCTACATTCCAGTTTTGGCAAAAAATGCGGGATTTAGCCGTATTGAAGAAAAAGTGGTAAAGCATCAGGCCCGAAAATATGGCACCACTAAATTCGGCATGGAGCGTTTTATAAACGGTTTTCTAGACCTAATTACCATTTGGTTTATATCCAAATTTGGCAAACAGCCCATGCATTTGTTTGGTGCTCTTGGGGTGCTTATGTTTATTATTGGCTTTTGCTTTGCCATTTACCTCGGCATAGACAAATTATTTTTCACCCCTTATGGTCGCCTTATAACACAACGGCCCCAATTTTATATCTCTTTAACCGCTATGATTATCGGTACGCAACTATTTATCGCGGGATTTATTGGAGAGCTGGTTTTACGGTCTAAAAAACAAGAAAAGCGTTATAAAGTTCTGGAAACCATCACGCCTAAAGTTTCAGCTAAAACTTTAGAGTCCACCAAATAAAGAACAATAATGGAATTAAACTCAATTTTCAGCTAAAATTAAGCACATAATTACCTTATCTTAAGTAACTTTAGGAAAAATTAACCATTAAAATGAATTCAGATAAAATTTTAAAAAATGCAGAAGCTTGGCTAACTGACTTTTTTGACCTTCACACCAAAAAAGAAGTTCAAGAGCTTATTGACAACAATCCAGAAGAACTAAACGAAAGATTCTACAAAAACCTAGAATTTGGTACTGGCGGTATGCGCGGGACCATGGGCGTAGGAACCAATAGAATTAATAAATATACCTTAGGGAAAAACACGCAGGGTTTAAGCAATTACCTTAAGAAATCTTTCCCCGATGAAGAACTTAAAGTAGTTATCGCCTACGATTGTAGGCACAATAGCGATACCCTTGCAAAGGTAGTGGCCGATGTTTTTGCGGCAAACGGGATTAAAGTTTTTTTGTTTTCTGAATTAAGACCCACACCAGAGCTTTCGTTTGCAGTAAGGCATTTGGATTGCCAATGTGGGATTGTACTTACTGCTTCCCATAACCCGCCAGAATACAATGGTTATAAGGTTTATTGGAAAGATGGCGGACAAATTGTACCTCCACAGGATCACGAAATAATAAAAGAAATTGAAAGTCTCTCTTTTGAAGACATCAATTTTAAAGCAGATGAAACCCATATCAAGTATATCGATAAAGATGTAGATGAAGCTTTTATCGAAGCTTCTGTGGAAAACGGTAGTTTTGGAGCCAATGGAAAGAACGATTTCTCCATCGTTTTTACCTCCCTTCACGGGACATCCATCACCGTATTGCCAGAAGTACTTAAACGTGCCGGTTATAGCAATGTGCATATTGTAGAAGAGCAAGCAAAACCCGATGGGGATTTTCCGACGGTTAAATCACCAAATCCTGAAGAACCAGAGGCGCTCGCCATGGCTTTAAAGAAAGCAGATGAAATAAACGCCGATATGGTTATTGGCACGGATCCCGATAGCGATCGCATGGGAATTGCCGTTAGAAATAACGACGGTGACATGGAATTGCTCAATGGGAACCAAACCATGATATTGATGACGCGTTTTCTTTTGGAAAAATGGAAAAAAGAGGATCGTATTAACGGAAATCAATTCATCGCCTCTACCATAGTCTCCACACCAATGATGAAAGCCTTGGCTAAAAGTTATCACGTGGGTTACAAAGAAGCCTTAACAGGCTTTAAATGGATCGCTAAAATGATAAAAGACTTCCCGATGCAAGAATTTATCGGTGGGGGCGAAGAAAGTTTTGGCTATATGGTTGGCGACTTTGTAAGGGATAAAGATGCGGTAACCTCTTCCCTACTGGCTTGCGAAATTGCAGCCGATGCCAAATCTAAAGGAAGTTCCTTTTATAAAGATCTTTTAAAATGCTACGAGGAATTTGGGCTCTACAGGGAAAAACTAATTTCGTTGACCAAAAAAGGTATTTCTGGGGCCGATGAGATCAAGCAAATGATGATCGATCTTCGTGAAAACCCTATCAAATCCATCGACGGGTCGAAAGTAAATTATCTGGAAGACTACCTTAGCTCTACGAGAATAAACCTAATTACCGGGGATAAAGAGGATATTGACATACCTTCTTCCAACGTATTGATTTATTACACTGAGGACGGTACAAAAATAGCTGCTAGACCCAGTGGCACCGAACCTAAAATTAAATTCTATTTTTCTGTAAAAGGAGAATTGGATAGCGTTTCCAACTATTCGGATGCCGCAGCAAAACTGGATCAAAAAATAGATCGAATCGTTAGCGAACTTAAACTAACCTAAGTAAGCTTTCTTTTGCACAAAATAAATCAAGCCTGTCAATTTAGTTTGACAGGCTTATTTTAATAATTAAACTTACCTTTGCGGCATACTTTAAGATAAACAACAAAGCAATTTTTATTACTGTTTTTAATGAATTATTTCAAAAAAATACTCCGTTTTGCTAAGCCCTATAAAAAGTTTGCTTATCTAAACATCTTCTTCAATATTCTTTACGCACTTTTTGGCACATTGTCTTTCGTGGCACTCGTTCCTGTCTTAAAAGTTATTTTTGACGACAAGAAAACAATAGCAACAAAACCGGAATATAACGGTTTTGTAGATACGCTGGTAAACATTAAAGACTACGGTCAAAATTACCTCAACTATTATCTTTCTGACTTAATTGAGCAACGTGGTAGTTTCTACGCTTTAATGCTAATGGTGGGTGTTATTATTTCTCTTTTCTTACTGAAAAACCTATCCAATTATTTGGCAATGTTTTACATTACCTATTTAAGAAATGGAGTCTTAAAAGACATTCGTACAAAAATGTATGATAAAATTGTCTCTCTACCGCTTTCCTTTTATTCTGAAAAGAAAAAAGGTGATACCATTTCTAAAATGAGTGGCGATGTGGAAGAAGTAAGAAATTCGATATTATCTGTATTAGAGATGATTGTTAGGGAACCGCTTACCATCCTATTTTCCTTGATTTTTATGTTTGCATTTAGTGTCAAACTAACTTTGTTTGTTTTTGTATTTATCCCCGTAGCCGGTTTTATAATTTCTGCAATTGGAAAATCTTTAAAAAAGCAATCGGTTAAAGTACAACAAGAACAAGGAACGTTTCTTTCTATTTTAGAAGAAACCATGTCTGGATTGCGGGTTATAAAAGCCTTTACTGCGGAAAGTGTTTTTAGCAAACGTTTTTCAGATTCCAATGATCGCTTTTATAAATACTCGAATACTGTTTTAAATCGACAAAATTTAGCGTCTCCCATGAGCGAACTTTTAGGTATTATCGTAATTGGCGTTTTACTGGTTTATGGGGGTTACCTTGTTTTTGTAGACGAAAGTATGGAAGCGAGTTTCTTTATTGGCTACATTACATTAGCTTATAACATACTTACCCCTGCGAAACTAATTTCAAAAGCCAGTTATAGTTTAAAAAGAGGAAATGGTGCTGCAGAGCGTATTTTAGAGCTCCTTGAAACTGAAAATACGATAAAAGATGCCCCAAATGCCATTGAGAAAACGAGCTTTGAAAAGGAAATTAGCATTGAAAAAATCGATTTTAAATATGAAGAGGATTTGGTACTGAAAGAATTTTCATTGCAAATCCCTAAAGGCAAAACGGTGGCCCTCGTGGGTCAATCTGGAAGTGGAAAAAGTACCATCGCTAATTTGGTGACCCGCTTCTACGATGTAAACAGCGGAAGCATTTCCATAGATGGTATTAACATTAAAGAAATTTCAATTAAAAGCTTACGAAGCCTTATGGGGATTGTTACGCAAGATTCAATCTTGTTTAATGATACAGTGGCCAACAACATTCGTATTGGAAAGCCAAATGCTACCCTAGAAGAAATAGAGGAAGCTACAAAAATTGCCAATGCCTATGAGTTTATAAAGGAACTTCCTAATGGTTTCGATACCAATATCGGGGATTCTGGTGGTAAATTGAGTGGCGGACAAAAACAACGACTCTCCATAGCACGTGCCGTACTTAAAAATCCACCTATTATGATTTTAGATGAAGCCACTTCTGCGTTGGATACCGAAAGTGAAAAGCTGGTACAGCTCGCCTTGGAAAATATGATGAAAAACCGAACCTCCATAGTTATTGCCCACCGTTTATCTACCATACAAAATGCCGACGTTATCGTCGTCATGCAAAGAGGGGAAATTGTAGAACAGGGCAACCATCAAGAATTGCTGGAACAAAAAGGAGTTTACCAAAAATTAGTAGAGATGCAATCTTTTGATTAAAAAAAACAAAGGGCAATCTTAAAATAAAAAATGCTGTGGATGAATAATCGACAGCATTTTTTTCTTTTCTATCTGTTCGTAAATTATTTACTGGCAAAAAGCTTTACGTCTTCTTCCGACACTTCTTTTCCTCCGAGAATCAATAACCGTTCCACTACGTTTCTTAGTTCCCTTACATTTCCTGTCCAATCGTATTCCTGCAGTTGTTTGATTGCTTTATCCGAAAAATTCTTGAGCGCTGTCCCCTGCTCTTTAGCAATTTTTTCAGTAAAATATTCAATAAGCAATGGAATGTCTTCCCTTCTATCGTTTAAGGCAGGTACGTTAATTAATATCACCGCCAAACGGTGGTACAAATCTTCCCTAAATTTTCCGTCTTCAATTTCTTTTTTAAGGTCTTTATTGGTAGCTGCCACTACGCGTACGTCTACTTTAATGTCCTTATCACTACCTACCCTCGAAATTTTATTTTCCTGCAGCGCACGCAACACTTTAGCTTGCGCCGAAAGGCTCATATCCCCTATTTCGTCTAAAAAAATAGTTCCCCCATTTGCGGTTTCAAATTTCCCAGCACGGTCTTTCACTGCAGACGTAAAAGCACCTTTTACATGCCCGAACAATTCACTTTCTATCAATTCTGAAGGAATGGCAGCACAATTCACCTCAATCATTGGACCTTTAGAACGTTCACTTTTTTGATGCAACCAATGGGCCACTAGCTCTTTTCCCGTTCCGTTAGGCCCAGTAATCATAACACGTGCATCGGTGGGAGCCACTTTATCTATCATTTCCTTAATCATGGAAATGCTCTTGCTCTCCCCAATCATTTCATAATTCTTACCTACTTTCTTCTTAAGGAGTTTATTTTCAACCACGAGCTGCTTTTTGTCCAGCGCATTTCTAACGGTATTTAAAAGTCGGTTTAAATCCGGTGGTTTTGAAATATAATCGTAGGCACCCATTCTCATGGTATTCACGGCTGTTTCTATATCGCCATGACCAGAAATCATAACAAAAGGGAGCTCTGGCTTAATCTTTCTAGCTGCTTCCAACACCTCAACACCGTCCATTTTTGGCATTTTAATATCGCATAGCACCAAATCGAAATCGTTTTTCTTAATGGTTTCCATGCCCTCAAGACCATCACTGGCCTCTTCCACTTCATAGGCTTTGTTCTCTTCAGAAAGTATTTTTACCAATACACGGCGGATAGCCGCTTCATCTTCAATTACCAGAATTTTTGCCATTATATCTTAAATTTTAAACCTCCCCTAATGTACATAGAATTGGTATCGTTTATGGTATATACATCGTCCATATCCCCATTTCTCAATCTAATATTGTTCAACAATGTATATCCTGAATAAAAATAAAACAATATATGGTCACTAAAAAAATGTTCGTACCCTAATCCTGATAAAACAGTGGTCATCGAAATACTTTCTGCTGTTTCATACCCAAGGATAACATTTTCTTGAATATTGGCATAATAACCATCTAAGGTAACAAAGGCCTGCAGCACATTGTTCTCGTTAATTTTATATTTTAAATTCGTTTTTGGAACCCCTAAGGTATAAGCCCAATGCTCACTAAAGTCTTTATGGTAATTCACATAAGGCAACGGTGCCGGGATACCAGAAACCGTATTGTATTGTATACCGAGAATCAATCTTCCCTCTTCACTATCCCTGCTCTTATCTTCCCGCTCTTTTATAAAATAGATGGAGGCATTCAGTAAAAAGTCGTCTCCAATAATACCGCTTTGAAAATTGGAGGCCAATTGTGGATTCACCACCGCCCCAAAACGCCATTTTTCACTAAACTTGAAGGTATACCCCAACGAAAACTGAAAACTTTGCAATCTATCGAACTCCCCGGCATCGAAGGGATAGCCATCTTTTAATTCCATATTTACATTGGCATATTCCACGCCGGTGACCAAATACTGGTCTTCCCCTATTTTCCAAGGATAGTTGAATAATGCCCGAGAACGCTTAAAAGAATTTTCTGAAGAAGCTTGAGGGAAATAAGTGTATTCCACACGAGCCAGATCGGTTAATTGCGCATTTACTATGGATGTTAAACTAAAAAGTAAGAGATATAAGCCTCCTTTAATTGTTACTTTATTTTTAATCATATACTTAAACAGTATTCTATTTATTGTAAATGTGAACGTCTCTCTGCGGAAATGGAATGGTAACCCCATTATCCCGAAAAAGCTGATCGATGCGAAATCGAACATCGCTTTTTATTCTGGGATCAGAAAAACTGTCATTTATGAAGAAATTTACATCAAAAGATAATGCCGAGTCCCCAAAATCCTTAAAAATAACATTAGGTTTAGGGTTTTTTAAGATTCCTTTTTGTTTTTCAACACTTTCAAGCAGTAATTTCTCTACCAATCTAGTGTCGCTTCCATAAGCTACCCCCACACTTACCGTTTCCCTCGTTGTTTTATGGTTTTGGGTAAAATTGTATACAATGTCTGTTAAAAAGAAGTGATTGGGAATTATAATGATCTTATCATCACGGGTTATGGCCCTGGTAGTCCTTAATTTTATATCGATAACCCTACCTACCTTACCATTTACCTCAATAACATCGCCAACCAAAAGCGATTGATCTAAAATGATCAATATTCCTGAAATAATATCTTGAAACAGGTATTGCAATGCAAAACCCAAACCTACAAACAAGGCTGCAGAAGCAGTTAACAACACAGTAAGGTCTACTCCGGAAGAACTTAGAACCGCAATGATAACTAAGATATAAACAACGTAATTGGTAACCTTGAATATACTTACAAACTTCCTTTTATCTTCCAAAGGAAGTTTGGCGGTAATTAACTTTCGAATGATTTTAAGAATGTAGTACGCAAAAACACAGCTCATGATAATTAGCAGCAGTGTTCCTACCCGTATCACGGTTTCGTCTCCCTCATACAGGGCATAGGAAAAAAAATGTTTGACATTGGAAACAATGTCAGCAATAATTTCTTTCATCTAAATTAAAATTACATCAGAAAACCCTGCAATATAAAGAATATCGCTATTTATATTTTAACCACTTGTATATTTCTTTGTAACTCGGCTTTTTACCATACATTAAAATTCCCACCCTGTAAATTTTCGAAGCCAGCCACACTATGAACAAAAAGGTAAGCATGAGAAATACGATGGAAGCAATAAACTGCCACCAAGGTACGCCAGCGCCACCAATACCGTTTGGTAATCGCATCATCATAACAATTGGAGACGTTAGCGGAAATAAAGAAAACCCAACAGCTATAGGTCCATTCGGATTTTCAAATACTGAAAAGAACCCTACATAAATGGCCAGCATTAAAGGTGTAATCACCGGGAACATGAATTGCTGCGTATCGGTTTCGTTGTCTACAGCAGCTCCAATAGCAGCATAGATAGAACTATAAATAAGATATCCTAAAGAAAAGTAGAGCAAAAATGACAGAAGCAGAGTGCCCCACGGAATTTTAACCAACTCGTTTACATACAACTGTACAGTATCTTGAGAAGCAGCCTCATTTAAAGTTTGCATTGCCTCTGGTGAAATATTTGCTTTCGACTGAAAGGCGTCTATTTCAATCCCCATAAAAGACAAGACCACATAAGTAAGAATTCCCGCAGATAAAATCCAAATAACAAATTGTGTGATCCCAGCTAAAGACGTACCTATTATTTTCCCAAGCATTAATTGGAAGGGGCGAACCGAAGAAATAATAACTTCTATAATCCTCGAAGTTTTCTCCTCGATGACACTGCGCATTACAAAAGCACCATAAATAATTATAAACATCATAATTAAATAACCGAAACCGCCACCTATAAACGCTTTGAATTCACTTATTCCTTTTAAGTTTTTTTCTCCACTGAAATTAACAATGTTCATTTCGTAATTCTCCTCCAACTGGTTCATTACATCAGAGGAAATATTGAGGGACTGCAATTTATCTTCCCTAACCTTATGCTCTATTTTACCTTCAATACTATTTAAAATATCGAGACTTGGCGATTCTTTGGTATAAAACTGAATTTCACTGGCCACCTTATCGATACTATCTCCAGAAGGTACATGAATAAGCCCGTAATAACCGGCAGCACTCACCGAATCTATGGCATCTTCCAAGGAAATACCGGAAAAATTAATATAGGAAGCCTCTACACCTGTCTCAAATTGATGACCAAAAAATGGACTTTCATCTAAAACCGCTACTACTCTTTTCTCTTCGCTATTCACCTTTGCCAGGTAAACTACCAAAGCTATCATTGCCACGATAATAATCGGACTCAATACCGTAAGCACTATAAAAGATTTATTACGAACCTTCGCCAGATACTCCCGTTTTATAATAAGTATTAATTTATCCATTTAATTACGCTTTACACTTTCAATAAAAATTTCGTTCACTGTTGGTACAACTTCTACAAAATGTGTTACCATCCCTCGTGTGGTTAAGAAGAGCAACAAATCGTTTGCAGTATCCCCTGCTTTTAATTGAACCCTTAGCTTTAACTCATTGCCTAAAGACTTAAAATGTGCTTCAGAAATCGTGTATTTAGATGCTAATTCGGTTTTTAAGGCTTCTTGCATTTCCGTTTGTATACCAACCTCGTAAGTGTCGTTTTTAAAATTCCTTTTAATATCCAACACTTTCCCATCCAAAATTTTATTCGATTTATTGATAAGGGCTATATGGTCGCAAAGCTCTTCTACGGATTCCATTCGGTGGGTTGAAAAAATAACGGTAGCGCCATTTTCTTTTAGATGAAGAATTTCATCCTTTATCAATGTAGCGTTTATAGGATCGAAACCACTAAAAGGTTCATCAAAAATTAAAAGTTTTGGTTCGTGCAATACCGTTACCACAAATTGAATTTTTTGAGCCATCCCCTTAGACAATTCCTGGACTTTTTTATGCCACCAATCGCCAATTTCCAATCTTTCAAACCAATATTTAAGTTTTTTTTGAGCCTCTTGTTTGCTCATTCCCTTTAACTGGGCCAAATACAAAGCTTGCTCGCCTACCTTCATACTTTTATAAAGACCCCTTTCCTCTGGTAAGTACCCAATAGTTCTTACATGTTCTGGCTTAAGGTCTTCTCCATTCAACATTACTTTTCCAGTATCTGGATAGGTAATTTGATTGATGATACGTATAAAAGTGGTTTTTCCGGCTCCGTTAGGGCCCAAAAGACCAAATATAGATCCTTCGGGTATTTCCAAAGAAACGTTGTTTAGCGCAGTATGTGTACCAAAGCTTTTGGACACATTTTGAGCGACTAATAGATTCGCCATGTTAAAAATGATTTTTTCAAAGATATTGGATAATGACTTACTTTAAAAAGAAAATAGCATAGATTGACTAATAATTTTAAAACGTTAATTATACATTTGGCGTTTGCACAAGAAAAAATATTCAATGTTGTTTAGGGAAGTATCAATTAAATCGATTTACCATCCATTGAAAGTTCTCAGAAGTTAGAAATTGCGATACCCCGGAAGCTTTACAATTTTTTGTATAAATAAAAACCCACCCTCAAAAAAGTTCAAGGATGGGAAAAAATTGCTATGAAAAAGAAAAAATTAACACTAGATTAGAACTAGTGTTCTTACAAAGATATATTTTTTTATAAAACTGAACTGTTAAATTATGAAAACATATCTTTCACTTTTTCAAAAAATGATTTGTCGCTACCTTCAGGATTAGGTGTGAAGTTTTCATCCCCAATCATGCTTTCAAAGAATTCACGCTGTTCCTTATTTAAGGTTTTTGGTGTCCAAACATTTATATGTACCAACAAATCTCCTTGTCCGTAACCGTTAATACTTGGTATTCCTTTACCTTTTAATCGGAGTATTTTGCCTGACTGTATACCCTCTTCAAGTTTAATGCGAACTTTTCCAGTTACTGTATCTATTTCTTTAGAAGTCCCTAAAACTGCCTCTGCAATACTCACATAAAGATCGTAGTGTAAATTATCCCCTTCCCTTTTAAGGGTATCGTGCTCCAATTCTTCAATAGCTACCAGCAAATCTCCGGGTATACCATTACTTCCAGGAGCTTCGTTACCTTTTCCGGTAACTTTTAATTGCATTCCTTCTACTACTCCAGCCGGAATTTTTATAGAAACAGTCTCTTCTTTTACCAACAACCCTTGAGCATCGGCATCTGAAGATTTTTTATCAATAACCTCCCCGGCACCTCCACAAGAATTACACGTAGTAGCGGTTTGCATTCTACCGAGAATGGTATTGGTTACCCGCATTGTCTGCCCGCTTCCATTACAAGTAGGACAGGTTTTATAGGTAACATCTTTCGATTGGATCTTCCTTCTAACCTTTACCTTTTTCTCCACACCATTGGCAATCTCTTCTAAGGTAAGTTTTACACGGATTCGCAAATTACTACCTTTTACCCGTGCTCGGCCACCGCCGCCGCCAAAGCCGCCAAAACCGCTAAAGCCACCGCCGCCGCCGAAGGCGCTACCAAAAATATCACCGAACTGACTAAAGATGTCGTCCATATTCATGCTACCACCACCAAAACCGCCGGCACCATCGAATGCTGCATGGCCATATTGATCGTAACGTTGTTTTTTGGCAGGATCGCTCAATACCTCGTAAGCTTCCGCAGACTTCTTAAACAGCTCTTCTGCATTTTTATCTCCTGGGTTTTTATCAGGGTGATACTGAATAGCTTTCTTACGATATGCTTTTTTTATTTCTGCAGCAGTTGCACTTTTATCAATCTCCAGTATTTCGTAATAATCTTGCTTCATGTAAATTCTTCTAAAAGATTTTTTCTGTTTTATGTTTTAATCAAGTAGACACTTAATTTGGTGAATATGACAAATAGTCTTTTATCTATTGACCAACAATTACCTTTGGATGTCTAATTACGCGTTCCCCCAATTTGTAGCCTTTTTCAATTACGTCTACAATTTTACCCTTTAAATCATCGCTAGGAGCTGGAATTTGCGTAATGGCTTCGTGCAGTTCAGCATCAAAAACATCCCCTACATTCACTTCAATCTGCTCCAAACCTTTGTTATTCAAAGTATTTCTAAACTTATTACTTATAAGTTCTACCCCTTTAAGAAGTTCTTTGTCTTCTGTTTTTGAAATTTCATTTAAAGCCCGATCAAAATCATCTAAAACAGGAAGCATGGAAACCATAATATCTTGTCCTGCCGTTTTAAAAAGCTCAATGCGTTCTTTAGAAGTTCTTCGTTTGTAATTTTCAAACTCGGCAAAAAGACGTAAAAACTTATCTTTCTCTGCAGCCAATTCTTCTCTAAGTTTCTCTTCCTCACTAATTTCGTCCTTGGCATCGTTCACCTCCGAAACTTGATCTTCTTGTATTTGATCTTGCCCTTGACCTTCTGCCAAGTTCTCTTCGGATACTATTTCTTTTTCTTCGTTCTTAGACATATATGTATTTTTAACCTATTTTTTATTTTCAGTTATTAGGCTGAAGTTCTTTTCTCCAGCAGAAAAAAACTTCATCTACCCCTACAGTTCGATTATAATTGACAAAAGTATTGCCAATTCCTTTAAAATGTCAAAATGTCATCAAAAAAATTTACCATAATTTTAATACAGATATACCTTTAGATTTCTATTTTTGGTACACTAATCACAAAAAAATCGAAAAATGAAAAAAAGTATCTTATCAATTTCATTCTTAGCTTGTCTAGTTATTTTTACTTCTTGTAAGGATGAAAAGAAAAATGAAACCACGGCTACTGAAGCTGAAGCTGCCAAAGAGGTTACAGCTACCGCAGTAAAATACACAGCAATTCCTGAAGAAAGTGTTATAGAATGGAAAGGCGCTAAACCTACGGGAGAGCACACAGGAACTATTGCTATAGAATCTGGAGTAATGTCAGTTAAAGAAGGTGCGCTCGAAAGCGGTAACTTCTTAATCGATATGAGTTCCATAACAGTTACAGATGTTGATCTTGAAGAAGATAAAAAAGCTGATTTGGAAGCGCATTTGAAAGGAACGGTAGAAGGAAAAGAAAATCATTTCTTTAATACGGAAGAACATCCAACAGCCGCTTTCGAAGTTACTGGAATAGAAGAAAAAGAAGGGAAATTGATGCTTTCTGGAAATTTAACGATTAAAGGTAAAAAGCAAAACATTTCTTTTCCCGTAAGCGTTTCTGAAGATGGAAACACTGCCATGCTAACCAGTGAGACTTTTACAATTGATAGAACCAACTGGGATGTAAACTACGGTTCTAAATCAGTTTTTGACGATCTTGGAGATAAGTTCATCAACGATGATATTGAATTGGTGGTAAAAGTTAAAGCTAAAAAGGCTTAAGAAATTTTAAACCGAACTAAAATTTAGAATCAGGCCAATTCCTCACGGAGTTGGCTTTTTTCGTTTAAAACATCTTTAAGAGCTAAGCAAATATTGGTAAAGTTAAAGTGATAACCACTTTCTTCTATTTTTTTCGCACTTACACGCTGGCTTGCAAATAAAATATAGGCCATTTCACCCAAAATTAATTTCATCGCAACCATGGGTATATTAGGTAAAAGGATTGGCTTATCGTAAATGTCTGCTATTTTATGGGTAAGCTTTAAATTTGTAACAGGATTTGGAGCCACCCCGTTATAAACACCTTCCAAGTTATTCTCCACAAGATGCAGGTAAATTTCGGCTATATCTTTGATGTGAATCCAGCTTTGCCATTGTTCTCCATTTCCAAAAACAGCCCCTGCGTAATAGCGAATTGGTTTCGCCATTTGTGGAAGCGCTCCTCCATCTTGGGAGAGCACCAATCCTGTACGCACTTTAGCTATTGGAAACTTATGTATTTTTAATTTATCGGCAGCGGCTTCCCATTTTTCTACCACTTCCCCTAGAAAAGAATCGTCTACTTCTTGGCAGTCTTCCTCGTAATAATTGGTATAAGAATTAGGATAAATACCTATGGCAGAAGCTGAAACAAAAGATTTTATATGATGGTTTACTTTAAAAATGGCATCGTTTAAAACCTGAAGCGATTTTATCCGACTATTCAATATTTTCTTTTTGTTGGTAGATGTCCATCTTTTGGAAATACTTACACCCGCCAAATTTATTACCGCATCGACACCTTTAAAACAGGCTAAATCGATTTTGTTTTTACTGGGGTTCCAATAAAACCCTTGGTAATTTTCTTGATTTTCTATTTTATTTTTGCTTGTTGATAAATAATTTACCGAATATCCCTTATTGTGGCATAAACGCACAATTTCTTCACCAATCAGCCCCGTTGCTCCCGTAATTAGAATCTTCATTTTAGTTACTTTTATTTAAAAATATGGAAATAATCAGCTTTTACAATCAACATTAATTAAGGTTTAACATTCTAATTGTGAGTATTTAACGTAATTAGAAGATAGGACTAACTATTTTTAACAGCTCTTAACATTTCACGCTTTCCGGGAGGTCCGGGTAATTTTTCCACTGAAAAACCAACTTCCAACATCGCTCGGCGAACACTGCCTTTGGCGGCATAGGTAACCAATACACCATTTGGTTTCAAAGCTTCAAACATTTTTTTAAAAATGGAGACTTCCCATAAATCTGGTTGCACCCGAGCCCCGAAAGCATCAAAATAAATAAGGTTAAACCTATTTTTATCGTTGATGTCCTGGAAGAATTGCTTTCTTTTTTTTAACTGAAATGTTTCTGATAGGTTAGAAAACCCTTCCCAATTACATGCGTGCATTTCATCAAAAACCGATTTCTTACTATTAGCATTCAGTTGTTCCACATAATTGAGCAATTTAATTTCTTCAGCCAATACCGGATATCCTTCTACACCTTCATAAGAAATATTTATTCCCAATTTCTCTGCTTCCAATAACGTAATAAAGGCATTCAAACCAGTTCCAAAGCCTATTTCCAAAATAGGGACATGAGAAGGTTTATGGTTTTTCACATAAGGAATAAGTCCGCTTTTTATAAATACATGGTAAGCCTCTTGTATGGCCCCATGTTTGGAATGGTAATGTTCGTTCCAATCTTCAATATAAATAGTAGAGGAACCATCTGAAGTATTGATGATTTTTCTTTTCAAAATAAATTATTTGGGTAAAAGCACTCCATTGGCCTCGAAAGAATATGTTTTTAAAGGAGTGGTTATGGCGGCTATTTCGGCGTTGGTTTTTCCAGCATCCTCAGCATAGTGCTTTTGTTCTTCAACATCCATTTCTACAACAAAGGCCTTACCTCCCAAGACCACTTGTTTGTTAGCAATGTCTTTAGGAACAAAGAAAGAATATTCTTTAAATTTCACCATAGCTTCTTCCCCATTTTCAAGATCGAGTTTCATCCAGCATCCCTTAGCTTGGCACACATCATTCACTTTAGCTTTAAAAACTACCGATAGCGTATCTTCCAATTTCATGGATTCATATTTTTTCTGAATCTCATCTGCAGGTAACACCTCATCTATAGAAATGGTGTCTCCATAAACATAATAATTGGCCGCAATTTCTGCACTATTATTAGACTTCTCAGAATTACAGGATAGCATAAGCGCCACCACAAAAACAAATAGAATTTTTATTTTCATCAATTTAAAATTTTTTATTTCATTGTAAAAGAATTGATATTTCCTGCTTAATTCAACCCCTCTGCACCTACCTTTGAGCAAACAGGCATGAAAAATATCGAGGCTCTGGTATAATTACGCTGATGCTTCAGCAAAAAATAAAATAGGTTTTCGCTCATTTCATATTTAAATTTTTACAACAAAAACCACTACAAAATAACTTATTTTTGTCTTAATTAATCTACTTTTTGCTGGAATATTTTCTAATTTAGCAAAAATAAAGTTGAGTTATGAGCAAGGAAACCATTAGCAATATCAAAATTGAAAAAACAGCTGCATCTAAAATAGAAGATGTAAACTTTGAAAACTTAGCATTTGGAAGCGTCTTTACAGACCATATGTTTGTGTGCGACTATAAAAACGGCGCTTGGCAGACACCAGAAATCAAACCATACCAAAAGCTATCGTTAGACCCTTCTGCAAGGGTTTTTCATTACGGGCAAGCAGTTTTTGAAGGGATGAAGGCGTACAAGGATGAGAATGAAGAGATATGGTTATTTAGACCTGACGAAAACTTTAAACGCATCAATAAATCTGCTGTTAGGATGGCAATTCCTGAATTTCCAGAAGATTACTTCTTTGATGGATTAAGTACTTTATTGAAGCTTGACAAAGATTGGATAAAAAAAGGATTTGGAAACAGCCTCTACATCCGGCCATTTGTAATAGCAACAGAAGCTGGAGTATCTGCCTCTCCTGCCAACGAATATAAATTTATAATTATTTGCTCACCTGCCCAAGCTTATTATGGTGGTGAGGTACGCGTTAAAATTGCCGATAAATTTAGTAGGGCTGCAAGTGGAGGTTTTGGCTATGCAAAAGCAGCTGGTAACTATGCGGGACAATTTTACCCAACCAATTTAGCAAAGGAAGAAGGATATCAACAAATTATATGGACCGATGCCAACACTCATGAATATTTAGAGGAGGCGGGAACCATGAATATCTTCTTTAGAATTGGCGACAAATTGGTTACATGCCCTACCAGCGACCGTATTTTGGATGGTATCACTAGAAAGAGTGTTATAGCCATGGCAGAAGATATGGGAATAGAAGTAGAAATTAGACCGATAAAGGTTTCAGAAATATTAGAAGCGCAAAAGCAAGGCTCACTAAAAGAAATTTTTGGTACGGGAACTGCTGCGGTAATAAACCCGATTGCTGGATTTGGTTATAAGGGGGATAAATGGGAACTCCCTAAATTAGAAAATTCATATGCCACCAAAATTAAAAAAGCCATTATGGAATTGCAATATAATATTGCAGAAGACAAATTTGGCTGGAGGGTTAAAGCTTAAGGTTTAAGCTAAGAGATAATAAAAAAGGAGGCAGACATTGCCTCCTTTTTTATTACTAAGAATTCTCTAGAATCTTTTTAATATCTGGTTTAAAGTAATTTGGGCCCTTTAATACCTTACCATCCTCTCGGTAAATTGGTTTCCCGTCTTCCCCAAGTTTGCTCATATTACTTAATTGTATCTCATTAAAAACATCTTCTATAACATCTTGCATGCCGTGCTCTAAAATGGTTCCGCATAAAATATAGAGCATGTCGCCAAGGGCATCTGCCACTTCCACCATATCATTGTTAGTCGCCGCCGCCAAATATTCATCATTCTCCTCTGCCATAAGATTATGCCTTAAAACAATTTTATTAGTTTCCAATTTTGCAACAGGATGTTTTGCGACCCCCAGACCAAAGGAATTATGAAATTTTTCTACAGCCTTTAATTTGTTTTTCATAAAAAATGTGTGCTTTGAATTTTGTAAAAAAAGAGTGAATTATTGATTTTTGCTAGCGCTAATTTGACTAATTTTGTCCAAAATAAAAAATAGATGTTTAGTAATGGTCAATTAATTTTTGCAGGGATTTTCGCTTTTGCATTTATTATAGTGATGATAATCAGCTACAAAAGCGATCTCAAAATACATAAAAAACAATACAAGGGTACGTTGTGGGTACTGTTGGGTTTTATTATTTTCTTAGCATTACTCATTTCAATTAAATATTTATCAAAAAACTAAAGGCAAACTTACCAAAGCCATATTTTATACATAATTATGTTAATTTTCGGTCCGTTTATGAGAATTTATGTCATAAATTTCTTAAATTTGCATAAAGCAATCAACTTAAGCAATGATGATTTTCTTTAGCATTTTATTCAGCCTGTTATTTATTAATGTAGTTTTATTATTATTCAGCGTTAACAAACTTCCAAAATCCAAAGGAAAAACAGCGGCTATTTACAACAAGCAGCCTGCCAAATCCATGAACACAAAAGAAGAGGAAGAATACGACGTAGTTTTAAAAGAAGCTATATAAATTTTAACGACTATAGATTTACAGTATTTAAAATTTGTTCATAATAACGTACATTTTTTGTACATTGGTATTCCTATTTATACCTTACTGTTATGAAAATTTTAAAGTACCTAATCTTCTTATTTTTAATTTTGGCCATAGGTCTTTCTATCTATGTTGCCATTCAATCAGATAATTACAAAATTGTAACTACTAGGGTTATTAACGCCCCAAAGTCCGTTATCCATAATTACCTCTCCAATGTAAAAAACTGGCCAAAGTGGTCTTTTTGGTATGAGCAAGATCCTAATATGAAGTTGTCTTACGGGGAATCTTTCGAGGGTAAAGACGCTTCTATCAAGTGGCAGAGCGAATTACTAGGAAATGGTTCTGCAACAAATACTTTTACTTCTGAAGATTCGCTTGCCTATCGTTTAGATATTAATACTCCTAAAACTCTTCTAGCGAATCGTTTTTTCACTTTCGACAATACCATTAAAGATGAAGGAGTTATTGTTACCTCCGGTATTGAGGGTACCCTCAGCTTTAAAGATAAGTTCTTTATTCTTTTTCAAAACAGTATGGAAAATAGGTTTGAAACAGATTTTGAAAATGGATTAGCAAAGTTGGATAGTGTAATTTTAGCGGACATGAAAAAATACACTATTACAACAATAGGCAAAACAGCTTACGGTGGAGGCTACTATTTATACGAAACATCGAGTGCAAAACAAAATGAAATAGATTTGGCAACCCAGAGGATGTTTCCAGAAATAGAAGCCTTTATGGAACAAAACAACATTCAACAATCTGGAAATCCCTTTACTTTATTTGAGGAATGGAACCAAAGCAACAACACCGCAATCTTTTCTACCTCTATTCCTGTGAAAGAGCGTATTGTTACTCCAACTGGAAGCCCTATATTATGTGGTTTTATGGATCCCGGGGCATACTACAAAACAACCTTGAAGGGAGACACTATAAATATTAACGAAGCTTGGAGCAAAACACGCGAAGCTATTAAAAAAGAAAATATTGAGATTGACGATTCCAGAAAATCCTTCGAAACCTATATTGTAACCCCAGACGATTCCCCGAACCCTGCGGATTACTTATCTGAAATATACATCCCCATAGTTGAAACCTTAAACACAACTTTAGAATAAAAAAGAACTTTTATAAATGGGATTGAATTCGAATGAAAAATATTTTATATTGAACTTTTTCCACCTCACAAATTTAGCAGTAATATGAAGCAGCTCTTATTGGTTTTTTTAGGAGGTGGTTTAGGGAGTTGTTTGCGTTTTGTTCTTGGCAAATATTTAAATTCCGTACAAACTGGTATTCCCTATGGCACCTTTGCAGCAAATATTTTGGGAAGCCTAATAATAGGTTTTGTATTAGGCTTGGCTGCCAAAAACCAATCGCTCTCCACCAATCAATTGCTACTTATCGCTACGGGATTTTGTGGAGGGTTTACTACCTTTTCTACGTTCGCTTACGAAAACCACGTCTTTCTTAAATCTGGAGACCTCTTTAACTTTATTCTATACACTTCTATTACCTTTATACTTGGTTTAGTTGCCGTTTTTGTAGGGGTCTGGCTTATAAAGTTCATCTAAAAATAGCTCATTCAACAAGCTTTTCAGAAGGAAACATCGCCTCGTTTCCCCAGCTTCGTATGCTTACAGGAGACTTTCTTAAGTCAATTTTACCCTATTTTCAACTTAAATCCTACGGTAAAACAACCATAGCTGGATCCCATTTTTATCTGAAAACTGGAAAATCTTCAAACTAAAGAATTTAAAATAATCATATTTTTTATACATACCCCTAATTTTAAGAGGGGGTAAATTCATAATTTAATAAAAATCACCATTAACCCCCCTATTAATTTTACCGTAACGATTTTTTAACATAGTTTTAAGCAAACAAATCATTTAATAATGGAATGAGATTAAGCAAATTTGAATTTTTTACTTACCAACCAAAACCATCCAATTTTTAGAACGAAACGGTTGACGCAAGTAAGAAGTATTTCTTCAACTCATTTTTAATAGTAAAACTTTAAATCAATGAAAAAAATTGAAGCCATTATTCGTAAATCGAAATTTGATGATGTGCGCGACGCACTCCATCAAGTAGAAGTAAACTTTTTTAGTTACTGGGATGTTACGGGAGTAGGTAACGAAAAGAAAGGCCATGTTTATCGTGGTGTAAGTTACAGTACTGCGGACATCCAGAGACGCTATTTATCAATCATTGTCTCAGATGAATTTACTGAGCGCACGGTTGAAGCCATCCTTAAATCAGCATATTCAGGAAATGTTGGTGACGGTAAAGTATTTGTAATTCCTGTAGAAGAAGCCTATCGCATTAGAACGAGAGAAAAAGGCACAGAATCATTAAAATAATCAACTAAACTAACTTAAAAACAACCCTTATGGAAACAAACGTCATTGAAGCGAATGCAGTTTTAGACTTGATGTGGATATTAATCGCGGGGATACTCGTGTTTTTTATGCAAGCCGGTTTTACGCTTGTAGAATCTGGATTTACAAGATCTAAAAACGTAATCAATATAGTAATGAAAAACTTTGTGGACCTTATAGTAGGTTCCTTAGGATTTTGGATTATTGGTTACACTATAATGTATGGAGAATCAATCGGTAGTTTTATCGGTTCCCCATCTTTATTTTACAGTGTTCGGGAAGACATGCACAATTTATTCTTTCAAACGGTTTTTGCTGCAACAGCGGCTACCATCGTTTCGGGAGCAGTTGCAGAAAGAACTAAATTTTCAACATATATTATATTTTCTTTAGTGATGACCGTGGTTATCTACCCCATATCCGGACATTGGGTATGGCAAGGAGATGGATGGCTTACTTCCCTTGGATTTATCGATTTTGCAGGATCAACAGTAGTTCACTCCGTGGGTGGATGGGCAGCCCTTGTAGGTGCCGCTCTTGTAGGCCCAAGAATTGGTAAATATACCGAAGGGAAATCGAACGCTATTCCAGGGCACAATATGATGTACGGCGCGTTAGGAGTTTTCATCCTTTGGCTAGGATGGTTTGGATTCAACGGAGGATCTGAACTTGCTATTAGCGGAGAAAGCTCTTACAACGTTGCGGGAATTATAATCACTACAAACTTAGCAGCCGCTGCCGGTGCTATTACAGCACTGATCCTTACTTGGGTTCGTTACGGCAAACCAGAAGTTTCTATGACTTTAAATGGTGCTTTAGCTGGATTGGTAGGTATTACTGCTGGATGTGCAGCAGTTACCCCGCTCAGCGCAGCAATTATAGGTGTTATCTGTGGGTTGGTAGTAGTATTCTCTATTGAATTTATAGATAAAAAACTTAAAATAGATGATCCTGTTGGTGCCATCTCGGTACACGGGGTTTGTGGAGCACTCGGAACTTTGTTAGTAGGTGTTTTTGCCATAGAAGGCGGACTTATTAACGGTGGTGGTGTAGCACAGCTTGGAGTACAGGCCATAGGCGTACTTGCCATTGGAGGATGGGCTCTAATCACTTCTTTTATAGTATTGTTTATCCTTAAGAAAACTATGGGATTACGCGTTACTAAAGAAGAAGAAATCGAAGGATTGGATATGCACGAGCACGATGGAGATGCATACCCAGATTTTACAATTGATCGTTAGTTAGTTAGTTTTAATAGGGAAAAAGAACGGAGCGCTATTTGGCGGTACGCTCCGTTCGGTAACCCGCTTTAATAGTTAACTATTGATTTTTGACTCATTTTGAAATTAAACCAAACAACAAATTAACTTTTTTTAATATGAAAGCGATTACTAAAACAAATGTCGTAAAAAATATATTTTTTCTAGCTATTTCTTTAGTTAGTTTAAGCACTTTTGCCCAAGAAGAGGATAACAAGAAATTCTCAATAAGCGGTTCTGGAGATGTTTACTGGAAAACCAATTTAACAAGCACGAACCAAGCAGACGAAGATGGAATGTTTGTTACCCCTCCTACTTCATTTGCTAACAGAAGCGGTTTTTCCATTGGTATGGCAAATTTAATTGCCAGCTATGAAGGTGAGAAAGTAGGTTTCGTAGCAGATCTTGTTTTTGGACCACGTGGGGAAGATGCAGTATTTAATTCTGTTGGATCTGCCAACATTGTAAACCAGTTGTACATGTACTGGAATGTAAGCGAAAAAGTGAGATTAACCATGGGTAACTTTAATACCTTTTTAGGGTATGAAGTAATTTCCCCTGTAGGTAACTTTAACTACTCTACTTCGTATATGTTTTCTTACGGACCTTTCTCTCACACAGGGATAAAAGCAGATTTTACATTGTCTGAAGATTTCTCTTTAATGTTGGCTGTTATGAACAGTACCGACTTTACGGAAATTAACCTTGACGGAAGTTATACAGCTGGGGCGCAATTGGGTTACAAAGGACAATATTTAAACCTTTTATACGGTGCCCAAACAGGACTACCAGGAGAAACATTTCAAATTGATTATACCGGTGGGTTCGATGTTTCAGATGCTTTTTACCTAGGAATCAACACCACCTATAATACAACAGATGGTTCTGGATTCTACGGATTTGCGTTATATCCACAGTATACCACCTCAGAAAAATTCTCTTTTGGTTTACGTGGGGAATATTTCAAAGAGTTCGATGGAGGTGTTAGCGCTTTAGGTGCATATAACCCTGACGGAGATGCAGATGTACTTGAATTTACTTTAACCGGTAACTACAAAATCAGCGACTTAACGATCAAGCCAGAATTTAGGTTCGATACCGCTTCTGAAGATATATTCCTAGACGGGGATGATGAAGCAACAGGAAGCTTGGCATCATTTTTAGTAGCGGCTGTTTATTCTTTCTAACCACCAAACGTAAAAAGAAATTTACAGATAGCCGTTTACTCGTTCTAAGTGGTAACCTTAGGGTTACAAAGCCTGGCGGTGGCTCCGCCAGGTTTTTTTATGATTATAACTATCAAAAATATCGCAGCACTATTACATCACCTTACCGGCTAAATACCGCTGTACTGCATAAACATCAATACTTTTATTGAAGCGTTTACTCACCGAAGGAATATTTTCACTGGAAATCCAAATTTTAAGTTCTGCATCCAAGTCGAATGTCCCTGCCGTTTCCAACGAAAACCGTGAGATATTTTTATAGGGCATTGATTTATATTCTACCTTACTACCGGTTAATCCCTGTACATCAATTAAAATAAGCCGTTTGTTGGTAAACATAAAAACATCCCGAAGTAGTTTAAATCCCAACTCCACTTCTTCACTTTCAATTAGAAGTCGACCGTATTTTTCTTTTAATTTCTCTACGGAAATTTCACTGGCATTTCCCAGAATTTTATTGAATAATCCCATTTTTTTATTTTTTAAAGTCTTAGCATTTCTGTTCTAAAAGCGAAAGACGTATTTTTCGATTCTTAAAAGGTTCTTTCATTTAGTTCATTAAATTTTCATTTGTTATTAATTGTATTCATGAACCTCCTACGTCGGTTTCTTTTGCTCGCCCAAAAGCAATCCTTCGTCTTCGCTCAGGATAAACTTAGACAAAGTACCCGCCAGTAGGCAGGAAGGGCGCATTGTCCCAGTAATTTTTTAATAGCTAATTTCAATGCTATTTTAAACTAAAGCATTTTTCAATTATCATGCAACAACCTTTTCATACTTACATCTTCGTAATTTCTCCTTACAAACTCCAAGGCCACCCTTACCACCTGCCCCATCGATCGGCATCTTTTAAATTTCATGTCCAGGGTGTAATTGTAAAGCTCCAATTTTAATTCTTCTAAGTTTTCTGGGGTTGTAATATGGTCGTTTACCATACACCTCAACAGTGCCTTTAAACGCTTTTTAGTAGTTAAGATACGCTTTGCCAAGAGTGAACGCTCTTCTTTTTTGTATTGTTCAATAGATGCAGGTTTTAAACGCTCTTCTACCATTTTTACCATCTGGTAGTTCTCTTTAAAAAATTGAGGTTTGTATACTTTAAAATTCCCCTCGTAGCACTGCTGATCGAAATCGATGGCGCGAATCTTAAATATTACATTATCGAAATCGTGCACCGGGATAATGACATAATTGTAAGAACGCATATCGCCCAAAAGCCTTATCATACAGCGTTCGTTAAATTTTACAAACTCTTTGGCTATCTGGCTTTTTTGAATATCCGTACAGCTGGGCAAGGCCGTTTTTATAAACTCATCCCCAGGAATTCCAGAAATATGTTCCTCTATTAAGGTATCATGGTATACGGCAAAATTCATACGGTTTGGGGAGAGAATATGCTCCAGCTCCAGGCCATACACCCTCGAAGCATCCGCCTTTTTCACATAAATATAGGTGTAGTTATCATTTAGAATATTTCGAACTTTTATACGGAAGGGTTGCGAATTTCCAAACGTACAAAAGTCGATAGCATCGATATTGAGGTACTGAAAAATATCTTCATTACCATCGGAAAATATTAGGGTATACACCTGCTTTAAATGATAGTCAATTTCGGGGCGTTCAAATTCAGAATAATAGACCCGTATCCATAGTGTATCGTTATCATCTTCATCGTAAACCACCACAGAACCAGAGAAACGCAATAAATCGTCATAAGATATTGGGATCTTTGTGGTTCTATTATAGCGCTCCAAATATGCCAAAAGGCGTTCGTTTACTGGATACGATGGTTTCTTTTTCGACATTAATTTTTCACTCATACTTCAAATATCATTATTTAGTCAAATTTAATCTATATTATTGTAACAATTCCATGGCGAATTCGTCAAGTTAATAGAATCAACTCAAATAAAGAAATTTTGGAAACTATTCTCACGGTAAATAACCTTACCAAGAAATTTGATTTTCTCACAGCGGTAAGCGATCTATCCTTCACTATTAAAAAAGGAAATGTATACGGGATATTGGGTCCCAACGGTAGCGGGAAGTCTACCACATTGGGCATTGTACTCAATGTGGTGAACAAAACATCGGGAGACTTCCATTGGTTCGATGGTAATACCTCCACTCATCAGGCATTAAAAAAAGTGGGTGCCATTATAGAGCGCCCCAACTTTTACCCATATATGTCGGCGGTTCAAAATTTAAAGTTGGTTTGTAAAATTAAGGAGGTTTCCGAGGATAAAATAGAAGAAAAATTGGAGTTGGTAGGTCTTCTAGACCGTAAAGACAGTAATTTTAAAACGTATTCCCTCGGGATGAAACAGCGTTTGGCAATTGCCTCTGCCCTCTTGAATGACCCCGAAATCCTTATTCTTGATGAACCTACCAACGGACTCGATCCGCAGGGAATTCATAAAATTCGGGAAATCATCAAAAAAATTGCAGCTGCGGGAACTACCATTCTGCTTGCCTCCCACCTTTTGGATGAAGTGGAAAAGGTCTGTTCGCACGTTATCATTTTAAGAAAAGGACAGAAATTATATTCGGGCCGGGTGGACGAAATGGTTGCCAGTCACGGATTTTTTGAATTAAAAGCTGAAAATGAAGCGGCTTTGCTTCAAATCCTTGAAACCAATCCCGCTTTCGGATCACTAAAAAACGAAAATGGAATAATCACTGCATTCTTAAACGAACCCATGGACGCCAGTACTTTCAACAAGTTTATGTTTGAAAAAGGCATCGTGCTTTCACACTTGGTAAAGAGAAAAGAAAGTTTGGAGGAACAATTCTTAACATTAACAAAAAATCAATCCAACTAATGCTACGACTGCTACAAATAGAATTTATAAAACTTTGGAACAACCGATCGAGCAGAATATTAATAATTGCCTATTTTGTGCTTCTTACTTTTATTGCGCTTTTCGCCACGGTTAAGTTCGATATTGGGGATGTCCATTTTCAATTGGCCGACCAAGGTATATTCAACTTCCCCTACATTTGGCACTTTAACACCTACATAGCCGCATTTTTTAAACTCTTTCTGGCAATTGTTATTGTTTCCATGATGTCTAACGAATACAGCAATAAAACCATAAAGCAAAACCTTATTGACGGGCTGAGCAAAAAGGAGTTTATATTATCCAAATTCATTACGGTAGTGCTCTTCGCTGCAGCCTCTACGGTTTTTATTTTTATAGTTTCTTTCATATTGGGGCTCATTTATTCCGATTACAATGAACTTAGCATCATATTCTCTGGACTTGGCTACCTTGTAGCCTTCTTTGTAAAGCTATTGGGGTTTTTCTCCTTCTGTTTATTTCTAGGGATTTTTGTAAAAAGATCTGCCTTTGCCCTTGGCTTTTTAATTCTTTGGCAAGTAATAGAAGGCATTATTTACGGACTTATAAGATGGCAAACAACCGATGTAATCACCCAACGAATTACACAATTCCTCCCATTGGAAGCCATGAGCAATCTTATAAAAGAACCTTTTAGCAGGCTGGGTGCAGTGCAATCGGTAGCCAACCAAATTGGGGAATCTTATGTAAAAGATTATGCGGTACATTGGTATGAAATCTTAATTGTTTTGGTATGGACGTTTCTATTTATTTATCTATCTTATGCATTGCTTAAAAAACGCGATTTATAAGTGAATAAATGTTAACCAACTATAAGTTTTCATTCCTAATCTTTTTTTTATTTGCTTGTCATACATTATTCTATGGGCAAACAAATAATCTACCCAACGATTGTGTAAATGCCATAACGGTATGCGGAAGCAGCAAGATAAGCAGCAATGCCGATGGTATTGGTATTCAAGAACTGGGAACCAATAACACTTGCTCAAGTTTTGAGCACAACAGTTTGTGGTTAAAGATTAATATTGTAAAAGCCGGGACGCTTGGTTTTACCTTAAAACCTACCAAGACCGATCTCGAAGTAGATTACGATTTTTTTATTTACGGCCCAACAGCAACTTGTACCAATTTGGGAGCTTCCATCCGCTGCTCTACCACCAATCCTATAGCGGCCGGGCAAACCAGTAACCTTACCGGGATGAACGACACAGAAACCGACACCTCGGAAGGCCCTGGAGAACTTGGCAATGGATATGTTCGCTCTCTCGATGTAGCTGTTGGCGATTCTTATTTTATAGTAATCGATAGACCCATAGGAGATGGAGGCTTTGATATTGAGTGGACAGGGACTGCCGTTACCGGCGGCTCTCCCTTTCCACCAGCGCCCGTTGCTAACACCGTTGCCGACATAACCCTTTGTAACGATAGCGGAAGCAACACCTTCGATCTATATTCCCTTTCCGCTCAAATTAACAGTAATGCCAATAATAGTATTGCCTTTTTTGAAACCTTAATGGATGCCAACGATAATACCAACCCGATAACCGCTCCTGTAACCCTTACCGATGCGAGCAAAGAAATACATGCACGGGTAACCAACGTGAATGGCTGTTTCGATCTCACTAGTTTTAACATCGCAGCCTATAAAAATCCGGAGGCATTAAATACAACCCTCGTGCAGTGTGATCTCGATCTTGGTAACTCTACGGATGGAATTACCACCTTCAACTTAAACCAAGCCGACTTGCAGATTACCAATAACAACACTAACAATCGGGTGATCTATTTTAGTTCGGCAAATAACCGCACCAACAACAATCCCATTAGCGATCCAGAGCGTTTCGTGGGAAGCAATAACCAAACTATTTATGCCCGGGTAATTAATTCCAACAATTGTACAAAAGACGCCGAATTGTTACTAAAAGTAAATAGCACTACTGCAAGCTTAACCCAGAGCGGTCCTTATTTTTCTTGCGATAGAGATGAAAATGACCTGATTGTCGATGGTACTTTCAACCTTCGGGAAATAAAAGAAAATGCTTACCCAAATCTAGACGTGTCCCTATTTTATACCAGGGAAGATGCCTCTCTGGAATTGAATGAGATTACAGCTGAAGAAATTATTTCTGAAAACAGCGTTATTTATGTCCGCATAGAAGACAACAATGAATGTCAAGACATTGAAGAATTCAATTTGGTAGTCGATGAAAAACCGAAAATTATTCTTCCCGATCCTCTTCCCTTACTATGCCTTAACAACCCCACACTTACGCTCACCGCTAATGCTGGGTTCGATAGCTATAAATGGGTATATGTGGCAGACGATGGTACCGAAAAAGTAGTAAGCACCAATGAGAACACCCCTATTGCACAAACGGGCAACTATTTTCTAGAAGCAAGCCGAGTGTATAATTCCTTTGGTGTTACCCGTACCTGCACCAGCGTTAAAAACTTCGAAATCTTACCTTCCAATATCGCCACTTTAAATCCGGAGCCTTTGGTTGAGGATATTTCTGAAAACAATAGAATTACCGTTTTTGTTGAAGGTGATGGTGATTACGAATTTAGTATTGGGGATATTTCAGGGCCTTATCAAGACGGGAATATCTTTGAAAATGTGAGTGATGGCTTTACCGAAATTTTTGTACGCGATAAAAATGGATGTGGTATTGTTTCTAAAACAATTTCCATAATTGGCTACGACAAGTTTTTTACCCCCAATGGAGATGCTATTAACGACTACTGGCAAATAGCCGGTATTAATGCCTTTACCCAAGCCAATTCGCTGATATACATTTTCGACCGTTATGGTAAACTGGTAAAACAACTAGATCCTACCAGTAAAGGATGGGATGGCACCTATAATGGAATCGACCTCCCTGCTTCCGATTATTGGTTTCGTGTAAAGCTGGAAGATGGACGCGATTTCAAAGGTCATTTCAGCCTAAAACGGTGATTATCATTAGACATCGACCATAAAGAATTGCAAAGTTTTAAAAGGAACAATTTTTTAGTTCATAGTATGCTGTGTTCAATAACCAATTTGCCTACTGGCTACTTATTAACCACTCTCTTTCCGACCAAAGACGGCTCCCAACGACACTAAAAAAAGATGTAATCCCAAAATTCATTTAAAATCTTTATATTTATCGTCCCAAAACAAGAATAACCTACTGTTCTTAAACCTAAATGTTATGGAAAGAAAAAAATTCCTTAAATCCCTGGGTGCCGGTGCGGCTTTCGCACTTGTTTTTCCCTGTGTGAGCTGTTCCAGCAATGCTTCTGATGATGTTGAAGAAGTCATGGAAGAAGATCCAAATGCCGAGAACCCCGATGAAGATAATCCAGATACAGGAGGAGATGGAAACGGCGAACAGGGCAATGGAGATCAAGGCGGCGACAACGAACCCGAAAAAGTGGATTTCACCATAGATCTTACCACTGCAGAAGCCGAACCTCTAAAGGATAAAGGGGGTTTCATCATTAAAAATGAAATTGTAATTGCTAGAAACCTGGAGGGGAATTTTGTGGCCGCTACCCGCGAATGTCCGCATGAAGGAAATTACCAAATTGTTTACGAAAAAGATGGTACCGATGAGGCCTTTTCTTGCAGTGTACACGGCTCGAGATACGACCTAAGTGGCACCCCAACCAACAATGTAACCAGCAATACACTCTATATTTACAAAACCGAATTAAACGGAGACATTTTACGTATTTATGAGGAATAATAAATGGTTACACCGCTTTTTCAAAATTATTTCTGTTGGCCGTTTGTAATACTTTCTCACAATCTTTTATAAGTTTTCGAAGCATAAAATTTAGGCTTCTTAATCTTTTGTTTGAACCTTGATTGACAAGAAAATTTTCGGTTTCCTGTATGCAATAAGCACAATGTTTACTGGTAAATCTATTTTTTGCCTTGAGTAATTTAGCGTTGATCTGATATAACTCTATTAGATTTTTAAGTTCCCGCAGAACGTTTTCGTTACCGTTGGTAGGTAAGGTCGTAGTTGATTTCTTTAATAACTCAATGCATTTCTCGTTGGTTTCCACACATGTGTTATACAAACTATTCATTACTCAGTTGATTAGAAATTAAACACTTATATTTAGTTGGAGCGAAGGGCTTTAATAAGCTCTTTTTTATTCATCTTGGAACGGCCGTCAATGCCAACATTTTTTGCCTGTTCATACAGTTCATCTTTAGTCCACTCTTCATATTTCTTGGCTTTTCCTCCCTTTTCTCCAGCGTCTGGAGTATTGGCTATCCTAGCCGATTTTTCTTTGCTGTAGCCCTTGTCCCGCAAGGCTTCATATTGATCTTCGTTCTTAATTCTTGGATTTGGCATCGTTGTGTTTTTTATTGTTGACTTATCATAGATTCTTGCAAATACTCTTGGCAAGCTTTTGCACATTTTCTGCATTGTTCGGCACATTTCTTACAATGCTCCATTGAGTTTTGCGAACATTCCTTTTCGCACTGCTGGCATACAAAAAAACAGAAGTTGATCAATCCCGATATTTCTTTAAATTCCGTAGATAAAACTTCTGCCAAGGCTGTACATGTGCTCGCGCAAACACGGTCTAGACGAATGCACTCACTCATATTATTTGGCTCGGTTAGACAAGCATCGGCGCATTCGTTACAGGTTCGCACACATTCGTATAAAATGGTAATTAAATCTTTCTTATTCATAGCTGCTTTATTTATTGGTTACCTAAATTTACGAAACCAACAACCTCAGCACAATACTTAAATACCTATTTATGAGATATTTAATATCCTTTTTTCATTCCTTTAACAAACGAGTAAGGTACCCAGCCAACTGTTTATATCTTCTGTTATATTTAAGGTCTAAATTTCATATTTTTGTAAAAAATAAAACTTTATGCTCATAATAGGAATTGCTGGAGGAACCGGTTGCGGGAAAACCACAGTGGTAAATCAAATCATTAACGAACTCCCCCTGGATGAAGTAGGTGTACTCTCTCAAGACTCCTATTACAACGACACTTCCCATTTAAGCTATGAAGAGCGTACAAAAATAAACTTCGATCACCCTCGGGCCATCGATTTTGAGCTCCTGTACCAACATTTAGAAGATCTTAGAAACAACAAAACCATCGAGCAGCCTGTATATTCTTTTGTAAAGCACAACCGCACCAAAGATGTAATTCTTACGCATCCACGAAAGGTAATGATCGTGGAAGGGATTCTAATACTTACAAATCCGAAAGTAAGAGAGCTTTTTGATATTAAAATATACGTTCACGCCGATTCTGATGAACGATTGATACGAAGGATTAAAAGGGATATTAACGAAAGGGGCCGCGATATCGATGAAGTTCTGGAGCGCTACCAATCTACCCTCAAACCAATGCATCAGCAATTCATCGAGCCCACTAAAGAATATGCAGATATTATCATCCCAAATAATAGATACAACACCGTTGCCGTTGATATTGTAAGAACAATTATAAACGAACGCTTGATTTAATGATGAAGCTTAAAAAAATAAGAAAGTCAAAATGGTTTCGGTTTTTCAGTAATATTTATGTGCTGGTGCTTACTGTTTTTGTTATTTGGATGCTTTTTTTTGATACCAACTCCTATTGGTTTACTCATAGGGAGCTAAATAAGGAAATTGAAAAGCTGGAAGAACAAAAAATGCACTTAAAGGAAGCCATTGAAAAAGATAAGTCTATTTTAAAAAAACTGAATAGCAAAGAAGAACTGGAAAAATTTGCCAGGGAAGAATATTATCTTAAAAAAGAAGACGAAGAAATTTATTTGATAGAATATGAAGATAGCTTGGACACCGATTGACTTTGCTCCTGGCGTTTAGCACACGATACATCGCCATAAGGACATTCATAGGTGCATTTGTGTGCCGGAACCACAAGTTCTATGCAACTAGGAGTAGTGACTTTTAAAGTTTGCTAAGTGAATACATTAAAGGTTTCCAAAAAAACGAGTAAAAACAAACCAACATGGGCAATTCCCTTTTTAACGAATTTACAAAGGTTTCCGCCAAACAATGGAAACAAAAAATACAGTTTGAATTAAAAGGTGAAGACTACAACGACACCTTAATTACCAAAACTCCGGAAGGAATAGACATAAAGCCTTTTTATAACGCAGAAGATTTACCCGAAATTCTTCACCCCATGCCAAATCCTGCATGGAATAGCTGCGAACGGGTTTATGTGGCAAAAGCTTCTGGTGCCAATAAAAAAGCGTTGCAATCCATTAAAAAAGGAACAGAAAGCCTGCTCTTTGTTTTTCCTTCGGAAGAAATCAACCTGCAAGAACTCTTTGATGAGTTTCCTTTTGAAACAGTTGGAATCCACATTCAAACAGAATTTTTATCATTTGCTTTTGTAAAAGAACTGACCCTTTTTACCAAGGATAAAAACGCCAAAATATATTTCCAGCTGGATATTATTGGCAATTTGGCTAAAAGCGGCAATTGGTTTTTCGATATGAAGAAAGACCTTCAAACCTTTTACGAAATTCAAGGGTTCGTTAAAGAATATAACCACATCAAATCCTCTGTTTCCATCGATGTTTCGCTGTATCAAAATGCAGGCGCCCACAGCGTTCAGCAATTGGCATACGCCCTAGCACATGCTCATGAATATTTAAATTATGAGGAAAACCTCACTTCCAAATTTACCTTTAACATAAGTGTTGGTAGTGATTATTTTATGGAAATAGCCAAGATAAGATCTTTAAGACTGTTATGGGAAACCTTGGCCAAAGAATATAAATTAAACGCAGAGTGTTTCATTTTCTGCCTTCCATCCATGCGCAATAAAACCATTTACGACTACAATGTAAACATGTTGCGCTCCACCACAGAATACATGAGCGCCATTGTAGGTGGAGCCAATACCATTTGCACTTTACCCTACGATGCTATTTACCATAAAGACAATGAATTCGCATCGAGGATTGCCAGAAATCAGTTGTTAATCCTCAAACATGAAAGCTATTTCGACAAAGTACAAAATCCTGCTGATGGAACGTATTATATAGAATCCCTTACGGAAGAACTGGCAGAAAAAGCGTTAGCATTGTTTAAAAGTATTGAAGCTGGAGGCGGATTTTTAAAGCAACTGAAAGAACATACAATTCAGAAAAAAATAAAAGAAAGTGCCGCAGCGGAAAATGATGCTTTTCTAAAAAAGGAGAAAACCTTGGTAGGCTCCAATAAATTTCAAAATTTAGAAGACCGGATGCAAAACGATTTGGAATTGTACCCTTTTGTTAAAACCGAGCCGCGAAAAACACTTATCGAACCCATTATAGAGAAGAGACTGGCTGAAGAATTGGAAAAAGAACGTTTGAAAAAGGAGTCTTTATGAAGCGGAAAAATGTACAACACCTCACTTTAGAAAGAACAAAAAAAGCAAAAGAAGAAGTTAAAGAAGTTTCTCAAGCTAACTTTCCTACTGCTGAAAAAATCGACTTAAAACAGGTGTATCTAAAAAAAGATGCAGACGCACTGGAACACTTGGATTTTGCAGCAGGTTTTCCTCCGTTTTTAAGAGGGCCCTATTCCACAATGTATGTAAGAAGGCCATGGACGATACGCCAATATGCCGGATTTTCTACGGCAGAAGAAAGCAATGCTTTTTACAGACGTAATTTAGAAGCGGGCCAAAAAGGACTTTCGGTAGCTTTTGATTTGGCTACCCATCGCGGATATGATTCCGATCACCCGCGTGTGGAAGGAGACGTAGGAAAAGCAGGAGTGGCCATAGATTCTGTGGAGGACATGAAAATTCTTTTCGATCAAATTCCGCTTGATAAAATGTCGGTTTCCATGACTATGAATGGGGCGGTATTACCTATTATGGCTTTTTATATTGTGGCTGCAGAAGAGCAAGGCGTAGCCCCAGAAAAACTCTCTGGAACCATACAAAACGATATTTTAAAGGAGTTTATGGTGAGAAACACTTACATCTACCCTCCCACTCCTTCCATGAAAATAGTGGCCGATATTTTTGAGTACTCCAGTAAAAATATGCCAAAATTTAACAGCATCAGTATCTCAGGATATCATATGCAAGAAGCTGGGGCCACCGCAGATATTGAACTGGCTTATACCCTAGCAGACGGATTGGAATACATAAAAACCGGAATTGAAGCTGGAATGGATGTCGATACCTTTGCTCCACGGCTATCTTTTTTCTGGGCCATTGGCATGAATCATTTTATGGAAATTGCCAAAATGCGTGCAGGAAGAATGCTTTGGGCTAAATTGGTTAAAAGGTTTCATCCAAAAAATGAAAAATCTTTATCCCTACGCACCCATTGCCAAACCAGCGGTTGGAGTTTAACAGAACAGGATCCATTTAACAATGTAGCAAGAACGTGTATCGAAGCTGCGGCAGCGGCTTTTGGCGGCACCCAGTCGTTACATACGAACGCTTTGGACGAGGCTATAGCCTTGCCTACCGATTTTTCTGCCCGAATTGCCAGAAATACGCAATTATATCTTCAGGAAGAAACAGGCATTACCAATACGGTAGATCCGTGGGCAGGAAGTTATTACGTAGAAAGCCTAACCAATGAAATTGTAGAAAAGGCCTGGAAACTCATTGAGGAAGTAGAGGAATTGGGTGGAATGACCAAAGCCATCGAAGCTGGCATCCCGAAAATGCGTATTGAGCAAGCCGCAGCACGCAAGCAAGCCAGAATAGATAGCAACCGTGATGTTATTGTAGGCGTAAATAAATACAGACTCAAAAAGGAAGATCCGCTTCAAATCCTGGAAGTGGATAACCAACAAGTACGAAAACAACAGGTGGAACGGTTGGAGGCCCTTAAAGCCAATAGAAATGAGGAAGCGGTACAGGCTTCGCTCTTAAAATTATCACAATCGGCGCAAACAGGCGATGGAAATTTATTAGCTTTAGCCGTGGAAGCCGCTAGAAATAGAGCCACTTTGGGAGAAATATCCCTTGCGCTAGAAGAAGTTTACGGACGATACAAAGCTAAAATCCAATCGTTTAGCGGCGTTTATTCAAAAGAAGTGAAAAACGACAAAAGTTTCGAAAAAGCACAGGCATTAGCAGATAGGTTTGCAGAACAAGATGGTCGCAGACCCCGAATCCTAATCGCCAAAATGGGACAAGATGGTCATGATCGCGGGGCAAAAGTTGTCGCCACGGGTTATGCTGATGTTGGTTTTGATGTGGATATTGGTCCGCTTTTTCAAACACCACAGGAAGCCGCTAAACAAGCCGTAGAAAACGATGTACACATCCTGGGTGTTTCCTCTTTGGCCGGCGGACACAAAACTTTAGTACCAAAAGTAATTGAAGCCTTAAAGAATTATGGAAGGGAAGATATTATGGTAATAGTAGGTGGAGTAATACCTCAGCAAGATTATCAACATCTATTCGATGCTGGTGCCGTAGCCGTGTTTGGACCAGGAACAAAAATAAGTGATGCAGCTATTAAAATTTTGGAGATTTTAATTGATTAACCAAACGAAACAGCCAACGGTAAAGATCTGAAGTTAAAATTAAATGAACCTTGTAACCTTAAAAAAATATAAAAATGAAATATACCGATAAAATGCTTCGCGACGATGCCCTCAAAGGGAAAAACATAGTAGTTACCGGTGGTGGCAGCGGCTTAGGCAAAGCAATGACAAAATATTTTTTGGAATTGGGAGCCAAAGTTGCCATTACTTCCAGAAGCTTGGACAAGCTCGAAAATACAGCTAAAGAACTGGAAGAAGAAACGGGAGGTATGAGCTTTCCCGTAGCTTGCGATGTTAGAAACTACGATGAAGTGGAAGCAATGCACAAAAAAGTAATCGATAAATTCGGAAAAGTAGATATTTTGTTAAACAACGCTGCTGGAAATTTTATCTCTCCTACAGAAAGACTTTCGGCCAATGCTTTTGATACTATTATCGATATTGTGCTAAAAGGAACTAAAAATTGTACCTTGGCTTTTGGTAAACATTGGATAGACACCAAACAGGAAAATACCAATGTACTGAATATTGTTACCACCTATGCCTGGACAGGTTCTGCCTACGTAGTACCATCGGCCACCGCAAAAGCGGGAGTATTGGCCTTAACCAGAAGTTTGGCTGTGGAATGGGCAAAATACGGTATGCGTTTTAATGCTATCGCACCAGGACCCTTCCCAACTAAAGGCGCATGGGATCGTCTTTTACCAGGTGACTTAAAAGAGAAATTCGACCTCGCTAAAAAAGTACCGCTAAAAAGGGTTGGAGATCATCAAGAATTGGCCAATTTAGCTGCTTATATGGTTTCTGATTTTGGTGCTTACCTAAATGGGGAAGTAATAACCCTAGATGGTGGCGAGTGGCTTAAAGGCGCTGGACAGTTTAATCTATTGGAAGCAGTTCCAGAGGAAATGTGGGATATGCTCGAAGCAATGATTCGAAGTAAAAAATCTAAGGGTTAAGCAGCACGATCAAGGTATTAGAGCTTCATGTCCCTTATTGCAAGTTTGAATATTTTTTTCAAACTAAAACGAGGAATATGAAGCCTTATAGATGAAACAACAAACCTGAAACACAAACGGATATACACACCTTTAATCTTACAAAACAAATTGTTGAACAACTGTTAACAAAATTCATTTTCTAAACTCACAAATAATCGTATTTTTACCTGACTAAAATACACCTTACTAAAATCGAAATATAACACATGGGCAAAGTAATTGCTGTAGCTAATCAAAAAGGCGGTGTTGGAAAAACCACAACATCTGTAAACCTCGCTGCCGCTCTTGGGGTACTGGAAAAAAAAGTACTTCTTATCGACGCGGATCCGCAGGCTAATGCTACTTCCGGATTAGGAATAGATGTTGAAACGGTTGAAGGAGGTACGTATCAATTATTAGAGCATTCTGCTAAACCAGAAGATACTATTATAAAAACGGATTCCCCAAACGTTGATTTAATACCTGCTCACATAGATCTTGTTGCTATCGAGATAGAACTCGTAGATAAGGATGCAAGAGAATATATGCTAGCTAAGGCCATTAAAGGACTACGGGAAACTTACGATTATATATTAATTGACTGCGCTCCCTCTCTAGGCCTTTTAACTTTAAATGCCTTAACGGCATCAGACTCGGTTATTATTCCTATTCAATGCGAATATTTTGCATTGGAAGGATTAGGAAAACTGTTGAACACTATAAAGAGCGTTCAAAAAATACACAATTCAAATCTGGATATCGAAGGGTTATTATTAACCATGTACGATTCTAGATTAAGACTTTCCAACCAAGTAGTAGAAGAAGTACAGAAACACTTTAGCGATATGGTTTTCGATACCATCATTCAACGAAATGTACGCTTAAGTGAGGCTCCTAGTTATGGAGAAACAATTATTAATTATGATGCTACGAGCAAAGGTGCCACTAACTACCTTAGTCTAGCTCATGAAATAATTAAAAAGAATAAGCAAACGGTTTAAATGGCAAAGGCAACTAAAAAACAAGCTTTAGGAAGAGGATTATCTGCGTTGTTGAAAGATCCGGAGAACGATATTAAATCGGCTTCTGATAAAAATGCAGATAAAGTAGTAGGTAATATTGTTGAATTGGAACTGGATGCCATTGAAGTAAACCCGTTTCAGCCCCGTACCAATTTCAATGAAGAAACCCTTCAAGAATTGGCGGTTTCCATTAGGGAATTAGGGGTTATTCAACCCATAACGGTTAGAAAAATCGACTTTAACCAATATCAATTGGTTTCTGGGGAACGTAGGTTGCGGGCCTCTAAATTGGCGGGCTTAACATCTGTTCCTGCCTACATCCGTATTGCCAACGATCAAGAATCTCTGGAGATGGCTTTGGTGGAAAATATTCAACGCCAAGACCTTGACCCCATAGAAATATCTTTATCGTATCAACGCCTAATAGATGAAATTAACATTACACAGGAACAACTGAGTGACCGCGTAGGGAAAAAACGTTCTACCATTACCAATTATTTGCGTTTATTAAAGCTGGATCCTATCATTCAAACAGGAATGCGCGATGGTTTTGTAAGCATGGGTCATGGGCGGGCCCTTATCAACATTGAAAATAAAAAAGACCAGCTAGAGATTTACGAAAAAATAATTACCAACAATCTTTCCGTTAGGGAAACAGAAAAATTGGTACGTGAATATCAAACTGAAAAAGATCCTAAATCAACTAAAAACACTACCCCGGAGTTACCTGATTACGTTTCAGAAAATGTAGAAGAACTCACGGAATACTTTTCTTCTAAAGTAGACGTTAAAGTAGCTAAGAATGGAAAGGGGAAGCTTATTATTCCATTTCATTCGAAAGAAGACTTTTTACGTCTTACAAAACTTTTAAAATAGTGTTTAAAAAAAGTATTGTCGCCATATTTTTATTGCTTTTTCATGTTACGCTCGCAGCTCAAGAAAAAGCAACAGACTCTGTAAGCAAAAAGGCAGAGACTGATGCTACGCACGAAATGACGGTACGCGAACTGCAAAAACTTGAGAAAGAAGCCCAAGATAGTTTAAGACAATACGAGCCCAAAGATTCTCTGGCAGTTGCTATAGATACCCTTTCAAAAAAAGAAAAACGCCAACTTAAAAGGCAGCAAAAACTGGATAGTTTAGCAAGTCTACCGGTAGATATCGATCCCCTTTCCCCGGCCAAAGCAGCTTTTTATTCCGCTATTTTACCAGGGCTCGGGCAAATTTACAATAAAACGTACTGGAAAGTTCCTATTGTTTATGGGGCTATTGGTACCGGACTATATTTCTATATTGACAATACCCAACAATACAACCGTTATAGGGACGCTTTCAAAAGACGACTAGCAGGCTATTATGATGATGAATTTTACGATATAAACAATAGTGGCATAGTGCCTGGGAATCCAGATGTGAGCGACGACGCCCTCCGTGATGCCCAAGAATTCTATCAACAGAATAGGGATCTATCGCTACTCATTACTATTGGTTTATATGCGTTAAATATTATCGATGCCAACGTTACAGCGCATTTAAAACAGTTTAACGTTAACGAAAAACTTTCTTTAAAACCTTATTACGAACAAAACCAATTGGATTACAATCCGAATTACGGGGTTCAGTTAAGTTTTAATTTCTAAGAAAAATTACTACCTAAAATATTTACAATGAAAATAGCTTTACTTGGATACGGAAAAATGGGGAAAATGATTGAGCAAATAGCGACCTCGAGAGGGCACGAAATTGTAGCCAGAGTAGATGAAAACACCAAAGATTTTGATATAACAAAAGCAGAAGTAGCTATCGATTTCAGTATCCCAAACGTAGCATTTAAGAATATTTCGCTTTGTTTAGAAAATGGGGTACCTGTAATTTCTGGCACCACGGGTTGGCTGGATAAATACGAGGATGCCGTAGAACTATGCAAGAAAAATGATGGGGCTTTTATTTACGCATCCAATTTTAGCTTAGGCGTTAATGTATTTTTTCAATTAAACGAATACTTAGCCACTATGATGAAGAACCTTTCTCAATACAAGATAAGTATGGAGGAAATCCATCATACCCAAAAGCTGGATGCTCCCAGTGGTACGGCTATTACCTTAGCAGAAGGAATCATTAAAAACTCCGATAAAACAGGCTGGAAACTGGATCAAGCCAGTGAAAATGAAATTCCGATTAAAGCACTGCGTGAACCCGAAGTTCCAGGGACACATTCCATTTCCTATAAAAGTGATGTAGACACTATAGAAATTAAACACACCGCCCATAACCGCGAAGGTTTTGCTTTAGGGGCTGTAATTGCTGCTGAATGGATTGTAGGAAAAACAGGTGTTTTCAGCATGAAAGACGTGTTAAACTTAACTTAAAAACCACATTTTAAGCCACTTTTAAAATTAAAACTGAAGAAATACTATATTTTTACTTCTTTATTTAGGTGCTGAAAAATAAAAACATACTACTATGACAATGACACAATGGTTCATTTTTTTCCTAGTAATTCAAGTAATCCACTTTCTTGGAACTTGGAAATTATATGTAAAAGCTGGAAGAAAAGCCTGGGAAGCAATTATTCCCGTCTACAATGCTGTTGTTTTAATGAAAATTATTAACAGGCCTTGGTGGTGGACCATCTTACTTTTTATTCCTATAATTAATCTTATTATGTTTCCCGTTATATGGGTAGAGACCATACGGAGTTTTGGTAGGAATAGCACCACAGACACTTGGTTGGTAGTATTAACTCTTGGTTTCTACATTTATTATGTAAACTACGGCTTGGATGTAACTTATATTAACGACAGAAGCTTAAAACCAAGAAGTGCCGCCGGTGAATGGATAAGTTCTATCCTTTTTGCAGTAGTAGCAGCCACTCTTGTGCATACCTATTTCATGCAACCCTATGTAATACCTACCTCATCACTTGAAAAAACATTGTTGGTGGGCGACTTTTTGTTCGTAAGTAAGTTTCACTATGGGGCGAGAACACCCATGACCACCGTAGCTTTTCCTATGGTGCATGATACCATTCCGGTAATAAACACCAAATCGTATTTAAAAAAGCCACAACTCCCCTATTTTAGGCTACCCGGATTACAAAAAATAAAGCGTAACGACATTGTTGTTTTTAGCTGGCCCGCCGATACGGTAGAGCAATTTTTTGTTAAAACAAACAAGCGCATCCGCAAACCAATTGATAAAAAATCGAATTACGTTAAGCGTTGTGTGGGTATTCCTGGAGATTCACTCTCTATAAAGGATGGATTTGTTTACATAAATGGTAAAAAAACTGTATTGCCAGATCGCGCAAAACCTCAATTTTCGTATTATGTAGAAGCCAAAGGACAATTAACACCAAGATACATGTATGAGAGATATGGTGTTACGGGACCTTTTGGACAAGTAAAACAAGGAGTATACTTCTTTTCTGCTATGACGGAAGAAGCGGCTAGTAAACTAGAGGACAATCCGAATGTGGTTAATGTAAAGCGGAATATAGAAGCCCCGAACAGTTCTAAATTAACTTCGGTTTATCCGCAGTCCGGCGATTTCCAATGGAACCAAGATCAATATGGGCCTATTTACATTCCAGAAGAAGGGAAAACAGTAGATCTCAACTTAGAGGTGCTTCCGCTCTACAAAAAAATAATTGTTGAATACGAAGGGCATACATTAGATGTGCGAGGAGATCAAATTTTAATCGATGGCCAACCAACTTCTACCTACACCTTCAAGCAAGATTATTACTGGATGATGGGAGATAACAGGCATGCCTCAGAAGACAGCCGTTATTGGGGTTATGTCCCTGCAGATCATATTGTAGGAAAACCAGTTTTTATTTGGTTTAGTTACGACAGCAATGCTAGCGGCCCTTTTTGGAACAAAGTTCGTTGGGATCGAGTGTTTACCACTGTTGGTGGCGAAGGGAAACCACGTTCTTACCTTGTTTACTTCCTAATTATTTTAGGTATTTGGTATGGTTATAGCACCTATAGAAAGCGCAAAAAAGCCAGCTAATATATAAGTTTTAAAATCTTAAATTTTAGGAATGGAACCTATTCTTCATCCAGCATATTTTCCTTCGGTAGCTTATTGGGTACTAATCAACACTTCCGAAGGAGAAATAATATTTGAAAAAGAAGATAATTATCAAAAACAAACCTATAGAAACCGAGGGTACATATACAGTCCGAACGGAAAACAACTGCTATCTATCCCCATTAAACACAATAAAACAAAGGAACACCAAAAATATAAAGATGTAGCGTTGGAAGATAGTTTCAATTGGAAAAAGCAACATTGGAAATCCATTCAAACAGCCTATCGCACTTCTCCTTTTTTTGAATTTTATGAAGATGAATTTGCCCCTTTCTTTGAAAAGAAACATCGATTTTTATACGATATGAACCTAGAAAGCATGGAGCTTTTAGCCGATTGTTTTCAATTGGAACTTGATTTTTCCTTTACTTCTGAATATTTTAAAGAACATGTAAAAGAAGAAGATTTTAGGTATTTGGTAAATGCTAAAACTGAAAAACCTTACGGTTTTGAACCTTACACCCAAGTATTTGATGAAAAACATGGGTTCCTGGAAAATTTAAGCGGAATGGACTTACTCTTTAATGAAGGACCCAATTCGCTTACCTATCTGGAAAGTTTAACGTCTAAATTAGATTTTTAATTTAACAATTCTCAGCTCGGTTATTTCAAAAGGAGTTCCTATATTCGCTTTTTCAGTAAGAAAAACTATAATTTAAATGAACAACCAAAAACAAATACTTAGAAGTTTTGTAGCCATGGCATTGCTTGCTACTTTCTTCTTTTCTTTGGGGGTTCAAATTTTCCATTCTTTTGAAGACCACGATCATTTCAACGTGGAGAATTCAGAACAATATCATAAAACCACACCCGACTGTGGATTATTTCATTTTCAATTAAATTCTCTACACTTCGATATCTCGACCTATAGCGAGTTTATTTTATTTCAATACCCGAGAAACTCGTATGAGTCTATGGTTTCCTTGGTATTAAATCCTTGTTTTCTAAATAACAAACAGTTAAGGGCTCCTCCTGTTATCGCATAAACTTCCTTATTTCAGTATTAGGCCATGTAAAAACCTGCTCTTATTCATTAAGGTGATAAGAACTTTCGGTTTATTACAGCACTAAACATTACACTTCTGCAAATTACCGTGCAGTCATTTTTAAATAGTTACAAACCTGATTAAGAGTTTCTATGTTTAAAACAGATTGGAAACATACCCTTTCATACTTTTTTTTAGTCGCTTTTCTACTTCTGCGAGTATTAAGCTTGCATGAATATTCCCATGTTGACAATGATAGTGATTATGAAAACTGCGAACTATGTACCATAATAAGTTGCGCAAAAGAAAACACACCGCTAGAAAATTCCACTTTACCAGTAGCAACTTCTGCCACTCCATTTTTTGATTTTCCTCAGCATAAATTTTCAAATGTCTATGCTTCACCATACCATAAAATTTTACTCCTAGATTATCATTACAACAAACCTCCACCTTTTAATTTCTGGGGATAGTTACGTCTTTTTTATAGCAAAAATTTGTCTCAAATAAAGGCAGGGATTACATTTATTTATTTTTCTTTCAATACTAAAATTGACTTTCAGAAGGATAATTGTATTATTTCTTGGTATAAACTAGCACAATCACGTCCCATGACTATTTTTTGTTGACAAAGGAAAGCCTAGCTTTTTCAGAAGAAAAAAGTACCTCTAAAGGTTTCACTGTCAACTCCATTTCAATTTTCAATTAAAGAGCAATAATAGAGCTTATTTCAAGCTCTAAAGAAGATCTTATGCAGAAGCTAAAATATCAGTATTTAAAGAGTTTAATTATTTGTTTTATAATGGTGGGAAATTTCCTTTTTGGGTTTTCGCAAGAAATCAAAGGGTATGTTCATGACTCATTTGGACAACCCATTGCATCGGCTACCATAAAAGCATTTCCCCATAACCAACACACACTTACAGATGATAAAGGGTATTTCTCTTTAAAAGTTGAAGAACGCAATAGCCTATCATGGTTAGAGGTGACCCATATTGCCTATAAAAAGCAAATTGTAAAATTAATTGATTCAACAGAAAACGAGCTTCTCAAAATTGAAATGCAAACTAACGTCACCGATTTGGATGAAGTAGTTATTGCCCATTCCCGCGTTCTACAAAACGTCATTGATAATTCGCAATCGGTAATTACGCTGGATGAAGAATTCATCGCAAAACACAACACAGGAACATTTAGCGGTGCGTTGGCTGCGGTTCCTGGCGTTAACACTATGAATGTAGGCGTTGGTATTGCCAAGCCTGTGATAAGAGGAATGGGTTTCAATAGGGTTTTAGTCAACAACAGAGGCATTAAACAGGAAGGACAACAATGGGGCGCCGATCATGGCTTGGAAATAGACCCCTTTGATGTAGAAAATGTTAAAATTATAAAAGGACCGGCCTCTTTGCTATTTGGTTCTGATGGTCTTGGTGGGGTAATCAATATTGAAGAAAATTCTATTTTATCTGAAAATGGAAATACCATTGAACTAATTTCATCCTTCCAAACCAATAATTACGCATATTCCAACTCTTTGGAATGGAAAGGAAGAAAAAACAATTGGTTTAGCAGTGCTAGGGTTACCTATCAAGATTATGGAGATTATACTGTACCCGCAGATGAATTTACCTATGCCGGTTTTAATCTACCCATTTATGATAATCGATTAAAAAATACCGCTGGAGAAGAACTACATTTTAGCGGAACAGTTGGTTACCAATCGGATAAGATTATTAGTAGCTTACGTGTTTCCAGTTTCAATCAAAAAGCTGGAATTTTCACGGGAGCCATCGGACTTCCAAGAGCGTACAACCTAGAACACCAAGGCGACAACCGAAATATTGAGGTTCCAAGACAGGAAAATCAACATCACAGCATAACCAATAATACTACCATTTCTCTGGGTTCTGACAGATTGGAAATCGATTTGGGGTACCAACGGAATATTCGTGAGGAAATGTCCTTCCCCGGTGCACACGGTATCTCTCCCGATTTAGTTGATTCCAATTTGGCATTGGGTCTTTATTTGGACACCTACACCTCCAATATTCGTTATGAAATGAATCGCAATCCAAATCACCAATTATTATTTGGTGGTCAATTGCAATACATGCAGAACAATAAAGATGGTTTTGAATATTTATTGCCGGTTTACGAAAGCTTTCAAACGGGATTATACCACTACCAATCTCTCGATATTTCTGAAAAATGGATTGTAAATGCAGGAATACGTTACGATTTTGGCTCTTATGATGTAGAACAACATTTACAACCTCTGTACGACCCTGGAACTTTACAACCTACTGGGGAATTTGAAGAACGTACACCAAGCTTTGATAGAAACTTCGATAATTTTAGCGGAGCTGCAGGAGTAACTTTTAAATTGAATTATCAGAACCATTTAAAACTTAATTTAGGAAATAGTTTTCGCTTTCCCACCGCTATTGAACTTTCGAGCAATGGAGTACATCATGGAAATTTTAGGCATGAACTGGGAGATCCTGGTTTAGAAATAGAAAGAGGGTTTCAAGCGGATTTCACATACTTGCACCAATCCAATAACTTTTTCCTAGAAACTGCCCTCTTCTACGGTTATTACAAAAACTATATCTATTTGGCGCCAACCGGAAACTTCTCTCCGTTAGCAACCGGAGGAACGTTGTGGGAGTACCGACAAAACAATGCTATTTTCAACGGTTTTGAAGTGACTTCCAGTTATAAGTTTTTATTTGGATTAAAGGCTGATTTGATGGCCGACTTCGTACAAAATTTAAATCTGGATAGCAATTTGCCCTTGCCGTTAACTCCCCAAGCATCCGTTGGCAGTAAACTTGAATATGGCATTTTACCGAATTCCAAAGTTTTCAATGAAGGTTTCGTATTTCTTTCCGGCAGGTACAACTTTGCACAAAATAGAACCGATAGAAATGAACGTGAAACTCCAGACAGTTTTTTAGTGAATGCTGGGGTAGGCTTTAAATTTAATCTTTACAGTCAAAAATTAACATTCAATGCGAGTGTAAATAACCTTTTTAACACTGCATATTTCAATCATATTAGCCGCTACCGACTTTTAAATATACCCGAACAGGGACGCAATTTTGTGTTCTCTCTCCGTATTCCTGTAAATCTATGAAACCATGAATTAATCCAAAAATAATGTTTAACCAAAAATCAGTAAAAATGACAAAGCAAATCTTTATTATTTTATGTAGCATGTTTTTGCTGTCATCTTGTTTGAAAGAAGATGACGACAATGATGTAGATGTTTCTGCACCAGCAATTGGAGCCAGACAGGGAGTGGGTGCCATTCAACCCTCCTATTTTTTCACAACAGATCCAGAAACAGAGGAAGTTCCTCTAAATTTCTCAGTAAGTGATGAAACTGGTATCCAAGAAATTAAAATTAATGTGCATAGTGGATTTGATGGGCATACCCATGGGAAATCTACGTTTGCACGAAATCCTTCATTCAAACTATTCACTCACAATGAGGTAATTAGTTCGGAAAACTTTGAAGACCCAAAACAATTTAGTTATTCATCGAAAATCTATCTTGACGAACGCAATGAAAATATTGAAGATGGGGAACTTTATTTAAGCGGTCCGTATCATTTTTCTATCCAAGCTACGGATGTTGAAGGAAATCAAACGAGTTATGGTGATAATAGCACCTACCACACCACGGTGTACTTAAACAAAATGTATGCTCCTCAAGCTAGGGTTACCAATTTAGATGTAGCGAATAACGCCATTAAAGGCCGTGTTTATCAAAATACAGAACATAAAGCTTCTTCAGAGATTGTTTTCCTATGGATTTTCAGTCAAAAACCTAACGCAGATAATCCAGCGCAGGAAGGCACTATTCTAGAAGAACGTATCTGGGGAAAATCAAACTGGCCTCATCAATTTAGGCCTAATGAAGGGAAGACACTACCAAATTCAACAGAAATTCAACTCGGCGAGATTCTCAATGGGGATACCTCCTTTTTTAACAGCTTAAAGGATGCCAAACTAATTATTTGGGCTGAAGATAGCAATGGAAATATAACTGTAAATCAATTTAATTAATCCTATAAAATGAAAACCATGAAAAAATCAATTTTAAAAATGTATGCCCTATTCGCAACTGTGGCTCTAGTAGCTTCTTGTAGCGATGACGACAGTGATGAACACGATGATCACCACCACGAAGACTTTGCCGAAATGGAGAGTGATTGGGTGCGACTTACCCTTATTAACGACGGAAACTTAGAAGTTATGCAAGCAAACTCTGGAGAGATCGAATACACGGTTGCTGGAGACTTTGTAGGTGGCGAGCGTTTTTACACCACTACTTCAGGTCGTTATTTGGGTGTTGTAGACCGTGAAGGTGGAAAAGTTCGTTTTTTCGATTCTGGAATCGTTAATCACGACGAACACGGACACGAGTACCAAGCAAAATGGGCCAATGCAGAATTGACCTCTGTTCTTCCTACGCATTTCACAGCTTCTGAAGGACATATTCTTGTTTTTAACGATGGTGATGGTTCTATCTCCCATATCGATGAGGCGCAGTTAGAAATTCCGTCCTACCAACCTGTAACCTATACTTTAGAAAACACCGTAGCGCATCACGGTGCTGGTTTTAGATTACACAATGGTAAGTTTGCAGCTACCTTCAAAAATAACAGTCAGCCAGGAGGACTTCCACAAATGGTGAAATTTATCGATGCACAAGGCAACGTGATCGATGATAATGGCGGTGTAGAAGTAGGAACTATCCATGGAGATGCTACCAATGGCGAATACGGTGTTTTTGGAGCTACCGATGGTATCATCTTAGTGGATGATAAGGACAACATCGATTTAATTCCAAATGCAGATGGTCTTAATGCAGAATCAGGAAACTGGTTAGGTACTGTTAAAGGGCACGACAATTCTGATATGTTTTTTGGTAGAGCTTCAAACCTTGGGGTTTTCATGATCAATCCTATGAACAAGACTATTGATAACATTTATCCTGGTAACGACGTTGCAAATGCGATGTTTAGTTTCGACGGTTCTTATTTTATTGTACATACCAAAACCAATAACATTATTGTGTTTGATGGTTTAACAGGAAGCAAGTTAATAGAAAGAACCATTGAAGTTGCGAATATTCCACAAGTGGAAGCAAAAAAAGCTTCTAAAGATTATCAATTTAAAGATCCCGAAGAAGAAGCAAGCCCAGTGTTGGTTACTTCAGACAAATTTTTATATGTGTTGGCACCCAACAGGACTCAAATTAAAGTTTTGGAAATAGATGAATTAAATCACGTACACACCATAGAGCTAGAAGATGCTGTAGAGGGAATGTACAAAAATGGATTCTCTATTGAAGGGGAGCAACACCCAGGTCACGATCATTAATACACTGCTTTGTTCTTAAAAACCGTGGATGCTAAGAATTTCAAGCTTAACTCCACGGTTTTTATATTTTTGCATTCGGTTGATCAAAATACATTTATGCTCCGATTTATTATCCATTACGGAATCCATTTTATTGTACCTATTCTAATTGCCTATTTTTTCTATCGGGAAAAGTTCATAAAAGTAAGCCTTATTCTATTATTAGGAATTGCAATCGACATTGACCATCTTTGGGCCACACCCATTTTTGAAAGCAATAGATGCAGCTTAAATTTTCATTTCTTTCATTCGTATTACTTAATAGCCGTATACATTTTCCTTCTGTTTTTTAAAAAAACAAGACAGATAGGGCTTGCTCTGGTAATACATATTTTGGCAGACCTTTCCGACTGTATTTTAATGTATTTAAAGCTGTAACTGGGTAATTATTGGATAGTGATCGGAAAGTAATTCATAGCGGTTTTTATGCGCTACCACCACTATATCTTTATCCACCAAAACGAAATCTATTCTAAATGGGAAGTATTTAAAGTAATAGGTTCTCCCTGTCCCACTACCCTGCTCGTCGAAAGTGTCTATATCTTCCCCTTTAATTTGGTGGTAAATCGATGAATATTGATTGTTGTTTAGATCGCCGCAGGTAATAGTTTTGTAAGGCGATTGTTCTTTATGCGAAACAAAAATATCGGTCTGTATTTGTTGTTTCGAAAAAACGGCGCCCATTCTACGTGCAATCTTGCTGGAATTTTCTTGGGTAATTTCTTCATCCTGCGGATTTATATGAAAAGACTGCATATGTAAATTATATACGCGTATGGTATCCCTATCTTTAACAATATCTGCAAAAATGGCATTGTTACCAGAATTTGGAAAGTTTAACGACCCTTTATTTACGATAGGATATTTCGAAAAAATAGATTGTCCCGTTTCCTTGGTTTTGTATTTTATAAAACTATAAGGAAACAAGTCAAATTCATTCTCCTTTGTATGGTAAAATTCCTGTAGACATAAAATATCTGGATCTTCTTCTTTAATCATTTCCCGAATATCTTCAAAAACACCTTTTCTCCCTATCCACTCATAGACATCGAAAACCCGAACGTTATAGGTCATAACTTTCAGTGTAGATTCACTAACCACATTTTCAGTTCCAGAAAATTTGTACAACGATAATACTTGTTGATATCCCACCAATAAAACTACAAAAGATAAGATCCAAGGGCGCTTCCGTTTTAATATCCAATAAATAAAAAAAGCGATATTCAGTAAAATAAGGATAGGTGTCGCCAAGCTGAAAATTGCAATCTTGGGAAACGATGTAATGGGCACGTAAGGAACCAGTAAACTTAAGAGTAGCAAAAAGGCAAAAACTGTATTTACAAGGAAAATACCTTTATCAATCCAGTTAAGCTTCTTCATAGTAAATTGTTTGATTATTTTTATTTATTCCTTACCGGCCTTAAAAAGAAAATCTTTTTCTTCTTTTGAAAGGCTTTCATACCCACTTTTACTGATTTTGTCTAAAATAGCATCAATTTGTTTTTGATGCTCGTTCTTAGAAAAACTCTTAGTCGTTTGGTGCTGCTTATTTTTGTGAACTGTCTTCAGGGGAGATTTTTTACTTTTTTTAAACATATTCCCAAAAGACTTTATCATACTATCAAACCCACTACCTATATCTTTACCTTCTTGAAGTTTTTTAGCATATACAAACCCAAGTAAAGACCCTCCAAGATGAGCAATATGCCCTCCGGAATTCCCCATTGGTAACTGAATGAGATCTAAAAGCACAAACGCCGCACCTATATACCACAATTTAATATTGAAGAATATTACCCTAACCTCTTGATTTGGTAAATAGGTACAAATAAAGATAAGAATAGCCATAATCGCTGCCGAGGCCCCGATTAAGGGTGAATTGACACCAGAAAAAGCCGGAAATATATTATAACTGAGTAAAAAAAGTGCTCCGCCAGATATGGCTCCCAAGAAATAAACATTTAAAAAGTATTTGCTACTGAAGAGGTTTAAAAAAATACGGGATGAAAAATACAAAAGGATCATATTCCAAAAAATATGCATAAACCCTCCGTGAAAAAAAGAATAGGTAACTATAGACCATGGTTGCATAAGAAAGTCCATAAACCCTTTTGGCAGCTCAAACCATTGTACTATAAAATTAGAATTTAGCCGTAGTAAAAAGACCAATAATGCATTTAGGATAAAAACAGCAACGTTTATTACTATTAACTTTTCTGCTACGTTTAGAGTTGAGTATTTATAGCGTATGTCGTTCCTTATGCTCATTATAAATTTACAATTTGTTTTTTGCGGTTGTAAAATATCAACTTTTCAATCACTTAACATAGATATAAAATAATTGAAGATTAATCAGCTATTTTAAGAGTTTTTTAAAAATAAAAAAGAGTTTAGAACCCTTTGACTTCTAAACTCAAAATTAATAAAACAATGCAGAACTTAATTTAAAATTCTGCATTGTTTTGCCCGATACTCGAAATTAAAAATTTAAAGACTGCTAAATAAGTTCTTACAGCAAGTTATTCCAGAAAATCCAAACTACCTCTTAAGAACAAAGCTTATCTCTTATTATCGACTGTAATTAGGAGCTTCATTTGTTATGGTAACATCGTGGGGATGACTTTCATGTATACCACTAGAAGTTATTTTTACAAAGCGTCCGTTCTCCTTAAGATTTTCTATGCTTCCAGCGCCACAATATCCCATTCCAGCTCGAAGTCCGCCAATAAATTGATGCATGCTCTCAAACAATTCGCCTTTGTAAGGTACGCGTCCTACAATTCCTTCTGGAACCAATTTTTTTAGATCGTCTTCTACATCTTGAAAGTAACGATCTTTACTACCGTGTTGCATAGCTTCTACAGAACCCATTCCACGATAGGATTTGTATTTTCTTCCGTCGTAAATAATGGTTTCACCTGGAGATTCTTTTGTTCCCGCCAATAAAGACCCCAGCATTACGCAGTCTGCTCCAGCAGCAATAGCCTTAGGGATGTCCCCCGTATATCTTATACCTCCATCTGCAATAACAGGAACACCGGTTCCTTTAAGTGCATTGGCAACTTCTAATACTGCCGAAAACTGAGGAAAACCTACTCCTGCCACCACGCGTGTGGTACAAATAGAGCCAGGACCAATACCTACTTTTACCGCATCGGCTCCATTATCTACCAAATATTTGGCTGCTTCAGGGGTTGCAATATTACCAACAACAACTTCTAGATCTGGAAACTCTTTCTTTACTTCCTTCAAAATGGTAACAACCCCACGGGTATGTCCATGAGCCGTGTCAATCACTACTGCATCCACCCCTGCATAAACCAATGCTTGCGCTCTTTCTAAAGCATCTCCTGTGACACCAATGGCAGCTGCGACCCTTAGGCGACCAAATACATCTTTATTGGCAATCGGCTTTTGTGTGAGCTTGGTAATATCCCTAAACGTAATTAGGCCGATAAGCTTATTATCATTTCCCACTACGGGAAGTTTTTCAATTTTGTGTTCTTGCAATATCTCTTCTGCATCATCCAAAGAAGTTCCCTCTGCCGCTGTTACGAGATTTTCTGTAGTCATTACCTCGATGATTGGGCGGTTATTGTCTTTTTCAAAACGCAGGTCTCTATTGGTTACAATACCCTTTAAGTAGCCATTTTCGTCTACAATTGGAATACCGCCAATACTGTGCTCGCGCATGCTATTCTTGGCATCCTCTACTTTGGCCGTTAATGGAAGCGTAACCGGATCGATGATCATTCCACTTTCAGCACGTTTCACCTTTCTTACCTTTAAGGCCTGTTGCTCAATAGACATGTTTTTATGCAAAACGCCAATTCCTCCCTCTCTAGCCATGGCAATTGCCATTCTACTTTCGGTTACAGTATCCATTGCCGCTGAGACAATTGGTACATTAATCGTAATGTTTCTTGTGAATTTTGTTTGAATGTTTACCTCACGCGGTAAGACTTCAGAATAGTTCGGTACGAGTAGTACATCGTCGTAAGTTAACCCTTCGCCAACAAACTTTGCATTGTGAGCTTCCATATTGCAACTTCTAATTTAGTTGCACGCAAATATACTGCTTTTTTTAGTAAAAATATAGCCCTCGCGGAATTTATCAGTATCTTAACTTTATTCTTAAAAAGAAAGGGGGTTTTTTATTTTTTTAAATAGAAATATCCAATTTCATAATGCGCTATTTGGTTACAATGAGGCATCTTCACTTTATAAAATAGTGAAAACGAATAATTTATATTGTTTCTTAACATTTCTGAGGTTATATTTTAAAGAATCAAAAAACAAAAATTATGGCTATTAGACTTGCAAATAATTGTATTAATTGTGAAAATTTAAGTAATTCCAATATATGTACTTATCACAAAATTAAGGTTGGTGCCGAACATACTTGCGATAGCTTTCAAATGAAACCCTCCCTTAAAGACGACATGAGTTGTAACACATGTTCTCGATATCACACTCCCAGCTGTGCACATCCAGGGAAAGCGGCACCAAATATGTTATGCACACATTGGGCTCCCCAGGCTCAGGCCTAAAAACAGAACTTATAATGAGCTAACATTTTTTCGACCATTAAATTTCAAATGAATGAAAGAGGTTTTATGGGTCATAATTTCTTGAAGATCTGAACTACTATTACCAAAACAAACATTTTATGATTAAAAAAATACTACTTGTAATACCACTATTTATGCTATTGGCTTGCAATAAAAGTCAACAATCAACAAATCAAAATAATAAGACCATAGATAGGGATCTATCGGAAATTACGGCTGGTGGCACTTTAAAAGCACTCACCGTATACAGCGGTACCAGTTATTTTCTGTACCGAGGAAGACCTATGGGGTTTGAATATGAATTGCTTAATAATTTAGCGGAACATTTAGGTTTGGATCTAGAAATTGTTATTGCCAGAAATGAAGATGATCTAATAGATATGCTAAATACCGGAAAAGGAGATATTCTTGCACATGGCTATACCATAACACAAAGTAGAAAACGTCTGATGAATTTTACAGATTACCTCTACCTTTCCCAGCAAGTCTTGGTACAGAAAAAACCAGATAATTGGAGAAAAATGAAGCTACATCAAATTCAGAAAGAATTAATCCAAGATCCTATCGAGCTTATTGGAGATACGGTTTCCGTGAAAAAAAATTCTTCTTATGCCGAACGCATCAAAAACTTATCCGAAGAAATAGGTGGGGAAATTTTTATTGACACCCTTTCCGGAAGTTTACCAGCAGGAAAAGTAATTCAGCAAGTAGTAAATGGCGATATAAAACTTACCGTGGTGGACGAAAATATTGCGGCCATAAATGCTTCCTATTTCCCCGTACTGGATATAGACACCCCTGTTAGTTTTTCACAGCGTATTGCATGGGGGGTTCGAAAAAGCTCCCCGAACCTTTTAAAAAAAGTAAATAGTTGGGTGGATTCCTTAAAAAACACCACCGATTATTACGTTATCTACAACAAATACTTTACTAATAAAAGGCAATTTCGGGCTCGAGTAAAAAGTGACTTTTACAGCTTAAATGAAAGAAAAATATCCCCATATGATCCGCTTATAAAAAAGCATTCCCAAAAATTGGGTTGGGACTGGAAACTTCTCGCTTCCCTTATCTATCAAGAGTCCCAATTTAAACCACAATCAGAGTCTTGGGTGGGTGCTAAAGGCCTTATGCAGGTAATGCCCGCTACGGCAAGGGAACTAGGAATACAAAACACGGCAGACCCAAAAGAAAGTATTCAAGGTGGCACCATGTATTTAAAAAAGCTCTACCGATCTTTTGATCAAGTGGAGGATTCCATACAACGCATTAAATTTACCATAGCATCTTATAATGCAGGTTTGTATCACGTAAAAGATGCACAGGCACTTTGTGAAAAATACGATTTAGATCCCCTTCGGTGGGATCAAAACGTGGAAAAAATGATATTGGAATTAAGCTATCCAAAATTTTACAACGATCCGGTGGTAAAGTATGGATATGTTCGCGGTATTGAACCTTACGTTTATGTGGATCAAATTTTTGACCGATTCTATCATTACGAACAACTTTTCAAAAATTCTTCTACACTAATGGGCATGTAGATCTACCATTTAAATTGCAGGGTGGTATACCAAGTTAACGGTTCGGCTGGCAAAATACCAGGGCCGGGATACCCAGTGGCTCTTCTGGTAAAATAACTGTTATCCAAAACATTGTTTACTCCAGTTTCCAATTTCCATTTTTTGTATGAGTAGGCGAACGAGATGTCCATGATGTCATAAGCTGGAATCTCACCAATTATACCTGACGAACTTGTAAAGTCCCGTGGCGCGTTGGTGGCATCGGTATATTGATTAGACAAATAGGTATATTGCAAACTCCCTTGTAAGTTCTTATATCCAAACCTTAGACCGGTTTTTAAATTTACATGCGGCACAAACTCTACTTCGTTTCCCTTTACATTTTGTTCTTGAGAGCTTATATATTCAGAGTTTGTAAACGCCATATTGGTAAACAAATTTAATTGCCATTGATTGGTGTTTTTCAAGAATGTAGAAGCCATGTCCCAATCTGCAAAAGTCTCAACACCGTAAATAATGGCATCGCCAATATTCCCTCGAAATCTTTTTTCTTCAACATCACTTATTTTTCTACTGATTACCCCAATCCGGTTATTATAAGATAAGAAGTAGGCGCTTAGATCATATGAAATTACGTTCGCCAATTTACCTCTTACCCCAAGATCTGCTGTATACCCATCTTCATCCGTAATATTTGGATCTATTGTAAACGAAGGGTTTACCACACGGATGTCGTTGTAGGTTACCGATCTATAATTTTGGGAGACATTTCCATAGAATTCAATCGAAGTATTCGGTTTATAACTTAAACCCAATCCAAGCAAGATAAAATTCCTATCGAAAACCCTATCGTCCTCTAATGTTTCGTTTAAAATAGGATTTCCAGCAAGGTCTAAAATAATATTCTTATAAGTTCCCTCACTTTCTGTTTTTATATATTCAAAACGAAAGCCGGGAGTTACCGAAAAAGCTTCTGTAATATTAAAAATGTTTTCACCAAATACGGAAACATTTCGGTTTGGAAATGTAAAGTCTGATTGTCTCGGATAGTTTGGGTATTCTTCAGTATAAAAATTAAAATCGGGATCGGCATTTGCACTTCCTGGACCTTGTTTTTCTGAATTATTTGCTTGGTAATATTTTGAACCGATTAAGAATACTGCATCTTTATCAGCAATTTTATAGCGGTGTAAAAGGCGTGCTTCTGCTCCCCAATTCTTAAATTTTCCTGAAATAAAATCCCGAGGGGAGGTTCCTTCATCGGGTTGATCCACACGATTTTCCCTAAACCCAAGTGCATCTCGGGAAGCATCCAAACCAAAAACATTCAAACTAAAGTCTGTTTTAGAAGAAAATTGATGCTCGAAAAGCAAAGAGAAAAGTTTCCAGTCTACTTCAAACCAATTCCTGTAGCGATTGCTAAAAGTGGGGTCTTCTTCAAATTGAGCATCTGTTAGTCCGCCGGGTTGTTTTGCGATATAATTCAGTAAGGTCGTTTCAAAACTAATTTTGGTATTTTCTGAAAAACGGTACCCGATATGATTATAAAAATTGCGGGAATTAAATTGCGAATTCGGTCTAAATCCGTCTCCCTGCTTATAATTAAAAAAAGTGTAATACTCAAAATCGCCAACGGTTCCACCAATGCTATTAAAACTAGTAAACAAACCGTAAGATCCTAAAGTTTGTCTAGACACTAGTTCAATTTTTTTATTGGGATTCGGTTTTTTCATTTTAAAATTTACGAGTCCGCCAAACTGTGTTCCATATTGAAGGGAAGCAGCCCCACGTACTACCTGTATTTCGCTTAAGGCTTCGGCAGGCGGCGTGTAGTAACTTTCTGGGTACCCAAGCACATCGGCACTGATATCATATCCATTTTGTCGTGTATTAAAGTTGGCAGTTCTGTTAGGATCAAGTCCTCGTCCACCGATATTTAATTGAAGTCCGGCATCACCATTTTCATAGATATTCAACCCAACAACCTGCGAATAAATCTGTCTCGGATTATTGGCCGCGGTATTTCCAATAATTTGATCCATATCTATTACCTCACTTTTCTTTCCGGCGTAAATTGCTGTACCCTCTACATTTCTTAATTTCTTTAAAGCAAAAACTTTTTCTTTTTGCCGGGTAACGACCACCTCAGAAAGTTGCTCATTGAGTTGCTCGAGCTCATAGTTTTTGATCATATTCCCATAGATGGAAAGGGTATCCTCCACGATTCTATATTCGTATGAGAATACAGTAAATAGATGTTTGCCTGGTTTTAAATTGTTTAGCTGATAAAACCCGTCGCTATTGGATCTAACCAATTGCTGGGAAAGATGATCGTAAATTTCCACTCCAGCCACGGGAGTGTTATCCTCTAAGGATGTAATAATCCCTTTAACAGAATATTGCGCCCAAAGGGTTGGTGCTATACATAGAAATACCAATAATATTTTATAATCCTTTAATGTCATCTTTAAAAGGTAAAATCCAATCTTTATGTTGGAATGATTCTTTAATAGTTAGTAAATTGACGGTGTTGTCTATAAATTTCTCGCTTCGTCTCCCGTTAAGGGTTACAAAACTGTCTACATAGACCTCTAGGTTTTTATGGCCTTGGCTGGCAAAGTGTTTCCCCAGAAAATGGGCATACTCCAAGATAAAATCAGCTTGAGCCGCCATTTCTTTTTCTTGAAAAGGCGTTAGAAAATCGCTATTATCCACATAGAACCATTTTCCCGTTTTTCCATCGACCACTTTAAATTGCGCATACCCTGTTTTTTCTATGAGCATGACCCGCCAAGAAAAACGAAAGCCTTCTTCCGTCCAGAACAACTCTCCAGGATATAGCAAATAACGCCATGGTAGCAGCAACTGTATAAAAAAGAATACAGCAAGAAATGAAAGTACCAATCGGTTGTTCTTGATTTTAAGTTTAGAAGCCGTTTTCGGTGTTTTATTTATTCTGAAGAAGTATTTGATGCTATTTATAATTCTTTTATGGACACTCGCATCGAAAAATATCAAAGCACTTACAATCATAATAAAAGGAAACATTCCTATGGGAAAGAAGATACGCGTAAGCACATGAAAAACAACTACCGCCGCGAACGCATACGGCCGGGTTTTTTTATTCAGCAGAAAAAATGGAATGAATAAATCGTAAGCGGCTCCACACCAACTCAACAGATGTAAAGCCCAATCTTGCTTTAATAAAGTACCTATAAACGGCAAATCATACTGTGTAGGCAACCAAATTTTTAAGGGCATTGCCCTTAGCAACCAATCGCTGTTTAATTTTGCGAGACCTGCGTAAATATATACTATGGCCAATAAGAGCTTAATGCTATCTATGGTCCATTTTGGAACTTTTCCGTAAGACTGCCCTTTTCTGGCATCAATGGAAAAATAGGCATTTGCCGGTAAAAAAATCATTAAAAAACTGAGCAGGGAGATAAAATAATAATGGTTAAGGTAGGTGGTCTTATCCATTAATTCGATATAGGTGAAGCTCAAAAAAAACAACACAATTGCCATTCTGTATTTATATCCCAATGCTACGGCCAAGGCTGCCAAAGCGCATATGGCAAACAATACATATGTAAAATTTCCCAAGGGCTTTACCCACTCAAAACCGTAGTAAGAGAAAAAGAATTTGGGTTGAATGTAAAGTTGATCGATCCACCCTTTACTCCAGAAACGCAGAATGCTTAAAAACATCATTACACCAAAAAAAATACGAAAGACCGCCAGTGGGACGGTCTCCGTATAGGCATTAAAATAACGTTTGATGGAATTATTCATTCTGATTTGTGTACCTGCCTCAGTTTTTATTAATCCCCATCATTGTCTTGATACGAAATGGTAACATTCATAGCAGAAACCATATCGTTTTTAAACAAAATTGTGTTTATTTGAAGCATATCCCTCAACGCGATAAGCGCGTTATTATTGGTCTCTACTTCCGTAGAAAAGCTATCTTTTAATTTATCGCTTTCACTTTGAATAAGATCAAACTGCTTTAGAATATCGTCTGCCAAAATTTGTTGGTCCAGATCTTTTAACGCACTGTACAGACTTGCACCGCTTCCACCCTTGTAAAAATTGGTGGTTGCTTTTAAAGCCTCCATATACAATTCTTTCGAAAAATTATTTGCATAGTATGCTTCCACACGCTCTGGAAATTTATTACCCGAAAGGGCTCCGGCCGGAATACCAATTTTACCACTTCTCAAAAATCTTTCGTAATAAGAGATATAAGCGTTTACCGTTTTATTGAACGAAGCATTCACTGCATCACTATCGTTATTTACGTAGCTATCACGGTAACCATTCTCCCAAGAGTTCAACACCTGATCTGCCAAAGTTTTAATCCTCGCAGAAACAGCCATTAAATAGTCATTCGCATTTTCGTTGGTAGTAAAATAAGACACCACTTCTTCATCTGTTTCCCCGGTACCGTATAAAAGATAGTCTAACGCTGGAAAACCTTGCTCTGCATAAGAAGACGGCAGCTCCAAATTGTATTCCTGAGCTCCGCTTGTTTTTGCATCGATATTTACGGCGTTGGTAGGATAGATATTGGTAAAGTTTCTAAGCTGAATTTTTTCGGCTTCCCCAATTTCAAACATTGAAACCTTTTGCCAACTCTTATAAGTATTTTTAAAAGCACCTCTAAGAACGGATAAGTTTGCTGTATTATTTTCCTCTACAAAGGCCTCGGTTGCAGCTGTTAACTCCAACGTCGCACCAGAGTACAACTTATAGTTGGGAATTATAAAATTATCTGCCCAATTGGTTAAAATCGCTTTTCTGTTAAAACTGCCCTCTTCACCTCCTGGATTATCTACATCTTCACTTCCGTCTGAACTACAGGCAATAATAAACAAAGTACATACTACGCCTATCCATTTGTTTAATTTCATAATTCCCAATTTTTTAAATCAATTTTATTTTTATTTAAGCTTGCTCTAGCGTAAAGTTAAATTTTGCGGCAATCTTAACTGAAATTTCTTCCAAAACTTCTGGAGAAACATCCCATAACCCATTTTCACCTTCCATAAGCTGAGCAATGAAACCTTCTACCTCTTCATTTGAAAAATATGGAGCATTGGTTTCTGGATTGTGGGTAAACTGTAAACTATAAACAAACCCATATCCTTCAGAAAGTTCATGAAAAGCACTTCCATAGTCTTCTGCCTCGATGGCCGCTTTACCACCCATTAAATAATGAACTGCTCTAACTGCGGGCACCAAAGATAGTTTTTCTTGAATAATATCCGCTTGCTCGTCGCGAACCACGTAGTTTTTTGCTACAATAGCAGCTCTCCCCAATTTAAAGGCATTAAAAACATCGGCAGCAATCCCTTGAAAATCTTCGTCTGCTTCCAGTCTCCCCAAATAATTATTTAAGAAAGAATCGTCTCCCAAGGTAGTATTAGGGTTTGCAGGATCTTGGGAAGCTCCATAAACATAACCATAAGCTTCGTCCCATTTATGCTCCATAGTAGTGTAGGTTGCACCTTCCTCAACCACATCATTATCGTTATTGGCTTGGTTATCCCCTTCGTCTAAAACATCGTTGCTCAAATAATTGTTAAGCACTTGGTCTAGCATTAGGCCTCCTATTAAAGATTTAGCGAATACTTGATTGTACTCTAATCCTGTAGCACTAACATATCTCAATTTTGTAGAACCAGTTGCTGCAATTTGCCCAGCAACCCCTTTGGATGCGATTACTTCTTTATTTGGCGCCACCTCGTTTACCTGTGCTTTTAAAGAGGACTCCAGATCGGCCTTAATTTTGTTGCTTAACACAGTATTGGTAGCAAAATACGCAGCCGAAGCGGCTACTTTGCTCTTGATATTTTTTGTAGACTCGTTCAAGGAAGCTTCAGAAAACGGATTGTTTTCATTGGTATACATATTCAACAACAGCTCTTCTGAAATATTATCGAAATCCATCATAGCTCCAGTTAATTCTGCTGCCATTGCAATTCTGGTGGTTTGTCCAGAAAAACTTACAGTACTTTCACTTCCTCTTTCAAAGGTATAGGTTGCTGGCGCGGTTACTTCAGGAGTTTCATTCCCTCCCATGTTATCGTCATCGTTAGAACAAGATGCCAAAATTAAAGTAGACACCGCTAAAGATTTAATTAAAGTTGATTTCATAGTTAATTTAGACTTAATTTAAATAAATGTTTTGGCAAATATAGTTCTGTTAAGAGAATTAACAAATTTATTTAGATTAAATTTAAATAAAATTTATCGATACCTGCTTCTGAAGAAATAGAGAAACTTAATGATAATTCTTGAATAATTTAAGCGCTTCATTATAAGCACTTTCAAAGCTCATTGCCTTTATATTGGCTGAAGCTTTTTGAGAATTGGTGAAGGAAACTAATTTTTCCGTTGGCATATTTCCGGTAAGTTCATCTGCTGCCATCGGGCACCCCCCAAATCCTTGAATAGCCCCATCAAACCGTCTACAGCCCGCATTGTAGGCAGCATTTACCTTTTCAAACCAAGTAGAAGGAGTGGTATGTAAATGAGCCCCAAATTCAATGTTAGAATATGATGGTATTAAATTAGAAAAGAGATAATCTATGGTTTCGGGGTTGGAGGTTCCCACAGTATCAGAAAGTGAGAGAATTTCTACTCCCATTCCAGAAAGCTTCTCAGTCCACTCCCCCACGATATCAACATTCCATGGATCGCCATAAGGATTACCAAACCCCATGGATAAATAAGCGACCACCCGCTTGTTGCTTTTATATGCATGCTCTAGGATCTCGGATAAAACTTCAATACTCTCCGCTATGGTTTTGTGGGTATTTCGCATTTGAAAATTCTCTGAAATGGAAAAGGGATAACCTAAATAATCGATTTCCCTATGTTTGCACGCATCCTCGGCTCCACGAACATTGGCCACTATTGCCAGCAACTTACTTTCGGTAGAAGAAAGATCCAGTTGCGACAAAACTTCGGCTGTGTCTACCATTTGCGGAATCGCTTTTGGAGAAACAAAACTACCAAAATCAATCGTATCGAAACCACAACGTAGCAATGCTTGGATGTACTGCACTTTTTTTTCCGTAGGAATAAAAGTTTTAATTCCCTGCATGGCATCGCGCGGACATTCTATGATTTTGACTTTTTCCACTAGGAGGTAATTTTGGTAATTACTTGTGGAGTTAATTTAGTAAAACTTTCTATAACAATATCGGCCTCAGATAGATCTTGATTCCCAGAATTCGGATTTTTATACCCAATACACATCATACCAGCCGCCTTGGCAGCCTTAACACCGTTTTTACTATCTTCAATAACCACAAAGTGCGAAGGATCCTTTTTATAATTTTTGGCAACTTTCAAGAAAATGTCGGGAAAAGGCTTACTTCGCTCCAAGGATTCTCCACTTACGAGATAATCAAAATAAGATTCTATACCCAATTCATGAACAAACCTTTTAATCAGTTTCAAAGAAGAAGAGGACGCCAAAGATAAGTGGAAGTCCATTTCTTTTAGCTTTTTAATTAACGAGACCACTCCTGTAACAGGCTGAATATTGAGATGTTCCACCTCCACAAAGAATATTTCTTTATGAAAATTCATCAATTCGCGGGCATTGGTTTCAATTTTGAAGTCAGATTTTATCTTTTCCCACATAGGCACTGCTGCCATCCCCACCAATGTTTGATGATAGGCATCAGAAAACTCTAGATTAAGTTCTCCAAAAACCTTCTCCAAAACTTCTTTATGAGCCGGTTCGCTATCCATAATAACACCGTCCATATCAAAAATAAAATGATCTTTTGTCAAAATAATTGCTTTAAATCAAAGGTAATTAACCTTTAGAGGTTAAACAAACGTTTTTACAATAGCGAGGCAAAGAATATTAAAGCAAGAGAAAAACAGCAATGGCCACGAATACAACTATTTGAAGCCATTTTAATACCAGTCCCGTTCGCTTGTTTGCTTTAAGGTAATTGGAAACCTTTCCTGCCAGAAAGGCAATAAGTGCAAAAACGATGAAAGAAACCAAAATAAACAGCCCGCCCAATATGTAAAATTGCAAAACGCTATTCAACGTTTCACTAAAAAGAAACCCGGGGAAAAAGGCCAAAAAGAAAATAGAGACTTTTGGGTTCAATACATTCATTATAAAACCTTGCACATACAAAGCTTTATAAGATTTTTCAGGAACCTGAATGCTTTCGGTATCTATTTTAGCGCTGCTTGTATATACCTTGTATGCTAAAAATAATAAATAACAAGCCCCTGCAATTTTTAACCCGGTGAATAGTAGGGGTGACTTTTTAATTATAACCGACACCCCAAAAGCGACCAAGGTTGTATGAACGATACATCCAGACATAAGCCCCGCTACGGTTGCCAAACCACTTTTTACACCGTGCACCATACTTTGCATGAGCACATAAATATTATCTGGGCCTGGAGCAATGGCCAATGCCGCAGTTGCGAGCACAAAACCGTATAAAACTTCTAAATTCAAACCCATTAGCGGTTTAAAATCGCTTTATTTATCCTTTTAACAATAAAAGGACCTTCATAGATAAAACCGGTATAAATTTGTACCAATGCTGCACCGGCATCCATTTTATCCAGAGCGTCTTGAGGAGAGTTAATTCCCCCAACCCCTATTATTGGAAAGGAACCTTTATTTTTTTCAGCTAAAAAACGAATAACTTCCGTAGCTCTTTTAGCTAAAGGTGCTCCACTCATTCCACCGGCCTCTTTTTTATTTTCATCCATTAAACCATCCCTTTCTATGGTGGTATTTGTAGCAATTACTCCTGCTATTTTGGTAGCATTTACAATTTCTACAATATCCAATAGCTGTTCATCACTAAGGTCTGGCGCTATTTTAAGTAAAATTGGCTTTGTTTTTTCCTGTTCTAAATTTAAGTTTTGTAATGTTTGCAATAATTGCGTTAAAGGCTCTTTGTCTTGGAGCTCCCTTAAGTTTGGAGTATTAGGCGAGCTAACGTTTACCACGAAATAATCCACATATGGATATAAGGCCTTAAAGCATATTTTGTAATCCTCTACCGCAGCTTCATTAGGCGTGATCTTGTTTTTCCCAATATTTCCGCCAATAAGTACTTTATCGTTCTTTTTTAAACGCTCTACCGCTTCTTCAACGCCACCATTATTAAATCCCATTCTATTAATTATGGCCTTATCTTCAATCAACCTGAACAATCGCTTTTTTGGATTTCCAGGTTGCGGTTTTGGCGTTAAGGTTCCTATTTCTATAAAACCAAAGCCAAAATTAGATAACTCTTCATAAAGCTTTGCATCTTTATCAAAACCGGCTGCCAATCCAACTGGGTTCGGAAATTTGAGTCCGAACACCTCTCTTTCCAATCTAGGATCTTCCATTTTAAAGCACGAGCGAATGAGATGTGGCACCCCAGGTATTTTATGTAAAATTTTTATTGCTGAAAATGTAAAATGATGGACATTCTCCGGATCAAAAAGAAAAAATATCGGTCGGATGAGAGTTTTGTACATGAAAGTTTTTGTTTGTGCAAAAATACTTAAACTTAAAAATTTAGTTCTCTTTTTTACTGAATTAATTTTAACACTTCCATAAAAGAAATAGGTTTATAAGAGGATTTTTAAAACATTTCAACTATTATATTATTTTTGAAAAAAACTACGCTATGCAAAATATCATTGATCGGTTTATCAGTTACGTAAAGATAGACACCCAATCTGACCCCAACAGCGAAACTACACCGAGTACCGAAAAACAGTGGAATTTAGCCCGAAAACTGGCCGAGGAACTAAAAGCAATTGGCTTGGAAGATGTATCGATAGACGAAAATGCCTACGTAATGGCTACTTTGCCTTCCAATCTTAATAGAGAAGTGCCAACGATTGGATTTATTTCCCACTTCGACACTTCCCCAGATTTTAACGGTACCAATGTGAATCCGCAGATTATACATAACTATGACGGAGGTGATATTATTTTAAATGAAGCCGAAGAAATTGTTTTATCCCCTAATTATTTTGATGACTTAAAACAGTACAAAGGGCAAACAATTATCACCACAGATGGCACAACTCTTCTGGGTGCCGATGACAAAGCGGGGATTACAGAGATTGTTACCGCAATGGAGTACCTAGTGAACAACCCCCATATTCACCATGGGCCAGTACGCGTAGCTTTTACCCCCGATGAAGAAATTGGAAGGGGTGCCCATAAATTTGATGTAAAGAAATTTGGAGCACAATGGGCCTACACCATGGATGGTTCTCAAATAGGCGAACTGGAGTATGAAAACTTTAATGCTGCAGGAGTAAAAATTACCGTAAAAGGGAAAAGTGTGCATCCTGGGTACGCAAAAGGTAAAATGATTAATGCCGTTATGATAGCTACGGAATTTCTCTCTATGATGCCCAAAAAAGAAATGCCGCAATTTACACATCATCGGGAAGGATTTTTCCACTTTTACGATTTTAAAGGCGACGTGGAGTATGCAGAGATAAATGGAATTATAAGAGACCACGATCGTGATAAATTTGATGCCAGAAAAGAATTGATAGAGCGAATTATAGGGGATTTAACAGATCGGTTTGGAAATATAATTTCCTTGGAAATAAAAGACCAATACTATAATATGAAAGAAAAAATTGAGCCGGTAATGCATATTGTGGATATTGCAGAACAGGCCATGCTCGATTTGGAAATAGAACCTTTAATAAAACCCATTCGTGGAGGCACCGATGGATCGCAACTATCTTATATGGGCCTTCCCTGCCCTAATATTTTTGCTGGTGGCCATAATTTTCATGGAAGATATGAATATGTCCCCGTAGAAAGTATGAAAAGAGCTACCGATGTCATCGTTAAGATTGTAGAGCTTACCGCCAAGTATTACAATAATGAAAGTTAAGGATGTTGAAGATTATATAAGTAAACATCCTGAATGGGAAGCAGAAATAAAACTTCTTCGATCCATCATTGCATCTACAGAGCTGGAGGAAACCATAAAATGGGGAGCCCCTACCTATATGCTGGAAAACAAAAATGTAGTGGCTATTGGTGCCTTTAAAAGCTATGTAGGACTGTGGTTTTTCAATGGGGCACTCTTAAAAGATCCTCACAAGCTATTAACAAACGCCCAAGAAGGCAAAACAGTGGCACTGCGACAATGGCGATTTGCATCTGCTTCAGAAATTGATAAAAAGTTGGTTGCACTGTATCTAGCCGAAGCCATCAAAAATCAACTAGACGGGCGGGAAGTTATTATTCCCAAGAAAACAAAAACAATTTCTAAAACATTGGCCACATTCTTACAGTCCAATACAACATTACAAACCCAATTTGAAAGGCTGAGCCCGGGAAGACAGAAGGAATACCACAGCTATATCGCAGAGGCCAAACGGCAAACTACGAAAGAAAGCCGAATTCAAAAAATTATTCCCCTTCTTGAAAGTGGTGTAGGTTTGAATGATAAATACAAAAAGTAAACTTGTTTTAAAATAGAACTGATTACAAGGGACTCCAGATAGCAAGATTTAATCTGTTTAGAGAAAGTTATTGAACCATAAAAAAACACCGATACTTTAGCAGCATCGGTGTTTTCAGTAATATAATTTATTGCCTACTTCTTCTCTTTTACAGGAGCTGCAGGAGCATTTAATTTTTGGGAAAGCTCTAATGACAAGGCAGAACGTTCAAACTTCATTTTACCGGCCATTGTTTCAATCACACAAGTGTTATCGTTGTTAAGATCTATTATCTTACCGTGCAATCCACTTTTAGTAACTACGCGATCTCCTCTTTTTAATTCTTCTGCAAACTTCTTTTCTTGTTTTTGCTTTTTAATTTGTGGACGTATCATAAAAAAATACATCACGGCAAATATTAAAAGAAAAGGTGCAAACTGTTGTAATGCTTCCATTAATTTTTATTTACGCTTTAGGCTCTGCAGACTCTTTAGGCTCTACAAAAGCTTTAATTTTTAATTGTTCAGTTCCCTTTTCTGTATTGGCAGTAATGGTAACCGTTTTTGTTACTTGGTTTTTCCCGCTTCCGTTATATTTTACAAGAATTTCACCAGTTTCCCCAGGAGCAACAGGCTCTTCTGGTTTTTGTGGAATAGTACACCCACAGCTGCTTTTAGCGTCTGTAATTACCAAAGGAGCATTTCCTGTATTTTTAAATTTAAATACTTTTTCTACTGATTGACCTTGCGGAATATTACCAAAATCGTGCTCAGTTTCTTCAAACTGCATTACTGGCAACTGCTTGGCAGCTTCATCTCTTTGCTCTGCCTTAGCCACATTTTCAGAATCTACTTTATCAGCAGCCTTGTTATCTTTGCAAGATGTAAAACTTACTGCCGCAGCGATGGTTAATACCAAAAATATTCTTTTCATCATTAAAAGGTTTAATTTATAAGTGGTTATTATTTGAGGTTTTCCTTTAAATACCCTCTAAAATTAGAGATTCAAAAGTAATAATATTTTTTTACATCAAGCCCCTACCCGACTTATTTAACGAATTGTTGGCTTGGTATTCTTTTACCAATTTGTCTAAAATTCCATTGATAAAAATACTGCTCTTTGGAGTACTGTACTCCTTGGCGATTTCTAAATATTCATTTATGGTTACTTTGACCGGAATGGACGGGAATTTTAAAAATTCACAGATCGCCATTTTCAATAAAATAGCATCCAACTCGGCAATTCTATCGGTATCCCAATTTGGGGTTTTACCTTCTATTTCCTGCTGAATTCTTTCATCGTTCAAAATGGTTTTCTTGAACAACTCGCTCGCAAAGAGCTTATCGTCTTGGTCTTTAAATAAAGACGGATGAAAATAATTGTTGGGACTGTCAATTTTTAACTTCTTAATCATTTTAACCAACAATGTATTCACCAACGGAAGATCATCTACCCAAGTAAGCTTTTTGTCTTCTATATACTCGTAAAGTTTTTCGTTTGGTGCGATTACCTCTTGATATAAATCGAGAATTACCTTTTTATCATCTTTAAAGTCGGTTTCATCTTTGGCGAGATATTCTTTGTAAACTTCACTTTCTAAGATAGCTTTATAAATAATTTTTACATATTCCTCGTCCAACTCCCAGCTAATTCCTCTATTCTCAAGCTTTTCAGCTAGAACAGGATCGTTTGCCAGTTGTTGCAATACTGGATTGTCTACAAATTTTCGTTTCGGATTTTTCTCTTCCTTGGTAGCAAGGTATTTTTTTTGGGAGAGTGTAAGCTGCTCATCAGCCATTTTTTGGATTTCCACCAGTAAACTTAAGAGCGTTAAGTACAAATTGTACATATTCTCCATACTCGATGATAAAAACTTTTCTTCTTTACCTAAATCAGTGTTTTTAGATTGTACAAATGCATAAACAGATTGCATTACTTTAACCCTGATGTGTCTTCTTGTTAACATGCCTAAAGAACTTACTTACCTTTACTAAATCCCTAAAAGAGGGCTCGATTTTGCCGGTGTATAAACCGATTGCTATTTTCCAAATTATGCTTGGCATGCTTAAAACTAATGCCTCGCAAAAAATAAGGGCGAAAGATTTTTTCTTTCGCCCTGCAAAAATAATATTATTTTAGAAACCGTCTTATTTTTTCATTGCTAATTTTCGGTTATCTATTCGTTGTTGCGCAATCTGCAAAGCCGATTGGTGCGTGGTACAATTATTAGTATCGGCATGAGTAAAAATATCTAGGGTTGTTTTATAGATATTTTCTGTTTTTCTAAGGATCTCTTTCTTATCGTACCCTTCTAACTCTGCATAAACATTAATAATCCCTCCGGCATTAATTAGAAAATCGGGAGCATAGGCAATCCCTCTTTCTTTTAAAATGGCACCATGTACCTTTTCGTCTGCCAATTGGTTGTTGGCGGCTCCTGCAACAATTTTCGCATTAATAGCATTTACCGTTGCATCGTTTATGGTTGCACCTAATGCACAAGGAGCATACACGTCTAATTCGTGGTTAAAGATCTCGTTCCCGGGAACTATGACTGCTTTATATTTTTTTGCTAATTCTAAAAGACGCTCTTCATTGATATCTGAAATAAACAACTGCGCGCCTTCGTTATATAAATGATCTACCAAAGTCTCACCTACGTGTCCTACTCCTTGTACTAAAACTTTTTTATCTTCTAGACTATCGTCTCCAAACTGATATTTTGCAGCTGCCTTCATTCCCATAAAAACTCCGTAAGCTGTTATTGGAGACGGATTTCCAGCTCCTCCTTTTTCTTCTGAAATACCGGTAACATAAGGTGTAACCTCTCTTACGGTGTCCATATCGGCTGTTTCCATCCCAACATCTTCTGCCGTAATATATTTACCGCTTAAAGAATGTACGAACTCCCCAAACCTTCTCATCAAAGCCGGATTCTTTTGCGTTTTGGCGTCACCAATAATAACGGCCTTACCTCCACCAAGATTCAATCCAGTGATGGCCGACTTGTAGGTCATCCCCCTAGAGAGACGTAATACATCGTTTAAAGCCTCCCATTCATTTTCATAATTCCACATTCTGGTACCTCCCAAAGCAGGTCCTAAAACTGTGTTATGTATTCCTATTATTGCTTTTAATCCTGTATCTTTGTCCTGACAGAAAACAATTTGCTCATGATCATTAAAAGAAAGTTGACCGAAAACCGGATCAACTTTTTTAAGTTCTGTCGGAGCTATAATTTCTGAAACCATACAATTTATATTTATTTGCTTGAATTTTTATATCGTTAATTATTTGGAGCAAAAATAAGAATATTTCAATATAAAAGCTAAAATAAGTGCTCTCATTGAGGATTTATCAAAAAAATCGATTTTAGAGAAAAGTAATGAAGGAACTAAAGTATATTAACAAATTCTTTAAGAAATATAAGTGGAAATTAATTATTGGTGTATTTATTACCATTCTTGCTACAGTCTTTAAACTGGTCTTGCCCGAATATGTAGAAAGATCGGTCAACGAAGTGGAGAAATATATACTGAATGAAAACACCGATTTAGAAGCAGTAAAAAGCAAACTCCTTACCTACATCTTAATTATTGTAGGCTCGGCCACCCTATCTGCATTGTTTACTTTTTTAATGAGGCAGACCATTATAAACGTTTCCCGTTACATAGAGTTTGATCTTAAAAACGAAGTATACGAACAATACCAAAGGCTTTCCCTAAATTTTTACAAAAAAAACAGAACAGGGGATTTAATGAACCGTATTAGTGAAGATGTAAGCCAAGTACGCATGTATGGAGGCCCGGCTATTCTTTACAGCATACAAACCATTACCTTATTTCTATGCGTTATCCCATTAATGTTTTATACCGCACCTAAATTGGCCACCTATACCTTAATTCCTCTGCCTATTTTATCCGTTCTTATTTACAATATAAGTAGGATTATACATAAACGGAGTACCAAAGTGCAACAGTATTTATCGAAGCTGTCTACATTTACACAAGAGTCTTTTTCGGGAATTTCGGTAATTAAGGCATACGGTATCGAACCTCGAATAGATCAGCAAGTAGAAGCATTGGCACTGGAAGGAAAAAATACCAATATGGACCTCGCCAAAGTAAATGCTTGGTTTTTCCCTTTGATGCTACTGCTAATTGGGGTAAGTAATATTTTTGTGATCTATGTGGGTGGTTTGCAATATATAAATGGAGAAATTGCCACCACTGGTGTCATCCTAAAGTTTATTATTTATGTAAATATGCTTACCTGGCCCGTGGCAACCGTTGGTTGGGTAACGTCTATTGTTCAGCGTGCCGAGGCTTCCCAAAAACGTATCAATGAATTTTTAGATTTAAAACCTGAAATAAAGAACCATACTTCTTCCCCTTCAGAAATAAAAGGAAAAATTACATTCGAAAACGTCTCATTTACTTATGATGACACCAATATTACGGCATTAAAAAATGTATCTTTCAACATTAACGAAGGCGAAACTTTTGCCATTATCGGAAAAACAGGATCTGGTAAATCTACCGTTTTGGACTTAATTGGCCGATTGTACGACGTGTCCTCGGGAACTATTTTAATTGATGACACCCCGATAGAAGAATTAAACCTGATAGATTTAAGGAACTCCATTGGTGCTGTCCCCCAGGACGCCTTTTTATTTTCAGACACCATAAGAACGAACATTAAGTTTGGTGATAAAAATGCCAGTCAGGAAGAAATTGAAGCGGCGGCCAAAAAAGCTGCCGTACACCAAAATATTGTAGAGTTTACCAAAAAATACGATACCGTTCTCGGTGAACGCGGAATTACCCTAAGTGGCGGACAAAAACAGCGGGTTTCCATAGCACGTGCACTACTTAAAAAACCAAAAATTTATTTGTTTGATGACTGCCTTTCGGCGGTGGATACCGAAACAGAAGAGGAAATATTGAACAATTTAAAAGAAGTTTCACAAAAAAGTACTACAATAATTGTAAGTCACCGTATTTCTTCAGCCAAAAATGCAGATAAAATCATTGTGCTGGAAGACGGTAAAATCACCGAGCAAGGAACTCATAATCAACTACTAAACCAAAAAGGATACTATCATGAATTGTACCTAAATCAATTATCTGAAAAAGAAAACTAGAAAATTTGTTGTTTCATTTCAATTTTTTTCACATTTTTGATTTTGTTAACAACGATAAAAAGTATTTAGAGGAATTATGAGCGATAAAGGTTTTGTAGAGAAAGATGAGATATTCTCTAAAGTGTTGAGAGCCGGACGAAGAACCTATTTCTTTGACGTGAGAGGAACAAAAGCAGGAGATTATTACCTTACTATTACCGAAAGTAAGAAGTTTACTCATGATGATGGATCTTACCACTACAAAAAACACAAAATTTATCTTTACAAAGAGGACTTCACTGCGTTTAGAGAGAATTTAGAAGAAATGATCGATTACATTATCGATGAAAAAGGTGAAGAGGTAATTTCTGAACGCCACCAAAAAGACTTCAAAAAAGATGATTTTGAAGAAAATGGAGAAGCCACAGAAGAAGTAGCTACAGAAAAATTTACAGATATTAGTTTCGACGATATCTAGAATATAGCAAAAACCGCTAAGAATTGATTTTTTAGCGGTTTTTTATTTTTCTTTCTTACATACCTCCACCCACTCAAAATTAATTCAAGATCAACCAATTTTGAGTCCGTTGGGCACTTTAAAATCGGGAGACAACAAAATAACGTCTTTATCCTCCCCAACTGCTCCTACCACCAAACACTCACTCATAAAATTGGCGATTTGCTTTTTAGGAAAATTAACCACCGCCACTACCTGTCGGTTAACTAAATCTTCTTTTTGATATCTTTTAGTAATTTGAGCTGAAGTTTTCTTAACCCCAATTTCACTTCCAAAATCTATTTTCAATTTAAAAGCCGGATTTCGAGCTTCCGGAAAATCTTCCACAGCCACTACCGTTCCAACCCTTAAATCAACTTTTTGAAAGTCTTCCCAACGCAATGTTGTCATCTAAAAAACTTAGGGTATTAGTGTTTTGGCTTTAATTTCTCAATCATTTCTTTGGAAACATTTCCAGAGTACGCACCATAGGCATCCACCAACAGCCCCTTATCCCCATCTGAGGTTTCTATAACATACAGCACAGAATTATCCCCAGGATTGGTCATTCCTTCGAAACGGTAGTGTTTCACTATTTCAAGCTCTTCAGCTTTGTGAATTTTTTTCTTGGTTTTATTTTCCACACCAGCATCGCAAAGATTGAAGTCTTCAGTATAACCTTCCTCCTTTAAATCTTCGATGGCCACAGATAAACTAGAATATGATTTTTTCATTTGATTTTATTTTTTGGTTTAAAAGAAGTTACAAATCACCTGTAAAGCCACCAAAACTTTAATCTTTTTTTATGATTTGAAGATCTTTTTAGAAAGTAGTGCTCAATGTCTTTCCAAAACCAACATCTTATTTGTATTTTACATCAAAACAAAGAAATTATGGCAAGAACAGAAAGTAATATGCTACCGTTAGGTACAAAAGCACCAAACTTTAATTTACTGGACACCGTTTCTGGTAAAAAATTGAAATTGAGCGATGTTTATGGTGAAAAAGCTACTGTGGTAATGTTTATTTGCAATCATTGCCCGTATGTAAAACATCTAAATAAAGAAATTGCCAAACTGGCAAAAGACTATAGTGATAGCGAAGTGGGTTTTGTAGCCATATCCAGTAACGATGCAGAGAAATACCCGGAAGACGCTCCCGATAAAATGAAAATTAATGTTGAAGAAAATGGATTTGATTTCCCATATCTCTATGACGAAACACAGGAAGTTGCAAAAGCTTACCAAGCAGCATGTACACCAGATTTTTATGTATTCGATAGAGATTTAGAGCTCGTTTACCGCGGACAGTTTGACGATTCCAGACCGGGAAACAGCATGCCTATAACCGGAAGGGACATCCGCACAGCAATCGATGCCGCTATGATGGGGAAAAACATTTACAAGACACAAAAGCCAAGTATGGGCTGTAATATTAAGTGGAAAGAAGCTTAAAAGGTTTAACAATCTTTTATCACACGACTTTTAAAAGTAATTTATTAATCTAGTAACTTTGTAGGGTATTAATTAAATCAAAGCACTATGGCAACACTTAGATTAGGAGATAAAGCGCCAAATTTTAAAGCGCAGACTTCAGAAGGAGAAATAGATTTTTACGATTACTTAGGGGATGGTTGGGGTATTCTTTTTTCACATCCAGCCGATTATACCCCCGTATGCACTACAGAACTGGGGACTGTAGCTAAATACAAGGAAGAATTCAACAAGAGAAACACCAAGGTAATTGCCTTAAGTGTGGACGGGATTGAATCTCATAAGGGATGGATTAAAGACATCAATGAGACTCAAGCCACCACTGTAAATTTTCCTATTATTGCTGATGAAGACCGTAAGATTGCAGAATTGTATGATATGATTCATCCAAATGCAGACGCCACCCTTACCGTGCGTTCTGTATACGTAATCGCTCCGGATAAGACTATTAAATTAATGATTACCTATCCTGCTTCTACAGGTCGTAATTTTGAAGAACTTTTACGTGTGATAGATTCGTTACAACTAACGGCATACCATAAAGTAGCCACCCCAGCAAATTGGAAACACGGGGATGAAGTTGTTATTAGTCCGGCTATTTCGAGTGAAGATGCCAAAAATATCTTCCCTAAAGGATTTAAAGAGGTAAAGCCTTATTTGCGCCTTACACCTCAACCAAATATTGATTAGGGAGCTTTTTTTTGACTGAAGAGTCTTACTTAAAAAAGCATTGATAAATGAGCTTTTCTGGCTATTATAGTTTCTAGGAAAGCTCATTTATTTATCTAAACACAGATAAATTTTGGGTACTGAAGCACTTCAGCAGTAAAGTTAGTTAATATAGCTTACACCCACTCTTCCCGTTTAGCCAGATTGTTGATATGCGCAAAATGATGCTCGCAATGCCAGGCATACATAGCTATCAAATCTTCCAAACTAAGCTCATCACCAGTTACAGGGTGAATTAAAGTTCTTTTCAACTCTTCAGTTGTTAGGTTTTTAAGCATAAAAACCCATCTGGCATGAAGCGCATCCAGTAATACCATAGACATTTCAATATCCCCTTCTTTAGCATCGGAAAGATCAGCCCAGCGATCTTCAAAATACGCCTTAATGAGTGGCTTTTCTTCAGTAAGAGCCCATTTAAACCTAATATAACTATTCATATGGCTATCTGCCAAATGATGAATCACTTGCCTTACCGTCCATCCATCCGGGCGATAGGGAGTATCCAATTGTAGGTCATCAAAATCTTCCACCAAGTTCTCCAGCTTATATGGAAAACGCTCAATAACCCGTATCCATTTAGTAATATCATGGGATGTAATAGTAGCCGGAACAGTAAATTTTCCGATGGGATATTTTAACGATTCTAGGTCTGTTTTAGTCATGTTCAAATATAAAAAATCCTGTTACACCTAAGTGCAACAGGACTTCAAAATATTCTATAAATAATATTATTTAACGTTTACCAGTTCTACGTCAAAAATAAGGGTTGCATTCGGTGGTATAATTCCACCAGCGCCTCTAGAGCCGTACCCTAAATGTGCGGGAATAACAAATCTTGCCTTATCTCCAATTTGTAAAAGTGAAATACCTTCATCCCATCCAGAAATTACTTGTCCAGCACCAAGGGTAAAATCGATTGGTTGATTTCTTTGGTAAGAGGAATCAAAAACCTGTCCGTTCTCCAATTGTCCTTTATAATGTACAGAAACCGTTTTTCCCTTTTCTGCTTTTGCTCCACTCCCTTTTTGTATCATTTTATAGCGAAGTCCACTTTCCGTTTTATCAAAACCGGCAGCAAGCTTCTCCAACGCTTCTTCTGCTTTTGCTTTTTCGGCAGCCACACGCTTCTCCCTTTCTCCTTCAAAAGTTCTAAAGGCTTCTATGGCATTCCAATTTTCGGCTTCTTCCCCTACTCTAATAATTTCCAATGTGTCTATCTTATCTCCCTGAGCGATTGCATCGACCACATCTTGTCCTTCTTCAACAAAACCAAAAACAGTATGTTTATCATCTAACCACGGAGTTTCCACATGAGTAATAAAGAATTGTGACCCGTTGGTTCCAGGGCCTGCGTTTGCCATAGACAATACCCCTGGTCTATCATGTCTTAAAGAACTATCAAATTCGTCGTCAAATTTATATCCAGCATCCCCGGTTCCAGTTCCAAGTGGACATCCACCTTGGATCATAAAATCATTGATAACCCTATGAAAAGATAATCCATCGTAATATGGTTTCCCTTGTGGCTTAACGCTATTTTCCATTTTCCCTTCTGCCAAAGCAACGAAGTTACCTACTGTTCCAGGTGTTTTGTCATAAGTTAACTTTACCAATATCTCTCCTTTGGAAGTATTGAATTTTGCATAGATACCTTTTTCCATAGTGACTTTTATTATTTTTTTTGAAGTATATACTAATATTTTAAATGAAAAACGCTCCACATACTAGCGGAGCGTCTAAATTTTGTATAACTAAGAGTGTAGGATTAAAGAGCAGCAACTCTTTTAGTTAATCCAGATTTTAAGTTTCCTGCTTTGTTAGCGTGAATGATGTTTTTCTTAGCCAATCTATCAATCATACTGATAACAGATGGCAATAAAGTTTCTGCATCTTTCTTATCTTCTGTAGAACGTAATTTTTTAATTGCGTTACGTACAGTTTTATGTTGATATTTATTTCTTAAACGAACTGCTTCGTTTCTTCTAATTCTCTTTAATGCCGACTTGTGATTTGCCATCTTTTCCTAATTTTTACAAATAGTAGAAATTATGCTCCTACGTTATGTTATACTTTTTTGTAGTCCGTAGGGGAATCGAACCCCTGTTACCAGGATGAAAACCTGGCGTCCTAACCCCTAGACGAACGGACCAATTTGCTCTTTCGAGCTGCGGTAAAAACCGCATTATTTTAATGAACTTAATCTTTCGTAGTCCGTAGGGGAATCGAACCCCTGTTACCAGGATGAAAACCTGGCGTCCTAACCCCTAGACGAACGGACCATTTTTTTCTTAATTGCGGATGCAAAAATACAACTATTTTTAAATCATGCAATACTTAGAAATATTTTTTTTTGATTTTTTTAAATTAATATGCTTTTGCAAATAGAACTCGCTGATTTGAAGGCTTTCCAGAATAAATACATTTTCCGTTTTCTTTTTCTTCATTTAAAGGAAGACAACGAATTGTAGCTTTGGTAAGCTCTTTTATCTTGTCTTCGGTTTCTGCAGTTCCATCCCAATGAGCAGATAAAAATCCACCCTTAGACTCCAATAATTCCTTAAATTCTTCGAAAGTGTCTACTTTGGTAATATGGCTGTCGCGGTAATCTAAAGCTTTTTGAAAAATGTTTTCCTGAATTTCCTCCAAAAGTGTTTCTATTTTTGCAACCACTGCATCTGCAGGCACCACTTCTTTAGAGAGGGTGTCCCTACGAGCCACCTCGAAAGTATTATTTTCCATGTCGCGCATTCCAATGGCCAATCGCACCGGTACGCCCTTTAATTCGTATTCATTGAATTTCCAGCCAGGCTTATGTGTATCCCTATTGTCGAACTTCACGGAAATCCCTTTTGCCCTCAATTCTTTTACCAATGGGGCCACACGTTCGCTAATGGCGTCTAGTTGCTCTTCTCCTTTGTAAATGGGCACAATAACCACTTGAATAGGCGCCAATTTTGGCGGCAACACCAATCCGTTATCATCACTGTGTGTCATAATTAAAGCTCCCATCAATCGTGTGGAAACACCCCAAGAAGTAGCCCAAACAAATTCTTGCTTCCCTTCACGGTTGGCAAACTTAACATCGAATGCCTTTGCAAAGTTCTGACCCAAAAAGTGAGAAGTTCCCGCTTGCAAAGCTTTTCCATCTTGCATTAAAGCTTCAATGCAATAAGTCTCCAACGCTCCCGCAAAACGTTCACTATCAGATTTTACACCTTTAATCACCGGAACACCCATAAAACTTTCAGCAAACTCAGCATATATTTCCATCATTTGTTCTGCTTCTTCAATGGCCTCCTGTTTGGTTTCATGTGCAGTATGCCCTTCTTGCCATAAAAATTCAGCAGTCCGCAAAAACAATCGTGTACGCATTTCCCAACGCACAACATTAGCCCACTGATTTACCAAGATGGGTAAATCGCGATACGACTGTACCCATTTCTTATATGTATCCCAAATAATAGTTTCTGAAGTTGGCCTTACAATAAGTTCTTCCTCCAGCTTCGCATCTGGATCGACTATCACTCCGCTGCCATCTTCGGCATTTTTTAAACGATAGTGAGTTACCACCGCACATTCCTTTGCAAAACCTTCTACATGAGCTGCCTCTTTACTTAAATAAGATTTTGGAATGAATAAAGGAAAGTAAGCATTCTCATGCCCTGTCTCTTTGAACATTTTATCCAACTGCCCTTGCATTTTTTCCCAAATGGCATACCCATAAGGCTTGATTACCATACAGCCCCTTACCGCAGAGTTTTCTGCAAGGTCTGCCTTGACAACCAATTCGTTATACCATTTTGAATAATCTTCGCTTCTCTTAGTTAAATTCTTACCCATTAGATGTAGTTTGGCACAAATGTTGCACCTTTGTTAAATGTAAAATATAGTTTGACAAAACTAACTATTTTTGCTATGTTCAACAATAATTTTTTGCAATGATGAAAACACTACATATACTTAAGAATTTTAGACAGTTTTCTACTGTTTTTGTCATTGGAATTCTTGTATCTTCCTGCGGCTCCTATGAGCAAGCATCGTATTATGATAATGATGGGATTTATAATGATGATATCGTGTACTACAATGATACAAACAATGCCAATGATAATAAACAGCAGGAAGAAAACCAAACCCCTGAGGGCAATGTTCCAATAGCTGATTACGAGAGTTATTTTAACAGCCGTTCGCAAATGCTTGACAATGCAATTGCCTACCAAGAGCAAAACGAAGTGTTTACCGATGTAGACAGCTATTCTAGTGCCGAGGTGGACAGTACCGAAATTGTACAAAGCTATGCAGCCCAATACAGGGAAGGAAATCCAGGTTGGGGAGACAATCCAGAGAAAACAGTGGTAAACGTATACAGCAACAACTGGGGCTACGGCGCTGGATGGGGCTGGGGTGCCGGTTGGGGCTATGGAGGCTTCTATGATCCTTTTTGGGGACCTTGGTACGGTGGCGGTTTTTATGGCCCAGGATGGGGCGTAGGCTGGGGTGCTGGTTGGGGCTGGGGTGCCGGTTGGGGACCTTATAACCCTTGGTATGGGCCAGGTTGGTACGGTCCTGGATATAGACCTTACAATCCTTATAACCCATATTACTACGGAAATAGATACGCATATACCAATTCTAGACGCGGATATTACGGAAGAAATACCGCGGCAATTGCTAGACGTAACGATAATATAAGAAGAAGCAGTACTGCTACAAGAAGTTCACGTGGCTACTCTAGAAGTTCCAGGGTTGGCGACAGCAGAAGTAACAGCACCGTAAGGCGCAGTGGTTATTCCAATAGCTCGAGAATTGGGGTTGATAGAAATTCTGGATACTCAAGAAGTACGAATGGTAGCTCAGCCAATAGGAATTCTGGATATTCTAGATCTTCATCATCCAGTAGGAGCAGTAATTCCACTTACTCTCGATCAAGTTCTTCAAGTAGGAGTAATTCCAGCTATTCGAGACCTAGTTCTTCGAGCAGAAGTAGCTCTAGTTACTCAAGATCTTCTTCACCAAGTAGAAGCAGCGGGTCTTACTCAAGATCATCTGGGGGTAGCTCCAGATCTTCCGGAGGGGGTTCAAGATCTTCTGGAGGATCCTCAAGAAGAGGCGGATAAAAATATGTAAACCGGGATCCTGTAATATGGCTTCCCGGTTTTTCTGAATACTTTTAGTTTAAGCGAAATTCTTAATTCTGAATTCTTACAATTTTATGAAAACTAATTATTTAATAATAGCAGCAATTATGCTGACGGTGGGAGCTTTTGGTCAAAATCGAAATGACGTGGCACTTTACGGAAGCGATAATTTAAACGGAACTGCGAGATATCAATCCATGAGTGGAGCCTTTGGAGCCTTGGGTGGAGATATGTCTTCCATCAATATCAATCCGGCTGGATCTGCTGTATTTACCAATACGCTATTTACCATCTCTGCAGTAAATTACAATGTAGACAACCAAACGAATTATTTTGATGGTGCCAGCTCTACCGATTTCAACAAATTCCGTTTCAATCAAATAGGTGGTGCCTTGGTTTTTAACAACAGTAACCAGAATTCCCCTTGGAAAAAGTTTACGATGGCCTTTAATTATGAGCTAAACAACAATTTTGAAAATGAATATTTAGCCATCGGTAATGGAAATATATCCATAGCAGATTATTTTGTAAACAACGCCAACGGCACGGCTGTAGAAAATCTAGATACTCGCGTAGGTGAATCCATTACAGAAGCCTACATTGATATTGGTAGAAGTTTAGGTTATAGTGCCCAGCAAGGATTTTTGGGATATCAGAATTACATTATCGATCCCGCCACCATGGACAATCCAAACGAAACCAATTATGTTTCCAATGCCGTATTTTCGAATGGGTTGAACCAAGAACAACTGGTTTCTTCATCTGGAAGCGACAATAAATACACGCTGAATTTTGCTTCACAATATGAAGAAAACTTTTATTTAGGGTTTGGCTTGAACTTCCATGGAGTAGAAAGAAGAAGGATTACACAATTTGATGAATTTGGATATGACGCCGATTCAAAGTTGCAATATGTACAGTTCGATAACGATTTATTTACTTACGGAAATGGATTTTCTTTTAATGTGGGAGGTATTGCCAAATTAAACGATGTAGTTCGACTAGGGGCCAGCTACCAATCCCCTACATGGTATAATATGACCGATGAACTATATCAATCCATTAATTCTGATTATTTCGCTGATCCTAACGATACCGATGCCACATATTCAGAGAATACCCCGAATACCACACTTATTTTCCCTGACTACGACATATACATTCCTGGGAAATACACAGGAAGTATGGCCTTAATTTTTGGCCCTTTTGGATTAATTAGTGTAGATTACTCCTACCAAGATATGTCTAATGCCGAATTAAGACCCAACCGCGATCGGTTCTTTGCTGACGAAAATGCGGCTATCAGCAGTGAATTTCAAGCTGTTTCCACCATACGGGTTGGTGGGGAATACCGTTTTAAAAAATTGAGCTTTAGAGCAGGGTACAGATATGAAGGAACACCTTACAAAAATGAATTTACTGCAAGCGATCTCAACGGCTACTCGGCTGGAATAGGTTATAATTTTGGGGCTACCCGTCTAGATTTAGGGTTTAGCCAAGCGTATCGTGATTATAATGTTCAATTATACGATACAGGCTTAACGTCTACGGCAGCTATTGATAACACAAACACGAACGTAACAATGTCCCTTACGTTCAACCTATAAAAAATAAATTTTCAAAAAAATACAATTGGGTAATTTGCCACAGGTAGGTTACCCTTTTTTCTTTAATACGTAGACAGCAAAATCCCTAGAAACCTCATCCCCTGTATTTGTGAGTAGCCCCTCGGATAGATCTTGAAACTCCAAAATCTCAAAAGCGGATTTTGAAACAAGTGCTTCAAAGAGTTTGTTATTGTAAAGTTTAAAAGCGTTCTGCACAAATGGTAACTGCTCCATAAATTTCTTTTGAGCGAAGACAATGCTCAATAATCCATCGGGTTTTAAGACCCTAAACAACTCAGTAAGCATCGATACTGGGGATTCCCAGAAATAGATAGTATTCACCGTGAAAATTTTATTGAACGAATTGTCATTAAATGGAAGCGTATCACCTTCGTACATTTTAAATTCCACACGACTCCCCAAACTCTTCGTATGCTTCACCGCTTCTATGTACATTGTTTCAGAAATATCCAGTCCATAATACTTTATATAAGGATACTCTTCTAGAAGTGCTGGTACGTGTTTCGCATTTCCATGTCCTAATTCTAAAACAACATCATTTTCTTTTAAGAAAAGTGCCTTAATGGCAGCCAAAGTCATCCCTAAATTGCTCTCATGCATCATCTCCCCCATTTCTACCCCTTTTTCTCCTGAGGGACAGCGTAATTGAGATTCAATATCCTTTAGATTAAGTTCATCCATAGCTTACCAAATTAAATTGCACCTTACATAATGTATTCCCCATTTATACTGGAAACAGGCTTTGGAATTTCCTTTTCCTTTAAGGCTTCCAATAGATTAATCTCTATAGTTCGGGTAATTTGATCCAAGGAAATTCCTGTGGGTATGTCTTCAAAAGGGTTTAACAGCGCAAGCCCGATTTTATGTGTTGTTAAAAATATATACCCCACCAAGATGCCTACAATAATAGACCAAGCTCCCATATCGTCTACGGAAGACCAAGTTACACTCACAATGAAAATCCAGATAAACAATCGGGTATAGAAATTATAAGTAGTAGGGAATACTGTGTTTTTAATCCGTTCGGACATCCCCATCTCGTCACAGAAATTAATAAGCATTTCGTTTAACTCCATAAACTTAAATCCGTCTACTGAATTTTCGCTATACAACCTGGCCAAATGCTCGGTTTGAATATTTAAAATAGCATTAGGGATATTGGACTCACTTTCAACCGCTTTAATTTCTTCAGTGGAGAGGTAATTACGATAATCTTTACTACTGGAATTCCGGAGATTTTCCTTTAAGGCATACACAAACGCAATATGCCGGTAAACCAAAGTGGTTTTTTCAGAATTAAAATTTCGCCCATCACCTTCCCCATTTTTATCTATGTAAAATAAAACTTGACGGCACCAGGTTCTTGAATTATTAACTAGAGCCCCCCATATCTTTCGTGCTTCCCACCAACGGTCGTAGGCCTGGTTGTTGTTAAAACCAATAAAGAATGCAAGGGCCGTACCCAAGATAGTGGGAATAATACTATTAACCACAATGGTATCGAAAATGTGAAGCGAATCTATATACCGATAAAAAAAATACGCCAAAAAACAGGCCACAATTTCAATTAAAAAATGACGCCATGTCCCACTTAGAATTCTATAAACATTTACTTTTTTGGATATAAGCATTTAAAGGGTGATTGTTTTGTCCTGTTTAAAGATACCAATTATAAGTAAAACTAAAACACCATTTGCTTCTTTAGGTGGTTCGGTAAGATCGTTTCTATAATTTCTTTCCAACCTGCCACGAAATTCGCCCTAGAGAGGTCGCTCCCAGCATCCTCAAAATTTTCTATTCCACTATGGATTAGGGCTACATGCGTTTGGTTTTTTTTAAGGGAAGTTAGACGCCAACTCACTATGGAAACACCTTTGGAATATTCTGGATAGCTCCAAGTGTAGCGTATTCGTTGTTGAGGCATTATTTCAAGAATTCTGCAAACGTGCTTGAAATTGGTTCCATTTGGCTCATAGAAATAAAATTTATTAAAAGGCTTCAATTTAAATCCCTTAACATCGAAATACCATTCCTTCATTTCATTTGGAATCGTTAAAGCACTCCAAACCTTATCTATGCCAATATTTAAAGTAATTTCTTTTCGTATCGATCGATCCTCCATCTGTAAAATTAGTTTTAGATAGAAGCATCAGTTTAGGAGTTATCGTTTTAAAGTAAAATTACTTTTATATACTTTTTCTTCGTTTTGTGCGTCTATAAATTCAACCTTAAACCAATAATCTGTAGAAGGCAGCGGGGTTCCATTAAAAGTACCATCCCAACCTGCAGAAGTGGTATAGAGTTGCTTTAAAAGCTTTCCATAGCGATCGAAAATATAAACGCGACCGGTGGTATTGGTTTCCAGCCCTACTACATTCCAAGTATCGTGAATACCATCTCCGTTGGGAGTGAAAAACTTAGGATATCCAGAAACCATAATTTCCTCTTCCAGTGTCCCACATTCACTCAAATGATTAATAGTGACTGTATTTAATCCCACAGGAACATTTCTAAAATAACCCTCTTCCTGAAACTCTCCATCGTTAAGCTGAAACTCGTACTCTTCTGGATTTTCAACGGTAATATCTATAATATTATTGTTTGAAAACTCCACCAAATCGATATTGGTGATTATAGGATTCTGTATCGGCAGAAACTCAACATACACATCGTCGTATTCTGAATATCCTTGCGGATACACTGCTTCTACCCTGTAAATACCTGTTTGGGTAACGTCTAAGGTGGCATTGGTAGCGCCTGCAATTAACGTAAAATTATCAGTATCGTCTTCAGGCGTATCGTCTACATACCAACGGTACGTATCTGCAGCATCGAAGGTTCCATCTAAAGTATAGGTATCCCCTTCACACAAAACCTCCTCTGGTTCTTGTAAAAGATCTGGAACTTCCGAGCAATCCAGAACACTTTCCGAAGCCGAAAACACATTTCCGGTAAATTCCAATGAAAATCCTTCCGAATCGCCAAAATAATTATTTACCAAAAGCAAATATTCCTCCCCTTCCTGCACTTGCATATAAGGAGCATACGTTACACTCTGGTCGCCGGTGGCTGGATTGATCCCTACCCCGGTATAGTCGTTATCGTTAAAAAAATCTTGTGCAATATTAGAAACCCCACAATTTACTACAGTACCATCGTTACCAATGGGGTTTCCCAAACTTCCGCAAACTGGATTAGGCCCATAAACGGCAAAATCAAGGTCTTCCCCATCCCTATTTGGGAGAATATTAAAACCGAGTTGTCCTGTAGCTGTGGCTGTAAAGCGAAACCAAACCGAATGCGATTCTACAGTATTATTTCTTCCTTGCAACAAACAACCGCTGTTAACAGCACCATTAAAATCATCGGTGCCAAAGCCGTCCATTGTTCCACTACTCAAGATATCTTTACAGATGGGAATGGCGTTGATACAATCGGGAGAAATAGATTGTGCCGAACTTTGAAAGGTTAGCGTAAAAAATACAACTAAGAGAATTGGGGCGAATTTCTTCATTAGTATAGTTTATAATATTATTTATTAAATAAATTGCGAGCAACTTAATACATTAGTAACGCTAATAGGTCATAAATACGTATCTTTGCTGTCAATTTTTTTATTGATAATCATATTGCTTTATAATTATACGTTGAAGCGCCTAATATAGTTGGTTATTTTTAAAAAAAATATTTTAAAGGCATGAAAATAGACAAAGCTTTAGAAGATCACTTTGAAGAACTAGGAAATGATCACGCATCATCTGCTGCAGAAACTCCCATGAGAGCGGACGCTTTTGATATGCCGGATGATGAAAAAATAGAACACATAGAATCTCAGGTCTACAATATAATGGAGACTTTAGGATTGGATTTAACCGATGACAGTTTACGTGGAACCCCACGTAGGGTGGCCAAAATGTTTGTAAAAGAAATTTTTGCAGGGTTACATCCCGATAGAAGACCTAAAGCTTCTACGTTTTCCAACAAATACAAATACGGGGAAATGCTGGTGGAGAAAAACATTACTGTTTATTCTACCTGCGAGCATCACCTGCTTCCTATCGTTGGAAGGGCCCATATTGCCTATATTTCCAATGGAAGCGTGGTTGGGCTTTCTAAGATGAACCGAATTGTAGATTATTATGCCAAACGCCCACAGGTGCAGGAGCGTATGACCATGCAGGTAGTACAAGAACTCCAAAGAGCCTTGGGCACAAAAGACGTAGCTTGCGTAATAGACGCCAAACACCTTTGCGTTAATTCCCGCGGAATACGGGATATTGAAAGCAGCACGGTAACCGCCGAATTTGGAGGTAAATTTAAGGATGCCGCGGTACGAAGAGAGTTTTTGGACTATATTAAATTAGATACCGAATTTTAATTTTCAAACACCTTAATTCTTTGAGTTTTGGCTGAAATAATGCTTTCTTTACACGCTTGTAAGAAAACCTTTTCTGCCCAATAACTTTATAATTAACATTACAACACCTAAAACGACTTAACATCTATAATGCAACTATATCAATCTAACGAATTAAAAATATACAATTCAATTAGCGGAGAAAAAGAAGTATTTAAACCAATTACTGAAGGTTATGTTGGAATGTATGTTTGTGGGCCTACGGTTTACAGTAATGTTCATTTAGGGAATGTAAGAACCTTCATGTCGTTTGATTTGGTGTTTAGATATCTTAAACATTTAGGATATAAAGTTCGTTACGTTAGAAATATTACAGATGCTGGACATCTTGAAAACGATGCAGATACAGGAGAAGACAGAATTGCCAAAAAGGCACGGCTCGAACAAATAGAGCCGATGGAAGTAGTGCAGAAATACACGGTAGACTTCCACAATACCTTAAATAAATTCAACAATCTCCCCCCGAGTATCGAACCCACAGCTACTGGTCATATAATCGAACAGATAGAAGTTATAAACGAAATTATAGACAACGGTTTTGCGTATGTGGTTAATGGTTCGGTGTATTTTGATGTATTAAAGTTCAACGAAACCAATGAATACGGTAAATTAAGTAAAAGAAAAGTAGAAGATCTTATCCATAACACCCGTGAAACTGCAGGACAATCAGAAAAAAAGAATCCACAAGATTTTGCGTTATGGAAAAAAGCAGAGCCACAGCATATTATGCGCTGGCCTTCTCCCTGGAGCGATGGTTTTCCTGGTTGGCATTTAGAATGTACTACCATGAGTACCAAATACCTCGGGGAACATTTCGACATTCATGGCGGCGGGATGGACCTAAAATTCCCCCATCACGAATGCGAAATTGCACAGGCCGAAGCTTCTACTGGAAATAGCCCGGTTAATTATTGGATGCATGCCAATTTGCTTACCCTGAACGGTAAAAAAATGGCAAAATCCACTGGTAACAATATTTTACCGAACGAAATTTTTACAGGGAACAACGATATTCTCGACAAGCCCTTTACCCCATCTGTAACCCGTTTTTTTATGTTGCAGGCCAATTATAGAAGTATTTTGGATTTTAGCAATGATGCTTTACTGGCTTCTGAAAAAGGGTTCACTCGTCTTATGGACGCCATGGGCAGTTTGGATAATTTGAATACCGAAAAGTCTTCTTCATTTGATGCAAAAGCATGGAAACAAAGCTGCTATGACGCCATGAACGACGACTTTAATAGTCCGATTTTAATTGCAAATCTCTTTGAAGCAGTAAAACAAATCAACCTCATTAAGGAAGAGAAAGCGACCATTACCAAAGAAGATTTGGCGTTGGTAAAGGAAACCATGGAGGCCTTTGTTTTTGATGTGCTCGGATTACAAGATGAAAGAAGCGCCCAAGATAATTCTTCTGATAAACTTACCGGGACCATTGCGCTTTTAATTCAATTAAGGGCAGAAGCTAGGGCGAACAAAGATTTTGCTACTTCCGATAAAATTAGGGACGAACTCGCTGCTCTGGGGGTGCAATTAAAGGATGGAAAAGACGGCACAACCTTCAGCCTAAGTTCATAATTTCTCAGTTTAAAACTGGGAAAACTTAATATTGCCTTCATTTCTTGAATTGGCAATTCATCCTTAGCTGTAAAACCAACCCAAATTACGAGCTCCATAATATGAATTAATTTTCCCGTAAAAGCTCACATGCCATATTTAAAAGCTCCTTGTTACTTCTTTTTGCCTTTAATAAAAAGAACAAAAAATTTGTTTTAAACCTTTTCCTTAATTTAGAGTCAAAGAATAAACAGTGATTTTTTGCTAGAAGATATTTTAATTAAGGAATTAAAAAATAACGCTACCCAAGAGGCAGCTTTTAATGTGCTTGTATCTACTTACAAAGAACGTTTGTATTGGCATATTCGAAGGATGGTTTTAGATCACGACGACACCGATGATGTGTTGCAAGACACCTTTGTAAAAGTCTATAAAAACATCCATTCGTTTAAAGCAGAAAGCGCCATTTACACGTGGCTTTATAGAATTGCAACCAATGAAGCTTTAAATTTTTTAAAGAAGAAAGCAAAACTTTATAAAACCACAGAAGAAGAATTGCAAAACAGATTGGTAGAGAACCTTAAAGCCGATGTTTATTTTGATGGAGATGAAATACAATTAAAATTGCAACAGGCCATAGCAACTTTACCAGAAAAACAACGTTTGATTTTTAATATGAAATATTTTCAGGAGCTTAAATATGAAGAGATTTCTGAAATATTGGAGACTTCCGTGGGCGGACTTAAAGCGTCTTACCACCATGCTGTAAAAAAAATTGAAGCCTTTTTAAAAGAATAAAATGAATATAAACCATTTACATACAAACAAAAGCGGATTTAAAACCCCAGAGAACTATCTCTCGGATTTTGAAAAGGACTTATCTGTGCGATTATCAGAGGAAAACCTTCCGAAAGGCAATGCGTTTACCACTCCTGATGATTATTTTTCTGAAGTGGAAAAATCCATTTTAGCCAAAACCACTCTTCAGAAAGAAACAGAAATTATAAAAGTTTCATGGTTCTACAAAGCAGCCTCGATTGCCGCTATTTTTATGGTTGTTTTTTTTATAGCCAAAAATTTACAAAAGCCCAGTAGCCAAAACTTCGACACTATAGCAACAGCAGAAATAGACGCCTACATCGACGAAGGCTATCTCAATTTAAACACTTACGATATTACAGATACTTTTAACGAAGTATCCTTGTCGAACATAGAAATTTCAGACGCCGTTAGCGATGATGATATTTTTAAATATTTAGAAGAAAATATGACTAGATATAATGGCATCTATATTGAAAATGAATAAACCAAAACAAACCAAGCTTTTAAATAAACAATAATGAAACATCTTAAAATAGGAATTAGGTCCTCTAGCCGAAATAATATTTGGATGTTACATGCTACTGAAAATTAAATACAAATGAAAAAAACTATTATAATACTGCTGCTAAGTCTTTTATCGGTTCCTTTACTTGCTCAAAAAGATAGCAAAAGAGACCATATAAAATCGCTTAAAATTGCTTTTTTGACTGATCAATTAGCGCTTAGCCCAAAGGAGGCCGAGAAATTCTGGCCTATCTACAATGCCTACGACGATGAAATGTTTGAACAGCGATACAAAGAACATAAGAAAATTAAACATAAGTTGAAAGACGGAGGTCTGGACAGTATGACTGAAGATGAGGCTAAAGCCCTTTTAAGTGAAATTGAACTGATCGATAAGAACACCTACGAACTTAATAAAAAACTGAATAATGATCTTGAAGGCGTTATTTCAGCAAAAAAAATAATCTTGCTTAAAAAACTGGAAGATGATTTTAACCGGAAACTGCTGGACAAACTAAAGAAAGAATATCATCGCAACCGGGAATAGGTTTCACCTATATTCCTTTAAGTTATTCCGGTAACTATTTAAAATTAAGCCTAGCCATTCTATTTTTTCCGGCAGCAAAGGCAACGCTATCGTTTAAAAAACGAATAGTATAAAAAGGTTCATCTGATATTTTCTTCCATGTTTCTCCCCCATTGTTAGAAAATGAGATCCCTTTAAACCCTACGACCATGAGCTCTTTAGCCTCTCGACCCGGCAGATATTGCACACAAGATCGGTAACCTGGTTCTTGTCCTTTTCCCACTAACTGCCATGTTTTGCCACCATCTTTAGTAACGGCTTTATTGGCTTGATTGTTATCGGGCTTGGTATAATCCCCTCCCATAATAATTCCGTTCATCTCATCGTAAAAATCAATGGAATAAATTCCTTGTGTCGGTTTACCTTGTATTATTGGAGTATTGTAAACCTTCCAAGTTTTTGCTTTATCCGGAGAAAAATAAATTCTGGCTTTACTTCCACCGGTGGCAATCCAAGTTTTTTCGCCTACAATGGCTATATTGGTATTACTAGCTGCAAAAGCCGCTTCTCCTTCTTCAATACCGGGAAGTGCATCGCATGAAATTTTATTCCAAGTTTTCCCGCCGTCCCTGGTTACTATAATGGACATACAATTAGCGATGGGATCTCCCATAGCAATCCCCTCTTTATCATTCCAAAATTTCATCGCGTCGTAAAACACCTTTTCATGGTCTTCCCGATAAACGAGTTCCATCGCTCCATTATCCCCTGTTTTATACAACAATGCGGGATTGCCCACGGTAAGCATAAAAAAATCGGTATTGGTGCTCGCTACCGCCCGAAATTCCAACGCTAACGAATCCTGCTTCATTTTTTGGGTTATTACCTTGGCTTCAGGAATATTATAAATTCCAAAAATGTTTCCAGATCCAGCAAAACCAACACTTCCCTGCATTAAAGTAAGGGCACGTATACTTACCGAATCGCTGTAAATTTCTTCAACAACAACTTCAGAATAATTATTTGGGATAAATTTTTCTTTTCCACAGGCCACCAGAAGTAATAAACCTAAAATTAATATTTTTTTCAAAGCGGTATAATTTGGGCTAAAAATAAGTTTTATCGCTTACAAAGCAATACCTTTGCACTCAATTATTTCTGAAAAAAGATTTGAAATAATTTAAATTGAAGAGTATGCGATTGCACAGAAATCTAGTTTATGCCGTAATAGACGGTCTACAACTCATTTTTAACGAAAATAAATATGCCGATAAGGTTGTTGAACAATTACTAAAACGCGACAAAAGATGGGGCGCCCGCGATCGGGGTTTTATTGCCGAAACAACCTACGACATTGTAAGATGGAAACGTTTATATGCTGAAATTGCAGAGGTAAAAGAACCTTTTACCAGGGAAAACCTTTGGCGTATTTTTGCGGTTTGGGCGGTACTTAAAGGGATAAAACTACCCGATTGGAAGCAACTGGAAGGCACTCCAAACAGACGTATAAAAGGCCGTTTCGACGAACTTTCAAAAATAAGGAAATACAAAGAGTCCATCCCCGATTGGTTGGACGAACTCGGTGAGAAGGAATTGGGCGAAGCTACCTGGAGCAAGGAGCTACATGCACTCAATCAACAAGCCGATGTAATCTTGCGTGTAAATACCCTAAAAACAAACAAGCATGCTTTGCAAGATATTTTAGCGGAAGAAGAAATTGAAACACTTCCCCTTAAAGGATATCCCGATGCTTTACAATTAAAAGAACGCGGTAATATTTTTAAAACAGAAGCTTTTAAAAACGGACTATTTGAGGTACAAGACGCTTCTTCCCAACTGGTTGCAGATTTTTTAGATGTGCAGCCTGGAATGCGGGTAGCAGATGCGTGTGCCGGTGCCGGAGGAAAATCGCTTCACCTGGCCGCCAAAATGGAAAATAAAGGGCAAATTATTGCTTTGGATATTTATGGCAATAAACTTAAAGAATTAAAACGTAGAGCACGAAGAAACGATGTGCACAATATAGAAACCCGAGAAATAGATTCAACAAAGGTTATTAAAAAACTACATAACGCAATGGATAGGGTTCTTATCGATGCGCCTTGTAGCGGACTCGGTGTTTTAAGAAGAAATCCTGATGCTAAATGGAAATTGCAACCAGAATTTATTGACAATATTAAACAAACCCAGCAGCAAATTCTTGCTGATTATTCTAAAATGGTAAAAGCGGGAGGTAAAATGGTTTATGCTACTTGCTCTATACTCCCTTCAGAAAATCAAGAACAAGTACAGACGTTTTTAAATTCTGAAAATGGAAAAGACTTTAAACTCATAAAAGATAAAAAGGTGCTCGCATCTGTTTCTGGATTCGATGGCTTTTATATGGCTCTTTTGGAAAAAGCTTAATTTCAAGACAATTGTATACTTAAATGTCACACCGAACTTGTCGAAGTTCTTACAAAAGAAATATCCTTCGACAAGTTCAGGATGACCATCTACCATCTCATCAACCCGATTTAGCAAAGTGCTATTGCAAGACTAATAAAGCATGAAACAGCAGATGCTTATGTTTTTCGGTTGGATTAAAAATGTTTCCTACATTCCAATTAAACTCATCGCCTGCTTTAACAGCTCGGGATTGCTCCCAATATAGCTCATTAGTTTATTGGTTAATTCGGGATTGCTGAATACATATTCCAATAATTTCCCCTTGGCATTTGGATTTTGCTTTAAAAATCCTGCAACTTTAGACTTAGCTTCCGGATTTGTTTTTACATAATCGATTGCCTTTTTCTGAACTTCAGATTTGTTATTGATAAGTTCAGTTTTAAGCTTTTGTTGAGCATCTTCATTGTTCATGAGGTAAGACTTCATCTCATCTGTGCTCATATTAGACATATCGTCCATTTTATCTGATGCGTCATCCATTTGGCTGGAAGCATCATCCATGGTGCTGGATGCTTGGGTAGACATATCCGATGCAGAATCTGAAGCAGATTTTGTGGCATCACAACTGATAAAGGAAATGGCTCCAACAGCCATTACGAGTAATACTAATTTTTTCATGTTGATATTTTTTTGTTGATAATTAACTGTAAGATACGACTTTATGCTATCATTTAACAGTGAATTCAACAAATTTATTTAATACCGAAAATGAAAAGTAGAAATTGGGTTTCAAAAGCACAACACCTTAATTGACTTCGAACAGAAGAGTAACTTGAAAATTATTGAAAAAAAAATGCAAATCCTGGATTGCAAAAACTTTCCGAAAATATTTTAGAAAAATTTGTCCTCCTTTTTGTATCTTAGAAAAAGTATTTAAAGAATGAAAAAAAGTCATCTCCCGGTTAAAATCTGTGAAACTTGTAAACGACCATTTACTTGGCGAAAAAAGTGGGAAAGAGATTGGGAAAATGTTAAATATTGCAGTCAAAAATGTAAAAAGAATAAAAACGATGAACGTCCTTAGAAAGCAAAACTCGAGACTACCTCTTATCTTTGTTTCCATTGGTTTATTACTATTAATACCACTTACGGCCATGCAATTTACCAATGAGGTAAATTGGTCCATTACCGACTTCTTGGTTATGGGAATTTTATTGACTGGTGTGGGAATTACCTGCGAGCTTATTTACAGATCTGTAAAAAGTAAAAAGAGTAGAATTGTTTTGTATAGCGGTATAATACTCTTATTTCTTCTAGTTTGGGTAGAACTTGCCGTTGGGATCTTTGGAAGTGTTTTTTCTGGAAGTTAAACAAAAAAACGCCCAGAATTGATCTGAACGTTTTTTATTGATCTTTACGGTAGACTTTATTTGCTAGCAACAATCCTAACATCTACCACATAATCTTCTCCTAATTGAAGGGAGTTTTTCTCAATTTTCTTATAATTCATTCTACTTTTAATGTAATCTTCCACCATTTCATTTTCAGCCTTTACGGAAATGACGATGAGTTCATGATCCTTATTAACCATAAAATGAACGCGAGCCAATAAATCTTTATCGGTTACCTTAAATGCTGGTGTTCCTAAAATTGTAGAAAGTTGTTCGGAAACCGCTTTGTTGGTTGGTTTCGGGTCGTTTTCGTTGGCTAAAACGGTAGTCGCTACCGCCATTAAGGCCACTGTTAAAAATAATTTGATTGTTTTCATAAGTCTGTTTTTTTGTTTTTTGATTACAGACCAAAACTACAAAGGAAAAACTTTTTAAAACACTCATAAACAAACTCTTAACCCACAATTAAACAGAGTAACATTTAGATAATACCGATGTTTTTCCTGGAAAAAATTGAGAACTTAGCCTTTACTTCAACAACAGCCTACCGTAAGCCCGAAAACACCAAATTTTTAGAAATACATCATTTTAAAATCAAGTTTTCAGTAAGAGATTTAATTCCATAAATATTTTCTTGAGAATAGCAAGATCTTATCTTATTTCAGCAAAATATTATACAAAATGTTGAACTATATACATAAGAAAACCAATGTCCTATCTGGGTAACTTTAATTTTACAAACAACCAATATGTTGGAAGGAATTTACAATTAAGCTGTATTTCCAAGGATGTTTTATTATTGAAAACCTTAAAATAATCCATTTAAAGAGATATCGTTAAATAAAAAAGTAAAATGTATCTTTGCAGCATGACAAAAGAAGCAATTTTAGAGCGGGTAAATGCAGGTGAAATGTTGCCGTTAATGGAAGAATTTTACACCATTCAAGGGGAAGGATTTCATAAAGGAACGGCAGCGTATTTTATAAGAATTGGAGGATGCGATGTGGGTTGCCACTGGTGCGATGTAAAAGAGAGCTGGAATGCAGAAACCCATCCCCCGACAGAAGTGCTGAAAATTGTTGAAAATGCCGCTAAATATTCCGATACTATTGTAATTACCGGAGGAGAGCCCCTAACTTGGGACATGACTTTTATTACTTCTGAATTAAAGAAAAAAGGATTAAAAATACACATTGAAACCTCAGGTGCTTACGAATTGACCGGTGAGTGGGATTGGATTTGTCTTTCCCCTAAAAAAATGAAATTACCTACTTCGGAGGTTTATGAAAAGGCCCATGAGTTAAAAGTAATTGTGTACAATCAACATGATTTTAAGTTTGCTGAAGAACAGGCAGCTAAGGTTAATGATAATTGTATTCTTTACTTACAACCCGAGTGGAGCAAGCGTGATAAAATGATTCCAGAAATTGTGGATTACGTAATGAAGAATCCCAAATGGAAAGTTTCCCTTCAAACGCATAAATACTTAAATATCCCTTAGTACCAACCTGTTGAAAGCTTAAAGTTTGAACTCATTAATTTTTTGGATTAACTAATGAGTTTATCTAGGCTGGCTTCATCATGTGAACAAAACATTTTGTATTTACTCTTATTTATTTGTCTCAAATGAATTAATTGCGAATCACGCGACTGCTCAAAATACTGCGTTCTTTCAGCAATAAAGGCACTATAATAGAGAAGAAAACAATTCCGTTAAAACGAACTAGCATAGACTCAAATAGCAATGCTATCAGCAACGCTAAAAAAACGGAAAATTCATTTACACTTCGCCTTAGGTAAACAGCTAAACACATAAAAATAGAAAGCAGGACAAAAATACCCAATACTCCTGCTTCGAGCCAAGTTGTTAAAAATTGATTGTGGGCATTGTAGCGATTCTCATAATTTTCCTGAAAACCCATTTTCTTGTACGTAGCAATAAGAACATCGTGCGCGTCCCCAATCCCGTATCCAAACACAGGAGCTTCATTAATGGCATATGCGGCTGCTTCCCAAGTTAAAAACCGTTGCGAAAGGGAAATGGTAGGGTTCACTTCCTCTACCATTTTACTCATATTTCTATTTACCCCATTTGTAATACGCGGATTTGAAACAAAAACAATAGTGCCTAAAATAAGCGTAAAAATTAAAAGAAACCGTTTACTTTTTTGCTGAACACTACCTATTAACAAAACTGTCATTAGAAAAAGAGCCAGTATTGCCGCCTTGGAAGCTAGCAAGAACAGATATGTAAACAAAATAAAAACTGTTGCAAACCGGTAAAAATTAGTGAGCTCTTTTTTTAGATAATAACTCAAAACTAAAAGAATATACAAAGAAATATAACCGGGGTTTACCAAACTGGAAAATTGCATTTCTAAAAAATAGGCCCAGCCTTTACTAAAAAGACTCCAAACAGATTCATTTCCCGGTAAGGATATTAAATATTCATAGGTTTCATATTTTACCATTATTAAATTGATAAAAAAGGAAAGCAGCAATCCATACAACAGAAAATCGAACAGTTTCCTTACCGAAAGCGCATCTTCCTTTACAAATAGGAAAATGATGGGGAAGATCAATAAACTGAGTGATCGCTGAATCAAACCCCAACCATCGGAAAGGTTTTCCGTATAAAGTAAACTTCCAACCAAAACCAAAAAATACAATGGAAATAGCAGCAAAACCTTGTTTTTGGCCTCATAACCTTTATCGCCCTTAAAAATATTTACGGACCCAGAAACCATCGCAATAATGAAAAAGGGAGTTGGGAGATTAATATCCAAAGGCAAAAGAAAAAACGCCATATAAAGGCTGTTCCAAAATATGCGCTGCCACAACGTACTATTTTCGTCCCGATAAAACTGGGATTTTATGTGTTGGAGGTTTTGGGTCATTAATGTTCTTTTGTCAAATATAACCAAGCTTTTTAAATGAAACTTTGATATGAAGAGAATATTTTTTCTATCTGCCTCCAGGATATTTAGACCTTGAACAATTTCGTAACCTTTGTAAACTATTAAGTATATATTTTTCAGCACCAAAACATTTTGACATCAGTCTTTTTTTGCCGTTAATCCATCCTAAATATAGAAATTTAAAATGCCTTGGTTTACCTTCTAAATAGCAAATCGAACAATTAAAAAAAGTGTAAATTCACAAATCGCAATTGAAACCAAACCTCAAATCGATTTTATACTAGAAAAGGTTCGTTTTATAACATATTTAATATTTTTCAAAGCAACTGATTGTGTTAAAATTAGTAGCTTTGTGTTTTAAATACATTCATTATTAAACTAATATACAATATATGAAAGTTACAGTTGTAGGAGCAGGAGCTGTTGGTGCTAGCTGCGCCGAGTACATCGCGATTAAAGATTTTGCATCGGAAGTGGTAATATTGGACATTAAAGAAGGTTTTGCCGAGGGTAAAGCAATGGATTTAATGCAGACAGCTTCTTTAAATGGTTTCGATACTAAAATTACGGGAACTACAGGAGATTATTCTAAAACAGCAGGTTCTGATATTGCTGTAATTACAAGTGGTATTCCACGTAAACCAGGGATGACGCGTGAAGAACTTATTGGTATTAACGCAGGAATCGTAAAAGATGTATCCAGCAGTTTAATAAAGCATTCTCCAGATGTAACTATTATCGTGGTTAGTAACCCAATGGATACCATGACATACTTGGTACACAAAACAACTGGACTTCCAAAAAATAAAATTATAGGAATGGGCGGGGCTTTAGACAGTGCCCGTTTTAAATATCGTTTAGCAGAAGCTTTAGAAGCTCCTATTTCTGATGTTGACGGAATGGTTATAGGCGGCCACAGTGATACTGGAATGCTTCCATTAACACGTTTGGCTACACGAAACAGTGTTCCTGTTACAGAATTTTTAGCAGAAGATCGTCTAGAACAAGTTAAAGAGGACACTAAAGTTGGTGGTGCTACACTTACAAAATTATTAGGAACCAGCGCTTGGTACGCTCCCGGTGCAGCTGTTTCTGGATTGGTTCAAGCAATTGCGTGCGACCAGAAAAAAATGTTCCCATGTTCTACGTTTTTGGACGGAGAATACGGACTTTCTGATATCTGTATTGGTGCCCCAGTAATCCTTGGAAAAAACGGTATCGAAAAGATTGTTGAAATCGAGCTTACAGATGCCGAAAAAGAAAAACTTAAAGAAAGTGCTGAAGGGGTTAGAAAAACCAACGGACTTTTAGAGTTGTAGATAATTTTTTTTATTTAAAAGAAGATATCTAAAAGGTATAGTAGATGTCAAACTGAGCCTGTTGAAGTTTATGTGTTTTAATAAGCTATAAGCCCTTCGACAGGCGCAGTTTGACACTTTAACTTTAAACCCCTTTTAGGTATCTTCTTTTTGTGTTTAAAACTTCAAAAAAAATAATTGTCAATTCATATCGTAAACCCTATATTTGTCCGTTTTTAAAATTGACCATTAAATAAATTTAGAATGCAGAATAAAGGACTTATTAGGCTGTTTGCTATTTTGTTTGGTATTGTAAGTATCTATCAATTATCTTTTACATTCGTTGCAAATAAGGTAGAAGATGAAGCAGAAACTTACGCTTTAAACAAAATTTCAGATGCTGAGGACAATTACGTAGCAAAGCGAGAAGCCGAAGAATCTAGGTATTTAGACTCTCTTGGAAATGAAGAGGTTTTTAATCTTGGATTTGCTGAATTTACCTATAGCGAGGTAAAAGAAAAAGAATTAAACAAAGGGTTGGACCTTAAAGGAGGTATCAATGTGATCCTTCAAATATCTGTTAAAGATATCTTGAAAGGATTGGCTAACAATACCAAAGATCCGGTTTTCAACAAGGCTCTTGCACAAGCAGATGAAGCGTCTAAAAATAGTCAAGATGATTACGTTGACTTATTTTTCCAAGAATTTGAAAAAGCCAGCGGAGGTTCTACAAAATTGGCTTCCCCTGATATTTTTGCCAATAAAAATTTAAGTGAAGACATCAATTTTCAAATGAGTGACGATCAGGTTCAGCCTATCATCCGAAGAAAAATTGACGAATCCATTGTTTCTGCATTCGAAGTATTGCGTAAGCGTATCGATAAATTTGGGGTAACACAGCCAAACATTCAGCGTTTAGGTACCTCTGGTCGTATATTGGTAGAACTGCCTGGTGCTAAAAATGTAGATCGTGTTAGAAATCTTTTACAGAGTACCGCTCAATTGGAATTCTGGGAAACTTACAAAGCAGATCAAGTAGCCCCGTTTTTGGTAGCTGCCAACAATACACTTAAAGATATCATTGGGACTGACAAAAAAGAAGAAGCTAAAGAAGAAACAACATCTGAAATTGACTCTCTTTTATCAGATGCTGAAGCAGATTCATTGGATGTTGCCGGACAAAACAATCCGCTTTTTGAATTAATCGCAAGTGGTGGAGCTCAAGGATCTCCTGTTATTGCCATGGTAGCCACTAAAGATACTGCTAAATTCATGCAGTATTTAAAAATGCCAGAAGTTCAACAGCAAATGCCATCGACCATTCAGTATGCCAAATTTGCTTGGGGAATCCCTCCTAAAGACGCTCCTGTTGTAGAATTATATGCTTTAAAAGGAAACCGTGAGAACATCCCAAATATGAGTGGAGATGTTATCACAGACGCTCAACAATCTTACGACATGGGCGGAAGACCTGCGGTTTCTATGCAAATGAACTCTCGTGGTGCTAAAATTTGGGAAGACCTTACAGGAAAAGCTTTTAGAGAGCAAGGAAATATAGCTATTGTTTTAGATAACATCGTTTACTCGGCTCCTGGAGTTTCCAAAGGGGCAATCTCTGGAGGGAATTCAGAAATATCTGGTAATTTCTCACTGGAAGAAGCAGACGATTTGGCGAACGTACTTAGAGCAGGTAAACTACCTGCCTCTGCAGACATTATACAATCTGAAGTAGTTGGACCATCTTTAGGACAAGAAGCAATTGATAGCGGGATGTTCTCTTTTATCGTCGCTATGGTTCTAGTATTGATCTGGATGATAGTTTACTACGGAAGAGCTGGTATTTTTGCAGACATTGCATTGGTATTCAATATTGTATTGATATTTGGTGTACTAGCTGGCTTAGGAGCGGTGTTAACATTGCCCGGTATTGCTGGTATCGTTTTAACAATCGGTATGTCGGTAGATGCCAACGTTATTATCTTCGAACGTATTAAAGAAGAATTAAGAGCTGGAAAAGGACAAATGCAAGCGATTGCAGATGGATTTAGCAACGCTCTTTCCTCTATTCTCGATGCAAATATTACAACAGGTTTAACGGCCATTATCCTATTATTATTTGGTACAGGACCAATTCAAGGTTTTGCCACTACATTAATTATTGGTATTGCCACTTCCCTATTTACTGCCATTTTTGTAACACGTTTACTTGTAGAGTGGAATGTAAAAGGAGGTAAAAACCCATTGACATTTACTACAGCTATTACGAGCAAACTACCTAAGAATCCAAATTTTGATTTCTTGGCGAAGCGTAAAATGGCTTATATTATTTCAGGGATTTTATTATTAATAAGTTTAACTTCCCTATTTACAAAAGGACTAGAAGGTGGTGTAGATTTCGTTGGAGGTCGTTCTTACCAAGTTCGTTTTGTGAATCCTGTGAATCCTACGGAAATCGGGAAAGACCTGAATGAAGTATTTGGTAACACAGAAGTAAAAACTTTTGGAGACGCCAATCAGGTTAAGATTACTACCAAATACAAAGTTGATGAAGAAGGAAGTGCTGTGGATGAAGAAATCCAAAGAAGCTTGTTTACCGCTTTAAAGAAGTACCTTCCAGAAGGAGAAACCTATGATGATTTTTCTACAGGTAGCGGTGCGGATAAAGTAGGAATTCTACAATCTATTAAAGTAGGACCAACAATTGCAGATGACATTAAGAAAAATGCAGTTTGGGCGATTATAGGATCGCTTGCAGTAGTATTCTTATACATATTATTACGTTTTCGTAAATGGCAATTCTCACTTGGAGCGGTTGCGGCTGTTTTCCATGATGTTTTAATTGTACTTGGGGTGTTCTCCATTACATCGAGCATTATGCCTTTCAACATGGAAATCGATCAGGCATTTATAGCGGCTATCCTTACAGTTATTGGTTACTCCTTGAACGATACGGTAATTGTATTCGACCGTATTAGAGAGGTAGTACGCGAAAAAGGATGGAGAGGCGGAGACAATGCCAACGAAGCATTGAACAGTACACTTAGTAGAACTTTAAATACGTCTTTAACCACTTTGGTGGTATTACTGGCCATCTTTATTTTTGGTGGTGAGTCCTTAAGAGGATTTATGTTCGCCATGATTGTTGGTATCGCAGTAGGTACCTACTCTTCATTATTCATTGCAACTCCAGTGATGTTTGATACTTTAAAAGAAAAAGGAGAAAAAAAGATTAAATAAAGTCTTTTTTATATCATATTGAAAAAGCCATCCGATATCGGATGGCTTTTTTTATTCTGAAGGCATGTAAGCATAAGAAATATAAATTGACTCTAATCTCAACCATAACTATAAAATAAATCTTAAGTTATTTTTATATCTTACCAACTTTCAAACTAAGCAATGGATAGACTTCAAAGATTAGGGCGCATTTTAGAAGAGTTACAGAAAAACAATTCACTACAGGTAGAAGATGTGGAGACCTTGCTCTCCATTTCCCCAGCAACCGTTCGAAGGGATTTCAATTATTTGGCACAGAATTACCAAGTAGAAAAAATTTGGGGTGGCATTGCCCTAAGTCCGAATCGAAAAATAGCAGACACTATGCTCCCTTTGGATGAGCGAAAACTAAAATATAATAAGGAAAAAGCAGCCATTGCAAAACGAGCTGCTGAACTGGTAAACGATGGGGAAATAATTTTTATTGATGGTGGTACCACAACCTTAGAAATGGTGCCTTTCTTAAAAAATAAAAAAGTTCGTATTATTACCAATTCAATCCTCATTGCTCAACGCATTGAAACTTTAGACGGCAATCCCCATACGGAAGTTTTCGTTACGGGAGGAATGCTTTATCCAAGTTCTGGACTTTTAGTAGGACCCCAAGCGGTAGATTTTATAAAAAACTTCAATGCAAACTGGACTTTTCTTTCCATAGGCGGCATTAGCGAAGCTGGGCCTACCAACTCCAATATGCTCGTGGTTGAAACAGAAAAAGCCATGCTAAACCATAGTGAACGGACTGTTATCTTAGCGGATCACAGTAAAATTGGAAAAAAGGATTTGATAAAAATTTGCGAGTTGGAAGAAATTGATTTTCTAATTACCGAAGACGGCAAGGACATCGATTTAAAATCGCTAGAAGAAAGCGGCATGAAAATCTTAAAAGCATAAGTAAATTCTACACGCGACCCCTTAAAATTAACTTGCTTTCAATATTGGAATCCTCGATTCCATTCTTATTCAAGATTAATTTCTTTAACGTAGCAAGGAGATTATCATTAAACCAATTTATGGCAGTTATCTCAACAGGCATAAAAGGAAAGTAATTCCTTTCAAATAAGGTGATAATCCCAATCCCATGGCCTAATCTATTGTTGTGATTACCAAACTCCGATAAAATCGAAAACAGGCTATTTTCATCCCACACCAAGTATGCATGACCTTTTTTCGGAATTGTATCATCGTCTATTAATCCACATTCAAGGTTATAGGCATCACAACAGTTAAAAAAGCTATTGATTAGTTGATGGGGGAAATATTCGTTTTCTGGTAATACTAAATTCAAGGAATGGTACTTGGAAAGTTGTGGTATCAATTTTTGCAAATGATTTTCAAAATCCATAGGAATGTTAAATAGATTTTTTTTATCCACATTATTATTTTCTAAATCTTCATCCAATAAAAAAATAACCTCCTTACCAACCCTTTTATCCCCAAAACACTTTACAATATCGGTCACCGAAATCATTTGCGGTTCTACAATATAGGTATGATCTAAGCCTGAAGATTCCTCTATAAGCTGTTTCAGACGGTTTAAATCGTTTTTAAAAACCCTACGCCCCAATTCTATTTCATACCCTTCCAAACAAAAGGACAGCTTTTCGTAGAAAGATTGATTTGGAGTGTTTATTTCACTAACCAACATTAAAACCTTTTTTTTATATCCAGACTTATAACCTTTGGAAACAAAATAACCCTTTCGATATACAGACGTAATTGCACCCATTTTTTGCAATTCCTTGTAAGCACGCAATACAGTTGCCCTAGAAACTTCATATTCGTAACTGCACTCTATAATAGAAGGCAATTTTTCATCTATTTCGAATTCGCCATATTCAATCTTTGCCAAAAACATTTTTACAAATTGCTCGTATTTGGGCAATCTATGATCGTTTGCTATAAATAATTCAGATGATTCCATAATTTAAATACAAGTCTAACACTTAGATGTTCTGCAAGATTAAAGTCTTTAATTTCTCAAAAGCTATTTGGCGAGGCATGGCAGTAGTAAAAACTGAAGAAGTCCCTAACACCAAAATATCGGCTCCAACCTTTAACATTCCTGGGATGTTATCCCAGCTCACATTACCGTCTACCTCAATCTTAAAGTCAAGTTCTTTCTCCTCTCTTAAAACAACTAACTCGGTGATCTTTTCCAAACAAAACGGAATTAGTTTCTGACTGGCAAAACCTGGGTTAACCGTCATAACACAAACTACGTCTACCAAAGGAAGAAAAAGCTCGAAAGACTTTACTGTAATGGAAGGGTCTATTGCGATACCCACCTTACAACCGGCATCTTTTATCTGTTGAATTATCCGTACTGGATGTCTTGAAGTTTCCGGATGAAAAATAATGATATTTTCTTTTTCCTTTAAAAACAATGGCAATTTGGCATCAACTTCGTCTACCATTAAATGAAACTCCAAGGGTATTGCCGAATATTCTTGCATTCGGTAGGCCAAATCTGCACTTAAAGCAAAATTAGAAACGTAACTCCCATCCATTACATCAATATGCAACGAGGCTACTTCAGAACTTTTTAAATGATCCAATTCCGACTTTAAATCTAAAAAGTCGGCGCACATCATCGATGGTGATAATTTAATTGATTTCAAAAGACAACAATTTTAATAAATAAATTTTGATTAAATATATAAATAAATAATCAAAATATGATTATTTATATTTCAATTTAATCATTTTATAAATATTTTAATTAATTTTACACTTAGATAATCATACACTATGAAAGCTTTAGTTCTCAAAGAAAACGGAAAACTTATCGTCGAAAACGATAGGCCACTGGAATCTATAAATGCCCCAAACACTGTTTTGGTAAAAATCGCGGCGTGTGGAATTTGCGGATCGGACATTCCCCGAGCCTTTGATAATGGTGCCTATTTTTATCCGCTTGTTCTCGGTCACGAGTTCAGCGGAACCATAGCAGAAGACAAACTAGAACTCGGGTTTGCAAAAGGACAACATGTGGCCGTTTTTCCTCTCATACCCAAGAATAAAAAAGAAAAAGCCTATCAAACAGGAGACTATGCCCAATTAAAGGAATACAATTATTTTGGAAGTCGATGTGATGGCGGTTTTCAAGAATACCTTAGAGTTCCAGTTGAAAACCTGTTTAAAGTTCCAAAGCACGTAAACCTTTTACATGCTGCCATGACAGAACCTGCAGCAGTTGCTTTGCACGGAGTTCGAAAAATGAGTATAAATGCCGGTGACACAGGTTTGGTTCTTGGTGGGGGCCCAATTGGAAACCTTACTGCACAATGGCTGCGTATACATGGCTGCAAAGAGGTTTATGTTGTGGATATAGATGACAGGAAGCTAGAAATAGCTCAAAAAATGGGTTTTTATCCAATAAATAGCTCACATAAAAACCTTTACGATACAATAATGGAGTTAACAAATCAAGAAGGGGTACATAGGGTAGTTGAAGCCTGCGGACTACCAATTACATTTCTACAGGCATTACAAATGGCTGCTCGCGGTGGTGAAGTAGTATTTATGGGAAACATCCATGGAGAATTCAAAATTGGCGAGAAAGATTTTTCAAGCTTACTAAGAAGGGAATTACGTATTTATGGGACATGGAATTCTAAAATTGTTCCTCGAGGGGAAGATGATTGGTCTACTGTTCTAAAATATATGGACAAAGAACTCGAGGTTAAGCCTTTAATTTCAGACATCGTAACCCTATCGGAAGCACCGGCAATTTTTGACAGTATTTATAAGCAAAAGGCATTTCACAATAAAGTAATAGTAACCCCAAACTAGATAGCAAAATGTGGCTATTTATATTAAATCGATAATAAACAACTTCTTACCTTTAAATTATGATAAAACTCGGCGTAAAATCAGATCCCATTTTATACAGATACAGTTTTGATTGGTTATTCGAATTAATGGCACAGGAGGACATCCATTTTCTTCAACTGGGTAGTTTTTTTGAACTCTATCAACTCGATGATGATTATTTCCTTGACCTTAGAAAAAAAGCAGAATCTTATAACATTGAAATTAAAAGTGTTTTTACGGCACATCGCGAATTAGGTGGTTTTTTTACGGGAAATGCTAATCTGGAAAAAATTGCCCGAAAAAACTACGAACGCCTCATAGAGGTTGCAGGTTTAGTTGGAGCTTCCTACTGTGGCTCTAATCCCGGGGCTGTTTATAGGGATCACGACGACAATAAAAAGGAAGGAATACATTCCTATCTCACACATATGAAAGAGCTGAGTAAGGTGGCAAAAAATAATGGCCTTAAAGCCTTAACCATAGAACCAATGTCTTCATTGTTTGAACCCCCCACTACTCCAGAAGAAATAGATCTTTTTATAAACGACTTGAGCGGTTACCACTTAAAAAACCAAGACACAACCGTTCCTACCTACTTATGCGGAGATATTAGCCATGGACTAGCCGATTCTTCAAAAGACATAATCCATAAAAATTTAGATTTATTTGAACATGGGATTTCCAAAATGGCTGAATTTCATTTTAAAAATACCGATGAATTCTTTCATTCCACTTTTGGGTTTTCAGCAATAGAACAACAAAAAGGTATTATAGATTTAGAAAACATAAATAAAATTTGTGAAAAGCACAAAGACTCATGGCCTGTTGAAGAAGTTATTGGATATCTCGAAATTAACGGACCAAAACTTGGAAGGGATTATACAGATAATTTGCTCGGGGAGGCTTTAACCACTTCTTTAAAAGAATTAAAAAAGGTTTTTAAGGTTCCCGAAATAACCCAAAAATAGTTATAAAAGATAACCTCATTTAAAAAAAGCTAGGAAGGTAATTTCTGTAGTCTGATATACTTACTACTTCTGAAATTTTACTTTCCCAGCTTTTAAATTTTTACAATAGGATTACCAAATACTAAATACAGTAAACCGTTTTTCTATTTACCTACTACCTGTCCCAATCAATAATAACTTTAAGGCTATCCTTATCATCGGCCCGCAAAATAGCCTTTAAAATTTGGTCTTTTCCAAAAATTTCTGAATCGTTGGTCATTTTACCCAGCCTTGGCAATTCATTATTGGCAATCATTTCGCTAGCTAAATTAACACCATGCATGGAAGAACCGTGAGTTGCCTGAAAACATTGGAGCTTATAATGAATGTCGTTATTCAAATCCAGTTTATGGTAAATAGCGGGTTTTCCATCTGGACCTTTAACACCTGCATGGGCATCTAGAACAGTATTGTAGCCCATTAATTGGGTGGCGAGTTCGTAACCCGACTGATGAGGAACATTCATCATTACAAAATGTGGTTCATTAAATGGTTTACAAGCTTCAAAAACCTTTTGAACGACATCTGAATCCCACAAAATACCTATAGTATTCTCATTTCCAAAATCTTTTAAAACCCTATTTAAACGTTCTTCCCCACGATTTACTACGATAATTTTTCTCGCATTTTTAGCTTGCGCTACCTGCAACGCGTAAGTGCTTTGGGAACCTGCACCTATTAGCACTACTACCCTATCCTCAATACAATTATTTACCCGCGTCATACCTTCCAAACAGCACGCTAACGGCTCCATTTGACTGATATAATTTAAATTTATGCTCTCCTTGAATTTTTTAATGGGCCCTAGCTCCACAAACCAATCTGGCAAAACAGCATGTGTTCTTGCAAACCCATGAAATTCGTGACCAGTGGCATGGGTATTAGGACAACTTGTCCAATCCCCTGTTCCTTTCCTTCCGCAATAAATACAATCCATATCTCCACAAGGCAAATCACAACCAATACCGATAATATCACCAACGGAAAATTTTTCGACACCAGCGCCTATTTTTATTACTTCACAACAAACTTCATGAAGAATAATTGCTGGCCATTCTTTTATACGAGGGAGTCCCTTTTTATAGATCACTACATCAGACTGGCAAATGGAAGTTCTTCTTATCTTTACTAAGACCTCCCCTTTTTTAGGATCTGCCAACACTTCTTCTTTTACTGTAAACTGCCCATTGGGCTTATCTAAATAATAAACCTTACTCTTTACCATATCCTTACTTTATTCCAGCAAAATAAGGTTTTAGGCTATAAACACTGGCCTGCTTTGCACTGCTGATTTTAGAAAGTATAATGAAAGTATAATTCAACAAAAAAGCCTTACTAGAATTAGTAAGGCTTTAAAGTGATCGCGCCAGGATTCGAACGCAATTCAATAAGCCTTACTATTCTTGGCATTCCAGAAAATTTAAAAGTCTTGTTGACCGATTTGTTGACCAAAATACAAAATTTTGCATTATTCGTTCAATTTATTGTAAAACACAGTTAATTGGATCAATTTAATTTCATCCAAGCAAATTAATTAACTGGTTTTTAATTATTTAATAGCCTCAAGCACGAGCAAGATGCTCGCCCTAGCGATGGGGATTACAAGACTAAAAAGGCGTATGCTTCCTAAAGCATAAAAAACCGCCACGGTGGGCGGTTTTTCATTATTTACTTTTGGCCCGTCCTAAAATAGCGATACACTAAAACTTTAGTGTAATGAAAACTGGACTACCTAATAAATTTGGTACTATTTTTATGCTACGTTATACATCTTTTTAATTTTTAGTTCCAACTCCTTTTCAGCTGGTGTTTTAAAGTCCAAGGCTGAATGTATCCTGACGTTGTTGTACCATTGGATGTAATTCTCAATAATTTGGTAAGCCTGCAGGTACGATTTGAAGCTATGCCTATAGATGCATTCGTATTTTATGGTCTTAAAGAAGCTTTCCGCCACGGCATTGTCCCAGCAGTTTCCCTTCCTGCTCATGCTCTGGGTTATTTTAGGGCTCATGTAAAAAAGGGACACCATTCTGTGGCAGGCGTACTGGCTCCCTTGGTCCGAATGGAAAAGATGGTTGTCCGTTATTTCCCTTCTTTTTCTGGCCAGGCTCCATGCTTTGTAAACGGTGTTCTCTACGGTCATATCTTCGCTTAAGACCCATGAAAGCACTTTTCTGTCCGCCAAATCCAATATTGTTGTCAGGTAATTCCAGCCATTCCCTATTTTGATGTATGTGATGTCCGATACCCATTTCTCGCCGAGGCTATCGCTGGTAAAGTCCCTCCCCAGTAGGTTTTCTGCAATCGGGAACGAATGCCCCGAATCGGTCGTGGTCACCCTGAACTTCCTGCTTAAAATACTTTTAAGCCCCATTTTTTTCATCAAAAGGGCAATGTAGGACCTGCTATAAAACACACCCTGCCTTTCCAGTACTTTCTGGATTCTTGAACTGCCATATATCCGGTTACTGCCATGGTATACTTCCCGGATCCTTTCTTTTAAGCCATCCAGGCCACTATTGGGCCTGCAGCCCTGGCCTGTCCTTAGCCAAGTGTAGTAGGCATTCTTGCTCACCCGCATGCATTTGCACATCTTTCCAACAGGGAATCTGCCTCTATGGTCTTTAATGAAACCGTATATCACCTGTCGCTCTTGGAAAAGATGCTTACCGCCTTTTTTAGGATATCGCGTTCCAACTTCACATCTTTCAGCTCTTTTTCCAAGGCTTTGATCCTCTGGTTTTCTTCACCTCCCAAAGAAGTATTTATACTGCCCGATGTTTTTGACATCCTTTTCCATCTGTTAATGGAGGCTTGACTGACACCATACTCATCCGATAGGGACTTGACCGTTCTGCCGGTACCCAACAGCTCTAGAATGGTAGCTTTAAATTCTTGGTCGTAATTGTTACTGTTCATAATACAAATCTAAGTTTATCACATAAATCCGTACCAACTAAATTAGACATTCCAATATATTTTTTATTAATTCGATAAGCAATCCAATGGAATCTTTTGTTCTTTCTGATTATTAATAAATTTAATGAATGCTGAGTTCAACCCATAAGTGCAAAACATTTGTTTCTTAGGACTTCAATTGGGTTTTGGTAATTAAATTTTCTAATCGGTCTGTAATTTAGTAATCTTTCAACTTCTTTTATTCTTTTTTCTGAGACTTTTCTCAGGTCTGTTTTCTTCGGAAAAAATCTTCTTATCACACCTATTCTATTCTCTACGGTTCCTTTATCCTGTGATGTATAAGGTCTGGTAAAGTATGTTTTTGCGTTGAGGAGCCTTCCTATTTTTTGATGCTGTGCAAACTCCTTTCCGTTATCGAAGGTCAAGGTCTTCACCCAAGATGAACTGAAGTTGGTGAGCCTCTTCTCCATTTTTTCATATACCTCCCCAGCTTCTTTCCCACTTAGTTTTTCCATCATCGTTACCAATGTGGCCCTGTCTGTCATTACCAAAAGAGCCGATCTGTGATTGCTTCCCATCATCAGGTCTACTTCAATATCGCCTATACGCTCACGGTGGTCCAGCACATCTGGGCGCTGGTCAATTCCTACACGGTTTTTAATGGCTCCCCGCTTATCCTTGGCGTTCCCTCTCTTTTGCCTCCTGCTACCATGCTTGAGATCTTTGTAGAGTTTAGCGTATTTAGCATCTGCCTTTTTCTTGCTCTTCTTAACGCTCCATATCCACTGGTATATTGTCTCGTGGCTCACACAGGTTTCCTCTTCAATAGCTAAGCGTTTGCTTATAAGTTCTGGACTCCACTTTTCATAACGGAGCAAACCCGCGATACGCTCTTTCAACTGTTCCGTGAGCTGTAATTTCTTGGGCTTCATTTTATGCCTGTTATCTGCTCTTCGCTGTGCATTTTTGGCTATATAGCTGCCAGCGGTCTTTCCCCGTTTGGCAATGTTCCTAGATAACTCCCTGTAAACGGTACAGGGGTCGACCCCGATAATTATAGCTATTTCACTTTTACTGATTTCTGTTTCCAATAAGGCTTCAATTTGATACCTTTGGTGGATGGTCAATTGTTTGTATTTTTTCATGCAAGATTAATATAACAATTGGTCCTAAAACTCTTGGGGCTAGCCCCAAGAGTTTTAAATATTAATTTTGCACTTATTCCTTGAACTTAGAAATTGTAAACTTAAGCCGTATATAAGAAAATTCTTTTTTCTGATTTAAAAGGTATTCTTGATAAGTGTTGGATAAAAGATTTCCAAAAAACATACGATTTAAAGCGTTTAAGACGATTATTCTATGACTTTAGGACGGAAGATTACCAAGATTAGAAAAGAGAAGAAGTTATCGCAAGTCTATATAGCTTCTTATGTGGGCGTGTCTCGTGATGCGATTTCCAAGTATGAGCGTGATGATATTGTGCCATCTGTTGAGAACGCTAAAATGATTGCTAAAGTTCTTGGTGTTTCCCTTGATTATTTGGTTTCGGAGGTTGACAGCTTGGAAGTTGTGGACGTGGATATGCTCAACCGTATGCATGAGATACAACGACTTTCAGAGGACGATAAAACTACCGTTATTAAAATCATTGATGCCTTTATTCGTGACACCAAGACAAAAAGGCCCACGCATAAAAAACCACCCGGAGGTGGCTTAAAATTATTCATACTGTTCTAATTCTTCTTCTAAATCATCTTTCAATTTATGAGGGTAGATGATTAAACCCTTGTTGTTTGGTGTATAAAAAACCACCGCTTTTAGATTGTCCTTATACATTCCAACAAGCCATTTTTCAATAAAATCATCCAAACCTATGGCTTTTGGCTTATAGTTTTCCCATTCATTTTGCGCGCATAGCTTTGCAAATTCTTTCTCTGGCCAAAAAGGCATTGCCTTCCTCCCTCCATCATCCATGGTCATTGCCCATCCATCGCCGTCATACAGACCCCAAACTTCTTCAAAATCCGCAATTTTTCTAATGAAATAATCATACCTTTCCTGTGCAGAAAGATTGATTATGTTACTTATTTTTTTATTAATATCCACCGTGTTTATGTTCTAATTTATGTAAATCTGCATCCTGTAATTTAGCATCTTTATAGCTATGTCCGTCTTTTGCTCTTTTTCCTCTAGGATGTGCCAACTCTTTTCCTCTACCTTTAGACCTTCTAGAGTTTCCTGGATTTCTTATTGTCTTGCGGTTACCATTTTTGATATGTCGCATTTCATTTTTAATCCACCCTCTGTCGGCTTTTCCAATTTTAGGATCATCAGCAAGTTCTTTTAACCTTTTCTGTTTTCCGCTTCGGCCTATCTTTTTTAACGCTTTTTTAGGATTTACCAAAATGCTTGTGGCGGTCAAAAGAGTCGAGCTTACCCCTAAGTCTTCTCCTACTGCCTGCAAAGTTAAATCTACAACTGTCGAGGCAATATCTAGTATGCTTAAGGATTCTATAGCCCCCCCTCTGCCTTGAATTACATCTCTCTCCCCAGGACTCCTATTAATAGCAAAGTCTGTTTCGCTAGTCTCGCTTGTCCCAACAACGTTGACTTCTACATCGTACGATTCTGTAGAAGTAATATTCCCTTCTGCGTCCAGATTATTCACGTAATCTGTTTGATCTCCACCTTTTGTGCTAACCCATGTTAAAGTACCATCCTCATTTTTATTCCATTCATCCAATTCCCCATCAGGATCTATCCTATTAATCGGATTATCTTGTACAAAATTATAAGGAGATAGCCAATCCCTTTCATTCGCCAACGGATCAAGGTTCATCCAACGTCCTATTGCAGGGTCATAGTTTCTTGCCCCAAAATCATAGGTGTTTATATCCAAGCTTTCATCATATTCTTTACCATTGTACTTCCAACGTTGTGCCACGCTGTTGCCCAGTGAGGACGTCATTGGCCCATAGCCCTTGTGCTGCAGCCCAAATGGATAGTAATTGCTCTCCTCCACGATCTCATTGGTGGCAATGCTTCCATTGCCGTCCGCATCTTGGTAAGACAGTCGTACGTTCCCCAAATGGTCCTTATATTGGTACACGTATTTGTACCCCGATCCTTCCGCATCCACATAGCCTTCGGGATGGCTGAAGAACTGTAACTCGCTGTTCTCATAGATATAATTGCCGGCATAGTCCGTCAATGTCACAGAACCCCCCTCGGTGACCCGCTTGCGCAGTTTCATCCCCGAGGCATCGTAAATATAGGTAATTTTGTCCGAACCGAAGCTCACCTCTTCCGGTAAATTCAGATGGTTGTAGCTGATATCCGTGATCCCCTTGTTGGCGTCGGAGGTCAGGTTGCCGTTTTCATCATAATCGTAATCATGACCTGACTTGTTCCCATCCTTGAACTCCCCTTTCATCAAAGCAGGGGTACTTACTGCATCGGTTACGCTCAAGAGCCTGTTACCGGCGTCGTAACCATAGGTAAGGTTATCCATTGGCCCGAAGGCCGTTGCCGCTTCATTGATGTGCCCTTTCCGGTGCAGTTTGGTAATGTTCCCGTTCTGGTCGTAGGCGACACCGCTTACACTGTAGTTTTGATCTGGTGTATTATCTACGGCCCCTGTGATCCTGTTCAGCGCATCGTAGCTATAGTTGTACTGGCTGCTCACCGGGTTGCCCGTCGAGTTCGTGCTCTTGGTGCCCCACTGCGTCTGGCTGATGTTCCCGTTGTAAAGGGCTGTCCCCCCCGTCGGGTCGTTGTACCTGATCCCGAACCCGAAAAGGCTGCCGCCAAGGTTCGATGGGTCGTTGATCCCTTTCAGCCAGCCGCGAATGTTGTATGCGTATTTGACGGTCTGTAGCGGCGCACTCTTGGTATTCCCCACCAGTTTTTCTTTAAGCTGCCCGAGATGGTCATAATCGTTGTGGGCGATCAGTTCCCCCTGTTGTGCGATCGAGCCATGGAATGTCCTTCCGCTGGTGGCCACAAAATGGAACCCGTCGGTAAGGGTGATATGTTCGCTGGCCGTCTTCCCCCAGCTTTCAACGGGCGCCTCACTAAGGGTGAAGCTCTCCCCATCGGCATTGTCGGAGCAGCCGTCAAAGCCACTGCCCTCCCCGATGCACTGGAAGTGGTCCTCTAACCTTCCCATGTGGTCGTAGGCAAAGCTGTCCACGGTGACCACCCATGTCCCGCTGCCCTTCCTGTGCATGGTCCTGCTCTGCTGCACCTTCCCCACAAAGTCAAGCTCGCTCTCCACTATCGTCGTCGTGCCCAGGTAATTGTTCCTCTCCTCGGTGTAGATGGCCCTGCCCTTGTCGTCGTAACCAGTGACCGTGGTGCTCCATGTGTCCTCCCCCAGCACCCGTACCTTGCTCACCGTGGGAAGCCCCTTGAGGCCTATCCCCGTTTCGGTCAGCTTACCGTTAACGTCACCGGGAACGGTAATGCCATCGGTGCCCACATAGCTCCCGTAATAGTTGATCGTCAGCACCTGGTCAAAACTGTCCGGAAACGCATCCTTGGTATAATGTACCGGGGTGCCCGCATAAGTGGTGGCCGAGGCCGTTTGGGTAACGAACTGCACCGTGTGCGCATCCGCCAACGACTGCAGTTCCTCCCTGCCAAGGGTATTGTTCAGGTCCTTTCCCGTGTAGGCCACACGGCCAAACGCATCATAAAGGGTGAACAGCCATTCATTGTTCTCCCCTTGCACGGCATCCTGGGTCATGATCGGCTGGTCCAACTTGTTGTAGACAATCGATTCCTTCCCCTTGCCCGGGATCTGCTTTTCCACCAATCGGTTCCTGCCGTCATATTTGTACTGGTAGCCAAGGGCCGCCAAGCTCGAACTGATCGTGGAAATATTTGCCGTGGTGGCGTTCATCTTCGGCGGCAGCACATAGGTTAGGTTGCCGTAGTCGTCGTACACGTAATAGGTATCGTGCATGGCCTCCTGTTCGTTGGCCGCCACCGTACCGTCCATGTTCACGTCCGAGGGGCCGTAGGTACGCTTGAGCACCACACGCCCCTGCTTGTCGGTGAATTCTTCTGTCGTATGGTTTTTGGTTGTAGTCCCAGGGTGGTTCTCGTCGTAGGTGGTGTTCTTATAGAGTTCACCGCCACCATAGTGTGTATCGCTTCCCGCTACCAGTACCGGCCTTTCGGTATCTCCACCGGTAAAGTCCACAGCAAAGAGCCGGACCTCCCCGTCCATGTTGGTGTCGTAACCGAACCCGATCTCATGACCGCTGCCAAGCTCCCAGGCCGCACCGGGTGCCGCCTGCTTTAGCACACGGTTCAGCGGTGAGGGCTCGAACTGTTTCTGTGAATAGGGGTTTTCTTGGTTTAAGGTGACATCCCCAGGGTAATGTGCCCGGTAGTACGCCTTTGTTGCACCCTCGGGGTCGTTGGAGCGGTAGGTCCCCACCGTCCCCGTGTCCATGTAAGGGAGCCAGTCCTTGTCCTGGCGCCCAAAACCGTCGTAACCGATGTGGGTGACTATATCCCTTACCCCGGTCCCTTCTATATAGGGCGAGGCCTTGATCCCAACCTGTTGCATCGGCCGGCCGAGGCCATCGAAATAGGTGATGCTCTCGATAACGTCGCTGTTGGACTTGATGCCCTCGCTGTCCTGCATCTTGCTCTGGTAACTGCGCGTGTATACATAGTTCTCGTTGCTGAAGGTCGCCGCCTGGTAAGGGCAGCCGTTGTTGTCTCCGGCAATACCGGGACAGGCATCGGTATTGTCCTCTACATAGCCCGTGGGCCTTATACTGCGGTAGACACTGTCGTTGGGGTCGCCAAAGCCATCCCCATCGCCGTCCCTGTAAAAGTTCTTCGGGGCGATGTTGGTTATCAGTTCCGTACTGTCGTCGTAATCGTCGTCGTTGCTCACGTGCCCCGTGGGCTCGTTGCAAGCCAATTGTGTCGCCCCGCTGTCCCCATAGCCATCGCCATCGGTGTCGGCGTACCAGGTGGAAAGTGCATGTACCGAACCGTCGTTGTCGTTACAGTCCCCAACAGGTTTTACCGTGGTACTGTACCCCGCTCCAGGGCTGGAGCACTGCTGCTTGGTGGATGCCGCATACCCGTCACCGTCCTTGTCAAGGTACCACGTGGACACCTCGTGCACCGAACCGTCGTTGTCGTTACAGTCCCCAACAGGTTTTACCGTGGTACTGTACCCCACTCCAGGGCTGGAGCACTGCTCAGTGGTGGATGCCGCATACCCGTCACCGTCCTTGTCGAGGTACCAGATGGGCTTCGGGGTCACCGTTACCTTTACCTTATTGCTGTAATCCGTCTGTCCGCAGGAGGTCGCCCGGCGCTTGTACCAGCGCGTACTGGTAACTGGGCCGGGAGCGTACGAAACAGAGGTGGCACCGGGGACATTGCTGAAGCCACTGGTGGAACTGCTGGTGGACACTTGCCATTGGTAAACGTAAGTCCCGGTACCGCCCGATGCCGGGGTGGAACTGGACAACGCTACGCTCTCGCCCGAACACACCGTAACGTCTCCTGCTATTCCTCCACCGTCAAGGTTGCCGTAGACCCTTACCTCTATGCCATCGGTATAGTCCGTCTGCCCGCAGGAGATTACCCGCTGGCGGTAGTGCATGGTCGAGGTCAGGTCCCCGGGGGCATAGGTGCTCCCCGTGGCCCCGGGGATATTGCTCCAATTCGAGCCATTGGTCGATTCCTGCCATTGGTAACTGTAGCTCCCGTTGCCCCCGGTCGGGGCGCTGCCCGTAAGGGTGCCCGGGTTCCCGTTGTAGCAGAGCGGGCCCTTCCCGTTCAGCACCCCAGCTTCCAACACCGGATAGACCGTGGCCTTGACCGGTAGCCTGGAAGGGGACTTGCACCCCGTACCCTCATTGTAGCTCTCCGCATAGTACGTCCTGGTACTGGGGATGCTGGGGGTGGTATAGCTTCCTGTCCCCGTGTAAAGGGGAGACCCACCGGTGGCACTGCTGTACCAGCGTACCCTGTTGCCATTGGCCCCAGGGGTGGCGCCGAGCGTTACGGGGCCCGCACCACCGCAACGGAAACCGTCGCTCACGATAGGCGGCGAGGGGACCTTGTGCACCGAATAGTCGACAAAGGAAAGCGACTCGCTCCAACAGCCCGTAAGGTCGTTGTGCGCACGCAGGTAATATTTTGTACCGGAACCAACCGTTATGTTCTTTGCCGAACTGCCCTTGCTGGTCCCGTTGTTGATGGACTGCCAGTACCAGGTGGTATTGGGGGGCGGGTTGCCACGCTCCAGTACTGTGGTACCGCAGTTGTTCGTATCCACCCATGGGCTCGAGGGCTGGTTGGGACGGCAGCTCGGCTGTACAAAGCGGCCGCTGGTCTGGATATTGTCACCGTCAACAACACTCTTGACCAGGATGATCACGCTGCGCGTGCTATTGGTCGTGTTCTGTGTTGTGGTCACCCTCCAGGCGTTACCGGAGGCCTTGGTTGCCGTTATCCAACTGGGCAGGGATGTGCCAGAGGTTGTCTCAAAGTTCAGAAAGCTAATGCTGTTATTACAGTTTGCCAGAGTGATCGGATAGGTCGCCGTATGCCCCATACTCGAAACATCGATGTCGATTGGGCTGCTGGAGATCGAACACGGAGGAGGAGGAGGCTTGTTCCCTTGCTTTACCGTAAAACCGCTCACCGTATTCCCGTTCACCTGGACGGGCATCGAGATCTCACGGTAACCGCTCGATAAGGACTGGCTCACAACACGTATCGAAGTACCGAACACATCGATGGTCAACCAACTTGGCTTGTTAAGCACCGTTACCGTTGGGGAAAAACAGCCACCCCCGGGAAAGTTCACGTACACATAGGAGGATTGACCGGGTGAATAGCCAAGGGTCACCTCATGGGTGCTCAGCTGTACCGTGTAACAGTTCTGGGATTGTCCACGGAAACTGAAAATCAAAAGAATAAAGGAAACTATTAGGGTAGGGTAAAGCTTTTTCATGTTATTGGTCTTTGTAGTGGTATCTGAAGTCGGAAAGAAGGTCAAGGTTGTCGTCCTTGGTCGTTTTCAGCCTATTGAAATCGTCGTATTCGTAATGGGTGGTCTTGCCCCTGGGGTCCGTCATGGTCTTAATACCAACCAAAGGTTCATAGGTATAAGTAGTCACTTGCGCCTTGGGGAGCAGTTCCCGCAAATTATCCAGTTGCGATAGGTTGCCCTCGTTGAAAGCCTCTAAAGAAGCTACCGAAACACCAAGGGCACCCGCGATCTCCACATAGGTCGCGTTCTCGACCTTCGCTATCGGGTACTCACCCTTGTAGCCCCAGAATATAGAATTGCCAGGATTAAACTGTCCTTTGTATTCAATTATTCTAGCATTATCATTATATGTATAAAAAAACTTTCTTTGATTTATAGAACTAAAATTTTTAGTATTTTCAGTTCTTTCATCCAAAACAATATGATTATTGTTCAAGACATACTTATTAGTTACTTTTGTTTGAAACTTATAGTTTTTAAATTCTTCATATTCTACCTTGAAATCATGCATAAATCTTGATCGTAGTAAATCCGTACCATTTACATTATCATCAAAATCTTTAGCATAAGAGTATTTTCTAACTACTACTTTTCCATCACTACCCGTTTTATTTAATTCTATTAAATTTAAATGCTTATTAGAATACCTATAGTTTTCCACACTAACGATAGAATTATTCTCAAAATTTAACGTTTCAGTTTTAGTTGCTAATCTCCTGTAACCAGTTGAAACCCGATAATTTGACCATTCGAATTGAAATTCGGCTCTAACTAAACTTCTTGGACAATTATTTTCATATACTTGAAGTATTCTAGTAGCAGAAATTATTTTATCATGTAGAATATCGTTTAATTCATTCATTGTACCAGGATATTCATAATAGTAATCTACAACTCTTTCTGGAGTTTGTTTTAAAGCTTTGTAGTGTTCTTCTTTCAAAAGATTGCCTCTTAACCATTCCCTGGAATCATCTGGAACATTAGGATACTGATTAATACTAGATAAATCTAATGCTTTGGAAAATTGGTAGATCGAATGACCGTTGCCGTCATTCCCATCCTTAAATTTTTCTAAAACTCTTTCATAACCAATTGAGCTTCCTTGTGTATATGTTAAAGAAATGTATGGAAATGTATTTCTGACATAATAAACATTCTCAAATGCACCGCATGTCTCGGCTACAGACCCAGCATATAAAATTTGATAATATGTTCCTCTGTAAACACTACCATAAATAGGAGGTTTTAACAAAAAACCTGATGATTCACCGTTTTCTTTATAATACTCATATTCTTTGATTAAAGTTTTATCTGTGGAAGGATCATAGCTTTCAATTTTAGTAACCCTCGCTCCACCTGCATAGTTATTCGGCGCTTTTTCGAGTTCCCAATTTACTTTCAATGTAAAAACGCCAGTGCCTAAAGAACCTCTATTAATGCCAATATAAGACACGTCATAAATACTGTTGGGCTCTACATCGAACTGTAATTCTTCATATTTTTGTGACCCATAATTAAAGGCAAATTCTGAATCATATACGAAATAATTAGAAGGATCTCCGCTTTTATGTATCCTTATTCTCATAGTTTCAGGCGCAAGATTGGATATACCAGGAGTAGTGAGATTTACTCGAACTTTTCCCAAAATACCCTCCTCAATCGAAAAAGAATTTTCTGGTGACAAATAGTCTCTACCAACGGTGTAGCTAAACGTTTTTTCATCAATTTCTTTTTCAATTAAATCCGAAGAATGTGAATGAGAAACGTATTCAAATTTTGAGTAGCCTTTTGTAGGATAAACTATTTTATTTAAGGTTCCGAGGGTTGAAAGTATCGAATCTGAAGAACGATCTCCTCCATTTAAAGTGACAACTATGTCTTGAGTAGGATTTAGGATCTCATATTTCAAAACCTTTTTGGGTTTTAGAGTTGTATTCTCATCTTTACCATTATAAAAGCCCCAATGGTCCTGCGCATATGAAAACCTACCAGGAAGAAATTTCCCTTTCGACTGCAAAAGATACTCAAAATTATAGGGAATTAATGAACCAAATATACTTTTCTGAAGGATTGACGTTAAATACAATCTATATATCCTTTGATCGGGTATATTTATTTGGGAAGCTTCCAACAAATTCTGTTTAAACTGGTATTTATAATTGAGTTCAAATCTTTTGATGGTATCATTTTTATCATTTATAACTACAATAGATTTTAGAGCAACATCTCCGATTAAATCTTTTCTAGGCAATGAATAATCAAATTTAATCTTTTCTCCAGAATTCAAATTTTTACAGTATAAAATTTTCTTTGCCTTTAAAAATACATGATGTTCAAACTCTTCTGGCCCTGGAAAAGTAGCAGGGTGCTGACCTTGCCCAATACGGTGATAATCTGCTTCGGATTTTGATTCAATATAATTATATTCTGTATTATCGTAGCCGTATTCAAAAATTTCCCCGTTCGGTGCCTCTATTTTGGAAACATACCAGCTTGAAGTAAAAAATGTGTTACTGTAATTAGGAAATGATCCTGGGACGATTTCATTTCTACTTTTTTCAAGTACATCCAATGTCGACTTTACTCCATCTGGCGTGGTTATTATCCATTTTGTTACCCAACCATTTTGTCTTTCATATTCTATTTTCACATTCTGATAAGGAATTGTTATAATACTACCATCGTAGTTTATTGCAAACTTACCACTGTACCCTCCAGGAAGCGAAAAATTAAAAATATCTGGTTGAGTATCGGTATGCCCTCTAGCTAGATTATAAAATTCATCATAATTTGTATAACTATCGGGAACTTCATCGGTATTGTATAAAAAGCCTTTACTATAATTGTCTGGGGAATCGTCAGGGTTGCCATATACTATTCTGCTTACGACACCTACACCACTTAAATTCCAATGCATACCCTTATCACCAGCCATTTCATTTACTTTAATACCAGTTGCCAAATAATTCATACTAAATACTAGATTTAATTGTTTAGTATTAAATTTATGAATAGGCACACTAATCTCTGGAGTACCTGTATAATAACCAATTTTAGTATTATCATATCTCGCAATTCCAGATGCATTAGGTGATGGAGGAAAAACATTAGGCTGGGCACCCTGAATATTATCCTGAGCTCTAGAAATAAAAATAGATGATACCAGTAAAAGGTTGTAAAAAAATTTAGAATTCATATTGAATAGTATTGATTGGTTGTATATATCTGATTAATTCATTATATAAATAACTGTCAAATGTTTTTTTATTATTAAAAGATGTGTTCTGTAAACCTAAAATTTACTCTACAGCTTTTGTTTCATTATCAAAATATAAAGCGTCAGTTCCTCAATCTTCTTGAGCAAAAGCATATTCATTTCCCCGACGCTAATACCTTCCTCGGCTATTTCTTCCGCCGAGGGTATTTCAGGTAAATGACCATAGATTTCAATATACTTTTTTAATTCCTTAAGAGACCTCAGCTTGTAATCTTCTTCAAATACATAGTCTGGTGCTGGTACGTTAATATCTATTTTCACCTCTTTTGCATGCATTGTTCCGTTTACTGTAAGTTTTTCATCTGGCGTATACGTACCTATTCCAACATCTCCTTTTTGGTCTACAATAACACTGGCATCTGAAATATTACTGTTTGCAGAAATCAGGGCGTTTGTTAAATTATTTCCTACAAAAGCATCTTCAACAAGCCAGGTGGCAATTACAGCTTGATCTGCTCCGACATCCCTAGATTGCATTACTTCATAGGCGACGTGATTAGGCTCTGTATTTCCATCAGCCACTCCAGCACCTCTAAAAATTGCGACATAGGGCTTTCGGTTTCCGTACCCTAATCCGCCTATAAGTTTATATAGGCCAAGCCTTCTGGCTGCTATTCTTAAAGAATTTGTTACTTTATCTTCCCATGCATCAAAGGAAGTAAGCAATCCTATTTGTCCTCTTTTTAGATTATTGAGCGCAATGGCAAGATCGTTTGAAGCTGCTTCGCTACCATAGGTATCATAAACTGTAGAAGAAACATGTTGATGTAAGCTTGCATCTATTATAGTTAAACACAATCCTCGACCCGATCCATGAACTAGATAATTACCGTCCAACTTTACCATTCTACTACCAAAATTGTTATAACCTGTACCACGCGCATACAAACTACTTTGGGCCAAACTATTTTGCAAGTGAAAAACAAGTAACGCTAACACCGTTAATACCTTAATTTTCATAGGTTTCTACTTTTGATTTAAGATTTTTAATTTCTTGATTTAAAAGATCGTTTTGTTCCTTAAGCTGAATGACATAAAGCGTTAATTCTTCAATCTTTCGCATTAGGACTTTATCCATATCTCCTAAATTCAATCCATCTTCCTCTATTTTTTTAGCCGATGGTACATCAGGCAAATGTCCTTTTTCTTCTATATGCTTTTTTACTTCTTCAATAGGTTGTAATTCATATCCTGATTCAAAAACGTAATCTGGCCACCCTTGAATGTCCAACCGTAGTTCTTTGGCATGAATATCGCCGTTTACCGTTAATTTGGCATCTGGATGTATGGTTCCAATTCCCAAACTCCCTTTGAAATAAGATTTTTCACCATTACCTCTTAGCATAGTTTCCCTGCCTAGCATAAAATATCCGTAATGCCGTCCATCATCGAATTGCGCCAGGTGCAATTGGATTTTTTCTGTATTGCCCTCTTCTGTTATCTGTATACCTTGATGAGGAGTACCCTGTTTTATATGTAAAATAGTTTCTGGAGAAGTTATCCCGACACCCAATTTACCATTGTTAGTATAAACCAATCCCTGATCATCGACATCATGTTGAGCATGAAGTGCGGATACAATTAAGAGTATAAAAAGTAGATTTTTTTTCAAATTGATTTTGGTTATAAAGAATTAATATTGAGATGTTTTATTTTGTTTTTCTAATACTCTTATCCGCTCATCTTGATCTATGATATATAAGGTAAGTTCCTCTATTTTCTCAAGTAGTTTGAGGTTCATTTCCTTCAAGTTCAATCCTTCTTTTTCCATTTGCGCTGCCGAAGGAATGTTGGGTAAATGCCCTTCCTTTTTGATATAAGCTTGGACTTCTTTAGGCGACTTTAGGTCGTACTCCTTCTTGAATACATAATCAGGAGCTAGTGCTCCATTGAGATCAACTTTGACTTCCTTGGTATGTATGTTGCCATTGACTGTAAGTTTTGAATCAGGAGCAATTGTTCCTATACCCACATTTCCGTTAGCTTTTATTAGCATGGTACTATGCCATTGTTGAGTACTCCAGGACTTAAAGCCGATATTAAACTCGCTTACATTGTCATCCCCTAACTGAAGCTTTAAAACACTATGATCGGTTTGGATATCTTCCCTAAAGAAAGCAATGTAATCGCTATTGCTTCCTAGCTCAGTATCCGTTAATATAAAACCATTTGATAAAACATTTCCATCAACTGATATTCTCTGGAGCGGATTGGTAACTCCGAAACCAACATTACCATTTACATTTGAAATACGTAAGCGCTCTGTTCCATTGGTTTTTAATATTAAATCATTGTTATAAGAAGAAAATGCATTGGTGGCGGTGTAAACATCTTTGTTGAATATTATTTTCGGTCGATCAGTATAAATGTGAGCCCAATCCGCATTGAACGGACCTATATCTACTGTACCATACGTGGTTTGAAAAGTATGCTGATTTGAGCCGTTAAAGCTATATTGGGAATAGGAGCTGTAGAAGTAAACCAAAAATAAAATTAGAACATAAGGCTTCACAAGATTAGGAATTTTTTGGTTAGTTTAGGTTATATGTTATCAAAAATAACATTTATACTTAAATTAACAAATTTTTAAGTTAAAATTATTGATTTTAATCCAAAAAATATCAAAATCTTACAAAATACTGCTGATTTTAAACATTGGCAAATACATTGCAACCAGTATAATGCCAACCATTATCCCAACAATCAAAATAATGATTGGTTCCATAATTGTAGATAGAATTTTTGAGCGTTGTTCCACTTCAATGGAATATTGAACATGGAGTCTACTAAAAATAAAATCGGTTTGGTTTGTTTCTTCTGCAACCTTAACAAGTGCTATAATTTTTTGATCAAAAAATGGATCATCCCTCATGCTAGTGCTTAAACTATTTCCTTTCAAAATTCCCTTCTCCACTTTATGAAGTGCGTGCTGCAAAGGATAAAAATCAACCATTTTAGCCACCAATTGAATACTGTTGAGCATAGGAACTTTGGAGAACGTTAGTAAAGAAATTGCTTGAGAAAATTGGGAGAGGTAAACGCTCTTGTAAAATGATCCTAAAAAAGGAATCTTTAGCATTAATTTATCTTTGAATTGCCTAATTTTTTTCCTTCTCCCTATCCATTTTCTTAAAGCAAAAATTGTAAATACAAGGAAAAAAATTATCCATCCAAAATCTCCGATAAATCCAGAAGCTTTTATAATTAACTTTGTAATCCAAGGTAGTTCTACATTATTCTGTAAAAAAATATCTTGAAACATTGGAACCACCAATCGAAGCATAAAAACCACCACGAGAACAGACGTTGTGAATATAATTGCAGGATAGGTAAGAGCAGCTATCATCGCACGCCTTTGTTCATTTTTTTTTGCAAAAAAAGAACCCAGTTCTTTTGTTATATCTGGAAGCATTCCAGTTTCTTCTCCAATCTCTAGTGAATAATATTCATACTCTGAAAATTCCTTATTTTTTTTGATTACTTCTGAAAATGAACCCCCTCTAATTATGTCATTAATTATGCTGTCAAAAAAAGTTCGCACTCTCTCTTTTTTTTCATTTTCACCAATAATTAGTAAGGCATCCTTCAAAGAAATTCCGGCCTTGAGCAAAACACTTAATTCTGTATAAAAATTCTCCTTCTGTTTATTCGAAAATTTTCCCCCAAATAAATTTATTTCCTTCTTTAAGATGATATTAAGATTGGAGCTAATTTGTTTAGAATTAGCTTTTTCGTTTGCTATTTTCTCTAAATTAAAAGCCATTAGTTCATATAAGTTTTTGCGTCGTTCTGACGGTATATAAAAATAGTGCTCATCCTATCCATTGGATTTACTTCAATTTGAATTGCATCAAACTTACCGGAATAAATTTCCCTGTTATCCAAATAAAAACTCGTTTCTCCTACCTCAATATTAAAAGTGTCGACTTCCCTTACAAAGTAACTTTCTTCATAAAAATAGGTTACAGAATCTAATTCGTTTCTGAAAACCATTTTACCATTGGGTCCTATATACGCTTCATTGAACCTATTGATATCAATTGTAAGTGCTTGCTGCATCAGGCTATTCTCGCTGGCATTGTCAAGATTATAAGATATCCCTTTCATATGGGATTGTACCAAATTTAATACCGTATAAGCAAGGCCTATTACGATAACAGTAATAACCATTACCACGATAAGCTCATTCAAAGTGAATGCTTTTATTTTCTTAGGTTTATTCAATTACTTTTTTCTTAATAAGTCTCTTTTTAGTAATACTATTTACCATTGTAATCATCAATATTGAATCTTGATATTCCCTCTTCTTTTTAATTTCAATTTGCCAATTATTAAAATCTTCTGAATATGGTTCCGACAACTGCTTGTTTAAAATTTTGTACTCCAATACTCTTATATGATTATCGATTTCCATAGTATTGTTGTGGATTTGATTAAAAAGAATATTATTCAACACTAAACTTGAAATCATGAAAACAACGACAATCAATACAGTTGCAATCATTGTTTCCATTAAGGTTGATCCCTTAATTTTTTTTAATAAAGCCATTTCATAATCTTTTTCTTTTCAGAATTAAAAAGTAATCCTGTATAGTTATCTTGTCGCCAATCCACATTTAACTGCCCTCCATAAATATGATTTTGATAGACTGAACCAAATTTATTAACAATGAAATATGAAGTAGTGATAGATCCCTTTACTTTACCTAGAAGTTCTAACCCTCTACTGCAGTAAATTTCCCCATTAACAGTTGCTCCCTTATGAATTTCAATTTGAGGTGTAAATAATTGTTGTTCTTTTTCATCATAATCATCCCAGTAAACAATACCACCCTTAACATCAGCTCCTTCGTTTATAGTAATAGAAGCTTTCGGATACCTTAGACCTTTATTGTAAAGCGCAAGTGAAGATGGGTATTCCAAAACAACATCTTTCTCTACAATTAACTCCTTTGAAGCAAAAGCTTGAAGATTTCCTTTAAAACCTTTATCAATCTCAATAAAAGGCGCTATCACAATAGCATCATTAATCTTCATATTTTGGCCAATAGTAATTTTGGAAGATGAAAATACCACGACGTTACCAATTAAGGTGCCCACATCAAGACTTATTTGCCCATTACTCCCAAGCAGTAGTGTTTTATTTTTAAATGAGTTTTTAAAGTTAAGTGGATAGTTCATTTGAGCAGGCTCCAGTTCACTTCCAAATTCTCCATCCAGCCATAACTCCAGTTTATCCATAATTCCTTTGGATAATTTTGGCAGCCTACTTGTACTAGGTTTTATTTTATTGGGTGGGGACAACGAGCCTGTAAAGGACTTCCCTCCCATATTTCCCGGCCTTAATCCATCCCTGGGCAGCATCAACTGCCCTTGAATATTTGTATTTTCAACTACTACTAATGGCCTATTACTTTCTTTTAAAAAAAGCGAATACCGATCTCCTTTTTGATTCCATCCACCTACCAAAGCAATTTTTATAAACTCTTGATTATGAATACTACTTTTCACCGAAACCAATTCATATAATCCCCAGTACTTTTTTGTAGCTTTAATTTCACTGCTAAGATCATTCTCTTCTGTCATAGCGATCGTAACTGAATCTCCTAAGACAATATCATTATGCAATGAATAATTAATTCCATTATTTGCTTGCTCTACCGCTTTCAACAAAAATTCCCCACGTTTTTGAAAATAGCGATGGGCATATGTCAAACCAATAAACGAAAGCAAAAGAATAGCTATGACTACCCCTATAAAGAGTACAAATTGTAGAGCTCCTCCTTTTACTTTTTTATTTAACATTTAAGAATTACTTTTTTACTTTTCTTTGTTTACCGTTTATGGCAATTGCAATTTCATTCTCATTCCCTTTTAAAAGCTTTACGTTTGAAACCTCATCTCCAACATGCATTAAATGTCTTTGGCTGTTAATTCTTACAAAATAAATAATATCACCTTTGGAAACCCCAGGTTTAACCATTCCTGCATACTCAACAATAATTTCTGGTTCAGCTTCTACTACCCTAGGCTTTCTTCTTTGCAAAGGCTTTGGATCCTCTTTAGTTTTGATAGTCCCAAGGAAAGGATCTCTATCATAACGATGAATAGTATACTCCCGACTAACCTTAAGGTCTTTTCTTCTGAATGATGGTGATAAATTTTCACCGTTGGTGTTAAAACCTGTGGGAGTCCCACTTAGAGAGGAATAAATGTTATACCCTACAATTCCCCATATAATTAGCACAACCACTAATAATACGTATGTTTTGACATTACTATTCATATAATTAGTCTATTTTTTCTTTTCCAAAACTTTCTCTAATAAATGAATCAATTTTTCATTTTTTTCTTCCATGGAGATTATCCGTTTTTCCTGTTGGATGGCGTATAGCGTTAGCTCTTCTATCTTCTGCAACAGTTTGGCATTCATTTCCCCTAAAAAAATACCATCCTCTTTGACCTCTTTAGCTGAAGGGATATCTTTTAAATGACCTTTTTCATTTATATAACTCTCTACAACCTCCAAAGTTGGTAGTTTATAATTTTCTTTAAACACAAAGTCGCTCCACTCATTTATATTTTGGATTTTAATTTCTTCGGTAATTGCTTTGCCCTTTATAGCCAACGTATACCCGCTAGGAATATCTTCTGTATTCATCCCTATTTTACCATTGCTCTGCACCTTCATTCTTAAATTACCATTACCATCCTCCAATCTTAGTATGGTAGGGTAATTATGAGATTGTGCACCTCCATATCCATTTTTTATTAATAAGCCTAATGATTCACCGCCTGTATTACGTATGCGAGCACTCCAGAAATTATTTATGCTTTTATCCACATCCAATACGGCTTCTGGGGTAGATGTATTTATCCCTACATTTCCTCCAAATGGGTTTAGCAATAAATCAAATTTTGATGCAGATGTGGTTTCTTGGGTTTGAATAATTGCTTTCATATTATTTTTGTCCACTCCAAACCGCAAAGTTGCACTATAAGGATTCTGATCACTTTTTAACAAAATAGAACTGTTTGGAATTGTAATAGAACTTGATAAATCAGAATCCTTTAAAATTTCCAATTTAGCCGAAGGTTCACTCTCTCCTATACCTACATTTCCATTCGGTGGAAATGTGTTGGTTTGGGCAAAATTCAATTGTGCTAAAATTAATATAAGTATAAATTGTATTGGCTTTCCCATTAGTTCTTCGTTTTTAAGCTTTTTAAATCGTCTTCCAGTATTTTTACTTTTTCATTTAAAACGTGTATTAACTTTTGCTGTTCAATAGTGTATAGCATTAGTTCTTCAATTTTTTGAAGCAATTTGGCATCCATTTCTCCCAAAAATACACCATCTTCTTTAACTTCTTCTTCGGAAGGAATCCCCTCCAGGTGTCCCTTTTCTTGGATATGTTTTTCAACAGTTTCAAGATCGGGTAAATCATAATCTTTTTTAAATACAAAATCACTCCACGTACCTACTTCTACTTTAACCTCCCTAGCACCAATGGATCCTTCAATGGCAAGTCTATGGGAACCAGTATCAAAAGTACCTATACCTACCTTACCATCTTTTGATATAGATAGCCTTGTCAAAGGAGTTGATGTAATTGTCGAGGAAGTGCCTAACCGCAAATCACCATTAGCTGGGTCGAAACGTACTTCTCCAGCATATTTACTTGGGGACAAATCTACACCTCCGGAAGGTTTAAATTGAAACCCCAGTACTTCATGCCCCCCACTATGAAATACAAAGGCATTCCTTATTTGAAAAACCTCCTCTGGCGTTACCCCAATCCCTACGTTACTACCTGTAAGAATCAACTTATTGGTACCGTTAAAAGTTGCTATGTTAAAACTTGACAAATCTGCACTTAACCCCATATAGAGCCTTCTGTTATTATCCTTATCCAACCAATTGGTGTATAACCATGTATTATCCGTAGTTTGATAAGTTGTAATAGCATCATTAGTACTTTTAATGGTCAAAGGACTTTGAGGAGAAAGGGTCCCTATACCCACATGCCCCCCTTGATTTGTAGGAAAAATATTTTGTGCCAAACAGCCTAATGGAAACAACATTAGACTAATAATTAATTTTACTATTTTAAATCGCATTTCTTATTTTTTTTCTTTTACCGTAAGTTTCTTATTTAGCTCAATGACATGCAATGTTAGTTCCTCAATCTTTTCTAAAAGTTTTAAGTTCATTTCCTTAAGATTTATCCCCTCCTCCTGCATTTGTTTGGCAGACGGAATATTTGGCAAATGACCTTCTTTTTTAATATATACTTCAATTTCCTCTAATTTTTTTAAATCATAATCTTCATTAAAAACATAGTCTGGAGCAACTGCACCTGCAAGGTCCAGTTTTACTTCTCGAGCATGTATATCACCATTTACAGTAAGTTTTGCGTCTGGAGTTGTAGTTCCTATTCCTATATTCCCTTCTACAAAAGCAAATTTTCCGTGTCGAGGTACATCTGGATATACATCTAAATTTTGTACTAGCTCCAAGGAAGTTGGCGTATCTACAATTAATGGTGCCTCTTTTGTAACAGTTAGTTCAACGGAAATATGACCATATCTGTCGGGTGCTTTTCCATAAAGTTGATATTTGTGATCACTTACCCTTTTAAATTTTAGGTAGTCACCAATTTCTGTTCCATTTATAGTATAATTCCAAACACCTAATTGAGTAGCACTTTCTCGCAGGATTAAAATTGCATTAGCAGAATATCCACGTTCACTTGTCCTTATAAAATTAATTTTAGCATCTATGATTACAGAATTGTGAATGCCATTTCCTTCTAAATCAAAACTTGCGAGCCTGCACCAACCTGAGTCAAGGCCAAAACTTATTTTTGTGTTATAATGATCTTGAGAAAACAGATTTCCCCAAAGAATAACAGTGAAAACAATTAAAAAATTTTTCATGGCGTTTCGTTATTTTTCTAGATCTTTTATTCTTTCTTCTTGTTTATCTATTGTTTTTTTAAGTGCAATTACATGTAAGGTTAATTCTTCAATCTTTTCCAGTAATTTTAAGTTCATCGCTTTAAGATTAACCCCCTCCTCTTGCATTTCTTTAGCGGAAGGAATATTTGGCAAATGCCTATTCTCTTTAATATAATGCTCAACCTCTTCCAGCGATTTTATATTATAATTTTCAGAAAAAACATAATCTGGAGCTACCAATCCGTTTAGGTCAACTTTAACCTCAGAAGTATGAATCATTCCATTAACTGTAAGGGCTGCATCTGGAGTTGTAGTTCCAATACCTACTTTCCCTGAATAAGACAAATAAAGATCGTTCTCTCCATAATTTAATCTTCCGAACTTTGCAGAAGTTATAACATTTCCACCCCCATTTGGCAACGGACCATTCAAAACATCTCCACCACTCCAGGTTCGTTGATCAATACTTACCCTGAGCAAGTCTACAGGAGCAGTAAAATTCACTTCCAAATAACCAAAAGTCCCATCAAATGTTATTCTGGCCTCGCTCCAATATCCGCTATTACTTACTGACTCAATATTCAAATTACCGTAGTTGGACCAGCCCTTAAACCAACTAATTTTAGTAACATAAGGCGAATTGGATCCTCCGATAGTAGCCATCGTAAGCTCGTTATATCCTCTTCCATAGGCACCATTTAACAGAGCTACCCTTTTCCAACCAACTTCCTCAACGCTAACTTGTTTTACTATAAAATCTTGAGCAAAACAAAACCTGGTTAGCAATACAAATAAAAATATAGTTAGTCGCATCTATCCTCTTTCAATTGGTTAATCTCTTTTTGCTGCTGGATAACATAGAGCGTTAATTCTTCTATTTTTTCCAAAAGCTTTAGATTCATCTCTTTGAGATTGATTCCATCTCTTTCCATCTCCTTGGCTGAAGGAATATTTGGCAGATGCCCTTTTTTTATGATGTGCTGTTCTACTGCTTCGAGGGAATTCAACGGATATTCTTTATCAAAAACATAATCGGGGGCAACTGAACCATTTAGGTCCAATTTAAGCTCCTGGGCATGTATATTTCCTTTAACCGTCAACTTGGCATCTGGATTATTCGTACCAATACCTATTCTATTTCTGGTTACATCTACTATGAATGTATCCCAAATATCTTCCCCATTTGTTGTGTTCCTAGCTCCTATACCAAACAAGTTCTCTCCAAAATTTGGTGAAAAGCCCATATTCACACCGATAATTCCTCCATCTTGTCTAAATTGAATTAAAGGATTATCAGCCTCGTTGCTATTATCGGTATCCGACTCCAATAACAAAATTGCATCGCCGTCAATTCCAGAAGAAACGTGAAGGTTGGCAGTTGCCAGCTCTGTTCCCAATCCTAAATAGCCATTGTTTTCAACAACCATTTTTACATTATCATTAGCGGTAGATGTTCCACTAGACAACCTCAATATTGGATGAATGGCATTTGAAGACACTTGGTTGATATATACGGCAGCCCCATTCCCATTTCTTACAAATTGATGGTAATCGGTGTTGCCTGGACTTGTTTTATAAACACCCGTTTGCACTTGAGCCGTAAGCGAATGAAAACAGAGTAGGGCAATGATTTGACAAATTTTTAATTTAATTTTCATAAAGGTTGGTTCTATTGCTTTTACATTTTACGACATAAATTTTCTAATTTTTCAATCCGTTTATTTTGACTTTCAATTAATTTCTGCTGCTGGATAGTATACAAAGTTAGCTCCTCTATTTTCTGAAGTAATCTCGAATTAATTTCTCCTAAATCAATTCCATTTCTTTCGACCTCTTTAGATGAAGGAATATCTTTTAGGTGTCCTTTTTCCTTAATATGTTTTTCTACCTCTTTCAAGCTAGGAAGATTGTAATCCTTTTCAAAAACAAAATCACTCCAATTAGTTTCAACTTTAATTTCTTTAGCCTTAATTTTTCCATTTACTGCCAAATGATATTCATTGGAAAATGATGTTCCTATCGCCATCCTGCCATCAGCACGGATTGCACCTGCATTTAAATTTGTTAATCTGCCAGCTTCTGAATTCCAAAAATTAATAATTTTGTTGTTTCCGTCATAGAAAATCTTTGCATAGCTACCGTCATCATATGAAGAACTGTAAGGCCGCATGACAAAATAATTTTTCGTATGGGTCAACCCACCGGAAATTTGTTCCTTTGCTATTATACTTTTAACGCCAAGCTCTCCGTTACCCTTTATTCTTAAAAGACTTACATCTCCTGGACCTTGAATATCCAATCCATTAGAGGCTCCCGGATCAAACCCGCCCACCCTTATTCTGGGCAGGTCGTTCAACCAAGATAACATTAAAACTGCACTGGTATTGTTAGGATTCGTTGCGATGATTTGCCCACTTGTAACATTATCCCCGCTAGGATTCCATTGAGAGTATACGGTATAACTTGATAACAAGACTACAAAAAGGATTACTTTCATTTATTTAAAAGATTTTCTAATTTATATTCCATTTTTTTCATTTCTCCTGAAAAATATTCTTTCTGTTGTTTTATTAAATTTTGTTGTTCAATTATATACAGGGTAAGTTCCTCAATCTTTTCAAGTAATTTCAAATTCATTTCCTTCATATCAATTCCTTCCTCTTCCATTTCCCTAGCTGAAGGAATATTAGGTAAATGCCCTTTATCCTTTATGTGTCGTTCAACTTCCTCCAAAGATTTAAGGTTATACCCTTCTTTAAAGACATAATCCGGTGCCACTGAACCTACTAAGTCAAGTTTTACCTCTTGGGCATGAACTTTCCCTTTGACGGTAAGTTTGGAATCGGGTTCCGTAGTCCCTATCCCTACAAAAGATGTAAAAGGATCGATAGTTAATGTACTATAATCGTTAATTCCATTCTGTCTAGTAACTATTCTGAAAATATTATCCGATTGTGAGCCCGGCCAATCTTGATTAAATCCTATAAGAGCTCCATGCAATCCCCCATCCTGATACATTTCAATTCTTATATTGTCACCTTCGTTGTTATTATCTAGATCCGATTCCAATCGAATCACTCCATCTCCAGAATTCCTAGCGGAAATATGTAGCAATTCAGAAGGATAAGGTGTTCCCATTCCTATCTTACCTCCTCCATCATTCAATACGGTATTCGACGTAGATAGTGAACAATTTATATAAACATTGGAAAAGGAATTATTGTAAAAAGCTCCAATTTCATTACCGTCAATTCCAATATGATGACCACTACGTTGTCCAATCACAAGAGCTGGATTCTGACTAGCGCCAACATCCGCGGTACTATTTATAGTGAGATTACCATTTATGGTTTCATTCTGTGCTTCACTAATGGCAACTATAAAAAGGAAAAGTATTAAGGCAGTTTTTCTGAATATCATCTTAGATAAATTTTATTTTTTTTTTTTAAGTAATAATGCTATTTCTTGCTCTTGTGCCTCTAACCTTGTTATACATTTGGACAGCAACTTTTTTTGTTCAATGACATACAAAGTGAGTTCTTCAATTTTTTCCAGCAGCTTAAGATTCATTTCCTTTAAATGAACTCCCTCTTCTTCCATTTCTTTTGCTGAAGGAATATTGGGAAGATGGCCTTTCTCATTAATATGCCGTTCAACTTCCTCCAAAGATTTTAGGTTATACTCTTCTTTAAAAACATAGTCCGGTGCAACAGCCCCGGCAAGGTCAAGTTTTACCTCTTGGGCATGGATTTTTCCTTTCACGGTTAACTCAGAATCCGGATTAGTGGTTCCAATCCCGACTCGTCCAGAAGGTTTAACTGTCATGGCGATGTGATCAACCTCTCCATCCAAGTTACTATCTGTTCTAATGGCGAAAGAATCCTGGGAATCATTGGCTTTAATATCTAAAACAAGGTGTTGTAGATTGAGGTTTGTAATTTGTGCTGCAGCCTTAGAGCCTCCTGGGTTTAAGGTTTCAACATCGACCATAGGACGTATTTGCATAAATTGTTCAGGACTACCTGTTTTCCTTAGCTCAATCCCGGTTTCTCCAAATACCGTTAACCTAGAATTTGGATTAGCGGTGCCAATACCTAAATTTCCAGTATTACTTAATCGCAGCAATTCAACATTCCCTGAACCATCAGTATTACTGGAAAAAACTAAATCCCCAGATCCCCACGGACTTCTTCCTTTCCCAAAAATTTTCCAATATTGAAATCTGCTTCTGCCGTCGGTTGCATGGCCTGATGACCTAAAAACTAGACCTGAAGAGTTCGTTATAGTCCCTGGAATCTCAGTTGGACTTGTTTCCAATAGTGCATCACCATTGTCTGGAAAGTTATTGGTTTGAGCCGAAACCGTGAATAAACTAAAAATGGAAATAGCAACAGTTAACCTAATCATTTATATGAGATTTTATATTTTTCAATTCTAGCTTCATTTTTTGTATTTCATCTTTGAGAGCATTAGATTCTTTCTTTTGTTCGATTGCATAAAGCGTTAATTCTTCAACCTTTTCCAATAGCTTAAGATTCATTTCTTTTAAATGAACACCCTCTTCTTCCATTTCATTGGCTGATGGAACATTTGGTAGATGTCCATTATCTCTTATATATTCTTCTACTTCCTTTAAAGATTTGAGTTCATAATCTGCTTGAAAAACATAGTCCGGAGCCAACGACCCCAATAAATCCAGTTTAACCTCTTTGGCATGGATTTTTCCATTTACGGTTAGTTTGGAATCCGGGTTAGGCGATCCTATGCCTAAATTACCATCGTGGCGTAAGGTGAAAGACTTTTTATCGAAATAACCTATATCCAGAAATGCGAATTGAGGATTATCCCTTGCTGTGAAAAACCAATCCGAACCGGAATGTGTAACTGGAGCTATTGATAATCTTTTAATTGCAACCTCATTTTCAGGAGCACCTGAATGGTCACTATCACCAATTTGTAAAGTAGCGTTTGGGTCAGCTGTTCCGATACCTACTTTACCGTTTTCGCGAAGAGACATTACATTACCAACTCCACTATTGTAGAAGTAAATATTGGAAATAGGATGCTCTACACTACCAATATAAAGCCAGTTTTGGTTGTTTAGTCCAAATATTCGCGTTGTTTGACCCGATGCAGTTTTAGACCGTATAAATTCATGGTTGTCTAAATCAATTTGAGCATAAGCAGAAGCAACACCAAAAAACATTAGAATTGCAAAGTGTTTTAATTTTAACATAGAGACTAATTAACAGTTAAACTAAATAAGGCACTATCATCACTAAAATTACCAGCCGCATCATAAGCTTTAACCCTCCAATAGAACTCGCCTATTTCCATATCGGTAGTAAAACTTTTGTCCTCGCCTAAACCTCTTCGATACAAATCGGTTTCTCCTTCATCATTAAAAATAAAAATGCTATCTCTTTCTGCACTACCCGGGATATTTTCGCGCTCCCAAGTATAAGTAACTTCCCCCGCACTCGCTACGCCTTCATCCAAAGGAGAAGTAGGCTCAGGAGTACTTGGATTGGTTAGATCGACCGAAATTGTTCTAGAACTGTAAAGTGTATTTTCATTATTGCTATTTATGGCTCTTACCTGCCACCTAGAATTACCTTCAGTTAAGGTCAACTCAGCACCTATACTATCAATGGTTTCATCAATGATAACTACATCAGCCTGATCAATTACTTGAATTTGATACTCTACAGCCTCCTGAACAGCTTCCCAAGAGAAATTGACCTCAGCATCATTGGTTAAAAAATCATTTGTAGGGCTGTTTAGCAGTACCGTATTCCCGGTAAAGCCTTCACTCTCCCTTACACTGAAAGAGGTGGTGGTATAAGCAGTTTCATAAGCGCTATTCACCGCCTTAACCCGCCATTGATAGTCATTTGGCAATAGCTCCCGTGAAAAAGACGTTTCAGGAAGTAAACTATCCACAAAAACCTGAGCGGCCTGATTAAAATCAGGGCTAGCCACCTGTAAAAGATAAGAAGTCGCATCGGGCAAAGGCTCCCATGTGAAATTTACCACATTGCCTTTTACTTCGGTTTGATTTGCTGGAGCTATCACTTTTACCCGCTCCCCAGAAATATCAGGTTCCTCAACAATATCTGCACAAGAATAAACTATTACTAATAGTAAAAAGTTAAAAACTGTTTTATAAATACTTCCATTATCCATTTTCATCATACAATACATTTAAAAACTTAAATATTCTTTATCAATATCAACTTTTGAAGCTTTGGTCTTAAGACCACTAGCACATTTATTTCCATCGGAAAGCATGATAAGTTCCGCTTCATACTTTTTATTTGCGCCCCAACAAAATCCACTTGTGTCATAAGCAAAAATGCTAAGATCATTAAAATGAAGCTTTTGGGTTGAACCATTGTTTTCCATGAGTTCCAAATAGTATTTCTTTAATTTTTTATCATAGACTAAAAAGATACTTTCCGCATTCTCAAAAAAAGGCTCTACCCCAGATTGCAGTGCTACAGCTATTGAGGTAATTGCTTTTGCATCGGGTTTGTTTTCCAGATAACTCACCAGCATATCATCATTTTTTATGCTATTTATATAATCTATATGATCAGCTAACTGTAAAGAATAGTACACAGGTTTTTCAGGGATAGAGTCTATATAATTGATTTTGTATTCATTCTCGGGAGAAGCACTGAGATAAGCTTTGAATTTCTTTTTATCAAATTCTTCTTTATAACTATCCAATCGAACCTTACGATCCAAAACCGGAGTTGCGATTGTTTTAAATGTTCTAGTTAACAGATTTCTATGAACTGTACCAATTGCCCCGAGCTGAGGTTGGGAATCACTAACCATTTGGTTATGATTATTAACCGATACTGTACCGCATGAGTACAAAAAAAGGATACTTAATATTATAAAAATTCTTTTTCTCATCTTTTAAAAAATTTTTTAAACCTTTTTACTAAATTTTATTTTAGATCTCTTTTTAACGTAAAATGTCCTTTAAACGTAGTTCCGTCATCAACATTTACCACAAACCAATAATCGGATTCTGGCAACTCAATTCCGTTATACCTTCCATCCCATGCTTCATCAACTTCCAATAAGGAAATCAGTTTACCGTACCTATCAAATATTTGAATTGTTGAACTGGGGAAAGAACTTAAATCAGAAATTTTCCATTCATCATTTAACCCATCGTTATTAGGAGTAAAAAATTTAGGATACCCAAGAACTACGATATCTTTTTCTTCCAGCAAACAGCCATTTTCACCCTTAACAAATAGAGTAAAACGACCGGCAGGCAACATAAAAATATTTGATTCTTGATAATTAACTCCATCCAATGAATATAAATACGAGGATGGATTCTGAACCTCAATTTCAACCTCATTCTGGTCGGAAAAATGGTTGATATTGTAACTAATTTCGCCTATTGGGGTCGGATGCTCAATTTGAAATGTAATATTTTCGTTACAGACCAATCCATTAGCTGCTCTAGAAACTTCCAATTGGTATGTCCCAGTAGTTGAAGTTTCAAAAAATTGACCGCTACTCAATAATTCTCCCGCTTCACTTTTCCAAGACCAAGTATCAAAATTTCCTCCATCCAAAACCAAATTATCATTCTCCGGACAAATTACTTGATTTGACGCAATAGGAATTACCAATTCAGGATTTACGTAAAGCTCAAACTCTTCTAATTCAAAACAATTAGGATTTATTTTGTGCTGTGCCCTTACATATACCGTGGCACTCCCATCGAAAGCATAATCCATTTGTAATGGATCACTTCCGGTCTCTGAATTCTCAAAGGAACTATGGAAACTTACGTTATAATCCGTCGTAATATCCCCAGCATTTAACTCCCCTATTTTCCCGTTAAGATCTATTATATATGAATTGGAATCATTATAACACAGAACTTCACTGGAAGGCGGATTTAAACTAGGCTTCGTTGTAACTACCAATGAAAAACTATCCACAAGGTAACAGATAGCATTACCTGAACCTTCCAAACGATAAAAAACTTCTTTGCTTCCCGAATCCATCATATAGTTATTACTCATTGGATTAATCCCCTCAACAGCATCTTCTTCTGAGCTATAATAGGATACCAGATAGTCCTCAGCAGATTGCTCTCCTAATATGGAAGCATTCATTTCCGATAAATCGAAACTTACCTCAGTCACATCACTTTCTTTACAAACCATCCAATCGTTTAATTCACTTTTCACTGGAGATCTATCAATTTCTATTTTGAATTCAAGAATTTCGAAACACTCAGATTCCGGCTTTAAATCTACTCTGGCGAAAACTACCTGCTGGAATGGTTCAATATTTATATAATTCTCTTTACCCAAAGAATTGGTCTTTTGTTCAGCTTCTTCCCTGGACTCATAATAGCTGACTTCAAAAGTTTGAGCATCCTGATTTCCCAGAATTTGTTTATCAATTTCTTCCAAGGCTACATTCATCAAACCATCATCATCGTCATCACAAAAAATGGCCATTGGCAAATTCGCAATGGGCTTGGATATCACTCCAACTTTAAAGCTCTTAACTAGATAACAAGCATTATCATTGACGTTAGTTAGCCTAAAATAGATATCGTCTTCTTGGGTAATATTGGTATAATCAGTAGTCGCTAACTCGTTTATATCGTTGTTTGCATCAGTCAAGGCCGTATAAAATTTCAGATCATAATTCGCAGGATTCTCCACTTGGTCTAAAATTTCTATTGCTTTAACTTGTAAATCAAAATCATAGGGCTGAGTCAAATCAATTTGACAAACCATCCAATCTGCAATATCAGTAATCTGTGGTATTTTGGAAACCGCAATCGTAAAACTTGCGATATCATAGCAACGCTGTTCTCCTTTAACATCCACTCGGGCATAGATCGTATCTTTTTCCGTCCTGTTTACATACTCTTTATCGAGTTCTTGAATGGATAACTCCGCATCCCGTTTTTTTGAAAAGTAATTAACTGTAAATTCATCAGGATTTTGAGCCCCTAATACTTCAGAATCCAAAAGACTTAGATCTACCACCAGGGCATCATCATCTGTACAAATACTTATATCTTCAGGTTTGTTCGCTATTGCCAATTTATTAATAGTGATCTCCTTCGTTTTGGTTTCTTCCGCCCCGGCATTAGTTGTAATATCTACCGAAACGGTATAAGTACCAGGAGCAACGTAGTTATGTGATGGATTAAACAAAGTTGAATAATTACCATCCCCAAAATCCCAAACTACTGAAGCAATTTCATCTTCATTTTGCAACATAAAGTTCGTGGTATCACCCAAACATAAGTTTTGAACTGTAAAATCGGTATAAAAATAAGATTGAATAAAAGTAGGTAATCCCAGGTTTGTTTCCTTTCCTTCCAAAAACAATCCTTCTTTTATGGGATTACAACCGGCTCCCCTCACATTTGGATTTTCTATTACGCCCAAATATGGCCTGAAAATTCTAGAGAAATATATTTTTCCGTCTGGAGCCAATTGTAGAGCGCCATAATAATATTTTATGTTTACTGTATCTTCTAGAAGTAACAGCTGACTGTCCTGAATGTTGGGGGCTGTTAAATCATATTGGTATAAATAATAATCCTCAACAGTCATATATAGCAACTTGCTGTTTGGGGAAAACTCTATGCCGTAGTAATTTTCTCCTGGAACATCGCTTAATGTTTTGGCATTGCTGAGCACTCCCGTGCTGTTATTAAAATCCAGCACTTCTGCACCTATCTGAAAATGACATATTCCGACCTTGGAGCCATCCGGGGAAGCCTTCAAATAACCTTGTACCTTGTGACGTGGGGTATACGCGGTATATTCAATGTTCATCCCTACACTACTTTTAATTGGAGTCTTTTGCAGTCCTGCAGTTGTAATTAAATAGGCCAAAAACACATCACTATCTTTCTCGTGGGTCAACAACCATATACTTTCCCCATCGGCATGCTTTACAGATGTAACTTTTTCAGTTACCGGTGTGGTTAAAATAATATTTTTATCGTCAGTAATAGCGCCGTTGCCACCGTCCAGCTCCATGTCCACAATAGAATATTGAAGCCCCTTTTCCCTTCCCTCAAGATCCACCGTAAATATATAATACAAATTATCCTTCCCAGGATATGGCACAATAATTCCAGATTGTGTGCTACTCGCATGTCCATTAAGCCCACTGCCGTTTTCCATTTTACGGTGCTCCTTATTCCATACATCAATACCATCCGTATAAAATAGTACTTTCCCGTTGGAGTCCGAAATAGTAGCGCAACCCTCATAGGCGTCCATAGCACTGTCGGTAATAACCACGGCAGCCCCCGAATTAAAATCAATTCCGGCCTCCTCTCCAAAATACCATACATTGGACTCCTTTTGAGCATAGCTGATCCCAGCTATTAAAAGTAAAATATATGCTATTTTGTATTTAAACATTGTGTTATGTATTTATTTGATGTAAGCCTTGTATTAAGAACTATTTAATAATGTTGTACTATTATATTACCTTCCAATCGCTCCTCCCTTGTTCTCAAGTCTTTTTTCTTTTCTAAGCCTACGTGAACAACTTCCCCAAACTTGGTACGTTGCTCAAGGTTGTATATCAGCTTAAGCAAATCGCCATAACTTCCTTCTAAAGTGAAAATGTGGGAATTTATTGTCAACTGTTTTTTTTCAAAAACATGCGCTTTTTCAAATTCGACAAGTTTTAATCCCAAGGAATCGCTATTCGTATTTAAATTCTTAAGCAGGTTATTTTGAATAGAGGTCCCTCCTATTTGGTATTTGTTTAAGAGGGAATCCAAATAAACGTTTTGCTTTTTTAGCATCACTTGTTGCTTAGGTATATTTTTAAACAATAAATTTTCCTGTTCCAGTTTTTTATAAGTGGTATAAGCTTCCAGAGTATTGGAAATAGCAAAACGATAACATATAAAACAAGTTATTAAAAAGCCTAAAAGCAATATGATATTTTTCGTTTTACCTTTCATTTTTTATAGTAATATTAAAAGAGAACCGGGAGGCTTTGCGCTGGGAATAATCATAGGCGGTTACCTCTACGGACCCGACCCATTCCAACTGCTCCAAACTTTCAATCCAGCTCGAAAAAATTTTACTATCTGTTGAAATTCCCGATACAATCAGTTCATTTAGCACTAGCTGAATCTCTTTTTTTTCTTTTACTTCTTTTACCAATGGCTGATAATCCATAGATTCCAAAAGGATTTCCTCTGGCATCTTTCTGGTTATAGCATTGAGATAGTAGGATACTTCAGAAGACGAAGAAGAGATTACATCATCTATCATTTTCTCCTTGTTGTTTACCGTTTCGGTGAGTGCTATTATTTTTGCCTTATTCGCTTTATTAACCTCTTGAATCTGACTTAAAGATGAAGTTTTGCTGTAATAATGGTTAAAGAAAAGAAAGTTCAGCACTAGAATAACCAAAATAACCACAATACCCGATTTTAGAAAAACTTTAAAAAGATTGTTCTGCACATATTCCTCTTTCAAACTTTCATTGATCTCCAAAAAGTTGCTATGTCGCCCCTGCGCATTTCTTAGGTAAACCAAAATATTGGCGAAACCTAAAAGTTCATCAGCTGTTAATTGCATTCCTTCTAGTCCATATTCCCCTATGTTCTTTTGGGATTTCGAGTGAATTACCTCAATACCATTAGCCCCAACCACAATCTCCTTAGTGCTTAAAAAAAAAGTACGCTCTTTTAAAAAAGGAATCAATGTGCAAATATTTGAAATCCCAATAGAAAAACCACGAATAGCTACCCCTAAAGATTTCAGGGATTCAAGGCATTCATTCACGTAGGATTTACGGCAAATGGAAATTATTTTACTTTGCTTGTATTCACTGATTTCATAATAAAACTCCTCGAGGTTAAGATTGGGAAAAGATTTGTTGACCAGACTTAAATCTTCAGAGCTTTGCCCAGTTGCAATCTTACTAATAACATGACTTGTATTGATAATCAGTAAAATACTATTTTTATCTACGTCTAAATTGGGAAGGGCTTCCAAAGACAAAGTATGACTGGATTCCTTTTCAAGACCTTTTCTTGTGTTAACAAAAGAACATAATGAGACCATCTCCTCCCCGTCCTTAGTATAGCGTTCTAAAGATATATAGGAACGTCCCTCTTTTACATATGTGATTGCGTTCTTTACCATCAATAAATTACCGTAGGCTTAATTAGGATTGTCAATTTCTTTTTGGAGTTTTCGCGAGTTCTAGAGCTAAATAACCATTTAAGTACTGGAATTCTGGATAAAATAGGCACCCCACTACCGGAATCATTCTTTGCTTTTTCTTCCAAGCCTCCTAAAATAACCAAGTCTTGATCCCTTACCCTGATAATGGAACTAAACTCACGGGAATTAATACCAGGAGGAGCATCTTCCTCAATACGCTCGCCGCTAAAACTGGATTGAATCACGTTTATATCCAAGGTTATTTGTCCGTCTCCCGACACCAATGGCTTAATACTTATCGCCAATTCGGCATCAATAGGCTGATAATTTCTGATCTCAGAAGATTGAGGTATTTGGGAGCCGTAGAAATTCTGATTGGTAACTACATAATAGGTAGTTTCCCCTATGGAAAGATCAGCTTTATGTCCATTCAAAGTGGACAATCTCGGAGTTGATCTGATTTTAATATTGCCATTGCGTTCCAGGGCCTTTACCGTTGCATAAAAATTTGGAACTACTTGTCCAAAATTAATAGACCCAAAGCTTCCCCAACCACCAATAACACGATTAATGGTTTCTGCCCCAAATTGCACATTGGCATTTGGAAATATTTCACCCTGGGTGTTAGTTGGTTCTTCTCCAATACCCATGCTTATGCCGGTTTCTACGGTTGCTGACCTATTTACTTCAAGGATCATAACCTCAATAAGTATAACTGGAACAGGTTTATCAATTTGTTTAATAAAGGCCTTGAATCTATTGATATTGGAAGCAGGTCCACTCACTAAAAAACTATTCAGCTCAAAGTCAATTTTAATATCCAGTTCATCTTTAATCTCCTCCGGAAGAATGTTTACCAATGCCTCCATTTTACTATTGTAATCGTCAAAAGAGTTTGACGAAGTACTGACAGATCGCCTGTTATTGCTGTATCCACCTGTATTTGTTGTGTTTGGAGCGTACCCAGAGCTGTTAAAACCTCCGCTATTGATTCCTGTTCCAAAACCGTTTCCACCATAATAGTTGGTATTACCCCCTACAGTTCTACCTGCACTTCGGGTGGTTCCCGCTTTGGTAGATGGATCACCAAGCAATTCTACGGAACGATGCATTAAATGGATTACTTCGGTCTGCCTCACACTCAATTGATCAGAAGTACCGAAGAAATATACATCTCCCTCTTTCTTATATGTAAATCTCGCTCCTCCGAAATTTTCATAAGCATTCCCAGGATTATCATTACCATTCCGATTATTAGGTTGGTTATTACGGTTGGATGTTATTGGACTATTGTTAGAGGCTGTGGTGCTCTCAAAAGTTTTTTCCAGTAACTTATCAAAGGTAATTTTATCCGTTTTAAACGTTATTGTCCCAGCATTTTCAAGCGGACTCGCCATGTATACATTCAGCTTCAGGTCGTAAGCAATTTCATTGACCATATCTGAAATAGAAGCATTCTTTAAGTTAATGGAAAGCTCCTTGTTTACAGTATCCAGAATTTCATAATAAAAATTAGCTGACTTTATAGTTCTTATTCGTCGTTGCGGAGAAGGGATTGGTTTTCCCTGCCCATCCACATTCATATTATTGACAGCATCATTTTCAATAAAATTAGCACTAAACAAATAAAATCCATCCCTAGACTTATTAAGTGTTAAACCGTTGGTGATTGCTAAATTTTTCATAGCAGCATCAAATGGCACATCTCTCAGATAAATAGTCAACGGAATATTTTCCATACCGTTAGCGAACAACAAATTCCTACCGGAAACATCCATGATTTTTCTAAAAGATTTCCCTAAAGGATCATTTTGTAAATCCAATGTGATCAATTCATTCTGTGGATCATAGGAAGTACTTATTTCTTTCGGGATTTGCGGCGGTTCTTCAGGACGATATTGTTTTACATACAAAATGTTTCCTGTCAAATCTATTTCCAAACTATATTGTTTACATAAAAACACCAATAGATCAGCTACCGTTACGTCTGAAAAGTTATTAATAATATTAATATCGTTTAATTCCGGAGCAACAGAAATGTTAACATTATGTACTTTGGACACCGCCAACAAAAAATTGGACAAGGAAACATCGCTTACGTTTATATCCAATTTGAGATTCTCCCGGAGACCAGGCTCATCCAACGAGAGCACTTCCAATTGATTTTGTATAGTCCTAATTCTGTTCTGCTCTTGCTGGGCAGAAACGATAAAACAAAGTAAGTAAAGTAGTATTGTTAGGGTAGTTCTTCTCATCATAGTTATCAATCACTTAGTAGGGCATAAACCTCTTCAATAGAAGTCAATCCTTCTTTAATCAAATTAATAGCGTTGTGTTTTAAGGTTTTTATATTATTCTCCGCTAAATAAGAATCGACTTGTAAATCATTATTTTTAATGTGTTCACCAATTTCTGTACTCACCGGAATTATTTCATAAATTGCTTTACGCCCTTTATATCCAGTATGATAACATGAACTGCATCCCTTGGCAACATAGTGTGTATTCAAACTTTCAGGAATTTTAAATGAAGACGGCAATATTTCCTTATTTATGGGATACTCTTCCTTACAAATTGGACAAAGCTTCCTCACCAAACGTTGTGCTATACTGATATTTAAGGTACTTGCGATTAAAAAAGAAGGAACCCCCATATCTATCAATCGGGATATCGTTCCCCAAGCCGAATTGGTATGAATAGTTGACAAAACCAAGTGACCAGTTAAAGCGGCACGTATCGCCATATTTGCTGTTTTAACATCCCTTATCTCCCCAACCATAATAACATCTGGATCCTGACGCAGAAAGGTCCTTAAAGCCGATGAAAAATCAAGTCCTATACTCTCCTTTAATTGTACTTGATTAACACCTTCCAAAGTATATTCTATAGGATCCTCTATGGTAAGAATGTTAGTTTGTTTGTCATTTAAAATTTTCAAAGTTGCATAAAGAGTGGTGGTTTTACCAGAACCAGTGGGCCCTGAAATAAGAATAATACCATTTGGTTTTTTTATACTTTCCAAGTAGGATTTAAGCTCTTCCTGAGTAAAACCAAGATCTTTCAAGTCAAATTTACTTGCATCTTTACTCAAAATACGCAGCACAATTTTTTCGCCATGTAAGGTTGGCAAGGTAGAAACCCTTATATCAAATTCGTCAGCATCAGAAGCAATTGTTATTCTACCATCTTGAGGTAAACGCTTTTCACTGATATCTAAATTTGCCCTAATTTTTATTTTATTGATAAGTACAGGATATTCATCTATAGGTATCTTAAATTGTTCTGTAAGCTTTCCATCCAGTCGAAAACGAATCCGACATATTTCTTCATAAGGTTCAAAATGAATATCACTACTTCCTATCTTCTTAGCATTCAATAAAATCCTTTCTAGAAAATCTGAAGAATAGCTAAGCACCCTATCATTTAATGCTTCACTTTTTCTATAATTACTGTTCAAGAACCTATTAAACTCGATTTCGCCAATCGGGCTCAATACGATCTTATAATCCAGAATTATCTCCAATTCGCTCAGGACAGATTCAGGCAGATCAGAAACCGTCAATAAGGTCAATTCGTCACCTTCCATTGCGGTGGGCACAACCTTATAGTGGTAAGCCTGTTCGGAAGAAATCAGTTGTAACAAATGTGACTCTATTTCGTAGGATACTGCTTTCATTTATCAATACATGTATAAGTCAGGAAAAGATGGGAAAAAATCTGCAATTAAAATACAGGCAAAAAAAAGCGACAAATAGCCAGCTAAAGGAATTGTTTTAAAAACATAATTTGCCTTTAATAAAAAATGACAAGCTAAGGCAAATAAAATAGCTAGACTTAAAAGGATCAAAAAAGCATAGGTAGGAAACCCAAAAGCAACAACAAACAATATAAAAACATCTCCAAGTCCAAAAGTGGTATTTATAAATTTCATTTTCATTTTCAACCGACTATACAAAAACAACAATAAAAGAATCAATAAGACCATACAACAATTTAAAAGTATCGAGTAGAAAAAGTACAGAACATCTCCAACGGTACGGCTAAAAAAAATACAACCAAACAAAACCGCAGCAACAGGAAATAAGAACCAACTTACCAATTGCTCTTTATAATCTTGATAAAAGATCAAAAATAAAAGCACAATTAGAATGAATTTCAAGTACACTTAGTCTTTAACGATCTGTTTTAAATTCCCTGATTCATCAACTTCCCAAACATTAAAAACCCCATCCCCATCAAAATCGGTAACTGCTATAGCTTTTGCCTTAAAAGCCGCATTATCCGCAGCGACTATTTGATATTCATAATTGGCGTTACCATTATTCTTAACGGTAACCGGTGATTCATAATCCAATTCTGAAATATCTCCACTATATTTTGAATACATATAGCGATATGTTGTCTGTGCATTATAAATTGCTTTAAGCTGTGTCTGCGCTTCTACACTTTTAGCCTTAGAAATCAACGGCATTAAATTAGGTAATGCAATGAGGAGCAAAATCCCAATAATAGCCAACACAATCAACATTTCCTGGAGATTAAAAGCAGGGACTTTCGTATTTTTTCTCGAAGTTTTCATGGTTCATCTATTTGGGCCTAAAATAGTAAAATGTTTCAAACTATTAGTAGATAATCCTAATTTTTTTAAAATTTTTTTAACTTTTAGTGCTTACAAGAACTGTATATCCCAATTGGAAAGCTTAGCAATAAAATAAAAAAGTATATTGATTCACCTATAAAAACCTTTCTCTCACTAAATCTTTCAAAAAAATGCTTGAAATAACAACATGCCAAAATCATTAAAAAATCATTGAATAGCATGAAAAGTCGATGAACAACAATAAAACATTGAGTATCTAGATTATTGACAAAGCATTTAAAGCGCTTTCATAAAATGAGAAAAAACATAATTCCAAAAAAAAGTTTGTAAATCCAAAAACTTGCCAAAACCCCAATTCGTGTACAAAGCAACGTTTAATCATTACTAGCTCAATAAGCGAAAATATTTTAAAGAACAAATAAAAATTAATCTTAAAAAAATCTTAAAAATAAGATTTTTTACTATATTGCGAACCATTGTTTATTTTTTACTATCAAAAAAATGACTAAATACGCTAAAAAATAACTCTATTATCGATTAATTAAGTCATTTTTTAACTATTTAACCTAAATATGAAACCTAAAAGAGTTATTTTTAATACTTTAGCCTCATTTTTAAGTTGTTTAACTGTCAGTCTATGCTGCAATGCTTTAAATTGGCAAGTAGCCAATGATTTTCCTGACAACTGCGACGCAAGTATTGGAACCTTATCGCCTGGAATGTCTAATTTAGTTGGTACGGATTTATGTGATAAACTTAGATTTGTATTATGAACAGTAAGAATTACGACCAAGAATTTAAAGCTACCATTCTAGAGCTGTTGGGTACCGGCAGAACGGTCAAGTCCCTATCGGATGAGTATGGTGTCAGTCAAGCCTCCATTAACAGATGGAAAAGGATGTCAAAAACATCGGGCAGTATAAATACTTCTTTGGGAGGTGAAGAAAACCAGAGGATCAAAGCCTTGGAAAAAGAGCTGAAAGATGTGAAGTTGGAACGCGATATCCTAAAAAAGGCGGTAAGCATCTTTTCCAAGAGCGACAGGTGATATACGGTTTCATTAAAGACCATAGAGGCAGATTCCCTGTTGGAAAGATGTGCAAATGCATGCGGGTGAGCAAGAATGCCTACTACACTTGGCTAAGGACAGGCCAGGGCTGCAGGCCCAATAGTGGCCTGGATGGCTTAAAAGAAAGGATCCGGGAAGTATACCATGGCAGTAACCGGATATATGGCAGTTCAAGAATCCAGAAAGTACTGGAAAGGCAGGGTGTGTTTTATAGCAAGTCCTACATTGCCCTTTTGATGAAAAAAATGGGGCTTAAAAGTATTTTAAGCAGGAAGTTCAGGGTGACCACGACCGATTCGGGGCATTCGTTCCCGATTGCAGAAAACCTACTGGGAAGGGACTTTACCAGCGATAGCCTCGGCGAGAAATGGGTATCGGACATCACATACATCAAAATAGGGAATGGCTGGAATTACCTGACAACAATATTGGATTTGGCGGACAGAAAAGTGCTTTCATGGGTCTTAAGCGAAGATATGACCGTAGAGAACACCGTTTACAAAGCATGGAGCCTGGCCAGAAAAAGAAGGGAAATAACGGACAACCATCTTTTCCATTCGGACCAAGGGAGCCAGTACGCCTGCCACAGAATGGTGTCCCTTTTTTACATGAGCCCTAAAATAACCCAGAGCATGAGCAGGAAGGGAAACTGCTGGGACAATGCCGTGGCGGAAAGCTTCTTTAAGACCATAAAATACGAATGCATTTATAGGCATAGCTTCAGATCGTACCTGCAGGCTTACCAAATTATTGAGAATTACATCCAATGGTACAACAACGTCAGGATACATTCAGCCTTGGACTTTAAAACACCAGCTGAAAAGGAGTTGGAACTAAAAATTAAAAAGATGTATAACGTAGCATAAAAATAGTACCAAATTTATTAGGTAGTCCACGTTCTGCTGTTTTTCGCACCAACTTTTCCACTTGGTTGTCGTTGTATAAATCAATATTGTGGCGCAACTTGTTGTGGTGCTTGGTTTTGTTGATGCTCAACGTTACTCGCAGACTGTCTAATTTATTCAACTTTATACCGCCTAATACGTGGATTTCCAAGTGATTTGTTTGGTAAGTGTAGTTGTTTGGATTATTGGTATCTAACATCGTTAAAAAAAGTTTTATAGAACAAATACGTTTCAAAGGTAACGGATACGATTTAATTAACAAAATTATTTCGATTTGTATTGAACGTTTACGTTCTGTAACTTTGTGAGCAAGTAGTAAAAAACGATTTATTTAGACAGTATGAGTTTCGGTACACGATTATTACAGGCACGCAAAAACAAAGGAATGAGCCAAGAGGAACTGGCAAAAGAGTTGGGTACAAAAGGGCCAGCTATTGGCCGTTACGAACGTGACGAGATGAAGCCGTCCATTGAAGCTGCCGCTAAAATGGCGGAACTTTTAAATGTTTCGCTCGATTGGCTTGTGGGTCATACCGATTTGGAACTGGACAAGAAAATGATTGAGCGCATACAGGAAGTTACCAAGATGAAGCCCAAGGATAAAGAGCACGTTTTTGCTATGCTCGATGCTTTTATAAAGCAAACTAAACTGCAAAACGTATTGCAATAAAAAACCACTCCGAAGAGTGGTTTAGATTTCAATTTGATTTTTTACAGCTTTTGAGCTTATATTTTTTACTTCGTATCAACTTTCCTTTCTTGTCATATTTATCTACTTGTTTAAGTGACCCATCAGAGTAATACATTTTTAATTTCCCAATGGGTTTACCTTTTTCAAAATATCCTTCAAGGCGTTTGTTACCATTTGCGTAATAATCTACCTTTTCGCCTTCACATTCGTTATTACAACAACAATATCCAACAAATCTAGGATTTGAAGTTGGTTCAAGACATTGTTTTATTATGGGCATATTTATAGTGTCCTTAATAACTCCAAAGTTCTCAATACTACACTTGTTGACTTCATCAGAATAAATTGTAGATAGTTCATAAACTCCTTTTTCCTTTAAAATCACAACTCCATCATTGTTTTTAGGATAGAAGTCTATACCGTTCTTACGTAAATTAAAAGATGGTACCTTTTGTACTGTGTTATTACAATTATCCCTAATGAATAACTCAAATCTTATTTCTTGAGCAATAGAAATAATTGATATGAATAATGCTAAAAAGCAAAGAATATGTTTCTTTTTATAATTCATTTTAATTTCGATTATTATTAGGTATGAATGTCCTATTGTTAACTCTAAACGCCTGATTTCTCTGATTTGCAAGAGCTTGTAATTGGATATTATTTCCTGTCCTAACTATATTACTAACAGCAGGGTTCAAATTATGTATGTTTACTGGTCCTGTGGGCAAACTACTGTAATTATCAGGTAAACTATTAACACTAGAGACGCCTCCATTACTTCCAAACAAAGCTTGTCTTTGATAACCCGCTAATTCATCATTTTTATCCAACAAGAAGCTAAAACCTGTTCCTCCACGCTCGCCAAAACTAGCTTCGCCTATTTCAAACTGGTGAGCGTGTTTTAATTCGTGAGCAAACAAATCTAATCCTGTACCACTAGAGACTGTGATTTCAACATTACCATTAGCAAAGTTCGCACTTGTTGAGTTCGTTGTTGTAGTATTTCCTACAGCATCTCTCTCTGTACCACCATTATCCGTTACAACATCATAAACTTGGTTAGAAGCTTCAAGAGTAGCTATTTCACCTCGTACAGTTTCTAATTCAGCATTGTTCCCTTCCAAATTACCTATTTGCCTATTTAATCTTCTTTCTTGACGGTTTGAAAGACCTCCCTCTGCTAATCTTGCTCTTTTTTCAGCTATGTTTTCATTATTTCTTTCCTGTCTGCTATCGATATTTGAAATTAGTCTATTTACCCATTCCCAAGCAGCATCAGTAAATTCATTACCATCAATATCAAAATATAATATAGGATTATTACCTGCGTAATGATAAGGGGAACTACTAATATATTTTTCAGCAAGATTGTCTATTCCAAACCATCTTCCCAAACTAGCATCATAATTTCTCCACCCATAATCAATCCAATTAAGACCTAATTCATTTTGTTCTTCCTTTCCGTTATATGTGTAGGGATATTCAGTACCGTTTATGACGTTATTATAACCCCTGTGCTGTAACCCAAAGGGATAGTAGTTTATGCGTTTTTTTCAAGCGGACACCCATTTTTCAGACGGTTATCTCCAAAAATTTTATTTAAAAGAACGTTTTTATCAGTTACCAATATACGGATTGTTGATTAATTCCACGCCAGTAAAACCCAGTTTTTACCTTGTAAAATCCTCTGTCTTTTACTGGCTTCCTTTTCCTCGGTATGTTACATAAAACGGGTTATAGTACTTCCTCGCACCACCAATGGCGTAGCTATAACCAGTTTTATGTAAAATACTCCCATCGCCCGAGCTTCCAACGCTCACAGCGGAACTGAACATTGAACTTTTGAACTATAAAGCTGAACGCACTATCGTTTGTCTCATTTTAAAAGCTGATGCAACTCCGCCACATTTCCAGCCTCTGTTACATCAACTTTTAAAACGTTTTCAGAGGAAGCAAACGTTTTAAAAAGGTGAAGATTTAGGCGGTGGATTTTTTCAGCGTTGGCAATCTTCAGCTTTTTAAAATGATAGAGGTTTTGCGACGATTGAGCAAAATAATTAACGTTCGTAGTGCGCTGGCAGTAGCGTTGGCAAAAAGCGGTGGACGAGCGGATATTTTACATAATTTACATTATAACGACAGTTTTTAAACAGCTAAAAATAATACGTCTAAAAACTGTGCGAAGCGGACTTATAATGCCAATTATGTAAACATAGCTTTGGGTAAGTTTTTATGCATTAGATTTCCTTTGGCGTAGCTCTTTGCATTTTTCTTGCAATGTGCTACAAGAGCGTTGGCGCATAAAAACTTACATTGCATTGGCGAGCGGAACAAAACAAAAAACAGAGGATTTTGAGGTACGATAAAACTGGGTTTTGTTTTGTGGGGATTATTCAGCTTATCGGATGGAAGTTGTTGACGATTTCGTGTAGGTTTTCTAAATCATCTTGTAAATATCTTTCGATGGAACTTATGTAACGATGTCCAGCTAAATATTGAACTTTTCGCAAGTTGTATTGTCCTAACCAATTTGTAATTACTGATGCTCTAACTTGCTTTATATTTTCTGCTTTTTGATTGTATTTCTTTAGCTTTTTAAAGATGTGATAAACGATTGCATTAAACCTTGCATTCGTGTTAAAAAGCTGTTCGCTGTGGTTTCCTATCTTGTTTTGGATTGTTGGCCGAACTTCGTTCGCATATTCCATAAACTCCATTATTTGCCAAGGTTTTAATTCCAGTTCCCTGGCGTTACTTCTTCTCGTACTTGGAACATATATTTTACCTTTATTTAGCTGTAAATGTTCGATTTTAAGATTGCCTAAATCGGTTGTATTTAAACCTTGATAGACGATTAATCCAATAATAACTTTGGCTCTTTTCAATGTGTATTTGTGATATTCTTCTTGGTATTTATCGGTTTCAAAACTGTAATATAAATCCTCTAATTCTTCGGCTTCAAGTAAGTTGTAATTGACGTTTCTTTTTACGCCTTTTACAGTTGTGTTTTCTATTGGATTATCAACTCTACAAGCTTCATCGATTAAATAATCAAAATATATTTTAACGCTTCGTAATCTATGATTGATGGTCTTTTTGGTTGTTCCTTTTCGAGTAAGGTATTTTATATATTTCAAGCTTTTTTTATAATCGATTTCGATTGGTGTCGTACTATTTCGGTTGCACCATTTTATAAAGTTCTGCGTTTCTTTTGTATGCAGATTTACAGTCGATTCACTATAATTTTGTTCTTCTAAATACTCTTTAAACGGTTTCATTTTCAATCGATTTTAAAAGGTGTGTATAGATTTGAGTACTTTCCAATGAACTATGACCTAAAAAGGTTTTAATGCTTTCTAATGGTACTTCTTTCTGCAATAGATGCGTTGCGATTGAGTGCCTTAAAATGTGTAATGTAATCTGCTTATTTTCTATTGTTTTATTATTTGTTGATGCTACAATCACTTTTAATCGATTGGCAAAACTCATTCCTTGCATTCGTGTTCCATTTTTATTGATAAACAGAGCTTCACTTAAATAAGATTGGTAAAATTCTGGTCGAGCTTCGTAGATGTAATCTTCCAGTATTTCTGCATTCTTTCGGTTGATAGGAACATAACGCTCTTTATAGTTTTTCCCTTTTCTTACAAATACTCGTTCCTTGTCAAAAAGAATATCGCTAACATCAAGATGTACTGCTTCATTTCTTCGTAATCCACAACTATATAATATTGCTAAAATGGCTTTATCTCTTAACTTAAATCTACTTTCTGTATGACTGTATTCTGTTGCTCTGAACAACTCTTTTATTTCTGATTGAGTAAGTATATTTAGTTTTTCTTCGGTTGGTTGTCTCTCTGATTTTAGATGTACATTAAAGTCTTTATAATTATGGTTTTGTAAATATTCCTTGAACTTTTTTAAAGCCTGTTGATGCTTGTTTAAATAGCTTTTACTTAATGCTCCATTTCTTCTTTCGTTGGCTCTTTCCTTGAGTTCCTTGTAATATTTCTTTATCGTTTTGGGCGTGATTTGGTTTAGTCTTGTAATGTGGTTTTGTTCTGCGTAATAAAAGAACTCTTGTAAATGGATTGGTAACTGGTAAACTGTACTTTCAGCATAACCCAATATCTCCAACCACTCTTTGTAATTGGCAACGAACATTTTAAACACCTCGTTTTGTAGTTTTAATTTTTTCACGCTGTTGCATTTTTCGGATTGTGTGGCGAGTTGCGCTTAACTAACTGACTTTCTTTTCTTTAACCTCGCCATTTTGTTGGTGGCGACTTTGTGGCGATGTGGCGAGTTCTATCTGTGTGATACAGTTCTGTAATGCACCATTTATCTGCGCTTTGAGATTGCTGTATTCGTCCACGTCCACAACTTCAAAACAGTAGCTTTTAGTCTTTGATTTCTTAACCCTTTGTATGTAATTCTCTGCCAATAACTGTGAGTTGTAACGTCTTAAAGTAGTTTCCTTTATTCGTAGATTTCTACGGATTTCAGCATTGGTAAACGTGGTTTGATTATTCTTTTTTAGATAGTCTTTCAAGCTTTCAAGGTAGTTTCGTGTCGCTCCTGTAATCGTATCACTTTTGCGTAGCAAAACATCAATGATTAATTCATTGGCTTCCTGTATATCCTCAATGGTAGTCTCGATATGCATTTCTCCTGTTTCTTCATTTACTTTCTGCTCTCGTTGGTATTGCTTGTAAAATGTAATCGCTTCAATGAACTTTAGATAATGTGAGTTTGTTCTTCTTGGTTTAAAGACTGATTTTGGCAGTTTGGACTACCTAATAAATTTGGTACTATTTTTATGCTACGTTATACATCTTTTTAATTTTTAGTTCCAACTCCTTTTCAGCTGGTGTTTTAAAGTCCAAGGCTGAATGTATCCTGACGTTGTTGTACCATTGGATGTAATTCTCAATAATTTGGTAAGCCTGCAGGTACGATTTGAAGCTATGCCTATAGATGCATTCGTATTTTATGGTCTTAAAGAAGCTTTCCGCCACGGCATTGTCCCAGCAGTTTCCCTTCCTGCTCATGCTCTGGGTTATTTTAGGGCTCATGTAAAAAAGGGACACCATTCTGTGGCAGGCGTACTGGCTCCCTTGGTCCGAATGGAAAAGATGGTTGTCCGTTATTTCCCTTCTTTTTCTGGCCAGGCTCCATGCTTTGTAAACGGTGTTCTCTACGGTCATATCTTCGCTTAAGACCCATGAAAGCACTTTTCTGTCCGCCAAATCCAATATTGTTGTCAGGTAATTCCAGCCATTCCCTATTTTGATGTATGTGATGTCCGATACCCATTTCTCGCCGAGGCTATCGCTGGTAAAGTCCCTCCCCAGTAGGTTTTCTGCAATCGGGAACGAATGCCCCGAATCGGTCGTGGTCACCCTGAACTTCCTGCTTAAAATACTTTTAAGCCCCATTTTTTTCATCAAAAGGGCAATGTAGGACCTGCTATAAAACACACCCTGCCTTTCCAGTACTTTCTGGATTCTTGAACTGCCATATATCCGGTTACTGCCATGGTATACTTCCCGGATCCTTTCTTTTAAGCCATCCAGGCCACTATTGGGCCTGCAGCCCTGGCCTGTCCTTAGCCAAGTGTAGTAGGCATTCTTGCTCACCCGCATGCATTTGCACATCTTTCCAACAGGGAATCTGCCTCTATGGTCTTTAATGAAACCGTATATCACCTGTCGCTCTTGGAAAAGATGCTTACCGCCTTTTTTAGGATATCGCGTTCCAACTTCACATCTTTCAGCTCTTTTTCCAAGGCTTTGATCCTCTGGTTTTCTTCACCTCCCAAAGAAGTATTTATACTGCCCGATGTTTTTGACATCCTTTTCCATCTGTTAATGGAGGCTTGACTGACACCATACTCATCCGATAGGGACTTGACCGTTCTGCCGGTACCCAACAGCTCTAGAATGGTAGCTTTAAATTCTTGGTCGTAATTGTTACTGTTCATAATACAAATCTAAGTTTATCACATAAATCCGTACCAACTAAATTAGACATTCCAGTTGCAGATGTTCTGCAAACGGATTGATAACCTTGATTGGTTTGAGTATTCGCTGTACATTTTTTAGTAATTCCTTTGCTTTATATTCTTCATCTTCATTTACTTTTCCTGCACTAATCAAGCGTTGGTAATCCATTATTTTTTGGTCTTGCTCTGGACTTTCATCGATGTATAAAAGGAAGCTACGGTTTGCGTTGTCCTCGTAAATATATTCCTGTGTAGTTGCTCCTGCGATACAAACAGGACCTTCAACTATAAGCTCTATGGTCTTGGTGTTTCCGTTCTTGTCCTTGTGTGCCACACGCTTTTTAATCGTCTTTTTACTGGCAAGCTCTCTTATTACATATAATACCGAAGCTGCTCCATCTAAATCCTCGATGACAATGATTTTATGTGAGAGTTCTTTTTGTGCAAAATAGTAGAGTGCATTTGCTGATAGGTTGGTAACTTCTATAACATCTTCTTCCGGCATTAATGCAGATATTGAAGATTGTAAATGTGTCTTACCAACTCCAGAACTTCCCAAGCTGATGCAATGCAATGGATTGTTTGTTTTGCGACTTGTAAATATCAAGTACATTGTTTGCCTGTTGTGTTCTTCTCCGATTACTCCAGATTTTCCAATAAGTTCGTTGGTTCGTTTTAGTAGATTCGGTTTCTTTAAAAAGGCAATCGCTTGTTTTTCCTCTGTTCCTGTGAGTTCTTTAAAATAAGGTTGATGCTGTTTCTCGTATTGGTCTATGAGTAAAAAACGGTAGTTCTCTAATTCTTTGGTAAGTTCTTGTAATGTTCTACGTGCTACGCTTGTTCCTATTTCCAACCGTTCCGCAATCTTTCGGGTAAATTTTTCTACTTGGTTATCATTGTACAAGTCGATATTGTGCCTTAAAATATTATGCTGTTTGGGTTTCTGTATGCTTATCGTTACTCGTAAACTCTCTAATTTATTGGTCTTTAATCCTCCTAAAATGTGGATTTCTAAATGTTTAGTAGTGTATTCGTAGTTATTTGGATTGCAAGTGTTGAGCATAGTAAAACTATTTTATTCGATTTTCGATACTTCAAAAATACAATTATATTTCTTTTATCGAACATTAATAATTTACTATTTCACTATTATTTTATATTTATATCGTTTTTCGCTATTTTTACGACTTCTAATAAAGGTTTATATGAGTTTAGCTGATAACATTAAAAAATTAAGAGAAGATAAAGAGCTTCGACAAAAGGAAGTTGCCAACGCTCTTGATATTGGTTATTCCAACTACAATAAAATTGAGAATGGTAATCGTGAGATTTCCGTAAAAGAGTTACAGCGACTTGCAGAGTTTTATAATATTACGGTTGACCAAGTGATTAACCTCAATGATAGTCTGCCCAAAGAAGTTGTTATTGAAGATAAACAGGCACAGGAACAACTACGTTTGATTTCCGAGCTTGATACAGATGATAGAGCCATTATCTTTAAGATGATTGATAAAATGCTGACTTCTAAAAAGTTCAAGGATTTCTTTTCCAAAAATGTAGCTTCACTTTAGGGCATAAAAAAACCACCCGAAGGTGGTTTTAATTTAATCGCAAGAAGATGTTTTTTTCTTTAATAAAAGTTTTTGATTACTATAAAGAAATTCCCATTGTGAAAAAGAATCATCCGTAAAAACAAAAATCTTTTTCTTTTCGCCATTTTTTGGCTTATAAGTTGGGTCGTATTCTAAATATTTGAACTTTTTTATCTTTTCTGTCTTACTCAAAAGCTGACTTGCTATATCGCCATCTACAAGAAACAGATGTTTCTTATAATAAAAGTAACCATAAGGATTTAAGCCAAGAGCAATATTCTCATCCAACAAAGAATCTACAACTAAATAAGTATCTTGATTACTTTTATTTAAAGTAATTCCAAATATTAAATCACAACTATAATAGCTACATTTTTTTTCTTGACTAATTATCGAGTCTAATGTATTATCCAATTCATTATTTTCAATATTTAGCTGTACTAAATTTGCTTCTTTGTTCTTATGTTGGCTATAACCTAATAAACAGTTTAGTGATAATAAAATTATTAATATGTTTTTAGTGTTATTCATAATTTAATTCTTAAATGGTTTAAGCGGTGCTATAGGTGCAGGCTTAATTTGTATTGGTTTTATAGAACCTTTTTCATCATACAAAGTATAGCTTCCCTTGTGTAATATTCTTGTTCTTGCATTAGGGAATTTCGCATTAACAGTTTTTGCAAAATTTCTGTCAGCTCTTGAAGCATTATTACTGTAAGGATGACTATGATTACTAAACCTAATTGAATATCCGTATGCAAATAAATAACCGCCGCCTATCTCTGAATTTTCAATATGAGAAGTAGTTAATATATTGCTGCCTTGAGCACCATTTTTACTACCTACACCTGTTAAAGACCATTCTACATTTGAATTAGCTCCAACAAACTCAAACAAACTTTGTGCCTGACTATCTCCAGTAATGTTAAATTGGTCAAAAGTATACTCTTTACCGTTACTGGCTTCTACTGTATTTGTCTTTTTCTTATTCAGTATACCTTTGTTGACAGTTACAGAATCACCATCTGCAACTTCACCATCTCCATTAGTGTCATTTCTAACAACTTCTCCATTATCATCTTTTACCAACTCTCCATCTTCTCCTCTTGTTACTGAATAAAGAGTGTCGGTTTTATCGTCTGTTTCTTTAATTAACTCGATATTTCCATCTTGGTCTAAACCGTAGTCATCTAACAAACCTGTAGGGTCGACTCTCATTATTGGATTATTCTGAACAAAATTATAAGGACTCAACCAATTTCTTTCTTCAGCCATAGCATCAACAACATTAAATCTTCCCAAAGCTGGGTCGTATTGTCGAAAGTCCATTTCTATAACATTTAAACCAAGACTTTCATCAAGTTCTTTGCCGTTAAAGTTGAAATAGTTGTTTTCAACGCCATTCACAACATTATTGTATCCTTTATGTTCAAGTCCGAAGGGGTAATAATTGCTCTCCTCCACGATCTCATTGGTGGCAATACTCCCATTGCCGTCCGCATCCTGGTAGGACAGCCTTACGTTCCCCAAGTGGTCCTTGTACTGGTATACATATCTGTACCCTGTTCCTTCGGCATCCACATACCCCTCGGTATGGCTGAAGAACTGTAGTTCGCTGTTCTCATAGATATAGCTGCCGGAATAATCCGTTGTCGATGTCACAGAACCTGACTCAGAGACCTCCTTTCGCAGTTTCATCCCCGTGGCATCGTAAATATAGGTAATTTCGCCCGAACCAAAGCTCACTTTGTCCGGTAAATTCAGATGGTTGTAGGCTATCCCCGTGATGCCTTTGTTCCTGTCCTCGGTCATGTTCCCATTTTCATCATAATCGTAATCATGACCTGACTTGTTCCCATCCTTGAACTCCCCTTTCATCAAAGCGGGGGTATTTACCGCATCGGTAACGCTACTAAGCCTATTACCACTGTCGTAAGCATAGGTAAGGTTGTCCATGCTTCCGAAGGCCGTTGCCGCTTCATTGATGTGCCCTTTACGGTGCAGTTTGGTAATGTTCCCGTTCTGGTCGTAGGCTATACCGCTTACACTGTAGTTTTGATTTGGTGTATTGTCCATTGCCGCGGTGATCCTGTTCAGGGCATCGTAGCTATAGGTATACCGGCTGCTCACCGGGTTGCCCGTCGAGTTCGTGCTTTTGGTGCCCCACTGCGTCTGGCTGATGTTCCCGTTGTAAAGGGCCGTCCCCCCTATTGGGTCATTGTACCTGATCCCGAACCCGAACAGGCTGTTCCCAAGGTTCGATGGGTCGTTGATCTTTTTTAACCAGCCCCTGATGTTATATTCGTATTTTACCGTCTGTAGCGGCTCGCTCTTGGTATTCCCCACCAGCTTTTCTTTAAGCTGTCCGAGATGGTCATAATCGTTGTGGGCGATCAGTTCCCCCTGTTGTGCGATCGAGCCATGGAATGTCCTTCCGCTGGTGGCCACAAAATGGAACCCGTCGGTAAGGGTGATATGTTCGATGGCGGTTTTCCCCCAGCTTTCAACGGGCGCCTCACTAAGGGTAAAGCTCTCCCCATCGGCATTGTCTGAGCAGCCGTCAAAGCCACTGCCCTCCCCGATGCACTGGAAGTGGTCCTCTAACCTTCCCATGTGGTCGTAGGCAAAGCTGTCCACGGTGACCACCCATGTCCCGCTGCCCTTCCTGTGCATGGTCCTTCTCTGCTGCACCTTCCCCACAAAGTCAAGCTCGCTCTCCACTATCGTCGTCGTGCCCAGGTAATTGTTCCTCTCCTCGGTGTAGATGGCCCTGCCCTTGTCGTCGTAACCGGTGACCGTGGTGATCCAGGTGTCCTCCCCCAGTACCCGTACCTTGCTTACCGTGGGAAGCCCTTTAAGGCCTATCCCCGTTTCGGTCGGCTCCCCGTAAATGTCCCCCGGCAAGGTGATGCCATCGGTATCCACATAACTGCCATAATAGTTGATCGTCAGCACCTGGTCAAAACTGTCCGGGAACGCATCCTTGGTATAATGTACCGGGGTGCCCGCATAAGTGGTGGCCGAGGCCGTTTGGGTAACGAACTGCACCGTGTGCGCATCCGCCAACGACTGCAGTTCCTCCCTGCCAAGGGTATTGTTCAGGTCCCTTCCCGTGTAGGCCACACGCCCGAAGGCATCATAAAGGGTGAACAGCCATTCATTGTTCTCCCCCTGCACGGCATCCTGGGTCATGATCGGCTGGTCCAGCTTGTTGTAGACGATCGATTCCTTCCCCTTGCCCGGGATCTGCTTTTCCACCAATCGGTTCCTGCCGTCATATTTGTACTGGTAGCCAAGGGACGCCAAGCTCGAACTGATCGTGGAAATGTTTGCCGTGGTAGCATTCATCTTCGGCGGCAGTACATAGGTTAGGTTGCCGTAGTCGTCGTACACGTAATAGGTATCGTGCATGGCCTCCTGTTCGTTGGCAGCCACCGTACCGTCCATGTTCACGTCCGAGGGCCCGTAGGTGCGCTTGAGCACCACACGCCCCTGCTTGTCGGTGAATTCTTCTGTCGTATGGTTTTTCGTTGTAGTCCCAGGGTGGTTCTCGTCGTAGGTGGTGCTCTTATAGAGCTCACCGCCACCATAGTGCATGGTGCCGCCCTCTACCAGTACAGGCCTTTCGGTATCTCCACCGGTAAAGTCCACACCGAAAAGCCGGACCTCCCCGTTCATGTTGGTGTCGTAACCGAACCCGATCTCGTGACCGCTGCCAAGCTCCCAGGCAGCACCGGGGGCCGCCTGCTTTAGCACACGGTTCAGCGGTGAGGGCTCGAACTGTTTCTGTGAATAGGGGTTTTCTTGGTTTAAGGTGACATCCCCAGGGTAATGTGTCCGGTAGTAGGCCTTTGTGGCGCCCTCGGGGTCGTTGGAGCGGTAGGTGCCCACCGTCCCCGTGTCCATGTAAGGGAGCCAGTCCTTGTCCTGGCGCCCAAAACCGTCGTAACCGATGTGGGTGACTATATCCCTTATCCCGGTCCCTTCTATATAGGGCGAGGCCTTGATCCCCACCTGTTGCATCGGACGGCCGAGGCCATCGTAATAGGTGATGCTCTCGATAACGTCGCTGTTGGACGTGATACCGTTGCTGTCCTGCATCTTGCTCTGGTAACTGCGCGTATATACATAGTTCTCGTTGCTGAAGGTGGCCGCCTGGTAAGGGCAACCGTTGTTGTCTCCGGCAATACCAGGACAGGCATCGGTGTTGTCCTCTACATAGCCCGTGGGCCTTATACTGCGGTAGACACTGTCGTTGGGGTCGCCAAAGCCATCCCCATCGCCGTCCCTGTAAAAGTTCTTCGGGGTGATGTTGGTTATCAGTTCCGTACTGTCGTCGTAATCGTCGTCGTTGCTCACGTGCCCCGTGGGCTCGTTGCAAGCCAATTGTGTCGCCCCGCTGTCCCCATAGCCATCGCCATCGGTGTCGGCGTACCAGGTGGAAAGTGCATGTACCGAACCGTCGTTGTCGTTACAGTCCCCAACAGGTTTTACCGTGGTACTGTACCCCGCTCCAGGGCTGGAGCACTGCTCAGTGGTGGATGCCGCATACCCGTCACCGTCCTTGTCGAGGTACCAGATGGGCTTCGGGGTCACCGTTACCTTTACCTTATTGCTGTAATCCGTCTGTCCGCAGGAGGTCGCCCGGCGCTTGTACCAGCGCGTACTGGTAACTGGGCCGGGAGCGTACGAAACAGAGGTGGCACCGGGGACATTGCTGAAGCCACTGGTGGAACTGCTGGTGGACACTTGCCATTGGTAAACGTAAGTCCCGGTACCGCCCGATGCCGGGGTGGAACTGGACAACGCTACGCTCTCGCCCGAACACACCGTAACGTCTCCTGCTATTCCTCCACCGTCAAGGTTGCCGTAGACCCTTACCTCTATGCCATCGGTATAGTCCGTCTGCCCGCAGGAGATCACCCGCTGGCGGTAGTGCATGGTCGAGGTCAGGTCCCCTGGGGCATAGGTGCTCCCCGTGGCCCCGGGGATATTGCTCCAATTCGAGCCATTGGTAGATTCCTGCCATTGGTAACTGTAGCTCCCGTTGCCCCCGGTCGGGGCGCTGCCCGTAAGGGTGCCCGGGTTCCCGTTGTAGCACAGCGGGCCCTTGCCGTTCAGCACCCCAGCTTCCAACACCGGATAGACCGTGGCCTTGACCGCTTCCCTTGATGGCGACTTGCACCCCGTACCCTCATTGTAGCTCTCCGCATAGTACGTCCTGGTACTGGGGATGCTGGGGGTGGTATAGCTTCCTGTCCCCGTGTAAAGGGGAGACCCACCGGTGGCACTGCTGTACCAGCGTACCCTGTTGCCATTGGCCCCAGGGGTGGCGCCGAGCGTTACGGGGCCCGCACCACCGCAACGGAAACCGTCGCTCACGATAGGCGGCGAGGGGACCTTGTGCACCGAATAGTCGACAAAGGAAAGCGACTCGCTCCAACAGCCCGTAAGGTCGTTGTGCGCACGCAGGTAATATTTTGTACCGGAACCAACCGTTATGTTCTTTGCCGAACTGCCCTTGCTGGTCCCGTTGTTGATGGACTGCCAGTACCAGGTGGTATTGGGGGGCGGGTTGCCACGCTCCAGTACTGTGGTACCGCAGTTGTTCGTATCCACCCATGGGCTCGAGGGCTGGTTGGGACGGCAGCTCGGCTGTACAAAGCGGCCGCTGGTCTGGATATTGTCACCGTCCACTACGCTCGTGACCAAAATGATCACGCTGCGCGTGCTGCTTGTCGTGTTCTGTGTCGTGGTCACCCTCCAGGCGTTACCGGAGGCCTTGGTTGCCGTTATCCAACTGGGCAGCGGCTGGTCTTCCGTGGTCCTAAAGTTCAAATAACCAATATTGTTGTTACAATTGGCCAAGGTGATCGGGTAGGTCTTCGTCTCCCCTACACTGGGAACAGCGATATCGATAGGGCTGCTGGAGATCGAACACGGAGGAGGAGGAGGCTTGTTCCCCTGCTTTACCGTAAAACCGCTCACCGTATTCCCGTTCACCTGGACGGGCATCGAGATCTCACGGTAACCGCTCGATAAGGACTGGCTCACAACACGTATCGAAGTACCGAACACATCGATGGTCAACCAACTTGGCTTGTTAAGCACCGTTACCGTTGGGGAAAAACAGCCACCCCCGGGAAAGTTCACGTACACATAGGACGATTGACCGGGTGAATAGCCAAGGGTCAACTCATGGGTGCTCAGCTGTACCGTGTAACAGTTCTGGGTTTGTCCACGGAAACTGAAAATCAAAAGAATAAAGGAAACTATTAGGGTAGGGTAAAGCTTTTTCATGTTATTGGTCTTTGTAGTGGTATCTGAAGTCGGAAAGAAGGTCAAGGTTGTCGTCCTTGGTCGTTTTCAGCCTATTGAAATCGTCGTATTCGTAATGGGTGGTCTTGCCCCTGGGGTCCGTCATGGTCCTCATACCCACCAAGGGCTCATAGGTGTAGGTGGTTACCTGCGCCTTGGGGAGCAGTTCCCGCAAATTGTCCAGTTGCGATAGGTTGCCCTCGTTGAAAGCCTCCAAGGCCGCTACCGAAACCCCGAGGGCAGCGGCAATCTCCACATAGGTCGCGTTCTCGACCTTCGCTATCGGGTATTTGCCTCCATAACCCCAAAGGTAGGTGATCGTTGTTCCATTGATCTGTTTTACCTCTGTGGGATTTCCATAACTATCATATCGTATATACTCTAACCGAGCCTCCAAAGCCTCGTTCCCTTTTGAAATTAACACTTTCTCTGGAAGCACTAAGTTGTTACCCCAATCTTTATAGGTCGTACGTTGAATCGACATACGGGCACCATTCACATAGGTCTCAGTTTGGACGGGAAGTGCTGTTTGGTGAAGACCATCAGAACCGTTAGCTCTAACTGCTTTTAATTTATCGATCGCAGCATATTCGGTTGATGTCAAATTACCCCCGGCTAATGAAGATGTACTTTTTATATCATTTGGATAATAAGTTTTTGAAGCTACCTTCTCATTTAGGCTGTTTGTTAGTTCTTCTTTATTTAGCAAATTCAAACTGTTATACCCATAGTCTGTAATAGCCGATACTGAATGATCATCATAATACTTTATGTTTATAGCTTGATTCTTCAAAACCTTGCCTGATAAAATAGAATATTCATCATATCTAAAAAATGAGGAAATAGTTTTATAGTATCTTAGTTCATATTCACGATAATCATTTGTTGTGGCAAAAGGCCTTACTTTCAACCCCTTAAAAGTTGAATAGCCTATTGAATAATTAAATGAATCTTTTTCAACTAAATTATAATTTGAACTATCTTTTAACTTGTAAAATAATCTTGTTTTTAAAAGTGGTTTATTAGATGGAAAATATCTAGTAATATAAAATGGAGAGTAAGGAAAATAACTATAGTGAACTTCCCAACCATCATCTGGGGAATAAAATTCTCCTAAGTTTTTTAAATTTGTTCCTGAATATGTGTAATTCAAATCATACTCATAAATAATTTTACCTGCACAATCACAATTTGATTGAGAGCTATTTAGTTCGCCATAATACTCGGTTACTTCGGGGTATACAACATTGCTAGACAACCATCCTCCAATATCTAAATCTCCTTGAAGCATCGTACTATATGTAATATGTCTTTGGGGTAATGGTCTATCATAATCATAAAGAAAATTCACCCCTTCGTTTGTAAATAGTTTATGATTTATTGGAACAGTTTTATAACCGTAACCATTCTCATCCCGACCATATTTAAATTCTCTAACTAATTTACCATTTCCCCCATCTCTCTTTATAATTTTTTTAATCCGGATGCCACCACCTTTAATTACATCACCACCCTCTTTAAAACTATTATGTTCATAAATATACTCAGAACTACCCCCAGTAGGGTACATAATTTTTTTTAGAGAATAATGAGACGGTATGGAAGAACTGGTCAAATCATCACGTCGCGCACCTTGATCCAATATTATACTTAAGGGTTGTTCTGAATAATTGTTCATAAAAATAAGGTCATCCATAAATTTATCGTGGAACAAATGGTTGTAGGCTTGACCAAAAAATCCACTATCCATATAATACCCCCATTGGTCGTGGCTTAAGTTTGTTTTAGGGGTTTCCTTATGGTAGTATTCAAAATTATACCTTTTTATAGGCAACCCATCTTTATCAAAAGATACTAATGAATCTAGAAAAACATGAGCGCCATGAGTATAATAGAATCTAAACTCTTTTATAATTTCGTTTTCTGGACCATAGATTTTTAGATATTCAATCTGATTTGTGTTATTCCTTTCAATTTTTATAGAAACATTATCACCTAAAATCTCCTTCAGAAAAAATGTCACATAATCCCTACTTTCACCTTCTGTTAATTGATAATGACTTTCTATTTTATCAGGTATGCCTTCAGTAAAACTGAAGTTTCTATTATAGTACTGCCATCCTCCTGTTGAATGAACATCATAATCAAAATGCAGTCGATCACCATTTTTTGATATAATGTCAGTCAATGCCCAAGCTGTTTTAGTATTTCCCCAGGAAGTTGATAATTCAAAAATATTTTCGTAATCCATTGAGTAAAAATTTCCGAAGAAGTAATTAGTTCCTATTTCATCCGTAGCATTAAAACCTGTTATTTCCTGAGATCCAAAGTAATTAAATTTTATATTTGATTGATTCAAAGTTGTAATAGAATTATTGATCCTATCAGATATAATAAAAGAGCCTGCTTCATTTATAAGATTAAAATTAAAAATATCGTACTCCCCATCTAGTTTAGATTGTCCACCCCTAAAAGGCTGAGTAAGATAATTTGTTGGCAAAAATCTCGAAAGATATTTATCCTTTTCTGGACCGGGGTATTCAAAACTATGAAGTTTATTCAGGTAATCTGTTGGCTTTGTGGTTTCATCATCTGGATACCCATTTACAGTTCTAGAAATTCTATATCCAGGACTAAACAACCATCCTACCCCAACATCTCCATTAGTCTGTCCTATTTTTATTCCTGAAGCATGATACTGTAATGTAATTGGAAGTTCTATTCCATCAAAGTTAATAGAATATAAGGGGATAGAGATAGAGGCTAGGCCATTATATTTTGAAACTTCAAAGCTTTCATATTTAACAAACTCCTTTGACTCCGGTGATGGCGGTATAACCTGTGGAAAACTTTGAGAATAGCAATTGGATATAAATAGTAATACTGTAATTATTACTTTAAAATTTTTTAAGTGATTTATTATGTCCATATTTATTTGTTACCTTTTAATTAATTGTTCCAATTGAACCACTCTTTTCTCGAGAGCTTCATACTTCTTTATTTTTTTCTCTTGTTCGATAGCGTAGAGCGTAAGCTCCTCGATTTTTTGCAGTAATTGTATTTGGAATTCGCCAATGTTCAATCCATTTTCTTTCATCACCTCGGCTGAAGCTATTTCGGGAAGGTGCTTGTTTGCTTTTATAAAATTTTCAACCGTTTCCAGTGAAGGTATTTGGTATTTTTCTTCAAAAACGAAATCAGCGGTGGGCGTGTTGGTCACTTTGATTTCTTTGGCTTCCAACTTGCCATTGATAGCTTGGTTACCGGTATTATGTAACACTTTTGTCCAAACCCCTTCACCATCTCGGTTGGTGCTCCGAAAGTACATTACGGGTTTTTGAAAATCGTTTTTAACGACAATTTGACCTGAATATCGATATTCAGAGTAGTTTGAGCCGTGATTCATGTTGATACCCCAAAACCAACCATAAGGCTCAGGAGAATTAGCAGACTCAAAGCCTTCATAGAATCCACTTTGCCAAATGGTGTTCCAGTCCACTACTTGATCTGGATCATTTATTTTGACCTTATTCGCTACAATGTTACCTGCCACATGAAGTAATTCTTGTGGCGACCCCGTTCCTATGCCTATTTTTCCACCCAATATTTCCAGTGCGTCATTATTCCTAAGTAAAAATCGCACATCATAATCTGAGATAAGATCATTAGAAAAATCTAAAAATGGTAAACCGTCCCCTCGTAACTCTATAGATGCCCCTTGAGTTGTGGATAGTGTTGCTCCTGATCCCCATGTCAATGTTCCATTGACGTCCAAGGTAGATCTTGGATTTGTTGTTCCAATCCCTACATTTCCGGAAGGAGGAAATGTATTTGTTTGCAAAAAACAAATTGATGGCATTAATAGTATAATAAACTTCAAAAATCCTTTATTTGTCATCGTTTACTTTTTAATTTTGTTATCTCTGCCTTCAGTGCCTCTATTTCTTTTTGTTGTTTGATAGTATATAACATCAACTCTTCAATTTTCTGCAGAAGCTTAGCGTCCATTTCACCTAAAAAGAAACCATCCATCTTCACTTCTTCAGCTGATGGAATATCCTGCAAATGTCCTTCTTCCTTAATGTGTTTTTCCACTTCTTCCAGCGTTGGGAGGGTATAATCCTTTTCAAAAACAAAATCGCTCCAGCCTTGAGTTTCCACTTTAATTTCCTTTGCCCTAATGTTTCCGTTAACCGCAAGTTTCCAAGATCCGGGGGTATTTGTCCCCAACCCAACATTGCCAGTGAAAATATCGGCAAACAAAAAGGATGTATTTAAGAATTCAGTATTTGAATATTCTAGATTTTCCCCTCTAGCTCCACGAACAAAATAAGTTCCTTCATCCTGCCAAACAATTCCTCCAATATCATTGTAGGAGCCACCTGGCCTTACCCATTTTTGAATACTTTGGTCCCATTTGGGCGGCCCATAATTACCAGTTAACCAATCATCCCTAAGCCAACCGTTTTCTCCACTTCCTAAAGTTGCACCAATTGTTGTTTTTTTTATTTTTATACCATTGGTAACGTGGAGCTTGTACTCCGGGCTTCCCGTACCTATACCAACATTCCCAACGGAATTTATCATCATATCTCCTACACTTCTGTTATTCACCCTAAAAAGCATCTCGTCCTTAGAATGATTGTATTGCATTCCCCCAACAAAATCATCGTCCTGATCCGAGAAGCCGTAATAGCCACTGTTGATATTAGGAGTTAGGATGGTAATCATTCCGTGATCATCATCTTCTATAATTAATTCTGCAAAATAGTGCCCCAATCCCCCTGAGGGGCCATTATATACATGCAGCTTTTGTGTTGGTGACAGCGTTCCAATTCCTACATTTCCAGAATCTGGAAACTTATTGGACTGCGAAAGTCCAACTATAGGCAATATCAACAGGGATAAAAGTATAATTCTCATAATCTTTCTTTAAGCTGATATAATTCTTCTTTTAATTCTAGTATTTTTTGCGATTGAGATTTGTTTAATTCATCAAGCTTTTTAATCATTTTTTGTTGATCGATGGTATATAACATCAACTCTTCAATTTTCTGAAGCAGCTTTGCATCCATTTCACCTAAAAAGATTCCATCTTCCTCTACTTCTTCAGCTGACGGAATATCCTGTAAATGTCCTTCTTCCTTAATATGTTTTTCTACTTCTTCCAACGTAGGGAGTTTATAATTTTCTTTAAAAACAAAGTCGCTCCAGCCTTGAGTTTCTACTTTAATTTCTTTAGTCCTAATGTTTCCGTTTACAGCGAGTTTCCAATTACCAGGATCAGAAACCCCTAACCCAACGTTACCTGTACTTTGGATAAGCAAAGGTTGGAGTCCGTCTACCGTATCTGCGTCCAAACCAGAACCTGCGCCATCGGTTGCAGCAGTCCAGATCTCATTCCACTCCGACCATCCTTGACAGCAATCCCTTAAAAATCTAGTAAATAATCTCCCATTTGTCCATCCAGCCCAAATTTCTGCAGATCCCAACCCTCCTTTTCCAAATCCAATTGAGGCTCCATAACTACCAGATGGTTGACCTACCGATGTACTATAGTTCCACCAGGTATAAACACCTTCTGATATACCTAAGGGCATTTCTCTAAATGACGGGTCACCCGCTTGAGCCGGTTCACCATTATTATTTACTCCATGTATAAAAGTACCATCGTAAGCATTTTCCCTATATCGAGGGATATTCTGCGACCATAGTTGACTTATGCTGCCAAAAAAAATTATAACTATAATTAAAACTATATTTTTCATCTCCTAATGGATTTTAAAACATTACTACTCTGCTTTGCTTTCTTTCCCAGCCTGCCTTTCCAAGAACTCAACTCTTTGTAACAACTTTAAGTTGGTTTTGTGCTCTTCTATTAGGTAAAGAGTCAACTCTTCAATCTTTTGCAATAGCTTTGCATTCATCTCACCTAAATTGATGCCTTCTTTTTCAACCTCTTCCGCCGATGGGATATCCTGTAAATGTCCTTTTTCCTTGATGTGTGTTTCAACTTCATCTAGGGTTGGAAGATTATAATCATCTTTAAACACAAAATCGCTCCAAGTCCCCACTTCTACTTTCACTTCTCTTGCTCCAATGGATCCGCCAACTGCCAGTTTATGGCTACCAGTACTGGAAGTATTTATCCCTACACTTCTGTTGTTGTAAATACTCATTACGCTCCCACCATCAATCTGGAAGCCTATCCTGCTACCTTCATCACCCCCTACAAAGTTCATGTAAGCGTTGCCATCACCACTTGTAAAAAAACTGGTAACGTAATTGGATGTTGTGTTCGAAGATGATGTAATCACACCCCTGACCTCTAAAGTGCTTTTTGGTGTGCTGGTGGTGCCTATTCCCAATCTACCCTGAGCATCCAGCGTCATTAAGTGCGTGGAATAATTCGCCCAAGCAAACAAAGGTCTGTTAACCACCTTTGCATCAATCTTCCTGGCATTAAAGGATACTATTGGTGCATTACCTGTATCGTTGCCTGGGCCAATCTCACCCATAAAAGTTATTGCCGCCCTGTTATCAGTAACATGCCTCCCCTTAAGTAGCGGAATAAATTGCCCATCTTCAACTGTGGTATTGGCTATCATAAAATAATCGTCCAAGGCATCGTTTACACGAAACCTTAAAAAGCTTTCGCTTGGTTCTGTATTTATAACATCTATATAGGTTGAAGGATCGGTGACCCCGATACCCAACCTTTTTAAAGCTGTTAAATTTCCATCTACCTGAAAATTCCCCGTATTGCTCAACCCGGCAATAGGTTTTACACCATCGACTCCCCACGTCCAGCCCCTCCCGGGAGTATTGTGCATATTTGTCTTGATGCTATAATCCGTGACCGGTCCATAACGATACTCGCCAGTATTACCCATATGAATTTTATAGCTGTTGCTACCGTTCCAAAAGCGGAAACCGTTCCCATCGCCTGCATAAACATCATAATTGGTTTGCTGTCCAAAAGACATAGAGGCCTTTCCAAAAAGAAGAAAGCCAAATATTATTATTGTGTTGATTTTAACTCTCATGGTTGATTGCAGTTTTCCAGTTTGGATTCCAATTTTTCAATTCTTTTATTTTGCTCAATGACGTACAAAGTCAACTCTTCTATTTTCTGAAGAAGCTTGGCATTCATTTCCCCCAAGAATATTCCATTTTCGGAAACTTCCTCCGCTGATGGAATATCCTTTAAATGCCCTTTTTCTTGAATATGTTTTTCTACTTCATCCAGTTTCGGAAGATTGTACCCTTCGTCAAAAACAAAATCGCTCCATCCACTTGTCTCCACTTTTATTTCTTTGGCCCTTATTTTTCCATTTACAGCAAGTTTCCATGATCCTGGACTAATTATGCCAATACCCATGTTACCATCATCGGTAAAAATAATACTGGGATCACCGTTTAATCCATGTCTGAAATGTAAATCTTTGCCCGTCTTATTATAGGAGTGAAATATGCTCCATCCCGAATATTTGCCTCCAAATTCATCCACTCCACCGGCTATTTCAAGTTTAGCTATTCCATCATGCTGATTTGTATAGATTTTAAAGTCCGCTAATTCAGAATAGTCAAATACTTCCAACATTGCTTGCGGATTTGATGATCCTACACCTAAATGCCCATCGTTTGTAAATACAATTTCTGGACTTCCTTCGAGCCTATATCTAAAATAAAGATCCTTCCTAGTATGATTATTTGAATGATATATGCTCCATCCTGAATAATTTCCCCCAGCAGAATCAACGCCCCCGGCCAGCTCAAGTTTTGCGATTCCATTAAATTGATTTGTATACACTTTAAGATTGGACTCTCCATCAAAATTATATATTTCCAAATCCGCTGACGGGTTTAAAATCCCAATCCCAACATTTCCGGAAGGTGGAAAAGCATTACTTTGAGGGTGCCCATAAAAACCTATTAAAACGTTTAAAACAACAAACATCTTTTTCATCGCTTTCTCTTCTTAAGGTTCTCAATTTCCTCTTTCATTTCGATAAGCATTGCTTCCTGCCTTTCTATTAACTTTTGCTGCTCTATGGTATACAAAGTGAGTTCCTCTATTTTTTGTAAGAGTTTCGCATCCATTTTTCCTAAAAAGATTCCATTTTCGGCAACCTCCTTAGCCGATGGAATATCTTTTAAATGACCCTTTTGCTTAATATGTTGATCTACCTCTTCCAAGGTTGGGAGATTGTAATCTTTCTCAAAAACAAAATCACTCCAACCAACTGTTTCCACTTTTATTTCTTTTGCCCGTATTTTTCCATTTACCGCAAGTTTCCAAGAACCGGGGTCTTCAGTACCTATTCCTACGTTTCCTGCATTGAAAAACGTAGGATAGCTGCTATGTGAAGTTATACGAATTCTTTTTTCATGATTGTTTTCCCCAATAGCTTGGTAGAACTCCATCGAAGAATATAATTCTCCACTAGTTGAACCACCGGGTTTTAATTCAATAAGATTATGGGCATAGCGCCCTGGTAGGGTGCCAAAAATCAATGAATGTCCTTTCCAATGAACTCTAGTTTTTCCCCATCCATTAACTGATTCGTTGCCATCTAAATATAAGTTCCCTTTTAAATGGAGCTTTCCGAGAGGGTTTTTGGTGCCAACTCCCATATTGCCACCCTCGGTTGGAAAAACAATTAAATTTCCTGTTCCTGTCCTAAATGTTATGTCCCTATTATTGTAAGTGAAAATTGAAAAATCATCTCCGTCTCCATAATTAAGATTTGTTTTGTTCCACATAAAACCAGAAGTGTACTCAGCATCGTTTCCGAATCTTAAAAATTTATATTCACTACTACCTAAAATGGGATTCAAGTAAGAAGCATCAATAGTTTGAGAAAGACAATGAATAAAAGGAATTAACAGAAAAAAGAATATTAGTAATTTATTTTTCATAGGCGTTTATAAGTCGTTCGATGGCAATCTGTTGGGTTTTATTTTCATTTTTCAATTGAATTACGTAAAGGGTAAGTTCCTCTATTTTCTCCAATAGCCTTAAGTTCATTTGTTTAAGATCCAAACCATCTTTTTCCAAGTCTTCCGCAGAAGGTACATTTGGCAAATGCCCTTCCCTATTGATAAACTGCTCTACCTCCTCAATACTCTTCAGTTTATAATCATCCTTAAAAACATAATCTGGAGCAACCGCACCAACAAGATCAAGTTTAACCTCCTGAGCGTGGATATTACCCTTAACCGCTAGCCTTGCATCTGGATTAATAGTCCCAATACCTATGTTTCCATTCTGGAGGATTGTGAATTCTGGAGTATGCACAAAGTTACCGTTACCGTCCCGTATTTGATGGAACTGGCTTATAAAGAAATCAGAATTTGGCGCGCCTCCCCGATATAGCAATCCGGTGTACCATACATAATTATTATCCTGTCCAAAAGAAATTGCCCCTGTATCCCTACCAGAACTACCTCTATTTATCCGAAAAAAAGTACTTTCTCTTTCAGTCAAACTACTAATTCGAATTTCTTTATAAACATCCAGCTTAGATTGGGGATCGGCAATTCCAAGACCTAAATTTTTATTTTCATCGGTAACCAAAATTTGCCGCCAACCTGACCATTGGCTGTCACCGGGCGAATATTGCCGAAGCAATAAATCACCTAAAGGATAATGTGTAGTGAGTAGTTCGAAATTTCTATACGCACCGGCATTCATAGTTATTTTAGAACCATAAGGATAAGTCCAATCGACGGTATTGTTACCTCCTGGACCCGCTTGATAATAAAGACCAGTATCAATCGTATCTGGAGATAATATTTCATTAAACTGCTTTTGAGCAAGTAATGAAAAAAATTGAAGAGACATTACGAGTAGTAAAAGACTCTTGGGCGAAGAATATAAATTCATTAAATAGCATGGTTAGGTTAAATTTTTTCTTATTTATAGATGTAAAGCCTTCAAAGTTAGAATATTTTCTTAAAATTAAAAACAATTCTGTTAAAATTATTAACAAAAATTTAAAATAAAGCTTAAAAGTGCTTTCTATAAGGTTTTTACAATGAATATTTTTACTATAGTGTTTAAAAAAATTTATTGTCTGGATGGTAAAAATTGCTATTTTGTCTTGAATTTATCCTTTCTAATTAATAAACTTTCACTAACAGACATTCGAAGGATTCTATGTCCATTCTCTTCACTAAAAAAAATTTTATAATCGCTACCTTTTCCACTAACGTATTTAGAAAAAACAATTACAAATCTTTGTTTCCCATTGGACTTCAATACACTTGGGGCTCCGTGTTCGGCTATAGTATTTAATTTAAGTTCTTGAAAAGAAGCCTTACGTTTTTTATCCCCACGAATCCTAAACATCTCCATACTACCTACTTCAAAATCAATTTCGGAATTATTGATGAACTCCATGACCAAATACATTTCATCCCCGTGGTATACAAGCTGTTCCATTTTTAAAATGAGTCCGTTCTGACGGGTAACTTTTATAGGCCTGGACTTTTCTCCCAATAAATACTTACAGAACCTTTCATACCTTAAAGAATCAGGTTCCGTTACCTTCGGTGTTTGCTCCTTTAACACTGGCTTCTCCAAGCCGATATGATCCATAGGCCCCACAAAATAATTCAACTTTGGCAGGGAGTCCCGGTAGCTAAGGATAAAGGAATATACTTTTCCTGCTGCGGTCACACATAGTAGGTTCCCATCGTCCCCAATTACGCCCTGTACCAATCCAAAATATTGCATCTTTTCCTTGTTGTAGGTAAAACTAAAATGATTCCCGCCAACAATGGCCTGGCGTATCCCTGAAGGAAAAAACACCCCCACCACTTTTTTCTCATTCACATAAATGGTATCCGTCCTTTCTTGTCCATGCACCCCGTAGATGCAACATACCACAATTACAAAAACCCAATTTTTCATAGTCTTAATTTTTAATTCGTTATTTCAATAAAAGCCGGTAACCATCATGTACCGTTACCCTAACATTTCTATTGCTCCGTTGGAATATCCTCTTAAGTCCGTTGATCTGTGGGACCCCGGCAATATTGACATCCTCGATCATATCCCCCAACACCTCCCTTTTCGCATCCGATCGGAAACTGTTCCTGATATAGATCCCTTTTAGGCCATCCTGAAAGTCATAAGCTTCCAAGCCGATTGGATCGTGATTGATGTACTCGATTTTTAACAGCACCCTGTTCGGTTGAAAGGTGACGGTCCCATAGACCCTGGTATCCTTCTTAAAATTTTGACCATGAACCTGGACATCCCTTTTCAACCGCATTTGTAACCGCTCCTTTGCTTTTACCGTTTGTGTGCCATCAACTTCCAGTACTATCCCATTTTCACTTCCCTCTTTTCCAACAATCGGGTTCGAGGCAAAGAAAAGTTCGTGGGCCAAGCCCAATTCCTCCACGGAAACAAGGTTTATTTCCAAGCTATTTTTTTCATCCACCTTTATGGTATCAACCGGAGCCACAATCGTTTCGTTTTTGACCACATCGGTATCATAGCTCCGTACCTCTTGTAAGCGTTCATACCGCTTTACCCCCAGTTCATAGACGCTATCGATCATCCGTTTCTTTTTTTTATCCATGAGCTGGGGATCGTAATATCCCAAGGAATCGATATACCTGTTCTGATAGGGACTGGGGGCTTCTGTCTGCTGTTCCTCCTCCAGGGCTTCCACCGCCTCTAGACGGGAACCATATGAATCGGGCTCCCCTTCCACTTTTGGCACCAACAAACGCTCCGGTCCCAATTGGGGCTCCTTGGAATCCCCAAAATAGAGCAGTCCGTATGCCCCTATAAAGAGTAGGGTACATAACACCATGGCCATAAAGACCAGTTTCTTTTTATCTTTTAAAAGTTCCATGTCAATATATTTAAGGTTCCAACTTTTGTAAACTGTTTTCAAAAAACCCTTTGATCAAAAGACCATGGGGGTTGTGGGGAAAGTTCCTTTTGACCTGCATCAACTCCCCACTGGTCTGAAGCTCGTACCGATCGGTGACCGTCCCCCTGCTTATTTCAAAGAGTACACGGCACTTAAAACTGATCACATCATCCTGAATAAGTACCTCGGAAGACACTTCCTTTACCTGCTGTACCAGGGCATATTGCACCAATCGGTTGTAGAACCCTTCCATTTTTTTCTGGCGGTACACTTCATCCACCGAACTGTCCCCCAGCCAAAGGGCCTTTTCTATCTGGGTTTTATAGCCCCCGGCCTCCAGCCCATAGAAATAGCGGTGGAATTTTTCCAAGTGGGCCAAGGCCTCTATTTTCAGGTTTTCCCTGTTATTGGCAATTTCCAAAGGGATCACATCCCCTTCCCTACTTACCACAAAGGCATTTCGGATGGTTTCCTTATGGAGTTTGATGACCATCAAGAGGGATACGACCGTGGTGATCACACTTCCGATGATGGAGGCCAGGACAACCCATCGGTTGAGCTGAAGTACTGTGTATATGTTTTTATAAGGGCTTTTGAGTTTCATAAGCATATCGTTTATATTAACTTCCCATGAACAACCTGAAGACAAAGGAGGTTGCCCGTCTGTAGAGCTTGAATTTTACAAGGACAATGAAACCGACCGTTGCCAGTTCGATCATGGGGGCAAAAAATTCCGAGCCCCAATCGGTTCCGAAAAGGGTGTTCCAGAAATTACCGCTGATTTCACGGTATAGGTTGTTGACAAATACATTGACCAGAAAAAACGCGGGCACCAACATATAGACCCCGGCATATAGTTTAAAGTAATTATAGGCCAGCCCACGAAACTTTTCGAACACGGCCAGACTGATCACCAACGGGAAGAAGGCCTGCATGATCCCCAACAGGAAATAACGCTCTGCCAGGAACAACGGATAGATGAACAGGTCCATGAGCCATAGAAAGACAGCGAGGATAAAGGCCAATAGTTTCATTCCATAGAGCGGGGTCACCAAGGCATCATACAAAAGCGACAATGCTTTTTTGGCGGCTTCCATGGCACCCACTTCCCGTTCCAGGTCAACCTCCTGCAACTGCAGGGGAAGGAGTGCCGGAGCCGTATCGCGGTAACCGCTCTCGATCGATACCAGGAGCGCATCGAAAAAACCTAGAACCTGGGTGGAAAAGATGACCAACAGCACCACTGCAAAATTCTTGGCGAGCTCTGCAGGGGACAGTCCCCAGGTGTAGCCCTCCCTGTCCACAATGCCCTCGTTGTACTTTTTAAGGATGTTGACCAAGAACAACAACACCGCCAAGGACTTCATCCCGGTAAGCGTGTATTGGGAAAAGTCACTGTCCTTGATCACCTGAAAGACACTGTCCACATATTCCAAACCGATATTCAACACTATCCCAGCCATCTTCAGTTCCTTGCTGCCCTGGTATTGATAACTGCCTGCATTTTACGGAAGGATATCAGCTCTTCGTACCTTCTGACCTTCCCTTCGATCTCGGCCACCATTTCCCGGGAGTCCTCTTCCTGCTGCTGCAACAACCGTAATCGGTCGGAATCTCCCATTTTTAAAAGGTCACTGGACAGGATCTGTTCCACATACGCCAAACTTTCCACGGCGTTGACCATTATGGCATCAAAAGAGGCCGATATCCGATCCACTTCTTCCGCCTTGATATAGGGGGAGTCCAGCACCCTCCTTAGATCGTTTCGCACCATATTGAAAAGCCTTTCGTTATTGGCCGTCAGTTCCCGTAGGGCCTTCAGCTGTCGGATCACGGAATTCACCTTTTCCAGATTGTCCTTCTGTTGCTTTAGGAACTTGACCGTCTGTACCATCTGCGAGGTCTGTTTACCGGATTCGATCAGCTGTTTGGCCAAGCTGATAAAGTTGGTATTGTCATAGACCGGCATGCCTTGGCACAAAGCCTGTGTGGGCATACAGGATATGGCCATCAACAATAGCCACAGACAACCGTTTTTTCTGTACATAAAAATAGTTCTCATCATTTCTGTTTTAAATGTTGTTTCACAAAGGCCTTGATGGCTTTTTCCATACAGCCCAGTTCTTTATGGAGCTGCATAATGAGGGCGTTCTCTGTCCCATCGGTCAGGTAGGCGGCATAGGCCTCCGGGGGGACCTCCAATCGGAAAACATTGCTTTCCTTCCCGATCTTTAGGAAGATCTCCGTATATTTCTGTTTTCCACTGAAGCTGTTCTGTAGGGAGCGCAACTGGTTCACATCATGCGCAGAAAGTTTCAGGCGCTTTGCCAGATCGTCATATCCCTTTTGGTTTCGCAGGCTGTAGATCACCTGGGTGTTCTCCAAAATACTGGCGGCGGTGCCATTGTCGGGAAGCTGGTTGATCGATTGTAAAATGATCCCGATCGCCCCGTTCTGTTTCCGGATGGCCTGGTAATAGAATTCCACACTTTCCAGTACATTGTTGAATTTGAGCTGTTTGGCAAATTCATCGAATAAAATAACCCCACGTTCCGAACGGTTGCTCCAAATGGTGCGCTGGACAGCGGTCTTAATGAGCTTGAGCATTACGGACAGTACCTCCTTGTTGTCCCGGACTTCGTCCAGTTCAAAGATGATCAGCCGCTTGTCCTCAATTTTAAAACTGCCGTCCCCACCACTGTTGAACAAAAAGCCATAGAGCCCACCCTCGACATATTCAGAAAGGATGTGAAGGAAAACATAGGGACTGAAATCTTCCTCCAACAGTCCCAGCACTTCCAGGATCCGATCCTTCCTTTCCGCCACAAATTTGTACAGGGAGGTCAGGGAATGCCCGGAACGTACCTTTGAATAATAATGGAGGAGAACTTTTTTCAGGGCCACTTCCTTTCTCTTGGATGGAGGCTCGTCCCCGTGCATCAGTTCCCTTAAAAAGACCATCAGGTCTTCCAAACGCTCTGGGGTAAGGTCTGCTTCCCCTTGGATATAGAAGGGGTTGATGCCCAGGTTTTTCCCTTCTTCATACCGGAGCACAACGTGATCCTGCGGATAAAGGGTGGCAAACTTCGTATAGGAACCGCCAAGGTCTATGATGACCAGGCGCACCCCTTCCTCAAAGTATTGCCTTAGTATGTTGTTGGCCAAAAAGGACTTCCCTTCCCCTGTCGGGGCAAAAATGGCAAAATTCCTGGCCTTGATCCTTTTCTTATCGGTATCCCATACGTCCTTTTTAACGGGGATGTTGAACTGTCGGTCGTTAAAAAGCACACCTTCCGCATCGGAATGGTAATTGGTGACATTGGGCCATAGGCAAAGGGCATGTTTAAGGTCGGTCACATAGCAATCCTCCCCGGAAAGGTTAGGGGCATGTGCAAAAAATGAATTCAGGTAATAATGTTTGCGGTTTTCCCCTTTGGGGATGTAAGGGGTGATGTCCAACTCCTTGCAGACCGCCTTTATTTTGGAACAGGCCATTTGTAAGGACTGTGGATCCCGGTCCCATACCAACACATTGAAATGCCCCCTTACCATACGTAACCCCTCATCGGAATTGAGGTTGTCCAACACCTGTTGTACCTTTTTGAGCACTACGGCATTTTGGGAACCAAAACGTATGCTCTTTTTGAGTTCCTCCACCCGCTTATCAAGGATTTTTCGCCAGCGGTGCCGGTCATCCATAAAAACAATATGGTTCACCATATGGTCTGCCGACAGGTCCAGCCCGAGACCGTCCACGAATCCCTGGTGGAAGGTAAAAGAGTCAGAGGTAAAACGGGGGTTGACCTTACTGGTCTGTACCGTTCCACCAAAACACTTTTCATTGGTTATGGCCAAAAGTTCCAACCACCCCTCCCCCGCACGGATGCCGTTCCTATCCAATACCAGATCGGTATCCACTTCGGTCTGGAAGCCGTTGAAATAACTTTGCCCCAGCTGAAGGATGGCCGTACCGTCCAAGGCTTCCAATCGGATACGCCCACTGTTATTGATAAAGGCCACCGAATCATGAACCGCTTCCCTGAACCCCGATACCTGATGGTCCAGTTTTCGGTAAATGGCCTTTTCTTGCTTTCGGAAGGGATTGACCATACGTCCGGGATTGTGGGATAAGGGCAGGACAAAAAATAAATAGCTTTGGTGCGCCAAATGGGAGCGTCCTTGGAAATAATCCCTGGTTGCCTTCTGTAAAAAAAAGGTACTTGGCATGCATGCCGTATCATAGGACGCCTGCCGGTACCAATCCTGTTTGTGGACAACGGTCCCGGTGGGAAGCGATTTCAGCCCTTGGAACCACATCCCGTGCAGGGCTTCAAAATCCGTTTCCGACAATGAATAGATCTCTGGCAATCCCACCTTATAGCAACAGGCGACATTGCCATTGGAGGCAAAGACCACATTCTCCTGAATGTCCAAGATGGGATGGTGTGCATTAAGGTTCATAGGCCAAAAAATTCAGTTTCTTGTTACTAATGGTTTTGGGAAACCGGCTCCGGATAGAAAAAACGAACAAATGACTGCGCAGTAAGGCAGCGTACAATGTCCCGTTAAAGGCAAGGGCAGCCAGTAGCACCCCTAGGCCAAAGGAAAAGATAATGACCAATAAAGAGGCCAGTACACTGAGCATCATGACGGCAAACATGGAAATGGAAAGCCCCATGATGACCGCCCTTTGGCGGATGTGCCGATAGACCGCAAAACTTTTCATTACACCACAATGCCTATCAGGTACGTAAAGATCCCCACCACTGCCCCTGCGATCAGCACAAAGACAAGTACCCGGGTAATGCCCCGCTTAAGGTCGGCATTCTCACCGAAAAAGTGTCCCGCATTGAAAAGGAAGCCCACCAAAAAAATGACCCCCAGTATGATCGGAAAAATGGCACGGATGGTATTGGAAATATCGTTCACGGAATCTTCAATCCCGCCAATTTGCGCAAATAGTGCCTTGGAGAACCCAAAGGACACCGTTAAAAACAATAGTAATTTTCTCATCATCAAAACTTTTAAATTCTACGTTTGGTCTGTAATGGAAAACTACATCATACATCAATATAAAGTACTTATATTCAGTAATTTGAGGATAAAATATAGGATGTATTTGATTGGGTTGAAAAAATTTTAAATGGCCCCAAAATAAATTACGGACTGAAAACCGTATGTTGATAAGTAGCATTGGGAAGACATCAAAAATCCTTAAAAAAAGCAAATTCGGGAAAACCCAAATGATTTTTTATGCAGTCGACCTATAAAAGTTTGAAGAAATATAAAAATGATTAGGGAGAAGGAAAATCTATTTTTAAATGCGCACACAACTTCCTTACACGCATCCTCCATTGGATACTGGCAACTTGCCACGATGCTGCGTTATCCATGGTCACTATATTATCATGTGTATGCATTATTTTGTCTTTTGCCACCCTATACTTTTTGTCAAATCGAAGCAACAACAAAGGATTTTCTATCGCTGTCTCTTCTTTATCCAAATCAAAAATAGAACGGTCTTCTTCTTTATTGAAACGAATATGTTTGTTCAGCAATTCTTCATAAAGATCGTTTAAGGGAATATCATTGGTGATGTAATAAAGATCGTAGATATCCTTTTTGGCCGGTCGGCTTGAAGCACTCAAAAGTTTAAAAAGGCCTATGTCCCTTATATCATACAACCGTATTCCATTAACCTCTTCAAACTGATATACCGCCTTCATGTTTTGGATAATATCCACCTTTATGATCATGGCATCGTTTTGCACAAAAAACCTCAAAAAAGTGAATTGATCATTAATATCTGTCGGGTCTACAAAATTGAAGACCTTGTCCCCATAGAAAGCCCTAGCTTCTTCACGGATGGACCGAAAACCGCTATAACCCATTATATCCGTACAAAATAAATCAATATCTATGGATTCCCTGTGATTAAAGCGCAACGCAAGGTTGGTACCCCCAGCCAATGCAAAAGAAGATAAGCTGTTAAAACTTTGTAATTCCTTGATAGTTTGAAAAAGTCTCGGACTTACCGAATTCATAGGGAGTAACGTAAAAAAGGTTTTGAATGATAACGTTTGGCGACCAATCTACAAACTTCATTGCTGATATGTTCCTTTGTATTTTTCAAAACTGAAAGTATTTCCTTTTTTGGGTAAAAATGTTCCAATTTTAAAATGTCCGATTCAAAACTTTCCTTTGTGGTAGCAAATAAAGCCCTGGGGATAATAATAGTCTTATCCTCTTTAATAGAGAGCCTACTAGGATCCATGTCCCAAAACAAATGCTTGGGAAAATTTTCAGCTATATTTACTCGCTTTTTCATATCTTACAAAGATACTGATTTTTTAAATATTTGACTGAGATCCATCTATTATTTCCCCCTTTTATCCCCACTGCCCCTGCCAAAAGCGACGATATTGAACATTTCCCGCATTCGGCTCCACATCCGGTTTCCATAACGGCCATCGAGATTATCCTTTGGAAGAATTAAAATTCACCAAACCTTACAATCCTAATTTCAAATGTTACTGGAAAATATTAATTACCGTTCCCCACTATTTTAGAATTTTGTTTTTTTAAGTAATGAAAATAAAAACACGTGTTTAAGACCCCAAAGATATGGGACCTATCCCATTGACTATCCCAAAATCACTTCAAAAACAGAATGTATATTGGCGTTTACACTTAGTGCCACATTTAATGAAATTCCACGATTATTTAAAAAAGAAACGTAAAAATAGATTACATTTAATCCATTGGAATAGGTTCTTAAACACAAATCAAAAAACTGATAATAAGCTATTTATGAAAGAATCGTTGGATAAGTTCGGGCAACTTATCGTTAAGAATATGCGGGATAAGCAACTAGATCATCTTTACGGCTTACTGGAAGGAAAATGGCGGGCCAAGGAAACAAAGTCCCTTCAAGGGAAGCTTTCAAATTTCAATGAAGATGAGCGTAAAACATTGTTGCTCTTAGTAGACAACATTCTGACGCACACTATGCATGATTTGCTTTTTGTTATTCAATCAAATAACGATATGGGTGATGGACTGAAAGTTCTGATGGATGGGGAAAATGTTGCCGAAATTTCGGATGGACTGCAGGGTGAGATATTTGGTGATGAAGGCTGGATTAAAAAATTCAGCAAATACAAACCGAAAACTGATAATGATCCCACAATTCAATCCAAAGGTTTCCTAACAGGATTTTTTCGTAAAAAAAGCGGCTGATTCATCAGCTAAGGAAAAACATGTTTTCCAGCAAGCGCAAAAATTTGCGGTAATTCCAATCTGTATCCTTTTCACTATATCGGTTTAGGGACAATACCGACCTGAGGACGGTTACAGTATCAATTTTTATCCAATGTATTTTTACGCGATATGGATTTGGATGTAGATCCGGACAGCTATAATTTTGACGACGATTTTGAAATGGACAGAATGGATAAGTTTTACCTGCATCTTCAAAATATAGTTATAGATTTATTCAGTAAGAGCCGGGATAAAGCCGCTGGAAACAAAAGGAAGCACAAAGAATTCATCAGTATTCACAATTCGGAAAAGACATTTGACCTGTCCAGAAAAAGATGGATCAAATGTTGAAGTCGATAATATGGTTTTACTTCCTTTTGTCCCCACTGCCAATATCAAAAGCGACAATATTGAACATTTCCCGCATTCGGCTCCGTACCCGGTTTCCATAGCGCCCCTCGATCTCATCGGAATCCAGGTTGGTCGTGACATGGGTCTTGAGCTGCTGCCCTATAAACAGGTCGTACCTGGAAAGTAGTATCTCCCCCATCACATTACAGTCCTTTCCGTAGTGTTTCCCATCCTGTTCGATCCCAAGGTCATCAAAGCAGTAGTACCCTGAATCCCCAAAACCCTCAATGGTTCTGCAGCCTATATGGTTGTATCCAAAAGCAATGTTCCTACAGGGGATCACCTCATAGGGCTTTAGGTGTGGCGTAATATGGCGCATGAGCTTCATCAAACTGGTTTTTCCGCATCCAATCGGTCCCGTAAGCATAATCCCCTTATGGATATCCAATCCGTACTTCTTGCAGACCTCCAGGTCCCTTACGAAGTAATTCACCAATTTGTAGATCAACTCCCGATCCCCTTTATAGAGCCTAAAATGGTCCCCAAAGGATTTTTTGCCCTTTGCATCCAGATACATCCAAATCCTGTCAAAATCATAAAACACCGTGTTTCCCTCTAATTTCCCAATCTGGTAATTCAGACCGCCTTCCTTGATGATATGTGGATAATAGGCTCTCATAGGGGCTTGGAATAATCTTTTTCGTTCTCAATGTGCAGGTAATTTTCCCGTCCTTTTCGACCCTCCCCGGCCATCCATTTCAAGGCCAGCCCTTGCCAGTCCTTGATTTTTTTTTCATCCGCAGTACACCAACCCAATCGCTCGTAGTAATTAAAGAACTTTAGGGCCTGCTTTTCATTGCCGCCATTTCCTTTAAAAAAAAGAACCAATGAATTTTTATTTTTTGGCCTCCGGCGTTTATAATGTTTATTATGTTTCTTTATGTTTATGTTAGGTACCACCTCATGTCCAGTGCTAAGTTCATTTTTGGGACTCTGTAGGTTCACCGGTTGTACAGTTGAAGTACAAAAATTGTACATCTGAATCCTACTTCCCTTATAACGGGTTTTGGAAGGGGTATATTTTAAATAGTGCCACCGATCGAGCTCCTTTAAATTGCGGTGGTAAGTGGTCGGGGAACCGATCTTGGCCACCTCCATGACTTCATTGCGGCTCACAAAAAATTCCTCCGGGAAGCGAAAAACGTTCCAAAGGTGAAAATAGGCCAGATAAAGGCTGATATGGGATGGGTTCATCCGTTTATCAGCCCTTACATATTCCATAAAACGGTTTAGGTGCTTTATGTAGTTCATATCCCCCTGATCAAAACCGGTTATCGATACGGTTCTTCTCCAGGATGCCATGGATTTCCTGGGAATCGTAGTACAGGACCCCTCCGATCTTGGTATAGGGGATGGTCCCATTGATCCTTAGGTTCTGTAAGGTCCCCGGGGAAATGCTCAACAGTTCCATGACCTCGGCGGAGCGGATCCATTTTTTTTGCTGGAACCTGCCTTCTTGGTTCAAGGCCTCTTTGATCTCATCGAGCAGTTCCATTTTAAATTCCCGGAGATCATCTGTTGTAACGATTGTTGTTCCCATGTGTTTTTGTTTTAAAACAAAGCCGCCATGTTGCTTACTTTTAAATGACGGCTTTGCGGTGATTTGACTTTCGTTGTACAAAATTGAAGTGCTTTGGGTTCAAAACTTCACAAGGCGTTCGTAATTACGAATCAATTTTAACATTTTAAATTTTAAAGTGTTTTGGAAAGTTTTATCCTGTCCTTGTTTAGTCAAGGATATGAAATGAGTGCAAATTTTACGGTAAATCGCAGAACCCTACTAACTCGTAACCTTATCGTAGTTACGAATACTTTTCTTACAAATTTTTATGATCAATATTTTAAAAATCATCATCATTTTCCATCTTCTCATTAAAGCGCTCGGCCAGCTCTTCAAGAAAACGGGACCTTCTGCCTTTTCTAGCTTTAATTTCAAAATAAGTTTTATAAAGATTGTCTAGCTTAATATCAAATAGCATTTCAAAATTTGCAGCTATGGATTTTATGTCGTCATGACCATTATTAATCGCTTTTGTGGCATATAGGGCATAGATAAGTTCCGTGAGTGCGGCCTTGGAAGAAGTCCAATGGAGCGGTTTGGCAAAATGGCCCTGTGGATGCCGCTTTTTACCCTGCAACTCAATTTCTTTGATCAAGTTTTTTATATAGGTACTGAAATGGTTCATCCCTTTTATTCTTGCCCACAGCATATCTTTGGAAGTAAAAAATTTAGGATCCAGGTAACAGGCCTCGGGAAGGGCATAAACTGGAAATTCTTGGTTTTCCCGGGTAAAATACTGCTTGTCCAGATAGTTTAGTTCTTGCTCCATATAATGGACAAAATCCCAATTACGGTTAAAAAACTTATTGATGCGACGGATTTTCTTTTTAAGGAAAGACAATTGGTTGTTGACACCTATTTTGGGCATTAAAAGCTCGCAAGAACGTACTTCACTGAAATAGACGAGATAGCTGAGCGGTTCGGCCTTTACTTTCTTGAAGAAATATATCTCCTCTTCGATATGCCCAAATCCATGCTTCTCAACGATCCCTTTTAGAAGATAGAGCGTGTTGTTGCACAAATGGATCCCTTCATTTGACTTTTTAAGGGAAATCCTTTTTTCCGACTGTATACCAGCCAACATCTGATTGAACTTATCGATTACATGTCTGTATTTTCCATTCATCCGGTTTTAGCTTAAAATACCAAGGGGAATAGGAAAGCTTTCACTTAATTCAGGGCAATGACTCTAAAGGTATTCGGTGGAATTTATTTTTTGGTCTCCATCATTTCCATAAGCTCCATGGAAAAGTTATCCTTTGCTTGTATATAAGCACTTTTTCCTATGATATCCGCGCCAATTTTTCGCTTTTCAAAACCTGCAGTCAATCCAAAATCAATGGCCTTACAGCCTAGCTCACCTGCCCTCTTGACAGTCTGAAAAAGTAATTGGCGGTACACTTGGTGATCATAGGCGTACTTGTAATCCATCCCCACAAAGGCGGGAACATAGGTGTTGCCCTGATTTTTATAACAGAACATAACCCCCACCACAGCTTCATTTGTATTGTCCAAAAAAGTCCGTTTCAGGGTTAGCACAATAAATTCCCAATGGGAACTATCGGACATATACTGTAACATATCTTTAGGGAAACCAAATGTATTCAACCCCAAATTATTCTTTCTAACGTTTTCAAAAAGTCCATGGAATATATCTATTTGTTCTGGTAAGGCCTTATCTGAAACTTCGATTTTAAAATGGGGTTCAAATGGTGCTATATCCTTTTTAAAATGCCTTCTCGATTTTGAGGATAAGCTGCTCAGGTAGCCATCTACCCCTTCCCATTTAAGGTTATGGATTATACCGGCTTCCGGCATCGAAACCTTAAAAAATCCATGGTTGTGAAAAAACTCGTTCAGGACTTCCATGGTATCGAAATCCCTGAACACAATCATTGAAGGATCCAAGGTATCATCCAATTTTTCGATTTCATGAAACAACCTATGCATTGCATTTTGCCACGATGGATGATAATTATCCAGGTAAAGGTGAGCGCCCTCGGTAAAAAGTGAACCCATACTCAGTACATATGAAGTCATATAATAGGGGTTATCCAGTCTAATTCGTTCTATTTCTTTTGAAACTGAAGCAGGTGCCAGCATATCCTCTTTCCAAAGTGCGTAGGTAAAATAAGTGGCCAATACCGGTTTTCCCAGTTGGTCCCGGATGATGAAATAATAGAATTCCCAGTTTTCCTCGGCCTTTTGATTTTTAGAAAATGTTTTTTCAAGAAACTCAAGCCCATCCCAGTCAAAAACCCCACGATCCCCAAATAGGGCATTCCATTCTTCTTTCCCGATAGCAGTAATGCTACGTTCCATTTGGATATTTAGTCCGTCCGATTTATCCTCAATGTTTGTTTTTAAAGCTTTTTTAGGCAAGTTGAATGCTTTTCTAACCCTATCATTAGTGGTAAAGGTGGCCTCCAGTGCTTTGGGATAATGATAGACCATAGCTTCCACCAATGCCTTTATCTCTTCTTTTTGGTTATGTCTTGAAACCGTAATCCTGACCCCCGTATTTTTAATGGGAACTGCCGGGAATATACCAAGATTGACAAAAAAACCCTCTTTCATCAATCGGTTGACAAAATTGTATCCCGTTATGGGCATGCCCGTCCCAATATAAAAAACAGGGGAATTGTTTCTTTTGATCAGGGGTAGATCGGTCTTGGAAAGTTCGGAATTGAAAAAGTTGATACGTTCTAAAAGCTCCTGTTGGAGGGAGTAAATTTCTGGAGAGAGGTGGATATCCGCAGAAGCAATGGCCGCCGCTACCGATGCCGGTTCCAATTGGGCGGAAAAGGTGAGCGGCCCCCCGAAGGTTTTAATTTTACGGTACATTTTTTTATTGGAGCATACCAATACAGAGCCACTGGCCCCAAAAGTTTTACTGAGTGTCCCAAATAAAAGCACGTGCTCCGGCAAATCCTGAAGTTTGTCCATAATAAAGCCCGTGCCGTTTTTCCCTGTCCAACTCATCCCATGTACATCATCAAAATATAGGTGCAATTGGGGATACTTATTACTGAGTTCCAAGAGCTCCAGTACCGGTGCTTCATCGCCATACATGGAATAGAGGCCATCTGCCATGTACCATATTCTTTTGTGCTTTGTTGAAAGCTTTTTGATCTTATTTTCCAACATATCCAAATGGTTGTGGCGTATCATTTCAATGTGGACACTGCGGGTTTTTAAGGTTTTTGCAGCACTTTGTACGCTCCAATGCACTTGATGGTCTAGTATAATGGCATCACGGTCGTCCACAGCACTTGGAATGACCCCAATATGTCCCAAGCTACTGTTTTTTGTAATAATCACGGGATGACCGTACATTTCAGTGACCTTTTCTTCCAAACTGCGGTAGAGGGGATGAGATATATACGTCTTGGATAATGGGAACTGGGTACCGTACCTATAAATAGCTTCCACGGCCGCTTTCTTAAGCCGCTCGTCCTGTTCCAAACCAAGGTAGCCAGTAGTCCCGAAATGGAACAATAACTTTTTCTTGATACTTATTTTTCTTCCTGTAAATACGTCCCCATCCGCATATAAATGAAGTACCCCTTGTTTCGCTGCATCGGTGAATACTTCATCCACAGTATCCAAAAAATTGTTACGTTTAATTTTAGCCATTTTAAAACATATTTTATGATTTTGACGAGTATGTTATACAAAAGTGTATTAATATTCAATGCTTTAAACTAATTAAAATTGATGACTCTATATAGTTGATTACTGCCATCCTATTGAAATAATCCCTTACAGACCAATAAAAATCCTTAATAGATTAATAATACATTGTATCTATTGGTTAAAAAGACTATTTAAAAAATAATCACTAATTTGAAGGGTTTAAACTAGTACCAGTCAAAATGAATGTTGAAAATAATTTTGCATCTTTTTGGATTCAAAACGGCATCCTCCACTTTACGTATAAAAAGGATGTGACGATTGATCTCACTGCAGCCATGCAAATCGTGACCGATAGGTTACAGTTGCAGAAAGGAAAATTCTATCCAATTTTATGTGATACCAGGGGTGTTAAAAGTATCGACATGAATGCACGTCGATATCTGGCTAGGGAAGGCACCGTATTTATAAAGGCTGTTGCATTTGTACAGGACAATCCATTATCCCGTATCTTCTCTGAAATATATGTACAAGGGAACAGACCCCCTATACCTACCAAAATCTGTGACGATACCAAAGTGGCCCTAAGATTTCTTAATGAGTATGTTTCATCATAATTAGAATGTTCCAAACTCAAGTAAGGACCAAACAATTCCCAAAACTTTGGGTGAGGTTTGAGAATGGGTCTTAAAAAGATAAAAGACTATTCTTACCAATTATCAATTAAAAATTCTTAGTACATGTATACCAACAATAATAACAACCGTTTAGAAAAAATATACCTTCAACTTTTGGAACTATCCAAAGGTAATTTTTCGACCTTAATCGAACGAACTGAACATAAGGACGATCTGGAAGCACTTGCCGCATTGGTTAATATGGCTACAGAAGAAATTAAAGATTCATTCTTACATGAAGGCTATGTAAATTTCCATGATTCATATGTGCTCAACACCCAAATCCTTATGGTCCTGAATGAAGACTTTTGTATTGAGGAAACCAATGAAAGTGGTTATTTGCTTTTAGGTTTTGGTTACAAAAACTTAATCGGAAAACCATTCGAGCACTTTATTAGTGATGAATCCAAAGAAAAATGGGACTTGGTAAAAAAAGCCATTACGTCATCCTCCACTACTGAAGAATCTTTGCAACTTTCTTTCCTGACGAAACAGGGCCTAGAACTCCCTGCTTTTTGTAGGGTTATTCATTTTATAGAGGACACCATTCTTAAAGGAAAAACCATTGTCACTAGCTTTGATATGGTGCAGACGCAAAAATATATTGAAGAAAAGACGCAAAGGAAGATACAAAGTCGGTTATACTTTCCAAAAAAACAGAAAAGAAAACAGAGTGTCCTTCAACTGAACGATATAGAAATAATAAGGGCCGTAAGCGAACATATCAAAAATCACTTAGACCAGGATTTACCGTCACTTAAAGAAATGGCGCATCAATTTGGGACCAATGAATACAAACTAAAAAAAGGCTTTAAGGAATTGAATGGCATGACCGTTTTCCAGTTTCTTAAAGAAGAACGTCTTAAAAAAGCACATGTTATCGTTGAACATTCCAATAAGTCTTTTAAGGAAATTGCAAAAATGGTAGGATTTAAAAATTCCACACATTTTTCCAGGGAGTTCAATATCAGGTTCGGTTATCGTCCTAGAGCACTAAGGAGCCTTAAAGCTTAATTGCAAGGATAAACCCCTTAAATAATTAATCCCTTACAGATCAGACATTATCCCAGAGAGATCATTCTGCTTCATTAATTTTATACCATTCAAAATCAATTAGGTACAATTGACATGAAATGGTATCAAAAACATACAAGTTTAATTACTGAAATTATCGGTTACCTCTTTATGCTCCTTTTCGTTTTTGCAGCGGCAACAAAACTAATTGAAAGAGATAGTTTTTTTAACAACCTGAACAATTCACCAATAATATACCATCAAACGATGGCCACTATAGTGAGTTGGATAATACCTATACTGGAGATTGCAGTAGCTATGTTGATTGCTTGGCCCAAAACACGAAAAAAAGGACTTTACGGGGCCCTCATCCTCATGATATTTTTCACCTTTTACTCCGCAGGAATTGTATTTTTCAGTCCCTATACCTCTTGTTCCTGTGGCGGCATAATTACCCTATTAAATTGGCCACAACATTTGATGCTTAATATAGTGCTTATCCTACTGGCCTTAACCGGAATAAAGCTATACAGGAAAAAGAAACCGCAATTACCCTATTCTAAGGCGGAATAATCAAACGCCCCATAATAAGCTATTTTTTTATACCCCGGTTCCTACTCAACTATTTGACAATATTCACCTGAACCCTTTTTAGGTGCCACAATATTTTGTTGCAACAAAAGCAGGGAAGAATAAGCCGAAAACCTGACCCTTAGAAGTAGGCATTTTATTAACAATTAAAACCATTGTAATCATGAAAAATTTAAAATTAATGTTACCGATGTTGGCCTTTATCCTGGCCATTGGAATGTCATTTGCATTTGTCAATATAAGTGATGATCCTTCTACAGATTATATTATCAGAAATGGTGTTTTTGAGCCTTTAAATTTGGAATTGGATTGTGGACCAGGAACCGCACCTTGTGAAGTCCAATTTGAAGGAGAGACTCAAAAGTATCAAGTATATGATGATGACAATATCTCTTCTCCAAAACAAGGGAATGGTAGCCTGATTATACTATAGGGACAATTTAAAAAAGCACTCCAGAGAAACCTCTGGGGTGCTTTTAATGCTTTGTAGGACCCCTAAAATTTTATAGGTTTTCCTTATCCCTCATCACAAATTCAAAAAGGCTTCCATCATTGCAATATTTATTGACAATTCCTACAATATCCTTTATTGTCAATGACTCGATGAACCGCTTCCTCTCTGCAGGGCTTACCCAAGGTTGTTCATGGTAATAATGTTCATAAAGCCTTTTCTGCTCGTTTATCCTATTCTTCATTACGAAATTACGGCTGTCTTCAAATACATGATCTGCCACGGTTCCCGATTTAATTTTAGAGATAATCTGTTTGCACTCCTTCCTCAATAATTCCAATTCTTCATTTGAACAACTTAGGTCAAACCCTATTTCATACCGGCGCATATCCATATTGTATTTCCCAAATCCCGTTATCAAATAAATATTATACCCTTTTGTAAAGCGTAAGTCCCACGCCATGTTCCAAATGATCTTTCCCAAAACATCTATCTTGATTTGCTCCCGCCAATTAGCGGGGTCTGTAGCTTTTGAAATATACTTTAGTGCATAGTTTACATTTTTCATCACATAATATTTTGGGGGCGTAATCTCTTTAAAAACAGGACCTTTAGGCAGTGGATCTAAATCCACTTCCTTTAAAGTATTCGACAATTTTGAAGTATTCGGTAAATTCCCTAAATACTTTTGTACCAATGGGACCATGGAACCATAGGAAAAGTCCCCAGTAATTATAAAGGTAAAATCCTCTGTGCTGCCAAATAACTGCCCATAGGCTTCATAGGCATCCACCATATCGGTCCTGTAGATACTCTCGAACTGTTCGCTCCCCATAAGTCCCTTGGTTAAAGAATTAAATCCCCGGCTTAGGAAACTATCCCCTGTAATATTTCTAATACTATTGGAAAAATCAGCTGAAATAAGTCCATAGTCGTGATTGAGAAAGGCCTTTTTCTCTCCCGATTTCCAATCATTATATGCTACCTTATCCATACGGGGAGCGGTAAAGTATAAATGGATCAACTGGAACATCCCCTCAACATCCTCATGTTCAGCGTTCCCAACAATTCCCGTTTCCATAAACCCGGTATAGGGGTTGACCCGAATACTGGTGTTCGAAAGGAATCGTTTAAGTGCAAACTTATCCATTTTTCCCACCCCAGCGTTCCTAACGATATTCGAGGAATTCAGGGCAGAGGATTGATTTGGCTTGGGGAAAGAAAGGGCACCATTTGGACTAAAGCCATGCAGTTCAACTTTATTGGACGATGCTTTCGAAGTAGGCTTCAAAATAACCCTTACGCCGTTATTCAAAAGCAGTTCCCTCGCACCGGAAATATCGGCTCCCTTATCGGTATAGTTAATTTCTTTAAGGTCTGCCACTTTTTCATCGCCCATCAATACCTTTGGTACATCCGGCAATTTATAATCCTCTACTGGACCTTTGTATGCATCATGGATCCAAAAACGTATTTCGTTTTCCGTTAAGGACAATGCCTTATGTCCAGTGGGGGCCATAATTCCTATATCTTTTGGCATTTCCGATAGGAACTGAAATAGATGATCATTAAAACTTTTCAAGGACAAACCGGATAGCCACTCTTTTAAATTTTCCTGTTTATCCGAAGGGAGTGCTTCATTATATTTAAAATGATTGAATATTTCCTTGTTCCAATATCTTGTTCCATTTTCATAACCCACATTTAGATCCCTTAGGTAATCCCTTTTTACCTCATCCCACTCTTCTTCCAATATGCCATATTCCTGAAGCTGTTTCAATGCCCGGACAGTTTCTTGGAGCGCCTCTTTTTCTCGGGAATAGGTCTTTAGCCTTACTTCAAGTAATGGGGGAAGGCTACTAATACTAAAACGGTCAAAAGCAAGGGCATTAAAAGAGTTGTATTTACTTGTTAGCTCTTCAAGACGCTTGTTTACGATACTGATCAATAATTTCAGTTTTATCAACCTTTTTACCCCTTCCATCGTATGTATTTTTTCCAAAACGGAAGGTGCACGGAAAAACAATTGAAACGTAACACTATTGTCAACCAAAGCCACATTGGCTGTATCCGTTTTTCGCTCAACAATGGCAAATTGTGGTGGGCGCATGTAATAGTCGGCATCGCTATTCGGAACTGTCTTAGGGTCTAACGGTAATTGAATTTTGGAAAATCTATCTTTCAGTCGCCTTTCCATGGCATCAATATCCTTTATGTTGCCCACGACACTTATGGCCATAAGATCGGGACGGTACCAATCGTTGTAAAACTTTTGGAGTTCTTTAGGGCCATAATTTTTATGGTGTTCAAAAAAATTGATATTGGAATTCCTTCCCGGGAACAGCTCTGCCTCTAAACTAGAGGTCGCAAAACTTTCGCTAAGCTGTTCCCCCGATTTAATTAAAAACTCCTCCACTAGTTCCCCCTTAACCTGATCGGTATATTCATCAGTAAACCTTAATCCCGTGGCTATGTCGCTAAACCATAACAATGCTATGTCCAACACCGCTCCATTGTTATGTGGTACCTTAAAAAGGTAATTTGTGGTCTCTCCGCTACTTCCCCTGTAATCGGTGATAGCAATGTTACTATGTTTTAAGGAATCCCTAATTCCAAGTGGGAAGTTTTTGGTGCCCTTAAAAGCCAAGTGCTCGATGGCATGTGCAAAGTTCAATTGGCTTTTATCCTCTTGGTCTGTACCTGCTTTTACGTAGAGATTAAGATAGAGATCGGACAACGGTTCTTCGATGGATTTTATATAGTAGCTAAATCCATTGGGCAATTGCCCATATCGAATGCTGTTATCCAAGGGCAAAGTGGCCGAGTGCACCGGATTTTCTGATTGTGCCGTACAAAGTATACATACATACGATGTCAGTAGTAAGAATATGGTTTTTTTTATAGTGTTCATGTTCATTGTTTTTTATCGAATTAATATCCTGTGTTTTGTTCAAGGTTTGGGTTCTTTTCACGTTCCCCTTCCGGGATAGGGTACAGTATATCTGTATCTTCCCATAATGGGTTTTTAGCTCCAAATACTTCACTTGCCATTTCATTTCGCCTTATATCGTTCCATCGATGTCCCCATTCTGTAAACAGTTCCCTTCTTCTTTCCTTTAAAATGGTATCAAGGAGTGCCTCCTTGTTAATACCGGGATTTGCAGTAGCGATCAGAGGTATTCCCGCCCTACCACGTATAATGTCCACATCTGCAATAGCAGCTGCCAATTTCCCTTGCATGGCCCTTGCTTCGGCACGTATCAAAAACTGTTCTGCCAAACGCAGTACCATGGAATATTCGGTTACCTGCGCAGTGCTGTTCCTGATTTTGTATTTATGGGAAAAATATAGGCCCCTCTCCCCATTGTAGCCGATCCAATTCAAAAGGCGTTTATCCCCTTCCGAAAAACTATCGACCAAATCATCGGATAGTTTAAAACGGGCAGTAATGGACTGTGTATCGTATATAAACATATCGCCTTCATTGGTATTGGTAAAACTGTTGCCCCTTCCCAATGGGGATAGCTGCCAAATCGCTTCCTGGCTATTGGCCAAGAAAACCTGATCGAAATCCTTTAGTATATCGTAGGTTGCTGTTTGCACTATCACCTCACTACTGAGGCTTTCAGCTTCCATCCATTCTTTTTGGTACAAATAGGCCCTGGCCAATAGCGCCTTGGCAACATAGCTGTTGATATAGGTACGTTCCCCATCCATGTAGCTGTCCTCCAATACCTCGGAGGCTTGCTTTAGATCAGCTATTATCTGCTCCTGGATACGATCGATGGGCGTCCTTTCGGCTGTAGCGTTTTTTTGGTAATCGGTGGTCAATATCAATGGTACCTCTCCATATAGATTTACCAGATAGAAATAGGCGAACGCCCGTACAAATTTTGCTTCTCCGTTTAACCGATCGGAAACGATAGCTGTCATATTTTGGGAATTTTCCACTCCTTCCAAAAGTGAATTCGCCATATAAATGATATTATAGGCACTGGACCATAGATCAAGGTTATTTGCATTGGAGGGCAGGATTTCATTTTGTCCGAATTCCAATTCACTTAGATTATTGGTCCCTATAACTTCCAAATTATCGGAGGACAGGCCGCTTAAAACCGTAACACTGGTTCTATCTCCCCTACTGAAGGAAGCCCGGTACAGTTCATTATAGATGCCTTTCATGGCAGCTATGGCAGTTTCGTCATTATTAAATACCGTTTCACTTACTATTTTGGAATTTGGCACATCAACTTCAACAAAATCCTCACAGGAAAACAAACAGCAATAAATAGTGATGGCAACAATCCGTTTTATGTATATTATTGATTTCATATCTTTCTGTTTTTAAAATTTAACTTCCACTCCCAAGCTTATGGTGCGCAGTCCGGCAAATGATGTTCCCAGTCCTGGGGTCTCAGGATCCATCCCGGTATAACCGGTAATGGTAATCAAGTTTTGGCCGGTCAAAAAAAGCTTACAGGTATTTACCCCTACTGTCTCCATTATATCCGCTGGCAAAAGGTATCCGATGGAGAGCGTTTTTAAACGAAGGAAAGAGGCATCTTCATACGGGAACGTGGTATTGATAACATTGGAATTGGCGATGAGTGCTTCTATTTGGGTTGATATCCGTTGGAACTCGCTCCCGTCCTCCAGTGCCTGCAATACTTCTGCACGCTGGTTGCGCATTTGGCCTGCATCGAACAGGGAACCTATTTTCCCTTCCTGTTTTACGAATTCCCATAAAAACTGTACTGAAAAATCCTTAAAATTCAATTGGTTGTTGATACCGCCATAAAACTTTCTATCGACATCCTTGATCACCACCCGGTCCAAATAATCCAACCTATCGTCCCCGTTGATATCGGCAATGCTGTACAGGCCTGTTACTGGATCGATGCCTTCGTACCGATAGAGAAGGTCTATATTTAATGGGTGCCCGACACGGTAGACATTGGCATACGGGGATTGTTCAATATTGGGATAGCTGAGCAATCTGTTCTTGGGAAAAGTAATATTAAAGGAAGTCTGCCATTGAAAATTTCCATTTGAAACATTCAGGGTGGACAGTTCTATCTCCCAACCTTTATTCTCCACGGTAGCGGGCAAATTAGCCTGTACGGATGCAAACCCGGTAGTCCCCGGAAGTGAGAGCCCCACCAATTGGTTGGACGAGCGGTTCCTGTACCAACTTGCCCCAACATTGATCCGATCTTTGAGGAACCCCAGTTCAACGGCCGCCTCCAATTTTTTGTTCACTTCCCAGGAATAATCGGGATTGTACAATTGCGTGGGATATAATCCGCCCGGTCCCCTAGTAGCCTCGTAGGCGTCGAGATACCCATAATCCGGTATCTGGTCATTTCCAGTTGTACCATAGCTGCCCCGAAATTTACCGAAACTTAAAAATGGTAAATGTCTTTTTATAAAAGGTTCTTCGGAGAAGATCCATGCAGTACCGATAGCCCCAAAATTGGCAAAACGGTTACCTGAAGCAAAACGGGAGGAACCATCCCTCCTACCGGTAAGGTTGATATAGTATTTTCGGTCCCAGTTATACCCCAGACGTGCAAAAACAGCGCTATATCTATACTCTGTATCCCGACTGGTACCGTTATCCAAACGCTCGGCCGCCGATAGGTTTCCGATAAGCGACTCGTCTATATATCCTATCGCTTCCATTCCTATGCTATTGGCTGCCCTTTCTTGGAAGGTACCCCCCAAAATGGCCTCAATTCTCCCTTTTCCTATTTGTTTGTTATACACTAACTGCGGTTCTATGATCCAGGATTTCCGTTCGGATTTCAGGTGTAGGGAACGGTGGTCAAGAAAAGTCCACCAGGCAGGATTATAGGAGCGGCGGGGCAATTTCATCAATTCATCGCTATTGTAATAGGTATATCCCATGTTTGTTTTGATGCTTAGGCCGGATAGGACTTCATAGGAGATCCCAAGGTTGGATACTAGGTTATTTATCGTGGTCGTGCTGGTATTAAAATATCCCTGTAATGGATTGCTCAACCGGGCCATACTCCATTCTTCCCAATGTAGGCTACCATCATCGTTAAAAATAGGTGGGGCATTCGGCGGTATCCCAAAGATGCTACTCGATAGATTGACTGCTCCTACCAAATTGTTGGTATCCACACCATAATTCACAGAAAGGTCTATACCCAGTTTTTTATTATCGGAGGTATGGTTCAGGTTCAAGCCCGCAGTTACTTTATTGTAATCGTAGTCACCGGGGTAAATGGAACCTTGCGTATGGTAAGAGCCCCCCAAGCGAAAGGATGTATTTTCATTGCCTCCTGATACTGCCAAATTTACATCGGTAATGGGGGAAGTCCCACCAAAAAAGTAATCCTGCCAATCGGTATACCTATTTTGGTCCCAAAGTTTTAAATCGGGAGCGTTGGATTCATTGGGTTGTATCCCGTCATTTTCAAAGGCTTTCCTTCTAATTTGTAGGTACTGTTCTGTAGTAAGTAAATCTATCCGATTAGGAAGTGTGGCCATTCCAGTATATATACGGGCCTCTATAGCTGTTTTTTCTTGCCGCCCCTTTTTGGTCGTAATTAAAATGATCCCATTGGCCCCTCGGGAACCATAGATGGCCGTGGCATCTGCATCCTTTAATACCTCTATACTTTCAATATTGGATAAATTCAACGTGTTTAAAGGGTCTATTCCGGTACTCCCAAGCAAACTATTACTTTCCACTGGAGCTGAATTCACTGGCACCCCATCGATAATATATAGGGGGTAATTCCCTTCATCACGCAAACTGTTCTGTCCCCTGATGCGTATGGTCGACGCCATCCCAGGCTGGTTTCCCCCGGGAATAACTTCAACGCCCGCCATACGCCCCTGCAATGCCTGTATGGGGCTTAATACGGGTTGCAGCTCTATTTCCTCTGCGGTTACCTTTGCTATATTCCCTGTCCGCTCGCGCTCGGAAACGGTATAGTAGCCGGCATTGACTGTAACCTCCCCGAGATTGGTAATATCCTCTTCCAGAACCACGGTTACTTCCAAGTCATCCCCAAGAGGGATTTCTTTTGTTTTAAAACCGATATAGCTAAAAGTCAGAACATCAGTAGGGCCGGCATCGATGGTAAAAACGCCCTCATTGTTTGTGAAAGTACCGTGGGCGGTGTTCTTTACCCCAACGTTCACCCCCTGGATGGGGATTCCATTGCTATCGGTGACCAGCCCCTTGACCTGATGTTGAAAAATAGCTAAATCAAATTTGAGGAATTTACTGTCTGCATTCCCCATTACGGAATGCACGATTAAAAAAAGGATAGGTAGCACCCAAAATAGTAGGCACCTACTCCTTATTACACATTTTTTTTGCATAATTTTGAATTGTTATTAGTTAGACATCGTTTAATTGATACCAAGGCCTTCCGAAAGTCTCCAACAACTGCGGAAGGTCTTCTTGTTTATATCCATTTCCATTTTTAACAAAATAAAAATAGATTACATTCTAGGGGTATAACATGCTATATACCTCTTAATGCAGGGCATAGGGGAACTAATAAAATTAAATGCTTACTCGTGACACGGCCGGATACCGTGATAATGTGTGGACGTTCATTACGGGAGAAAAAAGAATTTCTAAGTACCGGTCATCATATCATAACAATACAATGCAAGATTTCTGCATACGCAGAAGGTATAACGTCACTCCCGTAACACTGAAAAATATCCTATATTGGACATTTTGGTTTTTTAGGAAAAAGAATGGAATATATGGTAAAGGTCACATTGTACTGCGCCCTTATTAGCTTTCCCCCTATTTCCTTTATATTGTTTTCATATTGGTTTTTCATAAACAAACCATTTCTTACGGCAAAACTTCTTAAAAGATAGTAACAAAAGCTAAGAACAGAAGAGTTACCTAATAAAATTGGGCGCGAAACTCAACTCATTGTTCTCAAGGCACTGGCGGTACCCATACCACGAATAAGAGAGCCCACGCCCGCGGTCGTGAGCAATCTGCTTACTATCTCGTGGTAATTTAAAAACGCCAGTTTTTGAGAACGAGATTCAAAGCAATTGCTTCTAATATTTTTTATTTGAAGAATTGCAAATATATAACAATAGTATGTATCTATTTGAGATACAATGCCAAATATAATATAAATTATCGGAACGGTCAAGCGTACCGATAATTTATTTGTTATGAAGTTAATTGCATATGTGGAAAGTGGACTACAGGAAAATATAAAAATTAGAATTGCAATTAGCTTAAAAATCCTTTTACAAAAGAGTAAGCTACTTACTAAGGATGAAAAAGATTTGGTGGGCAACAGCTACAATACAATTGCTTTAAATGCCGGGATTAGAAAAGCTACGGTTACGGATATTTTTAATGCTAAATCTAGCCCGAACGCAACCACATTGTTTTTGATTATTGAAGCGATGGGGCATAAATTGAATGATTTTTCAAAGATATATGATTCTTTGAGGGATCGCGAAATACAGGATTTTAAAAAGAAGAAAACATCACAAAGCTAAAAATAATGACTGTATAATTATTTGCCATCCAATGTTATTGGTTTTTTAATTTAGAATATATCCTTATAGACTTCTAAAATGTGCATCCAAAAACCGTATTTAATTTTATACTATATTTGAAAGTATATATGTGCAACAGTGTTAAATGCAACCGTTGTGCTTCATTTAAAAAAGACTGAATGATAGAAATAAACAAAGGAATTACAAAAAAGCACGTTACAAGCAAAATACTTGTTGATTTCTTTGAACAATCTGATTTTGATGGGTATTTGTACATTGGTTACCCAATCCTATTTACTGGAGATGATAGTGTGACCGTAGATGCACTTTGGATATCTGAAAAATATGGAATTATAATATTTGACTTAATCGAAAAGATTGAAGAACTAGACAATTTTACTTCTCGACAAGATATAATATTTAGTAAGATAGAATCTCAATTAATCGCATATCCAGAATTAAAAAAAGGAAGAAGAGAGTTTCTAGTTAACATCGAAGTCATAAGTTATGCTGGTGAACTTTGTGAAACGAACTTAGAAGAGTTTTTAGTTTCGAGTACGGATGATTTAAACGAATTTATTCAAAAGAGGAATGTTTGGAAAAACAATCAACTATTTACAAAAGTACTTTCAATTCTACAATCTGTAGTTAGTTTAAAAAAGGTTTCAACTAGAGAAATTAAAAAAGAAAATTCTAGAGGAGCTAAAGTTAGAGACTTAGAAACTACAATCGCGACTCTAGACAGGAACCAAGAGAAAGCTGTTATAGAATACTTTGAAGGAATACAAAGAATCCGTGGTCTTGCAGGTTCAGGAAAAACCATTGTACTTGCATTAAAGGCAGCATATTTTCATACTCAAAATCCGGACTGGGATATTGCGATAACCTTCAATACTCGTTCACTTAAAAATCAATTTCGAGATTTAATTACACGGTTTTGTGTAGAGAAAAAGAGAGAAACCCCTAATTGGAAAAAAATAAAAATTGTTAACGCTTGGGGCAGTTCGAAAGATAAAGAGGATGAAAAAGGAATTTATTACGATTACTGCATAACAAATCAAACTGAATATTTGGATTTTAGACGAGCTAAAAAATCTAATCCAAATAATCCATTTAAATATGCTTGTGGTAAAGCGATTAAAGAATCAAAAAAAAGCAAGGAGAAATATGATGCAATATTGGTAGATGAGGCTCAAGATTTATCAGAAGAATTTTTAAATATCTGTTATCGTCTTCTAAAATCACCATCCAAAAGATTGATTTATGCTTATGATGAATTACAAAAACTTAATGAGGGTGAATCACTTCCCAATCCTCAAGAATTTTTGATACCGAAAACTAAAACTTTTGATGATAGGATTCTAAAAGTTTGTTATAGAAATTCAAGACCTCTTCTTGTCACAGCACATTCCCTTGGATTTGGTATTTATCGAGAATCAAATAATTCAAATCCGAATTTAGTACAGTTCTTTGACCAGCCGCAATTATGGAAAGATGTAGGATATTCAATCAAGAAAGGTGAGTTCAAACCTCATTCAAATGTGATTTTAAGCAGAAGCGAAGAATCTAGTCCAAGATATTTAGAAACTCATTCAAATATCAATGATTTACTTGTTTTTAAATCTTTTGAAGACAAAGACAAACAAGCTGAATATATTGCAAATGAAATAGAAAAGAATTTGAATGAAGAAGAATTATTACACAATGATATTATAGTCATTAATCCTATGGCTTTAACCACTAAAGATGAAGTTTCCTTGATAAGGTCAAAGCTTATGAAAAAGGAAATTAACAGCCATATATCCGGCGCAGTTAATGCCAACAGATTTTTTGAAGAAGATTCGATAACATTTACAGGAATTAATAGAGCAAAGGGTAACGAAGTCCCAATGGTTTATATAATTAACTCTCAGGACTGTTATTCTGGTAACCTCTTCAATAATCGAGACTTAATAAAAAAAAGAAATATATTATTTACTGCAATCACAAGAAGTAAAGCTTGGGTTAGGGTCGTTGGTGTTGGAAATAAAATGGACAAACTAATTGAAGAGTACAATAAAGTAAAAGCTAAGAACTTCGAACTTGACTTTATTTATCCAACAAAAGAGGAAATTGAAAAAATGAATATAATTCATCGAGACATTACCAAAACAGAGGAGGATGAAATAAAAAATGAATTGGAATCATTATTTGGAATACAGGAAATACTAAAGAAAATAAAGAGAAAAGAGGTTTATGTAGAAGATTATCCAGATGAGGTTCAAGAACTAATAAAGAAATTACTTAATGACTGATAGGGTAGCCATTCATAAAGAAATAAAGAACTTGACCAATTTATTGGTAAATAAAAGTATTTCTATAAATCAAAACTTTCCAAAATATGTAAATAATGAATTAGTTTGGGAGAACTATAAAAACATATCTTTTTCATTAAAGAACGAAGCCTATGAAAAGATTTACAATACTTGTGTGAATGAAAAAGATTACAACATAATGCTTCTTGATGGAGCTTTATTGCAAATGAAATACCAATTTCATAGAAACAATATAGTTGGTCATATACTAAGTTTTTATCCAAACCCAACTTTTGAGAAGTTTCAAGATAATCCTGAAGAATTTGAAGAATTATATTTTGGAAACGAGTTATTTACGGATATTCTGGATAAAAAGACTATAATATTTCCTATTAGATTTGATTTTTCAGATGTTCATACAGATATAATACACCCAAGAGTACATTGCACTTTTGGCAATTATAAAGATTGTCGTATTCCAATCACAAAACCAATTTCACCAAAAAGATTTGTTTCTTTTATCTTAAGAAACTTTTACAGTTATAAATTTCTTGAAGATAATCTTGAAACGGAATTAGAGTCGAACTTAAACTTTGACGAATTAGCAACTGATAATGAAAAAAGATTACTTCATATTACATACTAGAAAAACGAAGCATAACAATGGCTCCTATACATAATTCGGGCTAAAGTGCGTACATGGAAATTGATTACAATAAATAAACTTTACAGTAGCAGGACAGTGAAGTGCCATGAAATCCCGCACAACTTCTAAGCTAGGCCGCTAACAAATGTTTATAAAATACCTCCCGCAAAAATAATTATTCAAACCTCATAAATATTTTCTTGAATATTTTCAAAAGCTTATTAGATTTAAATCAAAAAAATGGTAGGACTGGATAAATACATAGAAAAAAATGAAAATGCAATTTGCGTGGTTCTGACTATCAAAGCATTAGTTTTAATAATAGTTTTCGGAGAATTGTATTTTATTGCATTTTTTGTATTTATATTTTTAGGCTTTAAAATTATTTTACCAATTTTTCAGTTAATACTTTTAAGTATTATAACCCCTGAGCAAGAAAAAGCATATGAAACGAAATTAAAACAACGCTCAAAAGAAAATGAGTATAGAGAAACTAGAGTGGGATTAAATATTTCCAAAAGAGATTGGAATAAATTTTCAATTGAAAGAAAAAATAGCCTGAATTCATTATACTCAAATCAAAAGAAAGTAATTTGGAATAATTTTTCTCATAAAAATCCAAACAGTAATATTACATATAAATCTAGCCAATATTTTAACGTCATTTCTAAAGCTAATAATAGTTTAGAATGGCAAAATATATCTGAAAAAGAAAGAGTTTCTTTAATAGAAAAATATGATCGACTTCAATATAAAAGACAGAAAGTAGCAAGACTCAAAGAAGAGATAAAAAGAAAACCAATATTTGAGGAACAAAAAGAGTTAAATAAAATTACAGAAAGTAAGGAAATCGATTTTACTTTTAAGTTTCTCAAATATGCAAGTATAGCATTAATATTTTTTATCGTTTTTACTTGTGGCTCGAGAAAAAAAATTGGAGCTAAATGTAGAGATGGAACTTCATCTTATTCAACTGGTAGTGGAACTTGCTCACACCATAACGGGGTAAAAAGTTGGAAATATGAATATTGGTGGGATTAAAAAAAACATTTATTAACAAGATATACTATGAAAAGTACTAGTCCAGTTCTCCAAATTCACCATTTTTTTATCTACCTCATAATTTTTTTTTGGGAGAGCTATTTAGCTTGGAGAAGTATTTAAATCCCAATATTATAATCTTGAGGATATGATGTTCCAATTTCTACCATTTACAACATATGCCGACCTGAAAAATACTCTTTAAGAAGACTATTTAAATAGTTTGAAGACAAATATGGCATAAACATTCCAGAATAAAAGACTAATGCAATCTACCTGTAAACCAATCCAATGTGATTGGCTTTTTTGTTTTAAAAGGATCTTTTTTTAAATCACAAAATTCTAAATAATAAAACCGTATTAAATTTTATTCTATATTTGAAAGGTATATATGTGAGATATGTATATGTACAACCGTTGGCTGTAATTAATAGATAATATGGAAAGAACTGAAAATTTACTAAATGCAAATACCATATCATTTGCAGATATAATATCAGGTGACAATATTTATCAAGTCCCCTTGTTTCAAAGAGATTATTCTTGGAAAGAAGACAATTGGGATGACTTATGGCTTGATATTCAAAATTCTATTGAGGCCAGCTCGAGACATTATATGGGCTCAATTGTTCTTATTAAAAAAGGTAAAAAAGAACTAGAAATAATAGACGGACAACAACGTATTACCACATTAAGTTTACTTGCTTTAAGCTGTATTAGAGTACTAAATGATCTAATTGAGGCAGACATTGACAAGGATAACAATGAAGAGAGAAAAGACATTCTCATGCGAAAATTTGTTGGATTCAAATCAGCAAAGTCTTTAATGTTTTCACCAAAACTTAAACTTAATAAGTTAAATAATCCCATTTATTCAAGTTATTTAATTCAGTTTCATAAAGTTCCAAATATTACTCGGGAACCAATTTCCAACAAATCACTTGTTTATGCCTACGACTATTTCTATAAAAAACTTAAAGACACATATGATGTTGAATCATCTGTTGATGATTTAATTGATTTCATTGAATTTGTTGGCGATAATTTACAGTTTATTCAAATTACAGTTGTGGATGAGCTTAACGCTTATTTGGTATTTGAAACATTAAATGATAGAGGAATACCTCTAACTGTAACTGATTTATTTAAAAATTACTTATTCTCTAGAGTTAGTGAATCTGATCATGATCATTTAAAGAATAAATGGGACAGTATCCTTAAGTTTATCAAGTACAAAGACTTTGCTAACTTTTTAAGGTATTATTGGATTTCTCGAAATAGATTAATTACTGAAAAAGAACTTTTTAAGGCAATTAAAAAGGAAGTAACAAATCAAACGGAAGTAATGAGTATAATCTCTAACCTAGAATTGCATGCAGAAGTTTTTAATGCGTTATCAGATCCTAAGGATGATTTATGGAAAGGACAACAAGAGATTATCAAACATCTTTCAGAACTTCAACTATATGGCATTAAACAGCCATTTCCTTTACTACTTGCAGCTTATGAAAAATTTGACACCAGTAATTTTGCTAAGGTGGTTAAAATATGTTCCATAATTTCATTTCGTTATTCTGTCATTTCAGGATTAAAGACTAATGTTTTAGAGCAAGTATATTCGCGAGCGGCAAACAATATAATCAAAGAAATTAGCTCCAATCCAACACATGTTTTTAAAGATGTTAGCAGCTTGTATGTTAATGATGAAATATTCACAAATCAGTTCACATTAAAAGCTATTAAAACTACATCAAAAAATCGCCTAGTCCGTTACATTATGTACTCAATTGAAAACAAATTATCAGATAACGGGACAATGAATTTTGATGAAGATAATGGAACTATTGAACATATCTTACCAGAAAACCCAAATGAAGATTGGACTTCAAGTTTTGTAAAAGACACACAAATTCAATTTATCTATCGACTAGGTAACTATGCAGTTTTAGAAAAGAAACTAAATAAGGATTGTGAGAACAAAACAATTACAAATAAGAAGCCACTATACTTGAATTCTAAATATAAATTAGCCAATGAATTTGAATTTGACGTATGGAATCCAAACAACTTGAAAAAAAGGCAATCCAAATTAGCCAAGGTTGCTAAGCAAATTTGGCGTCTTGATTATTAATAAAAAACTACAGCCAACAACACCGATACGCAATGCCCTCCGGGACACTACACATATCTAAACCTTTGTAGCCAATACAAACACAAAATCAACAAAATAGAATGTTACCAAAAAGTTCTACCAATTTAAGATATCGTGTTCAGAAATTGAACCTACCGAGAACAAAGGCCCTATATCCTCTTTTTGAAGTTATAAGTAATTCTATTCACGCCATTCAAGAGAGAAAGGAAATCGAAAATACCTTTATAGGCAAAATCGAAGTCAAAGCAATACGAAATGGTGATGAAGAAGTTTTAAAACAGATTTCAGATATTGAACAATACCCTATTAATTCATTTACAGTAACAGACAATGGAATTGGTCTAAACAAGGAAAACCTAATTTCGTTTGCTGAATTTGATTCCGAGAAAAAACTTGCTATTGGAGGAAAAGGGGTTGGCAGATTAATTTGCCTAAAAGCATTTAACAAACTTATTGTAAAAAGTATCTACCAAAATGGTTCTAGCCTGAAATTAAGAAAGTTTGAATATAGAAAATCAAAAGAAGGCTTTCACGATTACGAAGATAATTTACAAACAAACCAAAAAAGTACAGGCACGAGCCTAACACTATCGCTATGTGAAGCAAAATACCAAAATTTCATACCTAAATCATTAATGGAAATTGGCAGACAAATTGTTAATCATTTTCAATTATATTTCATTCAAGGAATTCAACCAGAAATAATTATTAAGAATCAAGATGATATTGAAATTAATCTAAATAACTTATTTGAGAGAGAATTTGAGAAAGAAATACTTCAAAGTCATTTTACAATCTCAAAGCAATCATTTAGCGTATTTATCTCAAAATCTTTTAAAGCACAAAGTCATAAAATACATTATTGTGCTCACGAAAGAACAGTAAAAAGTGAAGGACTCTCTAAATCAATAAATGATTTTAATAGCAAAGTAGTTGATGGAGAAACTGAGTTTTATTTCCAAGTATTTGTTGTTGGTGATTATTTGAATAAAAACGTAAATGAATCGAGAACAAGTTTCAACTTTACCATTGAAGAATATGAAGATGAAATAGATTTAGAAGAAATTACACTTTCAAAGATTAGAAAAGAAACCATAAAATGCGTTGAAGAACTTTTAAAAGATTTTTTGACCAAAGTTAGAAAGGAGAAAATGGAGTTTTATGTTCCAATTATAGAACAAGAATATCCAAATTATAACACTATTCTTCAACACAAAAAAGAACAAATTGAAAAACTACCTGCAGGCCTATCTAAACAAGAGCTTGACATAAAATTATATGAAATAGAAAGTGAGTGGAGATTAGATGTAAAATCGAAAGGACTTGAATTAATCGACAAAGAAAAAGATATAACACAGCTCGACAACTATAAAGAGCGTTATTCTGAATTTCTAACGAACTTTAATGAAATAGGACAATCAGATTTAGCCAGATATATTGTTCATAGAAGGGCTGTTATTGATTTGCTTGACAAACTTATTGAACTAAATGAAGAAAATAAGTTTGAAAATGAAGATATTGTCCATAGTCTGTTTTTTCCAATTCGAGAAACTGGTAAAACAATAACTACGGATAAACAAAACTTATGGTTACTCGATGAACGGTTAACATACAATAAATTATTAGCATCTGACAAACTATTTAAACAGGTAGAAGAATTGAATTCGGACTCTTCTAAAAGAATGGACTTAGTTGTTAAAAAAGAAGATGTTTTTGAAAATGCTACACTTTATTCAGAAGATGAATATCCTTTTGAATCTTTCACAATTGTTGAATTCAAAAAACCTGAAAGAGATAACTATAAACAAGGTTCGTATAAAGATGACCCTATAAAGCAAGTTAGAACTTATGTTGAAGAAATAGTTAATGGTAATGAAAAAGTAAGGGGTAAAAGAATTGAAGCTAGTAAAAAGACGCCATTCTATTGTTACATTGTTGCGGACATAACACCAACTCTACAAAGTATTTTAGATTACGAAAGTTTTGACCAAACTCAAGATGGTTTGGGTTATTTTAGATTTTATGAAACAAATACTTCAAGAGCTTATATTGAAGTATTACCATTTAAAAAAATAATCAAAGACGCTAAACAAAGAAACAAAATACTATTTGACCAATTGAAATTAATTTAAAAAAGTACTGGCTACAACAATGGCCCCAATGAAAAGCACTAGCCCAGTTTTTCAAAGTCAATATTTATTTTTTTGTCTATCTAATAATGTTGTTTATCGGGTGTTAAATCGTTGATAATTTAAAAAGTTCTTTTGTTGTCACCCTGAACCTCCTCCCCTTTCGCAGGTGAGGATTCGGCTTCTCAGACACTGTTTCGAGTTGAGATTATGCTCCAATAGCTGCGGGGATCACAGTGCCTATTTTCCAATGATTCTTTGTAGCTTTTGTGGATGTTCCTGGAACCTCGGATACTGTTTCCCGTAGTCCGTTGGATATCTTTTGGATAAATACACACTCTTTTAGTACTCCTATAGGCTTATATAGGGCTTATCCAGGGAGTAACCCCTACTTAACTTGCTTAGAAGTTAACAAAATATAGGTTTTTAAACCTTAATTTTTGAGTAAATTCTACCAAATAAATGCCTTGGATTATTTATGGTTTTAAACACACCTAAAAAATAATTCTGGTAATTTGTAAGCTTCCCTTAAAACCGAACTGTTTAGAAGTATAATAATTTTATTAATTTTAAACAGCAATTATGAGAAAGAGTAAATTCAGTCCGCAACAGATCGCAAAGATTTTAAAAGAATTCGACAACGGCAAAACAGCTGCTCAGATCAGCCGTGAGCATGGGGTGAGCACCGCTGCCTTCTACAAATGGCGGGAACGCTATGCAGGGATGAGCGGTAAGGAGCTAAAACGGTTAAAGGAGCTCGAAGAGGAAAACCGTAAGCTCAAGCAGATGTATGCCACATTGGCCCTTGACCACCAGATGGCCAAGGAGGTTATCGAAAAAAAGCTTTAAAGCCCTGCCGTAAGCGGAGTATCAGCAAAGAGCTCATTCATTACGGTATCAGTAGGGCGTGCCGTGTCCTGGGAATGAGCAAGAGCGTTTATTACTACAACCCGATAGCCAAAGATGACAGTGAGATAGAACGAGCTTTGAAAGAGAAAGCTGAAGCGCATTCTGAAGAGGGGTTTTGGAAGGCTTACGACCGGTTGCGGGAAGAGGGCAAGCCATGGAACCATAAAAGGGTGTACAGGGTCTATGTGTCACTGGGGCTTCCCTTGAGAAGAAAGGCAAAGAAACGTTTACCGGCAAGGGTCAAGGAGCCTTTAAATGTACCAGATCAACTTAACCATACCTGGAGCATGGATTTTGTAACCGATGTCCTAGAGAACAAAAGACGCTTCAGGGCCTTTAACATCATCGATGATTTTAACAGGGAGGCGCTCCATATAGAAATAGACTTTTCATTGACCAGCAGCCGGGTGGTTTGGGTGCTCAACCATCTCATCAACAAAAGAGGGAAGCCCCGGAAGATACGGATGGACAATGGGCCGGAATTTATCGCCGAGATCGCATCACAATGGAGCGAAATGCACGAGATAGCTTTCCAGTACATACAGCCTGGGAAACCAACCCAAAATGCTTTTATAGAACGCTTCAATGGCAGCTATAGACGCGGGGTACTAAACAAATACATATTCCAGAACATTGATCAGGTAAGGGAACAGACGCAAATATGGGTCGATGACTACAATAACCACAGACCTCACGATGCCTTGGGAAAAATCCCTCCGGTAAAATATGCAAAACTTAATTCTACTTTGGCTAGCCAAAGTAGAATTAAAAACGGTATTTTTAAACCAGTTTTAGAAAATTAAGCAGTTCTATTATGGGGAAGCTTACAAGAGACCGTTAAAAAAATATGGGAATGGTAAAATAATGATTTCAACTATTGAAAAAACTGACATCATAAAGACGAAACCGCATTGTCACAACTCAAACTATTCAATCTAAAACATATAAAGCTCACTATCGGGCTTATATTCATTTTGTAGTCTTAAGATGATTTAACTGTATCCTACTTTTATTTAAAGAACCCTCTAGTCTTACCGTTTTGAATTATGTGATTTTCTCCCTAAATACCATAATCAATCTGTAACAATTATAAAAATTGAAATACTAGTATATAAAACTGTCTACGATGAAAAAAATGCTTTAGCTCCAATGGAATGGAATTAAGAATTTTCATAAATAGTTTATTAAAGGGAATTTGCTATGGATTATTACTTTAATATATTATAAGGTGTTTAAAATAAAGACTTAAAAGATGTTCTTTATCAACTATTAAATAAGAATGAAATTGAAAAATTTATCTCAATTCGATCGATTCTATTTTAGAATCAAATCAAACCGATGGTATTGGCTCTTTTCCATTTTTTGTCGTTTGAGCTTGGCCTATGCCTTCATATTCGCTGGTATGGTCAAAATATTAGGAGAACGGTTTGCAAGTGGACTATCCACTAATCATCCCATGGGAGCCTATCTGGAAGCCCTGCATCAAACGGGTTACTACTATACCTATATAGGAATTGTGCAGGTAGTTGCAGGGGCTTTATTACTTATTCCTGGAACAGTTCTGCTCGGTGCTTTGCTTTACTTTCCCGTAATTGTGAATATTTGGATCTTGTCCTATGCTCTAAGATTTGAGGGTTCTTACGTTACCTCGCCTTTAATGGTACTTGCCAATCTATATTTACTCATTTGGAATTACGATAGACTACGGTACATTCTTCCCTTCAAGCAATTCCCAGATTACAAGGTCTTTAAAAAACCTGTTAAATACGATACCCGTTTTCCTGGGTGGTTTGTGATTTCCGTTATAGCTGTTGTAATCCTTGTCGTACTGGGATCACAGTTCGGCCATGAGGCCATGCCCAGAAATTCTATGACAGATTGTAGGGTTCAATTTACTGATACCCGAAATGAAGGCCCCGGATATACTTTTTGTGATTGTATCCATAAGTATGGAAGAGCTTTGAATAGGTGTCTTGAAGAATTCGAGCGTACTAAAAATTAATATGTTTAATTTGCCTTTATTAACATTAAAAAATATTCGGTGCTTGGCCGACCACTAAAATGAAGCAGTCCATCCTATTTCTATTGGGATAAATTATCAGGGGCCAGTTCCAAGAATCCAGCAAAATCTTTAGCCGCCATAAGGAGACAATCTTGGATTAGCCCAGTCTTTTGATCAAAAACAGCTATTGACAGGTAGTGATGATAACCGTGCTATTCCAAGGGACTCAAATGACAATATCGCTTTCCAAACCTAGGTACACGAAAGAAGCGTAAATGATGTAAACTTGGCTCCAGACAATAAAAGATTTATTACTGCAGGGAGTGATCAAACTTTTACCATTTTGGATATTAATAGTGATAAAATCAAAACGGTCGTTGCAGACGACATCTATGTAAAAACCGTATTTTATTCCATTGATGGCAAGTACATATTGAGTAGTGGCGGTGATTATATCGCTAAATTATGGACTTCGGAGGGGATTTTATAAGGACTTTCGAAGGCCATAGCTGCAGGATTTATCAAGCCTCCTTCTCTCCAAACGATGAATCTATTGTGTTGGCGGGTTGTGACCAAACCTTTTCCATAGGGAAATGTTCAGGGAATTTTCTTTTAAAAAAGAGTTCCACAACAGTGGGGTAAGTGCGTTGAGCTTTTCGTCAGACGGAAAAAATTTTTAACCGCAAGATTTGACAAATCAGCCGCGCTTTGGGATGCTAAAGGAGACTTGCTTCAAAAATTTATAGGACATGGTGGTGAAATAAATCAAGCTGAATTCTCCCCCAATGGTCAAAATATCATCACTGCCAGTAAAGATACCAAAGTAAAATTGTGGAACTTGGATAGTACTTTAATCCAGACTTTAAATAAAGAAAGAAGATCGGCAGATTATACCAGCGCCACCTTTTCAAGAGACGATAAATTTATAATTATGTCTACCCCAAACCATACCGCTGAATTTCTATAAGCTCCCTAACCCGGTTATTTTCATTTTTTATTCCTTATATGAAAATCCCCTTCACCTCCTTATAGATCCTATTGTAATTTTCTTTTAATTCCTTGGCGGTATATACATTTTGGGGCCATGGTTTTTCCTTGGGATGGTTTGGCTCCGGAAAACGCACCTTGCGATCCTTTCCATCGGCAAAACTGATAAACTCCCCTTCCATTAACTTATAGAACACACTAGCCCGGTTCTTGACCACCTCCCGCTCCCCTGTGGTCACCCTCCTATCAAAGCTCATGGAACTTCCCGTGGTCACGCTCCTTGTCTTTGTTTTGATCATTTCAAAAAACTGCTCGTAATACCTGGCCGTAAGTGGATCGTTGGCTTTCCCAAAAAATTGGTAGGAGAGGTTGCTCAGCACTGCCCTGCTCCCCTTATCCCCGTACATCATATCGTTCTGCACCTTGTCCTGAAGTACATATACCGTGGCAATATCAAAACTTCGGAGGGTTGCCGGGATGCGGTGCATGTTCAAGAGCCGTAGGGTGGGCGCTTCTTCCATCAGGAGAAAGGATGGTTTGGAATTCCGGACGGACATCTGCTTGATCACCGTATGCATAATAGTGGCGATGATGGGCGAATAGGCAGCTTCGTACAGGGGATTATTGATCACACTGACGATGGTGGGTCTATCCAATCGGTTTAAGTTTAACGGTACGCCATCAGCAGAAAGCGCCATAAACAGACGTTGGCTGCTTATCTTTTTAAAGGCATTGGAAAGGGTACTCTTCACCCCTGCCGTTTGCCTTTCCGATTCCACCCCCTGTATAAAGGCCGCTGCCATCCCTGCCGCAATGCGGTTGGTCTGTAAAAAGGCGACAAGGCTTTCCGTATCCAGCATTTGGTACATGACGATCAGGTGCGGCAAGGTACAGTAGTTCGGGTAGGTGGTCTTCAATTTCCAGATAAGTCCGCTGATAAGCCCTTCGGCCGCATCGGTAAAAAAGCGGTTGGATCCCATCTGTTCCTCCATCCGATGTTCCAAAAGGTTCTCCAGCAGCACCCGTGAGACTTCATACACACTTTCCTCATTCGGAAGGTATTTAGGGGCAATGGGATTGACCTTGGAATAGATCGTATCAAAACAGATCACCTTAAAATCAACTTCGGCATCTTTCCATAAAGGATAAGCGAACTCCGTAATCTCAAAATGCTTATAATCATGGATGATCCCACAGAATCGATGCTTCCTAAAATGTTCCAACAGCCCATAGGTTACACTTTCCGTTTTTCCACTTCCCGCAGAGCCCATAACGGAAATCCCGCGTCTGATGTTCTTTAGGGTAAGTCGTCCCGCCTTTAACTTTAATATCACTTTGAAGCGCTTATCCCCTGCCTGTTGCCCGTCCTTCGAAGTGCTTATTAGGATTATGGCTTGTATAGCCACCACAGGGCAGTACAGCCAAAGAATGCTCCTTAAAACGGAAGTTGCCCCCAATCCAGAAACCCCATCCAACCACAGCAGGGTGAAGCCCACTATCGCTATGGCAAACCCATGGGTGCGGTACCTCCCAAGAAAAAAAGAAATCAAGGCAACAAATGCCAAGAATAGAATATGGTGGTGTAGTGTTCCCATTAGTACTTTTTAATACCCTATGGAAGAGGCGTTAATACCCTTTGTGATCCCTTTCTTCAATTGTTTTAAGGCCTCCACTGCCAGCTGTGCTTTGTTGGTAGGGATTTTCACCACAGGTACATGCTGGTGTTTTAACAGTTTCACCGCCAAGGCACGCTCATTTTCGGGGAGCTTCAATACCTTGGCAAAAAACTTGGTCGGGTTGCGTTTAAAGGTTTTTCTCGCCTTATACGTTTCCACATAGTTCCGCTGGTAGCCAAATGTTTTATCGAACAACTTTTCGGCACCCTTAAAAAATCGGTCACGGTCAAATCCACGTTTTACCTGCTTTCCGTTCAAGGTGACTTCGGAGGCCCTGTACTTGCTCCCTGGGGAAAGGCTTACGCTATTGGAGGCATCCTTGCGGCTTACAATGATATGGATATGGCTTTGGTAGCCCGGTTTCTCCATTCCCTGCACAATTCGTTGCCCTGCTACTTTATGGGGGGCTTCCCGCTCCAAACGGTACAGCTCCCGGTACAACTCTTTTTGCTTTTTTGCAACTGTAGGTGTGTCGGTTTTCGGAATATCAACGTTGTTTTTCGGAAAATCGTGGTCCCATTTTCGGAGCTCATTCTTGATCTCAAGGATCCTATCGGCATATTTCTGGTTTTCCTTGACCTCCCGGTCCGTGCCCTTAAAATAGCGTTTGTGTTCCAGCTTTGCATAGTACTTGATGTCCTCGATACAAAGGGGCCGTCCGTCAATCTCCCGGTGAAAACATTGAACATACTGCTCCATGAGCGACTTGGTATATTTCTTAAGTGCCTCCGCGGAATTCTCAAGGTGCCTGAGTTCCCGCTGACTGGGGTTGATGGTTATCGAATAGAACTTGGGCTCCTTTTTTTTGAGTTTGGAGGTGTTGCTGTCAATTTCCCTGATCACCTCCCCTTTCCCGATCCTCTCACCATATTGGTTAAAAAAGTGTTCCAGGTCCTGCTTGTTTTCGGGGGATTCGGATCCCAGGATGCTTTCATTCTCCTTTTCCAAGTAATCGACATAGCTGCCCACACTTGTTGGAAACTTCCCCCCTATTTTCTGTGCTGAAATCGTTACGTACATCCTCCATTGATTTAAAATTCATCCATATCCTTATTCTTTTCCACGAACTTCGGCGGTTTCTTCTCGGGGTTCCTTTCCACAAACCTGGGTGCCTGCTTCAAGGCTGCCTCCTCAAAGAGCGCCTGTAGCATCGCCATGGTAGGTTTTGTTTGTGTATTTTCCTGCTCCCTGATGATGGCAATCACATGGTTGATCCTTTTCTTTAGGAGGCTCTCCAGGGTTTGGATTTTAGGGTCCATTTTTTCCTTGGGGGAAAGCCCGCTGCCTTCAAAAAATTCTAACATTATAAGCAAGGTCATGGATTGGGAATATCCAAGTTGTCGGCAATATTTTCTGAATTTCCGCACCACAGGTTCCTTGATCTTGACTGTCACAAAACGTTCCTTTTCATAGCCTTTATCCATTTTTTAGTAAATTTTGAATAGGTTTTATTGGGCCGGGCCCATTTTTTAGTAAAAAAGCGGTTGGCGATGTACCTCTAATCCCTAACTATTGATGTGATTTAAGATGAAAACCCTTTAAATCCCATCTACCTAAATCCGTAACCTCGCGCCAGCGGGTTACCCTCTTGCTTCTCCTATTCCCGGCCGCATCGGGCCGGAAAATTTTCCATAGTTGTCCATACAGATAAATATACCCACTATCCAAATGAATGAGAAACGGCGTTTCTAGGCATTTCCCTAGAAATGAATAGATAATAAATTAAAAGGATGAACTGGAGGATTTTTAACGCCAGCTCCGTCAGTTCCGAACAGAAAAAAGACCCTTGGATAGGGTCTCTTATTGTTTAGGGTTGTGATCGTACATATTCTTTGCTCTAAAGGTCGTACAAAGAAAGTTCAAAGCCATCTGGATAATCCCTTGGGTCGTAATCCGGGTGTTCAGTACTGCCGTTGATGTTCTCGATTTTATCCCTAATTGATTTTTTAAAGAATACCTTTATCGGCAAAACTGAAATACTGTCCGTCCGGGCTCAAAATAATATGGTCCAAGATCTTCACATCCAGATAAAACCCCGCTTTCAAGATCTTTCGGGTGAGTTCCCTGTCCTGTTCACTGGCTTTGAGCTTTCCAGAGGGGTGGTTATGGCAAAGGATGACGGCAGTGGTCAGGCTCTTTAAGATAACCGCAAACATAATACGGATGTCCACCACCGTTCCCGTGATCCCTCCAATGGAATGGGTATAAATTCCCTTGATGCTATTGGAATTGTTCAAAAGCAAAATTTTAAAGGTTTCCTGTAGGGCTATGGTATTGGGATCAAAGGATTGGTAAAGCAATTCAGCTGCTTGGTTGCTATTGGTAATAGCGGTCTCAACACTGGTCAAAAAACGCTCCTTATAGGAAATTTCTATCTCTTTAACGGTACTTAACATGATAATCGCATATAATTTTGTACATTTTATGGTTTTCATAAAAAGATCAAGTTCAAACTAACCAACCAGGTTCCCCCGAACTTGATCTTTTATTTATCCTTATGCTTTTCCGCCCATAAATAGGATCTCTCAAACGATCACCTCGGTCACATAGCGTTTAACGCCCTCTTTGTCCTCGTAGGATCGGGAAGACAATTTCCCCTGTACGGCAATTTCCTTGCCTGTAAAAACATACTCTTCGATAAGGGATGCAATTTTCCCCCATGCCACTAATTGGTGCCAATCGGTATTGGTCTGTTTTTCCCCTTTGGAATCCTTGTAGTTCTCATTGGTCGCCAATGAAATCTTGGCTACCTTTTTTCCGTTTTCCAATACGGTCACTTGGGGCTCCTGTCCCACATGTCCGATAAGCTGTACTTGATTTTTTAATGTGCTCATAATACTTTGTTTTTAGCGCCTGCACGAGACAGGCATGGTTATTGAATATCCCCTTTTCGATACCGGCAACGGTTCCGAAGAACTTTCATTTAAACGTTTCCAAAACAAAAGCCAACATTTTAAGGGGTGTTTGTTTGCCTTCTTGCGTGCATAGCACTATAAAAGAAGTGGGTTCTGTCAAGGCTTTTGGACGGAAATCGGGAGTGTCTGCAACGTGGTTTTTACCGTAAGGGCTAAAAACAAGGAAGTAGATACCCTATTTATGGACAAAACTCCGTACAGCCTTGACGGGTTCCATAAGGGGCCTTTAAGAATCCTTATCGCGGGGGTTTTGAAAGTGAGCGTACGGGAAGTTAAGCGAGCTTTCAAAAGGCTGGCGATCTAGTATTCTTTGGCGCCTGCCTTGGTTTCCGAAGCACCGGGAACCAATCAAGGGCTTCTTTTATTATAAAACCCTTAAAATGTGAAGAAGAAGCCCTATGTTTTTAGTCCTTCACAGGATAAATTCCCAAAGAAGAATTTACCGAGAAGGGCTTTTTTAAAAAACCTTAGGGCTGCTAGCCGCTGACTCTTTACGAGATTGTTTAGTTTTAGAAAAAGTACAATATATTACTTAAAATCAAACCAATCTAATAACATAACAAAGACAAATCAAGTTATTCAGTTACTTTTAAGTTTAACTTTAAGGAGTTCCATATCCTTGCTAATTTTATGTTCTAAAACCTTAGCATAAATTTGAGTAGTTGCCAATTTCGTGTGTCCTAAGAGCTTAGATACAGTCTCAATGGGGACTCCATTGGACAAAGTTATTGTTGTAGCAAAGGTGTGTCTTGCTACATGAAATGTTAATGATTTTTCGATTTGGCATAAATCAGCAATTTCTTTTAAGTAAGAATTTAATTTTTGATTGCTGTATTTAGGGAAAACAAAATCAGAATTTAGATTATTCTTTTTGTATTTGCTAATCAAGACTTCTGCTTTATTGAGAATAGGAATCTTTAAAGCTGTTTTAGATTTTGTTCTGATAGCATATATCCAAAGATTTTTATCGCTTCCAATCCTGATGTTTTCATGCTTCAGATTTATGATATCTATATATGAAAGTCCTGTATAGCAAGAGAATACAAACAAATCTCTTACCGTAAGCAGTCTTGGTATTTGAATATTTAAATCTTCTATCGCTTTTAATTCAAGAACTGTTAAAAATGGTCTTTCCCGCTTCTCCAACCTAGTTTTAAATTTGACAAAAGGGTCTTTTGAAATCCACTCCATATGATAACTCATGGTAACCATTTTTCTCAGGCGTTGAAGATGTTTCATAACAACATTGTTGCTCATGTTTTTAACATGGTGCCCTGAATAATAAGAACGTAAAAAACTTTCAAAAGAGACTATAAAAGAATAATCAAGGTTTTTTAAAAAATAATCACATTTATTATATTCTTTATTTACAAACTCTGACAAATATCTTTGACTGGTTTTATAATGCCGAAGAGTATTGACATTTAAACGGTCTTTCATTTTTTCGTTATGATACGCCATGAGATCTCCAAGAGTTTTATTCCTATCTTCTAGACCTACAAATTTCGATTTGATGAGTTTGGCAGTGATAACCTTATCCTCTCTATCTAAACTTCTATATATTTCGAGTACTTTATGATGGACGTCTGATATATACCTATTTAAAGAAACTGAACTAGGCGAACTTCCTTTCAGTCGTGATTTTTGTGAATTCCATAGTTGAAGGGGAACTTTTTGCTTAAGACTGATGTTAGCCCTTCTCTGGTTAACAGTTATTCTGAGGTAAAGCTCAGCTTTATCATTTTTAGCTCGGGAAGCATTAATCCAAAAAGTGATGGAGAAAGAATGTTGATTTTGCATAGTTGTTGAGTTTTAAAAATTAAACAATCAATTGAAACGAAAATCAAATCAACTATACCTTTTAAAAATACTGTTTTTAAGGGTTCGGTCAACAAAAATGATACATATTTAAATGTTGACCGATATGTTAACCAAACTGTTTGGAAACAATTCTATATAAATAAAATCATAAAACCAAAAAAACCTTGCTAATCAATAAGTTAGCAAGGTTTTTAATTAGGAATATACTCCTAAAAGTGATCGCGCCAGGATTCGAACCTGGGACCGTCTGCTTAGAAGGCAGATGCTCTATCCAGCTGAGCTACGCGACCTTAATATGTCGGGGTGGCAGGATTCGAACCTGCGACCTCCGCGTCCCAAACGCGGCGCGATAACCGGGCTACGCTACACCCCGATGGCTATCTAAGCTTCAACAAAATTGAAACAATTTATAAAAGAAAAAGCGGAGAGACAGGGATTCGAACCCTGGCAACACTTACGCGTTGACAGATTAGCAATCTGCTCCATTACCACTCTGGCACCTCTCCTTTTCTTTAATATTATTATGAACGTGCAACCTGAAATTGCGGATGCAAATGTAGTAGTTCATCTAGAACAATGCAACTATTTTTACAAAAAAATTTACATCCATTTAATACATCTCTAATAACCAATAAAATACTATTCCGGATATTCGATTCTTAAATGATAAATATTCGTCAATTTCTGCTTTAAAACCTTCTTTATAGATTGAATTTCTTTAAATGTAATGTTCGCATTTAAAAACTGATCTTCATCAATTTGCTTATTTATTATTTTATCCACAAAATCATTAATAGTAGAAAAAGTAGGGTTTTTTAAACTTTTGGAAGCTGCCTCAACAGAATCAGACATCATTAGGATTGCAGTTTCCTTTGAAAATGGGATCGGCCCCGGATATTGAAAGTCTTCTTTATTTACATTTTCCTCCAATTCGTATGCCTTTCTATAAAAATAATAAACCAAGGAGGTTCCGTGGTGGGTTCTTATAAAGTCTATAACCCGATCTGGAAGATTGTTCTTTTTGGCCATTTCTATCCCTTCAATAACGTGATTGATGATGATTTTAGCACTTTCCTCGGGAGATAATTCGTTATGAGGGTTAACACTGGTGGTTTGGTTTTCTGTAAAATAGGCAGGATTGTTCATCTTTCCTATATCATGATACAGCGCCCCTACCCTTACCAACATGGAATTAGCCCCTATTTCATTTGCAGCGGCTTCTGCCAAATTGGCCACTTGTAGCGAATGGTGAAAAGTTCCGGGTGCTTTATCCGAGAGCTCTTTTAAAAGTCTGGAATTGGTATCCGAGAGCTCCAACAAAGATACGTCTGATACTAATGAGAATAGCTTTTCGTAAATATAAATAAGTGGAAAAGCTGCCAGCGTTGCCAACCCATTTAATACAAATAAGCCAAAAGTAACCCAATGGATATTTTCAAAATTCCCTTCATGAATTACATAAAAAGCAAAATATGCAATTATATAAACCAATGTAATCTGGCCCACGGAGATAAATAAATTGGCTCTTTTATGAAGCTCCGAAATTGTTTGAATGGTTACAATCCCAGCTATAATTTGCAAGAAAACATATTCAAAACTATTGGGCACAATAAAGCCCAGTAATAGAACCGTTAATACATGGGTAAACAAACCCAACCGCGGATCGAAAAAGGCTTTTAAAATTAGTGGCATGATACAAAGTGGTACCACATACACATATTGAACGTTGAATTTTACAATGGTGGTGGTAAGAAAAATCATCACCAGAATATTAAAAAATATAAAAGTGACCTTATTGTTGTTTACGAAAACTTCGGGGCGATATTTTTGCAAAAACAACAATAACATAAACAGCGTTAAACCAACCAAAATGGTATATCCAAAAACAATCCAATTATAATTGTTTTCGTTCCAAAGTTTCGACTGATATTCCTTTCTCAAGGAATTGAGAATATTATATTTTTCCCCTTCCACCACTTCCCCTTTGGCTATAATTCGCTTGCCTTTGTCGACATTTCCCCTCGTGGTGGTTACTTTAGCGAGCTCTCGTTCTAATGTTTTTTGTGTTAGGTCGCTATCAAAAAAAACATTGGGCTGAATAATATCAAAATACAAACTGTTGAAACGGTCTTTATAAGAAGTTAGGTTTTTTTCTGATAAGAAGGAATTTATCATTCGGTCCAACTGATTGAGTTTCACAAAACTTCCGTAAAGTACCGTCTTCTCTTCATTTCCTTGTACTACGTTAACGACTTTGTCTTCTTTATAATCCACATTATTTTGCACCACTCCCTTATCATAAATACGGTTTAAAAGCTCCACTCCCGCACCCTGTATTTTGTTGAGCTGATCGTCGATAAAATCTTCCGCAGAAAAGTAAGATGAAAACTTTTCATCATACCCATGGAGAACCGCATCTTTAATGGCAGCTTCATACTTAAAATAGTCGGGATGATTGGCCGAAATGGCAGCCTTATCATTTTTTATTTCCTCATCAGTCTTATAAATAGCAAAATCAAAAGGGGCATAAAGTGTTTCGTATTGCCATAATTTTCCTTTTTGAAAATCGTATTTAAATTTTCCCCCTTTCGGAAATAAATAAACAACGAGAATGATGGTGGCTATAAATAAAAAACCTTTATAGATTAAAGATTGATTTTTATAAAGATTATCTAAGAAATTCTTCATTCATTAGGTATTGATATTCAAATGTAACAAAAAATAGCATCCTTATGGCTATTTATTAAAAACGAACTTCTTGTGATAATCTTCTTAAATTAACTAAATTCGCAATTACAAAACGAGTATTATGAAGAAAGTGGTTATAGTTTCGGCTGCAAGAACGCCAATAGGAAGTTTTTTAGGTGCACTTTCAACAGTTGCTGCACCAAAATTAGGTTCCATCGCAATAAAAGGAGCATTAGATAAAATAAAATTAGATCCCTCTTTAGTGGAAGAAGTATTAATGGGGAATGTGGTTCAAGCTGGTGAAGGCCAAGCACCAGCCCGTCAAGCCGCCATTTACGCAGGAATCCCAGATACCGTTCCATGTACTACGGTAAATAAAGTATGTGCCAGTGGCATGAAAGCGGTAATGCAAGGAGCACAAGCAATTGCGCTTGGCGATGCTTCTATAATTGTTGCAGGTGGTATGGAAAATATGAGTTTGATTCCACATTATGTGCACATGCGCAAGGGCACTAAATTTGGTCCAGGAAAATTGGAAGACGGCCTTCAAAAAGATGGCTTGGTAGACGCCTATGACCAAAATGCAATGGGTGTCTGCGGGGATGCCTGTGCTACCGAATATGGTTTTAGCAGAGAAGATCAAGATGCTTTTGCCGTACAGTCTTACCAAAGATCTGCGAAGGCATGGGAAGAAGGAAAATTTGATAATGAAGTAGTTCCAGTAGAAGTACCACAAAGACGTGGAGATGCTTTGGTGGTAAAAGAAGACGAAGAATATAAGAACGTTAAGCTGGAAAAAATAGCATCGCTAAGACCAGCATTCAGTAAAGACGGTACTGTTACTGCTGCCAACGCTTCCACTATTAACGATGGCGCCGGAGCCGTGGTTTTAATGAGTGAAGAAAAGGCGAAAGAATTAGGACTTAAGCCACTGGCTACCATAATAAGCTATGCCGACGCTGCCCAAGAGCCGAAATGGTTTACGACGGCACCTGCAAAAGCATTGCCGAAAGCTTTAGCAAAAGCAAATTTAGAATTAGATGATATCGATTTCTTTGAATTTAATGAAGCTTTTTCTGTGGTTGGCCTGGCCAATATGAAAATTTTAGGATTAAATGATACCAATGTAAATGTAAACGGGGGCGCCGTTTCTTTAGGCCATCCATTAGGATGTTCTGGAGTGCGTATTTTAATTACGCTTCTTAGCGTTTTAGAGCAAAATAACGGTAAAAGAGGTGCTGCAGCTATATGTAATGGCGGCGGAGGTGCTTCTGCAATAGTGGTAGAGAGAAATTAATCCTATTAAAATAACATCATTATAAATGCAATACGGTATTTGTCATCTAAGTATTGTTCCTTTACGTACCGAACCCCAACATACAGGAGAATTAAGCTCTCAAGTGCTATATGGCGAACATTTTAAAGTGTTGGAACAGCGTAAACATTGGAGTAGAATTCGGTTGGCTTTTGACAAATACGAAGGTTGGATTGAAAACATCCAATACCAGCTTATAGACGAAGAACTTTACCAAACTATAGAAGCCGAAACTATGGTTCTATCTTCAGACTTGGTTGAATTTATCTATGATGCACAAAACAATTTAATCCCGATACCTTTAGGGTGCAACATAAATTGCGCTTCCCACTTAAATGCCAATTTCGATGGGGAGCGCAAAAGTGGTGTCCTTCCGAAGGAAAACATAGTAGAAGCAGCCCTTTTGTACATTAACAGTCCCTACCTCTGGGGAGGAAAAACCCCATTTGGCATAGACGGATCTGGGCTGGCTCAAATGGTCTACAAATTGAATGGTTACAAACTCTCCAGGGATGCCGCTCAGCAAGCAAAACAGGGAGAACCCCTTAGCTTTATTGAGGAAAGTGAACCCGGGGACCTCGCTTTTTTTGATGATGAGGAGGGAAACATTATCCATGTCGGCATCATCATGAAAGATAATTATATTATCCATTCCCACGGAAAAGTACGGATCGATCGTTTAGACCATACCGGTATTTTTAATGTGGATAAAAAAGTGCACACCCACAAGCTTCGTGTCATCAAGAAAATAGTGTAATCCGTCGAATTGCACTTTGGCCATGTTAACAATCTGAAAAGTCAATTTCTTCTTAACCAGCCCAGTAGAATAGTGTTCAAGGAATTAAAATCTTTTTCGAGAAAATCGCAGGTGTATATTTAGCTTCCATTCAGAAAAATAAAAACGTATATTTTTTATGGTCGCGCTTCCAATTCATTTTCATTAGAATTTGTAAATTACCGGGCAAAACCACTAACCAATGTCTTTTTATATTAACCGAAGGAACTTTTTAAAGTCCGCTACAGCTGCAACACTATTCACTGCTTATGGCGCCTATGGGCATCGTTTAATGTTTCCATCAAAAAAACTTAAAGTAGGTTTAATAGGAACCGGTTGGTACGGCAAAAGCGATTTAATGCGACTTATACAGGTTACCGATGTGGAAGTGGTTGCGCTATGCGATGTAGATCGAAAAATGCTTCATGAAGCTTCTACCCTTGTTGTCCAACGAAATAAGCAAACCAAAGCCCCCCGTCTTTTCAATGACTACAGAACCATGCTTTCTTCTGAAGAAATGGACATTGTTTTAATTGGAACACCCGACCATTGGCATGCATTAAACACCATTGAAGCCCTGAAAGCTGGGTGCCATGTATATGTACAGAAACCAACAGGAGTAGATGTAATGGAAGGGGAAGCGATGATAAAAGCTACCCAAAAATACAATAAAGTAGTTCAAGTGGGACTGCAAAGAAGAAGCACCCCTCACCTAATTAATGCGAAAAAAAACATAGTGGAAGCTGGCCTACTAGGAAAAATTGGCCATGTAGAAATGTGTTGCTATTACCATATGCGAGCTAATGGAACTAGGGAAGAACAACCCATACCAGAATTTTTTGATTATGATATGTGGTGTGGCCCGGCTCCCAAATTAAATTACACAGGCCTACCCCATCGACAATGGTGGCGGGCACGAATGGAGTACAGCAACGGTGTTATGGGCGATATGTGCGTACACATGCTGGATGCCGTTAGATGGATGTTGGGTTTAGGTTGGCCAAAAAGCATTCAGTCTAAAGGGGGTATTTATGTTGAAAAAGGTGGTTTTGCCAATACAGCAGATTCTCAAACCGCTATTTTCGAATACGAAGATTTCAATTGTGTTTGGAACCACCGTACCTGGGGAAACCCAACAGATCCAGAATATCCATGGGCATTTTTTATTTATGGGGAAAATGGAGTTTTAAAAGCCAGTGTAAAGAAATATGAGTTTATATCCAACGATGGCAAGACCCATATTAAAAAAGATGTGGTCTACGAACGGAAAAAATTTCCAGAAGACCTTAAAGAAAAAAATATCGAACTGCATACCGCACCTGCTACTAGAGGGCATATGCTGGATTTTTTGAGTGCTATAGACCAAGGCACCAAACCCATAGCCAATATTGAAGAGGGGCATATTTCTTCTGCCAGTTGTATAATGGCAAACCTATCGGTGGAGCTTGGTAGACCGCTTCAATACGACGCCAACTCTTATACTTTTATTAATGATGCAGAGGCGAACCAATTTTTATCCAGAACATATAGAAAAGGATGGAAACACCCTTATCCCAAAGATTTTAGCTAAAAAGAAATAGAACTAAACTTTTTTCTGTAGTAGATTTTCATTTTTAGAATCTGAAAAACACCTTTTTTGGGGTTTCATGACGGTCCCGATACCCTTAACAACCTATCTAATAGGGTTGTTTAACCATTTTTACACGTGGCGGTACGTATCTTACGGGGTCATTAACGTATCCCAAGAGGTTTCTAGCGTATCCAGATAGGCTACGCAACGTATCGACCGGGGCTGAAAACGTGTATTTATAGGTATATCGACGTATCCAGATAGGTTATGTAACGTGTCTAGTGGGGTTGCAAACCTATATTTATACGTATAGTAAGGTATCCAGATAGGCTATACAACGGGTCAGACAGGGTTAAAAACGTGTAATTATACGTATGGCAACGTATCCGGACACGTCTATGGACGTATCTGGATACTTTTATTAGCTTGAATTAACTATTGATAGGCATTTAAATCTTGTAATTACCGTTTTCAAGAACTTAAAACCTAAGGTAAAGGTCACATCTTTACTTCTCCAATATAATTTTATCGATCATGTTGAGCTCCGTTTTTGTAAACTTTATATTATTAAGAGCTTCCAGGTTATCTTTTAACTGCGAGACCTTACTTACCCCTATTAAAACGGATGTTATACGCTCATCCTTTAAAAGCCATGCGATAGCCATTTGCGCAAGACTTTGACCTCTTTTAACGGCAATTTCGTTTAAGGCTTTAATCTTACTAATTAATTCTGGAGTAATTTTAGAGGAATCTAAATACGTTCCTTTTTTAGCCGCCCTTGAGTCCTCTGGAATTCCACCTAGGTATTTAGAGGTAAGAATCCCTTGTTCTAAGGGAGAAAAAGCAATACTCCCAATACCGGTCTTTGTAAAAACATCTAGGAGCCCATCTTCTACCCATCGGTCCATCATATTATATCTAGGTTGATGGATTAAAAATGGTGTCCCTTGCTCTTTTAAAATTTTAGCTGCTTGTTGGGTTTCTTCTGCTTTGTAGTTAGAAACCCCTACATACAAAGCCTTACCTTGCCTCACAATTTGATCTAAAGCTCCCATGGTTTCTTCCAAAGGCATATTCGGGTCTGGACGGTGGTGATAAAAAATATCCACATAATCCAGTTTCATTCTTCTTAACGACTGATCCAAACTAGATATCAAATACTTTCGGGATCCCCAATTTCCATAAGGCCCCCGGCCACATATCGTACCCCGCTTTTGTAGAAATAATGAGTTCATCCCGGTACTTTTTAAAATCCCTTTTAAAAATTTTTCCGAAGTTCTTTTCTGCCGTTCCGTAGGGAGGGCCGTAATTATTGGCCAAATCGAAATGGGTTATACCATGATCAAAGGCAGTACGTAAGAGTTTAGCAGCATTATCAAAATCTGCATGATCTCCAAAATTATGCCATAAGCCTAGAGACAATAAGGGTAAATCTATTCCGCTTTTACCACATCTTCTGTATTGCATTTCTTGATACCTATTTTCGGAAGGCTTATATTTTTTCATCTTTATATCGGTTTAAAAAGTATGGACAACTTTAATTATTCATTTCTCCAAATTACACTAATAAACTTAAAATTAATTAGAGCGCTATACTTTTAAATTTAGGAACCATTTGTCTAGCCATTTCAGCATGCTCTTTAATGGCGGGATGTGTTGTGCATCCGGTTGGATTGATGTCGCGAAACTTAAATAGATAAATTTCGTTTGTGTTTTTATAGGTGTTTTGCACTTTCTGTAAGCATTCCAACAGCAACTCATTGTCCGCTCCTTTTACCATCGGGCTGTTTAACAAAACCACTTTTATCTGGGGATATTTTTTATAGATCATTCCTACAAAATCGATATAATTTTGTGTGAACTTTTCTTTACTAAAGTTGGTACGAGGCTTCTTTCCATCTCCGTTGGATAAATCGTTCGTGCCCAAACAAATAGAAACAATATCGGGAGTTACAACAGGCTTCCACTTGTTGCTTTCATCCGCGTTTAAATAAAGGGTGTTATAAACGTCGGGCATTACGTGTTGATCTTCATCGTTCCAGTTTCGGTACATGCCCATCCCCGAAACACAGCTAAGCGTAAAATTGGCATTTAATCTTAGTGCTATTTGAGATCCGTAGGAGTAATAAGCACTGTGCTGGTCGAACCAGTTTTTCCCAGTACCACATGGTATTTCTTCTGTATCCCCTCCCATACCGCAGGTAATGGAATCTCCAATAAATTCAATTGTTAAAGCGTGGTTATTTTCGATTTTCCCTAAATCTTCTGCTTCAATTTTATGGATTAAAACCCCTCCACTAGTGGCTTCCGTAGCTTTATAAACAACAATGGTATTAACCTCAGCGCTTGGTAAATCTATACTAATTGATGTGGTTCCTTGTTTTTCAATTAAATACTTATCCATATAATTCCCGTTCACCGAAATTTCAATGTAATTCTGTTCTCCGGAAGTAGAAGAAACATACAATTCTAGAGCATCCCCTGAAGGTTTAAAAGAGAGCGAAGACGCAGAACTTATCAATTCCAGACCGTTTGAAGTGGCAGAGGTTCTCCCTTGTATTTCGAAGCTTTCAGTATCAGAAAAATTGGTAAAGACTTTTAGGTCGCTGGTCGTTAAAGAAAAGTAGCTACAAAAAACGAGCACGATTCCGAAGATATTTTTGGTAATCATATTTTTGATTGGTTGTTAACGAAGATTGAAAGTAAAATATTTTTTTAAATATATACAAAATAACAACAAAGGTGTCTAAAATTAGAAAGGACATATAAAAACTATATGCCCTTTCCACCTAACAAAAAACCTAAATATTAACCAAAAAACTTATTTACCAATACTTACGTAAAAATTAAAAAGGCGGTTTTGCTTTTTTTGATTTTTTTGAGCCACTCCTGTAAAATTGAAGGTGGAAGTTTCTAAATCTATTGTATTTTAGCACCAGAAATTAATGTAGAATGAACCCCTCTGCCCAAGGTTGGATTGATAAGTTTGCCTCACTGGTAAAGACCCAGAAAAAGCATTATGGCAATTTTGAAGAATTGCATAAAGAAATGCGCAAACACGGGTTTATATATGGCGCGAATATTACCGTTCCGGCCTCTTTAAATACCACTACGGAACTTTCAGAGGATGAAAAGGCAAAGGTTAATCTATTATATGCGCTGTACCAAACATACTCGCTTGAGCAAATTGAAAATGCTTCTTTTAAAAATTTCTTAACGTCTTTACTGAATTTTTATGAAGAATTGGAAGCAGAAAAACTTTCTTTTTTCGACACCATTTTTTCGGGTTCCAAGAAAACTGCCAGGCTTGAAAAAATAATTCATAATAGAGTTTACATTTTAGATAACATCCTTACCAAAAATTTCCATAAGGTGCTTACCAATTCTCTTTTGCATATAGATGTTATTATTTACCATAAATATTTGTTAGGTGAAAAAGAGCTTCGTGATTACGCCGAAAAGTTGGAACTGATTTTAATAAATCTAGCGTATCATGCCATTAATATGAAGGTTGAAAAAACGGAAAATGACCGCCAGTTACTAAAACTGCTTAATGCGTCCATTATTTATGGGAGCTTAACAGAAAAGAAATTTGACGGAAGCTATCGCTCTTTGCTAAAAGCCGATTTTTCCCTGCCAGAAAAGAAATATTTTTTGGATATGGTTTGCCTTTCTGCCTGGGAAGACCACTCTTTAAACTACAAAGAATCGGAATTTATCTTTGGAACCACTAGAGACCTTGCCCTTGAAGAATACCATGCCATAGAAGCCATAGAGCACGTGAGCATCTTTTTTGAAAAACATAAACATGAGGTTTCCTTATTTAAAAATGCAAACCCTGTAAAGCAGTTCTTCGACAACTCCCATAGCCTGGTAAACAAGCTTATAAAAAGAAACAGCAAGCGCTTAAAAAAAGAACTTAAAGACAGTAAGGAGCTCCTTACCCTTTTAGGCAAGTCTACCACCACCGATCTCACCCTGGAAGAACGAAAAAAAATAAAAGATCAACTTCTAGACATATTTAAAACAATTCCCTCTTTAGCAATTTTTGCGTTGCCCGGGGGCGCTATACTCCTACCCATCTTTATAAAACTTATCCCGAAGTTATTACCTTCTGCCTTCGACGATAATCGCGTTGAAGAGGATGAAGAAGAATAAGATTAATTCAGCGCCACCTTTTTAATTTCTTTTATTTCATCTATAATTTGTTGGTAATTTTCACTGATTTCTTTAGAGGTATAAACCTTTTTTGGCAAAGGTTTAATTCTATCGAAGGTTCGATCCTCAAATCGAGTTATAACATCTTTTTCTTCCAGCCTACTTACAAACTCCCCCAATTTAAGCCTTGTAAAACTAGAAGAAAGAATTTTAGATAGGTCACTTTTATAATGCAACCACAGCCTTTGCAAACTAAAATTTTTACTATTGGCAATTCTACGCGCTTTATCTTTTACCCGCTGCACAATCTTTTGACTGTATCTGGCTGAAATTTGGCTTACTCCCCTCCCAATGAATTTATTGGACAACCGGCTTAAAATATTATCGCTTACCCGATTGCCATAAAATAAATCGTTTTGGAATTTTTCATCCACTTCATAAATAATTGCAACATTCTTTCTTCTGAGCTTTGAAAAAAACCGATGAATACGATACAAATAGAAACAATGTGCTTCCTTAAAATATACAAAAGCAGGCTTACGTACTTCGTTTTTATTCTTAAATGAGGTATTTAAAACAAGAGCAAGCAAGGGCGAGTAATTGGTCTCGTGAAGCGGATTGTTTACCACTGAAATAACCTCTTTACTTTCATTTGAGAAAACATGAAGATCCACTTCGTCTTTAGATAGAACCATAAAGGTTCGCTCGGTGCTTATTTTATTAAAATAATTCTTTAAAAATTTACAGATTTCCTCTGCAGCTTGTTTATTATTTCTATAAATAGAAGTAAAATCTTGTGCGAGCTGGCCAGCTTCAGAATCTTTACCAACTACCCTTACCAACTCCTCTGTATTGGTATTGTTAATAAGTGTAATTACGTGAGGGATTGTGCAACTGGAAGGATAATAGGTTTTTAGATAATAGATAATTCCGCTCAACAAACTTTCTGCAGCTTTCCAATTGAGGTTGGTGCTCTTTAAACTTGTATGTGTCTGACTAAAAATAATATTCTTAATAAAAACATGAGATGCTTTACGAATATCTCTTTTCAAGGGCAAATATCTAGGGGCTATTGGATTTACACGGTTGTAAATAATATCCAAGGATACCACTTTTAAATCCATCGCTTGATTATCAAATAACGGATACGCCAAACTCGTTAATTTAAAAGAATCGTGATCGTAAAAAATTCCACTGTATTTATATTTACTGAAGTGCTGAAAAAAGTGAAATGCAAAATTATCGACAGAATTAGTATCTGAAGCCCCAATTAAAGCAGTACCTTTTTGAATGTTATTTATATAAACATCTCCATTTTCTGTAGCTAAACGCAATTTGGTTACGGTATCGGTCTGGAAGTTGGCAAGTTCTTTAATAGATAAAAAAGCAGATATCATAAGTGTTTTTTTAGTGTATTAAAATGATTGAAACTCATAGAGAAAAAGCCCTGCTCGATCCCCTAAAGCATTTAATGAAGAGCAGGCAGTTATGAAATAAAAGGTTCTATAATTAAATAGAACCTTTCATCAAACAAACCAACTTGGTAATTACTTACCACCACTACTATCAAAACAATTTATAATTCCTTACTATTCGGGTTTTACCAAAGGAGCTTTTAAACCTTTTTAAGACCAACCTCGATTATTATAATTTTTTTAGAATTAAGCTTATTTCAATAATTCATTAAACTTTTTCATAGCAATCTTTATTCTTACGTTTTGGGAAAGTCCACAAAGCGCAATAATGATATTTTAAAATGATCCAACATTCAGCTGAAGTATTTTCAATCTCATTACGTTAGTAAAATTAGAGAAGTTCTAGCTTAGAAGTGAGCACAATTGATGATTTCATTACAACAATCCAACCGATGATAACACTAAAAGGTGGTTTAAGGATAGTAAGCACCTATTTGGCAGCCTTACTATTTAAAAATCAAACCATTGCCCTTAAAAAAAAGGTGAGTTTATTTTGACATATATTTAAGGAGACAAAGGAAAATTAGAGGATAAAAAAGGGAGAAATAAAAAGATAGTTTCAAAACCTTTAAGAGAAAACCTCCTATTATATAAAGTAAGTTGGTTAGCAAAACAACATTGTGTGTTAAAGATTACTCCAATAATTGTGGCTTTGAAAACTATCTTTTTTTGCTGCTAAAGTGATTTTTCCTTTTACAAAAATATAGAACAGGTAATATGCAGAATAACACTAAAGAGGAAAAACGTTGCTTTATCGAGCATGCTTTTAGATATTCATTAGCATAACATCGAGTTGCTTTAAAGATACAAGCTTATCTTAAGAAGAAAAACACCTTTACAATGTTATATCGTAAGAGTTCCTTCATTTTGCATTAATAAAGCGTTTCTTGCATTCTCCCACATCAATTTGGTTTGAAGCACATTATCATTTTTGGTTTTGGAATTTTTATCCAACATCATTAAAATATCCACATTTAGAAGTTTAAAGTCGTTCAAATTATGCATACTAAAAACCGAAGGCTGTTCTATAAAAGCCATGCTCCATTCTTTAAAAATCCTTCCAGATTTAAACCCAGAAAACATTAAGTGAATTTTACGGTGTCTTTTATCCTGTTTTATGTGCTCATATAGGTCTTCTATGATCTCTTTTGGGCCTTCCAACAGCTGCATAAAATGGCCATTATGATAAATTAAACAACCCGAGATATTGTGCTCTTTATTGAACCTATTGGCAGCTTCCAGTATATGTTTAAAATCTTCAGTTCTTAGATCCTTAGCTTCAGTAGAATAGTAACACAGTTCGAAAGTTGGATTGGATAAGTGATGATTCTTTTTGTATTCTTTTGGTAGGATCCCATATTTTTCAGAAAATATACGGGAAAAATAACTTCGGCTGCTCAAGCCGATTTTAAAAACTATTTCAGATATGCTAAGATCTGTTTTCTCCAAAAGCTCTTTCGCCATTATAATACGCAAATTGGCTATGTATTTATTGACACTGAAACCGAAAAACTGCTGAAAACCATATTGAATCCTTTTTTGATTTAGTCCGCTTTCCCTTTCTAGATGCTGTAACTTTAAAGGTTTCTCTATATTATTACTTATGTATTCGCTTAGATTTAAAATTTTGGTTATTTCGGTATAAGACAGATCGTCTTTTTTCGATTCAATTTTTCTATTCTCCTCGTGATCCCTAAGCTTGGAAGCCAGTAAATGAAAAACACAAGCCTCTTGCCTTAAGCGGTTCTCCAATTTGTTCTTCCCTTCCTCGTAAAGTAATTTCAAATATTTCGCATCCCTGTCTGAAATCGTTCCAAAATATTTATAGGTATGACCCTTAACAAAATTTTTCAGTATTTCATTTAAAAGAAGTGGCAATTGGCCACGTGATTCAATAACAGTTTTTCTATCATCATTTTTAAAAACTGAAATAAGTCCGAATTTAAGCTTTGTTTTTTGAGGTAAATGAAAGATGCTCGGATTATCGTTTACGCTTCCCACAATAATATTTTGAAATCGAAGTGCCGTTTCTGTTAATTCATCTTTTAAAAATCGATGTTGAAGCATTCCTTCTTGAATAGAGAGGAAATGAAGATACGCATTGTTCGTACACTTATAATTGAGTTCTAGGGAAGTATGTAACGTCATATTGAAAAGCATAACTTCCAATCCATCAAACAACATCACACTTTTTATAGTACCCGTTCCATTGGGTGAATCGAAATGTAATTCACCTCCATCTTTGGTATGATTTACAGTGCCTTCGAAAAATTGAGCTAATTCTTTTAAGAGTGCTAATGAATCTAATTTATTCACGTTCTGTTTTTTTTAGAGTAGCAAAATTAATAGGAATATCTCAACAAGATTACCATTATTCATTTCCAAAATAACAAATTCCGTTAATTTTTAACCCAATCGAGGTAATTTATGGTACAAATAAGGTTGCAATTCGGTTTTTAATATTTTTTTTTGTAAAAAATCGAAGCTTTTTAGAAGTAAAAGCAATTTAGTATGGTGTTCATCTTCAGTCTATAAACTACCAAATACATTTTCTATCGTTTACTAAAAACTTAAAATATTTCGAAATTTTAATCCTTTTTGCTTCTTCCCACTTTCGATCATTTTAAGTAATAAATCGATTAAATCTTGGCAAAACTCCGATTCTAAAAGCTATAAATTTGTAGATTTCCAATAAATTAGGCCTTTTCTTATTTTAACCTAACGCATATAAACCAAACTTTTAACATTAAATAATGAGAACTACACTTTCTATTTTAGCATTAATAACCATTACATTACTACAAGCACAAAACACAACTCCCGATACGGCAGTCTTAAAAGTTAACTTCAAAAAAACCCAACCGCTAAACCATTTATTGTTTGGCCATTTCCTGGAAAAATGCAACTGGGGTGGAGAAACTGGCGCAGACACTGGTTGGGATAAGCAAAATAATGCCCTTCGGGAAGATGTAGGAAAGTTGCTGGATTCCATAGAACCACCCATAGTACGTTTTCCTGGCGGCACCGATATTGACTATTATCAATGGACAGAATTAGTAGATAATGCCTACGACCGGGAAAATCCCGAAAGACCTCCTTATGATGGACGGGACGGAAATGTGATCTCTCAAAACGAATTGGGTTTCGACGAATTTCTTTCCCTTTCCGAAAAGCTCAGTTTTGAACCACTTCTAGTGGTAAACCTAGGCGATGCTTATTTTAAAAAGAAAACGGTGGAAGAAGCAGCCAGCTATGCAGCTTCCCTAGTAGCCTATTGCAACGCCCCAATAGATGCCAATCTTCCAGAGAAATATTTAAAATGGGCACAACTCCGTCTCAAAAACGGAAGAAAAGAGCCCTACAATGTAAAGTATTTCCAGATTGGAAATGAGGTGTGGGTCTTCGATAAAGAGAAAATGGGAAGAAATAAAAAGCTAGAGAAAAGCTTTGTAGAAGAATACTATAAAATTTTAGAAACATACATCGCCGAAATGCGATCTGTAGATGAAAATATAAAAATCATTATTGAAGGGAATCTCACCGGTTTTTCTACCACTGCCCGACAATATTTAGGAGATTCTTTTGATTTATTGGCATATCACCATTATACCCCTTGGGGAATGACAGAAGCATTGAACAAAAAAGGGGAATCGGTAGAAGTTTCTGATGAAGAACTTTACTATGCCTTTGTTTCTGTGCCAAGCTTTAAAAAAGAAACAGGCCTTTCTTATATAGACGACATTGTATTTACCACACTTTTAGAAAAAGATATCCCAATAGCGATGACAGAATGGAATTGGAATGGGTGGATAAGTGGCGATCTAAAAAAGGCCGGACATAAAGATTCTAAAATGGCACAGGGTATTGGAGCTGCTTCCTACCTTCATGCTATGATGCGAAATTCTGATGCCATTAAACTTGCTAATCAATCCATGTTAATTGGAAATAGTTGGGGAATTAACACTATTCATATTGATAAAAAAACCAATAAGGCAGAAATTTTCCCTACTGGCCTCGCTACCATGCTGTATGGCAAAAACCATGGAGATCGCGTAGCGGAAAGTCAACTACAGAATAGTGATTACTTTGAACAACCTTATAAGGTGGGGACTTTAAATCCATCAGATAAAGTGAACTTTTTAGATGCCGTAGTGTCTGAAGATGACCAGAGCATTTATGTACATCTTATAAATAGGGATTATAAAAATACCAGAAAAGTACAATTGGACTTGGGAAAGACAACAGTTACCGATCAAGCTGAACAGAAAACACTTACTGGAGCGATTTATCCTGAAAATGAAGACATAGCCTCTATAAATACAAAAATCTTAAATTTTGAAAAGGACGAAAAAGTAATAGAACTTGCGCCACACTCCATAAATATAATTGTACTGGACAAAGAGTAAATTCCTAGCTTCATTTATTCAAAACTATTTTAGCCTAAAAATATAAGGAGTACTATTTGTATGCTGGACCAAAAAAATAGTTTCGACACCAATATGAAATTATATGGTAATTATTTGATTATATAATATCATTATGAAATAGCAACTTCATTTAAATTTGCTCAAAACAAGCCTTAAAATTTAATAATTATAAAAAACAAAGGCTTTTTTTATCAAATATGCAACAACTAATAAGAAATATCCATCCAAACCAAACATTTTAAGACAGCATGCTCCAACCCATAGATATTGCAATAATTCTTTGTTACCTAGTAGCTACTATTTTTATTGGTCTTATAGCACAAAAACGTGCTAAAAAGAGTAAAGATGATTATTTATTAGGAGGAAAATCGATCCCTTGGTACATGCTGGGGCTCTCCAATGCGTCTGGTATGTTCGACATTTCCGGAACCATGTGGCTGGTAACCGCCAGCTTTGTATACGGCTTAAAAAGTATTTGGATCCCTTGGCTTTGGCCAGTTTTTAACCAGGTTTTCTTAATGGTTTATTTATCTTCTTGGTTACGAAGATCTAATGTAACCACAGGAGCAGAGTGGATTTGGTTTCGTTTCGGAAAAGGACAAGGAGGTAGACGCTCTCACACCATAGTGGTGATTTTCGCAATAGTAAGCTGCCTTGGTTTTCTGGCCTACGGATTTATAGGTCTAGGGAAATTTGTAGAGATTTTTATTCCTTGGGAAATTGTAAGTCCGTTTATACCATTTGATATTCCACTAGCCTATGTGCCACATTTTTACGGTACAGTATTTACCTTCTTTGCGGTATTCTATACCGTTATTGGAGGAATGTCGGGGATTGTTTTTACAGATTTGCTTCAGTTTACCATAATGACCATTTCTTCGGTGGCAATAGCCTATTTTGCTTGGGATGCCATGGGAACGGAGACACTGAACACCCCCGATGGTTGGCTGACACCTTTTTTCGGTTGGACTCTAGACATGGATTGGTCTGGCATAATTTCAGAAGTAAATGAAAAAATTGAGTCAGATGGTTATTCCCTCTTCGGAATATTCTTTATGCTCATGGTTTTTAAAGGAATTTTATGCAGTATTGCTGGCCCCGCTCCCAACTTCGACATGCAAAAAATACTTTCTACCAAATCCCCTAAAGAGGCGGCAAAAATGAGCGGCTTTGTATCCCTTGCGTTAATGCCTACCAGGTATTTGATGATTGGTGGTTTTGCCGTATTGGGAATTCTATATTACGACAGGCTAAATTTGGAAAGGGCTGGATTTATTGATTTTGAGAATATTTTACCCTCGGCGATCAACCAATTTGTTCCCGTAGGATTAACAGGACTGCTCCTAGCAGGCCTACTGGCTGCTTTTATGTCTACTTTTGCCGGTACCTTAAATGCCGCTCAGGCCTATATTGTAAACGATATTTATTTAAGTAAAAACCCTCACGCTAGTCCTAAGCAAATAAAGACCATGAATTATTCCAGTGGTATAATTGTGGTACTTGTGAGTATTACACTAGGTTTCTTTATTTCTGATGTTAACTCCATTACCCAATGGATTGTTTCTGCCCTCTGGGGAGGTTACATTGTATCCAATATTTTAAAGTGGCATTGGTGGCGATTTAATGGTGAAGGTTATTTTTGGGGAATGCTTTCCGGTTTAATCCCGGCCATCATTTTCCCAATCGTTTTTCCGGATACCTTAGAGCTGTACCTGTTTCCGCTACTCTTTGTTATCACCTTGGCAGGATGTATTATTGGAACATATTCCGCTAAACCAACAGACACTGCACAACTTAAGGAATTCTATAAAAGAACCAGACCGTGGGGATTCTGGAAGCCAATTCAAGAGGAAGTTATTTTAGAAGACCCTTCATTTCAAAAAAATACGCTGTTCAAGCGGGATATGTTCAACATTTTTGTAGGAACCACCGCTCAGACATTGCTAGTAATAGTTCCACTCTATTTAATTTTAAGGGAATACACCTCCTTACTAATTTGCATTGCCGTTTTAGCCATATGCGCAGTCATTTTAAAGAAGTTGTGGTGGGACAAATTAGACGATCAATTATAATTCCTGAACTATGATACATAAAAATGCTACTCGAAAAATAAAGAATTACGAAAGTTTAATGGAGAATTATAAAAGCTTAATAGAAAGAAAAAATATAGCTGTTCCACAAGAAAGTAACCTCTTTACGCGATATAAATACCCCATTGTTACCGCAAAACATATTCCTATCTCATGGCGTTTCGACTTAAATGTTGAGAGCAATCCATTTGGCTTAGAACGCATAGGTGTTAACGCTGCATTTAATGCAGGTGCCATTAAATGGAAAGGTAAGTATGTTTTGGCCGTAAGGGTTGAAGGAAATGATAGAAAATCTTATTTTGCTTTTGCTGAAAGTGACAACGGAATTGATAATTTTAAATTTTGGAACAAACCCCTACTCGTTCCCGAAAACGACGAAGAGGATATAAATGTTTATGATATTCGCTTAACTGCTCATGAAGACGGTTACGTCTATGGAGTTTTTTGTACTGAAAAAAAAGACCCCAATGCTCCCGCCGGAGACACTTCTGCGGCTATTGCCAATGCAGGGATTATTCGTTCTAAAAATTTAGAGGACTGGGAACGTCTTCCCAATTTAATATCACCCTCCAATCAACAAAGAAATGTAGTATTGCACCCCGAGTTTGTTGATGGTAAATATGCGCTGTACACCAGACCACAAGATGGCTTTATCGAGACTGGAGCTGGAGGAGGCATAGGCTTAGGCTTTATTGAAGATATGGCCAACCCTGCGGTAAAAGAAGAAGTTATTGTAAATAACAAGGAGTACCATACCGTTTATGAACTAAAAAATGGACTTGGACCTGCCCCTATTAAAACTGAAAAAGGCTGGCTTCATTTGGCTCACGGAGTTAGAAATACAGCAGCCGGACTCCGATATGTTCTCTATTTGTTTATGACCGATTTGGATGATATCACTAAAATAACTCACTTCCCAGGCGGCTATTTTATGGCACCAAACGAACAAGAAATCATCGGTGACGTTTCTAATGTATTATTCTGTAATGGATGGATTGCAGACGATAACGGCAAAGTCTTTATTTATTATGCTTCTTCCGACACTAGAATGCATCTAGCTACTACTTCCATAGAAGTGCTTGTAGACTATTGTATGAATACTCCATCTGATGGTTTAGCCAGCAATAAATCAGTGGAAAATATTATAGATCTTATTGATAAAAACGCAGAGATCATTTAATATAGAACCAAAAATTCAAACCAAAACCCTTCATCCCAAAACTTAGTTTAGGGATGAGGGTTTTTTAATATATTATTGAGGTCTAAACAACCGGGCTTACTTGTTGAAATTTACTGCTTAAACTCAGCACCCTTTCTACCAATTATATCAGTTCTATATGTAAATCAATGGATTTCCTCCTTTATTCTCACCTCTACAGTGGTATATTTTGTGGTCCTTATTGTTTGGATGGTCTTTATTCAGTTCTAGATCTGTACTAAAATACCGCATCGTAAAACCTGTCCTTCTCCTATTACTGGTATTGGCATTGGCTCCGTGAATAATCCTGGAGTCGTGAAGGGAATATTGATTCGGTTTCAGTTCAAACCAAACCACCTCTTCTTCATCCACATTGGTAGCAATCTCAGAATCGAACGTAGCCGTTTCCGTCTCCAAATCCTTATAACTAGAAAACCCATTATGATGCGTGCCCGGCACAACGCCCATGCAACCATTTTGTTTTGTAGATTCATCGATAGCCAACCAAACAGTTACCACCTTATCGAAAGAATCGAACCTTCCTTCCCAATAAGCACTGTCCTCGTGCCAAGGGGTTCGTTTTCCTGTAAAAGGCTCCTTGCAAATAAAATGACTGCTCCAAAGTCCGATATTAGGCCCGATAATACCTTCCACTACATCTAAAACCTCATCGGCCATTAAAAAAGAAAACAATCGATCGTCATCAAAGTGAGGAACATCTAAAGCCGATGCAGAAGCATTTCCTTTTTTCTCCAAAGTCACTTCGAAAATAGCTTTTAGCTTTTCAAATTTATCCGAAGAGAATAATTCCCTTCCAGTTAATAAATAACCATTATCTGTATAAAATTGTTTTTCTGTTTCCGTAATTTTAGCAGCTGCCATACTTATACTTTTAAATTTTCTTTTAAAAATTGCATCATTTCAAAATTAATATCCCATATCGAGGCTACAGGCTTGTTGGTATAGGGTAATGTTGGTAGATAAGGAGCCGGGCCAAATTCGCAAGTTATCGGCAATTCTTCGACACCTCTCTCTTTGGCAGAATCCACAATGCTCTGCCACCAAGTTAAATGTGAGTTTAAAGCCTCCCCATGCTCTGGCGCAAACGGATGATTTACTTGCGGAGCTTCTTCATTTCCTACCCTAGCATGGATATGATAGGAGTTTTCTATTGCTTTATCCAAAAACGTAGAATGGTTCTCCAACAAAGATTCACTTACAACGCACCAATGGGAAAAATCTGCGGTTAGTTTAAGTGATGGACTTCTCTCCAGATATTTAGACAAGGTCGTGGGGTTAAAAGAAAAACGCCCCCTATGGATTTCGTGCGTTAGCAAAAAATCTTTACCTTTTACACAATTTTCTGCGGCTTCCAGTAGGGAAAGATTTTCCTCGAAGGTAAAATAATCTTTACCCGTATGGCAGTTAATATGTGTAGGGTTAAGACTTAAAATCCTATTCAATCTCTGTATGTAATCTTTCTTATAGTCTTCAAAATCATTTCCAGTTGCCAACGGATGCTGTGCGAGGAGCTTTAAACCTTTATCTTTAAATAACTGTGGAATACCTTCAAAATCCGTAGACAATTCAACTGTATATTCTGCCCCATCGTATCCTTTGTTTTTAATTTTAGACAGAGCATCCTCCAATGGCATTTCCATAATGGACCAGATTGGGTAATAATATAAAATTCTCATAAACTAGTTTGGTTTAAGCACAAAGTTAAGAGAGATATTTTTAATAACTATTGAAGGATTTACGCATTTTATCATACAAAATCACGAATTTTTATAAGCTTTCATGTTTCTATCCTTAAACTCCCTCGGCGTCATACCCTTGAGTTCTTTAAAGGTTCGGTAGAAATAATTCAGATTATTAAATCCGCTTTTAGCAGCCACTTCCTTAATCTCATCATTTGTTGAAAGTAATTGAGATACTGCCCAATCAATTTTTAATCCGTTTACATATTGTGTCAGGGTTTTATTATGCAACTGCTTGATTATGATATTAATATAGCTTTGCGTTCGATTGCAATATTCAACAAAGGTATGTACGCTTGCATGTTCTAAATTGGAATTCAAAAATCTTTCAGTTGCCAAATTCAACCATGCAGGCCCAAAATTGTTTGTATCGTAACGAGGTTCTAATGACTGCAAAAGCCCAATAAGTAAAAAATCTAACCAAAATATGGAGCGCTCCTGCTTTAGGGCCTTTTGCCCTATGGTATTAAGACTGAATAGTGTGGTTTGCGATAAACTTAATTTTCGAATATTAGACTCCACTGTCCAGTAATTCACAGTGATTATATCCTGATACCTATGTTTAATATAATTGAATACACTTTCTGGAAATGCCAAGTTATAAATTACGATACCGTCATTAACAGCATTAAATAAAAAGGTATGTGCATCTTTAGGATGAATAAAAAATAAATCCCCTGTACTTATTTTTACTCTTTCACCATTAATAAAATGACCTGCATTCCCTTCAGAAATCCAAAAAACTTCATAATAATCATGGGTGTGGTAGTCAATGTTAGAGGTTTTATCGAGGTAATTCCGGGAAAAATGAAAATGCTGATTATCATCTAGAAAATTAGATAGCTTAAATTCCATGGAAGACTTATACATTTTTAAACTTTTATAAACATAAAAAAACATTATTAAATCGAAACATTTGTTCATAACTTAACATTATTTCGAAATAATAGATCATAACCTGCTAAAACTAGATTATCTTACATTAATAAGATATAATATTGTCAAAAAATTATTTTTTAATTAATATTACGTAATATTTCAATTATACTATTAAAAAGAAACCTAAACAAATAAACAACTATTCTAATCCAAAATTTCATGGATATTCTTAAAAAATTTCATCGTGAAATAACACCGTTGTCTGATCAAGACTGTTTTTTAATTTTCGACCGTGTAAAAAATCACTTTGATTTCCCCATACATTATCATCCCGAATATGAGCTTAATTTTATTAGCAATGGAAATGGGGTGAGAAGAATTGTAGGGGATAGCATCGAGGAAATTGAGGATATAGAACTGGTTTTGGTTGGCCCAAATTTGTACCACGGCTGGGAAACCCATAACTGCAAAAACGATGATATCCATGAGATTACGATTCAGTTTCAGGAAAACCTATTCAACGCAGATTTTTTAGGCAGGAGTATTATGAAGCCTATAAAAGACTTGTTCTGGCGATCGGCTCATGGCATATGTTTTTCTAGGGAAACTGCTTTGGCCATTGCGCCAGACATCACGGCGGCTTCTAAACTGGACGGTATGGACTATTTCTTAAAAATGATTTCAATCTTACATGACTTAGCAAACTCCAGGAACCAAAGACTGCTATCCACAAACACCTTCTTAAATACTGATTTTCAGAGTAATGAAGATATCCAAAAGGTCTATAATTACATTCATAACAACTACGCATCTAAAATAACGTTAAGCCAGATGGCCAAGCTTATAAATATGAGCAATGTTTCCTTTAATAGGTTTATGAAAAGGCATACTGGAAAAACACTTATAGAATACCTAAACGATGTAAGAATTGGTTATGCTTCCCAATGGCTTATAGAAAAAGATTACAGTATTTCTGAAATTGCATATATGTGCGGTTTTAATAGTATTGCCAACTTCAACCGGGTTTTTAAAAACAGTAAAGGAAGAACCCCTACACAGTATAAAGATGATTTTTCTGGAATTCGTAGAGTGCTTTAAAATACAATAGGCGCTTTTTAAATTCTTAATTCACAAACAATCCATCGCAGTAAGTCAAATTAATAAATTCATTTTTCAAACCTCCATAAATGATTATTTATCAAAATAATTACTAATATTATAAGGTATTGATAATATCCTGTTAATTTTAAATGTTAAACTAAGTTAATTTTACATTAACAAAAACAGCTAACTCCAAATAGATGTTCTTTCTATTCATTAAGAAATGGAAGAAATTCTATTTAAAATTTTAAAATTAACATGAAAAAAAACTTCTTATTTAATTATTTATTCATTTTACTTTTCCTTGTTTGTGGGAGCTTCGGCTTTGCACAAACTGTAAGCGGAACAGTAACCGATGCAAGCGGAACCCCATTGCCGGGGACTTCCGTTTTAGTTAAAGGAACTTCCAACGGTACACAAACCGATTTTGATGGTAATTACTCAATAAGCGTAGATGGAAACTCAACATTAGTTTTTAGTTACGTAGGGTTTGAAACCAAGGAAGTTTCAGTAAATAACCAATCAACAGTCAATGTTTCGTTAAACGAAGCGGCTAGTGCGCTAGATGAAGTGGTAGTTATTGGTTACGGATCAAAAAGTAAAGCGTCTGTAACTAGCTCTATTTCTTCAGTATCCAGTGAAGAGCTAGTTGAAACTCCTTCTATTGGAGTTCAGCAAGCGCTCCAAGGGCGTGCTGCTGGTGTACAAGTAACAAATGCTGGTACCCCAGGTTCCAATCCCTTGGTTACCATTAGAGGTTTAGGGACTTTCGGAAACAACTCTCCGCTTTTTGTAGTTGATGGAGTACCTACGGGAGGTCTCAACAACGTACCGGTAGAATCAATTGAATCGGTTGACATTTTAAAAGATGCGGCAAGTGCTGCTATTTATGGTTCTAGAGGTTCGAATGGGGTTGTTTTAATTACCACCAAAGGAGGAAGAGCAGGAAAAGCCAAACTTTCTTTTAGTACTTATTCAGGTTTTGCCACAAACACTAAAACTTTAGATGTGCTAAACGCAGATCAGTACCGAGAGTATGCATTAGAGTACGATTCCAATCCTAACGAGCCAGGAAATCAATTACCTCCAGGACTGCAGTCTGGAAATTATGACCCTAGTGTAGATACTGACTGGCAAGATGAACTTTTTAGAACAGGACTTGTTCAAAATTATGTTTTACAGGTAGCAGGAGGTGCTGAAAACGTTACCTATAATGTAAGAAGTGGTTATTTAAAGCAAGAAGGAACACTAATTAATACAGATTTTGAACGTTATAACCTAGGAGTTAATACTTCTGTAGATGTTACCGACAGATTGACTATTGGTGAAACATTGAACCTAAGTTACTCTCTTAAAAACAACGAACAAGGAGCAGGAGGATCGAGCGTTTTGGTTAATGCTATCCGTTTTGACCCAACCAGACCCGTATTTGACCAAAGCACCAATTTTTATTCGGAATTAACTACTTCATTCAATGGACAAGATGCTGAAAATCCTGTTCGAATTCTTGAAAATTCAACTTCAATCAGTACAGAGACCAGTGTTATAGCGTCCCTATTTGCAAACTACGAGATTATAGACGGGCTAACCTATAGAATAACTTTTGGTTTAGATCATAGCTATAATAACTTTGATGGTTTTACAAAATCTATTCCTACAGGATCCAGAGCAAATGAGAATGCTTTTACTTCTAAAAGTAGAAATAAATATTTAGGAACCGTTTTTACCAACACACTTAACTATGTAAAAACGATTAACGATGTTCATAATGTCGACGTTTTAGTTGGTTACGAATGGAATCAAGGCGATTTTGATGGAGTAAACAGTACAACCGCAAACCCATTAAGTGATTTTGTTGAAAACCTTAATGTAAACGATGTTAGAAACCTTTCTAGCTTTTCAAGTGCTAATAATTTGGAATCCTATTTTGGTAGGGTAAGCTATGATTTCGATAAAAAGTTTCTACTTAGTGCAACCGTTAGACGTGATGGTTCTTCCCGTTTTGGACCAGACAATCGTTGGGCAAACTTCCCTTCGGCTTCTGCAGGTATAAATCTTGGAAGAATATTTATGGAAGACAATGATAAAGTTAGCGACTTGAAACTAAGAGGTAGCTGGGGTATTTCTGGTAACAACAACATTGGTGATTATCTGTATGATTTCGGACTCCAAACAAACTTTAACTATGTAATAAACGATGAGCTTGTAAGTGGAACAAGACCAACAAGATTAGCGAACCCAGGACTTAAATGGGAAGAGCTTGAATCTATAGATATTGGTATCGATATTGGTTTATGGAACAATGCTTTCACTTTTTCAGCAGATTATTTTTCTAATAAAAGTGATGGACTTTTGGTTGGAGTACCTACTCCTGCCTCTTCTGGAGACCAAGCCGGATTTCAAGTACAGAACGTTGGAGGAACTGAAACCACTGGTTTTGAGTTTAACTTAGCTTACAATGACTATGTAGGAGACTTCACTTGGGGTACAAATGTAAATTTTGGAACATTAGACTCTGAAGTTACTTCACTAGGAGAAGTAGAAGCGATATTTAATGGAAATTATTTTCAACAAAATCATAACAGATTGGTAGTTGGAGAGCCATTATTACATTTCTTTGGATATAGAACCGATGGGATTTTTCAAAATCAAGCAGAGGTTGATGCCCACGCCACTCAAAATAACGCGCAACCCGGTAACGTGAGATATGTAGATACTAATAATGATGGTGCCATCACTGGTGATGACAGAGTCATCATAGGTAATCCTACACCTGAAATTACTGCTAACGTTAGTTTTAATTTCAATTATAAAAATTTCGATGCTTCCATATTCTTTAATGGGGTATACGGCAATGAAATATACAATGGTAATCGCTATAATTTAGAACAACAAAGTAGACTTTTCAATATGGGTACTACTGTTTTAGATAGATGGACACCAACTAATCCATCGAATACAGTGCCTAAAGCAACTCCAGGATTTACTGGAAATGAGTTAGTATCGGATCGTTTTATTGAAGACGGGTCTTACACTAGGCTCCGAAGTGCTACTATAGGATATTCTATTCCACAAGACGCCTTAAAACAAATTTCTAATAATGTATTAAGCAAATTAAGAATTTATTTAAGTGGTGAAAACATTTTTACTTGGACAGATTATTCAGGGTACAATCCTGAAATTAGCCCTGGAAGATCTGGTGGTACAGTTACCTCATTAGGTTTAGATAGAGGTAATTATCCTCAACCAAGAACTGTTTTAGCCGGATTACAATTTGAATTTTAAAAATATATTATGAAAACAAGAAAAATTATATTCACTATAACAGTCTTACTCATAGGAGTAATGAGTTGTAAGGAGGAGCAGCTGGATCTTAGCGACCCAAATGTTATAAACCCTAGTAACTTCTTTAATAACGCAGACGAATTACAATCTACCGTAAATGCTGCATACAATTTTATGCAATCACAAGGTATGTATGGTAGAATTGGATTCTTTCTATACGACAATGCATCCCAAGAGAATTTGGGTACAGATGCCCTACAAGGAGGTTTAAAAGAATTTATGGAGCATACTTATGGACCAGCGACCGGAGAAATTTTTACCTTTTGGCAGGCTGCCTATAGAGGAATAGCAAGTTGCAACTTTGTTATTCAATCTGTTGAAGAAGGACTTGTGGATAGCTCTGTTCCTCAAGCTGAAATAAACCAGCAATTGGGTGAGGTTTATTTCTTGAGAGCCCTCTATTATTTTAATCTTACCAATTTATGGGGAGGAGTTCCATTAATTACTGCGCCAGCAATAAACACAGAGGGAACACCCAGAGCATCACAACAAGAAGTATATGCTCAAATTTTATCAGATTTGGAATTTGCTAAAAATAATCTTCCAGAAAAGGGAAATACAGAGAACGGTAGAGCTACAAGAGGAGCTGCTATGGCTTTAAAGGGAAAGGCTCATTTGTTTTTAGAGCAGTGGGCAGAAGCCAAAGCTGAGTTCTCAGCCATTACAGGATATACCATCGTAGGTGTTGATCCACGGGATAACGGAAATGTAGAAGGGGAGTTTAACGAAGAATCGATATTTGAGATTGTTTATAATCAAGCCATTGGTGGAGACCAGTGGGATGCAGGAGGAAGTGGAGTGAGAGAAACCACCTTTAGAGGTATTGAATACGCTCCTACCAATTTTGCCAATATTGTAGTAAGACCTTCTTTCTTTGACGAGTTTGAAGATGATGATCCAAGAATAAAAGCATATTTCTACCAAACTGGAGATCAATATGGGGGAAAACTTTTTAAACCAGAAGATGACCTTCCAAACCCTGGAGTATCGAGATTTGGGGAAGAAGATGAAGATGGGAATGTTCCATTGGAATTTGTTTTAGGTACACCAGTATGGCGTAAATACCAAAACCTAGATAATCAACTTCAAGATGATTTTACTTATAGTGGAATTAATTTTAGAGTAATAAGATATGCCGATGTTCTATTAATGTGGGCTGAGGCAGAAAATGAACTAGGAAACACGGGGCAAGCAGTCCAACTGTTAAACCGAGTAAGAGACCGTGTAGGAATGCCAAATTATGGAACTGCCGAAATGGACAGCAGAGGATATCCAGTAAACAACCAACAACAGGTTTTTGAGGCTATTGTTCACGAAAGAGCAGTTGAATTGGCTGGAGAGCAAACTCGTTTCCTTGATTTAAAAAGATGGGGACTTGCTGCGCAAGAATTAGATGGTTTTACTGCTGGAAAAAATGATTTCTTACCAATACCACAAGGAGAAATAGATGGTAATCCACAATTAACGGAAGAAGACCAAAACCCAGGGTATTAATTAAATTTAAGTTTATTAAGTTAGCTTTTGTATTGAGTTACATTAATTAAGTAAGTATGGCTGGATTCTTCACCAGCCATACTTTTTTTATACCCGTTAGAGACTTGTTTAAAAATTCATACAAATCTTCCTATCTAATCATTCTTGCGGGATTTAGAACATCCTGAAGTGTATCAGGATGCTTTATTTACAATATTAAAGGCCAAAATAAATTATATTTTATGAAAACATGAATCTTTAAACGCTCATACGACAACATAACTTAATTGTTTAATGGTTTCCTATGAAGAGTTTATAAATAGTCTTACCTAGCTTAGGCTAAATTAAATGGAGATTATTTCACCTTTACAATTGTTTTCTCTTGCCGTAATATTGAAATCAATAGTAGATTAGAGATAGCATAATTCTCTTTAGACTTTAGAAGATATAAACATCTACACCTTTTTTTCCTTCTAATTTTGGACTTTAAAGACTTTTAGGAAATCATCGTTTTGGGTAGATAAAATAAATTCTTCACTATTTTTATCTTTAAATTTCACTAAATGATGAGACTGTCCAGGAACATAGAAGCCAGAAACATCACTTTTAATTGGTTTAAATCCATTTTCACTTCCTTCCAAAAATAAACCGTTTAGGGCATCGTATTCGCCATAGAGAGTTTCCGCCGATAAATCGTTACCTACCACAAGAACATCTAAATATCCATCTTTATTGAAATCTCCAACTAAAAAATCATTTATGGGAGCTATTTGGCATTCTTCTGAAAGTTCCATTACCCTAAATGTGCCATTTCCCAAATTCTCCAAGTAACTACTTGCAAATGTTCTTGCCTGCAAAGTTTCTTTTTCTAGGGATTCAATTCCTAATAGATCGACAAAACTTGTATTTGCAAATTGTTCATAACTGAAAAATTTTCGTTTCAAAATAACCAACTGATTCATGATATTATCCCTAGAATGTATTGGTAAAAGTTTACTTTCCCCATCAACTGTATAGTATTGAGCCATTACAGGGTCTAGACTTCCATTATTGTCGAAATCTTTATTGTAAACGAACAAGGGTTTGTTTTCTTTCGGTAAAATAAATCCATTTAGTCCTTGGTTCCCCACTAAAAAGTCAATATCGCCATCTTTATCAAAATCTCCAGAAGCGATACAATTCCACCAACCTTCTGTATCCTTTTTGTTTCCACTTTTATCAATAAAGATAGTTTTCATAGGCTCTAGAACACCTTTATTATTTTTTATCACTTTAACAGGCATCCATTCTCCTACAACTAATAAATCTTTCCATCCATCCCCGTCTACATCTTCCCAAATAGCATCGGTTATCATCCCCATATTTTCAAAGATACCATTGCCTAGCTCTGTAAACTTTTCTGTTTCATTTAAAAACAATGTGCTTTTTGGAATAGCAGGATAAGAACCTGGCACTATTCTAGAACCCACAAACAAATCCATATCACCATCTTGATCGAAATCGCATGGCCTCACTATATTATTACTTTCCCGAAGGTCAGCAATCAAGTTTTCAGCAATAGAAAAATGACCTTCACCATCATTTAAATAAAGACGGTCTTTGTAAAATTTAGAATTTGCTGGGTATTCTGTACTTCCACTGGTTATATACAGATCTAAATCTCCATCTCCATCTGCATCAAAAAAAGAAGCATCGGTATCTTCAAAATCAGCATCAAACTCTTGTTTCGGAATATATTTATTGGAAGAATCCTGAAACCATACAGTTCCTGGAAAACCCTTACTTCCTCCAATAAATATCTCATCTCCTGGCTCCCCATCAACATTTGCCGTTGCCACACAGGGCCCAAGTCTGGAATATTGCCTAACTAACAAATTCTGCACCGCATAATCGTTAAATACGTTTTCCTTGTGTCTATAACTTAAAAGGGAATCTTTAAGTGCAAATAATCTTGTAACCTCATCAATTGTATTTTTAGAATTAGCAATATTAGCTTCGCTAATTTTCAAGGTTATTTCTTGATCCGATTTTTCGTTTAAAAGCTTAGACCGCTTGCCATTTGGCCATTTAACAATTATGGAATCTATGGTGTTTTGTAATACTCCGAAATGCACAATGGGCTCAACAGATGAAAGATATCCTCTAACAACTGACTGAAAATGATACTGTGAAACACCATTTTCCCACAGGATTACCTTAGCTCCTATGGCGTGAGGATTTTTAGCATCTCCCTTAAGATTTATTTGAAGATAATGCTTCGTTGTATCGATTGAAGTTTTATTTTCTAGTAAAAATGCTTTTTCATTAATATTATTAACGACCAAATCTAAATCCCCATCCTTGTCAAAATCGGCATAGGCCACACCATTAGAGTATGAACTACGCTCTGGAATCCAGTCGTTTGAAACATCATTATATGTTTTGTTCCCATCATTTTCATAAATAAAATTAGGTAAATGAATACTGTCGAGGTTCTTTGCATATTCAAGTTTACGCTGCCTTCTTACTTCTTCGGTTCCAAACATATTGTTTGTGCTTGAATAATTTACATAATCCAAATTGGTTACGTCTTTTACATAACCATTGGTAATATAAACATCTCGGTCGCCATCGTTGTCCATATCCATCATTAAAGGTGCCCAGCTCCAGTCTGTACTGAAAATTCCTTTCATAAATCCGACCTCACTGGATTTTAAGGGGAACCCGTCTAAACTTCCATTATTAATTTGAAGGGTGTTATGCACATATTGCGAACTATAATCATTTCTCTGGGCCAACAAATATCTTTCGTAATTCATCATACCCAACATCTTTTTTTGGCGCTCATAATCTTCAGGAAACATATCCACAACCAAAATGTCTGGTAACCCATCGTTGTTCGAATCATTAAAATCAACACCCATAGCGTTATAGGTTTCGTGACCCAAGAACTTTTTACTGGATTCCTCGAAAAATACAGAATCGTTGGTTTTATTTTTCTTCTGAAGATAAAGAAGGTCTTCGGTAATAAAGTCGTTTGCCACATAAATATCAATAAGGTCGTTATTATCAAAATCGTTTATTCCTACTCCTAGACCAAAACCTTTATGTGTGATACCAGCGCTTTCTGAAACATCCATATAAACAGGATGCCCCAATTGTTCGTCAAAATCATTGCGCAATAGAACATCATTCAGATGTTCCGGCAAATACTTTTTTGGTACCGGATTATTTTTATCTAAACCAGAATTGCCATTATGAACAATATAAACGTCTAAATCACCGTCGTAGTCATAGTCAAAAAAAACTGCTTGTTGCGCATAGTTTTCATCATCTAGTCCATATTGATGTGCCTGTTCAAGAAAAACGGGAATTCCATTTTCATTATTCCCTTGATTAACAAACAAAAGGTTTTTACAATCTTGCCTCGTACAATCTGCTCCCCCAACGTTTAAATATATATCGTCCCAGCCATCTGCATTTACATCTACGATGACCACCCCTGTGATCCATTTTTCTGTCTTGAAGTTTGCTTCCTGAGAAACATCACTAAAGTTTAAACTTCCATTATTTAAATAAATTCGGGAAGATACTTGATTACCTATAAATACAATATCTGGTAAATTATCATTGTTAAAATCTCCAATCCCAACACCACCTCCATTATAACAATATTGAAAATCAACAATATTTACTTCTTCATTTTCAATAATAGTGTTTGCAAAATCAATCCCGGAATCCCCAGATTCGACAAATGAAAAAACAGTCCCTTCATCAGTGGACTTTTTACAACTGAAACAACTTAGACCGATAACTAAAAATATAATAAGTTTTAAACGCATTGTTCTGTATGGGTATTCATTAAAAAGTAATAAATAAAAAATTTTAATTTAAAGACCTTAAACTATCTTTTTCGCTATTGTAAATGGCGATAAGATGAGTTCTAATCTGCACTGGAATTTTAGCACCATCTTTCCCGGCTTGGATCAGCATGGATTTAGAATTTTGCATTGGCATATGGCATTCAACGCAATTGCCCGTTTTATTGTTTTCAATATGAGCACATAAGGTTTTTGTTTGAGAATGACATGAAATACATTTATTATTAAAATAAGTAAAATTTCCTCTCTGGCTACGATGTGGGTCATGGCATGAACTACAATTCATTTGTTCAGTTTTCTCAAAACATTTACTCGACTTTAATAAAGCCAACTGATTTCCATGAACATCGGCTTCTTTAGGGGTTGCAGTTATAGGATCTTCTAAATAAGATTCCTCTAGATTTTCTCCAACAACGTATGAAAATATTTCTTTCTTTGGACTAAGTTTACCGGCATGGCAAAGGGCGCAAAGATCTAATTTTTGATTATTGGAAAGCGTATCAATCTTTACAATAAACTTAGCTTCGTTACTTGAAGTCTCATTTTTATGGTATGATACATGTTTAGCAGCAGGCCCATGACACCTTTGACAATCTACACCATAAAGAATTTGCTGTTTATTATAGGTGTTTCCAAAACCATAAATAGAAGTGGTTTTCGCATAGGTAACATGACACTCCAAACACCTCCCGTTAACAGGTCTTAGATGAGATGGAGATTTATATTCTATTCCTGGACTAAGAGTCCAAGAATTCGTAGGTGTAAAATAAGAAATTGGTAATTGATACAATTCATCGGCTTTCCAAGTTAAATAAGATTGGCCTCTAGTACCAGAGCCAATAACCATATCTATACTTTTTCTGTCTATTATTTTATCATCTTCACTTAACATCGTCTCTTGATAAAACTGATTGCCGTTATATCTAAGCTTTAATTTTAATCTTTCGTTTACAAGTTGCTCATTTTCGCCTTTTCTAAAACTGCCCTTTACCAACTCTTTCTCTGGTTTTGCAGAAGTATAATTATGGGGAGTCTCTATAAAGGAATTGTAAATATCCTTATGACACTCCATACAACTCTCACTATTTGCAAACTTTAAACCCTTTCCACTGACTATTTCGGGTTCAATATCTGTATATCCAGAAACATAATCGGGTCGAAATTTCAAGAAAGTGATCAAAAAAATCACTAAAACAGAAGCAATCCAATAAAAATAGTTTTTTCGAGGGTTTTTTCCCATATTTTGTTTTATACTCCAAATCAAAGCTTTTGGAGACAATTGATACTACGACAAATATAAATTACTTACCGACACTAAAGTATTACAATGGCCAATAAATTATTAATGGAAATTTATCAATTATTACTCACATTCATAAAATAATGTAAGAATATTTCAAAAAATCATAATAAAGCTTGTTTAAAATCATTTTTTCATTTCACTGAAACCCTTAAGTCCATCTAGTTCATTTGAATTTAAATTTACATACGGATTTTTTTAATATTAAAGAACAAAATTATAAATATCCAATTTTTCGCTACCGCAAAATTGCAATTCATTAAAAATAGCGCAAAGATTATAAATTAAGAATTTATACGTATTTAAAATTAAGTATTTTTACTTATATTTGAATTTAAATTACGTAGTCATGAAAAAAATTATAGTTATTGGTAACGGAATGGTGGGTTATAAGTTTTGTGAAAAACTCATTAACAAACCCAACAGAAATGATTATGAAATAGTGATTTTTGGAGAAGAACCCAGGCCAGCTTACGACCGGGTTCACCTTAGCGAATACTTTGGAGAAAAGTCGGCAACCGATCTTTTAATGGCTCCTTTATCTTGGTATGAAGAAAACGACATTAAGCTTCACACCTCTTCCTTAATTTCCAAAATAGACACTCAGAAAAAAGAAATAACTACGTATAGGAATGAAAAATACACCTACAACTACTTAGTAATCGCAACAGGTTCCTCCCCTTTCATTCCTCCCATAAAAGGATCTGATAAATCTGGGGTCTTTGTTTACAGAACCCTCGAAGATCTGGACGCTATGAAAAGCTATGCCTCCAAACTAAAGATAGAAGGCAAAAACAAAGCTGCTATTCTGGGCGGTGGTCTTTTAGGATTGGAAGCCGCCAATGCAGCCAAGGAGCTAGGCTTAGAAACCCATGTAATCGAGTTTGCACCTCGCCTTATGCCGAGACAACTAGATTTACCAGCCAGCAACCTTTTAAAAAGCAAAATTGAAAAAATGGATATTAAAGTCCATTTGGAAAAAGCAACTTCAGAAATTATTGGAGACACCGCCATAGAGGCCATGCAGTTTAACGACGAAACTTCTTTACCTATAGATATGCTTATAATTTCGGCCGGTATTCGCCCTAGGGACGAGTTGGCCAAGCAAGCTGGTATTAAAGTTGGTGAACGTGGTGGTATTTGGGTGAACAACCATATGCAAACTTCCGCAGAAAATGTGTATGCCATCGGTGAAGTCGCCCTGTACAACAATAGAATATACGGTTTGGTAGCTCCCGGCTACGATATGGCAAATGTTGCCGCAGAACAAATTACCGGGGGCAATACCACCATGCCTTCCAGTATAGATATGTCTACCCAATTAAAGTTAATTGGCACAGAGGTAGCCAGTTTTGGAGATCCGTTTATAGAAAACGATGACGTTTCTGTAATCTCTTTTGAAAATAAACACAAAGGAATCTACAAAAGAATAAACGTGACAAAAGACGGTAAAAAGCTTTTGGGCGGAATCTTAGTTGGAGACGCTTCCGATTACAACACACTCTTCCAGTTATACATCAACGAAATGAAACTTCCCGAAAACCCGGAAGATCTAATTTTAGGAGCGCGCGGTGGCGAAAGCTCTTCTGCAGGTAGTGTTATGGATTTTCCGGATACAGCACAAATTTGTTCTTGCGAGAGTGTTACCAAAGGAAGTATCTGCGGAATGATCAAAGACGAAACCTGTACTTCCCTTTCAGATGTTGTAAAGAACACCAAAGCAACTACTGGCTGTGGTGGCTGCAAACCGATGGTTGTGGATTTGGTAAATGAAACTTTAAAATCCCTCGGAAAAGAAGTCAAAGAAACCGTTTGCGAACACTTTAGCTATAACCGCCAGGAACTTTACGATCTTATTAAAATAAATAAAGTACAAAATTATGACGAAGCCCTAAACCTTTTTGGGAAAGGGGATGGTTGCGAAATTTGTAAGCCTCTTCTCGCTTCGCTATTTGCGAGTATCTATATGGAAACTGCCAATAGACAGGTAACCATTCAAGATTCTAACGACCGTTTCTTGGCAAACATTCAGCGTAATGGCACCTATTCCATTGTTCCCAGGGTACCTGGTGGAGAGATTTCCCCAGAAAAATTAATGGTTTTAGGCCATGTAGCTAAAAAATATGATTTGTACACCAAAATTACGGGTGGCCAGCGAATTGATTTATTTGGAGCAGAGCTACATCAATTACCACTTATATGGAAAGAACTAATCGATGTCGGTTTTGAAAGTGGACACGCCTACGGAAAATCTTTGCGTACTGTTAAAAGCTGTGTAGGCTCCACTTGGTGCCGTTACGGTATGCACGAAAGTGTTTCTTTTGCCATAGAAATTGAAAACCGATATAGAGGCCTAAGGTCTCCCCATAAATTAAAAGGCGGTGTTTCTGGTTGTATTCGTGAATGTGCGGAAGCCAGAGGAAAAGATTTCGGACTCATAGCCGTAGAAGGCGGCTGGAATCTATATGTATGTGGTAATGGAGGTGCAACGCCAAAACATGCTATCTTATTGGCGGAACAGCTGGATGATGAAACGTGTATCAAATATCTCGATCGGTTCCTTATGTTTTATATCCGAACGGCTGCACCTCTAACCCGTACTGCACCTTGGTTAGAAAAGTTAGATGGCGGTATTGAGTATCTTAAAAAAGTGGTCATCGAAGATTCTTTGGGAATAGCCGAAGATCTCGAAAAAGAAATGCAGGGACTCGTAGACAAGTATGAATGCGAATGGAAACAAGCCATCGAAGACCCTGAAATGATGAAACGCTTCAAACATTTTGTCAATACAGATGATAGTGACGAAAACATAGAATATGTTGCTTTAAGGGATCAAAAAATGCCTAAAGCTTGGATTTAAACAATTACAGTGTTTAGTGTATCGGTTGGCAGTCTAATCCTTTACTTGTCAGTTGTAGAAAAGCTGCCAACTGAAAGCTATTTAACAAATAATATACTTAGAATATGGAAGAGTTATTGCAACAATACCAATCGGTAACCCAAAATACAGCTTTAACCTGGTTTGATGCCGGGCATATAAACGATTTTCCAGAAAATGGAGGGGCCTGCGTAAAATATAAATCCAAACAAATTGCAGTTTATAACTTTACCCGAAAATCTGCTTGGTATGCATGTCAAAACTTATGTCCGCACAAAATGGAAATGGTGCTTTCCCGAGGAATGATTGGAGATTTAAGTGGTATCCCAAAAGTGGCATGCCCACTTCATAAAAAAACATTTTCCCTGGAAAGTGGGGAAAACTTGAACGGTGAAGAATACAAAATTGCCACCTACCCAGTTAAAATTGAAAATGAAAATGTGTATATTGGCTTCACCGATTAATAAACAGATTTTATGAGTAAGCCTAATTTCAATCAAGCCATTGAAAAAATAGATCGTGTAAACGCCCAAGATCCAAATACCGAAAATTACCAAGGAAAAGAACACCCAAAAGAACTTTTATATTCCCAAAGAATGACAGAGACTTTGCTGTCTTTCGAGCCACAAGCTAGTAAAGAATTACAAATTGCAGCCCGGGCACAACATATAGCCCGTTGGAAAATAGACCGAAACACCTACCCAATGGATCGTGTGGGATATTTAAAATGGAGGGAAGAATTAAAAAAAATGCATGCACAACTTACTTCGGAAATATTACAAGATGTGGGTTATGATGATGATTTTATAGACAGGGTTTCTTTTTTGATAAGAAAAAAAATGCTGAAGAAAGATGATGAAACCCAAACTTTGGAAGATGTTATATGTTTGGTATTTTTACAATATTACTTTGAAGATTTCGCCGCCAAACATCCTGATGAAAAAATAGTTGACATACTTCAAAAGACTTGGGGAAAAATGTCAGAAAAAGGACATAAAGCAGCTTTAAAACTTCCATTAGACCCCAAAAGTCTGAGCCTTATAAAACAAGCGTTAGCATAAATATGAGCACCAAGGCCACATCGTTGGACCAAAATACATTTAACAGACTAAGAAAATTATACATTATTGCTCTTAGTGCTATTGCTTTGTCTGTTGTGGTGAGTCAAGTTTTAGTTCGAAAACATATTAACGATCAACAGGACGACGCTAAAATTATAAATATTGCAGGTAGGCAGCGTATGTTGAGCCAGCAACTAACCAAACAGGTTTTATTACTTAACAATAATAATCCCCCAACTGCCCAAAAAGAACTCCGGAATAATATTGACCAAACTTTAAAAATCTGGACTACCTCCCATAAGGCTTTGCAAAAAGGAAATGACAGCCTTCAGCTGAACAATGAAAATTCTGAGGCGATAAAAAAGATGTTCGTAGAAATACAACCTTTTTTCAATGAAATTAAAGCATCCGCCCTACGCATCCTAGAAAAAACAGCTGTAAAAGATTCGGCAGACAATATTCAGGCAGATATCGATAAAATTTTGACTAATGAGCCAAAGTTTTTGTTGTTGATGGATGGCATTGTTAATCAGTATGACAAGGAAGCTACGCTTAAAGTTAAAAAACTGGAACGGCTTGAAATTATTTTATTGATTATAACTTTAGCTATTCTTTTAGCTGAATTTCTATTTATCTTTTGGCCAGCTGCAAAACGTACCAAACAGACTATAAAAAATTTATTGGTTTCTGAAAAAAATGCCAAGGAAATGGCTTTCAATGCCGATCTATTGAGTCAAGAAAAAGAAAGATCTGTCAACCAATTAAAGGCACTGAGCTTGGTAATGGAACAAACACTATTGTTTGCCAGAATTACAAGAGAAGGGTATTTGGTACATCTTGGCAGTAAATTTTCAAGCAAAGTAAATTATAGGAGTTTTAGTACGACTACAAAGTTTTCCGAAGTAATTTCAACAAACGAAAAAGAACAGGAGCACATAGAAAACATCATTGCCAACCACCAAAACACTGGATGGCAAGGCGAATTAAAAGGAACGCTCGGGAACGACGAGGCCATATGGCTGGAAACTTCTATAATCCCGTATCATCCTGGAGATCAAAAAGAAGAATTATTGCTTATTTGTTTCGATATAACCGAACGTAAACAAGCCCAACTCCAAATAGAAAAGCTTACGAAAGAACATTTCGAAGCGAAAATAGATCAACAAAAAACATTATCGGCAAAAATCATAGAAAATCAAGAGCAAGAACAGAACCGTATTGCCAAGGATATCCATGATGGTATAGGCCAAATGCTTACCGGGTTAAAATTTAATATTGAAAGTATAAATCCAGAAAATATTGAAAAAACCAAAGAAAAAATAACACACTTAAAAGAGTTAACAGCCAATATTATTAAAGGAGTTCGCACCGCTACCTTTAATTTAACACCTCCAGAATTAACCGACCATGGGATTGTTCCCGCCCTCACGAAATTGAGTCAGGAACTAGCAAAATTCACAGGAAAAAATATTGTTTTGTTCAATAAAACCGGATTTAATGATCGTTTGGACTCTGTTACCGAGATAAATATTTACCGTATTACCCAAGAAGCCGTTAACAACGCCATAAAATATGCCGAGTCGTCCCATATTTTGATAACGGTATCCCACAGCAAAGACCTTTTAAGTATAAGTATAGACGATAACGGCAAGGGGTTCAACATCAAAAAAATAAAACCTAGAAAAAATGGCGAAGGCGGCATGGGACTAACGTTTATGCAAGAACGCATCAAATATATAAACGGCCGCTTGTTTATGAGCTCTACTCCTGGAGAGGGCACCAAAGTTACTATAAACGTACCAATCTAATCTACCTCCAAAACTGCATTAAAGGCTTAAACATTGCCTTTATTCAATGATCAAGCCCATCATCTTAATTCCATTTTAGACAGATACTTCCAACAAATAAGTATTTTTCCGTACTTTAGTACTTAGTTTGAAGTTTTCAGCTTCACTTTACAAACTTATAACAACCGATGAATACCATAAATATAATTTTGGCAGACGACCATGTGCTTGTAAGAGACGGAATTAAATCCCTTTTGGAAGATGATAAATCGATTCGTGTTATAGATGAAGCTAGCAATGGCAAAGAAACTTTAGAAGTTATTGCGACCAGAAAACCAGATCTTTTGGTGGTAGACATAAGGATGCCAGAAATGAATGGTATCGAAGTGGTAAAACAACTAAAAAATAGATGGCCCGAAATTAAAGCCTTGGTATTATCTATGCACGATTCGGAAGAATACGTGGTACAATCGATTCAGGCCGGAGCAGATGGATATCTTTTAAAAGGCTCCAGTAAAGAAGAGTTTTTAAAAGCACTGCATACCGTTGCCGATGGTGGTAAATATTTTACAGGTGACGTTTCTTCCATCATTATTAACAACTTCGTAGATGGAAAGCCTAAAAAAGAAACTACTTCCAGTTCTTCTTCTTTAAAAGATGACTTCAATCTCACAAAAAGGGAATCGCAAATACTAACACATGTTTTAAAAGGGCTTAGCAACAAAGAAATTGCAGAAGAGCTGAAAATTAGTAAACGCACTGCGGAAGTTCACCGATTTAATTTAATGAAAAAGTTAGATGTTAAAAATCAAATTGAATTGGCCAATAAAGCACGTAATTACGGTCTGGTATAAATCTACATTTTTAAACACAGGAATTAATGTGTTAAATACTTAGTTTTTAAGTAAGTGCGATTTTCATTCCTCAGTTACAGCCTTAAAACCTTTCTTCATTTTCATAATTTTTCGATTATTCTGATGATATTTTTGGGATACTTCATTTTAATGTCCTCATAATCAATATTTGATAAAAATTTAAAAATACTTATTTATAGTTTTAATTATTAAGTATTAATACTTAATTTTAAGTTCGGAAATTTAAGTATTATAATGCGTATTTACATGGGTATTATAATAATTGCTACCCGCCGAATGCTCGGTTACCCAACTAAAACTATAAATTTTTAAAAATGAAGACAACAGCAACAACTAAAGCAACCAAACTAAACCTCACCGATTTTAAAAGTGTTCCTATGAGAACCTTTTGGATTTCCTCCCTTGCCTTTTTCCTCTGTTTTTTCTCCTGGTTCGGGATTGTCCCCTTCATGCCAGACGTGGTTAAAGAATTGGGATTAACACCAGACCAAAAATGGAATTCGGTTATCCTAGCTGTTACCGGAACTGTTTTTGCTAGATTATTAATTGGAAAATTATGTGATAAATATGGCCCACGCCTATGCTATACCTGGCTACTGCTCTTGGGCGCTATTCCTGTTATTTTAAGTGGTTTGGCACAAACGCCATTTCAGTTTTTAATATGTAGATTCCTTATTGGTTTTATAGGGGCATCTTTTGTAATTACCCAAGTGCATACTTCCCTCATGTTCGCTTCCAATATTGTTGGAACCGCCAACGCTACTTCTGCAGGTTGGGGAAATTTGGGCGGAGGTGCAAATCGATTGGGAATGCCGTTAATTGCCGCTGCCGTAATTAGTTTTGGTGTGGCAGAATCCGAAGCCTGGCGCTATGCCATGGTTATTGCCGGAACTTCTTGTTTTTTAATGGGACTCGTATACTACTTCTTTACGCAAGACACTCCTGAAGGAAATATAAAAGAACTCAAGGAAAAAGGTAAAAAAGTACCTAACACAAAAAAAGATGAAGTTGGATTCTTAGAAGCTATTAAAGACTACCGAGTGTGGATTCTATTTATAGTGTATGCTGCTTGTTTTGGGATAGAACTCACTGTTTATGGAACCATGGACGATTACCTTCAAAACACATTTCAACTCGATAGGCTCACCGCAGGAAATATCGTATTATCCTTTGCGCTAATGAACATATTTGCTAGAACACTTGGAGGCTTCTTTGGAGATCGCTTCGGAAAATTAAAAGGGTTACGCGGGCGTGTACTTTTCCTTGTGGCCATTTTAACAGTGGAAGGTATTATGCTTACCGTTTTTTCAACAATGACCAGCCTAATTGCCGGTATAATATTCTTAGTAGCCTTTAGTTTATCTACCCAAATGGCAGAAGGTGCCACTTTTTCCGTAGTCCCTTTTATAAATAAAAAAGCGATTGGCTCGATCTCTGGAATTGTAGGTGCAGGAGGTAATGTGGGAGCATTTTTGGCGGCATTGCTCTTAAAATCCAAATCTGCCGTAGCTGAAAAAGCAGCCATTGCAGAAAATCAAGGATTGGGAGAAGCGGTTATTAAGGCAGCACAGTCGGAAGCTGCTGCAAATGCTGTATCCAGCGGATATTTAATGATTGGGATGCTAGTTGTTGTTACTGGAATATGTGCTTTGGCCATTCGATTCTCTACACAAGACGAAAAGATTGCTCAAGAAGAAATGAGACAGACCACAGGGAAATTGGTTGCCGCAAATGGATAACAATTTTGAATTAAAATTGCGAATGTATAAATCACATTGGCCTAAAAATTAGACATCCTTAATAATTGGAGCTCCCTGTTTTAATTGACTGAAAAAATGTGCAATTTACAAGGAGCTCTGTTTACAATTTAAAATTCAAGAGCAAAAAAAGAAGATTCCATGTTGAAAGAAGAAGTAAAAACAACCTGTTCATATTGCGGTGTCGGCTGCGGAATTGTAGTTAAAAAAGACGCGCAAAATAAAGTTACGGTGGAAGGCGATAAAGACCATCCCGTAAACAAAGGGATGCTTTGCTCAAAAGGGATGAACTTACATTATGTAGCCAACGATACTTCTGACAGAATTTTGTACCCTGAAATGCGGTGGAGCAAATCACATCCAAAAGAGCGTGTATCTTGGGATACGGCCATGGAAAGGGCAGCTTCCGTTTTCAAATCCATTATTAAAAAACACGGCCCAGACAGTGTAGGTTTTTATGTCTCAGGGCAGTGTTTAACCGAGGAATACTATATTGCCAATAAACTTGTTAAAGGTTTTATTGGCACCAACAACATCGATACCAACTCACGCCTATGCATGAGCTCGGCTGTAGTGGGCTACAAAAAAACATTTGGGGAAGATTCTGTTCCTATTGCCTACGACGATATTGAATTAGCAGATTGCTTCTTAATTGCAGGCGCCAATCCTGCTTTTTGCCATCCTATTCTCTTCCGAAGGATAGAAAAACACAAGGAAGCGAATCCGAATGTAAAAATAATTGTCGTAGATCCAAGAAAAACCGATTCTGCCAAGTTTGCCGATTTACACCTGCAAATTATCCCTGGAACCGATATTACGCTCTACAATGCCATTGGAAGACGCTTGTTGGAGCGGGGTTTAATAGATTATAATTTTATAAAAAACCATTCTGAAAACTTTCAGAAATACAAAGAACAAATTTTGGGCACTTCCCTAAAAAAAGCAGCTAAAATTTGTGGGATTTCAGAAAATGAAATCAAAAAAGCGGCTGATATGATTGGGCTTGCTGAAGGCTTTATAAGTATGTGGGCCATGGGGCTTAATCAAAGTGTGGTAGGTACCGATAAAAATTTCTCACTCTTAAATTTATCGCTAATAACTGGGCAAATTGGCAAACCCGGTTCGGGCCCTTTTTCATTAACTGGCCAACCAAATGCCATGGGCGGTCGTGAAGTTGGCGGAATGGCCAATTTATTAGCTGTACATAAAAACTTACTAAACGAAGAACACCGAAAAGAAGTAGCACAATTTTGGGGCGTAAACGGGATCTCCGGAAAGCCGGGATATACCGCCACAGAAATGTTCGATGCCCTTGAAAAAGGAAAATTAAAAGCCGTGTGGATTGTTTGTACCAATCCTTTGGTAAGTATGCCCAACGCAAGAAGGGTTGAAAAGGCCTTAAAAAATGCCAAATTTGTGGTGGTACAAGATATCTCCCACAAGTCTGATACCACAAAACTTGCCGACTTATTACTGCCTGCCGCTGCCTGGTTGGAAAAAGAAGGAACCATGACCAACTCCGAAAGGCGAATCTCGTATTTACCCAAAGCGATAAACGCCCCAGGCGAGGCACGCCCAGATGTAGAGATTTTATGCGATTTTGCCAACAAAATGGGGTACAGAGGTTTTAATTACAATGCTACGGAAGAAATATACCAAGAATACTGTGCTATGACGAAAGGCACCAACATCGATATTTCCTTTTTAAACTACGACCGACTTAAAACCAAAGGCACTATACAATGGCCGGTCCCAGCATACAGACACGCCGGTACCAAACGCCTATTTGAAGATAAAAAGTTCTACACCCCTTCCCAGAAAGCTATTTTCAATGTTCCTTACAGCACCGAAAATGCTTCCATTCAGCCCGATAGCACCTATCCACTTATCCTTACAACAGGAAGGGTACGCGATCAATGGCATACCATGACCAAAACGGGAAAAGTTTCCCGCTTGCACACCCACTACCCTACTCCTCTATTGGAAATCAATCCAGTGGATGCTTATTTATACTATCTAAAAAATGGAGATATCGCAGAAATAAAGAGTAGAAATGGAACGGTAAGACTCCGTTGCAACGTCACGGATGCGGTTCGCGAAGGAGTCGTTTTTATTCCTATGCATTGGGGGAAAATTTTAAAAAGCGACCTCAACCGTGCCAATAACCTTACCAATACTATTGTAGATCCGCAATCGAAAGAACCCGATTTTAAGTTTACGGCTGTATCGGTTTCAAAATATAAAAAAGGAAAAGAGAAAATTATGATCGTAGGGGCTGGAGCAGCGGCATTCCGATTTGTACAAAACTACCGGGAACACAATGCTTCCGATGAAATCCATGTGTTTTCACAAGAAGAACACCCCTTTTACAATAGGGTACTCCTTCCAGAATACGTTACGGAAGAGCTTTCCTGGCAAGAACTTCAAAAAATAAAGTCACTTGAACTGGAGAAACTCAGAATTGAACTTCACGGAGCCACTTCGGTAAAAAAAATTGATAAAAAAGCTAAAACCATAGAAGACAGCTCTGGCAAATTACATAATTACGACAAACTTATTCTAGCCACCGGCAGCCGGGCTTTCGTACCAAAAGATGTTCAACTAGATCTGCCCGGTAGATTTACGCTACGAAATAAAACAGATGCTGATGCTTTTAAAAAGCACTTAGAAAATACACAGCTTCCGGTAGAAGAACAACACGTGGTTATTGTGGGTGGCGGACTTTTAGGTTTGGAATTGGCTGCAGCACTCAAACACCAAGGAGTGAGAATTACCATTGTACAGCGATCTTCACGCTTAATGGAACGCCAATTGGACAAAATTTCCAGCAAGCTTTTGGCTTTAGATGTTCAAGAAAGAGGAGTGCAAATTTATTTTGATAATGAAGTAAGCACCGTTTTCGATGATGAAGAGCAAAACGATCTTTCCATAACCCTAAAAAGCGGAAAAACTTTTAATGCCCATGCCATTGTTTACGCTATTGGTACCAGACCAAATATGGAAATAGCAAAACAAGCCGGGATAGAATGTGGAAAAGGCATCAAAGTAAATCAACATTTACAAACGTCTGATGCTTCTGTATTTGCTATTGGGGAAATTGCACAGTTCAACAATCAGCTTTTCGGAATCACTTCCGCAGCAGAAGAACAAGCAAATGTACTCGCTAATTTTATGGCTGGAGATGTTAGCAGTAATTATAAGGGATCGGTTCTTATGAACATCTTAAAATTCAACGACCTGAATTTATGTAGCATAGGAGATATTAATGTTCCCGATAACGATGCAAGTTTTGAAGAAATTATTTTTACTGATGTTAGCAAACGATATTATAAAAAATGCATCGTAAAAGACGATCTTCTCATTGGAGCGATCTTAATGGGCGATAAAAATGAATTCGCGGAGTTCAAAGAAATGATAGAGGGCAAAATAGAGCTTTCTGATAAAAGAAATACGCTGCTACGGGGAAGCACTCAAGCCAAACCTGTAATTGGTAAGCTGGTTTGTTCCTGCAGTCAAGTGGGTGCCGGAAACATAGAGGAAGCTATTAGCCAGGGCTGTGGTGACTTTACACAGCTCTGCAAACAAACTGGGGCCGGATTAGGTTGTGGTAGCTGTAAAACAGAAGTTCGGGAAATTTTAAACAACAGTAGTGTTCCTGCCTAAAAATGAATTGATATGAAAAAAGAATTGAATAGACTTATAGTTAAGGGCGGGGTTTTGTCTCCTGGGGAACTTAAATCCATTGCAATGGCAGCAGAAAATTCTGGATTAAAAACCATTAGTTTTGGATCCCGCCAAGATATTCTTTTCTCAAAAGAAATAGCCAAAGAGGATATTTCCAATTTCAACGACTTAGAATGGATTGCCCCGAACGAAAAGGGGACAGAAAACATTGTATGTTCTTATGTATCGGCAGATATTTTTCCGAAAACATCTTGGCTTACGGGAGATAGGTATTTATATATTTTAGAACAATTTAGACATCATCCAACATTAAAAATAAATATTTCCGATCCCAAACAAAGATTGGTACCGTTGTATACAGGCCATTTAAATTTTATTGCTTCTTCCTATGAAGATTACTGGTATTTAAATATACGTCTTCCGCAATGGCACCATTCTACCACTTATCCTGTGCTAATTTATAGCTGGGACATCTCTAAGGTCTCTCTGGCCATAGAACAGATCTTACAGGAAGAGCCGGAAACTGTGGAAATGGTTTTCGAACTTGTTAACGATGCCATCGACACTAATTGCAGGACAGTTGACAGTACGCTAAAAATCCCCTTTCATCCATTTCCCTATTATGAAGGAATGAATAGGATGGGTTCTGATAAATATTGGCTAGGGTTGTATTGGAGAAATAACAAATATGATCTTGATTTCTTAAAAGCCATGTGCGATTTATGTGCGGAATGTAAAATTGGAAAAATTTGCATTACGCCTTGGAAATCTTTTATAATAAAAGGGATACAAACGGAATACAAATTAAAATGGGAAAAATTCCTCGGCAAGAGAGGAATTAATGTTCGCCACTCCATGCTAGAATTAAATTGGCATTTGCCTGTTGCCAATAAGGAAGCCCTAAAACTGAAAAAATACTTGGTTTCCAATTTTGACCAAAATGATATCAGTACTTACGGACTCACCTTTGGGATAACCGATTACACCAAAAAAGCCTATTATTTTACTTCCATCGTTATTGAAAAAAATAAAAAACCAGAAGTAGCGGGCGATTTTAAAATACGGGATACCTATAATTTGCTTTATGCCAAAAATTTCGATCCGAACACTCTTGAATATATTACCCACGTTCAAGATATCGATAAAGTTGAACTCCCTGTGTTATTAATGGAGCTTAGCAAAATGTATTTTGAACATTTGGGTGAAGAACAGGAGGAACCGAAGAAAGAGGTCATGGAACAAAAAAAGGAAGTACAAACCGAAGTATATCAATGTATGGATTGCCTTACCATCTACGATCCGCTATACGGCGATCTTACTCAAGATATTTCAAAGAATACAACATTCGAACAACTTCCAGCTGACTACCATTGCTCTTTATGTGAGGCCCCGAAAAGTAATTTTGAGAAACAAACAATGGTAAAGGAAGTGAGGTAAAACTATTTATAAAAAAATGGCCGCTTAAAAATATTTAAACGGCCATCTTAAAAATTCTTTTTAGATATGTATTACTTATATAAAAGCACTTTATCTATTACATGAGCTACACCGTTCCAAGCCACAAAATCTTTTGCAACCACAGTAGCGGTTTCTCCCTTAGCATCTTTTATGGTAACACTGCTACCGGTATTTGTAGTAATGTTTGTGCCCTGCCAAGTAGCTACAGTAGCATTATTTTGAATTTTTGAGGATGTTACTACTTTACCATCAATAATGTGATAACGTAATGTTTGATCCATTTCAGCAAAAGGCAGTGACGGTATTTCACCAAACGCTTTTTCGTTAGGGATAAATAAAGTGATCTCTGCTGTTATATCATTAATTTTTTCGTAAATCTCTTCGTTAAATTGTTTTGAGGCATCGTAAAGCTGCCCGAAAGCTGGATCGACCTTTAGGAATGTTGCCAAAGTAGCACGCTTAATCACCTTATTAACTTCATGGATAATCCCATTGTTTACATCGATATTCGCTTTGGTAACCAAAACACCATCATTTATAGTAAATGCATCATTGGCCTTAGAGACAAATAGATCGATATTCGCTTGTGATGGGAATTGCTTTGCTTGTGTTTTGTTATAACCTTCAGCTATTTCATTGGCAAACTTTTCTTTCCCACTTAGCATATGGTTGTAAATAATCTGGGTAAGCGTGTTCGTAGGAATATTCTTAACACTACTGATGTTATTCTCCTTTAAATAGGCATTAAAAGCATCGTTGGTAGGCGCAAAAAAAGTATAAGAGCCAGCACCGTCTGCATTGAGCGCATTTTGAAAGCCCACTTGTTCAATAGCTTCCACCAATACACTGTATTTGGTTTCACTACTTAGATAGGTAAAAAGACTAACATCTGTTGAAACGATTGGGTCTTGACCGTCTTCCCCTTCATCACTGGAAGAATCGCTACATGCTATTAAGGAGCAAGCTAGCATACATAAAAGCACAAGCGCTTTTAAGCTTAGGTTTTGTTTTAACATGGTTTCTAAAATTTGGTGCAGTAAATATATGTTTTTTTTTAACATATCAAATAAAAAAGAGCTTTTCGATATGAAAAGCTCTTTTAAAAGCAATGATATAATGAATAAGCGTATACTTACTAATTAGTAGTATCTGGAATCAATACTTTGTTTACTGCATGGATAACTCCATTTGTAGCCTGTACGTCTACTGCAATTACTTGAATTCCAGTATTTCCAGAACCATCTGTTAATTGTGCAATATTATCATCGGCACCAGGAATTGTCACCGTAATATCATCCCCTTCCAAGGAAGTTGCCATTGCTCCATCTGAAAGATCTGACGATCTAAGATTAGCATTAGCAATTACGTGGTGACTCAACACAGCACTTAATGTTGGCTCTGATGGCACTGCGGGTAATTCGTCGAATGCTGAGTTGATAGGTGCAAACACTGTAAAAGGTGCATTTTCTGTCCCAGATAAAACACTTACAAAATCGGTATCTGCTGCAACTAATGCATCCACCAAGGATGAAAAGTTAGCATCTGCGGTTGCAAAAGTCACTACTGTGGGTAAACCTATAACGGCATCTACAGCATGAATAATTCCATTACTAACCTCGATATCGGCTGCTGTAACGGTAGAAACTCCATTTAACATTACCCCATCATCAGTATTTATATATAAACTTAAGTTATCTCCATCTGCATTAGTGGCCATAGTACTGCCATACATTGTTGATAAATCTCCAGACATTACTTCCCCTGCGATTACGTGGTTTAAAAGTACTTGAGTTAAAACGTCTTCTGGAACATCGTCTAAAGAAGCAAAAGAATTAGCTTCCAAGAAAGCCGCAAAAGCAGCATTATTAGGTGCAAATACTGTTAATTCAGCATCTTCCGCACTTAATGTTTCCACTAAACCAGCTTTCTGTACGGCTGCTAGTAAAGAAGAGTAATCATCATTCATCGATACGAAACCGGCAATAGTTGGATTCATAGCATCCAATACTACTTGTGGCAATAATACTTTATCGATGGCATGAATCACACCGTTTCCAGCTTGTACGTCTGCAGCGATAACATTGGCATCAACTTCAGTAGCGTCCATAACTTGAACCCCTCCATCTGCAGTTCCAATGGTTAAGTCTTCTCCTAATGCAGTACTAACCATTTGTCCATCAGTTAAAGCTCCAGAAGTGGCATTAGCTCCAGCAACTACATGGTATGTTAAAACGGCTTCCAATGTTTCATCATCAATACCATCTAAAGACTCTGCTCCTAGCATGTCTAAAAGATTCGCAAAAGCTTCATTAGTAGGTGCAAATACGGTAAAAGGAGAACCTTCTGTTCCATCAAGTAGTCCGGTATATTGGTCTCCAAATCTTTCCAAAGCTTCTACTAAAATGGAAAAGTTAGGATTTGCCAACGCATGATCTCTAACAGAAGGAATAGTTAAAACTCCATCTACTTTATGAATAACGCCATTAGTAGCGGTAATATCAGTCGCAATTGGCGACGAAACACCATTAAATTCTACGTTATCATCTGTGTTAATAAACATACTCACCATAGTTTCATTGGGTCCCATGGCTAATGTTGATTTATAAGAAGTACTTAAATCTGCTGCCAACAATACCTCCCCAAATACATGGTTCAATAATATATTTTCCAAATCGGCATCAGAAATGGAGGCTAAATCTACTCCCAAATCTACAAAAGCTTGGTTGGTAGGTGCTAAAACAGTAAAAGTTCCTTCTTGGTTTAAGGTTGCATCCAGTCCTGTACGCGACAATGCAGCTACTAAAGTTGTTAAATCAGGATCTGTTGCTGCAGTTTCAGTAATTGTTAATTCAGGATCTGGTGGTGTCATGTTACCATCGTCGTCATCAGAACAAGATACTGCTCCTACGAGAAGTAATGCGACAAAAACAAATTTTTTTAAATGGATGATTGTTTTCATTTCTTGATTATTTTTTGTGTTAATAAAGTGAATATGTTTAAATATTGTTGAACTAAAATAATCTAAAGATTAAACAAAAAAGAATTATTAACTTATTTTAACAATGCTCAAATTTTATTTTAACATTCATAATCAGTGGATTTAAAGTCAAAACAAAGTTATTCTCCGGTAAAATATGATGTTTATCAATTTTAATACAATTGTTAAACAATTAAACAAAAATAACTTTTCATCGATTCTACTGAAAGCCTTCTGTTAAACAGACGACTAAAAGCTTCCATGAATTTTGTAATTTTGCATTTTATAAGTCAATAATATGAAGCGAGTAATAGTTGGTCTATCTGGAGGAGTAGATTCTAGTGTAACAGCCTACCTTTTAAAGGAACAAGGCTATGAGGTTATTGGCCTATTCATGAAGAACTGGCATGATGATTCTGTGACCATATCTAATGAGTGTCCTTGGCTGGAAGACAGCAACGATGCATTAATTGTTGCCGAAAAACTAGGGATTCCTTTCCAAACTGTAGATCTAAGCGAACAATATAAAGAACGTATTGTGGACTATATGTTTAACGAATACGAAAGGGGCCGCACTCCAAATCCAGACGTTCTCTGCAACCGAGAAATAAAATTTGATGTGTTCTTAAAGATTGCATTAGACCTTGGCGCAGACTATGTGGCCACTGGTCACTATTGCCGAAAAGAAACTATTGAAAAAGATGGAAAAGCCGTACATCGTTTATTGGCTGGAGTTGATAAAAACAAAGATCAATCTTACTTTTTATGCCAACTTTCTCAAGAGCAGCTCAGCAAAACCCTGTTCCCCATTGGAGAACTAACAAAACCTGAAGTAAGAAAAATTGCGGCGGAAAACAATTTGATAACCGCAGAAAAAAAAGATTCCCAAGGATTATGTTTTATAGGAAAAGTACGACTGCCTGAGTTCCTTCAACAAAAATTAAAACCGAAAGAAGGGAAGATCATCGAAGTTGCTGCTGAAAAAGTATTGCAAAAGAAAAAAGCGGCCAACTTTGATAACAAAGAGGATGAATTGGCATATAATGCCCAAAAATTCACCTATGCGACTACCGATGGTGAAATAGTAGGAAAACATCAAGGAGCGCATTATTTTACTAAAGGCCAGCGCAAAGGGCTCGCTGTTGGAGGTACTGCAGAGCCACTGTTTGTAATAGAAACCGATGTGGAAGAGAACGTTATTTATACTGGGCAAGGAAAAGATCATCCAGGATTATATCGTAAAGCACTTTTTGTTACCAATGATGAATTGCATTGGGTACGCGAAGATTTAGCCCTAAAAGCAGATGAATCTATGGAAGTGATGGCGCGAATAAGATACCGTCAACCATTACAATCGGCTACGCTACATAAAGTTGAAGGCGGGTTGTATGTAGATTTCGAGCAACCGCAAAGTGCCATAACCGAAGGACAATTTGTTGCTTTCTATTTAGATGATGAGCTTGTAGGTTCTGGAGTCATTGGATAATTAAAACATTACTTAAGTACACTTTTATAAAAATCTGGTTTTTGTAAGGAGGTCAAGCCGCTCATTCTTTTCAATCCATAATTAGAGCTGTATTGCTTATCACTTCAATTTGGCTAAGACGACTTACCAGAAACTGTTAAACCTTAAGTTCACATAGAGAGCAAATCTTTTTTATATTTGAGGATGCAAAACAAAATAACCTCACTTTTCAATATTAAATATCCTATTGTACAAGCAGGAATGGTTTGGGCTAGTGGTTGGCGATTGGCTTCGGCAGCTTCAAATGCAGGCATTCTTGGTTTAATTGGCGCTGGATCTATGTATCCCGAGGTGTTAAGGGAACATATTCAGAAATGCAAAAAAGCTACCGATAAGCCTTTTGGGGTAAACGTTCCACTACTCTATCCAAACATCGATAAAGTAATGGACATTATTATTGCTGAAGGGGTTAAAATTGTTTTTACATCCGCCGGTAACCCGAAAACATGGACTTCCCATTTGCAATCGCACGGTATTACTGTGGTACACGTGGTAAGTAGCGTAAAGTTTGCATTAAAAGCCCAAGAGGCCGGGGTAGATGCCGTGGTTGCAGAGGGCTTTGAAGCCGGTGGGCATAACGGACGGGATGAAACAACTACCCTTACCCTTACCCCTATGGTTAAGGAACAAATATCCGTTCCCCTCATTGCTGCAGGAGGTATTGCTACTGGCGAGGGAATGCTGGCAACAATGGTACTCGGTGCAGATGGCGTGCAGATAGGCAGTAGGTTTGTAGCCAGTGAAGAAGCTTCTTCCCACATCAATTTTAAACAAAAAGTAGTAGATGCAAAAGAGGGTGACACCCAACTCACCTTAAAAGAATTGGCTCCAGTGCGTCTTATAAAAAACAAGTTTTTTGAGGATATCCAATCACTATACGCAAAAGGAACAACGAAAGAAGAACTTGTGGAACTTTTAGGCAGAGCAAGGGCAAAAAAAGGAATGTTCGAAGGAGATTTGGAAGAAGGGGAATTGGAAATAGGTCAAATAAGCGGACTCATACACGATATTTTACCCGTCTCAAAAATTGTGGAAAATCTAATTTCTGAATTTGATTCGGCAAAAAAAAATGTGGCAGATCTGTAATACCTTCTCTCATTTTTTAACAACCATTTCAACCGAATTCTAATAATTTAGTTTTTAATAAATAGCCTTCCACGCTTTAAGTAAGCCTCGCTAAATAATCATAATGGCTGCCTTCAGCAATCAATTCACATTGCAATCCAGCCATTTCTGCCAGATTCTTTAACGTGTTAAAGTCCAAATAGAGCCACGAAGACGTTTCGGTTTCGCCTTTGTATTTTAGAGTGTAAGTTACTTCGCCGTAATAGTCGCCATCCATGGGCACCCATTTCCCGCCATCTTCGTCATCATCAAACATGTAAATAATATCTGAAGAGTCTATTAGTATTTGTCCGTTTTCATTTAATAGTTGTTTCAAGTGCTTTAATTTGCCAGGAACTTCTTTATAATTCCCGAAAATCCCGGTGCCATTCATAAGCATTAAAATGGTATCAAATTTTTTATTTTTAAGTTGAAAAACATCGGTTTGAAGTGTTTTTTGTATACCCCGATTTTTACAGACCTCGATAGCGCCTTCAGAAATATCCAGAGCAGTTACCTCCAGTTTCTTTTCGTTTTGAAGGTATAAAGAATGACTCCCTGCTCCACAGCCAACATCCAATATTCTTCCCTTAGCAAGTTGAAGTGCCTTTTTTTCCAGTTTGGGCATATCGGTATACTCGCGAAAAAGATACGAGAGCGGCAGCTCATCTTCTTCAGATATGGAGGTTTCCGTAAGAATTTCTTCTGAAAAATTTCCATTGTAATAATCCCTTAATGCTTTTCCAAAAATATCTTTCATCTATACCAATCCTTTTTCTTAGTCTAGCGGCAAAGTTACTGTGTAATTTATTGCAGTTGGAGTGTTTAATACAATTATTACTGATATTTAAGCAACCTGTAGCTAGGGTTTTGTAATTTTGCCTTTCAGGAAACAGCGATGATGGAAGATTTTTTAAAACAACTCCCACAATTGGCCAACGATAAAAAGGCCGAAAACAAGAAGTACTTTGCAAAACTAAGAAAAAAGCCGCCTAAGGATTTGGATTATGTTATGCAGGAACTCCATGAGGAAGAGTTTGAAAAAACGGATTGCCTCACTTGCGCCAACTGTTGCAAAACAACCGGACCTTTATTTACAAATGCCGATATTGAACGTATTTCCAAGCATTTTAAAATGAAACCGCAACAATTTGTAGAAACTTACCTAAGGGTTGATGAGGACAACGATCATGTTTTAAAAGAAGTACCCTGTACATTTCTAGCAGAAGATAATTATTGTTTAATCTACGAAGTACGACCAAAAGCATGCCGGGAATATCCACATACCGATAGGAAAAAATTTCACCAGATAGGAAATCTTACCATTAAAAACACGGCTATTTGTCCCGCAGCTTATAATATTGTGGAAGCAATGAAATCGAGATTGCCCAAATAATATTCGGCCGAAAGTTTTTTATAAGCCTTACTTAAGATATTTCTGAATTCGAATTGCCAAAAAAATAATTCGAAATATTTGTATCTTGTAGGCATGGAAAAACTAATTAATTACTTTGAAACAATTCCTTCTTCGCACAGAAGTTTGATTTTAATTTCGGGAATTACTTTTTTCTGGTTGCTGGAATATGGCTTACCCCTATTTAAATTTCAGTATAAAAAATTCAAACATGCTTGGCCCAATATCTTTTTTACCTTAACTACCATTGTAGTTAATTTCGTGCTCGCATTTATACTTTTAAAAACGAGCGATTGGGTGGTAACCCAGAAATTTGGAATACTACAGTGGTTCGATTTACCACTTTGGGCTGCTATTTTATTAGGCTTAATGATTATGGATTTAATTGGAGCTTGGTGGGCACATTGGGTTCAACACAAAATAAAACCGCTTTGGATGTTTCATTTAATTCATCATACCGATAACCATGTAGATACAACCACTGCCAACAGACACCACCCCGGGGAAAGCGTAATAAGGTTTGTATTTACAGTTTTGGGCGTTTTTATTGGGGGCGTACCCATTGGGGTTGTTTTACTATATCAATCCCTTTCGGTTGTATTTTCGCAGTTTAACCACGCCAACATTAGATTACCCAAAACAGTTGACAATATTTTAAGTTGGGTTATAGTTTCCCCAGACATGCACAAAGTACATCACCATTACGTTTTACCATATACCGATAGTAACTACGGAAATATTTTTTCCATTTGGGATCGTGTTTTTGGAACCTTCTCTAAAATGAGAAATGAAGATTTAAAATATGGCGTAGATACCTATCCCGATGTTGATTCCAACACTCATATTGGAAAACTTTTAAAAATTCCTTTCTCTGAGTACCGAGCACCCAAAGGCGCTAAGTTTGAATAGTGGCCTTGATAATAAAGCTTTTTGCTTCACAGAATATCTTTTAGCTAAAAACCCATCAATTGTAGATTAGATATTTCTCCCGGATTTTGTTGAAGGCATCCAAATCGCTTTTCCAAGTTGCACGGATTTCTTCGCTGGTCATCCCCGCTTCTAGTTGCTTTCTCAATTTTTCGGTGCCTGCATGCAGTGTAAAAGAAGCATCCTTAAAAAAGGAAGATTTATCTTTTGTCCCTTTGTAACCTTTTATCAGCCATTCTAAATTAACCTTTTTCGGGGGCTTAATTCCGCTTAAATCTTCGCCATGACAAATTTCCCCATTATGTTTAGGATCTTTCGATCCAAAATTGGGTTTAGGAGTATACTGAAACGTAAATAATTCTTTATTCAGCCAAGGTGCTCCATATCTTTGAAATTGAAATTCTGTCCCTCTCCCCGCATTTATATTGGTTCCTTCAAAAAAACCTAAACTGGGATATAGTGCTATCGATTGGTTATTAGGCAAATTTGGGGAAGGTCTAATGGGCAAACTATAGGAAGACTCATGGGTGTAATTCTTATTGGGTATAACGGTAAGCTTACACTGAACTCCATTTTCCAGCCATTTTTCTCCATTTAACATCTTTCCATATTCCCCAATGGTGAGTCCATATACCAAAGGAATTGGTACTTTGCCCAAGAAACTCGCATGTGCAAGTTCTAAAGTGGGACCGTCAATATAGCTTGCATTCGGATTGGGACGATCCAGAACTATTACTGGAACGTTATTTTCTGCACAGGCTTCCATTACAAGATGTAAGGTAGATGTATAAGTATAAAAACGAACACCAACATCTTGAATATCGAATATAACCACATCGAGATCCTTTAATTGTCCCGGTGCAGGTTTTTTATGTTTTCCGTAAAGCGATACTACTTCGAGTCCGGTTTTAACATCTTTATTCCCTTCCACCAATTCCCCAGCATCAGCTTTCCCCCGAAAACCGTGTTCTGGTGAAAATATTTTCTTTATATCTACTTTTAAATTTTTTAAAGAATCTACAAGATGGGTAAACCCGCCATCTTTCTTAAAAATAACAGAAGTTTGGTTTGCCACAATACCTACCCGCTTGTTTTTCAATAAAGGCAAATATTTTTCCACTCTATTGGCGCCTACCACAATTTTTTCTTCCGAAGGATTTTTGGGCTCTGTTACCAACTCTTTTTTTTGCTGATTGCCATTCCCGCAGGAAATCACTACAAAAAACAATAATAAAAATGTATTTTTGAAACTCATAAAGTATCGTAATAGTTTGAATTTAGAATATTTTATTGCCAAACGCCTTATCAAGGGCAAAGAGCATAAAAGTAGTATATCGGCACCAATTATAAAAATTGCAATTACTGCAATTGCCCTTGGGGTTATTATGATGTTGATTGCCATTGCAACCGGCGTTGGCCTACAACGTAAAATACGGGAAAAGATTGCCGCTTTTAACGGTCATATTCAAATTTACAATTACGATAACAACACTTCAGATGTTTCCGTAAATCCTATTTCCATTCACCAAGATTTCTATCCAGAGTTTAAAACCATAGATGGAATAAACCATGTGCAGGCAGTTGCCACAAAAGGGGGAATTATAAGAACGGAAAATACTTTTGAAGGGATTATTGCCAAAGGTGTTGGAGCTGACTATAATTGGGAACCTTTTAAAGATTTTCTAGTGGAAGGCCGCCTACCCGATTATTCCCAAAAAAGAAATGAAGAAGTTCTTATTTCCAGATATTTGGCCAACCGTTTGCAGTTTAAAGTTGGGGATGAATTTTGGGCTTTTTTCTTAAAACAAGATGTGAGCGACATCCCGAACCAAATTAAATTTAAAATTGTTGGTATTTACGATAGTGGTTTTCAAGATTTTGATGCCAATTATATTTTTACAGATTTGCGCCATATTCAACGTATGAATCGATGGGAAGATGACGAAGTAGGAACTTTTGAAGTTTTTATAGACGATTTCGACCAAATTGAGCAAAAAGGCAGGGAAATTTATGGCGTAACACTTTCCACATTAGACTCCCAAACCATTGCCCAAAAGTATTACACCATTTTCGAATGGCTCGCCCTATTCGATTTCAATATTGCAATAATTATTGGGATTATGATAATTGTAGGAGGTATTAATATGATTACCGCTTTGTTGGTTTTAATTTTGGAACGTACGCAAATGATCGGGCTCCTAAAAGGTCTGGGAAGCAGCAATTGGAGTGTTAGAAAAATATTCCTGTACAATGCGGCTTACCTTATTATTATCGGTTTGTTTTGGGGGAATTTAATTGGACTCGGGGTTCTTTTCTTACAAGAAAAATTTGGCTTTATTTCGTTGGACGCCTCTACTTATTATGTGTCCCAAGCTCCGGTATATATAAATCCCATGCATGTGGTAATCCTTAATATAGGTGTATTGCTGTTATGCATGCTTATGTTACTCATTCCGTCCTATATCATTACAAAAATCTCTCCGGCCAAGTCTATTAAGTTTGAATAGCAGTCCCGAAAGATGGGCGACAAACAACTTTACGGTATTTAAAATGATACTTTAACATTGTGGATTTATCTATAACTTTACAATTTTCAATTTTATAATTAAAACTGATTGATGACAATTCAAGAAACCAAACTCCAAGGCTGTTTCATTTTAGAACCAAAAGTATTTCACGATGATAGAGGCTATTTTTTTGAAAGCTTTAATCAAGCTGATTTTCAACAAAAAACGGGTTTGACCATCAACTTCGTGCAAGACAATCAGTCATTTTCTAAAAAAGGGGTCATCCGTGCCATTCATTTTCAAAAAAATGAATATGCCCAAGCCAAATTGGTAAGGGTTCTGCAAGGAGAAGTTTTAGATGTTGCCGTAGATTTAAGGGAAAGTTCTAGCACATTTGGCCAGCACGTTGCGGTAAGGCTTTCCGCAGAAAATAAAAAACAAATGTTTATTCCCAGAGGGTTTGGTCATGGTTTTATAACCTTAAGCGATACTTCGGAGTTTGCCTATAAGTGCGATAATTTCTACAACAAAGAGTCAGAGGGAGGCATTATTTACAATGATGAAACTCTAAATATCGACTGGGAATTACCGGAAACTGCCCACATCGTTTCAGAAAAAGATCTTGTTCTCCCTTCATTTAAGGAGTTTTTTCAGAAGTAAAATACCATTGAAAAATAACAGCTTGACCCTTAAAACTTTCACAAAACATAAAGAACAAACTAGCAGATTGTTTGTTAAATTTGTAGGATGCGATTCAAAATAAAATCAGATTACAAGCCTACAGGAGACCAACCCAATGCCATTAAGGAACTGGCCAATGGCGTTGAAACCAACGAGAAATACCAAACGCTTTTGGGAGTTACAGGATCGGGAAAAACCTTTACTGTAGCCAATGTTATCGAGGAGGTACAGCGCCCTACTTTGGTATTGGCGCATAATAAAACCTTGGCGGCACAGCTGTATTCGGAGTTTAAGCAATTTTTCCCCGACAATGCCATAGAATATTTTGTTTCGTACTATGATTACTATCAGCCGGAAGCATATATCCCGGTTACTGGAACCTATATTGAAAAAGACCTCTCCATTAACGACGAAATTGAAAAACTTAGGTTGAGTGCCACCTCTTCCCTCCTATCTGGGCGTAGGGATGTTTTGGTAGTCGCTTCGGTTTCCTGCTTATATGGTATTGGAAACCCGATGGAATTCCAAAAAAATGTTATTTCCATTCAAAGGGATCAAGTAATTTCCAGAACCAAATTGCTACATCGGCTTGTACAGAGTTTGTACGCCAGGACCACGGCAGAATTTACTCATGGTAGTTTTCGGGTAAAGGGAGATGTGGTAGATGTATATCCCAGCTACGCCGATGATGCGTTTCGCATTCATTTTTTTGGCGATGAGATTGAAGAAATCGAAGCTTTTGACCCGAATACCAATAAAGTTTTGGAGAAGTATGACCGACTGAACATCTACCCTGCCAATATGTTTGTAACCTCACCGGATGTTTTGCAAAATGTCATTCACCAAATACAAGATGACTTGGTAAAACAGATTGATTATTTTCGTGAGGTTGGAAAACCATTGGAAGCAAAGCGATTGGAAGAGCGCACCAATTTTGACTTAGAAATGATTCGTGAATTGGGATACTGCAGTGGAATTGAAAATTATTCCCGTTACCTCGACGGAAGGCAACCGGGCACCCGCCCTTTCTGTCTACTCGATTATTTTCCAGATGATTATTTAATGGTCGTAGATGAAAGTCACGTAACCATCCCACAGGTACATGCCATGTATGGTGGGGACCGTAGTAGAAAGGAAAATTTGGTGGAATACGGATTCCGACTCCCAGCGGCCATGGACAACCGACCGTTAAAGTTTGAAGAATTTGAAGCCTTGCAAAATCAAGTATTGTATGTTTCTGCCACACCTGCAGATTACGAACTTCAATTAAGTGGCGGAGTGTATGTGGAGCAAGTAATTCGCCCTACAGGACTTTTGGATCCCATCATAGAAGTTCGCCCAAGCGAAAACCAAATAGACGATTTGGTGGAAGAAATCCATCAACGGGTAGAAAGGGACGAGCGTATTTTGGTAACCACGCTAACCAAAAGAATGGCAGAAGAGCTTACCAAGTACCTCACGAGAATTCAAGTGCGTTGCCGCTACATTCATAGCGATGTAGACACGCTGGAACGTGTGGAAATTATGCAAGACTTGCGTAAAGGTTTGTTCGATGTACTTATTGGAGTGAATTTGCTAAGGGAAGGATTGGATTTGCCGGAAGTTTCCTTAGTAGCTATTTTGGATGCCGATAAAGAAGGTTTTTTAAGAAGTAACCGCTCGTTGACACAAACGGTGGGACGTGCTGCAAGAAACCTCAACGGAAAAGCTATTATGTATGCCGATAAAATTACCGATAGCATGCAAAAAACTATTGATGAAACAAATTACCGTCGTGAAAAGCAAATTAGTTACAACAAAAAACACAATATAACCCCGCAAGCTTTAAAGAAAAATCTAGATAGCGCTTTGGCCAAAAATTCTATTTCCACATATCAATTGGAGAAAGAAGCTGCGCGGCAAGCGGCAGAACCAGAATTGGAATACCTTCCGAAGGAAAAAATAGAGAAGATCATTCGGGACAAACGCAAGGCCATGGAAAAAGCAGCCAAAGAATTGGATTTTATGGAAGCTGCCCGTTTACGCGATGAAATAAAATCATTACAAGAAAAAGTATAAATTTATTTCGGTTAAATCAGGTACGGCGGAAACTAATTTTTAAAACCATGCACTCCTGACTATCTAAAATGCTTTTGGCAATTAGATTGGGAAGAAAAATTCAATTGGTAAAATTCACAAGTAAAAAAACAAATAAAACGATCCTAAAAAAAATCCTCATAGCGCCATTTATATTTCTAGTACGTTTCTACCAAGCGGCTATTTCGCCTTTTACGCCAGCGACTTGCAGGTATTCCCCAACCTGTTCCCAGTATACTTTGGAAGCCCTAAAAAAACACGGTCTTTTTAAAGGAGGTTGGTTGGCCATAAAAAGAATTCTTAGCTGCGGTCCTTGGGGCGGCTCGGGTTACGACCCTGTTCCATAAATCCATAAAAACAGACTTTGTTTCCTTGGTAAAGCCTTCTACCAACAAAGCATTGACCATTTTCACTGCAACATCAACCGATTTATTTAAAGCAATATGCGTTTGAAGTAAAACATAAACCAATAGAAGCATCGCATAAGTCATTTACACCACAGCATAGAGAACTGGAATTACAGCACAGGCCGTTGGCATGACAGCATCGACCAATGGAAGCACAGCATAAGCCACCTAGAGTAAAGCATAGACCAATGTGAGTAAAGCATAAATTGTTAAAATCGATCATCAAACATCATGAAACAAGGTGTATCCATTGCATTCTATAGCCATCGCCTTTAACACTACTTTAGCCTTATTCCTTAAAATTATCTTTACCGTAATACTTCAAATACCTATATTTACCTCAAAATAAACAAGCATGCACTTTTTGAGTATTACTTGGAATCCAGATGGGATTCTTTTAGATTTAGGATTTTTTCAGTTGAGGTATTACAGTTTAATGTTTGTCATTGCTTTTTCCCTGGGATGGTTTCTCATGAAAAAGATTTACCAAAATGAAAATCAGTCAGAAGAGTCTTTAGATTCCCTGTTTATTTACATGGTGCTTTCCATTTTAATTGGAGCGCGTTTGGGACATTTTATATTCTATGAGCCCAGCATGTTTTTAGAAGATCCTTTGAGTATTTTTCTTCCTTTTAAATTTAGCCCAGAATTCGAATTTACTGGCTTTAGAGGTCTTGCCAGTCATGGGGCAGCAATTGGAGTAATTATTGCCATGTTTATCTACAGCAAAAAAGTAATTAAAAAACCTGTCCTGTGGATTTTGGACCGTATTACCATTCCCGTAGCAATTGGCGGTGTTTTTGTGCGGTTAGGGAACTTTTTCAATTCAGAAATTGTAGGAAAACCTACCAACAGCGATTACGGAGTTATTTTTAAGCAATTGGGCGAAACCTTCCCAAGGCATCCTGCGCAATTATACGAAGCCTTTGGCTATGTAATCGTGTTTGTTGCTTTGCTTTATACCTACTGGAAAACCGACAAAAAAGATAAAATAGGCTTTATGTTCGGTCTATGGTTGGTTTTAACGTGGACGGTTCGTTTTATTGCTGAATTCTATAAAAAATCGCAAGGCGGATTCGAATCGGAACTTGGCCTATTTTCCACCGGACAATGGTTAAGTATCCCATTTATAATCATCGGTTTTTATCTCATGTTTAAACCTTCAAAAAAAGTGTCATGATAAATTTCTTGGTAAGAATTTTACTCCTTTTAATTCTCCTGTGCTTATCCTTGGTAAGCTGTGAAACCAATAACGATAAGAAAGAAGTAATTACGGAAGAAGTTTCCTTTAACAAAGAAGGGGAACTGCGTATTTCTCGCGGGGATTCTACAATTATTGAAAACATAAATATCGAAATAGCCGATAACGAGTACGAAAGGCAAACTGGACTTATGTACCGCACTTCTATGGATAAAAACCAAGGAATGTTGTTTGTTTTTCCAGACGAAAAGCCTCGCTTTTTCTATATGAAAAACACCGACATTCCTTTGGATATCATTTACATAGATTCCCAAATGAAGATTGTAAGCATGGTAAAAAATGCCCAACCACGTAATGAATCTTCATTGCCTTCCAAAAAGCCCGCCCAATATGTTTTGGAGTTGAACGCCGGTATGGCCAACGAATTCAAGATACAGGAAGGCGACCGTATTAGCTATTCTAAAATTTAGAGCTTACACTGTTTGTCGTACAGAGCCTGCCCGTCCATAGGGACGGACAGGTAAATACTTTTTCATTGATCTTTAGTATTAATAAACTCTGACAGACAATTAAAACATCCTTTTTTTAGGCTAGGAAACTTCTACTTGATATTTCTCCCGTAATGATTTTGCTGCTTTTACCATAGCCAAAAGAGCGTCGCGGGTTTCTTCCCAACCTCTTGTTTTGAGTCCGCAATCTGGGTTAACCCATAAATTTTTCAAAGGAATTAACAAAGCGGCCTTTTCCAATAAACTTTCCATTTCTTTTTGGTTTGGCACTCTAGGGGAATGAATGTCATAAACCCCCGGGCCGATTTCATTGGGGTACTTAAAAGCAACAAAAGCATCTAAAAGTTCCATTTGTGAGCGGGATGTTTCAATGGTAATAACATCGGCATCCATGGCTGCAATATTTTTTATGATATCATTGAATTCAGAATAACACATATGCGTATGGATTTGGGTATCATCCTGCACTCCCGAAGCACTTATTCTAAATGCTTTGACCGCCCATCTTAGATATTCTTCCCACTGGGATTTTTTAAGGGGTAAGCCTTCCCTTATGGCTGGCTCATCAATTTGAATTATTTTAATCCCGGCAGTTTCAAGGTCTTGAACCTCTTTTCTAATGGCCATCGCTATTTGATTTGCTGTTTGCTCCCTTGGCTGATCATTCCTAACAAAGGACCATTGCAAAATTGTTATGGGGCCGGTAAGCATCCCTTTAACAGGTAGATTCGTTAAACTTTGCGCATAGGATGTCCATTCTACCGTCATCGGGGAAAGTCTGTCAACATCTCCATAAATAATTGGTGGTTTTACTGCACGGGAGCCGTAGCTTTGTACCCAGCCAAATTTAGTGAATGCCACCCCTTCTAGCTGTTCTCCGAAATATTCTACCATATCGTTACGCTCAAACTCTCCATGTACCAGTACATCCAATCCAATATTTTCTTGCCATAGAATGGCTTTTTTAATTTCGCTTTTTATGGCTTTATCGTATTCTTGCGGCGAAAGACCCCCCTTTTTAAGTTGAGAACGCAAAACACGAACCTCTTTGGTTTGCGGAAAAGAACCAATGGTAGTCGTGGGGAATAGAGGTAATTTTAAACTTTCTTTCTGCAAAAATTGGCGATCCACAAAACTGCTTTTACGGTTCCAATGTACTTCGCTGATATTACCTACGGTTTCTTGAACTTTAGGATTGTGAATTCTATGGGAGCTCTTTTTAGACAACATTGCGTCTTCATTATCACGAAGTGCTTTTTTCATTTTTTCTGAAGTTAGCCCTTCTGAAGCTAATTTGGCTAGCACGCTTACTTCTTCAATTTTCTGCTTTGAAAATGCCAACCAGTTCTTTATTTCTTTAGGAAGTGAGGTTTCGTCGTTCTCACTGTCCAAATCAAAAGGACAATGCAACAAAGAGCTTGATGGAGCCACCATTAATCGATCTGTCCCTAAAACATTTCTAGCGCGTTCCATAATTTTCAATGAATCGCTAAAATCGTTTTTCCAAATGTTCCTTCCGTCTACCAAACCTAAAGACAATTTTAAGGAAGAAGGTAGCGCTTGCAAAACGCTTTTTAGTTGATCCCTACCTCGAACCAAATCTATATGCAGCACCGCCACTGGTAAATTCACTACCAAGGAAGTATTGCTTCCTAACGTATCGAAATAGGTCGCCAAAATAATTTTAAGATCTGGAAACTTTTCTGCTATCTTTTGGTAGACATTTTTAATTGTTTCCTTTTCTTTTTCAGAAAGATCCATTACCAAAAACGGTTCGTCCATTTGGATATATTCGGCTCCATTTGCAAGCAGTTCAGACAAAATCGCTTCATAAACTGGAAGCAAGTTTTCTATAAGATCTAACCGATGAAAACCATCTTCCTTTTCTTTTCCCAATAATAAGTAAGAAACGGGACCAATTAACACTGGTTTTGCGTTGACACCTAATTTCTTAGCTTCTAAATATTCATCTATTATTTTAGTGGAAGAAAGTCTAAACGTCTGGTTTTTATAAAATTCGGGGACAATATAATGGTAATTGGTATCGAACCACTTTGTCATTTCCATGGCAGTAATATCGAAGCCATTCTTTTGATACCCCCTTGCCAACGCAAAATATACATCCAAAGGAGTTTCTTCTTCTGAAAAAAGCTCTTTAAAACGGTTGGGGATTGCACCAACAGCAAAAGTCATATCCAATACTTGATCGTAATAGGAAAAATCGTTGGTAGGGATCAAATCGATTCCTGCGTTCTTCTGCTCCTTCCAGTTCTGTTTTCTAATTTGTGCTCCTTCTTGAAGTAATTCTGAAATATCGATCGTTCCCGACCAATATTTCTCACAAGCCTTTTTAAGCTCTCTTTTGGCACCAATGCGCGGGTACCCTAAGTTTTGTGTAATCATTTTGTTCTGTTTTAATCTGTTAAACATTAAAGCTCTTTTTTAACAGGCTTTCAGATTAAAACAATGATCAATAGCAGTATTCACCAAGTTCTCCACAGGGTGTTTGGCTACCAATTCTTGAATATTGCTTCAATCGCGAAAGCATCATCATTTTAATTTTGGCAGGTCTCCTGGCTTGTAACATTTTTATCTCCTTCCCATTTTAAAAAACAGTGGATTTATTGATAAAAACTCGTTTGGTTACTTACAGTTGCGCGACAGCTTGTGATTCTCACACAATTCCCTATTATTCTACCTTAGGCAGCACCGTAATTAGATTGATTTGTATGTAAAGAACTTTTCAGTTGTAAAACTACGTATTATTTTTTCAGCAAAAACTTACATCACCAAACAATCTAAAGGCTTTATGTTATATTTCAACCATTCTTATCTCATCTTAATTAAAATAGCAACGCAATAATTCTATTTAATAGGAACATCCAGTTCTTTCAACTAATTGATTTTCTGCACAACCAATGTTTTTATCTTAATAAACTTTCAACTATTTTAGTAGAAAACTAATTCGTTATGAGTTCGAAAGAAGCTTTTGTTAAACATATTGAAGAGGGATACCAAACCAAAGGTGACTACATAAATATGGGTGCCGCCATGCTGGACGGAGAACCTCTTACCAATGCTTTTGTTAAGATTCCCCTGAAAACCTTAAACAGGCACGGACTCATAGCCGGAGCTACAGGAACGGGAAAAACAAAAACGCTGCAAATTTTGGCAGAAAACCTATCAGAAAAAGGGATTCCTGTATTGTTAATGGATTTAAAAGGGGATTTAAGCGGCTTGGCACAAGCGGGCGAAAATCATCCTAAAATTATAGAACGGCACGAAAAAATTGGATTTCCTTATAAAGCTAGAAAATCACCTATTGAAATATTGACCCTGTCGGTGCAGAGCGGAGTTCGGTTAAGGGCTACAGTATCTGAATTTGGGCCTGTTTTGCTTTCCCGGATTTTAGATCTCACAGATACGCAGCAAGGTATCGTTGCGGTGCTTTTTAAATATTGCGACGACCATAAACTTCCCCTACTGGATCTAAAAGATTTTAAAAAAATATTACAATATGCCACTTCGGAAGGTAAAGAAGAATTGCAAAAAGAGTACGGAAGGATTTCCACGGCTTCTACCGGTGCCATTCTTAGAAAAATAATTGAATTGGAGCAGCAAGGTGCCGATCTCTTCTTTGGGGAAAAGTCTTTTGAGGTTGATGATCTAACACGAATTAATGAAAACGGGGAAGGAATCATTAATATCATCCGTTTAACCGATATTCAGGACAAACCCAAACTGTTCTCCACTTTTATGCTGAGTTTGCTAGCGGAAGTTTATGCCACTTTCCCAGAACAAGGAGATAGCGACCAGCCAGAATTGGTTATTTTTATAGATGAGGCTCATTTAATTTTTAATGAAGCCTCAGATGCTTTGCTAGATCAAATAGAAAGTATTGTAAAACTCATTCGATCGAAGGGAATCGGACTCTATTTTGTGACTCAAAACCCGACTGACGTGCCCGATGCGGTATTGTCTCAACTCGGACTCAAAATTCAGCATGCACTTCGGGCTTTTACGGCCAAAGATCGAAAAGCCATAAAGCTGACCGCAGAAAACTATCCTTTATCCCACTATTATGATACTGCTGCTGTCCTCACTTCTTTAGGAATTGGGGAAGCTTTAATTTCTGCCTTGGACGAAAAAGGAAGGCCTACCCCACTCGCTGCTACGATGCTTAGAGCACCTATGAGCAGAATGGATATTTTAACAGATCGTGAAATCGCAGAAGTATTGAACCAATCGACTCTTATTCCAAAATATAACGAAACTATTGATAGGGAAAGTGCTTATGAGCTTCTGAACCAGAAAATCGAAAAATCGCAAACAGAAGAAGCCCAACAAAAAGCGGCGGAACAGCAAAGAAAGGTTTCCAAGACTACCTCCAGAAGAAGTACACGGATGAACCCTATTTTAAAGGTGCTTACAAGTGCTACTTTTATACGGGGGGTTATGGGTATATTAAATAAAGCAATGCGGTAATTAAAAAAGGTATCCTATTTAAAAATAGCGTCGACTGCCTTTTCACGATAGGTAAATATTTTTTTTACACGGTTCCCTATTAACTTACCTGCAAAAATTCTTCCCAGCCAACCTAGCGGCAGTTTGTAAGAAACAATATCATACATATGGGTCTTGCCTCCCTCTGCAGTCTCAAAGTGATGTTCGTGGTGCCACATGGCATAGGGACCAAAACGTTGTTCATCAATAAACATTCGTTGATTCTTCACATGGGTAATCTCTGTAATCCAATGCGATCTAACAAGTGGAAATATTGAAATGGAATAACTAATGATTTGACCAATATATGTTTCGGAAACAATTGAGGACGTTATTTCAAAATCCATATCCTCTGGAGTTAGGGAATTTAAATTCTTTGGTTTAGAAAAATACTCCCATACCTCTTCAATACTGGCATCAATTACTTGTGAAGATTTTAACTGATAAATCCCCGATTGATATGATAATGTGATACTCATAATTCTTTCTTTTTAAAATATTCAAATAACAATACACTTCCGTAGAGCAGTGAAAAACAGTAAAAAATATCTTCAACCGGAATCGTTCCCAACCGAATTCCCAAGTTTTCCATATCGTTGTAATAAACTATGGGTTCTTCAGTAAAAGAACCAGTAAGCCAAGAATTAACAATAAAGAAAGGCACTAAAATTATAAGAAACGATAGCAAATACCTATTGAGCTCCTTAAACCTATAAATTAGCTGTAGCAACATGAGCAGGGCAAACAAACCAAAACTGCAAAGCGTATAAATTCTTTCAAAATTTACAACCGCAATTAAAACCGCCGTTACAAACAATACCCCAGCGATACGTATGGTTTGCTGGTCTCTAAGTTTAGGTTTTGGAAAGAGATACAATAGTGAATAGTGTATAAAATTACTCGCATAAGGTATTAAAAGAAAAAACAACCATTCTTCTATAGGTAAGTGTAGAATATCCCATCCCACTAAATATCGGTCGTTAAATCCCCAAACATCTTCAATGGTAAAAAAAACATCCCAAGCGATAAAAAATAAACCCACCAATAAGATGGCTAAAAAATAGGGTTTCCAAAACCTAATAAAATGCAACCTTTTACGCTCGAAACTAACTGCAAAAGGAACAATAAAACTGAAAATGTCGAGAATTAAATAAAGATACTTTTCCACTACATGTTAAAGTATTTCTTGGGAACGAAAAGCATTCCAAAGCACTCACCATCCTCTTTACCCAAATGTTTGTGATGAATTTTATGAGCCTTCCTCAGGCCTCGTAAGTATTTATTATTAGTTCTCTTAAACCACTTAAACCGCTGATGGATCAATACGTCGTGCACCAAGAAATAAGCGATTCCGTAGAATAAAATCCCTAAGCCAATAAAAAACAGCACGTTGAGTCCGTTGGCAGCGCCAAAATAGAAAAGCAGAATACTTGGGATGGCAAAAATCACGAAAAAGAAGTCGTTCTTTTCAAACACATGCGGATAGCCAGGTTGGTGATGGTCGTCGTGAAAATACCACATAAATCCATGCATAATGTACTTATGTGTAAACCAAGTAACACCTTCCATAGCGCAAAAAACTAAAATTGTAACTAATGGATATAGTATGAAATTCATATTTGTATTTTTAAACTTTTTTGAACATAAATTCTTGAAAACAATAACAGCTTTTCAAAATTATTAACCCGAATTCGCTTTTTAAACAACAATTCTGAATCTGTTTTTTTGATCTTTTTAAACAAACTGGTATAATAAAGATACGCCAGATACACTGCAAACCGAGAAGACAAAGGTAATTTTTTAATACCTTTTATTGCTTCGTGAAAATCGTTTTTGATGTCTTCTTCTATCTTCATTTTATCCTCCAAGGTAAACTGATTAAAGTCCACATTTGGAAAATAGGTACGGTTTAATTGATGAAAATCTGAGCTTATGTCCCTTAAGAAATTCACTTTTTGAAGTGCGGCCCCAAAACTTTGCGCATAGGGTTTCAGCTCTTCATATTCCTCTTTATCCCCTTTTAAGAAAACATTTAAACACATAAGGCCGACAACTTCTGCAGAACCATAAATATATTTTTTGTACTCTTCAGAATCCAAATCTTTCATTTCCCCCAGATCCATGTACATCGATTCAATAAAAGTATCTACCAAATGCTGCGGGATTTTATATTGCTTCTGGGTTTTGCAAAATGCTTGTAAAATAGGGTTTAAAGAAATGTCCTGATTAAGTGCCAAATGATAATCCTCGACAAAACGATCTAGCAATACCTTACGATTATGCTCGTGAAAAGTATCCACGATTTCGTCTGCAAAGCGCACAAATCCGTAAATATTATAAATGTTTTCACGAATTTCTGGGGTTAAGTAAATAATAGATCGGGAAAAAGACGTACTGTATTTCTTGGTAACCATTTTACTGGTTTCCTTACACACATCTTGGTATAAATTATAATTGGTAGTCATAGTTTTTTTAGGTCTTTCTGTACACTAACTCAAAGCCACTTTAGGTTTTTTTTGAGTTGATTTAAAATGTTTGATTATATAATTGCTTACAATTTTCCCTGAAATCAATGCTGGTGGAACCCCAGGCCCGGGAACGGTAAGCTGTCCTGTATAAAAAAGGTTTTTTAGCTTTTTGTTTCGTATGCCGGGTCTTAAAATTGAAGTCTGCATTAATGTATTGGCCAAACCATAGGCGTTTCCTTTACAGGAATAATAGCGATCTTTAAAATCGTTCACTCCAAAGGATTTTTTATAAACTACTTTATCTTTTAAATTATAACCTGTACAATTTTCGAACCTTTCCATTATAAGGTTGAAATATTGATCGTGCATCTCTTTTTTATCATCTATATCTACCGCAACAGGAATTAAAAAAAATGCAGTTTCCATTCCATCGGGAGCTAAAGACCGGTCTGTTTTAGACGGGAAATTAGCATAAAACAATGGATCTTTTGGTAAGCACTTCCTATCGTAAATCTCTTCGGCATGCAATTGAAAATCGGTATCAAAAAATAAATTGTGGTGCTCTACTTCTGTTGCATCCCCTTTAAAACCAATATAATATAAAAATGCAGATGGAGCAAATGTTTTGTTGTTCCAATAGTCTTCTTTATAATTACGTAATTCTGGCTTTAAAAGTTTTTCTGTATGCGCATAATCGGCTCCAGAAACCACTAAATCGCACTCATAAGTATGGTTAAGGGTTTGAACGGCTTGAACCCTATTCCCCTTAGCTGTTATATCCACAATTTCCTGTCCTGTCTGGTATTTTACCCCTAGGGATTCTCCCAAGGATACCATTCCCTTTACTATTTCATTCATTCCGCCTTCTGGGTACCACGTACCTCCACCAAAATCGGCATAGTTCATAAAATTGTAAAATGCTGGGGTTTTTTCTGGTTTGGCTCCCAGAAAAAGAACTGGAAACTCTAAAATACTCTGTAGCTTTTTATTTTTGGTTATTTTTTTTACTTCTGAAGAAATATTGGTTACAAATAGATTGAGCCTGGCTATGGTATCTGGAGTTACCAATTCCAATAAGGAAATGCCAGGTTTAAAAACAAGCTCATCCATGGCGATACCATAATTCTTTTTGGCTTCCTCTATAAACTTTTTGAGTTTAATACCACTTCCTGGGTCGATAGCATCAAAAGTGTTAATAATGGCCGGAAGATTATCTGGGATTTCCACTTTATCCCCTTCACCAAAAAAAACGTTGTAAGCAGGAGAAAGTTTCTGAAGCTTGTAGTAGTCTGAAACCTCTTTTCCGAAGTCATTAAAAAAGCGTTCAAAAATATCAGGCATCCAATACCAGGAAGGCCCCATATCGAATTTAAAACCATTCTCCTCCAACACCGAGGCACGACCACCTAACTGCTCATTTTTCTCTAAGACCAATACGTCTTTTCCAGCTTTTTGTAAATAGCAGGCCGCTGCTAAGGAGGAGAAACCGGAACCAATTATGACTACTTTATTTCCCATAGAATGAAAAACAAATTTGAAAATTCAGCATACAACAATAAAGTGTTTAATATTTGACGTTATAAAGTTAAACAAAATATTTAATTAGTTAAAAACATTTTAGAAATAATGATTTTAAATAGGCGCCAACTTATTGAAGAAAGATACTAATAATATTTGTACCGGGTGTACAAACGAGCCGCCTCAAAATGTACAAGAAACATCAAAGCAACCTTGGAACTTAAGAATACAAGGAAATATAGGTTTGAAAATCTTTTAGGAAAGATCTTGATTGATAATTTTTTTGAGGTCTTCCAAATCGTTGTAGAGCACGAATTCCCCATTCTTCATATAAGAAATTTGTCCGTTTTCCTCACTAACCACCAAGGCCACGGCATCTGTCTTTTCAGTAACCCCGATTGCGGCACGGTGCCTTAAACCAAATCTTAATGGAATATTACGTTCGTTTGAAACTGGGAGGATGGCCCGTGTTGCTACAATTCTATTTCCTTCAATTATAGCAGCCCCGTCGTGCAGTGTGCTGTTTTTGTAAAAAATACTTTCTATTATGGGTTGATTGATCTCAATATTCATATGATCTCCCGAATGCTTTACAAAATCCAGCGAATTGTTACGTTCAATCACAATAAGCGCCCCGGTATGCTTGGCACTCATTTTTTCACAGGCAGAAATAATGGCATCTACATTGGTATCGGTTCCCATACCATCGTGCTTTAAAAAGCTCAGGTGTTTCATAATACCCCGTTTACTGAAATTTGTAGAACCAACCATTAATAAAAATTTACGTATTTCCTGTTGAAACACTACAATTAAAGCGAAAAATCCAGCACCTATAAACTTCCCGAAAATATTGCTTAAAATACGCATATTAAGGGCCTCCGTAAGCAAGTATATTACGTATATAATTACAATTCCAATAAAAATATTAATGGCTACTGTACCCTTAACCAATTTGTAGAGGTAGTAGAAAAGGAAAGCGACTAAAAAGATATCGATGATATCTACTATTTTTAATTCTACGAAATCGAAAATTTCCAAGGCCCTCTGGTTTTATGTAAAAATATAAAAATTAGCTTAGTCTAAAAGACATTTATATGTCTGTCGTATTTTTTAATATCATTTCATGGATTTTTACACATTCCACAGCTTCCTTAACATCGTGAACCCTCAAAATATTCGCTCCTTTACTTAATGCCAATGTATTTAGGCTTGTTGTTCCATTTAGTGCTTTGGCAGGGGCTGAATCCAATAACTTATAGATCATGGATTTTCGGCTGACACCTACAAGAATAGGAAGGTTTAAGATATGAAGCACATTTAGTTTTGCCAATAGCTCATAATTCTGATCCATTGTCTTGGCGAAGCCGAACCCTGGGTCTACGATAATATCGTTTATTTTATGGGCATGCGCTTCTGCAATCCGTTCTGAAAAATAATATAACAGTTCACGCATAAAATTTCTATAAATGGTTTTTTGCTCCATCGTTTTTGGAGTTCCCTTCATATGCATCATAATATAGGGAATCCCTAATTTCCCAACGGTAGGGAGCATGTCTTCATCTAGCGTACCCCCAGAAATATCGTTTACCATACAAGCACCCGCCTCCACATTCTGGATGGCCACTTCTGCCCTAAATGTATCTATGGAAACCATGGCTTCAGGGAATTTTTTAACAATAGCTTTGGTAATGGGCACGCTTCTGGACAACTCTTCTTCTAAACTTATATCTTTGGCCCCGGGACGCGAACTATACGCCCCAACGTCTATAAACGTAGCTCCTTCTTCCAGCATTTTCTCTACTTGATCCAAGATTACTTTCTCTTTGGAGTACTTTCCGCCATCGTAAAAAGAATCGGGTGTAACATTAAGAATACCCATTACCCTGGGTTGGGATAAGTCGATAAGCGTACCGTTGCAATTAATAGTCATTTAATTATTTCATTTAGATTCTAGGGAAATTGAGTGTGAAAAGTTACAAAAATTAAAGTTTACCAAACGAACTTTGAACATTTGAAATTTTTAAGCGAAATTTACACCAAATACCATTGAGCATATGCAAAACACAGAAAAGCAATACGATGAGGTCATTACAGTTTGTCGGGATTTGTTTGAAAAAAAAATGAAAGATTACGGGAGTGCATGGCGCATTTTAAGACTTCCATCCCTTACCGATCAAATATTCATTAAAGCGCAACGCATTCGTTCCTTGCAGGAAAATGCTGTACGAAAAGTGGATGAAGATGAGATTTCTGAGTTTATTGGTATTGTAAATTACTCCATTATGGCGCTCATTCAAATTGAAAAAGGAATTGCAGACCAACCCGACCTCGATACCGACGCCGCCGTGGAGCTTTACACAAAACACGTGGAAGCTACCAAAGAATTGATGCTGAATAAAAATCATGATTACGGAGAAGCATGGCGCGATATGCGGGTTAGCTCTTTAACCGATTTAATTCTACAGAAAATACTGCGTGTTAAACAAATAGAAGATAACAAGGGAAAAACACTGGTGAGTGAAGGTATTGACGCCAACTATCAAGATATGATTAATTACGCCGTTTTTGCCATGATTCATCTAAACAACTAGCACCTTTTCTTTAGAGTGATCTTTTTTTTATTTCTTATCTCCTGTTTACCAACATCTTTAGCGTGATACAGATGAACGTCGAGCGATTTACCGAAATGATAAATTTTCAGCTTTACAACCCCATAATTGCTATTATTCCGATACTAAAAATAGTATAACTCGGGAATACTCCAGTAAAAAACTCATTATCAGTAAGAAGCGTTTAAAATAAATACGCAAATATAAGGTGTAATCTCGATTAATAAGATTACCTTTGCGCCCTTATTTTTAAATACATATATGAATAAATTTGAACAATTAGGACTGAACGAACAGCTACTTAAAGCCATTACAGATATGGGCTTTGAGACACCTTCTGAGGTGCAGGAGAAAGCTATTCCGGTCCTACTCGCCAACGATACCGATATGGTTGCTTTGGCACAGACAGGTACGGGAAAAACAGCTGCATTCGGATTTCCTATGATTCAGAAAATAGATGTAAACAACAGAACCACCCAAGGGCTTATTCTATCCCCAACACGTGAACTTTGTTTGCAAATTGCTAATGAATTAAAATTATACTCTAAATATTTACCCTCTCTTAATGTAACTGCTATTTATGGCGGTGCAAGTATTACAGACCAAGCAAGACAGGTTAAAAGAGGGACACAGATTGTAGTGGCTACACCAGGCCGAATGAAAGACATGATAAGCCGTAATATGGTAGACATTTCTAAAATTGAGTATTGTGTACTCGATGAAGCAGATGAAATGTTAAACATGGGCTTTTACGAAGATATTACAGAGATTCTTTCGCATGCACCTAAAGAAAAAAGCACTTGGTTATTTTCTGCAACCATGCCTAAAGAGGTTGCTACTATCGCTAAAAAGTTTATGAAAAACCCTACAGAAGTAACTGTAGGAACCAAAAATGCATCTACTTCCAATGTTCAGCATGAATATTATGTAGTAAGTGGTAGAGACCGTTATTTAGCATTAAAACGTTTGGCAGACACCAACCCCGATATTTTTTCGGTTGTTTTCTGTAGAACCAAACGCGATACCCAAAAAATTGCTGAAAAGCTTATTGAAGATGGTTATAATGCGGGTGCCTTACACGGAGATTTGAGTCAGAACCAACGTGATATGGTTATGAAATCTTTTAGGACCCAACAAATACAAATGTTGGTAGCTACCGATGTTGCCGCAAGGGGAATCGATGTAGACGACGTAACCCACGTTATAAACTATCAACTTCCAGACGAAATTGAAACGTATACCCACCGTAGTGGACGTACCGGTAGAGCTGGAAAGTCTGGTATTTCTATGGTGATTATTACCAAAAGTGAACTTCGTAAGATAAGCGCAATAGAGCGTAAAATTCAGCAGAAGTTCGAGTCCAAAAAAGTGCCTAGTGCCGAAGAGATTTGCGAAATACAACTATATCACCTTGCTAGCAAAATAAAAAATACAGAAATCAATAAGGAAGTAGAGAACTATTTGCCTGCTATTAATGATGTATTGGATGGGATTAACCGTGAAGAACTGATTAAAAAAATGGTTTCTGTAGAGTTTGGACGCTTTGCGGAATACTATAAAAAGGCAGGAGATTTAAATGTTTCTGGTGGAGATGCTGGAGCACAAGATTTTTTTGGAGAAGGAAAAGTACGTTACTTTATTAATGTAGGTTCCCGAGATGGTTACGATTGGATGACTTTAAAGGATTTCCTACGCGAACAGTTGGATTTAGACAAAGACGACGTGTTTAAAGTAGATGTAAAAGAAAGTTTTTCTTTCTTTAATACCGATGCAAACCATACCGATGCTGTTCTTGCCAAGTTCTCTGAATTTAAATTGGACGGACGCTTTATAAATGTAGAAGTATCTAAAAATTCTAGGGAAAATTCACGTGGCCGTAGCGGTCGCTCCGGTGGCGGAGGCGGTAAAAGAAACCGACGAAGCGATAGTGGTGGAGGTTCTAAAGGATTTGGAGAAAAACGCTTTGGTAAAAAAGGCGGAAAAGGAAACAAGTCTGGCGGTGGTAACCGAAGATCTAAAAAAAGGTTTTAGTTAATAATAAATTAAAAATGCGCCTGTTGGCGCATTTTTTCCTTTTGTTTACTATTTTTAGCCGCAATATGTAATGATGTTGGAACTTTATACCATGTACCAATTTACAACAGTTATAAACGTTCTTTTGTGAAACCTACTAAACTTACTTTTCACATTTTTAGACATCAGCTTACTTTTTTAGTATGTTTGAAGTGATGAAAAAAATTCTTTTGATACTTGCTTTTGTGTCCTTCGGGCTTTCTTTTTCCCAAGAAAACTCAGAAGACCTCAAAGGTATTGTTTTTAATACTGCCGATGATGCTCCAATTGACAATGTTCATGTACTTAACTTGAATCAAGTTATTGGTACCATTACCGATCAAAATGGGGAATTTACCATTCCTGCAAGGGTAAACGACACCTTATATTTCTCTTACATTGGTTTTAAAGAAATAAAAGTGCGTGTTACTAACGACATGCTCAAGTTCCAAAATACAAAAATAGGATTGACAGAATTGGCATATGCATTGGAAGAAATTGTTGTTAAGCCTTTTCAGCTTACCGGTTATTTGGAGATAGACGCAAAGAACATCCCCATAAATCAATCCGCTCGTTACAGTATTTCCGGACTCAATCTTGGTTATGAGGCGGGAAGCAGAAACCCAAGTGCTTTTGCCAATGTTATGGGCTCTATTTTTAATCCAGCCGATCTTTTGCATAATCTCTTCGGGAAAAAACCGCAGCAAATGAAAAAGCTGCGAAAAATGCAGGATGATGATAAAATCAGGGAATTATTGGCTACCAAATTCGATAGGGAGACTTTAATGGCCCTTCTGCAAGTAGACAAAGTGGATATTGAAGATATGCTTAGAAATTGCAACTATTCCGATAGCTTTATAGAAACTGCCAACGATCTTCAAATATTGGATGCTATTAGTAATTGCTACGAGGAATACCGGGTGTTAAATAGAGGAAATTAGCATTTTAAAAACCAAAGCTCACCTTTCCTTTTACCCTCGTATCGGCATCGAATTCCTTAAATTGTGTATCAAAATATTTATGAACCCCTAGATCAAACTGTAAAGAATTAAATTCGCCCCTTACACCACTTCCTATTCCACTTTGAGCAAATAAAGGATTCATGGTAGTACCATTTACACGTTTCTTTTGATTAAAAGGCCCGCTCACATATTGCCCTTGAGCATATAGCCCCATCCAATCGACCAAAGAATATTCAATCTCCCCTCCATAATAATTTTGCAGTAAAGGCACCCCATTTAAAACAGCATCCGCATAGAGACCCTGTTCCACAATGCCTGCCTTTAGAGTTGCCCTATATTTGTTGACATTTATGGTTAAGGCATTTTGATAATAAACATAATAGCCCAAATTAGGATAAGTTTCACTAATAGCTTGTTGATGGAATTGAAAATAAGGAGCAGAGGAAAACCCTCTCTTCTCTTGTGCAGAAAGAATGGATACAACAAAAAAATACAATAAGGTAAACAGAGCTTTTCCCGATAAATTATTTGAGCAATTCATATATTATTGAATTTAATTCTAAATATAGAGAAAAAGAACACTAAAAAATAATTTATAAGAATTAATTAACGTACTCAAAAATCGCTCTCCAAATTTCTTTTAAGATCTTGAAGTCCCTGCTCAAAATCCTTTCCCACCGTTTTATCCATATTCATAAAAATCATTAGAATATTCATGGGAAATTTATAATCCCCTGAAAATCCCCAAACAATTGTTGTAACATCGGGAAGTACTTTTTCCACCTTTATAAATCCTTTGGAAGTTGATTTAAATGGTTTAAAAAAACGAAGTTCAGTTAACACCGATTCGTTTTCATTTATGGCTACAATTTCCTGCTCACCTTCTCCAACTTCTTTATTTCCTTTCCAGTAACTTATCGCACCAACTTTACCATCTACGCCAAGAATCTTATTCTCCATATAAGGATCTTTTTTGCTCCAAGGGGACCATTCTTGTTGATTTTTTAAATATTTTAAATATTCAAAAACTTCCGGAAGCGGTTTTTTCACTTGTATACTCCTACTTACGATATACGATTTTGGGGCTATGATGGTTAGAAATATTACAAGGATTAAAATTCCTCCAAGGATGTAAAGAAAGGCAGTTGCCATAACCTAAAGAATTGATACTCTTAAATTTACGGATTTTATTTCAAAAATAGTAGAGACCCGCTATTTTTCAGTATAGGCTTTCAGCACATCGTCTATACTTCGAATCGACTTTTTAGACCAGTCAATTCTTTTTTCTAAAATTTCTTCGGAAGTAAGCTGCCAATCTACAGAAGTGTCCCTTAGTTTTGAAGTAATATGCTGAAGAATAATAGCAGCGGAAACAGAGATATTTAAACTTTCAGCAAAGCCACGCATCGGGATTTTTAAAAAGGCATCTGCATTGTCCAAAACGGTTCTACTGAGCCCGCTTTTTTCTGTACCAAAAAATAATGCCGATTTGACTTCTACATCAAAGTCTTTTAGGTTGGAAGCGTTTGTATGCGGAGTCGTTGCTACAACCCTGTAGCCTTTTGCTTTTAGGGCATCTATGCAATCCAAGGTATTCCCATAGCGATTTATATCTACCCATTTTTGGGATCCCATAGCTATATTTTTATCCAGTCGTTTCCCAAATTGCTCTTCTACTACATGCACATTTTGAATTCCAAAAGCATCACAGCTTCTTATAACGGCACTGGTGTTGTGTAATTGATAAACATCTTCTATGGCTACCGTAAAATGATTGGTCCTTTCCGCTAAAATATCGAGAAACCGTTGTTTTCTTTCTTCAGTAATAAAACCCTCCAAATAGTTTAATAAATCCAAGGATGTTTTCGTATTCTGGTGCACTGCGATTTATCTATTTTATTTTAGCAAACTCAATAGTTTCTCTCCATAACCGCTTTTCACCAATGGTTCAGCCAACGCTTTAAATTCGGTTTTGGTTATATAGCCCATTTCATAGGCAGTAGCTTCAATGGATCCTATTTTTAAGCCCTGTCGCTCTTCTAAAACTTCCACAAACTGCGAAGCCTGCATTAAGGATTGAAAAGTTCCTGTATCGAGCCATGCAGTACCCCTATCTAAAATACGCACCTGCAATTTACCTTTCTCCAAATAAGTTTTATTAATATCAGTTATTTCCAGTTCCCCTCTTTTGCTCGGCCTTATATTTTTTGCTATTGAAACCACTTCATTATCATAAAAATAAACCCCTGGTACTGCAAAATTAGATTTAGGGCTTTTAGGTTTTTCTTCAATGGATATTGCTTTTCCATCGGTATTAAATTCCACAACCCCGTACCTTTCTGGATCGTGGACATGATAGGCATAAACAATACCTCCATCTGGATTATTGTTGGCTTGTAAAAGTTCACTTAATCCGGTTCCATAAAAAATATTATCACCTAAAATTAGTGCTACTTTATCATCCCCAATAAAATCTGCTCCAATTAGAAAGGCTTCGGCTAGGCCATTGGGATGCTCTTGGGTGGCATAGGTAAATAGACAGCCATACTTTTTGCCATCTCCTAAGAGTTCTTTAAACAATGGCAAGTCTTTAGGCGTGGAAATGATTAGGATTTCGCGGATACCGGCACTCATTAAGGTTGAAAGCGGGTAATAAATCATCGGCTTGTCGTAAATTGGCATGAGCTGTTTGCTTACAGCCAATGTTAAAGGGTGTAACCTAGTACCAGAGCCGCCAGCGAGAATTATTCCTTTCATTGTATTGGTTGTAATTTAATGCTTTTAAGAACTTTAATGATATACATGAAATCTAATATTCTAGATCTAATACGACTTGAATATTTTCTTTTACTTTTTCAATCAATTCATTTGGCAAAGCCCCTATTCTCTTTACAAGACGTTTATTATCAATGGCGCGTATTTGGTCTATCATCACATCGCATGATTCATGTAAATTTGCTACTCCCTTTTTTAAATGAACCCTCAAAATTTCAGACTCCATTTTTATATTAGTCGTCATCGGGCAAATGATTGTTGATGGATGTGGAATTTTGTTCATTAAATCGGTTTGAACAACCAAAACAGGTCTTGTTTTTCCCGGCTCAGTACCAATCTGAGGATTTAAATCTGCTATCCAAATTTCGTACTGCTTAATCCGCATAGTCCAACCCTTCAAAGTCCCTAAGCACAGAAATTGAATCTTCCTCAACCATTCTGGACTCAATCTTTAATTTTTCTTCCAAAAACTCTTTTCTTTGAATCCTATTATAGTGTTCAATCGCTTCGTTGATGTATCGGTTCCGTGGCTTTTTAATTCGAGCAAGTATTTTTTCAGTCTCGCTAAATACAGAATCATCTATTTTTAATGATACGGTTTTCATAAGCGTTAATTTTATATCACAAATATATATCTTTTCAGTATATAAAGAAAGTACATCTATTTTAGACTAAACAAACAATTGCTATCTATTAATTTTAAATAAAAATATTCCCTGTGACAAATTAATATTTATACTGCTCCTTATAATATTCTTGATAAGCTCCCGAAGTTACGTTTTTTAACCATTTTTGATTTTCCAAATACCAATCGATCGTTTTTTCCAAACCTTCTTCAAAAGTAACGGAAGGCCTCCAGCCCAAGTCCTTATTAATTTTAGAGGCATCAATAGCATATCTTAAATCATGAGCTGGGCGATCTTTTACATATGTGATTAATTGTGACGAAGCTCCTTCCTGTCGATGAAGCTTTTTATCCATAATTCTACATAGCAACCCAACCAAATCGATATTCTTCCATTCGTTAAATCCTCCTACGTTATAGGTTTTATTTTTTTCTGAATTGTGAAAAATAAGGTCTATGGCCCGGGCATGATCGATTACAAAAAGCCAATCCCGGGTATAATTTCCATCTCCATAAACCGGTAGCGGCTGTTCTTGTATGATATTGTGGATAAATAGCGGAATGAGTTTCTCTGGAAACTGATTCGGACCGTAATTATTGGAGCAGTTACTAATAATATATGGCAAACCATAAGTTTCACCATAGGCACGAACAAAGTGATCTGAACTAGCTTTTGAAGCCGCATAAGGAGAATTCGGGTCGTAATTGGTTTCCTCCGTAAACAAACCACTTTCACCTAAGGAGCCATAAACCTCATCGGTACTGATATGATAAAAGAGTTTATTTTCAAATTGTCCCTTCCAATTTTCCTTGGCAGCATTCAATAAATTCATGGTACCAATTACATTTGTTTTTACAAAAGCCAGAGGGTCTGCAATAGAACGGTCTACATGACTTTCGGCAGCCAAGTGAATAACCCCATTAAATTGATATTCGCTAAATATTTTATGTATAAAACTGGCGTCGGTAATATCTCCTTTTACAAAGCTATAATTGGAGGCATTCTCCACATCCTTTAGATTTTCCAAGTTACCAGCGTAGGTTAGGGCATCTAAATTTACTATTTCATAATTCGGATATTTATTGACAAAAAGCCTAACCACATGAGAGCCAATGAAACCGGCACCACCAGTGATTAAAACTTTCAACTTATTTTTATCTTTATTAACCATTCTATTCTTGTTTCCCTTGACCTGTGAAATAGGTTTTGAGGCGATTCCCTAAAAACATTTTTTACGCTTTCAAAATTCGTAAATCAAAAATCGTAACTCGTAAATCCCTAGAGTCTATCCGTAACTTGTTCTTTCGGTAAAAAGCTTTTTACATCGTAAACTACCGTACGCGGACTCGATTTTAATTTTTCAAAATCCAAGGTCGCAAATTTATCATGACCAACCGCTAAAACAATGGTCTCATAACGTTCTTTAAGCTCATCGATCAATTCTACGCCATAATACTTCTTAACCTCTTCCTTATCCGCGTAAGGATCATACGTATCCACTTGCAGTCCGAATCCGCTTAATTCATCAATTACATCAATTACACGAGAGTTTCTAACATCCGGACAATTTTCTTTAAAAGTCATTCCCAGCACTAAGGCCTTCGCATTCTTTATCGGTAATTGATCCCTAACCATCAACTTCACCACTTTATTGGCAATAAAAACCCCCATATTGTTGTTAATACGTCTACCAGATAGAATGACCTGCGGATGGTACCCCAAACGTTCTGCTTTATGGGTTAAGTAATAGGGATCTACGCCAATACAATGTCCTCCCACCAGACCAGGTCTAAACGGCAAGAAGTTCCACTTGGTTCCAGAAGCTTCTAAAACCTCTACAGTATCCACCCCTATTCTATCAAAAATCAAGGCCAATTCATTCACCAAAGAAATATTTATATCCCTTTGTGTGTTTTCAATAATTTTAGAAGCCTCCGCCACTTTAATACTGGAAGCTTTATGAGTACCGGCTTCAATAATAGCTTTGTATAGTTGGTCTATTTCTTCGGCCTTTTCGGGAGTACTTCCCGAGGTAACCTTCATAATATTTCTCAACCTACGTTGCTTATCACCCGGGTTGATACGTTCTGGGGAATATCCGCAGAAAAAGTCTTCATTATATGTTAGTCCGCTTACCTTTTCAAGAACTGGAACACAATCATCTTCGGTACATCCGGGATAGGTGGTGGATTCGTAAATTACCATATCACCTTTTTTAAGATGACGCCCAACAGTAGCACTTGCGGCCAACAGAGGTCGCAAATCTGGTTGTTTAAAATCGTCTACAGGCGTTGGCACGGTAATGATTAAAACATTGCAATCATCCAAATCTTCTTCATTGGCCGTAAAAACAATTCCTTGGGCATCTTCAAATTCTTCACTGGTTACCTCATCGGTAACATCTTTACCAGCATTTAACTCCCCTACCCTTTTTTCATTGATATCAAAACCAATTACCGAAAATCCTTTTCTGGCAAATTCCACTGCCAAGGGCAAACCAACATAGCCTAAACCTACGATGGCAATTTTATAGCTATCTTTCATATAATTTTCATAGTATTTTTTAGATTGAATTGTAAAAATAAGTTTTCTTACTGAATTGAACTTAGGCCGTTACATTTACTTTAACATTTACATTTTATGGGATTGTTTTGTTTCTGAATAAAGAAAACAATAACTTCCGAAGTAATGAAACTTTATAACAAATTTTGATTGTATGAAAAAGATAGTTGTACTTACCGGAGCTGGTGTAAGTGCCGAAAGCGGATTGAAAACTTTTAGGGATGCTGACGGACTTTGGGAAGGACATGATGTAATGGAAGTTGCCTCTTTAAAAGGCTGGGAATACAACCAAGAATTGGTACTGGAATTTTACAACGAGAGACGTAGGCAACTACTTGAAGTTACTCCAAATGAAGCGCATAAAGCATTGGCAGAACTTGAAAAAGATTATAATGTTACTATAATTACCCAAAACGTAGACGATTTACACGAACGTGCTGGAAGCAGTAATGTTATACATCTCCATGGCGAACTTTTAAAAGCAAGAAGCACTTTCGACGAAGACTTGGTTTTCGACTGGAAAGAAGATATAAAGCTCGGTGACCTCTGCGAGCATCATAGCCAAATTAGGCCACACATAGTATGGTTTGGCGAAGCGGTTCCACTTATAAAAGTTGCTGCCCAAGAAGTATCCCAGGCAGATATCGTAATGGTTATAGGTACCTCCATGCAGGTATATCCTGCAGCTGGATTGGTAGATTACAAACCTTATGAAGCGCCCATCTATTTTATAGATCCGAGGCCATCGATTGATGAAAATGCCATCGACGGACTCGAAATAATAGCCGAAAAAGCTTCTGTGGGTGTCCCTATTGCGGTTTCTCGGCTTTTACATACTTAAGGCGTAGCATGTTTGCCCAATCGGCCACTGCTTTACTTTCTTCCTCAGTAAGATTGGCATCGCCATGCATCCATTTATAAGAATCCAACGGCATCCAACCTTCTGTTACCGCTTCGGCAACTTCTTCCAGTTTATGGGCTTTCTTTTTAGCTGAATATAAATCCCACTGAGAGAAATCTAAATGCTCTTTCCCTTCTTCAATATGGCTCGCTAACCAATAAGAAACTGGTTCTATTTCTGCATACCATGGATAAATGGTGTTGTTGGAGTGGCAGTCGTAACAAACGTTGGTAAGAATGGCTTCCACTTTACCTGGGGTATTTTCCACCAATAGAAGGTCTGTCGGTGGTGTGGTATCAGATTTATTTTCGGAAGGAGGAAAAAATTGAATTACAATAAGTACTAGTAACAAAAAAAATAAAATTCGTTTAAATAACTTCATAGGGTGTTAGTTTCTAAGTTGTTTACAGCCACCTTCCATTTGTTTTAAATAAAAGGTTTGACTAAATTAAGTCCATAATTATTAGAGCTCTAATTTAAGGAAAATATAAATTGAATAAGAAGCTAGCAACTAAACTTTCTTACGTAAGCGGTTATAGGGAACACCGCCAAAAGGCAGCAAATTTTATTCTGGAACACCAAGAGTACTTTCCGGAGCTGCTAAAATATTGCTTTTCCAACGATGAAGAACTTGCCCATAAAGCCTGTTGGGTAACAGAATATGTATGCAAGAGTAAATTGGACTTGCTATACCCCCATTTAAATGAATTTACTCAACAATTACCGTCTTTAAGAAATGAATCTTCCATTCGTCCCATGGCAAAGGTTTGTGAACTTTTATGCGAGGCTTACTTTAAAAGTAATAATGAGGATACTAAGCAGTTTTTAAAGGAAGAACAACTCGAAAAATTAGTAGAAATAAATTTCGATTGGTTAATTGCCGATGTTAAAGTAGCTACCAAGGCCTACGCTATGCACAGCCTTTTTCTTCTTGGAAAAAAATACAATTGGATTTATCCTGAATTAAAACAAACATTGCTCAACGGCATTCCAAATCATTCTGCTGCCTACACAGCACGCGCAAGGCATATTTTAAAGAAAGTGTAGGTTTTCCACCCGGCTTGAATTGCGGCTAAAAGTCAGTCTAATTTATTTACAGGTTGACTTCAATGTAATATTACCATTTTCCCGAACCATTTCGTAACCGTTTTCAAGCATTGGCTGAAAACTCTCCCTTCCCGTAAATTGCCACAATAAGTATCCATATTCACATTGATTTATTCTTCCAGAAGTATGTTCCTTATAAACAATTTCTTTTAATTCAGCCCAATATTTTCTCGGTGAATGGATTAGGATAATTAAAGGATTAAATTCTGAATCGACAAAGTCGTTTTTATAATATCTTTTAATTCTATCGATGGTTGGGAACCCATATTTTCTTATGATTTCTATCATTCTTTCGGTATGCTCAGCATCTTTTGGGTTTATGTAATTAATCCATATGTAATTTTTAAAATTATCTGATTCAAATTGCCTTTTGAGAATTTCCCTTTCTCTCAAACTTTCAGAAAGGGATTCAATACTATCCGTTTCAGATTTATCGAAAGTTTTATAACTAATATACTCACGCATCGTTTGATCGTATCCGTACATAAATTGCATTTCTTCCACTAACATTTTGACATCCTTTTTCAAAAGTGAATCTTTTGAGACTTGCGCATAAATGTTATGACCTAAAAATATTACTAATATTATTGATACTACTAATTTAATTTTCATTGATAAATAATCTAAAAACCCCAAAGACCATAAAAGTCATTGGGGTTGGTGTTATTAATTTCAGTTTAAAAAATTAATCAATTTTCTCCTTTATTACCTCATCGACTACATCGGGGTTTAATAGCGTACTGGTGTCTCCTAGATTGGAGAGATCGTTGGATGCTATTTTCCGTAAAATCCTACGCATAATTTTTCCACTCCGCGTTTTTGGCAATCCGCTTACGAACTGAATTTTATCCAATTTAGCAATCGGACCGATATGTTCTGTGATCTGTTGGTTGATTTCTTTTCGCAAGTTCTCACGGTCACGGGTTTCCCCTACTTCTTTTAAGATTACAAATCCGTACAGAGCATTTCCTTTTACATCATGCGGATAACCTACAATTGCTGATTCCGCCACAGCAGGATGTTCGTTGATGGCATCTTCAATAGGCGCTGTACCTAAATTATGTCCGGAGACAATTACCACATCATCTACACGTCCCGTAATTCTATAATACCCAACGGCATCACGAAGCGCCCCATCTCCCGTGAAATACATGTTTTCGTAGGCTGAAAAATAGGTGTCTTTATAACGCTCATGATTCCCCCAAATGGTTCTAGCAATAGACGGCCACGGGAATTTAATGCATAAACGGCCATCCACAAGATTCCCTTTAATCTCTTTGGCGTTTTCATCCATTAAAGCGGGTTGAATTCCTGGCAACGGTAAAGTTGCATACGTTGGAATAGTTGGCGTAGCGTACGGAATGGGAGATATCATAATCCCTCCTGTTTCTGTTTGCCACCACGTATCTACAATAGGACATCGGCTTTTTCCAACGTTGTCATTATACCAGTGCCAAGCCTCCTCATTAATGGGCTCTCCTACAGATCCCAATACTTTTAGTGAAGACAAATCGTGTTTTGTGACAAAGTCCAAATTATTCTTTGCCAACGCTCGAATAGCGGTTGGCGCGGTATAAAACTGATTTACTTTATGTTTATCTACAATTTCCCAGAACCTCCCAAAATCAGGGTGCGAAGGAACGCCTTCAAACATTACTGTAGTAGCGCCGTTGGCTAGGGGTCCGTACACAATATAACTATGCCCGGTAATCCAACCAATATCTGCCGTACACCAATACACATCGTTTTCTTGGTATTGAAAAATATTTTTAAAAGTATACGCCGTATAAACCATATAGCCTCCCGAAGTGTGAACCATCCCCTTCGGTTTTCCCGTAGAACCGGAAGTATACAAAATGAAAAGTGGATCTTCAGCATCTACAATTTCTGGTTCGCAAGTTTGTTCTGCATCATCCAACAAAGGCTGCAACCACTCGTCACGCCCCTCCTTCATATTAATATCAGATTCAATACGCTTGGCAACCAAAACTGATTCAATACTTGGACAGTCTTCCAAAGCTTCATCTACAATCCCTTTAAGGTCGATGGTTTTACTTCCGCGGAAAGAACCATCTGCAGTGATAACCATTTTACAATCGGCATCATTGATTCTAGTGGAAAGCGCTGTGGATGAAAATCCTGCAAAAACTACGGAATGAATAGCGCCAATTCTGGCACAAGCCAAAACGGAAACAGCCAATTCTGGAATCATAGGAAGATAAATGCATACGCGATCTCCCTTTTTAATCCCTTTTGATTTTAAAACATTTGCAAACCTGCAAACCCGTTCATGTAATTCATTGTAACTAATATGCAACGCCTCTTCGTCTGGACTATTAGGCTCCCAAATGATGGCAGTTTTATTGCCGCGTGTTCTTAAATGCCTATCGATGCAATTTTCGGTAATGTTTAATTTGGCTCCTTGAAACCATTTAATTTCGGGCTTGGTGAAATCCCATTCTAAAACATTGTCCCATTTTTTTCGCCATAAAAAGTGCTCTTCGGCAACTTCCCCCCAAAAATTTTCTGGGTCGCGAACTGACTTTCGGTAAACTTGAAAATACTCCTCTAAGTGTTTGATGTGGTAATTACTCATGCTGACTAAAGTACTTATTTTTATAAAAACAACCTAATACGAAAACGTTGCATTTAAAGTACTTAGCGTCTAGTTGAATACCTTGAAAATAGCATATTTAACTGAAAATCAATTCAATAAATAAAGCACAAATACGATTCTCAAAAAAATCTATGGTAGGTATTTCGACGGAGTTCATCGAGGATTACTTGTGGTTAATAGTTTATGCGACGTAATTGAGCGAAAAAATGGATAAAAACCGTTTTCTACAAAGAAATTACAATCATGCGTAAACGTCAGTGATAGATTTAAATGACTAGCATAGTCTACTAACACCAAGTGCAACTATTTAAAACATTAGTGTATTTAACATTTTATTAACAATTTATGCAACGATGTAAGTGGGCTATGCAGCCATGTAAACGCTTTATGCAGCGATGTAAGTGGGCTGTGCAACCATGTAAATGCTTTATGCAGTGATGTAAGTGGGTTGTGCAGCCGTGTAAATGCTTTATGCAGTGATGTAAGTGGCTATGCAGCCCTGCAGACGCTTTATGCAGTGATGCAAGTGGGCTATGCAGCCCTGTAAACGCTTTATGCAGTGATGTAAGTGGAGTATGCAACAAGGGATCATGCTCTCTTGTCCTGTTATTTTTTTAAATGCTCTAAAACATTCTTCTCTATGCGCTCTTGAATATTACTTACGTCTCCTTTTACAAACTTTTCACCTGTGATTTTTTCGTAAAGCTCGATGTATCTTTCGGAAACTGAATGAATATAATTGTCGTCCATTTCGGGAATCTGTTGTCCCTCTTTCCCTTGAAAACCATTACTTATAAGCCATTGGCGCACAAATTCCTTAGAAAGTTGTTTTTGTGGCTCGGCTTTATCTTGACGTTCTTGGTATCCATCAGCATAAAAATATCTTGAAGAATCTGGGGTATGGATTTCATCTATCAACACAATTTTTCCATCTTTTGTTTTTCCAAATTCGTATTTGGTATCAACAAGTATGAGTCCGCGTTCTGCCGCAATTTCGGATCCTCTTTGAAATAATGCACGAGTATATTTTTCCAGTACTAGGTAATCTTCTTCAGAAACTATTCCTTTTTCAAGAATAGCTTCGCGCGAAATATCCTCATCATGATCGCCTTGATCTGCCTTGGTAGAAGGCGTAATTATTGGTTCAGGAAATTTGTCGTTCTCTTTCATCCCTTCGGGCATCCCTACCCCACACAACAAACGCTTCCCGGCTTTATATTCCCTAGCAGCATGGCCCGATAAATAACCGCGGATTACCATTTCCACTTTAAAAGGTTCACACAAATGTCCCACAGCCACATTGGGGTCTGGGGTTGCCAACAACCAATTAGGCACAATATCCTTTGTGGCGTCCATCATTTTTGTGGCAATTTGATTTAGAATCTGACCTTTGTATGGAATTCCCTTAGGCATAATAACATCAAAAGCAGAAAGCCTATCGGTGGCTATCATAACCAGTATTTCATCATCAATATTATAAACTTCCCTAACCTTTCCCTTGTAAACGTTTTTTTGCTTCGGAAAATTAAAATCGGTAGTTGTAATTGTATTGCTCATGGAATTGTTGTGTCTTTTATTGCTACCGCAAATATAATGTATATTTTGGGTTGAAAAGAATGCGTTCTTCTTTAAAAATGCTTAAGTTCTAGTTTAGTTTTACATTAGTAAATATAATATTTGTCGATTCATAAAATATTCTTTCATTTCTTTTGCTCGCCCAAAAGAAACGAAACAAAGAAAAAGGCGCCTTATCCAAGGAATTTTTTCGACCATGAAGTCGAAAAACCGAAATCAAAACTCCGCGTCGCTCCTTACCTCCGCTCCTGCTTTCGGAGCTTTTGATTACTATTCTGTGGATAAGGAGTTTTTCAAAACTAGAACTAATTCTTTTAATCACGTATCGGGAAAGTAATATATATTTATTTTGAAGATTTCATAAAATCAAAGTCCTTAACGTACCTTTGCATGAAAATTTTTTAGCAAATAATGCAAAAAGCCATACAATTCCTAAAAAGCTATAATTTCACCAAAGGGCTGCTCATAAGTATTTCTGCCTTTAGCGCCATTGCTATTTGCTATTTTTATTTAAATATGACCGTAGGTGCCGGAGCTGCTTTCGGAGTACTTTTGGCATCCACCAGCGATATCCCCGGCAACAAAAAACACCATATCTATGGTATTTTTATTTCGCTTTTCTTAGCCATTATCAGTTATATCACTATACATTTAGCGATTCCAAACATTTATTTCCTTATCCCAGCATTGGCAATTTTGGTATTTGTAAATTCTTATATTTCGGTATATGGTTTTAGGGCCTCCCTTATAGCTTTTTCCGGACTGCTCGCGGTAGCGCTAAGTTTTGCACACCCCCTTAGCGGTATGGAAATTTTATACAATGCGTTTTACATACTTGGCGGCGGACTCTGGTATTTGTTGATTTCCCTTTCTTTTGAAACCGTTAGAACCAAACAATACAGCGACGAACTTCTTACCGACTGCATGGAGCTTACTGCAGCGTATCTAAATACCCGCGTAGCTCTTTTTTCTACTTCGGATAGGGAAAACGTGTTAAACCAGCAATTGCAATTACAAAACGAACTGAATGAAAAACACGAAGCCTTAAGAAATCTACTGTTAGCACAACGCCAACGTTCGGGCTCTACAAAACTGAAGCGCCAGCAATTGCTTATTTTTATAGAACTCATAGACATTTTGGAGTTTGCGGTAGCCAATCCGTTCAACTATAAAAAATACGATAGCAGTAGTCCTGAATTTCAAAAAGTGGCACTCCAAATAGGAGAAACCATGGAGGCAGTGGCAGACCGACTGTTGGAAATTAGCGAACTACGGTTTAAGAATAAAACTATCAACAGTGATCGTACTATTGAAAAACTCCTTAAAAAATCGGAAAAAGCCATTGAAAGCTTCAAAAGCAACGTAGATATTAAAAAGAACAGGGATGCCATCCTTATTCTTAGAAATCTTTTTGATTATACGGAAAGACAATCTCAAAAAGTAATTGCGATTGAAAATATCATAAAAAATAACTTCACCCCTAAAGTTTCTATTTTAAAGAAAGCAGATCGGTTGCAATTTATTACCAACCAGAGTTACAGCTTTAAGGTTTTAGTTGAAAACCTAACCCTCAAATCGCCTATTTTTAAACACTCCTTACGGCTCGTGGTAACGGTTTTGCTGGGCTATGCCATCGGATCTATTTTTTCCTTGCAAAATGCGTATTGGATAATACTTACCATTGTAGTGATTATGAGACCTGGTTATGTTCTCACCAAAGAGAGATCCCGCCAACGTATTTTGGGAACATTAATTGGAGGGGCTGTAGCAGTAGGTATCGTGCTTCTTACTAATAATATTGCCATTTATATTGCTATAACCTTTATAGCGATGACGCTCTCTTTTACTTTTATTCAACAAAACTACAAAGCATCGGCTGTATTCATTACCCTTACCATCATCTTTGTATATGCCATGCTTTATCCAGATGCTTTTAGCATTATTCAATACAGAATTATTGATACTTTGGTTGGAGCCGGCCTAGCGAGTATGACCAATTTACTTTTATGGCCCGCTTGGGAAAGCGAGAATATAAAATCGCTTATTGCGGAAGCTGTTAAAACCAATAAAAACTATTTGGAGCAAGTAAAAAATTTGTATCACAAGAAAGAGAAAACGCAAACTTCATATAAAATCTCCCGAAAACACGCTTTTATCGCTATCGGAAATTTACATGCGGGCTTTCAAAGAATGACACAAGAACCCAAACGCAAACAACAAAAGCTGGATAGGCTCTACCAAATTGTGGTAACACAAAACACGCTTTTATCGGCAACGGCCTCTCTTGGCACGTATATTCAGATACATCACACCACCGAAGCTTCCAAATATTTTGATGATTATATAAATGCCATCGAGCAGGAACTTTTCAACTGTTTAGAAATATTAGAAGACAACAGCTTTCAACCTAAAAAGGCAACAGACCTAGAAGTTTCCAAAAAATATTTAAAACAGATTTTTGAAGAGCTCTCTGCGGAAAGAGACCGCGAAATAGACGCCGGAAAACTGGAAATAAGCATGGAACAGCGGGAATATTTAAAGGAAATTCGCATTATCTCCGAGCAATTGGAATGGCTTTATAAACTTTCGCTTAATCTATTTACTGCCATTAAAGGATATGTATAAAAAAGCTGAAGTGAATGATAAACATTAACACCTCAGCTTTTTTAAAAGAGTTTATTTAAATTTTAATTACAGATCAAATTTATAGGCGGCCCCAGCCAAGATTTGGAATCCTTGCACTGGATAATTCACCAAACGATCGTATTGCGTTCCTGTAATATTGCTCGCCTTGATAAATGCCGACCATTGGTCTGTAATACTATAGTCTACATTGGCATTTAAATCAAAATATCCGTCGATGTTTACGATCTCCCTGCTCGTAGAGCTTGGTTGATTGGGAATCCCTATATAGTCTTTTCTTTCCCCTATATAAAATGCGTGCAGACCGGCAGACCACTTGCCGATGGTATAATTCCCAAACAAGGACGCTTTTAGGGAAGGAAGGTTCCACGCTTCTTCTTGATTATCGGTGGAATAGTCTAAAAACTCCCCATTCAACCCTACGGTTAAATCCCTATTGAGGTCGACATTAATCTCTCCAAAAACCGAAATTGTTTTAATATCATCGTAAACCACCCCAAAAGAATTTCCATAGGCATATCCTTCTGTATTTATATCATCTATGTCGTCGATCGTAAAAAAAGAATTCGAACGGTACAAATACTGATTGTTAGTTGCTTTGTAGGATCCTTTTAAATTATACCCAACATTTGGCAGAAATCGTCCCTTAACCCCTGCAAATGCATTGTACTTTTGATCGGTAGGCAATACATTAATAGTTGGGGATACAAACGGATTCTCCTGTGCAAAATTATAATAGGAATTCTGCTGTAATTCTCCATTTACTCCTGCATAAGCAGTTACATATTCTGCTACCACATTGTAAGAAACATCTACTTTAGGATAAAAGAAGAAATCGCCATCGCTATTTTCCAGGTCTTGATTGTAAAAAATGGAAGCCCCTAAATTAAAAACGAGATTATCACTTAAAATTTGAATACTTGGAGTGAACCCTCCAAACAAATTACTGTAATTAATTTCATCTTCATTGGTGTATGTTCTATCAAAACTCCCTCCTACATAATCTATTTCCACGTCTAAATTAACCAACTCTTGCCCTACCGGAAATTGAAACTTTGGTTTTAGAACTGCTCTATTTTCCCCAGAAGAAAATCCGTCCCAAAAGCGGCGGTAATAAATTTCACCACCTGTAAAATACGAATCTTCAAATTCTAAATTTCCACCCACAAAACCTGTGTAATAGCTTTGCTTTTCATCAATACTATTGACCTCATCTTCAGAATAAACATTCAATGGAATTCCATACCAATTATAAATTTGGTGTTTAAAACCTCCATTTACGCCCCAGCTCATGTAGCGATCTCGTTTTCGGTAATAGGCTTCCAAACCTGTATTATAAAATTTATCATCTAAAAACACTTCGTCGATTCCCCCTTGCGAAGAATGATGGTTTAGCATAATATCCAAACTTTCGTCCCGGCTGAAATCGCGACTTGTATAAAAATCGAGTTTAGCGGTATTGTAATTACCAACCCCTAACGATAAATAAGAGTTATACAAACGCTCCTTGGCCGCCTTTTCAAGTCCTGTCGCTTTTCCCTTGGCAGGCGTAAACGTAGAGGCTACGGGAACCGAAAAAATATTGTATTGAATATCTTTTTTTGAAGTTGTAATAGAGTCGGATAAGGAGGGTGTTTCCTTAATCTTATTGGCATCAGAAATTGTCGGGGTGTACGGTTTAACCACATTTACCACTTCTGTACCCAATCCTTCTTCCTTTTCTTTTGTATCGGTTTCTTTTTCTTGAGCTATTAAATAACTTCCTGAAAATATAAAGAGTGCACCTAAAATTAAATTCTTGCGCATTGTATATCGAGCTATAGTATGTTGTTTATTAAATTGAATAGTTTGCATAAAACCAAGCTTAGTTTTGATTTGGGTTAACAGACGAATTTCGCTGCGATTCTTTAGTTTTAACTATGGAAAGCTGGGTTTTTGCTTCTTGTATAATTTCTGGATATTGGGAGAAATTGTCGATAACACTTTGTAAAATATAAGTGGCCTGAAAAGCATCGTCCATTGCCGCAAAATTCTTGGCCATAATTATTAACCCTTTTGCACCAGTTTCCTTGTAGGCCGAATAGTCTTTTGCCAAACGCTGTGCTGCAACGTTGGAAGCTTTATAATCGCCTTCTTTATTTTTAAAGTAGGCATCGTAATAAAGTGCTTCTGCAGCCAAAGCCCCAGTAGCAATTTTTTGAACTTCAGCATATGCTTTTTTCGCTTTTGCTTCATCCCCTGTGGCAATTGCAGAACGAGCAATCATAGTATAGGCATCGCTTTTGATACGATCGTCTACTTTTGGGGTTTTTAAAACCTTTTCAGCATAAGTAATGGTTTGCGGATAGTTTTTCATGGCGTAACTCGCCTTCATGATATTCGACTGTGCGAAAATGATGTTTTCTTGAAAATCGGCTCCCTGCTCCAATGTTTTTAAAACAGTGATGGCTTTTTCGTTGTTATTATTTTCAAGATAGATCTCTCCAGCCCTTACATATGCTTCTTCAGAAAATTCATTGCGCTTTTCATTTACTATATATTCATAATGCGGTAATGCTTTTGCTTTGTCGCCTTGTTTATAATGTAGCTGCCCTAAATAAAAGTGTGCTTTTAGTGCGTTGGAACCATTTGGAAACTGACTTAAATAGCTTTCGAAGCCTTTTATTGCCGCGGCAGATTTATTTTGTACATACTGCCGTTCAGCAGATTCAAAAGCTGCACTTTCCAGTTCTGTTTCCGTTACATTTACAAAATCCAATCCTTTTACCCAAGAAGCGTACTCCCCTACCTTACCTTCATCCACATAAACTTGCTTTGCCGTAGAAACTGCCTGCAGCGCTTCAGGTGTATTTGGGTAGCTGCTTACAACGGTTTTGAATTTTGCCAAGGCCTTTTCATTTTGCCCTCCGTTGTAATACACTAAACCTTCTTTAAGGATGGCTTTTGGCACAAAAGAACTCATTCGGTATTCTTGAGCCAACCTACCGTAAGCATCAATTCCTTTTTGTGTTTGATTGTTATTTATATAGGTATTTCCCAACTCATAGAAAGCATCGTCTCGAAGCGGTGAGTTTGGAAACCTGGTTACAAAGGACTGTAATTCCTCTATTTTCTTTTCGTTTCTATCTACAAAACCATAGCTAATGGCTTTTTGGAAATGAGCATAATCGGCATCGTCCCCGCCAATTTCAATAGCTCTGTTATAAGCTTCCATTGCTGGCCAGTATTGTCTTTCTGCAAATTGACTGTCCCCTAGACGCAAATAACTATCCTTGGTTCGCGCCATGCTTTTTTCTGAACCACTATTTATGTATTGCTTAAAATGCTCCGATGCCTCGCCGTATTGTTTTTGCTTAAAATAAGTATAGGCCAAATTGTAATCGATATTTGCATATTCTGGCGTTTGTGGCGCCATCGCATTTTGGTCGAATTGCTTATAGCCGATTACCGCTTCGTTGTAGTTCCCTAAAATATAATCTACTTCTGCATTCCAAAAAGTAGCTCTCGCTGTAAAAAGCTGATCTTGTTGTTCTTTAGCTGATTTTTGAAAATATTCCTTGGCTTCGTTATACTTTTCTTCATTAAACAGTTCCAAGCCACGGTAAAAAGCTACTTTTTGATAAGTGGTTTTGGTGCTGTAGCTCTTGTTGTTTTCTAACAGCTGAAGCGCCGCATCGTAGTTTTTTGAGGTGATGTACGAATCTACTAAAAGCTCCTGTATTTCTTGAGCATTCTCACTTTTAGGATATTCCTTTAAATAATTTGTCAATACCAATGGAGCACTTTGGTATGGGTTTCCAATTTCGTAACTCAAACGGGCATAATTTAAAAAAGCGTCTTTTTTTATCTGCTCATCGTAAGGCATTTGAGAAGCATTTCTAAAGGCGTTCAAGGCCTCCTGCTTTTTATTGCTTTTTAGATAGCATTCCCCTAAATGATAGTAAGCATTTTGAGCAACAGAATTTTTACCTTCTACAATTTTATTAAATTGATTGATGGCCAAATCGTATTCCCCTTGCTTGTAATAAGCATATCCCAACTGATAGAAATCGGTGTTGTTCCACTTTCCGTTTTTACCTTGATATTGCTTTAGGTAAGGAATAGCTGTTGCATACTCCTTTTTATTGAAATAACTTTCCCCAATTATCTTATTGAGTTCTGATAATTCATTGCGATCCGCGTTGGGGAGTTGCTCTTTTGCAAGGGCAATTGCCTTATCAAAGTTTCCAAGCTTAAAATTCATATCCGCTTGGTAATAGGAAAGGTTTTTATTGAGCTCTTGATTTCCCGAAACCTGATCGAAATATTGGTTGGCCTCATTATAATCGTCTCCCTGGTAGGCCATATACCCGATATAATATTTGGCTTGTGACCCGTATTTTTGAGAGGTAGAGACCCTTTCTAGATATTCGCGGGCAGATCCATATTTTTTAGAAACAAATAAAGAATAGCCTTTTTTAAAGTTGAATTCTTCACGCTCTGCAACGCCCATAGAACGGTCTTCTGCCCTATCGTACCATTTAAGGGCATTGGCATATTTTCCTTGATTGAAGTAATAGTCTGCCACATCAAGGTAAGCCGACCCACGTTTGGTAGAGGTTGGATATTTGGCAACGAATTCTTCCATGAGTTGATCTGCCCCCAATTGATTCGTTCTAATAGCTGCATTCGCAATATAATAAGCAGCATTGGCCTCCACCTCTTCATCTGTTGTGCTTTTCTTTACATTCTGAAAAACAACCTGGGAAGCCTGGTATTGCTTTTTATTATATAGGTCTAATGCCTTTTGAAAATCTTTTTCTGGATATGTATATATTTTTGATTCTTGTGCGTAAGAAATAGTACTTCCAAGTACCATGAGCACGGCAACCCCTTTTTGAGTTAGATTCATAAAAATTGGTTTAATACACTTGTTTAATTATTCGAGTTTTAAAGTCGATTGTTGTTAGTTATTTATTTCTACGATATCTCTGAAATTCATCCAAAGATAACTGATAATTTCATTCAAAAATAAGTGAATGAACGTATTTATAACGTGGAAATATTGTTATAATTATCCTAAAGGGATAAAATTAGTTTAGTGGCCGTAAACTGAAAAAACTGCATAAAAAAACCTCCGACATAACATCGGAGGTTCCAAACTAATTCAAACATCAAAAAATTAACTACTTGGATAACCAGGGTTTTGTTCTAAAGCATCAGACGTTTGGAGTTCATTACGTGGTAATGGGAAAACTTTTCTAAAATCTTCCATTCCCAAAACTTGATCTATCCTATCGAACCTAACAAGGTCGAAAAATCTGTGCCCTTCGTAATTTAATTCTGCCCTTCTTTCATATAGTAATGCATCGGTATAAGCTGTTACAGAACTAAATGATTCTACAGAACCAAGACCAGCACGGTCCCTTATTTCGTTAAGGTCGGCTGAACCTGCATTTGGATCATTTGAAGAAAACACGGCAGCTTCAGATCTTATAAGGTAAAGCTCCGTCAACCTAAATATCTTTGCGTTATTTGAATTATCCGGATCTAAATATTTTCCAGTTCTCAGACGCCCTCTTTCTTCAACAACAAAAGCTTGTCTTAAATCATTCTCATCGAAAAAATCCAATAAGTCTTCATCAACATTATACTCATCACGACGTATGGTATATGTATTAAAACTACTTTGGTCTTGTTCATTGTATTCTATTTCAAAAATAGATTCACCAGAAGCCTCGGTAGTGTTATAAATATCCTCCAATACCGGCTCCAATGCAAAAGGACTACTTTTAATTACCATATCGGCATCTTGAAAGGCTTGGGAATAATTTTTTTGATATAAACTTACCCGCGCCCTTAAACTTAGCGCTGCCCAATAATTCATTCTACCACTATCGCTTGTTCCTTGTAAAAGGTCTATGGCAATAGCTAAATCATTATTGATTTGATTGTACGTTTCCTGTACAGTACTTCTAGGTAAATTTGGAATTTGATTAAAATCGTTATCGGGAATTGGCTCCAATAATAATGGCAATCCATATACCGATTGTAAATTGTAATGCTCTCCAAAATACCTAAGCAAATCGAAATAAGCCAGGGCTCTTATAGCATGAGCTTCTCCATATACTAAATCCCTATCCAGCTGCGGATCATCAATACCGTCTACACCTGTTATCAATAAATTACTAATATTAATAACTTCATAGATTTCCACCCAAGATTCGGTCACCCACAAATTGGTATAAGGCACCGCCTTTTGGTCTATTTCCAATTGACTATCGTAAAATCCCTGATAAACAGAATTATCCGCTATTAAATCGTTATTTAAAATAAACTCTGCCCCATAATAATTAATGTCCTGCATTTCGGAATAGGCCCCGAGCAAAATAGCATTCGCCGATGCGGCATCTACGAGAACTGAACCCGATTCTAGGGATGTTTGCGGTTCGGTTTCTAGCACATCGCAAGATGCCATGGCTATAAAGGTTAGTGCTGTATAAAATATTCTTTTCATCTTCATTTTTTTAAAGTCCAATATTAAATCCTAGTGTATAACTTTTGGTTTGTGGCAGTGTACCAAAATCGGATCCCCCCACGAGCGGATTTCTCGAGTTTTGATTTACCTCTGGATCAAATCCTGTATAATTTGTAAATGTCAATAGATTTTGTCCTTGAACGTAAATACGAAGGCTTCTTAAGCCTACTTTTTCGGCAGCTTTGCTACTTAAATTATAACCAAAATTTAGGTTTTTAAGTCTTAAGAAAGAACCATCTTCCAACCATCTAGAAGAATATTCTCTCCAGTTCCCGTTTTCGAGGGAAGCTCTTGGAATATCTGTAACATCTCCAGGTTCTCTCCATCTATCTTCTGCACCTGTATAGTTATTTCCATCTGGCAACGGAAACCCAGTACCAATTCTACTCCACCCTAAGTTCTCGTAAATAGCTCTACTATGATTGAAAATATCATTTCCTACGGTAAATTGGAAGAATAAGGATAAGTCGAAGCCTTTATATCTAAAGGTATTGTTCCATCCACCAAAGTATTCAGGTTGTGCGTTCCCTACAATTTGTCTGTCCCCAGAATTAATAGAACCATCACCATTAAAATCATCCCAGATAATATTTCCGGTTTGAGGATCTACCCCATCTTGATCTATCAAGAAGAAAGTCCCTATTGGATTTCCTTCAGCAAGGATGTGGGAATCATTTAATACCTGCTCATCTACGGCCAGTTTTTTAACTTCGTTATCAATAAAGGATATATTGAAGGAAGAGTTCCATTTAAATTCACCATCGAATATGGCACCTTGAAGTGCGAATTCAAATCCGCGGTTTTCTACCTCCCCTATGTTGTCTAGAACACTCGAGAATCCAGAAATTCCAGGAATTAATCGATTTAACAATAGATCATCGGTGTTTTTAATAAAGTAATCTGCGGTTAAGTTCAATCGATTTTTAAAGAAACCTATATCAATACCTAAATCCAACTGGGTTGTACTTTCCCAACTCAAATTTGAGTTGCTCAATTGAGTAGGTATTAACGTTGGTGTTTGGCGGTATGCACTCACTCCATAAAGCCCCCTGGAAGCAAAATTACCAATCCCATCTTGATTTCCTGTTACCCCGTAACTAGCTCTTAATTTTAAATTGGAAAGCGTTGCATTATCTTTTAAAAACTCTTCGTTGCTAACTCTCCAAGCTAAAGAACCGGAAGGAAAGAAACCAAACTGATTGTTCTCACCAAATCTGGAAGAACCATCTGCTCTCCCCGTAAAAGTTAGTAAGTACCTATCGTCATAACCATAATTGGCCCTAAAGTAGTAAGAAGCCAATCCCCACTCGGTTCCAGAGGTAGTTCCCTCGGTAACTTTGGCTGCTGTGGAAAGTTTTACAAATTGATCGCTAGGAAAACCTTGTGCGCTAATATCAGAAAAGTTTCTTTCCGACCTTTGGTATGACGTTCCTAAAACTGCGTTTATGTTATGAACGCCCAACCTTTTGCTATAAGTTAGGTAATTCTCGGTTAGCCAAGTATAATCTACAGTAGTTCCGTAAGTACCCAATCCGTTTGCATCGGCATTGGAAGATTCACGGGAAACTATAGGAGTGTAAGACTCATCCTCTAGATTGGTATAATCAATTGAAAAGGAACTTCTGAATTTTAAGTCTTCACTAAACTCTATTTCACCAAAAACAGATCCTAAAGCTCTCGACGTTTTGGTAGTCCGATAATATTCTTCTGCTATCAAAACTGGATTATCCAGCATCCACCATCCGAAATAGCTGAACGGATCTGCATAACTTCCATCTTCTTCCCGCACAGGCATCAGTGGATCTCCAGCTAAGGTATTGATTACCACACCATATAAAGAGTTATCGTTAACAGTTCTATCTTGAAGCGTTCTACTCACCATTAAGTTGGAACCAAATTTTAACCAGTCGGTAGCTTGGGTATCTAGGTTAATTCTTCCTGTATATCGCTCAAAACCAGTTCCCGTTTGCACCCCTTCTTGATCGAAATAAGAGAGGGAAGTATAAAACTGCGTGCGCTCATTTCCACCAGAAACCGATAAATCGATACTTTGTATTGGAGCTGTATTAAATATTTCGTCGTACCAATCTGTGTTTTGAAGTTCTGGATCATTAGGATCGTACCCCCATAGATCAGACACATAGTTTTCAGGATAATTAGTCCCTAAATCTCTATTATCTTGCCTTGCTGCATCGTTCATTAACTCCAAAAACTCTTGAGAGCTCTGCATATCGATAACATTGGTAGGATCTTGGAAACCGTAATAAGTATTCAAATCAATTTTTGGAGCTCCAGACTTACCTCGTTTGGTAGTAATCAATACTACACCATTGGCACCTCTAGAACCATAAATTGCGGTTGCCGAAGCATCTTTTAAAACCTCTATCGACTCGATATCCGTAGGACTTATGTCTGATAAAGAGTTTGTACTCTGTCCTCCTGAAAAGAGTCCCGATAGATCTTCGGAGATCATCGGTATACCATCTATTACAAATAAGGGTTCGCTACTGGCCGATAATGAAGTGCTACCCCTAATCTGCATGCTCAAACCAGCTCCGGGAGTTCCCGAAGGAGTACTCACCAAAACTCCGGAAGCCCTACCCTGTAAAGCGTTATCGATACTAGCCACTGGGAGTTCTGAGATTTCATCTCCCGAAACACTGGAAATCGCTCCAGTTACATCACTTTTTGATTGTGTTCCGTAACCTACCACTACAACCTCTTCCAAAGATTGGGTGTCTAATTGCAATTGTACATCTATAGATGTTTGGTTGTTTACGGAAATTTCTTTTGTTACAAATCCCACATAAGAGAAAACAATAACATCATTTGGGGAAGCCTCTATGGAATATTTACCATCGAAATTGGTAGAAGTCCCTTTGCCCGACTCACCTTTAATTTGAACATTCACGCCAGGCAGCGGAACTTGATCATTATCCGAAATTACTGTTCCGGTAATGCTTTGAGCGCTCACGTGAATAACACATGCAAACACAAAGCATACGAACATGAAAACATTTTGTTTGATCATTGATTAAAAAATTTAAGTGTTAAAAAAGTTTAATGTTTTGTTAAAAAAATGAAATTTATGACATATATGCAAATAATTATTAAATAATTTAATTTTTTTATTTAATTAATATTAAAAAGGAAGTATTTTCAAGATAAGATAATTTAAGATATCTTAAATTATTAACTCGATTATAACTAATTTCTTTGCAGTTTATAGTAGTATCGTTTTATCAAGCAGTAATTTATCCCTACGAAGTGGTAAATTGAAATCCTATTTTAAAACATCAATATTTGCCCTTTCCCTAACAAAAAAATAAATACATTTGTTTTATTAGAATACAATTAAACAATGAGCGATATAATTTTAGAGCTGAAAGATGTAGCGATTTACCAAAGGGAAAATTTAGTGTTGAGTGAAATAAACTTAGACATATCCAGAGGTGAGTTTGTTTACTTAATCGGTAAAACTGGAAGTGGAAAAAGTAGTTTTATGAAAACTCTTTACGGCGATTTACCGCTAACCCAAGGCTCTGGAACTATTGTTGATTACGATTTAAAGACTCTTAAGGAAAAGGACATTCCTTTTTTAAGGCGGAAATTGGGAATTGTATTTCAAGATTTCAAATTGCTTCCAGACCGAACCATCAACGATAATTTGTTGTTTGTGCTGAAGGCAACAGGATGGAAAGACAAAGATAAAATTACTGCTAAAATAGACGAAGTTTTAAAGAAGGTAGGAATGGCCACTAAAGGTTTTAAATTTCCGCATCAGTTATCTGGCGGGGAGCAACAAAGAGTCGCCATTGCACGTGCCCTACTTAACGACCCAGAACTTATCCTGGCCGATGAGCCTACTGGAAACCTCGATCCCCAAACGAGTGTAGAAGTTATGAAGGTTTTACAGGACATCAATAAGAATGGCCGTACCATTTTAATGGCCACACACGATTACGCACTCCTTTTAAAATTCCCTTCCAAAACCTTAAAATGTGACGGAAGCAAAGTTTTTGAGGTGGTTCAAAAAAACGTTTAAAGAGTAGAAAAGCAAGAAAGGTTGTAATTAGTTACAACCCTCCGACCATCCTTGCGCATAACGCTCCCTAAAATAATTTCTATTCCACTTCCCTTCATCTGTAAGATCTTCATCTGTCCAGTTACCCTTAGGGTCGGCACTTTCATAAAATGAAGAACTCATTTCATCTTTGGTGCTTAAAGACCATTTACTGTAACTAATATTGTGTTTGTTCACCCATTCCATCCATTTGTTAAAAGACACCGTATCTATTGGGTTCGCATTTTCTGCTCTTGACTTCCCAAAATTGGTTCCTACCCTGCCCAATTCAGTAATCCAAATAGGCAATCCTTTATTAACTGCGTATGTAGCTTTGTCTCGTACGTCTTCCTTGTGCTGACCCGCATAAAAATGCAAGGTGTACGCAATGTTGGAAACAGGATTCCCATTAGCATCCACCTTAATAGGATCATCAGCTGCTTGATCGGTGAGCTGATCCCAGAATGGAGTTGGTATTATTATAATATTATCGGGATCGATTTCCCTGATGGTAGCAATTAGTTCTTTTGAATATTCTTTTAGTTCTGGCCAAGTTTCGTCGATATCTGTAAAAGATCTTCCAGTAGGTTCATTAAAAATCTCGTAAATAACATTTGGATACTTACCATAATCCTTCGCTATTTTAGAAAAGAAATCTTTTGCCATTTCTGGGTGGGCATCATGGGCATGCCAATCTACAATAATATAGAGTCCCGTGGCAATAGCTGCTTCTATGGCTGTACGCATTTGCGCTTCAGATTCTTCTGGCCTTTCAATAAAATTATCCCGGAATTCGATACCCATTGGAGCGCGTATGTACTGTATTTTCCAATCGTCCCGTAATTTTTTAAATGCTTGCTCATTCCAAAACTCCTTTCCTTGCCAAGCATGCCAAAACAAACTCATCCCTGCCAACTGTAAAGGTTTTCCACACTCACTTTGCAAATGAGCCCCCTCTATTTGTAAATCACCATATAAAGAAACAGGCGTTTTATAGGTTGTCTCAGCAGTAACTTCTGCCTCGGTATTAGCTTCCTTTTTTTCTGTCTTCTTACAGCTTAAAAAGCCTAAGACCACACTTCCTACTAAAAAAATCTTTAAAAACTTCATCGGTATAAAATCTTAATTCATCGGTGGCAAGTTATTAAAAAAGGAAAGTGACATCCTTATCATATTTTAACTATTGGTTATCAGAAAATATCAATACAACTCAATCTTAAACAATATTGATTAGTTTTATAAAAGATTAACCACAACAACCAATTTATGAGTACCAAACGTAGGGATTTTGTAAAAACTGGACTGGCAGCAGGATTGGGAATTTCCGTTTTAAATGCTTGTCAAACCAAAAATGGAAAGGAAAAAGAAATATTTCCGGACTACTCCGATCTGGATGACGCCTTAAATCGTCCTGTTCTAAAAAAACAATTGTTTAAAAACCCAGTTATTATTGAAGCTTGCGAACTTTTGGAGTACCAAGGGAATTATATCTGTAAGGTTCGTTCTAAAGATGGGGCTGAAGGTTTTTGCGTTGGACATAATATAAGAATGCCACATCTCTACCCTATCCAAACCCAAAGAATAAATCCGTTTTTTATTGGTAAAGATGCCCGGAACTTGGATCAGTTGGTCGAGGATGTCCTGCTTTATCAAAACAATTACAAATATCAAGGATATGCGCTTTGGATTCCCTTGGCAACAGTAGAAATGGCGATTTTAGATATGCTCGGACAAATCGCTGAAGTAACTATGGGGCAACTTATTGGGGAAATTGAACACAAAGATATTGCCATTTATCAAGCCAACAACAACCGCGGAAAATCTGCTGAAGAAAGTATTGAAAATATCAAAAACCTTCAGCAGGAAACCAATGCGAAAGCGGTGAAGTTCAAAATAGGCGGAAGAAGAAACATTCCAGAACAGCCGGAAGGCAGAACAGAAAAGCTCATCCCATTGATTCGAAAGACTTTTGACGACACTATAACCATTTATGCGGATTGCAATGGCAGTTATGAGGCTAAGGAAGCGATTAGGATAGGCAGGATTTTAGAGGAAAATAAAATAGACCTCTTTGAACAGCCAGTTCCCACCGATTATTATGAAGATTGGAAAAAGGTAGCAGAAAATTTAAAAATCCCGATTGGTTCTGGGGGAGGTGAAGTGAGTATCCGTAATTTCCGATGGCTTATCGCTACCCAATCCATTCAAATGGTACAGCAAGACTTGTTTTATTTTGGCGGAATGATCCGCTGCATGAAAGTAGCTAGAATGGCAGCATCCCGTGGCTTGGTTTGTACGCCTCATATTTCGGGCACAGGATTGGGGTACCTTTATATGATGCAATTTGTATCGGCATTACCAAATGCGGGGCCCTATCACGAATTCAAAGGTATTTCCACCAACATCCCTTTCGCTTGTAATACCTCCACCCTCGTGCCCAAAGATGGAAAAATAAAAATCCCAACAGGCTATGGTGCAGGAGTACAAATTGATCCCGATTTTATTAAAAAGCACAAAATTATATCCTCTTAAAACCACGGCGGGCCAAACCGTTTTTTAAGATAGGAAAGCTGCAATTTTTAAAAAGACTTTCGTAAGTTTGGAATTATTCTAATCAAAAATTTAAGATGAATTCATTCCGTATACTTCCCATCATATTTTTGGGCGTCTTTTTCACACAGTGCAAACAAGATAAAAAATCTACCGCTGAAGTTATTAAAGCTGAGGCTCCTGCTGAAGTTTTAACTGAAAAACCCAAGGATATAAAAACCCCGGAAGGCATGGTTTGGATTCCCGGGGGCAGCTACACCCAAGGAGCAAGGGAAAATGATGAATTCGCGCTAAGTCACGAAAAACCTGCACACCCAGTTCGAGTAGATGGTTTTTACATGGATGAAACAGAAGTAACCAACGACGAATATGCAAAGTTTGTGGAAGAAACGGGATATGTTACCGTGGCCGAACGGAAAATAGAGTGGGAAGACATAAAAAAACAAGTTCCTCCAGGAACCCCAAAACCACACGACTCCCTGTTACGTCCAGGATCTTTGGTTTTCAAGAAAACAAAAACCAGTGTCCCAAATTTATATGACTTCTCTCAATGGTGGGAATGGAAAGTTGGCGCCAATTGGAAACACCCAAAAGGTCCAGGGAGCTCCATTGAAGGAAAGGGAGATTACCCCGTAGTACACATCGCTTATGAAGATGCAATTGCATATTGCGAATGGGCAGGTAGAAGGCTCCCCACAGAGGCCGAATGGGAATGGGCCGCACACGGGGGAACCAAAAACTCTATGTATGCCTGGGGCGACGATATAGAAAAATTAAACGATGAGGCAAATACTTGGGACGGGGAGTTTCCAACCCGCAACGATAAAAAAGATGGTTACGAAAATAAAGCCCCAGTAAGATCTTTCCCTCCAAACTCTTTCGGGCTTTATGAAATGTCTGGGAATGTCTGGGAATGGACCAAAGATTGGTTTAACGTTAATTATTATAGTGAATTGTTACAGCAAGGAGAAGTTACAAATCCAGAAGGTGCCACCACATCTTACAACCCGAATACGCCATTGTCTGATGAGCGGGTAATTAAGGGAGGTTCTTTTTTATGCAGCGATACATATTGCGCCAGTTATCGCATCTCTGCCAGAATGGCGACGTCTCTAGATTCGGGTCAAGAACACCTAGGTTTTAGAACGGTAGCCACCCCAGAAATGTTGAAAAAGAATTAAACAACCTTATACCTGTCTGCAACTCACTGCATGACTGAAATAACAGGTTTGTGTTCTACCGGAAAATTTAATGAATTAGCTATAAAACAGTAGTCATTTGCTTTGGCATGTAGTTTTATAGCTTCTTCTTTCATATCAGCAGAAAAAACTTCTACCTGAGGCCTTAAAACAACTTTGGTGAATTTCCCACTCCCACTTTTATCCTCCTCCATGACCCCTTCTGCCAAATCCCTATAATCGGTAATTACAACTCCTTCTACTGCACAAAAATGCAAATACCATAACATATGGCAGCTAGCAATAGATGCCAGAAAGAACTCCTCTGGATTGTGTCGGTTTTTATCCCCAAGAAAAGCTGGATCCGAAGAACCCAAAATGTCGGGTTTCCCATCGATTTCAACTTTATGATCCCTAGTATAAGAACGGTAATTTCTAGTACCTTTCCCTAAATTACCTGTCCATTGAACAGTAATTTTATAAAAGTGATTTTTCTCCATTTAGTTTTCAGCTTAACCTTTATTTTTTAAAGTAATAGTGTATAAATCCAAATAATAACATTTTGGCCTTTGGCGACATCCAATGGTATTCTCATCGATACTTCTACCATTATCATGAATATTTTTCTACGAAATATATTTCGAAGCACTACCATAGAAAGAACTCTTTCAAAGATACAAAAGGCCAAAAAGGAAGCGGATGTTTTTTGGCAGTTTTCACCATGTATTATTCTCTTGTACCCTAAAATTACAGTCAGGCATATTTAGCCTTTGGTGGGCAAAGGATATTTACATAAATCACTATTTGGTTAAACTATCGTTATATAACGAAATAAAATTGCCCAAATCACGTAGAAATACGTAATTTTATCCATTCAATTTACAACGATAATTTCATAAGCAATTTTCAGTGAAAATAGGAATTACAGCAGACCATGCAGGATTTGATAGAAAAGAAGAGCTCAAAGCACTTCTATCTGATCACAAATACCTATTTGAGGATTTTGGAGCACATTCTTATGATAAAAATGACGATTATTCTGATATTATAGTTCCCCTGGCCAAGGCAATTTCCGAAGGAAAAATAAAAAAAGGTATTGCCATTTGTGGCAGTGGCGTGGGAGTTTCCATAGCAGCCAATAAATTTCCCGGGGTTCGAGCTACACTAATCACGGAAAATTATTCGGCACACCAAGGAGTGGAACACGACGATATGAATTTAATGTGCCTTGGCGGAAGAGTCATCGGGCCTGCGCTTATTTGGGAGCTTACAGAAACTTTTTTAAAAGCCGAGTTTCAAGATGAAGAGCGGTTTAAACGAAGGTTGGACAAGGTGAAAAATATTGAAAAAAAGAATTTTAAAGATATAAACTAAGAATAGTAAACATGGGACATTTTGACTTTGGTATGGTAGGACTTGGAGTAATGGGTAGAAATCTATTGCTCAACATGGCAGATCATGACTTTTCGGTAGCAGGACTGGATCTCGACGCAGAAAAAGCTGCTTCCCTGGAAAAAGAGGCCGATGCCAAACACGACATCAAAGGAACTACTGATGCTAAGGAATTTATACAACTCTTAAAAAAGCCAAGGGCCATAATGCTTTTGGTTCCCGCTGGAAAACCTGTAGATAGCGTTATAAACTCACTTCTTCCCTATTTAGAAGAAGGGGATATTATGGTAGACGGTGGAAATTCTTATTTCGAAGACACCAATAGACGTGTGAAAGAATTAAATGCTAAAGGAATTAATTACTTCGGAATGGGGATTTCTGGAGGAGAAAAAGGTGCCCGTTTTGGCCCCAGCATGATGCCTGGAGGCAACGAAAATGCTTATGACAGATTGCGCCCTATTTTTGAAGCTGTCGCGGCCAAAGTAAATGGAGAGCCTTGTGTTACTTATTTAGGAAGTAGTTCTGCTGGAAACTACGTAAAAATGGTTCATAATGGAATTGAGTATGCCATTATGCAATTAATCGCAGAAACCTACGACGTTTTAAAACGCGGATTTAATTTTGAAGATGACGAATTACAACAGGTTTTCGAATCTTGGAATCAAGGTGAACTACAATCGTATCTAGTTGAGATTACAGCAGCCATACTTAAAAAAGATGATGATATTACAGGAAAACGCTTGGTAAGCTTAATTTCTGATACCGCCAAATCTAAAGGTACCGGAAAATGGACTTCCCAAAACGCTATGGATATCCAAGCCCCCGTCCCTTCCATCGATCTGGCGGTGAACATGCGTGATATTTCCAAATACAAAGAAGAAAGAGTACAAGCGTCTAAAACCTATACATGGAATGGCGATGCTAAAGACTTAAGTAATGAAAACGTTACGGCACTCTTTAAAGACGCCTTTTACTTTGCCATGGTAACCATTTATGCGCAAGGGATGGCCCAACTCACCATTGCTTCCAAAGAGTTCGATTATGGATTAAATTTAGAGGAAGTGGCCAAAATATGGCGTGGTGGTTGCATTATTCGCGCTGCCGTATTGGAGGATTTTAGAAATGCATACAAAGCAAACAAAGAGCTCCCTAATTTATTATTGGATAAAAATCTTGCGAAAGGATTAAATAAACATCAAAAAGCAATGCGGGAAGTGGTTAAAATTGGAATTGACAAGGGAATCCCAATGTCGGTTTACGGAGTTACCCTTTCTTATTTTGATGCCTACAGAAGCGAAACTTTACCAACCAACCTTATACAAGCACAAAGAGATTACTTTGGAGCACACACATACGAACGTATCGACAAAGAAGGAATCTTCCATACTGAATGGTAATTTTCAAACCTCTTTTCAATACAAATTTAAAAATGGAAACATCTAATGATTTATCTTTTAAGAAAAGTCAATTTACAGGATGGATGTTCTATGTGACCTCTAAAACGATAGATAAAAACACATGAAAACAAATAAAAAGGCAACCCCTACGGTAATTGTAATATTTGGAGGCACCGGAGATTTGGCAAAAAGAAAACTTATCCCAGCTTTCTATAACTTATTTATAGAAAATTGGATGCCAGATAAGTTTGCCATTTATGGACTCGGAAGAACCGAACTTACAGACGAAGAATACCGAGAAAATCTACACGAAGGTCTTACTGATTTTTCCAGAAGTGGAAAACCCGAAGATGCGCAATGGAATAAATTTAAGGAATCGCTGCATTATTTTACTTCCAACATCAATGACGAAAGTTCTTATAAAGAACTACTTTCTAAAGTAGAAAGCGCCGATGATTCTTGGGGCGTTAGAGCCAATAGATTGTTTTACCTATCGGTTTCACCACGTTTTATAGAAACCTCAACATCAAACATTAAAAATTCTGGACTGGCATGCGATAAGGCCAAAGATAGAATTATTGTGGAAAAGCCTTTTGGATACGATAAAGCTTCGGCAGTAGAGCTCAACCAAATGCTTACCAATACTTTTGATGAAGAACAAATATTTAGGATCGATCATTACCTCGGAAAGGAAACCGTACAGAATATTTTAGCATTTCGTTTTGCAAACACCCTTTTTGAGCCCCTTTGGAACCGAAATTATATCGATTCGGTACAAATTACGGTTGCTGAAGAAGTGGGGGTGGAAGATCGAGGAGGCTACTATGAAGGTGCAGGAGCACTTCGGGATATGATTCAAAATCATCTGCTTCAAATTTTGTGTATGGTGGCCATGGAGCCTCCAGCTTCTTTTGATGCCGAAGAAATACGAAGTAGAAAATACGATGCCCTTAAAGCCATCCGAAGAATAAAACCAGAAGAAGTGCATCATTATGCCGTTCGCGGGCAATATGCCGAAGGTTGGATCAAGGGGGAAAAAGTTCCGGGATATCGTGAGGAAGATGGCGTGGATAAAAAGTCGAATACCGAAACCTACGCGGCCATTAAATTTTACCTCGATAACTGGAGATGGCAAAATGTGCCGTTTTACTTAAGAACAGGAAAACGTATGCAGGAAAAAACATCCTCCATCACAATTCAGTTTAAACCAGTGCCACACGCTTCCTTTCCAGCAACACAGGTAGATAGCATAAAGCCAAACCGACTTACCATAAATATTCAACCACAGATGGACATCCGCTTGCGATTTATGACCAAGCGTACGGGATTGGAAATGAATTTGAATCCGTCTGAAATGATCTTCGATTACGATACCGGTTCCAAACAAACCCCAGAGGCTTACGAAACGTTGTTACTGGATGCCATGGTGGGAGATACAACTTTATTTATGCGCTCCGACCAAATTGAAGAGGCTTGGGACGTTATTTCGGTAATTCAGGAAGCTTGGGAAAATAGGGATTCTTTAGACTTTCCAGATTATCCCGCTGGAAGTTGGGGACCAGAGACTGCAGAAGCTCTAATTGCCAGACAAGGACATGTTTGGGCGGTAAACAAACATACAAACGAAAATAAATAATGAGAATGATTATCACGTAGCTGCTTGAGATACTTCAGTGGGCACTCGAAGAAACACTGTTTACAGTTGAAGATGAATTCTCAAAAAAATGAGCAATAATGATACAAGTTTTTGATAATATAGAAACATTAAATAAACAAACTGCAGATCTTTTTGTAGAAAAAGCAAATAACGCCATCAAAGCCAATGGTAAATTTACCGTGGCGCTTACCGGAGGATCCTCCCCGGCAGGACTGTACACACTTTTAGCTTCCGAAGCTTATAAAAACCAAATTGATTGGGCTAAGGTTTATGTGTTTTGGGGAGATGAGCGTTGGGTTCCCATAGAAAATGAAAAGAGCAATGCAGGGGCTGCTTTTAATGACTTCTTAAATCATGTTCCTATTCCGAAGAAAAATATTTTCCCTATGTGGAAAAAAGATATGGAACCGGAAGCATACGCCAAAGAATACGAAGCCATTCTAGAGGATCATTTAGAATTGGGGGATCGCTTCGACCTTATCTTGCTTGGAATGGGAGACGACGGACACACCGCTTCCCTTTTCCCAAATGAGCAAATCATCCTTCAGGAGAAAGAAAAAAAGGTGGCAGCCTATTATTTGGCGCCCCAGGAAATGTATCGAATTACACTTACCGCCCCGTTAATTAACAATGCCAAGCAAATTGTATTTCTGGTTTTTGGCGAGAAAAAATCGAAGGCGCTCTACGAAGTAATCGAAGGCGCTCGCAACAGTGATTTATACCCAACCCAACTTATCGATTTAAGTAAAGGAAATGTTACTTGGATGGTAGATAAAGCTGCCGCCAGTAAATTGAGTTTATAAAACGCATTTATTTTTTAAAATAATTTCGCTCCCAAGTCTTTACTTCAACTAAGTACTTGGGAGTTTTTTAATCCATAAAACTTGAGCAAAGCATTATTAATAAGCTATAATTGAAAAAATACTAATTGGAATCACGAATTTCTGTGGAGCTCCCTAATAATTCCGCATAAGAAAACATTTTATCTTAAATCTAGGTAATTCTTGCTTCAGTCATCCTCAGATCTTTTCCTTATATTTAAAGCACCAAACCAACTTAAAATTATGAACCGACTGTTACTTCTCTTTGGCCTTACACTTATTTTTTATGGCTGTTCTGAAGAAAATATATCAGATAAAGTAAAAGATGAAACTTTACGAACCTGGGAAGCCTATGAAAAATATGCTTGGCCCAACGACAATCTACTCCCGCTTTCGGGTTCTTCGGGAAACTGGTATGAAAATTCTATTTTCATGGCCCCTATTGATGGCTACAGCACTTTAAAGTTAATGGGGTTTGATGCCAAAGCGGAACGCATCGAGAAATTTGTGCAGGACAGCCTGCTTTTCGATAAAAATATCGATGTGAAAGTATTCGAGGTAAACATTCGTATACTCGGAGGGCTTTTATGCATGTATAGTTACACAGGAAATCCTGAAATTTTAAATAAAGCTGAAGATTTTGGAAACCGATTGCTCAAAGCTTTCGACTCCCCAACAAGTTTGCCTTACTATTATGTTAATTTAAAAACCGGAAAAACTAAAGGGGAAGTAGTAAACCTGGCAGAAGCTGCCTCTTATGCTTTTGAATTTGGAATTTTAAGCTATTACTCCAAAAACCCGATTTATTATCAAACAGCTAAAAAAGCGATTTTAAAACTAAACGAACTAAAAAGTAACTTGGGATTGTTTGGGCGGGACATTAACGTAAACACAGGCGAATGGGTTCAAACACAAAGTATGGTTGGCGCTTATGCCGATTCGTATTTCGAGTATTTATATAAATCATGGCTGCTTTTTGGGGATGATGAATTGAAGGCTATTTGGGATAAAAATATTAGTGCCATCAATACTTATTTGCCGGTACAGGAGGGACAAAAACTATGGTATGCCAAGGCAGATATGAAAACCGGGGAATTAAATGGATATGACATCACTTTATGGGATGCCTACTTTCCGGCTTTACAAGTTTTATCGGGGGATGTGGAAAAGGCAAAATTGAATTTTAATGCTTGGAAAAGTTTAACCGATAAATATGTTTTTCCAATGTGGGGCTATAATTTCAAGAAGGATTCCATTACCAACGGTTACTATCAATTAAATCCGGAGATTATAGAATCGGCATTTTACCTATACTCCAAAACAAAGGACGAAAAATATTATAATTACGCTGCAGCATTCTTTAATAACCTTCAGAAGTATTGCCGCACCGATATAGCTTACGCACACATTAAGGATGTTAGGACTATGGAAAAAGATGATCAAATGGAGACTTTTTTTATAGCCGAAACCATGAAGTACTTCTATTTAATATTCAATGAAGATGCCCCTTTAAATATTGATGAATATGTTTTTAGTACAGAAGCACATCCTTTTAGGAAATCTGACTTTAACAAAGAAAAAGCCCAGTTGTATTTAGGTTTATAAAGGGCTCCATTCTTTTCTTTTTATAAAATGGCCCACTATTTTTATTTAATATAAAAAGAAGCTATTAAAAAAGGATGCCCAAAAATATTACGTATGATATTCATTGGACATCCCTTCAAAATTTAAAATCAAAAAATAAAAACCAATTTTTTAGATAGCATTGGCTATAAGCTGCTCATAAAGTTCTTGTTTTCCACTTATTTGCTTTGGTTCACCGTTTGCTTTCCCGATGTTGCTAAGTTCTTCCAAGCTCAATTGCTTATTTTCAAACTTTGCACCGTTACCGCTATCAAAGCTTTCGTAGCGTTGTTTTCTTAACTTTTTAAAATCTGTGTTTTGCAATACGTGATCGGCACAAATAAGTCCGCGCGCAAAAGCATCCATTCCAGAGATATGTGCAATAAATTTATCTTCTAAATCGGTAGAATTTCTTCGAACCTTTGCGTCAAAATTTATTCCACCGCCTTGTAAGCCACCAGCTTCCAGAATGATGAGCATGGCTTCGGTAATTTCTTGAATGTTAACCGGAAATTGGTCGGTATCCCATCCGTTCTGGTAATCCCCTCTATTGGCATCGATACTTCCCAACATACCATTATCGGCAGCTACTTGCAGTTCATGTTCAAACGTATGCCCCGCCAATGTAGCGTGGTTTACTTCTATATTCAGTTTAAAATCGTCCTGCAAACCATATTTATTAATAAACCCAAGCGATGTTGCCGCATCAAAATCGTATTGATGTTTTGTAGGTTCCATAGGTTTGGGTTCTATTAAAAAGTTTCCTTTAAAACCTTGTTTTCTAGCATAATCCCTACAAATCGTTAGAAAATTGGCCAAGTGATCCAATTCCCTGCCCATGTCGGTATTCAATAAACTCATATAGCCTTCTCTACCTCCCCAGAACACATAGTTTTCTCCACCTAATGCTATGGTCGCATCGATGGCCATTTTTACCTGTGCACCGGCATAAGCTACCACATCGAAATTAGGATTGGTAGCTGCACCATTCATATAACGCGGATTGCTGAATAAATTCGAAGTTCCCCATAAAAGCTTTATCCCGCTTTCTTTTTGCTTTTCCTTGGCATAAGAAACCATTTCCTGGATTCGATTTTCAAACTCGTTTAACGTGGGAGCTTCATCTACCACATCTACATCGTGAAAACAATAAAAAGGCGTTCCAAGTTTACTCATAAACTCGAAAGCAGCATCCATTTTATCCTTGGCCCTACCCACAGGATCATTATTTTTATCCCAAGCGAATGTTTCCGTAGGAGCCCCAAAAGGATCCCCTCCTTTGTTATTGAAAGTATGCCAATAGGCCGTAGCGAAACGTAAATGTTCTTTTAAGCTTTTTCCTGCCACTACCCGATTCTCGTCGTACCATTTAAAAGCTAAAGGGTTATCGCTTTCCCTCCCCTCGTATTGTATTTTATCGATGTTTTTAAAATAGGTTGATTTCATTTTATATATATTTTTAATTTTTTATAATCTTTTTTTTGAGCTCTAGGCTTTTACTCGAATGCCCTCTTTCCAATCTTTATATACTTCTTCATACTTTTTAACCAATTCGGGATCTGGCTTGGTACTTTCCAGACACTCCAAACCTTTAAAAGCATCCGATAGCTTGGAGAAATATCCGTATCCAAAAGCAGCACCACGAGCGGCTCCTTCACTTCCTGATGTATTGTAAAGCTCTAAGGTAGTGTTGGTGGTATTTACAAATATTTCCCTAAAAACAGGGTTTAAGAAGAGGTTTGCTTTTCCCGCGCGCACTACTTTCCCATGTACCCCAACATTCCGCATAATTTCGAAACCGTAGTTTAGGGCAAATACAATTCCTTCGCAGGCAGCTCTTACCAAGTCTTCTTTTTGATGTCTATTGAAGTTTAAGCCTTCCACTCCAGAGAACGCTGGTTTGTTGTTAAAGATTCGCTCCACACCATTTCCAAATGGGTAAAACCGAAGTCCTTTTGCCTCAATTTCACTATCAGCAGCTAGAGAATTAAGGATATTGTAATCTAAAAGTTGCTCTTTATCTTCTGAAAGAATTTTTCGCAACCATTGATAAAGGATTCCAGAACCATTGATACAAACCATGACCCCATTTCTTTTTTGATTTGCTTGATTATTTACATGAAGAAAAGTGTTTATCCGGTTATTGGGGTCGTAATCATCTGTTTCGCTCACCCCGTACACCACAGCCGATGTCCCTGCAGTGGCGGCTATTTCACCGGGACTTAGGGCATTAAGGGATAACGCATTGTTAGGTTGATCTCCTGCGCGATATGTAACATAAACATCTTCTGCAAGGCCTAATTCCTTGGCAATGGTAGAATCTATTTTTGCTTGTTTGCCAAAGTTGTTCACCACCTCGGGTACCATTTCAACAGGTATTCCCATAGCCTCCAATACTTCGGTGGCCAATCGGTTTTCCTTAAAATTCCATAGCGCTGCTTCCGATAGTCCAGAGGTACTCGTTTGGGGAACATTGGATAATCTCGCAGCTATGTAATCTCCGGGAAGCATCAAATATTTAGCTTTCCCGAATATATCCGGTTGATTTTCTTTTACCCATTTTAATTTAGAAGCCGTAAAGTTACCTGGACTGCCCAGGATTAGTTCTTGACATTTCCGGGGTCCCATTTTTTTATAAGTTTCCTCGCCAACCTCAGCAGCTCGGCTATCGCACCAAATCATTGAAGAGCGCACTGGATTTAAATTTTCGTCTACCAGCACCAAACCATGCATTTGATAGGCAATACCAATCCCTTTAATGTTTTGGATGGCAATCCCTTCTTCTTCTTTTAATTTGGCAATCCCTTCTTTCACATATTGCCACCACATATCTGGATCCTGCTCTGCCCAACCGTGTTCGGGAGCCTTCATCTCCAATTCGAAATCTGGGACGGTAATGGAAGTTATACAACGCTCTGTTTTAGCATCTAAAACTGAAAGTTTAATGGACGAACTCCCTAAATCTATTCCTAAAAAACACATACAATTCAATTGAAATATTTGACTATAAAACAACTTATAGTAAATATGACTACAATACTACTTAATTATTTTATCATTTTCAAAATTTTACACATAAATCCTTAAATTAGTGAAGCATATTAGGCAAAAACAAGCATATTTAAATTATTTTGTATCTATGCATAAATTTTACGTGAGGCTTTAAATGATTAAAAAATTCATCGATAGGGAGTCTGGAAAGATCACAGAACAAAAGGTAATGAACGCTATTACCATCGACTGCGTTATTTTTGGTTTCGAGAAAGGTAAACTGGAAGTTCTTTTAGTAGAACATGCCGAAGGTATTAGCAAAGGAAAATGGGCGCTACCCGGAGGATGGATTAAAGAAGATGAGAGCATCGATCTTGCAGCCAACAGAATTTTGAGTGAACTAACAGGAATATCCGATCTTTATTTGGAGCAGTTAAAAGCTTTTGGAGATCCCAATCGTTTTCCACTGGGAAGGGTTATAACCATTGGTTACTATGCCTTGATTAAAAAAGATGATTACGATGTAAAAGCAGGTTTTACTGCCTCAGATGCGAAATGGTATCAGCTAAGTGACATCCCAAAGCTTATTTACGACCACGATGAAATTTTAAATTACAGTCTCGAACATCTAAAAAACAGGGTTCGCCAAGCTCCTATAGGCTTCAATTTACTTCCTGAAAAATTTACGCTTTTGCAACTTATGCAACTCTACCAGGAAATTCTAAATGTTGAATTGGACAAGCCCAACTTCCGAAGAAAAATACTCAAAATGAAACTTTTGGTAGATCTTAAAGAGAAGCAACAGGATGTATCGCATCGAGCCGCAAAGCTCTACAAATTCGATCCCGCCATTTATGAAAAGTTAACCAAAAAAGGTTTTAACTTCGAGCTATAAGTTTGTTTTACTGCTGAATTTCAAAAGGTAATAAGCGTGTTTCAACTATAATTAATCTGTATTTTTGAAACTAAAATTCAACTCTTTTGAAAGTACTTCCTTTTAAAATTCCGAAGCCGGCACAAGAAGCCTTGGTATATCAAGAAGATCGTGAGGTGGTTTTTTACGACCAACTACACCAGCACGAGGAGATACAAATTAGCTTTATTCTTCAGGGAAGTGGGACATTAATCGTAGGAGACTCCATCAATTCTTACCAAACAAACGATATTTTGGTAATTGGCGGAAATGTACCACACGTTTTTAAAAGTGATCTTGAGTCTACCAACCCTTCGGTGATGTACACCTTATTTTTTACTGAGAATTCTTTTGGGGAAGACTTTTTTTCGATCCCCGATTTGAAAGGGCTAAAACCGTTTTTTCGGAATGCTGAATTTGGAATGAAAATATCGAAAGGCAACAAAGCCATTATTGAAAGCTTCAAAGAACTTCAGCACCGAAATAAAATTGAAAGAATAGCTACCCTGTTGAAAGTAATGAATGAAATCATGGCTGCGGAACAAATTCCACTTTCGTCTTTTGTATATGGCAAAAAATATTCCGATGATGAAGGAAAACGTATGCGAGCAGTTTTTGAACACGCCATGAAGTGTTACAACCAACAGATTTCTTTAGACGATATTGCTGAGAAAGCGAACATGACAAAAAATGCTTTTTGCAGGTACTTTAAAAAAAGAACCAACAAGACCTTTTTTCAGTTTCTAATAGAAATTAGAATCGAAAATGCTTGTAAACTATTGTATAAAAATCCGGAATTATCCATTGCCGAAATTGCAGAGATTTGCGGCTTTCAAAACATTACCAATTTTAATAGGAAATTTAAACAGCTTAAGGCAATGACCCCATCGACCTACAGGTCTCAATATAAAGACTAATGACATTCTTAAAATAAAAAGGGCCAACAAACCGAAGCTGTCAACCCTTATTATGATTTTCCTATAAAAGTAAATTAATCTACCAAAACCCCTTGGTCTACATACCAATATTCCCATTGGCCTCCACTACCACTGCTCCAATTATTCAGATTGAAGGTTTTCGATCCGTCGGATGTTCCTTTTACAGCATACACTTTTAATGCTTGTTTGTTTCGGTACCAGTCCAACGAATTGTTGGAGTTACAAACCTCTGGACCATAATTACTGTTTGCAGGATTGGGTTGAATGAAGTAGGCATTGTCATCGTAGTTTGGATGTCCACCATAAATTTTGGCAATTCCGCTTCCATTAATACAAACGGCGGTATATTCATCGCAAGCAATGCCTTTAGCCCTAATACCATAGTCTTTTACAATTCTCGCCAAAAAGGTAACATGTCTCCCTTTTCTATCTGGATTGTCGTAATGGGTATCCGTAATAACATCCGTGAGGTAATCGTTATCAATAAAAGGTGCGCTTCCAATGGTTACATAACTGTCGTAAGGATTGTAGAGTGCTTCGCTAGAAGTAACCGAACCATTTTCCGCAGTATAATAATACTTTCCTTGGATGGCCATTCCTGCACTGGTGCCTCCCACTACAATATTTCTATTATTAATTCCATTGTTAATAGCCGTAGAAACTGGGGTATTACGCCAAAAAGAGATGTAATCCCACTGGTCTCCACCAGCAAACCAAATAGCCTCCGCTTTGTTAATCCTGTCTATTACATATGGGTCTGTACTTGCGGAACTATTGCTGAAAATAATAGTTTCCACAGAATTTACCGTAACGCCAAGATCGGAATAAAAGTAATTGTTGTATCCGTTGGTTCCACTAGCCCTTAATACTAGAATGTCGCCACCGTCTGCTCGGTTTAAAAACCACTTCATGGCATTATCGTCTTCTGAAGCTCCACCCATTAAGCAAACCCCTCCAGTAGGCGACGTAACAACATCTGTATTGCTACCTACCTTAGAAGACGTATAGCCCTTTCTGCCTTTTCTGGCAAGAACCGCATTGGGCTCCACTTCTTCACTTTCCTCTACGGAACAAGACACATTAAAAATTAGTAACATGGTAAGCGTAATCTTTAAAAAATTCTTCATGATTTAAGATTTAAATGGTTAATAAAAAATTATAAAAGAGAATCCTATTCAAGTCAATAAATGCTTGGTATAGAAATCTATAACTGAAAAAATCAGTTTTCTTTTGTTAGCTCCCATTAGAAAGATTTCCAACAGGGACTTATTCCATTTTGTTGATTGCTTACCCGTTCTAAAAGAAGCTTAATCCTTTAATTTCCCGTTTTCTACATACCAATATTGCCATTCTCCACCGTTTGCAGTTTCCCAATTGGTTAGATCGAAAGTGTGGGCACCGTCATTGGTTCCTTTTACGGCGTAGACTTTTAATGCCATTTTTTCTTTATTCCATTCTAAAGGTGTACCCTCTTTACAGACTTCTGGAGTATTCCCTGAGATCTCTGGGTTTGGTTGAATGAAGTAAGCATTGTCGTCGTACTCGGGCGCACCACCGTATATGGTCGCTAACCCTTTTTCATCAATATAAACCGATGTATATTCATCACAGGCAATTCCTTTCCCCACTAGATCGCTCTCTTTGTTGATACGAGCGAGAAATGCTACATGACGGCCTTTTCTATCGGGGTTATCGTAATGTGTATCAGTAATTACGTCTGCAAGAAATTTATTATCTATAAACATTTCGCTTCCAATGGTCATATCTTGGTTATAAGGATCCTCAAGAGCTTCATCTGATTTAACAGAACCTCGTTGTGCGGAATAGTAAAAACCTCCTTGAATGGCCATCCCGGCACTGGTGCCACCAACAACCATATTTCTTTCAGCAATCCCTTTATTGATGAGTTCTGCAACCTTGGTACCTCTCCAAAAAGAAACATAATCCCATTGATCTCCGCCGGCAAACCAAATAGCTTCCGCTTTATTTATTTTGTCATGAATATAAGTGTCGGCACTGGCATCTGCATTTTTACACACTATAGTTTCCACGGAATTAATATCCGCTCCCAGCTCAGAATACAAATAGTTGTTATATCCATCGCTACCAGAAGTCCTTAACACTAAAACATCCCCGCCATTTGCACGGTCTAAAAACCATTTCATGGCCCTATCATTTTCTGTAGCACCTCCCATAAGGCATACTCCTCCCAATGGTTCCGTTTTTACATCTGTTTCTGCACCCACTTTATAAGAAGTATAATTTAATGGAGCTGGAGAAGGATTTGGCTCTGGATCTACCGGAGTTTCATCATTACCTCCAGATGAGCAAGAGATTGCCAAAATTCCTATCATTAAAAACATCGTTCGTAAATTATTCATCTTCATATTGTTTTAAATTAATTTTTATAATTATTACCAACTAAACCATAACAATGGCGGTAACATAAGTAACATGGCAACTATAAATAAGATCACGAATACGGGGGCTATCCACTTTAGCCATTTATTGTAAGGTATTTTTGCAATGGACAAAGCTCCCATGGTAACCCCACTTGTGGGTACAATCATATTTGTAAGCCCATCGCCCATTTGGAAAGCAAGAACGGCCACTTGCCTACTCACACCAATAAGATCGCTTAAAGGGGCAATAATAGGCATTGTTAGAGCGGCTTGACCCGAACCGGAAGGAATGAAAAAGTTTAGGCAACATTGAAAAATAAACATCAATTCTGCCGATATAAATTTGGGCATATTTCCGGCCACCAAGGCTACTTCATTTAAAATGGTATCGATAATTTTACCGTCTTGGGCTATAACCAACAATCCTTTGGCCAGCCCAATTACAAGGGCGGCAGTCATCATCTCCTTAGCGCCATCAATAAAGACTGAGATTGCTTTGTTAATAGGAATTTTAAAAATAACGGCCGAAAGTATAGCCAATCCAATAAACAGTCCTGCAATTTCATTGATATACCATTCAAAATAAACCACTCCAACGATTAGCAAGGCCAATGCCAAGAAAAAAGTTAACAATATTAGTTTTCGTTTGGTATTCAATTCTGGAAAGTCTCCCGCCTCGTATGTTTCTTCTTTTATCTCTAAATCGTGAAGCAAACTGTTTTTAACATTTTTATCCAATCTCCGTGCATAGCGCACTACCGCCAAGCAAGCAATAAGAGTTAAGATCACCCAAACAATTAGACGGTATTCAATACCACTAAAAATTGGAATCTGCGCGATACTTTGAGCTATCCCTATGGTAAACGGATTGGTAATTGCGCCTGCAAATCCAACCCCAGTTCCCAACACGGGAATTGCTGTTCCCAAGAGCGCATCGTACCCCATAGCTTTTGCTAAAGGAATGGTAATTAATATAAACACCAAAACCTCTTCACTCATTCCAAAAGTTGCCCCTGCCAATGAAAATAAAGCTGTAATTCCTCCCAAAATGATGATTTTATATCTTGGGTATTTCTTTCCGAAGGTAATTATACGGTACAACCCAGCATTGATGGCTCCTGTGTAAGTGAGCACCGAAAAAGCTCCACCTACCAAAAAAACAAATGCAATTACAAAAGATGCAGCATTAAATCCTTTAATAGGAGCTGTTAAAAATGCAGCCAATCCCTGCGGTGCTGGATCTACTTGCTTGTAGGAATCTGCCACAATGACTTCGCGTCCATCTACCACGGCCTTATCAAACTCACCAGCCGGAATTATCCATGTTAGCGCAATAAAAAAAAGACTTATTACGAGAATAATGGTAATAGTATCGGGAAACTTTTTAAGCTGCATAGAATTATAGTTTATCTATTTGTTTATTAAACTGAACTTTCCACCAGGCAAAACAACTTGCGTTTGAAGGGAATCTCCACCTAGAAGTCCGTTTTCCTTTATTATTTGTGATGCCTTATTTTTAAGAACAATTACCTGAGACTTTCCTGCCACTGTTGCGGAATCACCCTCTACAATTATAGCGGTGGATTCATCGATGCCTATTGCAGTTTCATTTGGATTTTCCAATGCTACGCTCAGTAATCTATTCATACGCATTCTTTGGATAAAATGCTGATCGATAATGGCATTCTTAACCAATCCCAACCCTTCTACCAATTCCATATTATCTGCTTCGATAGTTCTAAAATCTCCCGTGTAGACAGGGTGCTTAAATTCGTCTCCAGTAATCATTTTTGCACTCATAACGGCTGCTCCTGCACTTGTACCTGCAATGGTACTTCCATTTTTGTAAGCCGATTTTATTGCATTTTCAATAGGTGTGTTGGCAACAATCTCCATAAATTTTGTTTGATCCCCGCCTGAAATGTAAATCAGTTTTGCCTTTTCCAAAGAATCAAGCCATTGTTGTGGTAGGCTATCTTTTGAAAAATTGAAACCTTTTATCTTTTTATGGGAGATACCTAGATCTAAAAACTGTTTGGAAGCGTAATACACCGCAGAATCGGGCTCACTGCTCGACATTGGAAGTATTGCTATGTAATCCTCTTTTTTAAAACTACTAATTTCCACAAGTTTTTTTATTAATTCGGGAGGTCTTTTTCCTCCGCCAATAATAAAGAGTTTTCCTTTGGCCGAATTTATCACTTCCGCTTTTTGCGGTGTATTTTTTTCGGTTTCGTTATTGCTTCCGCAGCTAACAATAACCAAACATAATACCAGCATTTTTAAATATTTGGATATTCTCATATGTTTTAGTTTATAGTATATCTATACGCAATTGTTAAGAACATCTTTTTTAATTGGTAACACGTAAGAATTGTTTAAAACTTACAATTCTTCCTCATCCCAAATAAACACCTTTTTCTCCTCATTGGTAACAAAACCACGATACATCCCACCGGAATTATAGGGCATGGTAAACTTTCCATCACTTCCCACAGCTATGAGTCCGCCTTCGCCTCCCATTTTACCTTGATGTTCGTGAATGGCTATTCTGGAAGCCTCTTCCAAAGAAAGCTTACCAAATTCCATTAAATTTGAAACCAAAGAAGCTACCGTAGCACGAATGAAAAATTCTCCTATCCCCGTACAGGAAACCGCACAGGTTTTGTTATTGGCATAAGTTCCACAACCAATAATTGCTGTATCGCCTACCCTTCCATCTAATTTATTGGTCATCCCTCCTGTGGAAGTCGCAGAGGCTACATTTCCATCCATATCGATAGCAACAGCTCCTACGGTTCCCATTTTAAGATTGGAATGATCTAAAAATATGGCATCTTCCGATAGTTTTTTGGCCTGCTCCCATTGCTTTTTCCGAAAATCGTTATCGAAGTAGTTGTTATCTACCATTTCGCAGCCCAGCTTTTCTGCTAACGCATCGGCATTGGTACCAGACATCATAACTACATCTTTATTCGCCAATAATTCCTTCGCAAAAAGAACAGGGTTTTTAACACGCTCGCTGTTGGCAACGGCGCCAGCTTGTAAATTCGCTCCTTCCATTACAGAAGCTTCTAAAAAATGCTTCCCGCCTCTGGCGTAAACAGCTCCTTTGCCGGCATTAAAATGTTCACTATTTTCTAAACTCTCTACTGCAGCGCATACTGCTTCTACGGCACTTCCTCCATTGGCCAATACTTTTTCTCCAGCAGCAAGGCTTTTCCTAAGGTCGTTTACTATTAAATTTTTCTCTTTGTCAGATAATTCATCCTGACTTATTACTCCGGCCCCACCGTGGATACACAATGAAAATTTTTGTTTTCTACTCATTCTAATTATTATAATTCAAAAAGGATTATCGCTACGTGCTGACATCCTAAAAACTGATCGATTTTTTTAAAAGTCAAGGAGCCGTTTTAGAACATGGAACAAAAAGACTCCTTGACGTTAGGTTTGGGGGTTGTAGTTTTGGGGATTTAGGTTTGGGCAGCCAATTTAATACCCGGGGTTTTGTGCAATGACACCTTTAGAAATTGCCACTTCCGATTGGGGGATCGGGTAGACTGTCCTAAAAGATTCTATCCCGAGGATATCTTCTGCTCTTCCAAGGCGAACAATGTCGAACCATCGGTGTCCTTCAAAAGCCAGTTCCCTAGCTCTTTCTTCTAAAAGAGCATCTACAAATGCATCGTAATTTGGTGCATCGCTAGCAGTAATAGGCATCTCAGGCAAAGATCGCGTTCTTACCACATTCAAGGTTTCTATAGCTGGGGTTAAGTTAGTTGGGTTTTGTCTTGCTTGCGCTTCTGCTTTTATTAAATAAATTTCAGAAAGTTTTATAAGAATGGCGTTGCCACTAACAAAATTTGGATCTGATCCATATTTGTCTACGAAAACAATCCGACCATTATCATAGTATAAATCCCCTCGAGGATCATCATCATCCAACATATTTACATAAAAATCTTCATAGTTCGCAGATATCTCTGGGGTAGAAAGCGACAAGAGTGAAGTAAGTCCGTTTCCATCAGTATCCAAAAATTGGAGTTCAAGAATAGATTCTTCCGAAGCTTTTACATCATAAATATCATTGTAATTACCATTCAATTCGTACTCGCCACTGTTAATAACTGCATCTGCATATTGCTCTGCCAAAGCATATTCCCCCTGGTAAAGGTAAACACGAGCCAGTAGTGCCTCAGCAGCACCTCTACTGGCGAAAAATTTGTTGCTACTATAATCCAACAAATCAATTGCCTCCAAAAGGTCAGTGGTAATTTGAGCGTATGATTCTGACACAGAACTCCTTGGAATAGTTAAAGCCTCTTCCGCTCCGATATAATTGGTATAGACCGGTACGCCGAATTCCGAAGACATATCGGTAAACTGCCCAAACTGTCTCAGTACGTCGAATAAACCAAGTGCCCTTAAAAAATGTGCCGCTCCAATGGCATCTGGATCATCGATTTGTAATTCCTCGGCTTTACTCAAAATTAAGTTACTGGAATTTACAAGCGCATAAGCATCTATCCAGGCACTCTCTACATATAAACTGGAAGTTGGTATTCTCGCTTCGGCCAACTGCTCAAAGCGCTCCCTAAAACCGGTAGCTTCACCAATTCCCCCCGTTAAAGCGTGAGCTAGCGTAAATTCGCCTCCATAATAGGTAGAGCTTTGCATAATATCGTACAATCCTACAACGGCCGACCTTAATGAAATATCGTCTGTAATAGCCTCTTCAGAAGGCACTTCATCGTCTAAATTCACCTCTAATACTTCACTACAACTTTGCAGCGACAGCACAAGGCATGCTATTAATGCTAAAAACCAAATATTTATATTTTTCATCTTTATACGTTTCAATAATTATTAAAATGATGTATTTAAACCAATGGTAATGGTTCTTGCCTGTCCTACGGTTCCAAAGTCTTCTCCTTGCAACACGTTAAGGTCTCCTTGGCTTGAGGTGTTTGTAGATACTTCAGGATCGAACCCTAAGTAATCTGTAATGGTAAACACATTTTGTCCCTGTACATACAGCAATAAATTGTTCAAGCCAAGCTTATCTAAAATATTCTGAGGGATGTTATACCCAAGACGTAACGTTTTCAAACGGATGTAATCTCCATCTTCTAGAAATTGTGAACTAAAACGCTGCAATTGTCCCTCTTCTGTGGAAGGTCTTGGTACGTTTGTAATTTGGCCTGGCTCCCTCCAGTAATTATTGAACACCCTTTCGCTAACCGGACCGTATGGTAAGCCTGCGTCTGTAAATCCAAAATTTTCGTATACAAATCTACTCTGGTTAAATATTTTATTTCCACCAGAGAATTGGAAATTGGCTGTTAAACTAAACCCTTTATAAGAAAAACTGTTGGTCCAACCCCCGAAATAGCTCGGTAGGGCACTTCCCGCAATTTGTCTATCATCAAAGTCTATTTCTCCATCACCGTTTACATCGGTAAAAAGAGCGTCTCCCGTTTGTGGATCAACACCGTTATATTCTATCAAGAACAAAGTACTTACTGCTTCGCCTTCTTTTAAAATATGGTTTCTTCCTATAATCTCCCCGTCATTCAACAAACTTTTAATTTCATTATCCAAAAAAGAAATATTGAAACCAGTATTCCAATTGAACTTCTCCCCTTGAATTACGTTTGCATTTACACTGAATTCCAATCCTGTATTTTGAATTTCACCGATATTTTTAAATACCGAACCAAAACCAGTTAAACCAGAAACATTGGCACTTAATAACAAATCCTCTGTTTGCTTGTTAAAATAATCTGCGGTAAAGCTTAGACGTTGATTAAACATCCCAAAATCCACCCCAACATTAAACTGTTTTGTTTGCTCCCAACCCAGGTCGCTATTTTCCAATCGATTTGGAGCTGTTCCCGGCGTTCCGTCGTAATTTGCATTTAAAGAATAGGTTCCCACCCAATTCGAACCTATTTCTTGGTTACCGGTAATACCGTAACTAGCTCTAAACTTTAAATTGGAAATGCTTTCCACATCAAAGAAATCTTCTTGGTTTAACCTCCAAGCTACAGATCCCGATGGGAAATATCCGTATTGATTGTCTTCCCCAAAACGTGATGAACCATCTGCTCTTAAGGTAAAAGAGAAGATATACCTATTATCGTAAGTGTAATTTGTTCTTCCAAAAAACGATTGCAGACCAAACTGATTCTTACCAGTAGAACTGGTGTTAATAGTTCCCGCTGCAGAAATACTCGTTGTATTATTGGTAGCGTACCCTGTACCTGATTGATCGGAGAATTGTGCTTTTGTTTCCTGTAGGGTCCAACCTGCCGTTAAATCAAAGGCATGAACCCCACCAAAAATTTTATTATAATTTAAAGTATTCTCCCACTGCCACGTAGTTTCCTCATAAGTGGCAAAAATTGCTTCTCCCGTTGGTGCTTTTCGAGATCCTACCGGGGTAAAAGACTCTTCTACAAAATTGGAATATTCCAATGAAAAAGCCGATCTAAACTTAAGGTTTGGAATCAGATTCCATTCTACAAAATTAGAACTCTGTATTCTTGTGCTCCGGGAAGTATTTATATATTCCTTGGCAATGTAAACTGGATTTTCCAACGGCCAAAATGTATTATAGTCAAAAGGATCGGTATAATTCCCTTCTTCATCAAAAATAGGTGCTGTCGGGTCCCAACCCTGGGCATTGGTTACTACTCCAAACTCATCATTTTCCCCAATAGTTCTTTCATGATCCCCTCTACTTATAAAGGTAGTGGTTCCTACACGTAGGTTATCACTAATTTTATGGTCTAGGTTCACCCTAGTACTCAATCTTTTAAACCCTTGTCCTATTTGTATTCCTTCTTGATCGTAATAATTACCACTTAAATAAAACTTGGTTTTCTCTGAACCTCCACTTACACTTACATCTAAATTCTGTGTAATACCGGTTCTAAAAATTTCGTCGTAGATATCTGTATTTACCCCATTTGAGGTGTCAATAAAATCGAAATAATCTGGACCCAGACCATCAAACTCTGCCGCAGTATTAAAGAACTCCTTAAATTGTGTACTACTGGCCATTTCTGGCACGTTGTTAATAGTAGAAAAACCAGTATAGTACCCGATATCGACAGACGTTTTTCCTTGAGCCCCTCGCTTAGTTTTTATTAAAATAACACCATTTGCACCTCTGGAACCATAAATAGAAGCTGCTGCCGCATCTTTAAGAATGGTAATGGACTCAATATCACTCGGACTGATATCTGCTATTGGGTTTGCAGGTTGGATATTACTGTTTAAAGCTGAATTATTTCTTGATACAAGAGGAACGCCATCTACAATAAACAATGGTTGGCTACTAGCTGATATGGATGAAACACCGCGAATATTAACATTTACAGCGGCGCCGGGCGTAGCCGAGGAAGAAGCAATGTTTACCCCAGGCGTTTGCCCTTGTATCGTGTTTTCAAAACTGGAAGATGGAATTTTGGCCACATCTTCATTTTTAATGGTTTGAATACTACTACTCACATCTTTTTCAGATTGAGTTCCGTATCCTACCACGACAACCTCATCGAGAACTTCTCCTTGACTCAATTGAATTTGATAAGTGTCTTTATCAGAAAGTTGAACTGTTTTAGATTCATAACCTATATAAGATACTTCCAAGGAAGTTGTGGTCTCTGGTACATCGATGGAAAAATTTCCGTCGAAATCCGTCACAACCCCTGTTGAAGAGTTAGGCACAACTATATTGGCACCCAATAAGGGCTCTTGAGTGTCTTGATCTACAACAGATCCCGTGATTACACGTTGCGAATAGGAAGCTGTCGCCACAAAACACATCAACAAACAAATAATTAAATAATTTGGTAGTTTCATTTTTTAGATAGTTTGATTAAAATTTTGATGAAATACTTACGTATAAGGCAATAGTAGCCCAGGCGCTTTAAAAATATTAAAGCACTAAGAGAACATTTTAAAGGATTGATTTAACAATCAAAAATTGGCTGAAGACCTTTTAAGGTAAGCGACTTACATAAAAGGTTTGGAACTGTGGAGTAATTTAAATTTGTGCGATACATATTAAATGATATTACAACAAAATATTCATTAAAAATTTAAGGGAGGTACTGAAAGCTTTTAAAAAACTTCAGTTAAAAATCAAAAAATGGGAAATACGGGTAGATTTAACAATCAAAAATTGGCTGCAAACCTTGTAGTGTAAGTGGCTTGCAATAAGAAACGATATGTTCTTTACCCTGTTTCAAAATCTATTGAAGTGTTAAAATTTTTAATAAAAATAGTCAAAAAATATTAAATCGCAACAAAAGTTTAACTTTTTGCTCTCTTTTTATTAATTTAAAATTAAAGCGATATTCATTTTAAGGAAAATTTAATATGAATAAAAAATAGTTTCAAATTATCAAAAACGACTTATTGGCTCCGATTAAAATAACTAATTTACTGAAAGTTAGCTGATATCATTTTAAGCACCAAGAGCTACAACCATCAAAACCAGAAATACAATTTGAATGTTTTAATGGTATTCCAAAGTTAAATTAAGTTATGGTTATATTAACTATAAGTATTTTATTTATATATTTATGGACACTAAACTAACAAACAAATCTCAAAATTAATGAAAGATACACCACAATATGATGCCATAGTTATTGGTACCGGTATTAGTGGAGGATGGGCCGCTAAAGAACTTTGTGAAAACGGACTCAAGACACTGGTATTGGAAAGAGGAAGAATGGTAGAACATTTAAAAGATTACCCAACCATGAATAAAGATCCATGGGATTATGAGCTTAAAGGCGCTCTTACCCCACAGGAAAAAGAAGAGCAGCATGTACAGCACCGTGTTGGTTGGGCACCAGACAAAAGTAATAGACATTTTTTTGTAAACGACCTTAAGCACCCTTACAACGAAATAAAGAGATTCGATTGGATTCGAGGTTATCAAGTTGGTGGAAGATCGCTAACCTGGGGAAGGCAAAGTTACAGATGGAGTGATATAGATTTCGAGGCTAACCTTAAAGACGGTATTGGGGTGGATTGGCCAGTTCGATATAAAGATATTGCACCATGGTATGATAAAGTAGAGTCTTATATTGGTGTAAGCGGAAAAAACTTGGGTCTTAAACAACTTCCCGATGGAAAATTCCTCCCCCCTATGGATTTAAATTGTGTGGAGGAACACTTGCAACAAAAAATTTCTGAAAATTATGACGACCGTTTGTTAACCATCGGTCGAGTTGCCCACATTACAGGAGACAAAAGTTTTGAAGGCAGGGGCACTTGCCAATCTAGAAATAGATGTTCCCGTGGCTGCCCGTTTGGAGGATATTATAGCAGTAATGCATCTACCCTTCCAGCAGCCGACAGAACCGGCAACATGACCCTTAGGCCTAATTCCATAGCCTACGAAATTATCTATGACGAGGGCAAGGAAAAAGCTACTGGTGTAAAAATTATAGATGCGGAGACCAAAGAAAAGCACGAATTTTCTGCGAATATTATTTTCTTGTGTGCTTCTGCCATAGCATCAACTTCTATTTTAATGCAATCTAAATCGAATAGATTCCCGAACGGAATGGGGAACGACTCTGGAGTGTTGGGAACCAATATCATGGATCATCACTACCGTTTAGGGGCCAATGCCAGTGTGGAAGGATATTTAGACAAATACTATAAAGGCCGCAGGCCAAATGGAATTTACATTCCACGATTTAGAAATTTAGGAGGCGACACTAACGCGAAAGATTTTATACGAGGTTATGGATATCAAGGCGGTGCCGGCCGTGGCGATTGGACAACCTCTGTAGCAGAAATGAGTTACGGAAAAGATCTAAAGGAAAACATCATGGAGCTCGGTGGATGGCATTTTGGTATGACCGGTTTTGGTGAAATGCTTCCGTACGATGATAATAAGTTTTCTTTGAACTACGAAAAACTAGATGATTGGGGACTCCCAACTTTAGACTTTGAAGTAGAGTTTAAAGAGAATGAATATAATATGAGAAAGGATATCGTAACGCAGGCTGCCGAAATGCTGGAAAATGCAGGTTTTAAGGATGTTACCACCTACGACGATCCAGGTGGGCCTGGACTCGGAATCCACGAAATGGGTGGCGCCCGTATGGGTAAAGACCCAAAAACTTCTGTGGTAAACAAAAACAACCAACTGCATGCGGTACCCAACGTTTATGTTACCGATGGTGCCTTTATGGCTTCCGCAGCATGTCAAAATCCGTCGTTAACCTATATGGCATTTACAGCTAGGGCCGCTAATCATGCAGCAAAAAACTATAAAAAAATCAGCTAGAAAATGGAAAGAAGAAAAGCACTTAAAAACATAGGGTTATCGTTTGGGTATGTTGCCGCTACTCCGACACTTTTTTCGATACTTCAAAGTTGTAAAAATGAACCCGATCTAGATTGGCAGCCCAGTTTTTTTACGGAAGCACAAGCATCCATGGTTAATACAATTACAGATCTTATCCTTCCGAAAACAGATAATCTGCCTGGAGCAAAAGACCTAAACATTCCCATGTTTATAGATCTAAGTTTCAAAGAACTCCTCACTGAAGAAGAGAAAAAGAACATAAAGAAAGGAGCCGAAGAAACCGTTGTTAAATTGGATAATGATTTTTCTGAAAAGTCCTGCGACTCTTTACTTGCCTCCTATTTAAATGCCCCTGCCGATATTCAACAAAAATATCTTACGAATATTCGTCAAAATAATTTTGATGCCGACGCCCTTATCTACAATTTCTTAATTAAAGTGAGGGCCAACACCGTTTGGGCATTTAAAGAAAGTGAGTTTATAGGGGAGCAAGTTCAAGTGTACGAACCGGTGCCGGGTCCTTTTCACGGATGTATCGATTGGGATAAAAAGATTGGATATTCCCTTTCGTAGAAGGCTATTCATTTCGCATCTTGACCCTTATGCTTCGCCTATCCAAAACTGATAGAAGTCAGTAGTTAGAGTTGCCGGGACTAAAGCATCTTTTTGATCATTACAAAATGTTTTCCAATACCGGGTACGAGAAATGATTTCCCATATTTTTCGTACCCCATTTTTTCATAGAACAACACCGCCACTTCGCGGGCATTCAACCAAATAAACTTGCCCCCTCTTTCCAACATCAAGGTTTCCGCTTTTTTCACCATTACCTCGCCGATTCCCTTGCGCTGATATTCCTCTGAAACTGCCATCCCCCTTAGTTGATATTGCGCTTTTTCCTTGAAATTATCGTTGCTGTTTTTTATAAAGGTTACCGTACCTGCCACTACATCATCTATTACAACACCCACGTGGAATGTATCTTTTAACGAATCTTCAGGAAAGATAGCCGAGTCGAAAGGTTTTCCTTTTCTTAAAACCGGATGCCGAACCGAGTGTGCTTCTTCGGCGCTTATTTCTCTTACTTTATACAAAACTTACTAATTTAAACGAGTACATCTTGATATTCTTTATTTTCTTGAATCTTTGCTTTGGCGAAAGGACATAACGGTATTACTTTAATATCTTCTGAACGGACATATTCAATTAATGTTTTCAATAATTTTTCACCAATGCCCTGTCCCCTTAAGGAATCGTTCACTTCGGTATGATCTATAATTATTTTATGGCTCCCAGCTACAGAATAAGTCATCTCTGCAACTGCTTTCCCTTCTTTTTCCAAATAAAATCGGCCTTTACTTGCCGACGACTCCTGCTTTATATCGTTACTCATGGTTTATTTTCTTTTATTCCCCATAAAGTTAGCACAATTAACCAAACTGTTCGAGTGGGAATGCAAAATTGTAATGAAAAAAATTAGAATTTGCTTGGAAAGAATTTAGTAGTTTCTTTATATTTGCCTCCACAAATAAAAATGCGGGAGTAGCTCAGTTGGTAGAGCGTCAGCCTTCCAAGCTGAATGTCGCGAGTTCGAACCTCGTCTCCCGCTCCAAAAGCCTAACACTATGTTGGGCTTTTTTTATGGGAAATACGTACCTTTAAAAAGTCATGGAAAAGCAAGTAACACGCATTAATAAATATTTAAGTGAAGTTGGCTACTGCTCGCGAAGAGCAGCCGATAAACTTATTCAACAACGCAGGGTATCTGTTAATGGAGCCATTCCAGAAATGGGAACAAAGGTAAGCTCGGAAGATGAAATACGGGTAGATGGGAAGCTTATTGTAGAGCCAAAAGAAGACTTTGTATACCTCGCATTTAACAAACCTGTAGGGATTGTTTGCACTACAGACACACGCGTGGAAAAGGATAATATCATCGATTTTATAAATTATCCAAAGCGCATTTTCCCAATAGGTCGACTAGACAAACCCAGCGAAGGGCTTATATTTCTTACCAATGACGGTGATATCGTAAATAAAATCCTACGAGGGCGCAATAAACACGAAAAGGAATACATAGTTACGGTAGATAAGTTTATTACAGATGATTTTATAAAACGGATGAGCAATGGAATTCCCATTCTCGATACCATCACCCGAAAGTGCGACGTAGAAAAGATTGATGCCAAAACCTTTAAAATTATCCTTACACAAGGCTTAAACCGACAAATAAGGCGTATGTGCGAATATTTAGGCTACAATGTTACTTCGCTAAAACGTATTCGCATTATGAACGTCACCTTAGATATCCCCGTTGGAGAGTACCGAGACCTTACAAAAAAAGAACTTCAGGAAATAGAGCGCTTAACTGAAGAGTCGAAGAAGACGTTTGAATAAAAGGAAATCGTGTAAATGGTCCCAATTTAGAAAAAAAGCTTTTTGCTATCAATAAATATTAAACAGACAGCAAAACTTCCTTCTAAAACCGCAACTCACTTCCACTCTCGATTTCATAAGCTGGTTTGGTTTGCTCAAAAACACGAGCTTTTAGCTCCCCCCTTAGAAAAATTCGGTCACCTTTTACTTCCAGCCAACTCCCTTCCCGGAGTCCAACAACGGGCTGTGGGTTTATTTTATGAAACTCATTTATTCTAGTTTCCCTAGTCTCACCCATGTGCTTATTTCCCGGGACAGGATCTAAGTAATGCGGATTAATATTGAAAGGAATAGCACCCAAGGTTTTAAAACTGGGCGGGTAAATTATGGGCATATCGTTAGTGGTTTGCATGGTAAGCCCGGTTATATTAGCACCTGCACTGGTTCCAAAATAAGCCAGCCCTTCAAAAATACGTTGCCTTAGAAATGGCATCACTTCAAATTTGTACAGTTGCGAAACCAATAAAAAAGTATTCCCTCCCCCAGTAAAGACCGCCTTTGCCGTTTCCAACGCTTCAATCGGATTATCGAAAGTATGTAGGCCTGTAATTTTCTTTCCTATTTCAGCAAAAGCCTTTTGTGCAATTGCGGTGTATTCGTCGTGAGAAATACCTCCAGGTCGCGCATAGGGAACAAAAATAATTTCGTCCGTATCTTTAAAAAAATCAGCTAAGGTAGGTTTAATATAGCCCAAATATTTTCCTCCATGGACGGTAGAAGTACTCGCAATAATTAATTTTTTTAATGATGGTTTCATATACGTTGCAATTAGATTTTTCGTAAATTTATATAAAAACAGGCAACTCAAAAAAAGACTTAAAGGTGATTAAAAAATAACACATCGCTATTGGAATCTATTCGACTTTAAAAAGTAGTTTAACAAAAATTTACCTACTGTTTCTTGTTGGTTGCCAAGATTACCTCTTAATTTATAATTTCAAAACTACACCATGCAAAAAACGACACTTATATTATTTTTGGTTGCCGTATTTCCATTTTTTGCTCTTTCTCAAGAGCAAAAACCCCAACTTTTAAAAGGAAAAGTTTTATACGGAAACACTAGCGTTGCCAATGAAAACGTTATAAATATTAATACTGAAAGGGCTACCATTACCAATGATAATGGAGAATTTGAAATTTTGGTAAACAAAGGCGACAAACTCGCGTTTACAGCGCTTAATTACCAATTTAAAACCGTGGAAATTACCGATCAAATTTTAGAAAACAAACGTCTAGTGGTTACCGTAGACGAAAAAGTTACAGAACTGGATCAAGTTATTATCACCCCAGAAAACAGGGAGGCTTACCTAAAGGTTAAAAACGAAGAGTTTAAACAAGTGGATTATGATACCGATAAAGCAACCCCGGTAACAAATTATGCCATTCCAGTAAGTCAGCGAGGGATGCAGTACGGTATCAATTTTGTGAATATTTATAAAGCTATTTTCAATTCTAACAAAGAAACCAAAACCACTCGGGAAATTAAACCAAGTGAAGTACTTAGACAGGTTTATGAAGATGAGTTCTTTGTGACAGATTTGAAAATCCCTCAAGATGAAATCGATGAGTTTTTGTATTATTTAGATGATAAATTACCTTCTCAAGCCCTACTGAAGAAAGACAACGAATTTGAGTTAATTGATTTTTTAGTAGATGAGAGTAAAGACTTTAAAGCCTTAAAAACTTCAGAATAACAAATCTATCTATCCTAAAAAACTTGTTTTGAATCATAAATGTTAAAGATTTTATAGAGGGCAACACATAGTGGCCATGATTGGTTATTTTTGTAAGACAAAACATCGCGTTTAATTATAACTGCATGCAATCCTCAAAAAAATACTTCATCCTTCTTTTTATCCTTCCACTTCTAAGCTTTGGTATTTTTCATAAGTTTTATGTAAGTGTTACCGATGTAAAATATTCCGAAGAAGATCAAGCCTTACAAATAATTTCCCGTTATTTTATTGACGACATGGAAAAGCTTTTAAAGGAGCGTTATGGGGTTGACACCAAATTAATGACCAAAAAAGAGCTTAAAAACGCCGATTTCTATATAGAAAAGTACTTAAGGGATAAATTTGTGGTACGCATTGACGGAGAAGAAATAGCATGGAACTTTATAGGAAAGGAATACGACGTAGACGTTATGAAATGCTACTTGGAAATTCCCAAAATGAAGCCTAAAAAAATAGAAAGTATAAGCATTCAAAGCCGTGTGCTATTCGATCTGTATCCCGAACAACAAAATGTAGTTCATATATCGGTAAAAGATGAGAAAAAGAGTTTTATGCTCGTAAAAGAGAATGATAAAGCTTTGTTAAAATTGTAACGTTGAACCTATAAAAAATACAAATTATTTATTTTTCAACCCTAATTCATTTCTAAACATAATATGCGCAAATTAAAGTACCTATTAGCAGCTTGCTGCTTTTTGTCCATTAGCGCCATTTTCGCCCAAGAAGAGGGTGGCGGCAAAGGCAAAGAGAGAAAACAGCAAGGTCACACAAACATTAATAAATTTAGACAAATGTACGAGGAGTTCGCTACTCCCAATATGTACAGAACAGGATCTGGAGCTCCCGGGCCGGCTTACTATCAGCAACAAGCGGATTATAAAATGGACATCGAATTAAACGATGATACCCAGAAACTTTATGGGGTAGAAACCATTACTTACACCAATAATTCTCCTGATAAATTGGAGTTCCTATGGGTGCAGCTAGATCAAAATGTAAGAGCTAATGACTCTAAGTCTCCATTAAGAGATGGACAAGGAGTCCCTCCAGCAGAAGAAACCGCAAATTTTGCCAGCAAATACTACAAAGCGCCATTCGATGGTGGTTTTAATATTCAGCATGTAAAAGACACCAAAGGCAAAAATCTCCCTTATACCATCAATCAAACCATGATGCGTATAGATCTATCGGAACCTTTGCAGCCTGGAGATAAGTATTCTTTCGAAATAAAATGGTGGTACAACGTAAATAATCATTTAGTAGACCGTGCCCGTAGTGGATACGAGGAATTCCCTGACGGAAATAAAAACTATGTTATTGCTCAGTTTTTCCCACGTATGGCCGTTTATAATGACGTAGAGGGTTGGCAGAACCATCAATTCTGGGGAAGCGGCGAATTTGCTCTTCCTTTTGGAAATTATGAGGTAAACATAACAGTTCCTTCAGACCACGTTTTAGATGGTACAGGGGTACTTCAAAATCCTAAAGAAGTACTTACAGATAAAATGTTTAAGCGCTACGAGAATTCAAAAAAATCTTTTAACAAACCTGTTTTTATAGTTACTGAAGAGGAGGCCGCTCAAAATGAAAAAGGACACTCAACAGATCAAAAAACGTGGAAATTAAAAGCAGAAAACGTTCGGGATTTTGCGTTTACTACTTCTAGAAAATACATCTGGGAGCAACAAGCCGTTAAAATGAGCAATGGAAAAACAGTGATGGCTGTTTCCATTTATCCAAAAGAAGGAAACCCTCTTTGGGAAGAATATTCCACAAAAGCTGTGGTACAAACTTTAAAGACCTATTCTAAGCATACGTTTGCTTACCCTTATCCAAAAGCAATTTCAGTACATGCCAAAAATCAAGGTATGGAATACCCAATGATTTGTTGGAACTACGGCCGTCCAAACGAAGATGGAACGTATAGCGATCGTGTAAAATATGGAATGATTAGTGTAATTATTCATGAAGTTGGACATAATTATTTCCCAATGATCGTAAATTCTGATGAGCGTCAATGGGGATGGATGGACGAAGGTATTAATACGTTCTGCCAATATTTAACCGAGCAAGAATTTGCCAAGACATATCCTGAAGCAGTTGGCCCCGATGGAAAATATCCATCGCGAAGAGGAGAACCTTCAAAAATAACCGATTACATGAAAGGGGATCAAGATTACATCGCCCCTATCATGTCCAATCCAGAAAACGTGTATCAACTAGGTGCAAATGCCTATGGAAAACCGGCAACCGCATTAAATATTTTACGGGAAACGGTAATGGGGCCAGAATTATTCGATTACGCCTTCCAAACATACGCCCAAAGATGGATGTTTAAACACCCAACTCCAGAAGATTTCTTTAGAACCATGGAAGATGCTTCAGCAGTAGATTTGGATTGGTTTTGGAGAGGATGGTTTTACACCACAGATTACGTAGACATAGGAGTTGAAGGTGTTAAGAAATATCATGTTTCTTCCACTCCGAATGAAAAGGTGAAGGAAATTTTGGAGCAGAGGGGAATGGCGGAATCAGAATTACCGGACCTTGTTTATTTAGTGGCTGAAGATAGCGACGATTATAAAAATGAGGTTTCCAAAAAATCTGAAGAAGAAAACTTTAAGTCCCTCAACGAATACCTTATGGATAATTTTACTCCCGATGAAAGAAGTAAAATGAAAACTCCGAAGTATTTTTATGAGGTTACATTTACCAAGCCAGGTGGAATCCCAATGCCTTTAATTGTAGAATACAGCTATGCCGATGGAACTACCGAAATGATTAGATATCCAGTAGAGATCTGGAGAAAAAATGACAAAGAGGTAAAAAGGGTTATGGCTACCGATAAAGAAATTACAGGAATTGTGGTAGACCCAAAAGCCGAAACGGCAGATGTGGATACCGATAATAATTCTTGGCCAGAACAAAAAGGAGAATCTGATTTTGATAAATTCAAAAAGAAAGTTCAGAAAAACTAAACTCTTTAGAAAATTCAATAAAAAAGGATTATTTCAGTACATGAGATAGTCCTTTTTTAGTTTCTATTCATCCTTATAATTTTTTATTTGGTACATTTCCCTCATTTGAAACTAAAAATGCCGAACCTTCCGTTTTATTGGTTTTAAAACAAACTGAAAGCATTAAGAACTACAAAACAAAAAATAATACTTATTTTTGCATCTTATTATGCGATTAACGTTTCAAAAGATAGTTTCAAGTTTAAAAATACGCAAGATGATCCAAATAAAGACACTCGAGGAAATTGAAATCATGAGAGAAAGCGCGCTTATAGTTTCTAAGACCTTAGGAATGTTGGCCACCGAGTTAAAGCCGGGTGTAACTACCAAATATTTAGATAAAATTGCAGAAGAATACATTCGCGAACAAGGAGCCGAGCCTGGTTTTTTAGGCTTATACGGTTGTCCTTCTACCCTACTTACCAGCACCAACGAAGCCGTTGTTCACGGCCTTCCAACAGATACCCCGCTTAAAGAAGGAGATATAGTGTCTATTGATTGTGGTGCTTTAAAAAATGGATTCTACGGAGATCATGCCTATACTTTTGAAATCGGGGAAGTAGAACCAGAAACCAAGAAGCTTTTAGAAATTACCAAAGAATCTTTGTATATAGGAATTCGTGAATTTAAAAAAGGAAACCGAGTTGGGGATGTAGGCTTTGCCATTCAGGATTTTTGCGAAAAGAATGGATACGGAGTTGTACGCGAATTGGTAGGACATGGTTTAGGAAAAAAAATGCACGAAGACCCAGAGATGCCAAACTACGGTAAACGTGGGCGTGGTAAAAAGTTCTTAGATGGTATGGTGGTTGCTATAGAGCCTATGATAAACTTGGGGACACACCGCATAAAACAACTTAAGGACGGCTGGACCATTGTAACTGCAGATGGCAAACCAAGCGCTCATTTCGAACATGATGTAGCTCTAATCGACGGGAAACCGGAAATTCTTTCTACCTTTAAATACATTTATGATGCTTTGGGAATAGAAAGCAATGAAGAAGACGAGTTTAAAAATCACCTAATAGCAAACAGCTAAACTTAAGTTGAAAAAGCTTTTTAAATTTATTTTAAACACCGTTCCCAGACCCTTGCTTATTAAATTAAGCTACTGGATAAGACCTATCATTGTTACCATTTACAAAGGAGATACTTACACTGATCCCATTGACGGAAAAAGTTTTAAATCTTTTTTGCCCTACGGATACGGTACACAGCGAAATAATGTATTGGCACCAGGAACTCTTTCATTAGAACGCCATAGATTGCTTTGGTTGTATTTACAAAACGAAACAACCTTTTTTAGCGACCCAATTAAATTACTCCATTTTGCACCGGAACAAGCATTTTTTAAGCGTTTTAAAAAGCTTAAGAACATTGATTACACGACCACAGACCTAGAATCTCCTTTGGCAGATGTAAAAGCGGATATATGCAACCTTCCTTTTGAAGACAATGCATACGATGTAATTTTATGCAACCATGTGCTGGAACATATTAAAGACGATAAAAAAGCGATGGAAGAGTTATATCGGGTTATGAAGCCCGGTGGCTGGGGTATATTTCAAATTCCGCAAGATATCCATAGAAATGAAACTTTTGAAGATGACAGTATAACCGACCGACAAAAAAGAGCCGAAATCTTTGGCCAATACGATCATGTAAGGGTATATGGCCTGGATTACTTCGATCGGCTTAGAAAAGTAGGGTTTAAAGTGGATGAAGTGACTTATCAAACAAAATTAACTTCCGAAGAAATTAAAAAATACTCTTTAAACCCTAATGAAATCTTACCTGTTTGCCATAAACCAGCACAATAGATTCATCTAATCCAAAAGAAGCTCCTGAAAACCACTGGTTTTGTATTCCACAAGATCTCCATCTTTATCAGCACTAATAATGTATGCATCGATAGAAGGAGTAGATTTTAATAATTCCTTAGCTTTATCCAAAGGCATTACCATAAGTGCAGTGGCATAAGCATCGGCCACCATACATGTTTTAGCAACAACCGAGACACTTAGAACGTTACTTTTTTGTGGATACCCCGTAAGCGGATTGATAATATGAACGTAATGTTCCCCTGTCTTTTTGTCAATTCTAAACTTGCGGTAATTTCCACTGGTCGCCATGGCCTTATCTTCCAACTTCACTTTGGCAATTAACACACGCTGTTCATTGTCTTGAATTGGACTATCAATAGCAACCACCCAATTTTTTACTTTACTGGTATTTTTACTATTTCCTCTAGTTAAGATTTCCCCTCCAACTTCAATGAGGTAATTTTCAACCCCATTTCTATCAAACATGCGCCCTATTAAATCAATCGTATAGCCCTTGGCCAAAGCATTAAAGTCTAGGTAAATGTTCTTTTTTTCCTTGATAACCCTATTATCTGAAGACATAAATACCTTATCGAAACCAGTAAATTCTAATAAGCTGTCCACTTCTTCGCTTTTCATATCATTTATGGCCATCTCTGGACCGAAGCCCCAAGCGTTTGCCAAAGCTCCAATGGTCGGATCGAAAAAACCATTGGTTTTACGCCAAATCTCTTTAGCTGTGGTATAAACCTCCCTAAAGTATTTATCGACTACAATGGTGGAATCGCCGCGGTTAATGGCAGAAATATCAGAAGTTGGCAAATAGGTAGACATAGAAGCGTTTACACTATCAAAGACAGCTTCAATTTGTTTTTTAAGGTTAACTGAATCGTTTTTTACCTCGTATTTTATGCTATAGGTGGTACCCAAGGCATATCCTTGTTCTGTTTTGTAATTAGCATCCTCATCCGTGGTAGAGCAGCCAGTAGAAAGCACAATTAGGAAAAGACAAAATGTAAAAAATTGATTAAATTTCTGTAATACCATTATAATTGATTATATATTTTTCCCCTTTTTTGAGCGGTGCTTCATAATTTTTTGCATTTGCTATTCCTACCCCAGCAAAATAAGTTCGTGCCTTAAATTTTAAAGCATGTTCCTTCATGGTTTCCATAAAGGTAACATTATATTTCTGAGGATTTTCAGGATAAAGAATTGCCTTTACAACGACGAAGTGAAGCTTTTTATTTTTTAGACATACAAACTGTGGGTCTTTCTTGAGCTGACTATTTACAGACATAAATTCGAAACCTTGTTTCTCCAGATCCTTGCCAACTACGTTCATGGCTAAGTTATGTAATTCTTGTTCTGTAAATTCGTGCGACATATATTAAGTCTTCAATATTGCAATACTAGAATAGCTTCTTAATCTTCGAACAAAAGTACGTAAATCTTTCTGATCCTATTTTATTTATTCTGAAGCATCCATTTCAAAAACAAAACAATATAGTTTTTTATAGCGTTAAATATAAATACATGTATTTGAGGACAAGACAACATTTAAAAACAAAAAGACCATTTAGTTCAACTAAATGGTCTTTTTTATATCTATAAAAATTTATTTCTAACTTTTATCCTCCAAAGTCGTCGAAACGTACGTTTTCTGGTGGAACACCAAAATCGTCACACATTTTTTCAACCGCTTTGTTCATCAATGGAGGTCCGCAGAAGTAGAACTCTATATCCTCCGGAGCATCATGATGATTCAAGTAGTTATCAATAACAACTTGGTGAACAAACCCTACAAAACCATCTCCTTCAGCATCTAAGCTATCTTTAACTTTCCAGTTATCTTCTTCCAAAGGTTCAGAAAGGGCAATATAAAACTTAAAGTTAGGGAATTCTCTTTCCAATTCTCTAAAGTGCTCCATATAGAAAAGCTCTCTTTTAGAACGCCCACCATACCAATAAGTAACTTTTCTTCCCGTTTTTAGGGTTTTGAAAAGGTGATACAAATGCGAACGCATTGGCGCCATTCCAGCTCCCCCTCCAACGTATAGCATTTCTGCTTCACTGTGGTTTATAAAGAACTCTCCGTAAGGTCCAGAAATAACTACTTTATCACCAGGCTTTTTAGCAAAGATATAAGATGAAGCAATCCCCGGATTTACGTCCATCCATCCGTTTTTGTTGCGATCCCATGGTGGGGTAGCAATACGAACGTTCAACATAATATCCCTTCCTTCAGCAGGGTAAGAAGCCATAGAGTAGGCTCTTTCTACTGTTTCTGTATTTTTCATTACAAGCGGCCATAAGTTAAACTTATCCCATTCCAATTGAAATTTCTTAGGATCGTCGTGCTCCTCTGGGTGTGCTGTAATATCAACATCTTCGTACTTAATTTCGCACGGTGGAATTTCAATTTGAATATATCCTCCCGCTTGGTAATCCATATCTTCTGGAATACGCACTACAAACTCTTTAATAAAAGAAGCAACGTTCCAGTTACGAACCACTTCTGCTTCCCATTTTTTAATACCGAAAACCTCTTCAGGTACTTCGATAACCATATCTTGTTTTACTTTCACCTGACAACCAAGACGCCAACCTTCTGCTATTTCCTTACGGGTGAAGTGTGGCTCTTCTGTAGGGAGTATTTGCCCTCCTCCTTCTTCTACGATACATTTACACTGTATACAAGTTCCACCGCCACCACAGGCAGATGGCAAGAATATTTTATTATTCCCTAAGGTAGAAAGCAATGTTCCACCAGAAGAAACTTCTACATCTTTCTCTCCGTTAATTTTTAAGGTAACAGGACCCGAAGGAACAAGTTTCGCTTTCGCTGCCAATAAAATTACCACCAATAAAAATATAAGTGCTAAAAATACTACTAAACTTGCTATGATTACTGAATAATCCATATGCTTTTAACTGATAAGATTTATAATTTAATTCCCATAAAACTCATGAAACCAAGCGCCATAAGTCCCGTTATGATAAAAGTGATTCCAAGTCCGCGCAATGGAGCGGGAACATTTGAATAAGTAATTTTCTCTCTAATGGCTGCTATGGCAAGAATGGCCAAGAACCAACCAACACCAGATCCCAATCCATAAACGGCAGCTTCTGATACACCTCCGAAGTCTTTTTGTTGCATAAATAAAGATCCCCCAAGAATCGCACAGTTTACAGCAATTAGCGGCAAAAAGATACCAAGAGCTCCGTAAAGTGCAGGAGCAAATTTTTCTACAATCATTTCCACCAATTGTACCATAGATGCAATAACCGCAATAAACATGATAAAGCTTAAGAAGCTAAGGTCAATGTTTGCGTACTCTGGACTCAACCAAGTTAAAGCACCAGGTTTTAACAAATAATTATCCAGTAAAAAGTTTATTGGCACTGTAATGGCCAAAACGAATATAACCGCAGCTCCTAAACCAACAGCCGTTTTTACTGTTTTGGATACAGCCAGATAAGAACACATCCCTAAGAAATAGGCAAAAATCATGTTCTCAATAAAAATACTTCTTACAAAAAGGTTTACGTATTCCATTTTTTAATGTTTTTTGAAAAGCGTGTTGCTTAATTTTTTTCGATTAGTTCTCTATTTCTTGAACGCTGCACCCATATAATTACACCCACAACCAATAAGGCAGCTGGCGACAATAACATAAGTCCGTTATTTTCGTACCCCATAGCATAAAGTCCTGTAGACTCTGCAACAGTAGCTCCTTTATGCCCAAGAACTTCGAAACCTAATAACTTACCAGAACCTAAAAGTTCACGGAAAAAAGCAACAATGATAAGTATTAAACCATAACCAGCTGCGTTCCCAATTCCATCTAAGAAAGATTTCCATGGACCGTTACCCAAAGCGAAAGCTTCCAAACGTCCCATCACAATACAGTTGGTAATAATAAGCCCTACGAAAACCGAAAGTTCTTTACTCACATCGTAAGCGAAAGCTTTTAATACCTCGTTCACCAAAATTACTAAGGCTGCCACTACCACCAATTGAACGATGATACGAATACGGTTTGGGATTAAGTTTCTAATTAGCGAAACAATTACGTTACTACACGCCATTACCACCATTACAGCAATAGCCATCACTATAGAAGGTTTCAATTGCACTGTAATTGCAAGCGCAGAACATATCCCTAATACTTGTACTGTAATTGGGTTATTATCATTTAAAGGATCTGATAATAATTTTCTGTTCTTTTTAGATAAAAGCGGCTCTTTTTCTTCAGCAACAAAAAGCACCACTGGTGATTTTTCTTTTTTGTTTTTTGTATCAGCCATTATAATTTAGTTTAAAGCGACGTTAACATTCTGTTTCTTTAGGTATGGAAGATAGTATTTCAATCTTTTTGAAATCATATCTGTAACACCATCACCAGTAATTGTAGCTCCAGAAATTGCATCTACAGCATTATCGTCTTTATCATTTCCTCCGGAATATCCTTTTACCACAGAAACCCCTACAAAATTCCCAGAGTCATCGTAAATCTTTTCGTCTTCAAAACGTTGCTGAAACCAAGCTTGTGTAATTTCGGCTCCTAAACCAGGTGTTTCCCCTTTATGATCGAAAACTGCTCCTTTAACCGTATTGATATCATCTTTAAGGGAGATATATCCCCAGATTGCATCCCAAAGTCCAGATCCACGAAGCGGAATTACATAATATTTTTTCCCTTCAACATCTGCAATATAAAGCGGAAAGCTCTGCTCATCATCAGATTTCTTCAATTCTTTAGCAAGATCGATCTCAAATGCACTTACATCTGGTTTAACCTCTCCATTTTTATCTAATGCAACCTCTTCTTTAATATACTTATTATAGGTATCCTGTGCTTCTTCTTTGGAAGCTTCTACCCCTATAGTAGCCAGAATATTTTGCATTTTCTCAATTCTTACATTCTTTGCTTGAATAGGTTGCAAAGACGTAGCAGCAAAAGCCAATGCTGAAGCTACCACAACAACCATAATTGCAGCAAATATAAATGTATATGCGTTACTATCTCTGTTCATAATTATGCTGATTTTACCGCTACGGTAGATAAACGTTTCTTTCTTCTTTTTACACTAGATTGAATCACGTAGTGATCGATTGTTGGTGCAAAAACATTCATTAAAAGAATGGCCAACATAACACCTTCTGGATATGCCGGATTGAACACACGAATCATTATACTGAAGATTCCGATTAAGATTCCGTAGATCCATTTTCCTTTAAGCGTTTGCGCTGCCGACACAGGGTCGGTTGCCATAAAAACAAGTCCGAATGCAAATCCACCTACAATTAATTGTTGGTACCATGGAAAAGCCATTAATTCGTTGGCGCTCCAAAGATTGAATAAAAATCCCATAAAAGCAGCCCCAATGGCACCTCCTAAAATAATTCTCCAGCTACCTACACCAGTTAAGATAAGAACAGCAGCTCCTACCAAAATCAGTAAAGTAGACGTTTCTGCAATAGACCCTGGTATAGCCCCAGAGAACATCGACCAAGAATTGTAAGCCACATCTTTACCAGCAGCAAGGGTTCCTAAAATAGTTTCCCCAGAAATAGCATCTACATTCGAAGCTTCTGAAACCCATACTTTGTTACCCGACATAAATGTTGGATATGCAAAGAAAGCAAAAGCCCGAGCTGTAAGCGCTGGGTTTAAAATATTCATTCCTGTACCACCAAAAGCTTCTTTCCCGATTAAAACGGCAAAAGCTACCGATACTGCAACCATCCAAAGTGGCATATCTACGGGCATGATCATCGGGATTAAAAGTCCGGTTACCAAATAACCTTCATTCACCTCATGACCCCTATAAATAGCAAATACAAACTCAATCCCAAGTCCTACTGCATAGGAAACCACCACCATTGGAATGATTTTCCAAGCTCCGTGAGCAAAAGCATCCCAAAAAGTAAATGCTTCCCCAAGCTGAGAAAAATGTTGGTATCCTGCATTGTAAATTCCGTAGAATAACGCGGGAAGTAACGCCAACACAACGGTAATCATTGTTCTTTTTAAATCTACTGCATCTCGAATGTGTGCTCCTTCTTTTGTTGTATGATTTGGCACATACAAAAAGGTATCGAATGCATTAATTGCAGGAGCAAATTTCTCCCACTTCTCACCTTTATTAAAAGGCTTTTTTAGTTGATCTAACTTTTTTCTTAAAGCGTCCATATCTTAGGTTTTATTAACCAACTTCTTTTATCATCACATCCAAAGCTTCTCGTATAATAGCTTGCGCTTCCAACTTCGATGTGTTTACATAATCTACCAATGCAAAATCTTCGGGGGCTACTTCGTAAATCCCTAAATTCTCCATCTTCTCTATATTAGATGCCATACATTCTTTTAACAACTGCATTGGATAAATATCCATAGGCATTACTTTTTCCATCTCTCCAGTTACTACCAAAGCACGCTCTTCTCCATTTAAATTGGTATCTACTTTATACCTTTTATTTGGAAACAACCAAGAAAGTGAAGTACGGGACATACTTGGTATGTTGTTGTCTTTAAAAGGCAACCAACCAAACATTCTATAATCATTACCTTCTGGAATTAAAGAGATAGTGTTGTGGTAAAAACCAACATAACCATCGTTAGCCACTTTGTCCCCTGTAAGAACATCGCCACTAATAATCCTAACATTCGCTGGCAACTGCCCTAATATATCTTTTACATTAGATCCTATTTTAAACCTGTAGTACTGCGCTTTTGGTGCTTCTGTACCCACTACGGCAACTGTACGTGTAAGATCGAGCTTCCCGGTTTTAAAGAAAGAACCGATAATTGCAACATCTTCCGGGTTTACAACCCACACACGCTCCCCAGAATTGATAGGGTCGATATGATGGATTTGCACCCCTACATTTCCTGCCGGATGCGGCCCAGATACTTTGTGCAACTGAAATCCTTTTACATCATTAAAGAAAGAAGCTGAACTTTTATCTACTGAAAGATGCGTTTTTCCTTCAGTTAGTTTCGAAATTGCATCGATACCCAACTGAAATTCTTCCTTTCTTTTCCCAAGTAAAAATTCAACATCTGCTGCCAGTGGCGCAGTTGCAAGTCCAGAAATAAAGATTGCTTTTGGCGCATCTTCAGGATTGGCTACTATATCGTAAGGGCGCTGCTTTATAAAAGGCCAGCATCCGCTTTCCAGCAAATGTTGCTTTACCTCATCTGCAGACATAGCACCTACATCTTTTTTACCAAATTCTTTGTAAGTATCGGCTGAATCAGCTTCAATAACAACTTCTAAAATTCTTCGCTTGGCACCTCGCCTTATCTCTTTTAAAGTACCACTCACTGGTGAAGCAAACTTCACTTGATCGCTGTACTTTGAATAAAAAATAATATCTCCGGCTTTTACAGACTCACCTTCCTTGATTGTCATTTTAGGTGTTACCCCATGAAAATCGGTAGGCTTAATAGCGAAGTTTTTAGATCTTGGCGCATCAGAAACTAGTTTTTCTGCTTCACCTTTTAGCTTAATATCTAAGCCTTTTCTAATCTTAATGTCGTTTGACATGCTATCTATCTAATGAAATTAGTTAACTCAAAAATTCGTGCAAATTTAATAATTAAAAAAGAGTTCACACAATAAAAACCTATATTTTTAAATACAATTCCCGTCTTACACAGCCGTTGTGTATTTTGATTATCTTTAGCGCAAATTTTTTTGATAAATGAAACTAAACTACAAGGTTTTCGCTGTCGTTTTTTTTATTGGGAATCTCTGTTTTTCGCAAATTCAGAAAGAGATAAATCCTCCTGAAAATATTAAATCGGTAGTATTTAAATCTTCCAATGAAGGAGATCAATTTCCCATCGTCCGAAGAGGCGAAAAATTCACCCTTACCTTCGACGATCTGTATGCCGATGAAAAAGATTATTACTACAGCATTGAACACTGTAATTACGACTGGACACCTTCCATACTTTTAAAATCCCAATTTTTACAGGGCATCGACGATCAGCGTATCATAACATACGAAAATTCCCTTGCCACTATTCAACCATACACCAACTACACTTTAACCCTACCCAACCAGCAGACCAACTTTAGAGTTACAGGAAACTATATTTTAAAAATTACCGACAACGCTGGCAAAGTCATTTTTTCCCGAAGATTCATAATTTACAAAGATGCCGTTTCTGTAGGCATCACCCCAAAAACCTCGAGGGATTTTAATAACATTAGCAAGATGCAGCGATTGGAATTTGTAATCAATGCACCCGATTATGAACTTGTAAACCCCCAGCAGGAAGTCAAGGTTGCCATTATGCAAAACAGCAATTTCGACAGAATGATTATGGGAATAAAACCCCAATTTATATCTGGAAGGCAACTTATTTATAAATACAATAAAGAAACGTCTTTTGAGGGTGGGAACGAATATTTTTGGTTTGACACCAAAGAAATAAGGGTTTCAAACAATAGCGTAGCAAGGGTAAATCTTACTAACAGATACAACCATTACCTATTCACCAACCGAATTAGAAAAAATGATGAATACACTTATAATCCAGATATTAATGGGGATTTTTACATTCGTACCATCGACGGAACCGATCAAAACCCGAATCGGGAAGCAGATTATTCATTTATAAGATTTAGTTTGGAATACGACAATACCATTGGTCTCGATAAAATATATGTCTACGGAAAATTTAACAATTATGCTTTAACGGAAGAGAATTTACTGAAGCTCAATTCAAAAACAAAAACTTTAGATGCGGCCATTCTTTTAAAACAAGGTTTTTATAATTATAAATTTGTGAAGCTTAGAGAAGATGGCACTATCGACCTAAATTTTATTAGCGGGAGCCATTGGGAGACGGAAAATAACTACACTATCCTAGTTTATTACCGGGAATTTGGCGAAAATTACGATAGCGTCATTGGTGTGGGAAGTACATCTTCGGTAAACATTTCCAACTAAGCGACCAACTTATGATTAAAAGCGATCGTACATCCAAAAAATATCGCGGCACTAAGTGCCTTAATTGTGAATTACCTCTTGATAAAACGGATGTATATTGCCCATATTGCGGACAACTCAATAGCACCAAAAAGCCAACCATTTTTGATATGCTGGAAGAATTTTTTTCCAGTTTATTTTCTTACGATTCCAAACTGCGAAAAACCTTAACTGCCCTAGTTTTAAGACCAGGAAGGATTACTACGGAATATGTTAAGGGAAAAAGAGCCACTTACACCAATCCGTTTCGCTTTTTTCTAAGTGTCACCATACTTTATTTTTTGATGGTTAGCTACGGAAGCGAATTGGGGAACGAAAATTCTGTAGCCCAGGGTTTGGCCAATGATAGCGTATACATTGAAAATATTTTGCTCAAATTAAACCGAACAGGCATTTCTTCAGAGGACAAAATAGTAGTTGACTCTTTAATTTTAAAATATCAACCGACAAGAGATGTAAATACTTTAAATTCTCCAAGAGAATTCTTTGAGAAAGCAGATAACAAATTGCTCATCAACAGATTTACCGATAAAACAGAATATTTCTATGAAGATTTTCAGTTGGACAAATACAAAAATTACAAAGAAGCAGTTGAAAAATTAGGGATAGAACCATCCATAGAGAATCATGTGGCTTTCAACTTAGCAAAAAACTCTTACCGAATCTATATAAATCCGCATCTTTTTGCAGCGAGTTTAATTGCAAAACTTCCATTCATTATCTTTTTCTATCTCCCTGTATTTTCAATATTTATCTGGCTCATCTATTCCTTTAAAAAATATCATTATATCGATCATTTAATCTTCAGCTTTCATACACAAACGTTTTTTACACTCCTATTAATTTGTGTTCTTATAGCTAAATGGTTATTTAAAATAGACCTTCATTTAGTGGCCATCGTTGCCTTCTTTATTTATCTATATAAATCAATGAGAGGGTTTTACAAGGAGAACAGATGGAAAACAATTGTTAAATTTATCTATGTTAACAGTATTTTCCTTATTTTAGCTATCGTATCGACTATTTTGGTTATTGCTATTGGCATTTTCACCTATTAAATTTATGATTACACAAATTACCAAAGGCATTAAGATTTCTGTTAAAACTAGTTTTGAGGGCACTTTCCTCAAGAACTACAAGATTCATTTTGCGTTTGGTTACCGAATAACCATAGAAAACCAAAGTAAAGATTCGGTTCAATTAACTTCCAGACATTGGCAAATTTTCGATTCTTTAAATGATATTGAAATTGTGGATGGCGAAGGTGTTATAGGGAAAAAGCCGGTTTTAAAACCTGGAGAATCGCACACCTATTCCTCTGGATGCCTTTTAACTTCACCTATTGGAGCAATGAGAGGGCATTTCAATATGGTTAATTTCACTTCCACAAGAAGGTTTCGGGTAATGATACCAACCTTTAAATTTCACGCGCCTTTTGCCTTAAACTAAGAGGGCAACCTTTAACATGATTTTACTTTTTAAACCTTTTTTCATTTAGTATCTTTGAAAGAATTATTAATGAAAAAATAAAATTAGTATGGGGAAAGGTTTTTTTCATGTTCCTACGGCAATAAACGAGCCAGTGAGATCTTACGCACCTGGTTCTAAAGAAAGAGAAACAGTATTAAAACAGTATGACGAATTTTACAACAGTAAAGTTGAAATTCCGCTTTACATAGGAAGTGAGGAGATTAAAACAGGCAATACAAAGCCTCTATCGCCTCCACACGACCACAAACACATAATAGGTGAGTATCATTTAGCAGAAAAATCTCATATTGAAAAAGCCATTGCCAGCAATCTAGAAGCTAGGGAAAAATGGGCTAATTTAACATGGGAACAGCGCGCAGCAGTATTTTTAAAAGCTGCCGATTTAATCGCTGGGCCTTACAGGGATAAGATAAATGCTGCTACGATGATGGCACAATCTAAAAATATCCACCAAGCTGAAATCGATTCGGCATGCGAACTCATAGACTTCTTAAAGTTTAATATTGAGTACATGTCTAAAATCTATGACGACCAGCCAGAGTCCGACGAGGGTATTTGGAACCGTGTTGAATACAGACCTTTGGAAGGATTTGTATATGCTGTAACACCATTCAACTTTACGGCTATAGCAGGGAACTTACCTAGCAGCGCAGCATTAATGGGGAATGTTGTGGTTTGGAAACCTAGCGACAGTCAAATTTATTCCGCTAAGGTAATTGTAGATATTTTTAAAGAAGCAGGACTTCCGGATGGCGTTATTAACGTTGTTTATGGAGACCCAGAAATGATTACCGATACTGTGCTTGCTAGCCCAGACTTTGCCGGTATTCACTTTACAGGTTCTACCAAGGTATTTAAAGGTATTTGGAAGAAAATTGGAGATAACATTAATATCTATAAAACCTATCCTAGAATTGTGGGGGAAACAGGTGGTAAAGATTTTATAATCGCTCACCCTTCTTCCAACCCAAAACAGGTAGCTACGGCCATTACAAGGGGTGCATTCGAGTTTCAGGGTCAAAAATGTAGTGCGGCTTCCCGTATTTACCTTCCAAAATCGATTGCCAATGAAATTTTGGATTTCGTAAAAGAAGATGTAGAGTCGTTTAAAATTGGACCTCCAAACAATATGGAAAACTTTATCACTGCAGTGATCCATGAAGGTTCTTTCGATAAATTGGCGAGCTACATCGACCAAGCAAAAGAAGACAAAGAAGCTGAAATATTTTGCGGCGGAACTTACGATAAGTCCAAAGGTTACTTTGTTAACCCAACGGTTATCGTTACCACCGACCCTAAATACAAAACAATGACTACAGAATTGTTTGGACCTGTGGTTACCGTTTATATCTATGAAGATGAAAAATGGAGCGAAACGTTAAAGCTTGTAGATGGCACATCAGAATACGGATTAACAGGAGCTGTTTTTTCTGCTGATAGATATACTATAGATGAAGCTACCAAGGCATTACAGAATTGTGCGGGTAACTTCTATATTAACGACAAGCCAACAGGAGCTGTTGTTGGGCAACAACCATTTGGTGGAGCAAGAAATTCCGGAACTAATGATAAAGCCGGTTCTGCTCAAAACTTACTTCGTTGGGTATCTCCACGATTGATCAAGGAGACTTTTGTAAGTCCTACTGATTATAGATATCCATTTTTAGGGGAGTAATTTCCTGTAAATTCTAATATCCAAAGCCTTTGAGACTTCATTTTCAAAGGCTTTTTTTTTGCAGCTACACTAAGCTTTACGCCTCAAAAACCACTTTTCAATGTTAACTTAATGTTATGTAATTGTATATTTAATGTAAATTTTAGTATATTTGAAAGAAATCTGATAAAGACAATGATGATGAAAGAAGAAAATAACAGATGTATTTTAAGTATTAAATATTCCATAATTGATACTTCCAGCGATACCAATAGCACTAAAACAGAAATAGAGCGTGTATTTATTGCGCGAAATAAAGAAGCTTTACTAGAGAAGATTCAGAAGTTTGAGAATAAATTGAGGAATAAGAAAAGTAAACGTGCCTTTGTATCGGAGAAAATGTCTTATTTAAAACATTTTCTTAGCAGTTGGCGCTATACTTACAATTCGATGCTTAAAATATAACCCTATTTACCTGTGTATTTTAAGGGCAGATAAACAACTTTTTTAGTTTCGAAAAAGTCTTCTTCAAAAATAGATGTGAGATCGAAAAGTTGAGCTGTTTTATATACGGCCAACTCTTCCGATAGGTCTCCTCCTTTTAAATATAGGATTCCATTTTTCAGCTCGTGCTTAGAGTCCTTTTTAACTTTACCCTTTACCCATTTTACAAAATCTGGCATGTTGGTAACTGCTCGGCTTACAATAAAATCAAATTTCTGTTTTACCTTTTCCGCCCTTACTTGCTCTGCCGTAACGTTTTTAAGGTTAAGTGATGTTGCTACTTCATTCACCACTTTTATTTTTTTACCAATAGCATCAATTAAATAAAAATTGGACTCAGGGAATAAGATTGCTAAAGGAATTCCCGGAAAACCACCTCCCGTCCCAACATCCAAAATAGCAGATCCTGGTTTAAAAGGCTGTACTTTTGCAATCCCCAAAGAATGAAGCACGTGTCTTGTGTACAGCTCATCGATATCTTTTCTACTGATCACATTAATCTTACTATTCCAATCTTTATACAACTCTCCCAGTTGGGAAAATTGTTTTTTTTGATGTTCTGTGAGGGTGGGAAAATATTTTTCAATAAGGGCGACTGACATGCTTTCTTAAAATTTTGACAAAAATAGACATTTAAACCTGTACTTTTAAACTTTTTACAACGTTATAGATTTAATTATTTATATTTTTGTCTACTTACAATTCCTCAAAATTCAATGTGGTTGGAATTTCAATGATTAGAACTTATGAAAACGACTAAAACGATTCGATTTTCCCGGAAAGATCCGGCAAAATTCTTTAAAACCCTTAACTCTAGGGTTAACGATTACTTTAAAGAGAATAAAATTAAAAAAACAGGGAATTGGAAACTCTATCTTAAAACGGCGGTTATGTTTGCCATTTTCCTAACACCATATTTTCTTATTTTAACCATCAACATGAACCAATGGTTACAATTGCTTTTAACAGTGGTGATTGGTGTTGGTATGGCCGGGGTTGGAATGAATGTAATGCACGATGGTAATCACGGCTCTTACTCTTCAAAAAAATGGATCAACCAAATAATGGGTGGCAGTATGTACATCCTTGCGGGGAATGTTTACAATTGGAAAGTACAACATAACGTACTTCACCATACTTATACTAATATCCCTGGACATGATGAAGATTTGGATGCTGGAAGAATTATTAGGTTTAGTGAACATTCCAAATGGAGACGTTTCCACAAATTTCAACATTTTTATTCTATATTTTTATATGGACTTCTAACCATAAATTGGGCTATTACAACCGATTTTAAACAAATGAGAAAGTATTTGAAAAGAAAACTTTCTTACGGTAAATTCCCGAATCCAACTAAGGAATGGAGTGTATTGATAATTACCAAATTAATCTACGTGACCATTTGGATTGTTATTCCCTTGTTTTTTGTAGATGTAGCCTGGTGGAAGGTTTTAATAGGCTTTTTTGTGATGCATTATACTGCTGGCCTTATTTTGAGCATGGTATTTCAATTAGCGCATATTGTTGAAGATGCGAATACCGTTTTACCAGACCAAACAGGAACCGTAAAAAACACCTGGGCCATACATCAGCTGTTTACCACCACAAATTTCTCTACAAAAAACAGAATTGTAAATTGGTTTACTGGCGGTTTAAATCACCAAGTTGAACATCATATTTTTCCAAATATCAGCCATATTCATTACACAAATATTGCTAAAATTGTTAGAGAAACTGCGAATGAGTTTAATTTACCGTATTACGAGTATGAAACTACGAGAAAAGCTATAATTTCGCATTTTAAACACTTAAAAGCATTAGGTGAAAAACCTAACTATGTTTACAATTAAACACATTTTCAATTTATGACACAACAATTATCGGAAAGAGTTTTAAACATGGCAACTTCTGCAACGCTTGCCATGGCAGCTAAAGCAAGAGAATTAAGAGCCGAAGGGAAAGATATTATAGGCTTAAGTTTAGGAGAACCCGATTTTAACACACCAGATTTCATTAAAGATGCCGCAAAAGAGGCTATCGACCAAAATTACAACAGCTACTCTCCCGTAGATGGTTATGCCGATTTAAAGCAAGCAGTTATCAATAAATTTAAAAGAGATAACGGTTTAACTTATACTCCCAACCAAATTGTTGTATCTACAGGCGCAAAACAGTCTTTGGCTAATGTTGCCCTAGCGGTAATAAACCCTGGAGACGAAGTTATTTTACCTGCTCCGTATTGGGTAAGTTACTCTGATATTGTAAAAATTGCAGAAGGTGTTCCGGTAGAAGTACAAACTTCTATTGAAAATGATTTTAAAATGACAGCCGAACAATTGGAAGCGGCTATCACCCCAAAAACAAAGATGATTTGGTACAGCTCTCCTTGCAACCCAAGTGGATCTGTTTATAGCAAAGAAGAATTGGAGTCGTTGGCTGCTGTTCTTAGAAAACACCCTAATATTATTATTGTATCCGACGAAATTTACGAGCATATCAATTTTGGGGAAGGCCATACCAGTATTGCTACAATTGAAGGGATGTACGATAGAACAGTAACCGTAAATGGTGTTTCTAAAGCATTTGCCATGACAGGTTGGAGAATTGGATACATAGGTGCTCCAGAATGGATTGCTAGAGCCTGCAATAAGATGCAAGGTCAAATTACCAGCGGTGCTAATTGTATTGCGCAAAGGGCTACCATAACGGCTCTGGAAGCCCCTGTGGAAAAAATTAAATTTATGATTGATAAATTTCATGAGAGAAGAGACCTTGTTCTTGGATTGCTCGGTGAGATTGATGGCTTTCAGTTGAACGTTCCAGAAGGAGCTTTTTACGTTTTTCCAAATATTTCCAGTTTCTTCGGAAAGACTATTAAAGGAAAGAAAATTGAAAATGCTTCAGACTTTTCATTGTTGCTGTTGGAGGAAGCAAATGTAGCAACCGTAACAGGCGAAGCTTTTGGAAACCCTAACTGTATAAGAATATCTTATGCGGCTTCGGAAGCTGAATTAAAAGAAGCTATTAAAAGAATAAAAGAAGTTCTTTCTTAAGACAAGGGAAAAATCTACCAATAAAATCAAAAAATGCGAAGTTTTCACTTCGCATTTTTTTTAACTTAATTTCCCTCAAATTAACCAATATCTAGAACGACATTGATTACTTCAAAGATGAAAAATCTCTTTGGGTTGTGTAAGGGGAAAAATCCCCTTTTTATAATTTTCCGTATCCAATTGCTATTAAGTGCGCTTCCAAAAGAAAGGCGAAAACAGTATTAAAACAGTAAAAAGCTCCAATCTTCCTAAAAGCATTAAAAAAGAACACCACCATTTACCAAGAATCGGTAACGAATCGAAATTTGTGAGTGGATGAAGGGATCCTAGCGCCGGACCAATATTTCCCAGCGAAGATGCCGAACCCCCGATAGCCGACTCAAAATCTAAACCTAAAAAGCCTAAAACTACCGCTCCCGTAATAAATAACAACATATAGATAATAAAAAACCCTAGAATGTTGTAAATAATATTTTCGGGAACAGTTTTACCGTTATACCGCACAGGGATAATAGCGCTTGGGTGCAAAGTTCGTTTAAATTCTAAAATCCCATTCTTGATCATTAGCAAATGCCTAACCACTTTTACACCGCCGGCCGTAGATCCGGCAGAGCCTCCCACAAACATTAACCCGAAAAAAACGATGGTAAGAAAAGGTGTCCAGCTGGTAAAATCGGCAGTCACAAATCCAGTAGTAGTAATTACGGAAACCACTTGAAACAGGGCGTGCCTAAAAGCACTTTCCCACTCCCCCAATACCATCGGGTGGTATTCGCTGATGGGAACATTGGCCTTAAAATAAATCACCAATGCCGCCACTATAGTAACGCAAACAACCAAGAGGCCATAAAATCTAAACTCGTAATCATTAATAATTTTTTGAACTTTCCCTTTGAATGCAAAGTAGCTCAGCACAAAATTTGCCCCTGCTACGAACATAAAGAAAATTACAATGTATTGTATAAAAGGATTGTCGTTCCAATAGGCAAGACTCGCGTTTTTTGTGGAGAACCCTCCTGTAGAAAGGGTAGCCATGGCATGGTTCATGGCATCGAATAAATCCATTCCAGCAATTTTAAGCAAAAGTATTTCTGCTACCGTGTAACCCACATAAATAAACCACAGCCGTTTAGCAGTATCCGTAATCCTAGGGTGAAGTTTATCTGCACTGGGCCCAGGTGCTTCCGCAGCAAATAGCTGCATCCCCCCTATTCCCAGCAAAGGCAAGATGGCAATTGCTAATACAATTATCCCCATTCCTCCTATCCAGTGTGTGGTACTCCGCCAAAATAAAATTCCTTTGGGAAGCACTTCTATGTCATTTAAAATTGAGGCACCGGTTGTGGTATAACCACTCATCGTTTCAAAAAAAGCATTGGTAACAGATGGGATTGCTCCGGTAAATAAATAAGGTAACATCCCAGAAAGGGTCATAAAAACCCATCCGAAGGTTACAATCATATACCCTTCGCGTTTTTTAATTTCCTTTTTATGGTTTTTGGTGGTATACATTAAAAGTATACCCAGCAGAACGGTCGTCATTCCGGCAAAACTAATTTCCATGGTAGCTCCGTCCCGGTACAAACCACTAATTACAGCAGACAAAATCATAAATCCACCATTGCAGAGCAACAGCAGTCCCATAAAATGAAAAATGATTTTTGTGTTCAGCCTTTTGGATAAAATCATAGAAACAGCTTTTCTACCCGTGAAATAGATCTTGGCAAGCAACATACAACCACTCTATCCCCCGCTTTAATCTCGAAATCCCCTAAAGCAATTACTCCTTCTCCATTTCTAATAACCCCGCCGATTATTGCAGACCTTGGAAAATCGAGATCCTTGATAATTTTTCCGGTAACGGCAGACGTTGGCTTTACAATAAACTCCAACATTTCGGCATTGAGATTGTTAAGCTTAGTAAGCGCCACCACTTCCCCTTTTCTTATATGCCTAAAGATATTGTTTGCAGCTAAAAGCTTTTTGTTAATAAGAGTGTCTATTCCAATAGATTGAGAAAGTTGAAAGTAATCCATATTCTCAACCAAGGCAATGGTTTTTTTAATATTCTTGGATTTTGCCATTAGACAGGACATGATGTTAGTTTCAGAATTTCCTGTAACCGCAATAAATGCATCCATCTCATTAATATCTTCCTCTTCGAGAAGATCTACATTTCTACCATCTCCATTTATAATCAAGGCATTTGGTAACTCATCAGCTAAATCGAAGGCCTTACTTTTATCCTTTTCTATAAGTTTCACCCGAAATTTGCTACTGCAAAGATCGCGTGCCGTTTTATATCCAATCTTACTACCCCCCAGAATCATCACATTTTTAATCTCTTCCCTGGTCTTTCCGGTGAGTTTATACAATTCGTCCACCCCCTCTTTTAAGGTTACAAAATAGGCTTGGTCGCCTTCCTTAAAAACGGTATCTCCACGGGGAATCAATGTATACTGCGTTCCAAAACGCTGTATGGCAATGGGTACAAAATGTAATTCAGGAAAAATATTTGCCGCTTCCTGTACCGATTTACCGATAAAAGGGGCGGTTCGTTGCAAAGAGGTCCCCACCATAATAAGTGCACCATCTTCAAACTCGTAGCTATCGTTAAAAGCAGATTGATCCAAAAGTAACTGAATCTCTTCCGAAGCCAACTTTTCAGGTGAAATTAGCTCATCTATCCCCAGTTTATCAAATTGAATTTCCTCTTTGTTGTGAATGAATTCCGTATTTGAAATACGGGCAATGGTACGCTTGCAGCCCAATTGTTTTGCCAGCAAACACAAAGTAAGGTTAGTGGTTTCTGAAGCCGTGACCCCAATAACCAAATCGGAGGTATCTACACGGGCTTCCTTTAAAACTGAAACCGAGGTAGCATCCCCTTTTAAAACTTTTATATCTAAATGTGTGTCTGCATGGTTTAAGCTATCCCTATCATTATCAATTAGCGTTATATCTTGTGATTCGTAAGACAAGAGTTTTGCTAAATGAAAACCTACTTCTCCAGCTCCTGCAATAATTATTTTCATTGACTATTTGTAGACTTTTAAGATACAAATATAGAGTAAATATAATTACATATGAAGATTATCAAGCCTTTATAAAATTTGACTCGACTAGATAAAATCTAAGTAGTATATTTACCAAAATTTTGCAGATGGAGAAGAAAATAACCCCTTATGAAAACTCAGAATTAGGGAAAAAAGAACAGGTAACCCAAATGTTTGACACCATTTCTGGGAAATACGATGGTCTCAACAGGGTAATTTCTTTTGGCATAGATGTTAAGTGGAGGGAAAAAGTGGTGGCCATGGTAAACAATACCAAACCAAAAAACGTTTTGGATATTGCTACCGGAACTGGGGACCTGGCTATTAACATGGCCTTGAAAACAACTGCCGAAAAAATTATAGGACTCGACATTTCCCCGGGAATGCTTGAAGTGGGTAAAGAAAAGATTTCTCAAAAAAAACTTAACGATAAAATCGAAATGGTCATTGGCGATAGTGAAGCCCTCCCTTTTGAAGACAATTCTTTTGATGCCATTACCGTAGCTTTTGGTGTTCGTAATTTCGAAAACCTCGAAAAAGGACTTTCAGAAATTTTAAGAGTGCTAAAAAAAGATGGGGTTTTTGTGGTTTTGGAAACTTCTGTACCTACCAAGCCTCCTTATAAACAAGGTTACAATATTTACACCAGAGCAATTATGCCGCTTATTGGAAAATTATTTTCCAAAGACCGTTCCGCTTATGCTTATTTATCGAAATCTGCTTCAGTTTTTCCTTTTGGTGAAGATTTCAACAATATTTTGCGTAAAATTGGGTTTACTAATGTACAGGATAGGCCACAAACTTTTGGAGTGGCTACCATCTATGAAGCATATAAATAAAATAACCTTGACTAACTTAACCTGTAAAATGAAAAAAATATTCTTTTTAGCAATGTTTTTGCTGTCTTGCTCCCAGACGCTTTTTTCTCAGTTTAAAGAGGATCCTATTTTAAACTTGGAAAACGAAGATAAAAAACGTCTAAATTGGGGATATTTCTTGGGATTCAATCAATACGGTTTTAAGTTTGATTATAATGAATACGACCCTTCCCAAAATAAAACAGATGTTTTAACAGCTAAAAATTTAGGATTTAATGTGGGGCTCATCGGGGAGCTTCGTATCAACGATTATTTCGACATTCGTCTGGAACCGGGCCTTTACTACACCCAACGTGATTTAGGTTTTCCAGGATTTTCAGATGAGCGCGATTATTTAAGGGAAGTAAAATCCACCTACATACACGTTCCGCTTTTGCTCAAAGCAAGCACCAAACGCCTGGGGAATTTTAAACCTTATGTTGTTGGGGGTGTTTCAACATCATTAAATTTAAGCAGTAATCAAGACAATGCCGAAGATAATAGCACGGGAACTTTTAGAATGAAGAAAAACACCTATTATTATGAAGTTGGCTTCGGAATAGATTTCTACTTGTACTATTTTAAATTTTCACCTTCCATTAGAGGCGTTTTTGCCTTATCGGATGAATTAGTGCAAGACAACAACCCGAACAGTCCGTGGACTTCGAATATTGACGGAATGTATTCCCGGGCAGTCTTTATTAATTTTACTTTTGAATAACCGTATTCCAGCTAGCACATCTTTTTGGATTACCTACGTTTAAACTCGCTCAAAAGAATGGCTGTTGCCGTGGCAACATTTAAACTTTCCGTGGCTTGAATGGCTCCAAAGCGCGGTATACTTACAGTATTTTTTATAACGGAAAGAATTTCTTCCGACAAGCCATTGGCCTCATTACCCATCACCAATATAGCCTCTTTGGGCAACGTACTACTGTAAACATCGCTTCCATCCTTAGTAGCTGCATATTTTGGTAAGGTAGAATCTACCAAAAAAGCTTTTAGATCGGTATAAACTATATTAACCCTAGTTAACGAACCCATGGTGGCCTGCACTACTTTAGGATTGTAGCAATCTACCGTGTTATTGCTGCACACTAAAGAATTAATTCCAAACCAATCGCAAAGCCGGATAATAGTTCCTAAATTTCCGGGATCCCTAATGTCATCTAAAGCCAATACCAATTTGCTTTCGGCAACCTTCTTAGGCGGTTTTATATAAAAAACGGCTAAAACAGTACTGGGTGTTTTTAAACTGCTCATTTTTTTCAGGATACCTTCGGAGACCGTGGTTACTTTACTACTATCAACTTCCATTAAATTTTCTTCTGTAGCGTATATTTTGTAAAGCTTAAAGTCCGATCTAAGTAACTCTTCCACCACTTTAACCCCTTCAGCCATAAAAAGACCATGCTTCATTCGGTACTTTTTTTGATGCAAGCTCGTTATAAGTTTTATTTCGCTTTTGCTAACCATTCAAATAATGTATTTTTGACGTTAAAATTAATTTAGCACCCCCTTGAGACATTTTTTTGTAAAAATAACAGTATTATTTTTTGTAATACTATTTATATGCTCCTGCAATGCCACAAAAAGGGTAAAAGAAGGGGAATTACTTCTTACCAAGAACGTTATTTTTGTAGACAGTGCGAAAATTAAAGATGATAAAATTCAAGGGCTTATCACCCAAAGACCCAATAATATTGGTCGTTTGGCGCTCTACAACCTCGCCAGGCCCAAACCCGATTCTTTTTTTGTAGCAAAATTGGATTCTTCTTTAAAGGATATTAATTTTTTTGAAAGGATGATTTCCAAAAAGCAATTGGTTCAAGTTGCCGACTATAAAATAAATTTCAATAATTGGTTGATGAACACTGGGGAAGCCCCTACCATTATAGATCCCGTAAAGTCCAAAGCTTCAGCAGATCGTATAAAACAGTATTACGATACCAAAGGCTATTTTAACAATAGTGTATCCTTCGAGATTGACACCACCGATCAAGATGAAAAGAAAGCAGAAATGGTTTACCGCGTAAAACGTGGTAATGCTTACTACATAGACTCTATAAATTCGGTTATTTCTTCAAGAGACATCGACTCTATTTATAGAAAATACAAGCCTTTTTCTATAATTAAGGAGAACCAACAATTCGATCTCGATAATTTTCAAGCTGAAAAAGATCGTTTAAACAGTCTATTTATCAATTCGGGAATTTATAAATTCCAACCCAATGCCATCAGTTTCGATATTGTAAGAGACACCACATCGGGAGAAGATTTTAAAATGCCCGTGACGGTTTCCATAGAAAGCATTTCCGAAGAAGATGAAGATTCCCTGCCCATACAGGAATACAAGGTTCACAGGATAAAAGATGTTAATATTTACGCTGATTACTCCTTCAATCAAAATCCCGACTCCCTACAGTTTATTGAATACGATGGCTATAAAATATATTACAAAGACAAATTAAAATACCGCCCGAATGCCTTAACAGATGTAATAGCTATTTTGCCAGGTGATGTTTACAAAGAATCTGAAAGGGCACTTACAGCTAAACAAATTACCAACCTTAAGATTTTTAAATACCCCAACATTACCTACCAATATGCAGACAGCACAGACAACCAGTTGAATACAAATGTATACTTGGCACCTCGACCGCGTTTCTCACTTGGCTTCAGTTCTGATGTATTGCACTCAAATATTCAGGATATTGGTATTGCCTTTAGCACCTCGGTGGTGAGTAGAAATATTTTCCGGGGGGCAGAAACGCTGGATCTGGCTTTAAGGGGAAGTATTGGCTCTTCTGCAGATTTTAAAAATACGAGCAGCAGCTTTTTTAATTTGGCTGAATTTGGTGGCGACATCGGTTTAAATTTTCCAAGGATTCTATTGCCTTTTAACACCAATGGATTTATACCAAAATATATGGCGCCACAGACACGGTTTTCTGTGGGTACCATTTTTCAAAAAAATATTGGTTTAGACAAGCAAACGTTTAACGGTGTTTTACGTTATTCTTGGAGCCCTACCACCAAACGTAAAAATATCTTCGAGCTTTTAAATATACAGTACGTAAAGAACTTAAATATCGACCGCTATTACAATGTGTATGATAATAGCTATGAAGATCTCAACGATATTGCGAACACTTACCAACCAGAAGCCAACCCAGATTATTATGACGACAATGGAAATTTAATAATCCCAGAAGGAACTACCGGCTTCACCAACGATGTGTTGGATGGTAATATCTCCACTTCCACCGATGATTTTAATGAAGTCTCCCGCTTGGAAAACCGTGAAGAGCGACTAACCTCCAACAATTTAATATTTGCCACGAACTATACATATTTTAAAAACAACAGAAGAAATTTTAATGACAACAATTTTTTTCAGTTTAGAGGAAAAATAGAACTTGCAGGAAATTTGCTTTCTGCTTTGGCACCTTTGGTGGATTTTGAGCAAAACGAAGATGGCGACAATCTCATTTTTGGTGTACAATATTCGCAATACGTAAAAACCGAATTGGATTATATTAAATATTGGCGTCTTTCTAAAAAAGATGTACTCGCATTTAGAAGCTTTCTCGGGGTTGCTATCCCTTACGGAAATGCAGACGACATTCCTTTTATACGTAGTTATTTTGCGGGAGGATCTAACGATAACAGGGCGTGGCAACCTTACTCTTTGGGTCCGGGTAGAACCGATGATGTAAACGATTTTAACGAAGCAAACTTAAAAATAGCCTTCAATCTAGAATACAGATTTAACCTAATAGGCGATTTTAAAGGCGCTTTGTTTGCAGATGCTGGTAACATCTGGAATTTCCTGGATGATGTGGAAGAGGAAGAAGCCGTTTTTGAGGACTTGAGCTCTCTGAAAGAATTGGCATTGGGAACTGGATTTGGATTACGGTACGATTTTAATTTCTTTGTACTGCGATTCGATATTGGTTTTAAAACCTACGATCCGTCTTACGAAAAAGGGAACAGGTGGTTCACCGATTATAATTTTGGCAACGCAGTATACAATATTGGTATTAATTATCCTTTTTAAGCGAGCTAAATTTATTATTTTTGCAAACGCATTATATAAAACAACTAAATATAAATTTGAAACTTAAATTTTATGAGTCATAACATTAAACCAGGTGTAGCCACAGGAGATGAAGTACAAAATATCTTTAACTATGCCAAAGAGAAAGGATTTGCACTTCCTGCAGTAAACGTAATTGGAAGCAGCAGTATAAACGCTGTTTTAGAAACCGCTGCAGAATTAAATGCTCCAGTAATCATTCAGTTTTCTAATGGTGGCGCACAGTTTAATGCTGGAAAAGGACTTTCCAATGAAAATCAACAAGCGGCCATTGCGGGAGCAGTTGCAGGCGCTAAGCACGTTCATGCCTTGGCAGAAAAATATGGTGTTCCTGTAATTTTACATACCGATCATTGTGCGAAAAAACTATTGCCTTGGATCGATGGATTATTGGATGCCAGTGAAGAGTTCTACAAAGTAAACGGAAAATCACTTTTTAGCTCCCATATGATAGACCTTTCGGAAGAACCTATCGAAGAAAATATGGAAATCTGTAAGGAATATCTTGCACGCATGAGCAAAATGGATATGACTTTAGAGATTGAATTAGGGATTACAGGTGGTGAAGAAGACGGAGTTGATAATACAGATGTAGACGACTCAAAATTATATACACAACCAGAAGAAGTAGCTTATGCTTACGAAGAGCTTTCTAAAATCTCTCCTAGATTTACCATTGCTGCCGCTTTTGGAAATGTACATGGGGTTTACAAGCCTGGAAATGTAAAGCTTACTCCAAAAATTCTTAAAAACTCTCAAGAGTACGTTTCAGAAAAATACGGACTGGAGCATAACTCCATCGATTTTGTTTTCCACGGAGGATCTGGTTCTACCGTTGAAGAAATAAGGGAAGGAATTAGCTACGGCGTTATTAAAATGAATATCGATACCGATCTTCAATACGCTTATTTAGAAGGAATAAGAGATTATATGGATGCTAAGGCAGATTACTTAAAATCTCAAATTGGTAATCCAGAAGGTGCAGATGTCCCTAATAAAAAACATTACGATCCAAGAGTTTGGGTTAGAGAAGGTGAAAAAACTTTTGTTACCCGACTTAAAAAGGCTTTTGAAGATCTTAATAATGTAAATACGTTATAAAAACTGATTATGCATCCTGAAGGTTATCTTTAATCTTCAGGATGTTCTTTTAAATACAGTAAGAATATGACTTGGTTCAAGAGAAAAGAAAAAGGTATACAAACCTCTACGGAAGAAAAAAAAGACACTCCTAAAGGACTTTGGTATAAATCCCCTACGGGAAAAATTGTAGAAACCGACGAACTCGCTAAAAACTTTTATGTAAGTCCAGAAGACGATTACCATGTACGAATTGGTAGTAAAGAATATTTCTCCATTTTATTCGATGATAACAAGTTTAAGGAGTTAGATACAAACTTAGAATCTAAAGACCCATTAAATTTTGTTGACACCAAGAAATATTCTGACAGATTAAAGCAAGCGCAAGAAAAAACCAATCTAAAAGATGCGGTTAGAACGGCAGTTGGAAAATCTAAAGGGAAAGATATTGTAATCGCCAGCATGGATTTTGCATTTATTGGTGGTTCTATGGGAAGTGTTGTTGGTGAGAAAATAGCCAGGGCAATCGATTATTCCATTAAAAAGAAAATTCCATTTTTAATGATTTCCAAATCTGGTGGTGCCCGAATGATGGAAGCTGCCTTATCTTTAATGCAATTGGCTAAAACTTCAGCCAAATTAGCGCAACTTTCCGATCTTGGGATACCTTATATTTCTTTATGTACCGATCCAACAACGGGGGGAACTACAGCATCTTATGCCATGTTGGGGGATATAAATATTGCAGAACCGGGTGCTTTAATTGGTTTTGCGGGTCCTCGAGTAGTAAAAGAAGCTACCGGTAAAGATCTTCCAGACAATTTCCAAACTTCAGAATTTTTACTGGAGCACGGGTTTTTAGATTTTATAACCCACAGAAGAGATTTAAAAAACAAGATCAATCAATATATCGATCTCATACAAAACCAACCTATTAGAGCGTAAACTCTTTTGGTAGTTCATATTTATAAAAAAATCCGTAAAGCTTTCGCCTTACGGATTTTTTATATTCTGAGAGTATCGAAAAAACTATTTCTCCAATACTATTTCTACTGAATTTCCATTAGGTCCAGTTACAGTGGCTTTGTCATCACATTCTCCATCACCGTAATCTAAATCGGCCATGGCGTCTTCACTGGTAATTCTTAAAACTCCACTTACCAAGTATGAGCAAAAAAGTTCCGCTCTCAATGGCGTAGTAGCTTCCGCGTTATAGGTTACCCCATCACGTGTTGTTAAACTGGCAGTTCCAGTAATTTCAAAAGCACTTTTTAACCATTCTTGGGTGTCATAACCTTCCACCCAAACACGGGTCTGCTCCGAAGAATAATCCAAAGTGGTTTCGTCTTGATAAGCAAAAGTAACATCGGTGTTAACCATCGACTTAGGATCTTGACCTTCCTCAAAAACATTTTCGAAAGATTTCGTACCGTTTACGGTAACAGTATCTACCATAAAGTTTTCAAAAGTTACTTCAGAATTATTCATAAAAGAAGTGGAGTCGGCATTATTTGCGGTACTCATCATAAGTTTCCCTGCCAACATTTTACCATCTGGCATTTCACAACCTTCACCAAAATCTAACGTAGCCATAAAACTATCGCTAGTAGATTGGGTAGTAACGGTAAGACACTCTGGCAGCCAACCTTTAGCGGCCAACGTACTTTTGCTAGCTGTGCCACCTTCTTCCAAGCCAGAACCGGAAACCACATTCACGATATTATCAATATCTTCCGAAAGCTGAGTAGCTTCCATGGTTGTTTTCACCTCCTGTGGACTTAGGGCTTCCGTTTGAGGGTTGTTTACATCGTTATTAGAATCATCATTACAAGAAACAATTAATGTAGTAGCGGGTATTAAAATCATTAATGCATTTCTCCAAATTGATTTCATAAGATTTAAATTTATTTATTAATAAATAGGTTTATATTGGGTACAAATATAATAGTACTAAAACGTAGAATATCCTAAAAAATTGTTATCTTTGCGCCCGATGATAGAAAACCTATCAAATACATAAGAATCATTTAAATAATATTGGCATGTATTTAGCTAAAGAAGTAAAAGCAGACATATTTAAAAAATATGCTGGTGACGAAAACAACACCGGATCTGCAGAAGGACAAATTGCATTGTTCACTCACAGAATTGATCACCTAACAGGACACTTAAAAAAGAATCGTAAAGATTTCAACACAGAGCGTTCCCTAGTTAGATTAGTAGGTAAAAGAAGAAGCCTACTTGATTATTTGAAGAAGAAGGATATTGAAAGATATCGTGCGATCATCAAAGAATTAGGATTAAGAAAGTAAGACATAAGGGAGCAAATTGCTCCCTTTTTTTTTGTTTTTAAGCATCCCTTCCCAAAAGGCTCGCCCCTAAAAACAATCTGACAGTTAATTTCTTACCGCAGATACAACTATAATTACTACCTTTAGCACTTATAAATAAATCAATTACTTATTTCATTATAAGTTTCTGAAATACAGATCCACTTGGTGGACAAAAAAGCTTAAAATTAATAGTTTTTCATTGGGCAACAACAACACAACTACTTCCGCCATGCGCGGAAACCCATTGTTTAACTCCCTGCATTTGCAGGTAAATTAAAAACTTTATGATTCCTGAAGTAAAACAAGAAATTATTGATTTGGGAGATGGTAGAACCATTACTCTTGAAACTGGGAAACTAGCAAAACAGGCACACGGAAGTGTTGTGGTACAATCTGGAAAATGCATGCTTTTATGTACTGTTGTTTCCAACTACAAACAATCTGATGTAGACTTTTTGCCATTAACGGTAGATTACAGAGAAAAATTTGCCGCTGCCGGAAGATATCCTGGAGGGTTCTTTAAAAGAGAAGCCAGACCCAGTGACGGCGAAGTACTAACCATGCGATTAGTAGACCGTGTATTACGTCCATTATTCCCAAAAGATTATCACGCTGAAACACAGGTGATGATTCAATTAATGTCTCATGATGAAGACGTTATGCCAGACGCCATGGCAGGATTAGCCGCATCTGCAGCTATTCAATTATCCGACTTACCTTTCGAATGTGCTATTTCTGAAGTAAGGGTTGGTCGTGTAAATGGTGAATTTATCATCAACCCAACAAGAGCCCAGTTATTGGAATCTGACATCGATATGATGATTGGAGCTTCCGCAGATTCTGTGATGATGGTAGAGGGTGAAATGGATGAGATTTCTGAAGAAGAAATGGCTGAGGCAATTAAGTTTGCGCACGAAGCCATTAAAGTTCAATGTGCTGCTCAAGTAAAATTAGCTGAAGCGTTTGGTAAAAAAGAAACTCGAGAATACGAACCTGAGAATGAAGATGAGGATTTAGAAGAAAAAGTTCATAAAATGGCTTACGACAAAGTTTATGCTGTCGCAAAAGCTGGATCTTCAAAACATGAAAGAGGTGCCGCATTTGGAGAAATTAAAGAAGAAATAATTGCTTCCTTTTCTGAAGAGGAACAAGAAGAATTTGGCGATCTAATATCCAAATACTACAGCAAAGCAGAAAAAGCAGCTGTTAGAGATTTAACGCTTAATGAAGGTTTGAGATTAGACGGCCGTAAAACAAATGAAATTAGACCTATTTGGTGTGAAGTAGACTACCTACCATCCACCCATGGATCTTCTATATTTACACGTGGGGAAACCCAAGCATTGGCTACAGTTACCTTAGGTACCAGCCGGGAAGCCAACCAAATAGACATGCCATCTTTCGAAGGGGAAGAACGTTTCTATTTACATTACAACTTCCCTCCTTTTTCAACAGGGGAAGCACGCCCAATTCGTGGTACTTCCCGTCGTGAAGTTGGTCATGGGAATTTGGCTCAACGTGCTTTAAAAGGTATGGTTCCAGACGACTGTCCTTACACGGTTCGTGTGGTTTCAGAGGTGTTGGAATCTAACGGTTCTTCTTCTATGGCTACAGTATGTGCTGGAACGATGGCCCTTATGGATGCTGGGGTTCAATTAAAGAAACCAGTTTCTGGTATCGCTATGGGATTAATTTCTGACGCTGATTCTGGAAAATATGCAGTTCTATCCGATATTTTAGGTGACGAAGATCATTTAGGAGATATGGACTTTAAAGTAACAGGTACCGCAGACGGTATTACTGCTTGCCAAATGGATATTAAGGTAAAAGGTTTGAGCTATGAGATTTTAGTGAATGCACTAAAACAAGCTCGCGAAGGACGTTTACATATCTTAGAAAAATTAACAGACACCATTGCAGCTCCAAACAAAGATGTAAAAGAGCATTCACCTAAAATGGTTACTAGACGTATTCCTAATGAATTTATAGGTGCTTTAATTGGTCCTGGTGGAAAAGTAATACAAGAACTTCAAAAAGAAACAAATACTGAAATTGTTATCAATGAAGATCCTGTTACCGAGGAAGGTATTGTGGAAATTCTAGGAGTTGGCAGCGAAGGTATCGAAGCTGTATTGGCCAAAATCGACTCGATCACTTTCAAGCCGGAAAAAGGTGAAGTGTACGAGGTTAAAGTAATTAAAATGCTAGATTTCGGTGCCGTTGTAGAATATACAGAAGCACCGGGGAACGAAGTTTTATTACATATCTCGGAACTTGCTTGGGAACGTACAGACAATGTTACCGATGTGGTAAACTTAGGTGATGTATTTGAGGTTAAATATTTCGGTATAGACCCTAAAACGAGAAAAGAAAAAGTATCCCGTAAAGCAATTTTACCAAAACCGGAAGGTTATAAGGAAAGACCACCACGTGAAAGAGATGGAAACAGGGATAATAGATCTAGAGATAATAGAGGCGATAGAAAGCCGAGAAGAGATTAAATAATTTATTTAATTTTTAAAGTGTGGGAGAGTCCGGCGTTTTGCGTCGGACTCTTTTTTTTGCAACTCTTCGATAAGCACCATATGATATACACTCGAAATTATACACAAAAAAGCTTCAAGACAATTGATCTGTATATACAATAAAAATAACCCTATAGATCGCTTAGATTTAGAACGATTCCCTTCTGATTACCTCATTAACGCACTTTAGTAGTGCATGACCGTATTCTTAACTAATTTTTACCCGATCCCATTTCGAAGAAGAAAAGGATTTTAAGAATACTCTAAAAACCGTATTGTATATACTAGGATTACTCAATAATCCTTTGGATATAGGAAAGATAGTGGCCAGTTGCCGTGCCCAAGGGCACCATGTGTGCCCCCGTAACTTTCGGGAAGGGGCAAAAAAAAATCCCGACGTTCCATCCGGAAGTCGGGATTGTGTATAAACCTGCCGTTGGCAGGCAAAGAAGGCGGCGACCTACTCTCCCACAAGGATGTAGTACCATCGGCGCTGGCGGGCTTAACTGCTCTGTTCGGAATGGGAAGAGGTGAGCCCCGTCGCTATAACCACCTTAAATCTTAAAGCCTCCCCCGGCCCCTCCAAAGGAGGGGGGCGGGATAATGTTCCCCTTGTCCCTCCCCTTGGGGGAGGTCAGGTGGGGCCTTTAATAAGTTAACATATGGAGATAAAAAAACACTGGAAAAGTACCTATTTGAGAAAAAACGTACAGAATTTAAAAGAGTTTGCGCCCCCTTGCCCTTTGCAAAGGCAAGGGGACTGTTGTACATAAGCTTACGGGTTATTAGTACTACTCGGCTGTGACATTACTGCCTTTACACCTGTAGCCTATCAACGTGGTCGTCTCCCACGGCCCTTTAAAGAAATCTCATCTTGTGGCGGGTTTCGCGCTTATATGCTTTCAGCGCTTATCCCTTCCCAACATAGCTACGCTGCCATGCCCCTGGCGGGACAACAGCTACACCAGCGGTTGGTCCAACTCGGTCCTCTCGTACTAGAGTCAGATCCACTCAAATTTCTAACGCCCACTGTAGATAGAGACCGAACTGTCTCACGACGTTCTGAACCCAGCTCGCGTGCCACTTTAATGGGCGAACAGCCCAACCCTTGGGACCTTCTCCAGCCCCAGGATGTGACGAGCCGACATCGAGGTGCCAAACCCCCCGTCGATGTGAGCTCTTGGGGAGATCAGCCTGTTATCCCCGGCGTACCTTTTATCCTTTGAGCGATGGCCCTTCCATGCGGAACCACCGGATCACTATGCTCTACTTTCGTACCTGATCGACTTGTAGGTCTCTCAGTCAAGCTCCCTTGTGCCATTGCACTCTACGCACGGTTACCAAGCGTGCTGAGGGAACCTTTAGAAGCCTCCGTTACTCTTTTGGAGGCGACCACCCCAGTCAAACTACCCACCACGCACTGTCCTTCTAAAAAGAAGTTAGGCTCCGAATAAGTAAAGGGTGGTATTTCAACAATGACTCACACATACCTGGCGATACATGATCAAAGTCTCCCACCTATCCTACACATCACTTATCCAAAGTCAATACGAAGCTATAGTAAAGGTGCACGGGGTCTTTTCGTCCCACAGCGGGTAATCGGCATCTTCACCGATACTACAATTTCACCGAGCTCATGGCCGAGACAGTGTCCAGATCGTTACACCATTCGTGCAGGTCGGAACTTACCCGACAAGGAATTTCGCTACCTTAGGACCGTTATAGTTACGGCCGCCGTTTACTGGGGCTTCAGTTCAATGCTTCCCCCGATTGCTCGGGGTAACATCTCCCCTTAACCTTCCAGCACCGGGCAGGTGTCAGGCCCTATACATCATCTTTCGATTTAGCAGAGCCCTGTGTTTTTGATAAACAGTCGCCTGGACCTTTTCACTGCGGCCCCGACGTTTGACCGTCGGGGCGACCTTTCTCCCGAAGTTACAGGTCTATTTTGCCTAGTTCCTTAGCCATGAATCTCTCGAGCGCCTTAGAATACTCATCCCAACCACCTGTGTCGGTTTGCGGTACAGGCTGCACATATCGCTTTTCTTGGAAGTCGGTCCGCTGGATTATCACCGCAGCCGTAGCCTTAGTGTACTATCGGGGTGTTGCCACTCCCTTCAACGTGCTATTCCGTCAGCACGCACCAACTTTCCGCCTCCGTCACTTTTATCTATGTGCAGGTACAGGAATATTAACCTGTTGTCCATCCACTGCCCCCTTCGGGTTCGCGTTAGGCCCTGACTAACCCTCAGCTGATTAGCATAGCTGAGGAAACCTTGGTTTTTCGGCGTGCGGGTTTCTCGCCCGCATTATCGTTACTTATGCCTACATTTTCTTTTCCAAACGGTCCAGCAGACCTCACAGTCCACCTTCTGCCCAGTTTGGAATGCTCCCCTACCACTCGTATTTACATACAAATCCATCGCTTCGGTGGTATACTTATGCCCGATTATTATCCATGCTCGATCGCTCGACTAGTGAGCTGTTACGCACTCTTTAAATGAATGGCTGCTTCCAAGCCAACATCCTAGCTGTCTAAGCAATCAAACCGCGTTTTTTCAACTTAGTATACACTTGGGGACCTTAGCGGATGG